>CAVSLC010000013.1:0-502213 GCA_963728565.1 uncultured delta proteobacterium
ATCGGCGGCGCGGTCCACGGCACCGACCAGCGGCTCGCGGCGTACCTGCTGGCGGCCGCGATCGCGATCGGCGCGGCGGTGCTCGAGGCGCAGGCGCGGCGCTGGTCCCGCAGATCCGCCGCCAGCTCCCCGAGCACTCGGTCTGGACCATGCCGATGCCCGTGGCGGCGGCGCTCTACGGGGGGCTGCTGGGACTGGGGTTCACCACCTTCGTCCTCACCTTCGGAGTCTGGGCGGTGGCCGCGATCTCCTTCGCGGTCGGCGATCCGGCGATCGGCGCCGGGATCGGCCTCGCCTTCGGCCTCGGCCGGGCGGTCCCGATCGTCGCCCTGGCTCCGTTCGCGGGCACCGCCGCCGCGCGCCGGGGTGACGGAGCTGATGGCCGACAGGCCCGGGCTGTACCGCGGTCTGCGGATCGGCGACGCGCTCGCGCTCGCGCTCGCGGCGGCGGCACTGGCCGGAAGCCAGAACGCCTTCGCCGTGCAGACCGCCGTCAAGCACGCGGCTGATCCGGGGTCAGGGCATGGCCTCGTGTTCCAGCGCGCCGACCGCACCGGCGTGCTCCGCCGAGGGGGCGAGACGACGATGCTCCCCGGCAAGGACCCGGCGATCGGGGGGCCGTACATCGCCGTGCGGGCCGGCGGCGGTATCGACGTCCTCGACGGCGAGACGCTGGCGCCGCTCACCCACCTTCAGGCCGAGGACGCGAACGCGGTTGCGATCAGCGGCCGCTGGGTTGCCGGCGGTCGCACCGGCGAAGGCGCCGCCAGATCCGGGCCCGCAAGATCGACGACCTGCTCTCGCCGAACAAGGCGAAGACGATCGCGCGCGCCGGGGGCGGCGAGCGGTTCGGCCCGCCGAGCGTCGACGGCGCCAAGGTCGCCTTCGCCTCCGCCTCGCGCTCGCGCAACGCGATCGTCCGCAGGGGGCTGCGCTCGGGCCGGGGCCACCCCGTCGTCTCCTCGCGGTTCGCCTCGCTGCACTCACCGACGATCGGCACGACCACATGCTGTTCGTCAAGGTCACCCGCAAGCGCCAGTACCTCGTGCTCAAGCGCTTCGGCGGGGGAGCCCGCAGCTTGGCACCCCCCGGTCGCGGTCGAGCGGCACCCTGTGGTCGACCGCGCTCGACGCCGAGCGTGCCTACGTGACCCTGATCCAGGGCCGCAACTCCTTCCGCATCCTCCGCGCCAGCCGTTAGTCGCCTCGATCGGGCAGCGGCCCGACGAACTCGACGCCGTAGTCCTTGCCGGCCTGTTTGATCACCGACCCCTCGACCGACTCGAGTGGCGGGAGGCCGCCCTCCCGCGACGCGAGGGTGATCGCGCGGTAGAACTCGCCGTGGCGGGGGGTCGTGAGGATGAGATAGCGCGCCTTGTCCGACTCGACCCGGAAGCCGTGCACGGCTCCCCCGGGGACGTGGGCAACGGAGCCTCCTGGAGCGAGTACCCCCGGCTGATCGCCGATGAACAGCGTCAGCTCACCCTCCAGGACGTAGAAGGACTCCATGTCGTCGGGGTGGCGGTGAAGTGGGACGCTCTCGCCGCGACCGGCCTGCTCGTCGACGAGGCAGAACGACCGTTGCGTTTGCTCCCCTGTGGCGAGGAAGCGGGTGGTGTGTTTCTCGAACCACCGCCAACCTCAGCCTCCCCGGGTCGGTAGACGTAGGCGCCGGCATCATTCATTGCGACCTCTCCTCGTTCCGAAGCTCGTGACGCGGACCCTAAGCCCTCCGCGGAGCCCTTCCTATCCCGGCGGGACGATCACCTCGGGGCCGGGCTCTGCCCCGATCGCGCGGTACAGCGCGCTCGAGGGCTTGGCGATCAGCCACTCGCCGCCGCCGGCCTGAACCAGGTAGCCGTTTTTTGTGTGGGATTCGCGGTTTACCTACTGTCCAGAGTGCGCTTGCGGGATCTTTGCCTGGTCGGGCTTGGAATGTCATTGCCGTTCTTGCTGATCAACGGCATTGACGGGTTCGCCAGCATGCGCGCGTTGCTAAAAAGCGTAGGTATACAACACAGATACTCCGACTGGGAAGAAGTAGGCTTCAAAATGCTGAGTACCGGCATGACTTTTTCTGTTTTAGCTTCGGCGTGGATGTGGTTGAAGCGCCGAAATGATCCCAACACTCTTTTCTTTCTGGTTTCCTCCACTTACTTCGTTTACGTGGTTCTGATCCGTGACGCGTTTGCCGCGAGTTTTGTTATGATGCAATGCCTAATGTTTTCTTCGTTCTTGATGGCCGAACTCGCGCTGACTGCGCAGTCGCTGCGTAACCACCGGTGGCGTGCCGGCGCGTTGATGCTTTCGTGCGCTATTTACGTAGTGATAACGTCAGCGATCACTTACCAACATCTCTATCGGGATACTGCCGCTGACCCTCGTCGAAACTCGGTCGAAGAGCGAAAAGATGTGTGGCACCAGAGGTTATGATCGAAGCGATGATTTACTCTGTTAAGTCCGAAGCTTTCTCTTTTATTTCCGTCTTGGTATTCGGCTAATATGCGTGTCGTGATCACCGGCGCCGCTGGCCGCATCGGCAGCCAGTTGGTTGAGGAACTGTCCCGCTCTCATGAGCTGTGCCTTATCGACATCCGTCCTATAAGCGGTCGAAGATCCATAATCGGCGATTTATCCGTTCCTCCCGGAGGGTGGCGGAGTTGGCTCAAACCAAAATCCACTCATTGGAGCGAGGCGTTTAAGGGGGCTCAGGTGGTCGTCCATCTTGCCGCCGACATCGACCCCGCGGCTCCTTGGGCAAAAATCCTTCCGAACAATATCGAAGGAACCTGGAACGTTATCCAGACTGCCGCCCGGTATGGGGTGCCTCGTGTTGTGTTCGCGAGCTCCAATTGGGCGGTTAAAGCCCTTGAACAAAAATTGGCGCCCGGCTGCTATCAACCCGACGGGCCGAAGATCGGTTCTGACGCGCCTCCATTTCCAATGACGGCGTATGGTCTATCGAAGTCGTTTGGCGAGCTTGCCGGCAGGATGTGCGTCGACGAAGAGAAATTGGAAACGTTCGTAGCAGTGCGCATAGGCAACTATGCACCCCATCCTTCCCAGGATGAGATTGTGCGGGTCCGTTGGATCGGTGTAGACGATATCAGGAGCCTCTTCAGACGTTGCGTGGAGGCCGACATCAAAGGCTTCCACGTGGTTTACGGCGTATCGACGCAAACAACGGCGCCTTATGATCTCTCGCATACACGTCAGGCGCTCTCGTGGTCTCCGCGTCAGGTGCTCGCCAATCGTGAAACCTGACTCGGGTTGTGAAGAATAAGCATTATGCGCGTTGTTATAACGGGAGCAGCCGGTCGAATCGGAATTCAGATGGTAGAGGAGCTCTCTGGAGTTTATGAGCTTTGTCTCATAGACCGTGTGCGCCTGCCTTGGCGAAAGTCGGTTGTTGCCGACCTTTCTCGGCGTTATGACGGTCCGTTGAAGCGCGCCTGGCGGCGCTTTGGACGCTCGGCCTGGATCGATTTGTTTCGCGGGGTTGATGTCGTGCTCCACTTGGCGGCAGATGTCCGCAACGATGCGCCATGGGATTCGGTATACGTTAATAACATAAGGGCTACATGGAACGTCCTTGAAGCTGCGGCGCGATATCAAGTGCCTCGCGTGATCTTCGCCAGTTCCAATTGGGCGGTCAGATCGCTTGAGCAATCATTGGCGCCGGCATGTTACCAGCCGGGCGGTCCCAAGATTAGCTCTGCCGATTCGCCGCAGCCTCTCGGCCCTTACGGTATCTCCAAAGCCCTTGGTGAACTTGCTGGACGAATGTTCGTGGATCAGGGGCAGTTACGTTCATTCGTGGCCGTAAGAATTGGCGCCTACGACCGCCAACCCAATAAGAGCGATGAGAGGCTCTGCGCTCTCTGGATCGGTGTTCAGGACCTCCGTGCTTTGCTGCGTCGCTGCGTCGAAACATCCTTGGAGGGATTTCATGTCGGATACGGTGTTTCGGGCCAGCCGACCGCGCCTTATGATTTATCCTACACGTGTAATTTTCTCTCCTGGCAACCGCGCCAGAGCGCCCTGGATGAATGAAGCTTGTAAAAACTGCTCTGTCCTTACTGAGTCGTTTCACGCTTCAAAAACAGTCGCAAAGATCTTTCTTTTCCGATCGCGGCATAAACCGGGAGGTATCTTCCCCCGCTGATCGGACTTTCCGTGAGGCTCGCAACAGTCTCGAGCGAATTCTTAAGCAAAATATTATTCCCTTCTGGTATCCGGGAATTATCGACACCAGCGACGGCGGCTACCGGCTGAATCATGATGCGGCAGGAACATGGAAAGGGCCGGCAACTAAATGTCTGGTCACGCAGGCCAGGACTCTTTGGTTTTTTTCGCGATTGGTTAATTCAATCTACAGCGTTCCTGATCATCTCGCCGCAGCTCGTCATGGTTATGAGTTTCTAAGAGTTAGAATGTGGGATCGCGAGTTCGGCGGATTTTACTGGGAAGTCGGTTCGTCGGGATACAGCGCCGTCAGGCCCGAAAAGCAGATTTATGGCCAGGCCTTCGCGCTCTATGCATTGACAGAGTACGCCATCGCGTCGGGCGATCCATCCGCGAAAGATGCAGCCAAAGAGCTTTTTGGATTGATCGAAACCAAAGCGCACGACAAGCGCTACGGCGGCTATCGAGACATCTTACGACGCGACTGGACGCCGCTGTCCGCGAGCCGGATGGCGAACGGGCATGATCGAGTTCCGATCAAACGTATGAATACGCATCTCCATTTGCTGGAGTCGATAACGAGCTTTTATAGCTTCACTGAGGACGCGCTAGCGCGCGAGCGACTGATGGAGCTGATTCTCATCAATAGTAACTCCGTCGTGAGAAAGGATATTGCCGCCTGCACCGATCGATACCTGGAAAATTGGCAACCCCTTACCGGGCCTGCCCACCAGCGGATTTCGTACGGACATGATCTCGAGAATATTTGGCTTTTGATGAAAGCCTGTCAAACCGCGGGGATTGCGGAAAATCTGTTGTTGGATCTTTACCGGAGCCTCTTTGAGTACGCGCTTCATTACGGGCTTGATCGAAAAAACGGCGGTTTCTATGATTCCGGTTTTTTTAATTCGCCGGCTGACCGGCGCGAAAAGATATGGTGGGTTCAGGCCGAGAGCCTGGTCGCTGCTCTTGAGATGTACAGGGTTACTCGAGAGCGGCTCTATTGGGATTGTTTCTCGCTTGTTCTCGACTGGATCGTGCAGCACCAGGTAGACTGGCAACACGACGAATGGCACGAGACGATCGATCGCAATGGAAGACCCTCAGGGATGAAAGCCGGACCCTGGAAAGGGCCATACCACAATGGTCGAGCTATGCTGCGGTGTTTGGAGTTGCTCGATTTGTGTCCCACCGTGGAAACGAGTCATTCAGAATGAAGCCGTCCTTGGTCAGTTGCATCGTTCCGGTTTTCAATGGCGAGAGATATTTGGGCGAGGCTCTTGAGAGTATTCTGGCGCAAACCTACCGGCCGATCGAGATTATCGTTGTCGATGACGGGTCGACCGACAATACGCCAGGGGTCGCGGCTGGTTACGAAGAACGAATTCGCTATGTAAGACAAGATAACGCCGGAGCGCCAAGCTCGCGTAATCTTGGGCTGAGCCTTTGCGGCGGCGAGTTTGTAGCTTTTCTCGATGCCGACGATCTCTGGCGCGCCGAGAAGTTGGAACGGCAAATGCGGCGATTCGATGTGCGTCCGGAACTCGAACTATGTGTCACGTACTTGCAGAATTTTTGGATTGCGGAACTGAAGGGTGAAGAAAACCGGTTCAAAGGGCACCGGCTCTCCGAGCCGGTGCCTGGTTACGTCACACAGACTCTTTTGGCCCGAAGGTCTGCTTTCGACAGGGTCGGAATGTTTGACGAGTCTTTGCAGGTCGGCGATCCGACCGACTGGTTTCTACGCGCCGGAGAGCGGGGACTAGTAACTGAATTGCTTACCGATGTACTAGTTGATCGACGGATGCACGACCATAACATGTCTATGCAGGCGGGCACTCGTCGTATGACCCCGCAAATGCAAGATTCGATATTGCATGTCGTTAAGGCGTCGCTCGATCGCCGCCGGCTTGATCACAAGAACTGAAAGACTTTATTCTTCGATTCCGTTCAGCTATCTACAGATTCGATCTGAAATTTAGATCTCTAAAATCACGCACGAAGGGAGTCTTTATGTTGAATTTGCACCATTGTTTTCGGCCGCGGGAGGAGGAAGTCGCATCGAAAGTTATCGATGGCGAGGCCATCATCATCAATCTAGCCAACGGGGTTTATTACAGTATGGATAAAGCGGGCGCCTTTATCTGGGATCTACTCCAGGCAGGGCACACTTTGGAAGAGGTAATCGCGGCCGTCACCGAGCATTACGACGTTTCCCGCCAGCAGGCAGAGTCGAATGTTCAAGAGCTGATCCAGGAGCTTGTTCAAGAGAATCTGGTAATTTCGTCAGAGAACGGCAAAGCCGCGCCGGCCCAGTCGACCGCCAATGGCGACAAATTGCCCTACGAGCTTCCCAAGCTCAACATCTATCGGGATATGGGAGACCTGCTGGCATTGGACCCGCCGGTTCCGGGTCTCGGCGATACGCCTTGGAAGGATCCGAATGATTCTTCCAAGTGAGCAGATCGCCAGCTCGATGCCCATGAACTCGCCATTGGTAAGTTACATCGTTGGTGTTTCTCGCCGCCGTCAGAATCCAACGGACCTGCTGCCTTGAAGTTATAAACTATGCCCTGGTGTGAAAAAAAAGAACAGGCAACCTTTGCAGGACATACGGACGCCGCAGGACAACGCCATGGATCTTAAATACGACGTGGAGGCGGATTGGATTCTGTTGACGACCTGCAATTTCCGTTGTGCCTACTGCTTTGTTCCGCTTCCTGAGTTGGCCACCAAGTTAACCACCCATGGCACGAATGCTCAGTGGGCGGAAGGATTCGCGGCAACCGAAAAGACCTGGCTACTGCACATAAGCGGAGGCGAACCTTCCATTTATCCGGGCTTCGTTGATCTGTGCGAAAAACTCAGTCGGCGTCATTACTTGTCAATTAATTCCAACCTGTCGCACCGCTGCATAGAAACCTTCGGGGAGTCAATCGATCCGGAACGAGTCCATTTTATCAATGCCGCCGTGCACTATGACGAGAGGCCAAAGCAGAGATCGCTTGCGGCTTTCATAACTCGTGTGCAGAAGCTCCATATGCACCGATTTCATGTGTTTGTCTCCTTGGTGATGACTCCTCTCATGGTGAGGAACTTTCCTGAAATATCGAGGTACTTCGAGTCCCATGGATTATCTCTCATTCCTAAAGTTATGCGCGACCGATTCCAAGGGAAGATCTACCCGGGTGCGTACTCTGGTGAGGAGAAGTCCCTCCTGCGTGAATATTTAACAAAGGCAAGGGAGAACTATGCTGCAGTCAAAGCTGTGATGGGTGAAACAGCGACGATCAACATGTTGGATGACGACCGCTTCCTGGATAGTCCTCGGATTTACCGCGGTAAGCTCTGTGGTTCGGGACACAACTTTGTCCGCATCGAACCGGATGGAGCGGTGGTCCGTTGTGGGTCGGCGATGCAACTTGGCAATATCCTTCTAAGGAATGTCGCGCTTCTTAGCGCGCCCAAACCCTGCGACAGTTTTTACTGTCCGTACTTCTGTGAGAAATACACGTCGCCGCCATTCGTGCCGGCGCAAGCAACGAAGAGAGATCTTGGTGATTTTTTCCTGTCATTGAAGGCGTGGCGAGATTCGCAACGGCAACAGCCGGAGAGATAAGGAACTAAGCGCTCTGAGGGGCAGAGAGCGTAACGCAGTGCGTGCCGGCTTGCGTCCACTCAACAAGATCGCCCAGCGCTTTAAGTTCGATGCCTGCGGATAGAAGCATTGACGACGGAGAACTACTTCATGGGATCATCTTTGATCAGCTGCATCGTGCCAGTTTACAACGGCGAAAAGTATTTGCCCGAGACGCTGGATAGTATTCTGGCGCAGACGTACCGGCCTTTGGAGATACTCGTGGCCGACGATGGCTCGACGGACGGGACCGCCTCGGTCGTGGCGAGTTATGGCGATCAGGTTCGACACTTGTTTCAGCCTAATGCCGGAACGGCGGCGGCATGCAACTTGGGGCTTAGGAACGCGCAGGGTGTCTTCATGGCTTTTTTGGGGGCAGACGATCTGTGGCATCCCGACAAGTTGGAGCTGCAGATGACTCGTTTTCAGGCCTGCCCTCAAGTCGACGTGAGCGTCACACACGTGCAGAATTTTTGGATCCCGGAGCTCCATGAAGAAGCCGAGCGCTTTCGGAATCATCGCATCTCGAAACCCCTGCCTGGTTATGTGCCACAGACTCTCTTGGCACGCCGCGCTCTGTTCGATAAAGTGGGCCACTTTAACAGCGCGTTGCGGCATGCAGATTCGACGGATTGGTTTCTCCGCGTCATCGAACACGGAGCTGTCATCGACATACTGCCGGACGCGTTGGTCTATCGCCGAATCCACCAGAGCAACCTCAGTCGGCGCATGGCTTCTGCCAGTCGACAGGAATACGTGGAACTCGTAAAAGCAACATTGGACCGTCGAAGGCGTCACATGGCGGCCCAGTCTTGAATCGTCTCTGTCTGTTCAAAAAGAGAATTAGTCGGCAAACAAGAAGTCTCGCATGCCCATAAACGCCGACGTCCAGTTAGGCGAGAAAGTCGCGATTTCTCATCCTGACCTGGTTAATCTATACGGCTGCCGCATCGGGGATGAAACCAAGATCGGGCCGTTCGTTGAAATCCAGAAGAACGTTGTTATTGGGAGTCGATGCAAGATCTCGTCCCATTCTTTTATCTGTGAAGGTGTGACGATTGAGGACGAGGTTTTTATTGGTCATGGAGTGATTTTCATCAACGATCGCTATCCCCGGGCTACTACGGATGGGCAATTACAGACTGAAGCAGATTGGGACCTCAAACCCACACGGGTCATGCAGGGTGCGAGTATTGGGAGCGGGGCATTGATAATGTGCAACGTGACAATCGGAAAAAATGCATTGATCGCTGCCGGTGCGGTGGTGACGCGCGATGTTCCCGACCAATCGGTTGTCGCAGGCATACCTGCGAGAGTAGCGGGAGATTCGCGTAGATGAAAGCGAAACCATGATCCGCGTGGCTGTGATTGGCTACGGCTACTGGGGACCAAACCTTGTGCGCAATTTCGACGAGTCGTCGGCGTCGAGTGTGGTCATGGTGAGCGACTTGCAGAGCGAGCGCCTGAAAAAGGTTCGAGCTCGCTATCCTTTGGTCAAAACGACGCCGGATTATCGACGTCTGATTGCGGACACCTCTATCGATGCAATCATTATCGCTACGCCTTTGTCGACTCATTTCGAGCTTGCCTTACAGGCACTGCAGGCTGGGAAACATGTGTTGGTGGAGAAGCCTTTCACGGAGAACTCCGAACAGGCGATCCGACTCATTGACGAGGCTTCTCGGCGCAACCTCGTGCTGATGGTAGACCACACGTTTGTTTATACGGGTGCTGTGCGCAAGATGAGAGAACTGGTGGTAAGCGGTGGACTGGGTGACATCTACTACTATGATTCGGTGCGCGTCAATCTGGGGCTGTTCCAGCACGATGCTTCTGTGATTTGGGACTTAGCCGTCCATGATCTCTCGATCATGGACTATATATTGAACTTACAACCGGCCGCCGTATCGGCCACGGGTATGGGCCATATCCCGGGAGAGCCAGAGGACGTGGCCTATTTGACTTTGTTCTTCGATGGTCACCTGATTGGCCACATTCACGTCAACTGGTTGGCGCCGGTTAAGGTGCGCCGGACTCTGATCGGCGCGAGTTCTAAGATGATCGTCTATGACGATCTGGAACCTAGCGAGAAGGTCAAGGTTTACGATAAAGGAATTACAATCAACAACGGAGAAGAGAAGTATCGGATGTTCGTCGGCTACCGTACCGGCGACATGTGGGCGCCGCAATTGGACATAACCGAGGCCCTGCGGACGGAGATCGATCATTTTCTGCATTGTATTGAACATGGCGAACCCGCAATCACCGATGGGGAGGCGGGTCTGCGGGTAGTCCAGCTTTTAGAAGCCTCTACGCAATCCGTGACTCATCATGGTAGGCCGGTGGAAGTCAATCATTACGTGTCTCGTGATTCGGTCGCTGGCCAGCCGAAAACCTGGCAACTATAGATGCAACTATTGAAAGTATTGGGTTATGGCAAATCCGCTGATTAGCTGCATCATTCCGGTCTTTAATGGAGAACGATATTTGGGAGAGGCGCTCGACAGCATTTTAGCGCAGACGTACCGGCCAATCGAGATCATCGTCATCGATGACGGCTCTACGGATGGCACAGGTGAGTTAGTAGCTCGGTACGGCGACCGGATTCGCTACTTCAGACAGAACAATAAAGGGGCGCCAACGGCGCGTAACTCTGGTCTAGGTGCAGCAGGCGGTGCGTTTGTAGCTTTCCTCGATTCGGATGATCTCTGGCATCCGGAGAAGTTAGAGCGTCAGATGGCACGCTTTGAAGCGCGGCCTGAACTCGACCTGTGTGTTACGCATTTGCAAAGATTTTGGATCCCGCAATTAGAGACAGAGAGAAAGCGGTTTCAGGATCATCGTTTAGCGGAGGTTTTACCCGGTTACATTACACAGACACTCCTGGCGCGGCGTAACGTCTTTGACTCCGTTGGCAACTTCAACGCTTCAAGGCGCGTCGGCGACCCCATGGATTGGTTTTTGCGCGCGGCTGAACAGCGCGTGGTCATGGAGTTGTTGCCTGATTTATTGGTTTATCAGCGAATGCACGAGAATAATCTTTCGGTAGAGCTGGGCACGCGTGCAATGAAACCGGACATGCAAGATGCGATCTTGGACGTGGTCAAAGCGTCTCTTGATCGACGGCGGAGTCGGAACGAGACGAGCCTGATGCCTCTTAACTTTCCGACTCCCCATCAACGCGACAAACAATAGCTAACCGTCGAGAGTGATCGAGGCATGACCTATCCGGAGCGAGGCAATAAGCCTTGTCTTGAAAGGGCCGGAAAACTGAGTTGGTGGAGCGAATGCCTCGACTGGGCCAAGTGAGCTGGTCGACAGGTTAGTTCAAGGAAATCTGTTCATTCCTTCAGAGTACGCCTGCGCTATTCGTTACTAGAAACGATTGACCAGCAGGAAAAAGTTCCGTAGGAGATTCCTAAGCTCAATATTTATAGAGAAATGGCAGGCCTGCTGGCACTCGATGCACCGTTTCCGGATCTTGGTGCCACCCTTGGAAGGACTCGGACGAATCTTGCAAACGACAGCGAAATGCAATCGTGCATGAATTCACTTTTGTTCAGTTGCATCATGCCGGTATTCAACGGGGAGCGCTCCCCGAGAAGCCCTCGACAGCATCCTGGCGCAGACCTAGCGTCCTATCGAGATTATTGTTGTCGACGACGCGGCGAGACAAGAAAACCTAGACTCGCAATCAGGCACTTAATCATTTCCAATATCACTGTTTCGCTTTGGGCAAATTAGACGATAGGGATTATGGCTCACTTCGATCGTTTGGGTATTTATCGCAAGGCAAAAATTAGCTGGGAGGATTGCTATGTTGAATTTGCACCATTGTTTTCGGCCGCGGGAGGAGGAAGTCGCATCGAAAGTTATCGATGGCGAGGCCATCATCATCAATCTGGCCAACGGGGTTTATTACAGTATGGATAAAGCGGGCGCCTTTATCTGGGATCTGCTCCAGGCCGGGCACACTTTGGAAGAGGTAATCGCGGCCGTCACCGAGCATTACGACGTTTCCCGCCAGCAGGCAGAGTCGAATGTTCAAGAGCTGATCCAGGAGCTTGTTCAAGAGAATCTGGTAATTTCGTCAGAGAACGGCAAAGCCGCGCCGGCCCAGTCGACCGCCAATGGCGACAAATTGCCCTACGAGCTTCCCAAGCTCAACATCTATCGGGATATGGGAGACCTGCTGGCATTGGACCCGCCGGTTCCGGGTCTCGGCGATACGCCTTGGAAGGATCCGAATGATTCTTCCAAGTGAGCAATCTCGGCGCTTCGCATTAGTGTATTTTTTACCGTAAGTGGTTTTGCCATGGTAGGACCTTCCATCAGTTGTATCGTGCCGGTTTTTAATGGCGAGCGCTATCTGAGCGAGGCGTTGGACAGCATTTTTGCCCAAGTCTATCGGCCGCTGGAAGTTATCGTTGTAAATGATGGATCAACCGACGGCACCGCTCGGGTGCTGGCCGGATATAAACACCGCCTGCTCTACCTGGAGCAGGCGGACAAAGGACCCGCCGCATCCCGGAATCTCGGAGTGAGCACTGCGCGAGGTGAGTTCGTGGCTTTTCTCGATCAGGATGATCTCTGGCATCCGCAAAAACTCGCGCGGCAGATCGCCCGGTTTGAAGCCCGACCCGAACTCGATCTGTGCATTGCGCACGTGCAAATGTTTTGGGTTCCGGAGCTGCAGGGAGAAGCTGCGCGCTTGACCAATCAGCCACGCGGGAACGTCGTGGCCGGCTATACGACCGGAACTCTGTTAACCCGCCGGATCTTCTTCGAGGCCGCGGGCGGCTTCGATACCACATTGTGGTTTGGAGACGCGACCGACTGGTTCTTACGCTTGGCCGATGGAAAAGCTGTCATGGAGTTGTTGCCCGACGTTTTGCTTTATCATCGAATGCACCGGGCCAACCTTACCCGGCGGCGTAGTGCCGCCAGTAGAGATGAATTCCTTCGCATCGTGAAACGATCCCTCGACCAGCGCCGGCCGGACGGGGAGAGAGCGACCTCTCTGAAGTTTCCAACGTCTCTGGGTGTTGGAAAAGGACGATAGAGTTACTTAGAACTGAGATAACTACCTAAATGCAAAAAACGCTAAACCTCTTTCGGCAACTGCCTCAACCGAAACCGGGCGGTTGAAGATGGCGAGGATCTTGTTCTGGACCGAACTGTTTTGGCCCTACATAGGAGGCGTCCAGGTCCTGGCGGCCAGGACACTGCCGATTTTACGGCAGCGCGGGTATGAATTTGCCGTGATAACGTCGCATGGTGATCGCGATCTTCCTGATGTAGATAGCTATGAAGGCATTCCCATAAATCGTTTTCATTTTTGGCAAGCTATCGCTACGCGTGACATAGATCTTTTGAGCGAATCGAAACGCCAGGTCGCCCAGCTTAAGCAAACTTTTAAACCGCATCTGATCCACATCAATGTCACTGATCCAAGCGTTTTTTTTCACCTGCAGACGGCCCAAGCTTATCCGGCTCCGATGTTGGTCTCACTCCGCGTCGGATTGCCTAAACAAAGTTTCGCGTCCGACTCCTTGCTCAAGCGGACTTTCTCTGCTGCGAACTGGATCACGGCAAATTCGAAGGCTTTACTGGCCCAGGCGCGCGGGATGTTTCCAGAGATCAGTTCGATGTCGTCGGTGATCTATAACGGGTTGGAGTTACCGGACATTCCGGTCGAACCACTTTCATTCGAGAGGCCCCGGCTGGTATGCGCGGGCCGACTCGTCTGGGATAAGGGTTTTGACATGGCTTTGGCAGCGATGGCTTTGCTGGCGGAGCGTTTTCCGGCACTGCAGATGAGCGTCGTCGGCGATGGCCCGGCCCGCGCTCAACTGGAGCGGCAAACGGTGGATCTCGGCCTCGATAAGGCTGTGACATTTGTCGGTTGGGTAGATCCCGGACGAATTTGCACGTTCATGAAATCAGCGACCATCGTAATTATGCCGTCCCGATGGGAAGAAGCATTTGGGTTGGTCGCGCTGGAGGCGGCATTGATGGCCCGGCCGGTTGTGGCGACGCGGGTCGGAGGACTTCCGGAAGTAGTCATGGACGGAAACACAGGATTGATCGTGCCGAAGGACGATCACCGCGCCTTGGCCGACGCTATAGCTTTTCTTCTCGATCATCCTGAACAAGCAATGTTGATGGGCAATGCGGCTCGGTTAAGAGCGCGAGAAATTTTCAGTTTAGCGCGCTACGTCGATGCCTATGATGCTCTTTACCGTACGATGATCGACTGAGATCTACGCGCCTTATTTTCTTACTTGTTGTTGCTTGAAAGCTCTCGAGCGCAACCGGGAAGCCGTTCTTCGATTCCGTTTCAACTATCTACAGATTCGATCTGAAATTTAGATCTCTAAAATCACGCACGAAGGGAGTCTTTATGTTGAATTTGCACCATTGTTTTCGGCCGCGGGAGGAGGAAGTCGCATCGAAAGTTATCGATGGCGAGGCCATCATCATCAATCTGGCCAACGGGGTTTATTACAGTATGGATAAAGCGGGCGCCTTTATCTGGGATCTACTCCAGGCAGGGCACACTTTGGAAGAGGTAATCGCGGCCGTCACCGAGCATTACGACGTTTCCCGCCAGCAGGCAGAGTCGAATGTTCAAGAGCTGATCCAGGAGCTTGTTCAAGAGAATCTGGTAATTTCGTCAGAGAACGGCAAAGCCGCGCCGGCGCAGTCGACCGCCAATGGCGACAAATTGCCCTACGAGCTTCCCAAGCTCAACATCTATCGGGATATGGGAGACCTGCTGGCATTGGACCCGCCGGTTCCGGGTCTCGGCGATACGCCTTGGAAGGATCCGAATGATTCTTCCAAGTGAGCAGATCACCAGCTCGATGCCCATGAACTCGCCATTGGTAAGTTGCGTCGTTCCTGTCTTTAACGGTGAACGTTATCTGCGGGAAGCGCTAGATAGCATTTTGGCGCAGACATATCGTCCATTGGAGATCATCGTTGCCGATGATGGGTCCACCGATGAAACCCCAAAGATTGTCGCGGCTTTCGGGAATCGGCTGCGGTATCTGAGACAGGGCAATCAGGGACCCGCGGCCGCACGAAACCTGGGCATACGCGCCGCCACAGGTGAATTCATCGCTTTTCTCGATGCCGATGATTTATGGCACGCCGAGAAGTTGGAGCGCCAGATGGCGCGGTTTCAGGTTCGCCCAGAGCTCGATTACTGCGTGACCTACACACAGAACTTCTGGGTCCTGGAACTGCGCTTGGAAGCCGAAAGGTATCGGCGCAATCGTGTTGCTCAGCCGCTGCCTGGATATGTTACGCAAACACTCTTCGCACGGCGCGCTGTATTTGATTCAGTCGGTCTGTTCAATACCGCGTTGGCCCATGGTGACAGTACGGAATGGTTTTTACGCGCGGCGGAACACGGCGCGGTGATGGAGCTGTTGCCTCAGGTCCTCACGCGTCGCCGCCTCCATTCAGAAAACCGAAGCCGACTTCGCGCTTCTGATAGTCGCGAAGAATTTCTCCGCATTGTAAAATCGTCTCTGGATCGACGGCGCCGGAGCGACCATCCGGCGCGTTGAAAACGTCACTTCTGCCGCGACTCCCGGGACCTTTACCCGTCCTCTTCTCCCTGAGAGCTAATGACGATGCGGATTTTGCTTTGGCAAGAATTGTTCTGGCCTCACATTGGCGGTATTGAAATCCTCTCTACGAAATTGCTTTGCGCTCTCCGAGAGCGCGGCCACGAAGTCGTCGTAGTGACGCGCCGGGATAGTCCCGACTTGCCTTGCCAGTCAGAGTACCAGGGAATTCCGGTCTATCGTTATCCTTTTCCTTGGACCGCTTTTGCCGATGGCAATCTGGACCAACTGATGGAGACACGCCAGCAGGTTGCGAGGCTCAAGCGCTCCTTCGGGCCTGATCTCGTCCATTTGAATTCCGTGGGTCCTAGTTTTTTCTTTTATCAGATCACGGGCAACGCACAGCCGACACCTTTGTTGGTTACTTTACATACAACGCTACAATCGATTTTGCCGATGGGGGCTCTCAGCCAAGATGGTCTGTTGAGGAAAACTCTCCGCATGGCTAATTGGGTCGCTTGCGTCTCCGCAGCCGTTTTGGTTGAAGCGCGCCAACTGGCTCCGGAGATAAATCCCTATTCTTCAGTCATCTACAACGGGCTGGAGGTCACTAGTCCGCCAATGAATTTAGCCCGCGTTGATTCCCCACAGTTATTGTGCTTGGGGCGCTTGGTTCCGGATAAAGGATTCGATCTCGCAATCGCCGCGTTCGCGGCGATTGCCGATGATTTCCCGCAGTTGCGCTTGACGATTGCCGGTGATGGTCCGGCACGCTTATCTCTAGAAAAGCAGGCAGCGGCTTTGGGGGTGGCGCGTTCGGTTGACTTTGTTGGTTGGGTGCCGCCGGAGAAAGTCGCCGAGTTGATTAATCTCGCGACGATTGTAGTCATGCCATCACACCGCGAGGGACTTCCAACGGTCGCGTTGGAAGCGGCATTGATGGCGCGCCCGGTTGTGGGCACGCAAGTAGGCGGGTTTCCCGAAGTCGTATTACATCGGAAGACCGGATGGTTGGTGCTTCCCGGAGACGAAAACGCCTTGGCGGAGGCATTGCTGCTCCTGCTTAACGCGCCCGCTATCGCCGTTGAATTGGGTGAGGCAGCTCGCATACGGGCACGAGAGGTCTTTAGTTTTGAACGTTATATCGACGCTTACGAGAACCTGTACTGCAGACTGACTGCAGGAAATCGTTAACCATGCGAACGACGGGAGATCGACGAGACGAAGCGAATCTTCAGGATACCTGATGGGCGAATCGGTTTGTCATCATGCTGAGATCGCAGCCCTGGAAAGAATCGGTTGCGCTTAGAATTACAAGCAGGATTGTGATGTGAAGTAACCAATGCCGGAACCCGCGCTCGGTGCGAGTGCAAAGTGAAGTACGGTCCGTCATTGGTGCCATCGTAAGATCAAGAGAAATTCCAGTCAGCTAGAAGCTGTCGTGAACGGGCAGATAGTTCAGGCTCTAACCATGATAAGAGCACATACTTGTTTCATCGTATGCGCGACGCCGCGTTCCGGCAGCTCGCTCCTGTGCGAAGCTCTCTGGAACACCCGTCTCGCCGGACGGGCGGAAAATATTTTAATCGAGAGAGCGAGGCCATATGGCGGGCAAGGCACGGCATCGATTCCACTATCGACTATTTACGCTGGTTGATGGATCGCGGAACATCGTCCAACGCCGTCTTCGGCGCAAAAATCATGTGGCATCAAATGACTTACTGTATTCAACTGCTTCGGCAGCTCCCGGACTATCGAAGCCATAATCGGGGAAGCATCCCGGAATTGATCTCGACCGTTTTTCCCAATCTCTTCTATGTCTGGATTACCCGTAGCGATAAAGTGAGGCAGGCGGTCTCGATCGATATCGCGCTTCAAACCGGAAATTATGCGTGGATCGGTGATCAGAAGCCTAGTTCGAAGACAGAGCCGGAATTTAACTTCAACCGCATCGATTTTCAGATGCATCGCATCGTCGCTTCTGAACTGGGCTGGCAACAGTATTTTACTAAAGCCGGGGTTACTCCATTCGAAGTATCATACGAAGAGTTCGTGGTGCGGTACGAGGAGACCACACGTGCGATTGGATTATCTAGCTGTTCATATTCCGGTCGATCAGAATTTCTCGGCAAACCCAAATTGAAGAAGATGTCGGGTGGCTTGAACGATGAATGGGTACGGCGGTATCACGAGATCAAGGCGCGGCAGCCTGCGGACAACGATCGCATCCGCCAGCGTCTCGCCGAATGGTTTGTTACGATCCCGAAAACATCTAAGCAGAATGGTCGTAATCGACTACCCTGACGACAGTCTGTTCTGTTCTCCGTTTCCAACCAGCTCCGGTTAGCTGCTGAAAGCTAGAGATGCGACATGTCTCCAATAATCAGTTGTATTATTCCTGTTTATAACGGCGAGCGATACCTGGCGGAAACTCTGAACAGCGTTGTGGAGCAAACATATCGGCCTTTGGAGATCATTGTGATTGATGACGGCTCGACGGACGGATCTTCAAGGGTCGCAGAAGCATTCGGTCGGCACGTTCAGTACTGCTGGCAGGAGAACGCCGGGGAAGCGGCAGCGCGTAACCGCGGGTTGAGCATGGCGCAAACGGAATTTGTCGCTTTCCTCGATGCCGACGATCTGTGGCATCCTGAGAAGCTCGTCAAGCAAATTGCCAAATTCGAAGGAAACCCTGAAATGGATCTTTGTTTCACTGCTTTCCAGAATTTTTGGATCCCAGAGCTTGCCGCCGAACAGCAACGTTATCGGGGATCTCCGCTAGCCCAACCGCAGTCCGCTTGGAGCACTTCTACAGTCTTAGCTCGTCGCGCGGTTTTCGCAAGGTTCGGGAAGTTTATAGACGACGGTTCTATCCCTGCCGGGAGCGAAAGCATGATTTGGTTCTTGCGCGCGCAGGAGCAAGGCGCGGTCGTGTCGGTTTTGCCAGAAATCCTGATGTATCGTCGAATGCATACCGCCAATTGCTCGCGAGTGAATCCGCTTGGATCATTTTTTCCGATTTTGAAGGAGTGGCGAGATTATCAACGCCGAAGACACGGGACTTGAAAGACATTATAGCGGAACGGATGCCCGGTGGGACGATTTGAAACCGGCCCGAACTCGCAAATGGTATTTAGTGCTTTATGAACTCGACTCTAATCAGTTGCATCATTCCGGTCTACAACGGCGAACGATATCTGCGGGAGTCACTGGACAGCCTTTCGGCTCAGACCTATGGGCCGCTGGAGATAATCGTCGCCGACGATGGCTCGACCGATGGAACGCCCGAGGTAGCCCAGAGCTATGGACAGGGTATTAAATACATCCGACAAACGAACCGGGGATATTGGGCGGCAAAAAATTTGGGCCTTGGCGCGGCGCATGGCGAGTTTGTTGCTTTTCTCGATGTGGACGATCTCTGGCACCCGGAAAAGCTTGCGCGACAGATGGCCCGGCTTCGGGAACGGCCCGTCATTGATCTGTGCTTTACTCGGTTCCAGAACTTTTGGATGCCGGAGCTTGCCGAAGAAGAACGGCGCTATGAGGGTCAATTTCTTTCTCAGCCGCAGTCCGCTTGGAGCATCAGTACCCTTCTGGTGCGGCGGGCGGTTTTTGAGCGATTCGGCAATTTTGACGACGGCACTAGGGGATTGGAGAACATGACCTGGTTCTTGCGCGCTGCCGGGCGAGGCGCAGTGATTGAGGTCTTGGCCGATATACTCATGTATCGGCGTTTTAATGTGGAGAGTTTTACGAGAAGAGGGCGCGCGGAAGTGTTTGACAATTTTTTGCCCATTTTGAAGGAGTGGCGCGACTACCAACGGCGAGGACGACATGGATAAAAGTAATTTGCTAGCAGCCCTTGACCGGTTACGTCCTTGAGGAGTTCGACCATGATTCGTGTGACCGCCATTGTTCCGACTTGCAATCGGCCGGACTTGTTGGAGCGCGCTCTACGCTCCATCGCCGCGCAAGAGTTTGCCCCTCAGGAAGTCATCGTTGTGGACGATGCCGACGTAGTTTGCAACGATAGCACTTTCCAAGTATTGCAAAGGTCCGGGTTGCGTGGCGCCCACGTGGTCGCCAACTCGCGCGCAAAGGGGGCAAGCGGCGCGCGGAACACGGGAGCGGCGCTCGCGACAGGGGATCTGCTGGCCTTTCTCGACGATGATGACGAATGGCTGCCTTCGTATCTCGCTCAGGCGGTTCACGCATTCAGTTCTAGGAAACTCGACGCCATGTGCGCAGACCTGTTGTGCCGGTTCGACGATGGGATTGACCGCCCCGGCAAGGCGGCGCCTGATAACCTTCAGCCCGAGATTTTTTTGATACGCAACCCGGGATTGGGCGGTTCGAACGTTATCCTACGGCGCGCCTTGTATTGTGAAGTCGGCGGTTTCGACGAATCGCTACCGGCCTGTAACGATCGGGACTTTGGCATTCGTCTGAGTCTCTACCAAGGAGTCAAATACCGACGCTTGCCTGAAAGGCTCGTGCGCTTTCACCAACACAGGGGGCCAAAGTTGTGCACTGTGAAAGGAGACGCGATGCGCGCCGGGATTCGTCGCTTCTATGAGATCCATTCCCATCGTATGACCGAAGCGCAGCGCGGGGAATTTCGCGCGAACGTGCGGTTTTTTTGGGGGATCGACGAACAGGGCGAAATTTTGGACGGTCAACCGGCTAGCATGTACGAACCGTTGCTGCCGCTTTTAAAGGCTCGACTGGATGAGAAGAGGCGTCAGCTGCGTTAGCCTGCATGCGCGTGATTATCACCGGCGCTGCCGGAGAAATCGGCGGCCAAATAGTCGAGGAGCTCTTCGACAGCCACGACCTCTGTCTCGTGGATCGGCGCCCGGTGGCCGGTCGCATGTCTCTGATTGCCGACCTCTCAAAGAGTTACTCTTGGATGCGCTGGCTACGCTGGATGAGGGTGTCCGAATACCCGCGCTGGATGGAAGTGTTTGAGGGCGCCGACGTTGTCCTTCATCTCGCCGTAGATCAACGTCGGGCGGTACCCGAGCAGCAACGGCTTTTTAATAACATGCAAATCACTCTAAATGTCATGGAAGCAGCGATACGCCACCACGTTTCGCGCGTGGTATTTGCCAGCTCCAACTGGGCAGTCAAAGGAACTGAACGTGAATTGGCGCCTGCTTGCTACCTGCCTGATGGACCGAAGATCGGCTCGGACGCGCCGCCCCGCCCGATCAACGCGTACGGAGTCGCGAAAGCTTTTGGCGAAATCAGCGGTCGCATGGCGGTCGATCGGAGTCAGTTAGAAACGTTCGTAGCTGTCCGAATCGGCTCTTTTCTGCCGTTCCCTCCAGAAGACGAGCGCCGGACCCGCTGGATCGGCGTGCAGGATATTCGGCGGCTTCTGCGGCGTTGTGTCGAGGCGCAATTTAGAGGATTCCACGTGGTTTACGGTGTTTCTGCGCAACCGACCGCGCCTTACGATCTTTCCCACACCCGAAAGCTGCTGTGCTGGCAGCCTCAGCTACAGCCGTGAGTGGCCAACCGCGCTCGTATTTTTGAAAACGGTTATGGAAGCTAAAAAGCTCGTAGGCGCGCGCGATGAAGCTGACTACAGTTCACTCCTTCTTAGTCATAGAGACGTTGCCGCTTACGAGTATCCATTTTTCCATGGCTGTATTGACAATTATCTACCCGACGAGCTTTACCGGTCTTTGCTGCAGAGTTTCCCCAAGGAAACCCTCCGTATCAATTATAGTGCCGAAAACACACTTGGCAGTGACCATTCGAGATTGACGGATTTTTGGCGAGCAAGCCCGTTATGCAAAAACCTGCTGAGGTTTTTCACGTCAGCCACATTCCTGCAAGATCTAAGAAAATTTGTTACACCCGCGATCAGCCGCGACCCCGACCGCACCGATCAGCCAGAGTGGTATTACGTAAACGGCTGGTCCGGTGCGACGGAAAGGAGAGAGCGCAAACCGATCCGAGTCACTTTCAAGTTTTCGCGTTTGACTTCAAGCGGATGGATACCGCCCCACACTGACAATCCCTGCAAGCTTTTCTCCTTTGTTTTCTACTTCGCGGAATCTGATTGGCGGGAAAGCTACGGCGGCGGCACTGAAATCTATGAACCTAAGATCGCTGCGCTCAGGAACAATTGGCGGAACCTCGAGATGCCTTTCGAATTTATGCGTCGCCGGCGTACTTTCGCGTTCCTGCCGAACCGGCTCGTGTTTCTTATGAAATCCAGGAACTCCTGGCACGGCGTTTCACCTCTTGCCTGTCCCCAAGAAAGGTCACGGAAATCGTTGCTGGTAACGTTCCACGACGGTCCATATCATCCGGAGAACACAATGCATGCGACAGCGCATAGCCTGATCCGCAGCTGGATGCAGCTGAAAGGTTATCCATCATCCTGAAGGCGAACGACTAGGGTCTTCCGGTCCCCACGAGACTGTAACGGCTCGATATCCAGGACATGGCCTGGAGTCATTCGAGGAGGTTCATCATGTCCTCTGTCGCTATGGCGGTTTTCAACAACAAGATTCCCCTGTTTGAGCGTCTCCAAATTGAATCACAATCGAACTGCAACCGGTCGTGCTGGTTTTGCCCGCGCACCTACGATCGTTCTGGAAAATACCTGGATGCCGACGGCGCGCCCGTCTTCAATGAGATGCCGATAGAGAAAATAATTGACCTCCTTGATCAGGCGCGGGCGATGGGATTCCAAGGACGCGTGGCTTTTTACCATTATTCCGAGCCTCTGCTCGATAAACGAAACATCATGCTGGCCCGGGAAGCCAGACGACGCGGCATGAAGCCCTACCTGCACACGAACGGCGACGTGCTAAGACACGACGATGTGTTATGCGCGGAGGTCAAGCAAGTCTATGGGCTTATCGTGGTGGGACTCTACGACTACAAAACAAACGAAGAGCTTGAAGTCGCCAAGCGCTACTGGCAGAGGAGACTGGCGGGGGCCAACCTGGAGTTTAGCCCTATCGGTCTCTCTTCAGCCAGAGCGAGCCACGGCATCGGCATTCCCCGGGCTCTGGTACCTTCGGATTCTCGCATGTCCACGCCTGATGTCACCTTCGCCCACGCGCCCTGTCACCGGCCGTTAATCCGGCTGCTGATTCAGCACGATGGTGAAATGTGTCACTGCTGCGAGGATAATTACGGGGCATTCAAACTAGGCAATGTGCACAAACACTCCTTGGAAGAGCTTTGGTTTTCCGAACGCCACGTCCGGATCATTACCGAGCTGATTGCAGGCCAGCGGCAAAACTACGCGTTGTGTCAGAACTGCCCGCTTCCTCCGACCGGTTCGGCTTTGGTCGGTAGGAAGATCGAAATCAGGCCGCGTCGCAACGACGGCATAAGCAAGCAATAGGAACAGGCCGATGCGTGTCTTGTTCTGGTCAAGCGCTTTTTTGCCTCAGATAGGAGGCATCGGAGTGCTCGCTGCTCAATTCTTGCCGGCGATGCGCGCACGCGGCTATGAGTACGTCGTCACTGCGTCCCAGGGTGATCGAAGCCTACCCTCAAGTGCGACGCGGAAAGGAATTCCCGTTCATCGGTTTCCTTTTTGGCAATCGCTGGCCAACATCGACGAGCTTGTGGAAGTACGGCAGCAGGTGGCTGAACTCAAGCGGCGTTTCGCGCCCGATCTGATTCACATCAACGGCCCCGGGCGCGATGATTTTTTTCACCTCGTGACAGCTAGTGCCCATCCCGCGCCTTTGCTGGTTACATTGCATGGAGAATGGGTAAAGGAAGCCGATGCGATCGTAAAACGTACTCTACAGAGCGCTGCTTGGGTAGTTGGGTGCTCGAATGCGATTCTCGAGAAAGGACAGCGACTGGCGCCCGAGATAGTCCCTCATTCATCCGTCATTTATAACGCTGTCGCTGAAACCCTCGTTGTCCCTGCGCCTCTACCCACTCAATCACAACGGCTTCTTTGCATCGGTCGACTTTCTAAAGAAAAAGGTTTTGATTTGGCTTTGACTGCGTTCGCTTGCATTGTGAATCGGCTCCCCGATTTACGTTTGGTCATCGCTGGAGACGGACCTGAACGGAGGCGGCTGGAAAACCAGGCCGTCGAGATGGGACTAAAAGACACCATTCAGTTCCTAGGATGGGTTGCTCCAGAAAATGTCCCGGGGTTAATCAACACAGCTACAGTGGTGGTCATGCCGTCTCGTGCCGAATCGCTTCCGATGGTGGCGTTACAGGCGGCCCAGATGGCTCGTCCGGTCGCCGGGACCCGTGTGGGGGGCCTTCCTGAAGTTGTCATTGACCACGAGACGGGATTCCTGGTCGACAAAGAAAATCCCGAAGCGCTGGCCAACGCGATAGCATTTTTACTTGATCATCCCGAAAGAGCTACTCGGATGGGGCAAGCTGCACGAGACCGGGTGCAAAGGGATTTTGATTGGGAGCGACACGTGAATGCTTATGACCGTCTGTACAACAAACTGATGAGCGCCGGGGCAACTGCGAGTCTCCTATCTCAGGAGAATTGATCATGCCCGGCCTGAGTTTCATTTGTGACCTGAAGGGTGGCCTCCGTCGTGAGTCGGTTCCCATTCTGAAGACGATGGAATCATTGAAGCACGACGAGCAATACGAACGACATGAGTGGTTGAACGATGATTGTCATTACCTAGGCTACACCGCCTACGGAGAGTATCCGATCCGGTACTTCGATTTGGACGACGTTATCATTTATCTGGAAGGGCGGTGTTATGGGAGAAAGCCGACTACTGAAGAGAAGGCGCTTGGTGAGCTTGCAGACTTGGTATTCAGGGTGAGTGGCGGTGCGCAAGAGCGATTGGTGGATTGGTTACGCGACGCTGACGGTGATTTTGTTGCGTTGCTGTTCCACAAGAATACGGAAGACATTTTCATCATCAACGATATTTTCGGCCGTTTGCCGTTGTATTACTGGCAAACCTCCCAAAGGTTCATCCTTTCGCGGGAATTGCGATTCATTGCTGATCTCATGGACCTCAAAAGGTTCGACAGGATGGCCCTGGCGCAGCATCTGCTCATCGGCTATCCGCTAGGCGAGAGAACCTTGCTGGAGAATGTCTTTCGACTGCCGCCGGCGACCTCTATCAGAATCGCCAGAAACCCGACGCGGATTACGATCGATCGTCTTTATCACTTCAACTGCGAACTTAAAACCAATGAGCACCGGACTGTTAAGGAGAACGCGGCACAACTGGCCGTATTGTTTTCACAATCATGCGCTGCGCGTGCCTTGCCGGATGCGAAAACCGTTGTCTCCCTAAGCGGAGGTTTTGATTCACGAGCCATCGCCGCTTGTAATCATAAGACTGGAATAGCCTACCGTGCTGCGACCTTTCTCGACTCTAACGGAAATGCGGCAGCCGATGTCCCGGTGGCGCGAAGGATCGCAGATTTGTTTCAGGTTGAGTGGCGGCTTTTTTCACTGGAATCTCCGACAGCTCAAGATACGCTCAAGCTGTTGCAGATGAAGAACGGCCTGAACCCTCTTTACTTGTCTTTCCTGCTGAATTTTCTGAGTCGGATCAGGAAATCATGGGGATCCGACGTAATTTTGGTTTCGGGGGAGATTGGTGACCGGATACTGCCGGACCGGCGGCCTTCCATCGAAATTGCCGGCGCCGAGCAACTGATAAACCATGTTACTACGCATGATCCTAAGTTTTCGTTGGATACGGTGAGTGCGCTAACGGCTCTCGATACAGCGGACATAGTCGACGAGCTGAGCGCACATATCCGTTCGTATCCGGAGCACGGCTGGCTCGGAAGATATATCCATTTTGTGACTTACGAGAGGATCTTCAAGTGGCTCACCGAAGGCGAAGACCGAAACCGATGCTTCTTTGGGAGCGCAACTCCCTACTCAGCATTCGAGTTCTTTGATTTTGCCATGCGCTGTCCGGATGAGCAGAAATCCTATTACGGCTTGTATCGCGAATTTCTCATGCAGCTATCTCCGGCCGCGGCCGCTATCGAGCACGCGGGAACAGGAGCGGCGGTGACGTCGAGCCGTTTCAAGACGTTTCGTAAAGCTCTGGCGTTTTTGCAGGACGATACCGATCTACGTAGACGACTCCAGACGGTTGTGGGATCGCCAAAAGGTTACGATCACGATCCGGTGACGACTGCCTATTTGCGGCGTCAGGCTGTGGAGTGCGATGCGCTTTTCGAATACTTCTCCGCGCCTGTATTGCGTGACATCATCGATCAGCCGACGAACTACACGAAGGAATCGATTGACCTGTTGTTTACGATCACGGCGACCATCGAAGAGCGATTGACGGGGAAGAGCGTCCTAGAGCGTTGTGGTCCGACTATGGAAGGATCTGATGGCCAATAAACCCATTCCTTATGTGCCGACCGGGTCTTTCGACAAATCGTTCGGAGTTGGACTGGAAACGATTAAAACTGCGACAAGGCCGGCTCTTTACCTTATTTCGTTGCTAGGATATGCGGCGCTGCGGCTTCTAAACTTCGATGCGCTTGAAGAGGTCAGGTCATTTCCCGATACCGCTGTGTATATCAAGCTCGCCTCCCGGTCACTATCCGATCTTGTTTTTTGGGCTGGACCGCGTCCCTGGAGCACGCCGCTTGTGTTTAAGATGCTGGGAAATGATCCGCCGTCGATCGGCATTTTTCAACTAACGTTTTCGATAGTCTCCTGGGGACTTCTCGCGCTCTGCGTCGCTAGAGTCGTGCAGCTTTTCTGGCTCAAACCGGTTGCCTTCGGCTTGGTGCTCCTGTTCAGCTTGAGCGCCGAAATCGTCATGTGGGACGGCGTGCTATTGCCGGATTCTATTTCCCTCTCCTTGATGGCTTTGCTGATTGCCGGCTGGATGTGGATGCTGGAATCCTGGCGGTGGTACAAAGCCGTGCTGGTCATGCTGATCGCCTCAATCTGGTCGTCTACCCAGGATACCAACGCATGGGTTGTGCTAATGGCCGCCGGGGCATTGCTGATTGGGGCGGCGTCAGGGCGAGTCAAACACCGCTACATTGTCATAGCGGCGGCATTTGCCGTTGTTTTTGCCGTCAATGATTATGCAGCGAACCGGGCGCATCGCTGGGTAGTTGCCTTCATGAATAACGTGGGACTGAGGGTATTGCCTTTCACTGATCGTACTGAGTATTTTGCGCGCGCCGGAATGCCGGTGACTCCGGCGTTAATGGAACGCGCCGGCAAGAAAGCGTGGACCGACAACTGGGCGTTTTTCAAGGAGCCTGAACTTGAGGGGTTTCGGCAATGGCTATACGCGCACGGCAAGCTTACCTACATGCGGTTCTTATTATCGCATCCCGCCATGACGATTCAGGAGCCTCTTCGTCATCCTGAGCTGCTGCTTTCTGCGGAAGTCCGCAATTACGCTCCAGCCGGTTTCGCACCGGTCATCGGCGGCGCCTTGGCGGAAATTGTATATGCCAAGAAGTGGGCTTTGTTGTGCATTTGGGCCGGCGCAGTCGCCTTCGGCTCGGCCCTGGGCCTAAGGCTCTGGAGATATAACGTTCTCTTCATTATACCGTTGGCCTTGATCCTCTTTGCTTACCCGCATGGAGTCCTTGTCTGGCACGCCGACCCAAATGAGATAGACAGGCATGCCTTTCGGGCCGGTGTCCACTTTCGACTCGGGCTATGGCTGCTTGTTGTTTTTGCGGCTGACCTCATCCTCAATCGACATGCGGCAAGAAGATGATGCTAATTCACGGCGACGGCGGTTCATGCATACGCTAGTACCGACCCCCGCCGGATCATGCGCTTCTCTTTTGGTCGGAAATATCGTTTGGGCCCCGTTTGGATGGCGTCGAAAATCTCGCCGCCAGATTACCCCCGGCTTTAAATTGCCGCCGGCTATGAGTGCGCGGTAGTTAGCTGGGAAACTTAAGGAACCCCGATCAAAATCTCGTATCGAGGCATTCCGATATGCCGTTTTCCTTTTCTTGGGGGAAGGCACCGAGCCGGCTTGAGATCTAGGATATTTGGCAGCCTGAGAAGCGTATTCGGCATATTGGCCGTCCGAAGTGGCGGAAAAGGGCGGCTCTATGGTGCGAAGCTATGGTGCGAAAAGAGAGGTCGTTCCGATAGGCTAAGATTTACAACGCATCAAGAGAGCGAATAAGCCCGGAAAGACTTTAGATCGAACGAACACGATTATGTGTGCTATCGCTGGAATCATCAATCTCAACGGTCACCCGGTTGACATTAGATTACTCCGCAGGATGAACGATCAACTTCGTCATCGCGGCCGTGACGATGAAGGATATGTCTTTATCCAGCCAGACCTTGGTTCCTGGGTTGAATACTCCGGAGCTGACACCCCGAGACTTCTTGTTGAGACTTACCCAGTGCTGCGCGATTCGCACCATCATCTCCCCTTCGCAATTGGCCTCGCACATCGGCGCTTTGCGATCGTTGATTTGACGACAAGAGCGCATCAACCATTTTTCGACTCGGACAAGGTTTGCTGTGCCGTCTTCAATGGGGAAATTTTTAATTATATAGAGTTGCGGGATGCCCTCGTGAAACGCGGACATCATTTCCGTTCGGCTTCTGACACCGAGGTAATCGTTGAAGCATATAAGGCTTGGGGAGTGGAATGCTTCTCTCACTTCAATGGCATGTGGGCGATGGCTTTGTATGACTTTAGAAACAAACGTTTGATTGTGAGCCGGGATCGGTTAGGCGAGATTCCACTGTACTGGGCCAGAATTCAGGACTCGGTTTATTTCGCTTCTGAAATTAAAGCCTTGCTGGAAGTCTCAAGTACTCAGTCAGTTAATGAGGCGGCCCTTTATCCCTATTTGGTCCGTGGTTTCCAACATGTGAACGACGAGACTTTCGTTCAGGGCATCTCTAGTTTTCCGGCTGCGAGCTGGGCAGTGCTGGACCAAAATTTTCCGACCACGGCTCGGCGTTACTGGAAAGCTCCAAGGCAGCGATTTGACGAACGCGAGGTGTGCGTGAGCGAAGCGATTCGCTCCATTCGAGACGCGCTTCAAGATGCCGTGCGTATTCGCTTGCGCGCGGATGTCCCTTGCTGCGTGACGTTGAGTGGTGGTCTGGACTCATCGGTGTTAGTTGCATTGGCTGCTCAGTGTTCTGGGGCAAAGGTGATAGCTCATACAATACGCTTTGCGGAGAAGCAATGCGATGAAGAACCGTTTGCCCGTGCGGTCGCGCGCTATTGTGGCGCCGAACATCGCATCGTAGACCCGCCGCTGGACAACTTCTGGCATGAAATTCTTCCCTTCACGTATCTCGCAGAAGAGCCGTATCATGCCCCGAATATTTATATCAGACAATTATTCCACCGCGCGATGCGGTCGGAAGGCTTTAAGGTAGTTTTGGTGGGCGAAGGCGGCGATGAGCTTTTTGCCGGCTATATGAGGCATTTTGATCTTCTACAAACGGAAGCCCTGCGGGCTCATCGGTTTGGCATGTTTCTGGACAATCATCTGCGTTGGTCAGAAACAGATACCCACGTAAAACCACTGGCCAGACTCATCGTTCAGAAAATTAAGGGGAGTCTGCTACGCCTGGATCCATCCATATCGAAAGCCAGCAGTGCTAAACGCCAGGCCGAATACGAGCGCATGGATGGATATGTCAATCTGCCACCCCTTGTGCCCAACGGTGACTACTCTCGCACGACTTTATCTGCGGTACTCTATGATGAGATCACCAGCACTAGTATCCCCTATTGGGTCCGGGCCAATGACAGAATGCGCATGGGCATTCCTATCGAGGGTCGATCGCCGTTTCTCGATTACCGCGTGGTCGAGTTAGCGTTGACGTTGCCCGTGACTTATCTCATCCGACACGGATGGCACAAATGGATACTGCGAAAAGCCTTCGAGGAGCTACTGCCACAGGAAGTCGTTTGGCGAAAGCAGAAAGCGGGCTTTCCTACTCCATTTCAGCGCTTCGTTGTAACCAGCCCGCCGACCATCCGGAGGCTGCTCAAGCAACTGCATAATCCTTACGTTGATTTGCCGTTGTTTGAGCGTTTGACGAAGCATCACGCGCAAAAGCGCAACGAATGGAGCGCGCATATCCACTGGTGGCGTATGATCAGTTTTTTGCTTTGGTACGAACTGTTCGTCAATCGAAACCAGGAGCTATTCGCAACCATCCAAAGAGAACAACGTGACAGCACCGAATATGTCGAAGACGAGTTCGAGCCGCACTTTCTGCGCTCCTGTGCACGTGCGAGGCTGTCTTAGGATCCTTGCAAGCATCTGCATTCGCCGACGCATGAACCTCTTAAAAGGGTAAAGTGAAGTCTTCATGAAATCACCTTTAATCAGTTGTATTGTTCCCGTGTTCAACGGTGAGCGGTATCTGGGCGAAGCATTGGAAAGCATCCTGAAGCAGGGCTATCAAACTCTGGAGATTATTGTAGTCGACGATGGGTCCACGGACGGAACGGCCGCGGTCATGGATCATTATCCAGGAAAGGTATGTCTCCTGAGGCAGGCGAATGCAGGAACAGCAGCCGCGCGTAACTTCGGGCTAAACGCAGCGAAGGGCGAATTCGTAGCTTTTCTCGACGCGGACGATTTGTGGCATCCGGCGAAGTTGGAACGACAAATGGCCCGTTTCCAGACCAGCCCTGAACTAGATTATTGCGTGGCACATGTGCAGAATTTCTGGGTACCAGAACTCATTGAAGAGGAAAGAAGGTTTCGTGATCATCGAATCTCGAAGCCGTTACCTGGTTACTCAACCGGGACCCTGTTGGCACGCCGGGAGCTCTTTGACGCCGTAGGCTGGTTCAATGCCACCATTAGGCACGCCGATGACACGGAGTGGTTTTTGCGCGCATCCGAACACGGCGCTACCATGGAATTGGTATCCGATGTGCTCCTGTATCGTCGCTTGCATCAAAACAATCTCAGCCGTCTTCGAGCATCTAATAGCCGCGACCAATACTTGCAAGTTCTAAAGACTGCGCTCGATCGCCGCCGCCTTAATAAGATGTCAGATTGAAGCAGAGGAAATGCCGAGAGTTTGTGACTGAAGATCCATGTCAGCTGTTCCTCGGCAAGAGCTTGCGTCGTAGGCTGTCGATGCCGTGCCGACCGTGACATCCGCCGACGAAAGGGAGTGAGATAAATGCCCCCCGGCGGCATCGTATTCATCGAGCAATAGCTAAAAACAAATGCGAATTCTTTTTTGGTCCGAAACTTTTTGGCCCCGTGTGGGTGGCGTCGAAAATCTCGCCGCCAGACTACTGCCGGCTTTGCGCGCCCGCGGCTATGAATTCGCCGTGGTCACATGGGAAAACATCGAAAGCCCTGATGAGATCCGGTATGAGGGCATTCCCGTGTATCGGTTTCCCTTCTTTTTACATAGCCGGGAAGGGAGCCTCGAGCCGCTGATAGAAAATCGCCGACGGGTGGTTCAGTTGAAGAAAGAGTTTGCTCCCGAGCTGGTTCACATCAACTCCTATGGAGGCAGTGTCCTTTTTCATATGAATACCACCCTGGCCCATCCGGCGCCGATGCTGGTCAGTTTGCACCAATCGTTGCCCGAGGGGCCTGTGGGAAGTGAAACGTTGCTTGGGAGAATTTTGCGTGATGCGGATTGGATAACGGCGTGCTCGGCCTTCGTGCTGAGCAATGTGCGGCATCTTGTGCCGGAAGTCACTCAACGCTCATCGCTCATCTATAATGCCAGGGAACAGTCATCGTGCGATTTGACGCCCGTGTCTGTGGATCGTCCGAAAACCATCTTGTGCCTCGGTCGTTTGGTTCATGAGAAAGGATTCGACGTGGCATTGGCGGCGTTTGCGCGCATCCGCGACCGTTTTCCAGATCTGCGCTTGATCATCGCCGGTGACGGCCCTGAAAGGGCGAGATTACAAGAACAGGCAGTCGAACTTTCGATTGCCGATCGCGTCCGGTTTCCGGGTTGGGTCGCCCCCGAAGCGGTCCCCGAGTTGATGAATATCGCGGCCATGGTAGTGATACCCTCTCGGTGGCAGGAGCCCTTCGGGTTGATCGCCTTGGAAGCGGCTTTTTTGGCTAGACCGATTATTGCTACTCGAGTGGGTGGGCTGCCGGAAATCATAGCGCACGAAAAGAGCGGCCTACTGGTGGAGCCGGAGAGCAGCGGCGCTCTCGCAGACGCGATGGCATATCTGCTGACGCATCCTGAAGCCGGCGAGCGGATAGGAGAGGCTGCGCGCTCCCGAGCACGAGAACTTTTCGCGTGGGAGGACTACGTTGATTCTCATGACGTATTATACCGGAAGCTTCTAGTGGAATGGCGGCAGCGAACTTCCGCCGGTCCCATCAACCCGAAATCTCTCGTATGATGAACCGATCGCTGGGCGGGGTTGCATGTCATTGAAATTCGGCGCCGAGACCAGGGCGCCAAAGTTCGGTGGCGCGTGCGAGTTCAAGGCGATGCTCGACGCATTCGATGAGGCGTGGAAAGTCCATCCGTCGAAGCGTTGGCAGTCAACCTTCATATTCTCAGGCAAGCGCGTCCATTTCAGAGTTGTCGGCGCTCAGGCGGCAACAAAATTGACCAGAGCTTTGAGCCACTTGATGATTCCCCGCGGCGCCGAAAGCGCGCAGCTCAAAATTGACATCTGGGATCAAAGTGAAACATCGATTTCTTGCCCAGTAGAACCGGAACCGGTCGAGAAACATATCTCCGGCTCGACCTGGTATGTTGAATTTGGCTTGATCTTGGGTTCATCGGAAGATGCCTTTGTTGGTTGCCAGCGACCTAAGCTCCTCACGTGGTTTAATCGTGACACCCGGCACCTCGTCGGCTGCGTTCATGCGAGCGACAACCTGCCTCTCTACGATCTCGGTAAACCGCTGCTTTTCCCTCTGTTGTTATGGCACAGCGATCAGAACGTGGAAGTGAGTCATGCCTGCCTTATTTCCAAGCGCGGACAGGGAGTGCTTTTTGCCGGAAGGGGAGGGGTGGGCAAGTCCACGTCCGCCTTGGCCTGCATTGAAGGCGGTTTTAGCTATCTTGGCGACGACTACATTGCATTGGAGAGAACCGGAGACGGATCGTTTGCCGGACACAGTCTGTACAGCTCGACTTGGCTCATGGCCGATCATATACCGCGCTTTCCCAAATTGGTTCCTCACGCGCTGTACGCACCCCGTCCGGAGCAAGAGAAAAGTCTGGTCTTCCTTTCGGATGTTTTTCCCCATCAACTCGCCACGAGCGTGCCAATTCGAGCAGTGGCCCTCCCTCGGGTAACCGGTGCATCTTCACCGCGGGTGCGGCGAGCCTCCCGAGCCGAGGCGCTTTTTGCGCTGGCCCCTAAGTCGCTCATCCTGCTTCCTAGCTCGGGCGCGAAGGGCTGGGAAAACCTGGTGCGATTGGCTGAGCGCGTGCCTTCTTTCTGGCTCGAGCTAGGCGAGAATATGAGTGAAGTCCCGGACCGCATAGAGGAGCTGATCAACCTCGGTTAGCCGTTTTCCTCTCTTTCCAGCTCGTACGTCATACCGACAAAGAATCTGAGAGCGCCGGGTCCGTCTCTCCAAAGGAAGATCGAGTTCATCATAGTTTTAGTCATGCGAGTCTTATTCTGGTGCGAGCAGTTCTGGCCGAAAATAGGAGGTATCGAAGTCTGGGGAACAAAGCTACTCCGGGCCTTGCGCGAACGTGGTCATGACTTGGCTGTCGTGGCTTCTCAAGAAACTCCCGCTTCACCCCGTGAGGAGCGCCACGGTGGAATAGCCGTGTATCGTTTTCCCTTCTGGGAGGCGTTAACCAACCGCAACATGGATCAGTTGGTTGATATCAAACGAGCAGTGGCCAGAGTAAAGTGCACGTTTGAACCGGCTCTCATCCACCTCAACCTTACCGGTCCGAGCGTCTACTTTCACCTGCAGACGGCCGAAGCACCTGCCGCTCCTCTACTTGTTTCATTACACCAGCCGCTGGAGAATCAATCCGGCAGCAGGGGCTCGGTGGTTAACCGCATTCTCAGCTCAGCCGATTGGGTAACGGCAGGCTCTGAAATGGTTCTCACCACCGCGCGCCGATTGGCGCCGGAGATCATTTCGCGTTCTTCCCTGATCTATTTCGGCTTTGATGCACCGGAATTCTCGCCCGAGCCGCTGCGCTTCGATGAACCTCGGTTGTTGTGCCTCGGGCGTCTCGTCCATGAGAAGGGCTTCGATCTGGTCTTGACCGCGTTTGCCAGCATCACCGAACGCTTCCGCTCCCTGCGGCTGATTATCGCCAGTGATGGACCGGCCCGACCGCACTTGGAGCGGCAGGCTCGCGAGCTCGGCCTGGCCGACGCTGTTGATTTCATCGGCTGGGTCGAATCAAACAAGATGCCGGCATTGTTCAATTCCGCGACCATTGTTGTAATGCCCTCAAGGGTAACGGAAGGCTTCGGCTTTGTTGCTATGGAAGCGGCAATGATCGGACGGCCGGTTGTGGCGACCCGGAGCGGAGGCCTTGTCGAGGTAGTAATTGATGGCGCCACCGGATTGCTGGTTGAAAGGGAAGACAGCCATGCGCTTGCAAGCGCGATTGCGTACCTACTCGATCACCCGGACATAGCGAGAGAAATGGGCCGGATTGCGCGAGCTCGCGCCCTGGCAACGTTCAGCTGGGAACAGCATGTTAACGCGTTCGACGATTTATATGGTCAGCTTGTCACTGACGTGCCTCCTGCAACACCTCCGGGGCCGCGGTTGGGAAGGAAAGAGTGATTTCGCCATGCGGGTTTTATTCTGGTCCGATCTATTTTGGCCGTACATTGGCGGCAGCGAGATTTTTGCCGCAAAACTTCTCCTCGCTTTGCGAAATGAACATGAGTTTGTGGTCGTGACGCGGCAGGACAGCCCGGATCTGCCGTTGGAAGATTCATATAGCGGCATCCCGATCTACCGTTTCCCTTTCTGCACCGCAATGGCCAGCGGCGATCTATCTCAGGTTATTTTGCTGCGGCAACACGTAGCCAAGCTCAAGCGAAGGTTTGCGCCGGATCTGATCCATATACATAATTTCGGTCCCAGCATACTATTTCACCTTGAGACAGCCGGCATTCATTCAGCCGCTTCGTTATTCACGGCAACACTAGAAATCTTGCCGGATGCGGATACGCAACCTGACACGCTCATGGGGCGGACTCTCCGCGCGGCCGATTGGATTACTGGCGTATCGTTCGACACGCTGGCGCGGGTGCACCAGCGAGTGCCGGAGACGGTCTCTCGTTCATCCGTTATTTTCAACGGCTTGGATTGCCCGGCGCTATTGCCGGAGCCCCTCCCGACCGAGAGCCCTCGACTGCTGTGCTTGGGCCGGCTACAGCGCCAAAAGGGATTCGATATCGCCTTGTCGGCGCTAGCCGCGATTATCGATCGTTTTCCTCACATCCGCTTGACAGTTGCCGGCGACGGACCTGAACGGGCAGCTTTGGAGCGCCAAGCCGCCAAGCTGAATCTCACCGGTGCAGTCGACTTTATGGGTTGGGTGCCCCCGGACCAAGTCCCCGAGCTGCTCAATGAAGCTACCATTGTCCTCATGCCGTCACGGTTTGAGGGCTTCGGCCTGGTTGCACTGGAGGCTGGATGGATGGCCCGTCCGGTGATCGCAGCCCGAGTAGGAGGCCTTGCCGAAGTGGTAGCCCATGAACAGACTGGCTTACTCATCCAAAGTGAAAGCACCCTGGCGTTAACCGAAGCAATCGCCTTCTTGTTGTCCCATCCCGAGCAAGCGGCGCAGATGGGTTTGGCGGGACGCCGCCGGGCGCAGGAACTTTTCAGCTGGGAGGTTTGTTTACAATCGTATGATGCTCTCTACCGAAAACTCGCCACGTGCCTTCCCGTTTACGAATGAGGGCCGGCATGCGCGAAATGAGAGTCCATGCGGCGATTCTTCTCGGGCTTGCAGCCCTACTGCTATTGGGATTTACCATAATCTCGAACAATAGCGTTACAACCTGGATCGCTGACGCGAAATACAACGCCAAAATGGCTTGCGAACCCTGCTATCAGGTCGGGCGCAAAATCCATTCCGCCGTGGTCGTGCCGAGTGAAATATTATCATGGCACTTCTATGTTCTCGTCGGGGGCATATTGCTAGCGGAATGGAGCCAACCGGTCTACCCACGTCCGCGAATTTTCGGCCCTTCATTGTTGCACGATTCTCTTTGGTTTCTTTTTGACGCCCTATTCGTGGGTATTTTGCTACCAATCTATCGCAGGGCGCTTGGCGGGCTTCATAGTTCCTATCTCGGCTTTATGCAAATCGATATTGACCAAGGATTGCCGTTAGCAGCACACATTCTCCTCGCCGTTCTGGTTTCGGATTTCATCCGCTGGTTTCATCACTTTTTGCGTCACAAAGTTACTCTCTTCTGGTATTTCCATACGGTCCACCACTCGCAACGGGATATGAATCTATTCACTGATTTAAGAGTTCATCCCGTGGAGAGGCTGATCGAGGCCGCGGTGAGTTTTATTCCGTTCTTGAGTTTGAGGACGGATATTGCGCTGGCCTCCTTTGGAGGCTGGTATCTGTTTGGAACCTGGTATGCCCGGTTTTATCACAGCAACGTCAAAACCAATCTCGGCATTCTTCGTTACATCATGGTAACGCCGCAGTCGCATCGAATTCATCATTCTTGCAGGAAAGATCATCAAGACAAAAACTTCGGCGCCATATTCAGTATCTGGGACCATCTCCTAGGAACTCAGTACCGAAAATATGACGAGTACCCGGAGACCGGAATAGATGACGAGAAATTTCCCTATGAGACTGAATTTACCTGGCGGCGAACAATGCGCGCTTTGTTTTTCCAGCTTGTCTATCCTTTTGAGCTGACCTTCAGATCAGCAGCCGGAATGATTATGCGGAAAGCCGATTAGACCATTTCCAAAGGCGAGAATTAGTGAACGACTGTTGGAGCCAAATTCGTAAAAACCGATTAACGAATCCAAGCCACGATCTATGACGCTCTTCTCACCGGCAGGTTGCAAACGTGTCGAGCTACCGGATGCCAGAACCTATGAAGCTATCAGGAATTCCCTTGCTGAACACCTCGACAAGGAGGTCCTTCCGTTCTGGATATCTGCCAAGATAAACGATCCGTCTTATGGCGGGTATGTGCCCTTTCTCGATAAGCGGTTGCTGCCGACCGGAAGAGTGGAAGGGCATGTGATTGTTCAGCTACGCTTACTATATGTGCATGCGGTCGCTATCAGTCGGTCGGACGAGTCAAACCTGAGGGCTGAAATGCTGGCACAGTACCGGCGCAGGTTTGCGTTCCTGACAAAGCAATACTGGGATGCCAAAGAGGGCGGCTTCTTCGATTATTCGTCGGAGAGAAGAGCCACATGTGTCGGTTCTGTAAAACAAACCCAGTCGCAAGTACACGCAATTTATTTTTTGGCTGAGAGTCATCTCCTCATCGGTCATGAGGAGGCGCTGGAAAAGGCAACAGCCGTATTTTCGCTGATTGATCGTGGCGGCCACGATACGCTCTACGGCGGGTACCTCGGTTACTATGAGCGATCCCATGATCATCCTGATAACAAAGTGAAGACCTTAGGGATTCAAATGCATATGCTTCTAGCGCTGAGCAAGTTGAACCAAGCCGCGGCTGAGCAAGTCTACCTCGATCGCGTTCAAGAGCTCGCCAATATCTTGCTGACACGCTTTGAGATACCCGGCTCGGCAGGCAATGCTTACGACTCGCTTACGCGGGCCTGGCAAGAAATTCCGGCTAATGGCGAACTGGAGACAAAGACGGTGTACGGGCACTCGGCAGAGCTCGTCTGGTACATGCTCGAGAGCGCCCGGTTACTCGATCATTACGTCGAACCGCTGCGACCATGGCTGACCCGGCTAACTGGCGCGTTACTCGCCAACGGTGTCAGCAGAAGGGGGGCGGTGTACTGGGCTGGCGCCTATCGTGGCGTGGCACAGAATAGGACGGTCTGGTGGTGGGCACAGGCTGAAATGATGATCGCGCTGCTGCGCGTCTACGAAGCGACCGGTGATGTGCGACTCTGGAACGCCTTTCACAAGGTAAGGATTTGGGCCTTTCGTCACCTCGTTTGTGGTCATTCCGGCACCTGGGTCGCGTTCATCGATCATTGGGGGTTACGGCAGGCCCGTGACCGCGCGGGTAGCCACTGGCAAACCGGCTTTCACGTAACCCGTGCGCTGCTGCAGTGTGAGCAGTCACTCGATCGTTTGATTGCGCGCAGCAGAGTTTAACCCGGATTTGCGATTGACAGAAAGCGCGAGGCACAATCCTTCCGCAGCGAAGTCGATGGGGTTCTACTCTGAGCAGAGATCGCTCAGCGGTGCTTCGAGCGGGATGTTTAAGCCTCATGGCAACGACGTGCGAGAGCGCAAAACCACTTTGAAACTTCACAGTCGGACGCCTTCGATGCTCCAGGATTTCACCTCGCTTGCGGCATTTTTAGTTCGACTGCGAATCCGGGTTTAAGCGTGCCGATCCCCGGCATGAAGACACTGTCGATGATGAAGCCTTGCCAAGGCTTTCGCCCCGGGTGAGATTACCGGACATCTAAGAAAGGCTGGCGATGGGCTTGCTTCGAACATTTGTGATAACAGAAACCCTGCCTTATCCGGCGTTGGCAGGCATGGATCTGCGCAATTTGCAGAATATCAACGGGCTCCTTCGCTTCAGTGCCGTCGGCGTCTTCGGGTTGAACTCGAATGATGCTCGAAGCAAGAAGATGCCGCCGGCAAGTCTAGCCTTCTGGCGTGCATCGACGGATGGCGCTCTTACTTACCCTCTGCCGCAAAAAAAACTGGCGGCACGCGCCTGGCTCTTGGATCCGGCGGGGCATCCGTCGGACCTCTACTATTCGGCTACGGCGGCAACGGAGGTCATCGACTTAGTCGAGAGTTTTCGGCCGGATTTGATCATAGTGGAAGGACTGTGGCTGCACCGCTACATTCCGATCCTCAAACGGCATTGTCGTCGAATTGTGCTGGACCTTCATGCCGTCGAAGCAGTTATGAGCAGAGACATCGCAAGCTCGACTCCGGGCAACGACTTGAAGGCGAGGCTTCTTCGAGAAGTTCTGCCGGCGCGGGTAAAGCTCCTCGAACATCAGGCTGCCAATGCCGTAGATCAGATTTGGGTTTGCAGTTGCGAAGACGCGCGCTTGATGCAAGAGGTCCACGATCCGTCCGCGCCGATTCATGTCATACCCAATACCGTGAATCTCGATAACTATGCATCGGCGCGAACCGCCAGGTATCGCTGCTCCGAATCGGTGGCTCCGAATCGGAGAACCGTTATTTTCCCGGCTATCTTTCGATGGCAGCCGAATGCCGAGGCGGCAAATTTTTTGATCGGGAAGGTTTTTCCCCAACTCGCCACAGTGTTTCCGGATTGTCAATTATTACTGGTCGGCGCCGACCCGACGGCTTCTATGAAGGCGGCAGCCGAGCGAGACCCGCGGATTGTTGTCACCGGCCTAGTGCCGGATGTGATGCCTTTTCTTGCCGTGGGTACGGTCATGGCAGTCCCATTGTCTCAAGGAGGCGGAACCCGGCTTAAAATTCTGGAGGGGTTCGCTGCGGAAGTACCCATCGTGACGACCCGAAAGGGAGTCGAAGGAATCAGTGTAGAGAACGGGAGACACGTCCTGCTCGCCGAGAGTGCCGAGGAATTCGTCGGGGCGATAAAGCGGATTTGGACGGAAGAGGGCCTTGCAAAACATTTGGCAACCAACGGCTTGGACTTGGTGACACGCGCCTATTCATGGAACGCGAGCAGCCGGAGAATAATGCGGGCCGTTACGGCACTCGAATTGGGAGAGTAACTATGCGCGTATTATTTTGGACACTGAGTTTCTGGCCCAACATTGGCGGTCTCGAAGTGCTTGCCGCGAAGCTCGTGCCTGCCTTGCGCGATCGCGGCCATGAATTCCTTATTGTAGCGCCCAAAAGCTCGCCTGAGTTGTCCGATGAGGCGCAATACAACGGCATTCCGATCCAGCGCTGCTATTTTCAGAATACAACCAAGCCGGCCGGCATCGATCACTTGCTCGATGTTAAACAAAAAGTTGCCAGGCTGAAACGGCACTTTGCGCCGGATCTGGTCCACGTCAACGGCGTCGGGCCAACTGACTTTTTTCACCTGACGACCAGAAACGCGCATTGGGCTCCCACGTTGGTTACGTTGCACGGCGAATGGCATCCGCAGGCCGACGGGATCGTAGCACGTACCTTGCGCGAGGCCGATTGGGTGGCCGGTTGCTGCGCCGCGGTTCTTGAGCATGGACAACGATTAGCGCCGCAGATGGCCCCACGTTCCTCGGTCATCTACAACGGTCTGGAAACTCCGGCACTGGCTACCGAACCGTTGCCTTTAGACCCGCCGCGCATTTTATGTCTGGGACGCCTCTCACCGGAGAAGGGCATGGACCTGGCTCTCGCTTCCTTCGTCGCGATTCTCGCTCGATTTCCTGGCGCCCGTTTGATCATCGCCGGCGACGGAGTTCTCCGATCCGATCTTGAACGTCAGGCTGCCTCTCATGGTATTGCTCGTGCCGTGGATTTCATCGGCTGGATCGAGCCCGATAAGGTGGCGGCGCTGATCAACACCTCGACAGTTGTCCTGATGCCATCTCGACGAGATTCGCTTCCTTTGGTGGCCTTACAGGCCGCCTTGATGGCCCGTCCAATCGTCGCGACACGGGTGGGAGGACTTCCGGAAGTCGTAGTGCATGAAGAGACCGGCTTACTCGTTGAAAATGAAAACAGCGAGGCGCTAGCCGATGCAGTGGGGTTTTTGCTGTCACATCCTGGGGTCGCCAGGCTGATGGGAGAGGCAGCCCGCGCCCGCGCACAAACAGCGTTCAGCTGGGAGCATCACGTCAACTCCTATGATCTTTTGTACCGGAAATTAGCTGTTAAAAAACAAGAGCCGATAAATATTTCTGGAGATGGCTGTGATTGAAGTCAAACCAAACCAAGGCTTTGCTCCGCCGGCGCCGGATGGCGGCGCCGACCTCGGCTTCAATCTCATGCGGAATGCCTTTGCACAGGCAAAGACAATGCATCCGAACCTCTTTCACGAGTCGTCTTATGTCCTGGCGGGCCAAACGGTGAACATGCGAATCGTCGGGCAGAGGCTCGCCGAATTTATGGATTTGCCGTTCGCGCATCTGCGGGTCGACCATCCCCAGTTGACGGGGCCGCGCCTCAACATCGAGCTCTGGGACCAGGCTGAAACAAATGTCTCTTGCCGACTCGGGTTGATACGGGACGATCTGGATTTGCATCCGAATCTAAAACATTCCGCCGATGGCCGATACGCTTCCTACCAGCTGCAGCATTCATTGGTATCGCTCGATCGGTCATCCGGTTTTATATGCGGTTATGCGTCGAACGCGGAAGAGCTGTCTCTTTACGAACGCGGCCGGCCCCTGCACGTGCTCTTGAGTTTGTGGCATAAGAGTCTGGACATGCCGCTGGTGCATGCCGGTTTGGTTTCCAAGAGCGGCCGTGGCGTACTGCTGGCAGGTCCCGGCGGCTCGGGCAAGTCGACGTCGGCCATCACCTCTGCGTTCGCCGGTTTTGATTACCTGAGCGAGGATCTCGTCGGCTTGCAGGCGTCGCCGGACAACGGTTTTGTGGGTCATAGTCTCTACAGTTCGACCTTCATAGAGCCGAATCATCTTAAGCGGTTCGCGCTGTTCGATGGACATGCGATAAAAGGAAAATATCCTTTCGAGACGAAACTTCTGGTTCTGCTGTCACAGATTGCTCCGCTTCGATTTGCGCGAGCCTGCCGGATTCACGCCGTAGTACTCCCTCGCGTCCTGCATCTTCCGGCGTCGCGCCTTCGTCCGGCTTCCAAAGGCGAGGCACTACTGACGCTTGCTCCCAGCTCTCTTCTCGTAGGCGAAAAAAGTAATGGGCTGCAGGGATTTAATAAGCTCGCGCAACTGGTCGAGCAAGTACCCTGTTATTGGCTAGAACTGGGCGGCGCTCTGGAAGAAATCCCCTGCGTTCTTGAAAGACTGCTGTCGGACACGGCAGGTAATTGAACTTTGGCGACCGTGGCGAGATGAGCCTATCGTGTTGAACCGTTTCGCAAATCTCTCGGCCGAGCCGCTGTTTCGCTATGCGGCAGCTTTGTTTATTTTTTCTCTTACGGTCAATATGGTTTGTTTTAATTGGGCTGAAGCGCCGGTTATTTACCCCGACAGCCATGGCTACATCAAGCCCGCGGTGCAGTTGAAACAGGGCCGGCTTCCAGACTTCTCTCTGCGCTCACCTACCTATCCGGTGTATCTCGGTGTCATGGGTCTCATAGGCAAATTCGCGAATGGCGCGCCGCTAAAGCTCGCCGTCTACGGCCAAATCGTTCTCGGAGCCATCGCCATTCTCCTGTTGTATCTTATCTGTTTCAAATTGCTTGGAAGAGAGTGGCTGGCTTTCGGTGTTAGCGCGTTGCTGGCTTTGAATTTCCAAGTTATCAACTACCAGTCCGTTGTCCTAACCGAGACTCTCGCGACGACGCTGGTTATGGCGGTGCTCTATACTCATATCGCCGCGCTGGAAAAAATAAACACGCTGAAGCGCTTGGGCGGAATAGTGATCGTGGATTCGCTTCTGGTGATGCTTAAGCCAAATTTTATTCTTCTCCCGGCGAGCCTCTACGCCATACACATCCTGTATCTCGTTGCCACTTCGAGAAGCACTGCACCGCGCTTAGACTCTGCGAGTTCCTCCATCCCCTTTCTGGCACTCGGCATTTCGTGCAACCTGGCTCTAATCGCCATATGGGCGGCATTTTATTATCTACAAACAGGGTACCCCGGTCTGTCGCGGACCTCTGACTACAACCTACTTGGAAAGGCCATCCAGTATGGCTATCTAGATCAGGATTATACCGACCCGCCGAAGATAGCCGAGCGGGCACTGGAGATCTACCGCCAAGTCGAGCGCAATCACGATCCGTACAGCGTGATCAACCGACTCGGCAGTGAAGGGCTCTACTCAATGAAGAATCTGCGCAGCATCAATTCTTATTTCCTTGCCGGGCGCAGCGCCGACTTCGGGATCAAGACGGCGTACTTGCTGCCGGCGGTGTTGAACAAACAATCGCATTTCTATTACGGCAGGGCGAACCGCTCTTACCACAATCTCTGGTTTCGCGGCTTTGATCTGCTCAACACATTGAATGGTAAAGCTCTTGTTTTTGCCACCGGCCTGGCTTTTTACCTTTTGATGAAGAAGAGACGCGAGCCGCTTATGGCGTTGATCATGATACTTAGCACGGTCCTGTACCACCTGCTTACGATCACGGCTTTCGGCTACAGCGAATATCCCAGATTGCGCAGCCCGATTGATTTGCTTCTTAACGTCTTGGTTCTGCTGCCTTTGTTGCTCTTCACCTTGTATGCTAGCGGGCGCGTGCAGAGGCGGCAGGCGGCACGATTGCATGAGCCAATCCGCTGAGTGCAAGACAGTGCTCATGCCGGTAATAAAAAGACGCTTTCCCTATCCCTACAAAGCTTTATTAGCGATTTCCGCTGATGTCGATTCAACCTCTCCATGGAAGTTTATCAGGATTCATCGATTCCTTAATACTCTCACGCCCGCGATCCCGTACTATGGCAATGGCGTCGGGCTGGACATAGGCGATAGCTTTTTCTTCAAAAACATTTCGAACAATGGGCTCAGCGTGTACGACGCCTGTTATCGATACAAGAATGAAAATGCCTGGGCCGATGAATTTGGCGGCGTGGCTGCGCGGGACATGGACCCGAAAAATGCTCGAGACCGGATCAGCGGCAGACTGGTTTTCGAGGCAGGCCCCAAGTTCGTCGAAAAATATATTCGCTGTGGGTGGATCGATGTTCTGCATGGCGGCGATGGAAACTGGGGCGAGTTCGCCTTCAAGCGGCAAGCTACCGACTGGCGCAGAGCAGATGGGCAACATTATGCGGAATGGATTGGGCAGAGGGGACTGAAAATAGATACCTACACTAACCACTCTGAGGTGACATCTGACTTTGGCGTTCCTTGTCAGGCATCTACCAAGGCAAAACCGCGATCTATGGGCGACCTCCCTTGCTCGCCTGCATACTGGGCCGATTATGCGCGCCAATCAGGCATCAAGTTCTATTGGTCCTATATGCCCAGCCCGGCGGCCGCTTGGCGCACGACATTCGGCCAGGATAGCATGCTAGTACCCTCAACCTTTCGGGATGGCAGTAAGTTCTGGCATTTTAGCCGATACTCCAGCGGCAAACCCTATGCAGACACCATAGAATCTATTCTCAATTCTCCTAATCTCGATTCTCTTGTTGAAGGCGGAAAATTTGAAATAGCCTATACTCATTTCGGCTATTGGAGTCACGTCGCTAATCAGAGCGCTCGGCTCGCTTACTTGTACCGGCTGGTAAGATTTCTGCGATCCAAGGGACAGGCTCTCCTCTCAGCGACCAATATAGCATGGCATTCTTTGGTTCGACCGCTTGGCGCTCATCCAGAACTGGGAGTGACCAGTATTAGCTCCTTTAGACTTTTGAAGTCCTACCAAGACCAGGGAAAGATTCTGGTGGCGAAGACTTCAAGACTATTGCGCTACAATCTGGCGCTGGAGTATTTGGATTTTGACTCAACTCAACTGAATGGAGGGATCATCATAGATATAAAAGCAATCCGAGATACGCAGTTCGGCGCCTTTACTCCGACGCTACGAGATCTTCGCGGGATTACTTTTTACGTTCCGGATCCCTATAGAGCCGAGATCCGACTAAGCGGTGCGATACTCTCGAATGCAGAGATTCAACGCAACCCTGCGGACCAGACCGGAAAGGCAAGCATCGGCATCAAGTGGTTTCAGGCCGATCTGAACGACTACACAACCTGGGGCCCGCAGGACGTCGAGCGTAGCTTCTCGCCTTAGCTCGGTACGGTGACAAAAGCTATGCACACTTACGCGCAAACCAATGTTCAGCTCTTCAATCAACTCCGATCGGAAGGGTACTCAAAGGGAGAGCGCGCGCTCATCTCGGACACGTACGAATTCGGGATGCGCATTTTCCCCGGTCTCTATTTGGCTTCCGGCAAACCCTTCATTGACCATCTCGTTGGCACTACCAGTATTCTTGCATCACTCCATGCGCCGGTCGAGGTGCTGGCTGCAAGCCTGATCCACGCCGCCTATCTTCACGGTGATTTCGGTTCCGTCAGAAAGGGCGTTTCGAACATCAAACGTGAGCAAGTCAGAGCGGCGGTGGGCGAACAAATCGAGGAGTACATATTCCGTTATGATCGTCTGCCTCTTGGGCTGCGAAGAATGTCCGCTCTTCAAGATCGGTTGGATGACTTCGATGCCGTCGATCGGACCGTGCTACTGATGCGGCTGGCGAACGAGCTCGAGCATTATCTGGATTTAGGAGCCTTGTATTTTCCCGGCGAGAGGCAGCAAAGAGGATGTCAGCGTTATATGGAAGCCTACGGTGTTCTCCTCGTGTCGACGGCGGAGCGGTTGCGCTATCTTTCTCTGGCAGCCCAAATGAGAGTGGTATTCGGTAAAATTGCCGCGGTTGAGCCTCCTCTGGAACCGTGCGTCCGATGCAAGGAGCCAAACGCCTACCTGATTACACCGGGCTCCTACTGCCAACGGTTTTCTGTCGCGTCATGGCGAAAGCTGTCCGTAGCATACGGATTGAGCTTTCGCATGCTGAGCCGGCCGAAGCGATTGTGCGGCAGAGTCTTTAGATTCATTCGCAATAAAACGCAATCACTTTCGCGAGCCGCCTGATCCTTTGCCGGGTGAGAAAAAGCCATGCACCCCTACGCTCAGACCAACCTCCAGCTCTTTAACCAGCTTCGCGGCGACGGCTACTCAAGAACAGATCTCGGCCTTGTTCGTGATGCCTATGAGCTGGCGATGGTGTTTTTTTCGGGTCGCTTTCAGGCCTCCGGTAAATCCTTCATAGCTCACGTGGTGGGGACCGCCAGCATTCTCGCTTCGCTGAGGTTGCCCGCCCCCATCGTGGCGGCGGGGCTACTTCATAATATTTATGAGAACGGGGATTTCAGCGACGGCCGCAATGGTATTTCGAAATCCCGACGCCGCAAGATTCGAAACGTTTTGGGCGCGGAAGTTGAAACCTACATTGCTAAATTTCCGGCGTTATATTGGGAACCGCTGACAACACAGCTTGCCCGTCGCCATCCCGACAAGATCGATTCGACCGTCCGGGCGGTTCTCTTGATCTTGTTCGCGGAACATTTGGAGCATCTCCTGGATTTGGATGCTCTTTATGGCGCTGATCGGGTCGCGCGTTCCTTTATCGATCGCAGTAAAGATGCAGCGGAGATCGCCGACGCGCTAGGCGTGCCCCAGCTTGCCGCTGAACTGCGCGCAGCAATTCGGGAGACGCAAGCCGGCAAGCTGCTCGTGGAGCCTGTCGAAAATCGTCGCCGAGAGGACTCCTTTGTTGTAGTGCCCCGGTCCTGCCGGAAACGACTCCGGGCAGCGCTGCGTTCCGGGGCCTACCATCTCCGTCGAAACTTTGAAAGGCGGGCCAAGCTTATTCACCGGAAATCGCCAGACTTCATCAAAAAGACCATCGGATGGATTGCACGACGACCATCACCGGCAGCCGGCCTGGAAATCAAATCGGAAGCACTTCGTCGACTCTTTCCCGAGGGTGCAACTCCGGAGCGAATCGCAACGGGCTTTAGGTTTACCGAAGGCCCGGTTTGGATCGCTGAGGAAAAAAAGCTTCTCTTCAGCGACATTCCCGCCGATCGTATCATCGCAATAACGACCGATGGGCGGGTAGCGACATACAGAAAATCTAGCGGCAACTCTAACGGGTTGACTCGAGATGAAAAAGGGCGGTTGATCGCCTGCGAACATGGCAATCGTCGGCTGACACGAACGGACCAAGACGGTACTATCGAAATTCTGGCCGACACATTCCATGGTAAGAAGCTCAATAGCCCGAACGACGTCGTCGTAAAATCCGATGGTGCCATATACTTCACCGATCCGGCCTATGGTATCGAGCTCGAACATCAAGAACAGCCCGTTCAAGGTGTCTATCATCTCTCGCCTGATGGACCGGAACTCTCGTTGGTCGCCGATGATTTCGCCCGACCTAACGGGCTAGCGTTTTCGCCCGATGAAAAAAAACTTTACATCGACGACTCGCAACGCCGTCATATCCGAGTTTTCGATGTTGAGCCGGACGGAACGCTCTCCGGCGGTTCTGTATTTTGTGATATGAATGTAAGCGATCCGGGCTCACCCGACGGAATGAAAGTGGATGTCGCCGGCCATGTCTACTGCACAGGGGCGGGAGGGGTCTGGGTTTTCGATAGCGATGGCAAACACCTGGGTACGCTGATGACCCCCGAGAAGCCGTCGAATTGTGCTTGGGGTAACGAAGATTGGCGAACTCTCTTTATTACCGCGGGAACTTCAGTTTACAAAGTACGTGTCAATACTCCGGGGATCCCGGTGCAGCCTAAATTGGGCAGAACTGGTTAATATGGTGGATACATCCTCGTCATCTCCCGCTTTATCGAATGCTCTATCATTCCTTCTCCCAACATCGGAGGAGACTCTGTTGCTACGGATTTGTCTGTCTGCTCGCGAAGCAGCTCGAGACGCCTGGACTGAGTGGCGCAACCAGAGAGATAGGTCCGGCAAGGCCCTTCTCAAAAACAGGTCCGTCAAGAAGCTCAGACCGCTGCTGTTCAATGCCGTAAAGTCCCATAGCCTTGAAATCGATAAAGAAGCCCTCACTTACCTGAGGACGGCCTATCTGAAAGAAGAGCTGCGAAACGCCGCTGTTCGCCGCATCTGCTGTGAAGTTCTTCTGATGCTCGAGAAGGAGAGACTTGCACCAATCGTTCTCAAAGGCGCCGCGCTGGCGGAAACAGTCTACAGTAATCCGGTGCTGCGGCATTGCCATGACATCGATATTCTTCTGCCGGACGAGGAGTTGAGCCGACCCGCGGGTTTTTTGCCCTCCCTCGGTTTTCGAGTTTGTGCCGCGCCCAACTCGCACAGCCGTCATCTGAAGATGGTTCAGGGGTCCGGACTCCCTCTCGAATTTCATGGCCGACTATTGGATGTGCCATACTATCAGATGCCGATCTCGGAAATCCGGTCGCGCTGCAGGAGCCAAGTTATCGCTAGCGTCAATTCGCACATTCTAAATCCGGCCGACAGTCTTCTCCATGTCTGTGGTCATGCCTCTTACTCGGGTAGGCGTCAATCCTTGCGCTGGGTTACCGATGCTTGGTTTATCATAGACCGGCATCCCGACCTCGAGTGGAATGAACTATTAAATTCCATTCAGCGGAGCCATCTGGCCTTGCCGATGTCCGTGATGCTCGGGTATTTGGCAGGAACCCTCGAGGCGCCGATCCCATCAAGTTTTCTCACTCGTCTTTCAGCCGCTGCTTCACAGTCAGACGCAATCGAGCGGCAGCTTGCGTTGCGTGGAACACGATCGGATGGACAAAGAAGCCTTCGCGAATTATTCCGCAAGACAACTAATTGGCGCGAACGACTGTTTGTCGTTCAATGGCTGCTGTTTCCATCGCCTGGTTACCTCTCTTGGGTGGACCAAATTCATCCTTGGCTCTTACCCTTCCATTACCTGTACCGCCCGCTGCGCTATGCGGCAGGCCGCCTACAGTCAAGCCTCAAAGGCGCGGCGCGAGCCGCCCAATTTCACATCGAACGATTATTTCTTCGCCACGGGCGCCGGAAATTTCGCCCATTCAGTTGATCTTCCACCATGCTGAAGAAAGCCGTTATAATGACGAAGGGATTTATGATTGATTTATCGATTTTATCTGTCCGGGAAAGTGCCAGAATTGAAGGACAACTATCATGGATAGAGTCATTTTCGAGCAGTGTTTGGCGCAGTTGCTGCCGTGATTGACTGACTGCAGTTTCATCAGGGCTAGGATCAATGGACCAAGATTTGGAAAGCTCTTTGCTACAGATTGCTATTTTCGGGAACGTTGATATCTATCAAGCCCGGATGGCGGGCAGGTACGCCGGCACATGATCGTTGTACGACTGAGCTCTCATGAATCTTACGTATAAAGAGCATTTCGGCCTCAGACAAGAACCGTTCAATATCACCGCCGACCCGGCTTTTCTCTATCTGAGCAGAAGCCATCGTGAGGCTCTGGCGCAACTCTCATATGGCATCAAAGCCCGTAAAGGCTTTGTCGTTTTAACAGGCGAGGTTGGCACCGGCAAAACCACTCTTATCAACGGCCTGCTGGACGAACTCGATAGCGATACCCAAACCGCTCTCATCTTTAGTCACATCGCCAACCCATTTGATCTTCTCCGTTACACCTGTAACGAGTTCGGTCTTAGATCGCCGCAGCACTCGCGCAATGATTTCTACGAGTACCTGGCTCTGCTCAATGATTATTTGTTTGAAAGTTACCGTTCTGGCAAAAACTGCGCACTGATCATCGATGAAGCACAGAATCTCTCACCAGAAGTTTTGGAAAGCGTGCGGTTATTGTCAAACTTTGAGACCTCCAAGGACAAGCTATTGCAGATTCTCCTTGTCGGACAGCCGGAATTATCCGACCGCCTTAACTCCCAGGAACTGCGGCAGCTCAAACAGCGGGTAACTGTGCGTTACCAGTTGCGTTCTCTGACCTTGAAAGAATGCCAAGCATATATCTCCAGTAGATTACAAGTGGCGGGTGGCGACCCGCTGCTTTTCACGCCTAAAGCCGTGGAGGTTGTTTACGCATGCTCACAAGGAATTCCCAGAGTGATCAATGTGATCTGTGATGGCGCGCTGATGACAGCGTACGGTTTAAGAAAGACCTACATCGATGATTCGTTAATCCGGCAAGTTGCGGAAGATCTTCAAATAGGGGGTACGGTCTTCTCGGGCGAGAAGATTACGAGGGAAACGACTAATTCAACGCCGCCGATAAGGAGGGAGATACCATCACAGCCTCAGGAGGTTTCTGAGCCGAGTTTGCAACAGCCGTCCGTGAAACCATTAAAATCCGCGGCAACACGGAGCGGCGTTGTACCTCGTATAATCTTGGACGAACTAAGTTTGATACTCGTGGATGCCATGGGGCCAATGGCATCGATCGTATTGAAGGATCGAGTGGCTAGTCTCGGGGAATCTCTCGATCGATTTCCGGAGGAAAAGCTAAAAGGACTGATCGAGCTTGTCAGTAATGAGATATTGGATCCATCGATGCGGCAAGATTTTAAGAACCTTGTTCAGGAACGCGTCATGCCGCGGGTCGATTAGATTAGCATCAGGCCACAACCCCCCGCCCGTCTGTCATTGTCTCAAACATAAGAACTACATCTTCTCATCGCCTTGGTAATGGGCCTGCCATATTCCTCCCCGCTACCCGAATTCCTGCCGGCGCTGTCCCGGTAATTAAGCCTGCCCTTGCGCTCTGCCCGATATATGTTTCGCCGCTTACCGGATTACTATCGGATCGCACAGTACGCTCCACACTCGTATGCATTCACAGTGATGCCTGCTATAATTCTTCTCATTCAGTAAATCTTAGGCTCGACTGACATCAAGCAAACGGCGGTTAAGGCATGGCAGATCGTTACCTCATCACTGGCGGTGCGGGTTTTATTGGCTCTCATTTAGTGAAGCATGTTCTCGGTGCCGGCGGCGCCGTGCGGGTTGTGGATAATCTGTCCACCGGCTCCGCTAAGCGACTCAATCAGATCCGTGACTCGGTGCAATTCGTGACGGGTGATTTGGCCGATAATTCCGTTGCTGCAGAAGTTGTCAAGGACGTGGACTATGTTTTACATCAGGCCGCCGTTCCATCTGTGCAGCGATCCGTTGTCGATCCAGTCGGTACCAACCGGTCCAATGTTACAGCCACTCTAAATCTCCTGGAAAACTCTCGGAAGGCGGGAGTTCGCCGCTTCGTCTATGCCGCTTCCTCTTCAGCTTACGGGGACACTGAGGTTCTGCCGAAAAGCGAAGAAATGCCGGCGAATCCACTTTCGCCCTATGCGTTACAGAAATGGGTAGGGGAGCGTTATTGCAAACTCTATCATGAACTTTATGGTCTCGAGACTGTCAGCCTGAGGTACTTCAACGTCTTCGGTCCCGGGCAAGATCCTTACTCAGAATATTCGGCTGTGATTCCCAAGTTTACTACCAAGCTCTTAGCTAAAGAGCCTATCACCGTCTATGGAGACGGTGAGCAGTCACGGGATTTCACCTACATCGATAATGTTATCCAAGCCAACTTGCTTGCGTTGCGCGCGCCGAATGCACCTGGGGAAGTTTGCAACATCGGCTGCGGCCAGCGCCTTAGCCTAAATCAGCTAATTCAAATTCTGGAAAAACTTCTGAAAGTTCGGGCGCAGGTCACTTACGCTCCGGCTAAGCCGGGCGATGTGCGTCATTCCTTGGCGGACATCACCAAGGCCACACGGGTCCTCGGATACGTTCCGGAAACCGAAATAGAGGAAGGACTAAGGAGAACAGTCGAAGCACTCGTGAAATCCAACGACTGATGTGAGCGATCGCTCAACAACACTCAGGGGATCGTGTTTAATCCTAAGACAAATGCTTCCGGTAGATGTCGGTTCTGCGGTTCTGCAGGAGCGGCAGCTTTGCGCGGGTGTCGTGAACTAGATTAAAGTCGATCTCAATGATTTCTACGCCTTCTCGCTCGCCAAGATCCACTACTGTCCGACCTAACGGATCGACGATCATGCTGCGACCAATGTAGATATTGCCCACCTGATCCGGCGCGATGACGTAGCAGCCGCTTTCGAGAGCTCGGGCGCGGATCATGGTTTGCCAGTGATCCACTTTCAATTCGCCTTGCACCCAACCAGACGGCGCCAGCAGTATGTTCGCCCCTGATAAGGCCAGCATGCGCCCCATCTCGGGAAATCGAAGATCATAGCAGATCATCATGCCGTAACAGCCATCCTTGAACGTCACCGGCGGTGTCAGGTCGACGCCAGCGGCAAATTTGTCGGACTCCCGGAAACCGAAGGCGTCGTACAAGTGCAGCTTGCGGTAAACAGCCGCAATATTGCCCTCAGTATCGATCCACAGAGCGCTGTCGTACACACGATCAGGAATAGAGCAGGTCTCGTAGATCGTCGCTACGATCGCGGTACGCGTTGCTTTAGCCGCTTCCTTCAGTGCTGTTACAAAATAGCCTTGAAGCGGCTCGGCAACTTGGGCGAGCTCCTTAGCTGTCTGACTGGCCGGTGAAAACGCCATTAAGAATTCGGGAAAGGCAACCAGATCGGCGCCGCCGCTGTTGCTATCTTTGACCAGCTCGAGAGCTCTGCGTAGATTTTCTCTTTTGTCCGTTGACGACTGGATTTGGACTATGGCCACTTTGCTCATGTGAAATTGCTTTCCATTTTCGACTGATAATCAGGATCTTGCAGTCAGGACCAGTCGAGACAAGCTATACTCCTCACGCGTTCCCACCCCCTTTACACCTCAAGCTTTTGCCCTGCCTGTTTTTTCCTTGCTTTCTCCAAAACCAGCGCACCTAGAGCCACATCGGCGACGCCCTGGCCGGCATTGTTCTTGTAGAGACTGATCTGGTCGGCGCGGGTGCGGCCGTCATCTTGGCCGGCAAGGATGGCGCCGATCTCAATCAACTGTTCCCACTTGATGACGCCGCGGCTGACCGGATCGAAGATATCGGCCTGCTCGTCCTGGATCGCCTGTTGAACTGAAACGATGCCCCGCACGTGACTGCGCGCGAGGGTGGCGTCATCGATCTCACGCCGTTTGGCGGCGGTAAAGCCGCCCTTGACCAAACCGACGTTGCTGCCGACGATGGTCGTGACATGCTGGCCTGGCTCGAGCCAATTGCCGTCAAATACCGGAACGCTCGAGTTGGTTGCCGCTAATATGATGTCTACTCCGCGAACCGCCTCCTGTGGCGACGATACCGGTGTAATGTTGAGATTAGTCAGCGGCCCCATCTCGTCGGCGAAGCGTTTTCGGTTCTCCGGATTGCGACTATAAACCTTCACATTTTTGAGCTTGCGGACCTGCATGAGCGCGAGCAGGTGGTTTTTTGCCTGACCGGCCGCGCCAAAAATGCCAAGGGCTGAAGCGTCCTGGCGCGCCAACAAATCAGTCCCCACCGCGCTGGTGGCCGCCGTGCGCAGGCCGGTCACGGCAATGTTGTTGGGCAGCTCCGAACAGGTGATCTCACCGATAATGATTCCTTTGAGCTCGCCTTCGGCGGCATCGTAGAGCACGATTACCGGATGGTTGAGCCGCGGATAAACCTGCTCTTCGGCCATGGGTTTGACCCATTCGCAATGGGTCATCAGGCCAGTGGCTCCCGCTGCCGGGACGCCACCCTGATGCACGCTTACGCGCACACCAGTGGGAATGTGAATCCGTCGCCGCGGCGCATTTAGCTGAGGATTCTCGCCCCACTGACGAAAACCTGTGCGAACCGCTTCGACGGCTTCGGCCATTGTCACGATACCTCTGATTTCGTGCGGGCTGACGAGGATGGTTTCCATCTATTCTCCTATTGGGCTGCGGTTCGAATCAGAGCGCTCTACAATGTGCAGGCTACGGCGGGACGGGCCAGGAGTTCCTCTCCCCAACGCTGTAGGTTCGGATAATTATCGCCGATAGTGACGCCGTATCTTTTGCGCCGCGTATAAAAAGGAATGAAGGAAACATCGGCCAGCGAATAGTCGCCGAGGATGAAGCGCTTGCCGTTCATTTCGTTTTCGAGGGTACTGAGATGCTGCTGCAGCCGTTGCCGCGCTTGATCGGGCTCTCGATCGTGGGTGATATCGCTGGCCGCCGGGTGAACGCGACTGTTTAGGAAGTCGATCCAGATCCTCGCTTTGGCCCTTTGCAACGCATTGTTCGGGAGCAGCGTTAACCCGTTAAATTTTTCATCGAGATACTCGTTGATGATCGCGGATTCGTAAATCACTCCGGCGCCGTCGACAAGCACCGGAACTTTGGCATAGGGATTCAGCTCGAGCAAATCCTTCGGTTTGTTTTTCAAATCGACTTCCACGAGCTCATACGAAATCTTCTTTTCAGAAAGGACAATCCTTGTCCTGTGCGCATAAGGTCAGGTATGACAGGAATACAGTTGCACGGGATACCTCCTTTGTTGAGGTCCATATCAACTGGGTGCAAATCGTTCAAGTCGTTCAAGCAAAGCAAATTGCCGGATAGGCAAATCGAAAGCGCTCATTGTTGCTTGGCGGGTTTGAACGCGTTCATCGATTTGCCGATTGAAGCCGATTCTGCAAAGCGTCGCCCAGCAGATTGAGGCTCAATACCGTAAGCATGATTGCCAAACCCGGGTAAGTTGTCAGATGGGGCGCTACCAGTAGAAATTGCCTCCCTTCGTTCAGCATCGAACCCCACGAGGCGGTCGGCGGTTCAACGCCTAAACCTAAAAAGCTCAGACTTCCTTCGGCTGTTATCGCCGCTGCCAGGCCGAAGGTCGCTTGTATGAGAAGCGGCGGAAGAAGGTTGGGGATTAAATGAAAGATGATGACCCGGGCGGGACTGCAGCCTAGGGCGCGCGCTGCCTGGACATACTCCTGTCCTCTTGAGCTCAGAATTTCCCCGCGGACCAGCCGCGCGTAACCGGTCCAGCCGATCAGACAGAGCGCAAGGATTACATGATTAAGGCCGGGTCCCAGCAGGGCAGTAAAAGCGATGGCAAGAAGAATGCCGGGAAACGCCAGAAGAATATCCACGGAGCGCATGAGCAGTTGATCGATCCAGCCGCCGAAATAGCCGGAGACCGAGCCGATGAAGAGGCCGATGGAAATCGATACTCCCACGGTACTGATGCCGACCAGGAGGGAGATGCGGCTACCGAATATCGCTCGACTCAATATATCCCGACCGAGTTTGTCCGTTCCGAGCGGATGATCGGGAGTAAACACCTTCAGGTCATTTCCCAGGTTTTGCCGGTTTGGATTGTACGGCGCGAGATTGGGAGCAAACATCGCGCACGCCACTATCAACGCCACTAGCATTCCGCCCACGTAAATCCAGAAATTATTGCTCATAGCTGATGCGAGGATCGACGGCACTGTAAGCAAGGTCAGTGATAAAATTGACAACGAGATATCCGGTGGCGACAACCAACACACAACCTTGCACGAGCGGATAGTCGCGTGTCTGAATGGCTTGGACGGTGAGCCGGCCAATTCCAGGCCACGAGAATATCGTTTCGGTAATAATCGAGCCGGCGAGAAGCGAGCCAAACTGCAGGCCGATAATGGATATCACCGGTATCAAGGCATTGCGCAGCATGTGTTTCAACCAAACTACCGGCTCGCCAAGTCCCTTGGCGCGGGCGGTCTTAATAAAATCCAAGTTGACGATGCGCAGGAGGCTGGTGCGCAGAATGCGCGTAAGGATGGCCGCCATCGCCATTCCCAATGTGAGCGAGGGCAAAATCAGGTGTGCAAAGCCGCCGCGGCCGGAGACCGGCAGCCAGCCGAGTTGAATCGAAACCAGTATCATCAGCATTGGGCCCAACCAGAAGTTTGGTATTGAAAGCCCCAGAAGAGAAAAAAACAGCGCTAAACGGTCAATCCAAGAGTCGGGTTTAAGAGCGGCGAGTGTCGCAAGCGGAAATGCAATGACGAATGCGGCGATCATGGCGCAGATCGTCAGTTGGAACGTGGCCGGCAGCCGCGCAGCAATGAGTTTGCTAACTTCGGCGTTCTCGTAAAGAGAATATCCCAGATCCCCGCGCGATATATCGACGAGAAATCCGGTGTAACGAGTCAGCAGAGGCTGATCGAGACCGAGCTGGCGGCGTAGTTCTTCTTTGTCCGCGGCATTGGCGGTCTCCCCAAGCATCACTTCTACCGGATCTCCGGGAACAAGATTGATCAGGAAAAAAACCAACGTCAATGCGCCCAATAGTGTCGGAAGCAACAACAGCAGTCGATTTACAAAGTATCGCTTCACTGGAGGTGTGGCGCCTGGCGGAGTGATGAGCGTCTCAACGAGAACAAATCGCCATCCGGAGAAGGCGTAAAGCCAACAATCTCGGGCTTGCGCACGATTACGTTCTTCACCCACCACAGCGGAATATACGGTAGATCTTCATGGATTATGTGCTGCACCTGGTGGTACAGTCCTTTTCGTCGTTCCGGATCAGACTCCCGCCGGCCCTGTTCGAGCAAGTCATCAATCCTAGGATTATTATATCCGCCGCGATTATCGCCGTTAGGAGGCAAACTCGATGAATGGAAGATGTTGTAATAGACGTCTGGGTCAGCTATGCCGACCCAAGCGAGCGAGTAAAGATGGAAGTTGCCTTTCTTGATATCGCTGTAAAACGTTCCCCACTCATAAGAGCGCACTTCGAGCTCGATGCCGACGCGGCTTAATTGCTCTTTCAACGCTTCGGCAATTCTTCTGCGCAGATCGATGTTCGTGGTCTTAAAAGATAGCCTGAAGCGCGGCCGCGGACCGTCTCCATCGGGATCCGGATACCCCGCCTGGTCCAAGAGCCGCCGGGCTTTGGCGGGATCAAAAGGCCAACGCGGAACAGAGTCGTCGTGTGCCCAGTTAAGCGGCGACAGCAGCCCACTGGCTGCTGTCGCCTGGTCTTTGAGGATGTGCCGGATGATGCCGTCCCGATCGATGGAGTAGGCCAATGCCAGCCTGACCTCTCGGCGCTTCAGTATGGGATGCGTAAGATTTATGCCGATGTACTGAAACGTAGTTCCCGGGTTTGTCTCGACGATTGCATCGGTATTCTTTACCAGCCATGGAAGAGTGTCGGGTTCGATATCGTTCTGCAAAAGCTGGATGGTTCCTTTTTTGAACTCTAGAACTCGAACGATGGCATCAGGCACAATTTGAAACGCCAGTCCCGCCAAGCGAGGTTTGCCCTCCCAGTAGGATGAGTTTGCTTTCAGGTACACTTTCTCTCCCAAATTTATCCCTGCCAGAGCAAATGGACCGGAACCGGGTGGTGCCTGATCACTGCGATTCTCCCCCGGCCTCTCACTGTCAACTGGTACTATCCCAATCGTGCAGTGCTCAAGAAAAGGCGCGTGCGGCTCGGATAGATGAAAGCGGATCTTTTGCGTTCCTAGCTGCTCAACGGATCTTAGAACCCGCAGAGGCCCGCGTTTCGGCGAACGATTGCGACGATCCATGATCGAATCATAGGTAAACTTGACGTCCCGGGCTGTCAGGGCTCTGCCGTCGTGGAAGGTGACTCTGCTACGAATTTGGAAGTCATAGGTTTGTGCATCGATTACCGTCCACTGTTCGGCGAGGTCTCCTACCAAGCGCGATCTCTCATCCAGGCGAAGAAGCGAACTATAGATTAACGAGCTGATGCGGGCAGAGTTTGCGTCGGTAGCATAGCGAGGATCTAGATTGCCAGGGGTGCTCTCGATTCCAATTCCCAAATAGTCTAAAGGGGTTTTGGTTTCGGGTCCAGCCCTACAGCCGGTAAGTAGTAAGGTGACGATGATCGTCCGTAAGCACAAGCGACAAACTTTCGAAGCAGACAACTTGAAAAGTCTCACGTCAAATCTCGATGACCATATCGCTTTTAATGGAGCTGGTCAATTTGATAACCAATTGCCGGCAGACGAGAAACTGATGCTGATCTCGGCCGATATAGCGCATCCCGGCAAGCCCTCGCAGCCAGCGGGCGAGGGCTTGCACTCGTCGCTGGCCAGGAGCTCAGCCGTTCAGTTGCACTAAGTTGGCTCGCTTGAAGGTCGGAGAGGTTAGCTTATAATGACCGACGGTATGAGTTTGACCCTGATTAAACTGACCGCAATACTTTACTTGATCGCGACGGGAAGTTTCATTTTCTACGTAGTTCGTCGAGACACCGTTTCCAGGCTGCCGCCGTTAATCTTGGGCGCAGGATTCGCCATTCACACGTTGGCGCTGAGTGCATATTTCATGCGGGAAGGATTTCCGGCGCTAACCGAAATGCGTGAAGCGCTACTATTTAAGAGCTGGTTGATGGTCGCCTGCTATCTTTTGATCCAGATCAAGTATCGACTTACCGTTCTCGGCGGGATCATTGCGCCGCTGGCATTTTTAATGTCTCTGGCCGGTATCGCCTTCGGCAGCGGCAGCGGAGAGATTCCGCCGGATCTGAAGACCTTTTGGTTGCCGCTTCATGTTACGTCGGCTTTTCTCGGCAACGCGGTGTTCGCCTTGGCGTTTGGCGTCAGCTTGATTTATCTCCTTCAGGAGCGCCATCTCAAACACAAACGTATGACCGCCTTGATGAAGCGCTTCCCATCGTTGGAATCTCTCGATCGGCTCAACTATGTCTTACTCGGATGGGGCTTTCCGTTCATGACTTTAGGCATCGTTACGGGCAGCATGTGGGCGGGCATCTACTGGGGCAACTACTGGTCGTGGGAACCGCGGCAAATTTCATCAGGCATCGCTTGGTTGTTTTACGGCGCGCTTCTGCACGGTCGCGTCACCGCCGGTTTACGAGGCAAGAAGGCGGCCTTTCTCACGATAGTCGGTTTCACAGTGGTACTCGGTTATTTCTTGTGGGGAGATGCGATTTTCGCTGGCAGGCATGGAGGTCGGTTCGAATAGCTCGTGCATACAGAAATCTTCATAGTTGGTCTCAACCACCGTAGTGCGCCGATCGAGGTAAGGGAAAGTGTCGCTTTCGCAAAATCCCAGATTGCGGAAGCGCTCGGACGGCTCCGGAACTTTTCAGCGGTTCGGGAAAGCGTGATCCTTACGACCTGCAACCGGGTCGAAGTAGTTGCCGCCGCCCCAGAGACTGATCGGGCCATGCAGGCGGTCAAAGGCTTTCTTGACCAACAACGATCATCTTCAAATAACGGCAGCCTTAGCGATCATCTTTATACATACCGAGGCGCCGACGCTGTGCGGCACTTGTTTCGCGTCGCCGCAAGTCTTGACTCGATGGTAGTTGGTGAGCCGCAGATTCTCGGTCAGTTAAAAGAACACTATAGTGTGGCGCAGAAGGCTGGGACAGTCGGTGCGGTTCTCCATCGCCTGTTTCACAGGTCTTTCTTCGTTGCGAAACGAGTGCGAACCGAAACCGGCATAGCCAGTCGCGCTGTCTCGGTGAGCTCGGTTGCGGTGGAACTCGCGGCGAGAATTTTTGATCGCTTCGAGGAGAAAACGGTCATGTTGATCGGCGCCGGCAAGATGGGCGATCTGATGGCGCGCCATCTCCGGCGCTGCGGTGTAAAGAGTATCATGGTCACAAACCGAACCTTTGAGCGCGCAGTGGAATTGGCGGAGAAGATCCGCGGAAATCCAATTCGTTATGATGATTTCCCGCGCTATCTGCAATTAGCCGATTTGGTAATCGGATGCGCCGGAGCATCGGAAGTTCTGGTCGATGCCGGCATGGTGGAAAAGGTCCTGCGGGAGCGCAAGCAGGCGGCGATGTTTTTCATCGACATCGGCGACCGAAGAAATTTCGATCCCGGCATCAATGCGATCGATAACGCTTATATCTATGATATCGATGATCTGAAGAGCGTGGCGGAAGAAAATCTAAACGAAAGATCCAGTGAGGCCGAGAAAGCGGAGTGCATTGTGCAGGAAGAGGTCGCGAGTTTTCTTGATTGGGTTAGCTCACTCGAGCAGGTGCCGACGATCACGGCCCTGATAGAGAAACTTGAGCTCATACGGCAGAAAGAAATCAACAAGTCGCTGAGCGGCGGACTTAAGGATCTGTCCGAAAGACAAAAACAGGCGATCGAAGACATGACCGCGGCTATGATGAAAAAGATTCTGCATGCGCCGATTATGCATTTGAAGCAGAACGCGGAGAGCGAATACGAGTTGATGTATATCGCGGCCCTGAAGAGGCTGTTTGACCTAGAGGACCAGTGAGGCGCGACGGGTTTTTTCTCGTGGATTTGCCGGTGCCTAGCGAAAGTTTGTCCAAATGGCTACGTTGAAAATCGGTAGCCGAGGTAGCGCGCTGGCGCTGGTGCAAGCGGAGTGGGTAAGAGGAAAGCTCCAGGAGAGGGGTCTGACCGTTGAGATTATCGTTATAAAAACCAGCGGCGACCGGTTTGTCGATCGTACGATTCAGTCATTGGGAGGCAAAGGGATCTTCACCAAAGAGATTGAAGATGCGCTCCTCAGCGGAGAGATCGACCTGGCCGTTCATTCGATGAAGGATCTCCCAACCGAGCTGCCTGAGGGGTTATCCATTGCAGCGGTTTCTTTAAGAGAGGATCCTCGCGACGTGTTGGTTAGTAGAGAAAACATTCCACTGAATGCGTTGCGGAAGGGCGCGCAGATTGGGACCGGTAGCCTGCGCCGCAAATCACAGATACTAAACTATCGCTCCGATCTTGTTATGGTTCCAATTAGGGGCAACGTTGATACGCGTCTGAAAAGGCTAATCGAGCAACCGCTGGATGCTATCGTCCTGGCGGCTGCCGGATTGAAGCGGCTCGGTAGAGAGGATCGGATAACAGAGTACTTAACGCCGGATATCTGTTTGAGCGCAGTCGCCCAAGGAGCATTGGCAATTGAGACTCGAGACGATGAGCCGTCGCGTCAATCGGTTGCTTTCCTGCATCACGACCCCAGTTTTATAGAAGTGACGGCAGAGCGATCCTTCTTACGAAAGCTCGGCGGTGGCTGTCACCTGCCGGTGGCGGCGCGCGCCTTGATCGACGGTGAGCTTCTCAATCTCACGGGCATGGTCGCCGAACCCGACGGCCGACGTCTGTGTCGCGATCGGATTACCGGTCCTAAAGAACAGGCGGCCGCGCTCGGAACGGCGTTAGCTGAGCGCCTTATACGGGCCGGGGCAGGGGAGATGCTTGGCGGATCCTAAGAGGCACATTGCGCGAGCGGAGTATGGCAGCCAGAGAATTCTCAAGCCAGCCAGCTGATAACTCGGTGTTGTCGGGAAAACGAATAGTCGTCACCCGACCGCGTCGACAAGCCGGTGAGCTGGCGCGTCGCCTATCTGAACTGGGAGCGGAGGTCATCGAGTTCCCGACGATTGTTATCGCGCCGCCGCTGGACTATGCGCCGATGGATCGGGCGATCGAGCGACTGCACGATTATCACTGGTTGTTCTTTACCAGTGTCAACGGTGTTCAATCATTTTTTGACCGGCTACGGCAGCTTGGCAAGAATCATCAAGCAATCGAGCAGTTGAAGGTGGTTGCTATTGGACCAGAAACGGCAGGGCGCTTGGAAGCTGAAGGCGTTCGCGCGCATCTTGTGCCGGCAAAGTACCAGGCCGAAGGAATTTTGGAAGGGTTGAATCCGGCCGAGATTCACGGCCGGCGAATCCTGATACCACGCGCCGTCAAGGCGCGGGAAATATTGCCGGCAACTCTGCGCCAATGGGGCGCTGTCGTCGATGTGGTCCAAGCCTATGAAACCGTGCTGCCGCAGGAGGACCAGTTGGGTTTGCACGAGCTCTCGCCCGGAAAAATTGACCTAATTACTTTTACGAGCTCGAGCACGGTTGAAAATTTTCTCAAACTGTTAAAAGGGGAAGATCCTAGCCGAATATTGCAGGGAGTAGTCGTAGCCTGCATCGGTCCCATCACAGCTCAGACCGCCATCGATAGCGGTTTGTGCGTAAATATAATTTCCTCCGAATTTACCATTCGAGGTTTAGTCGATGCCATCGTTGAGTATTACGAGGCCGCTGAGCCGAGATTTCAGGAACGCAGCCAGTAGTAAGGATCTGGAGCAGAACATGCAGTTCCCCGCTTATCGACCCAGGCGGTTACGCAAAAATGAAAAGCTGCGGCAACTGATTCGAGAGACCACTCTCACAGCAGGTAATCTTATCTACCCCTTATTTGTCGGACCGGGAACGAACGTAGTCCGCGCGGTTTCGACGATGCCTGGCATTGCCCAGCTGTCGGTGGACCGGGCGGTTCTCGAATGCCGCGAGGCGGCCGCTCTCGGAATACCAGCGGTCATCCTATTTGGCATCCCCGAGACCAAGGACGCGGTCGGCTCGGAAGCCTCTATTAGTGACGGCGTGGTGCAGCAAGCGGTGCGAGCGATCAAGGACAATGTTCCCGACCTAGTGGTTGTTACAGACGTTTGCCTCTGTGAATACACCGACCACGGCCACTGCGGCTTGATCAAAAACGGCGCGATAGATAATGACAGCACCTTGGAACTTCTTGCTCAAGAAGCGCTTTCTCATGCGCAAGCTGGCGCAGACATGGTGGCGCCATCGGATATGATGGATGGCAGGGTGGGCGCGATTCGCCGGGTTTTGGATAGCAACGGCTTCGATCAAGTTGCGATAATGGCTTACGCAGCCAAGTATGCTTCAGCCTTCTACGGTCCGTTTCGCGAAGCGGCGGAATCGACGCCGCAGTTTGGCGATCGCCGCTCTTACCAAATGGATCCTGCCAATACCGATGAAGCGTTGCGGGAAGTCGAACTCGACATTCAGGAGGGAGCTGACATTGTCATGATCAAGCCCGCGCTGGCCTATCTCGATGTTATTTACCGGGTGAAAAAGCAGTTTGGTTATCCGGTTGCTGCCTACAACGTCAGTGGCGAATATTCGATGATCAAAGCGGCCGGCATCAATGGTTGGATCGATGAAGAAAGAATCATGTTGGAGGTTCTTTTATCGATCAGACGCGCGGGTGCAGATATGATCTTGACCTATTTCGCTAAGCAGTTAGCGCGCGCCTTGGCTTAGATGTTTGCCAAGCACTCGTTCGCGAGTGTCTATAAGAAAGCCGCCCATTTCTGTGCCGAAGGCGTCCTGGCCGTCATTTTTAAATCAGATTCCACAGATCCTTAATCTTTCGCTGCAGTGTGCGCTCGCACTCGGCCTCCCTGCCCGAAACGTGAACCTGAGACTCCGAAAGTCGGAACAGGAGGACCCGCGAGCCTTTTGTCAGCCGTAAGAGAAACGTACTGGAGTCGCCGTCGTAATCGACGTCCACGGTCACTTGTTGATCTATTTGACGGGCAACACGGTTCGCCCAAGCCGCCACTTCGGGAGCCGCCGCGTCGCCTTTTTTTTCCGCTAACATCAACGGCCGGGTTGACGTTTATTTCTTCTTGTAGAGCCCGTCGATAAAGCCGCTCTGCTCGAGTTCACGGATGAAAGTAAAGTCCACGAATTGTTCCGGCTTAGCTGTCTTTGCCCGAGGGTCGCGTTCACCGATATCTTCCATGACCGTTTTCAGGCCCTCGAGACTCGGAAGCTGTTTTTTCGGTAGCAACGCTTCAGTGAGGATATTCTCGCGGCTCTTCTCCAGGATCTCACGGTCGACATTGCTTCCCATGTACTTGCCCAAGGTTTTTACGGTGGCCTCTTTATCGGTCCAAATTCTATGTACGGCCTCTACGTGTGATTTGACATATCTACGAACCATGTCGGGATTCTCACGAATAAATCTGCGCGTCGTTGCCGCGCCGGTATGTTGAAATACCAAACCCATTTGCGCGACGTCCGCTACCACCGCCAGCCCCTTTTTCTCCGCGATGAAGTTAGAAGGAGGATTGATGACGGCGGCAGTGACTCGCCCGGTCAAGACCGCGCCTAGCCGGTCTGGTCCACTACCGACCTGTACTAGAGTGACGTCCTTGCCCGGGGTAAGGCCGATCTTTCTCAGTGCGAACCGAGCAATCGAATCCGTTGCTGAACCGAAGCGACTGATTGCTACGGTCCCGCCTTTAAGTTGCTCACCGCTTTTGACTCCCGCCTTGCCCATTAAGACATAATTTAGCGACGTCATGCCCGCCGCGATGAATACGGCATCTGAACCAGCCAGAGCGCTATTGACAAGGCCCGGCCCGGACACCTGCGTGATCGGAACATCGTTAGAAACCAGCGCAAGGATAGCTGTGGTACCGCCGGTGAAAAAAATTAATTGAGCATCTAGGCCGTTTTGCGCGAAGATTCCTGTTTCCTTGGCAATCCATGCCGGGAGTTGATCGGCGCTGATCGCGCTATACCCCACGTTGATTCGGACCGATTGTGCCCCGGCGAATGAGGCGATAGTTAAAAGACATGCTATTGACACCATTGCGGCAGCTAAAGCTCTGAAAAGTCTCATTAGTCCTCCGGAAGAAAGAGTCGAGGCAAATAGTACTAGACCAGGGATATCCAAACAAGCAAGCCCTGCCACCGCAAAAGGCTTGCTCGGTTGATGTTAGATGATCCCAAGAGTTTCAAAGCATAGGGTCGCGCGACACTGAGTTGTGGGCAATTCTAACTGCCTTTGTTGACCTTCTTGACTTCGGCAAGCAACTCTTCGGTGGAGAGAAGATCCTTCGGCCCATTGCTCGGGCGGACGTTGAAGTAACGTACCACGCCCTCCTTATCGATAATAATGTATGAACGCTTGGCTTGACGTCTTTCTTGGTCGAAAACACCGAACATGGTCATGGTTTTTCCGCTTGCATCGCTGAGTAGCGGGTAATTGATCTTGGCGAAATCGGCAAAGGCCTTCTGTGAGAAGGCGGTGTTAACACTCATTCCCAAGACTTCGGTATTTTCCGCTTGGAACTGCTGGTAGTTGTCCGAACCGGACGCTTGCAGGTCCTTGATTCACGTAGGATTAAAGTCGAGAACATAAAAGTTTATAAGAACATTCTTGCCCTTAAGATTGCTCAGCTTTAGCTTGCCGCCTTTGCTGCTCTCAAGCTCAAAGTCCGGCGCCTTGTCGCCGACCTCAAGCGCCGGTGCAGCGGAACTTGCGCCGACAATGACAGCTATTGCTATCACCAATGAAAACATCAATTTTGCGATTGATTTCATCACTTCCTCCTTTGACGAAAACTTCTGGTCGATATTCGGAAATTCACCGCTTTATGTCTCAGTTCATGGGTACTGTCAACGGTAGCAAGACAACAGTATGGGTTGATTTCCATGGGCGCTTTTGCCGATTGACAGAAGCAAGAGCAGTAATCCCACTCGCGATGGTTGACACATACGCCGGAGGATAGGACAAAATTCCAAAGGCACGAACGCGCTCTTCGCCGCACACCGTGAGAACGTTACCAAGTTATACCTATGTCACGCCGATGACACGCCGACTGAAGTCCAAAGTCGCTTCGAAGTCACCAATGCGATGGCAAGAGCGCTTTATAGGACTGCGCATTAGAGAATCGCCTTGATCGCGGATCGTTGTTTCATTCGCTCGACATAGCTTGCCAGCCGCGGCAGCGACTTATCCGGCAGTACGCCGAACCCTTCGAGCCGAAGAAAACGGGGAATCAGGGCTGCGTCCGCAAGTGAAAAATCTCCTACCAAGTAAGGTTGATCGCCGATCTCATTCTCCAGTCTTTGCAGCATTTTTCTAAGCTCGGTCTGGGCCTCCGTAATCACGTCCTTATTTTGTTCCTTCTCGTCTTTCACCATTTCCATGCGTAGTTTTTGATATTGACCCTCCAGGTGGGTTAATCCGTAATCGGTCAAGATGCGAGCTTTGGCTTTTTTAGCGGGATCCTGCGGCATGAGGGGAGGCGTTGAATATTTATCGTCAAGGTATTCATTGATGATACAGGATTCATACAACACCGTGTCGCCGTCGGTGACGACGGGGACTTTCCCATTTGGATTCAGTTTGAGGAATTCAGGCGTTTTTTGCGCATGCGCTCTCAGGTCAACGGGAACTGTTTCGTAAGGCAGATTTTTTTCCGCCAGGACAACCCGCACCCGCTGGCAATTAGGTGACGACTTAAAATCATAGAGCTTGATCATTGTCTGTCCTTTCAAGACCAGGATTGATACCGAACTTATACTGAGATTCTGTTTAAACGCAAAGGCGAAGTCGAAAACTCGCTTGATATGGCTAATCTTTGATGTTAAGCGGATAGCGATTGGCCGGAGTTTTTTTCCGATGAGCGCGGAAGAAGCAGCTGCTACAAAGATCATTACCGGGATAAAACAAGCCGGTATCAATTTGATCGCCACTTTGCCCGACGTCAACCTCGCGCAGTTGCTGCATGCTGTCGAGGAAGACCCCGATCTCCTACACGTGCCACTGTGCCGCGAGGAGGAAGGAATCGGTATCTGCGCAGGAGCCTATCTTGTCGGAAAGAAGTGTGCCGCGGTGATGCAGAACGGTGGCTTCTTCAATAGTAATAACGCCATCATCAGCACGCTCTTACAGTATCAAATCCCGCTGCTGCTGATGATCTACTATGCCGGGGATGTTGGTGATCGGACCTTCAGCACTTCGGGCAGTATGACGGAACCTGTGCTCCAGGCACTCGGGATCCGATATTACATCATGCGCGAGACCGCCGACGCGCCGGAGCTGATCAAGCGGGCGCAGATCTTGGCCGAGGATTCGAAAAGGCCGGTTGCGCTGCTCCTCACTAAAGAAGTCCTGGGGCGCCGTGCCGCGCTTAGATCGCTCTAGCCCGGTTCTTAGATCAAGCAAAGCTGAACGTTTTTGTATGAAAAGATTCGATTGCTTGAAACTCGTTGCTGCAGAGGCGAAGGACGCTTTGGTAGTCAGTTCCGCCGGAGCGATGACTCTGGAGTGGAATGCCCTGCGTCCGGGAGACGGCAATTTGCGGGTTCGTACCCTGGGTCTGTGTTCGTCCATCGCACTTGGTATGGCATTGGGCTTGCCCCATCGCAAGATCATAGCCTTGGATGGTGACGGGTCTTTGTTAATGAATCTGTGTTCATTACCGACGATCGCTCGCATGCAACCAGGCAACTTAGTCCATATTGTTTTCGATAATGAAGTTTATGAGGCCTCCGGCAGCAAGAAAACAGCGACTGCTTGTGGGACTGACTTAGTCGGAGTGGCTCGTGCGGCGGGAATCAAGAACTCCGATTGGGCAAATAATCTCAGCGAGTTTGGTAGAGCGATTTTGGCGGGTATGACGACCAATGAGCTGACATTTATTGGTGCCAAAGTCACAACCGAGCGAACTGAGGTTAGCCCATATCCGCTCGATGAAGTGGAAAACAAGTATCGCTTCATTCGTTACGTTGAAAGGACCGAGCAAGTTGAGATTCTCAAGAAGAATTTGCCGGCCAGTTATGTTTAATTCCGTCCGACACCATCTTTGAGGCACAATGAAAATTGATATCGAATTTAACTCCGGGGCCCAGCTGCCGATGGACGCAATCCCGGAGCTGGCGCGTCTCGCCGAGGCAAACGGCTTCGATTGTGCCTGGGGTGGAGAGGCTAATAACAAAGATCCCACGGTAATGTTGTCAGCTATCGCCGCTGTAACTACCCAGCTCAAAATAGGTTCGGCGATCTATCACATCCTCGGCCGCACGCCGGCAACGTTAGCATTGCAAGCGGTGGGTCTCGACGAGTTATCCGGCGGAAGATTTCTCTTGGGCATCGGTTCATCCAATCCGACGATTGCCAAGTGGCACGGTCAAATATTAGATCAACCGCTCGGCCGGGTTCGTGAGTACATCGAGATTGTTCAATCCGCTGCACGCGGGGAGAAGCTTGACTTTGATGGCAAGTTTTTCACGGCACACAATTTCAAAATGGCATTTAAGCCGTCGGGTCGTATCATACCTATCTATCTAGCCGCCTTCGGTCCCAAAATGACACGCCTGGCGGGCCGGATTGCCGATGGCGTTTTAATCAATATGGCCAATCCCGCTGAAATCCGGCGAATCGCCGATGAGGTCCGCAAAGGTGCTGAAGAGGCGGGGAAAGATCCGGCCGGCATGCAGATCATTTGCAAGATTCGCTGCTCCATTGCTGAAACTTCTGCCGCGGCCCGAGATGCTTTGAGCCATGCGCTAACCTATTACGCGCTAGCTGATTATTATCGCGACCTCCTCGGCCGCATGGGATTCGCAGAGGAAGTTGAGGCGATGCGCAGCGCGTGGAAAACCGGAGGCTTTCATTCCGCGCGTAAGCTGGTGAGTGATCGAATGTTCGCGAATCTGCCGCTGGTCGCCGCCACTTCTGCGCACGAAATCGTCGAGCAGATCCAGCCATACGCGGACGCCGGGGCGACACGAATCATTCTGCCGTATGTTGCGGCCACCGACGATGTCATAGGGGAGATGAAGAGCTTCATCGAGAAATGGAACACGTCACAACCTAGCTCACCCAGGAGAGAAATTGATGCCATTTGAATTGTTGAACCCGTCCGGTTTGGAGTCACCAGTCGGTTACGCTCATGTAGCCAAGATCGCCCGCGGTGACATCGTCCATGTAGCGGGACAGGCGCCGTTCGACTCTCAGGGGCAGGTCGTCGGCAAGGGTGATTTCGTGGCGCAGTTCGCCCAGGTGGTCCGAAATCTAAAAACCGCAGTTGCTGCAGCCGGCGGCGAGCCACAGAACTACGCTGTCCTCACCATCTATATTACCGACCTGCGAGCCTACCTGAATAATAAAAAGGCGCTTGGGTCAATATACAAGGAGGTGTTTGGTCGACACTTTCCTGCCATTACGCTGGTGGAAGTGAAAAGCCTCTACAATCCCGATTGTATGGTCGAGATCTCAGGAGTAGCCGTTATCAATTGAACGCCAGAAGGTCTTTCCCTACAGCTCTTGTCTTATAATTGCGCAATTGTGACAACTTTGCGCCTGCGATTTGCGTTGCCTAGCTGAGCTGGAGCCGGAACTAATGTGTTTTCGAGCTCAGTCTAACTGGCACTTACTTTGCTTAAGTTGATCGATACTGAAGGTTAATAGGGAAGGTCAAAAAACATGAGTTACCGGCTAACTAGATATAATCCCACACCTAGCATCGAGCAAGAACGGGAACAGGATCTTCTAGAAAGCGTTACCGAAGAAGAGGTGATAATCCTGTGGCGTTCAATAAAACAAAAGGGCTTGTCAGAGGATGAGGCCTGGCATGCCATCGTTACCGGGCTTGCTCTGGATGCGGCCTTCGCAAGCAACAGGCGATCGATTCAGTATGAACACTAGTGAGTGACGCTAAACTCCCCGCAATGTACATGAACAGCTAACTCGGCTGACGCTTTTACGTTTGAGTTGCCTGCGGATCTGCGATTGCGACTAAATCAAAGAGAATTTGGCGATGTGATCTTTGGCCGCTCCTAAGCTCCTCCACCACCTTTGCGATCTCTGGTGTTTCTGCTGCTTTCAATTCGAGCGTGAATAGTAGATCATCCAAGGCAATCTGATCCTGCAAATCGAGGTTTAATCGCTCCCAATGGTTTTTTCCGGTTTTCGGTTCTTCTTTCGGTAATCGCGGCTTTTCTCCAAGTTTTTCAATCACGGTTCTTACCTTTTTAGCACTATCCAATTTCTGTACTTGCGATTTCGTGTAGTTTGCGCTGGATGTGCGGATAAGGCGCGTCAGCGGCGTGCACCTCGATTTGATTGGCTAGCCGTAAAACCAGCTCGTGGGCGAGGGCTAGACCTTCCACAGGAGTCTCACCCCGGGATTGGTTATAGGCGCTTCGTTCCGGAAACAGAAAGTTTATCAAAGAGTTGGAAATGATGCTCGGCATTAAAGATCTTCAACTCCGACGATAAATTTAACTTGGTTTTATGTCAAGCTTTCGAGCATGTTACTCGTTGACTGCGGTGGAAAAACCTGATTGAATCCCGACAATAACCAGGGGCCCGATGTCACGAATCATCCCCTTGAAATTGCCTTGGGTCAAGCTGCAACCGTTTTAGAGCTTTTCATGGCTTGCATCCAAAGGAGCTACAAAACTCAACGGAGCCGGCCACTTATCTATTCTGAGAATCGCGGAGTCATGTTCTTTGCGCGAGGTTGCGGCATCCGAGACCTGAAAAGTCCGGAAAGATCATCAGCCAAGGGCAACCCAGTTTTTCTGCCGAACTGTTGGCGTACCTCAGCATAGCCACGTTAAATCTTCGATGCCGCAAATGACCGACGACGATAAAAAACTGCCCATCGATTTATCATTCGCTAACATCGATTTGCCGAAGCAAGAAGATTTGGAAGACGCTGATTCAAAAGAAAAAGCGTTGATTCCGTTCGATCCTTTGCAGAGGTACCTCGCAGAGATCCGCCGTTTTCCGCTACTTTCACGCGAGGAAGAACACAAGCTGGCCGTTGAATTCAAGGAATTTGGCAATATCGAAGCCGCCTATAAGCTTGTTACCGGAAATCTTCGATTGGTGGTGATGATCGCGCGAGAATACCAAAAGGCATTGAAAAGCCTGCTTGATCTGATTCAAGAAGGCAATATGGGTTTGATGGAAGCGGTAAAGAACTTCGATCCTTATCGGGGTGTGCGATTCCCATCGTACGCGGTATGGTGGATTCGCGCCTATATCATTCGTTACATCATGAACGACTGGCGTATGGTCAAGATCGGAACGACTCAGGCCCAAAGAAAACTGTTCTTCAACCTACAAAAAGAAAAGGAGCGGATTGAGGCGGAAGGCCTGACGCCAGGCCCTAAACTGCTGGCTCAGCGACTTAACGTTAAAGAAGACGAGGTTGTGGAAATGGAGCAACGCCTAGCTAATCGTGACCTTTCGGTGGATATGCCGATCGGAGAAGACGAAGAGGCAACGATGCTCAATTTTTTGCCTGATCAAAAACAGAATCCCGAAGAACATTTCGCCGAAAGTCAGTACCGCGATTTATTGCAAAAGAAGATGGAAGACTTTGCACGCACCTTAAAAGATAAAGAGCTCGTCATTTTTCGCGAGCGGTTGCTCAATGAAGACCCGGTTACACTCCGGGAGATCGGTGAAAAATACAGTATTAGCCGAGAACGCGTCCGGCAGATCGAGGAGCGGCTTAAAAAGAAGCTCAAGACGTATTTGAGCAAAGAACTGGACGATGTTGGACGGCGCGAAAATCGGCAAAGCCGCAGATTAGCAGGGGTATTGCCCGAGGGATGTCACTCACTCGGCAGCTCGCAGTCGCGGGATCTTGTCTGTTCAACCCGGTTTTGCTACGAGAATTAGATTAGCTTAGGAGGTATCATTGCAGTTCGAAAAACAGGTAGAGATTCAGGCGCCCAGAGAAAAGGTTTGGAATTTTATCTGGGATGTCGATCAGTTTATCGCTTGCGTTCCGGGTTGTAAGGAAGCTAAGACTCTTGAAGCAGGGAAGCGGTATTCCGCAACCATGGTCGAGAAAGTTGGACCATTCAAGGTTGAGTTTCCGACGACTATAGAAGTTTTGGAACGAGAAGAGTTATCACGAATCAAGGCTCAAGCGTCCGGCGCTGACAACAAAATTGGCAGCCGGATGAAATTGGATCTGGAAGTGAAGCTTCGTGAAGAAGAAAACAAAACCGTTCTTCAATTTATAGCCGGAGTCGATATCTTGGGTAAACTTGCCGCCTTGGGACATGGCATTATCAAGCGCAAGGCCGACCAGGTCCTGGACGAGTTTGCTCAGGCCGTGAAGAAGCGTTTGGAAGGAGATTCGTGAGATGCTGCGACGATTCCGTCTAGAAGAACCCACGACCGTAGCTGAGGTAGCGGAACTACTGGGACGATTCGGTGACTCGGCCAAAGTTTATGCGGGAGGAACGGAGCTTCTCCTCGCCATGAAAGAAGGCTTGGTTCAGTTTGAGCGGCTGGTGAATGTCAAAGGCGTCAGCGGTCTGAATGAGGTTAAGCAAAGTAATGGCGAAATCCATATAGGCGCTCTCTGTACCCATCACGAACTTGAAAATTCGCCGTTATTGAAGGATAAGCTGCCTGCTCTGGTGAAGCTCGAAGAGAATGTGGCAAACGTCCGAGTGCGGCAAGTAGGCACTCTTGGTGGCAATCTCTGCTTTGCCGAACCTCATGCCGATCCGGGAACGTTATTGATCGCTTTAGGAGCGCGTCTGGTTGCTGAGAAGGGAGAACGCAAACGCGAGATACCTGCGGAATCTTTCTTCGTCGATGCTTACGAAACCTCGCTAGAAGCGGACGAGGTACTAACGCAAATTATCGTCCCGGTCCCGGCCCCACCCGCTGGGGTTTGCTATATGAAGTTTGGTTATCTCGAGAGGCCCAGCGTCGGACTGGCGGTGATGGTAAACCTGAATACCGGCAGAACTGAGATCGACGATATCAGAATTGCGGTTGGCTGCGCCGGACCGGCGCCCAAGCGAGTTGCGGAAGCCGAAGCCTTGTTGAAAGGTATAAGCGTCGATGAGGCCACCCGAAACATTGCGCGGGCAGGGGAGTTGTCTGCTCGCGCTTCCCAAGCCATCAGTGATTTACACGGCGCGCAGGATTACAAGGAGCATATTGTCCAAGTACTTCTGAAGCGCTCATTTCAAAATGCCCTCGGCCAATGCGCATAGGAGAGTTGTTTAGATGGCAATGACAATGTTACGACGTTCAGATTTACAGACGTTACCGGTTTCGTTTACGCTAAACGGTAAATTGCAGGAATTAGATGTAGAGCCGCATGAACTGCTTTTGGATGTTATACGGGATCGATTGGGACTTACTGGAGCCAAACGATCGTGCGACGTACAAGTTTGCGGCGCTTGCACGCTGCTGGTGGATGGAAGGCCGGTGAGCGCCTGTACCACGTTAGCCTTTGAAGTCAGAGGGAAAAGTGTGATGACGATCGAAGGTTTGGCAGAAAACGGCAAGTTGCATCCACTCCAGCAAGCCTTTATTGAGCATGGAGGATTTCAATGTGGCTTTTGTACCCCGGGAATGATTCTCGCAGCCAAGGCCTTATTAGATGAAAACCCTCATCCGACCGAGGAAGAATTGAAACATTTCATGCACGGCAACATCTGTCGTTGCACCGGATACAAAAAGATCATCGAATCCATCATGGCTGCCGCAGCGAACATGTCTGAGGCTACGCAGAAGGGCTCTTAGTCTCCACGGCCGAGCGATATCACAAGGTAGGCTCCACAGTCAGCTTTGAAGGGCCGGGGAGAGTTCTGCTCCGGGTAAAAAGCCCGCTTCTCTAGAACAGCGGCATCGCTCTTTGGTTATGCAATTATGTGGTGAGTGGTATGGCGGATGGTGCTAAAGGCTATGCACGGATTTCCGCGCGCATAAAAAAGATGTAAGAAATCCCGAAGCAGACCGCGACCAAGCCGAATAGAGTCGTGACGTGGGGCCAGATGAGGTTCAAACTCTGTCCAAGGGCGAGCGGCGTCGGTAAGATGCCTTCCGCCTGACTTTGTAGGGCTATACCAAAAACGCGAGCAGCCGGATTCAACAATATGTGCACCGTTTCCGAAAATAGAGTGCTTGGTGAGATACGACCGATGATATTCTCGATGTCGGCGCGCCGGGCAACCGATTCAGGAGTGGAAGTATCCGGAACAACGATACTGGCTATGCCTTGACTGACGATGACAACGAACAGGGTCATAAACAGCCAAACAGCGATTGAAGCGAGAGCTGCGGTCACGGTCTTTTGGAAGAGCAATGAAAACAGCATCGCAAGCGCCAGCCAAAACCCCACATAGAAGATACCCACGACGGCAAAGATCAGCATCCGCCACAGTTCCTCGGCATTAGGTGGAAAGCCAAGCAAGGTGATACCTAGGCCAACCACTAGTAAAAGGATCGATGCCCATAGAACCGCAATTGTCGTTAGACCGGCAAAAAACTTTCCATTGATAAAACTGTCGCGGTAGATGGGCTGTGAGAGAACCCGGCTCAATGTGCCGCGGGCGTACTCACCGCTGATGGAGTCGAAACCCAAGGTAATGCCGACCAGGGGCCCGAAAAATCCCAGAAACGTCGCCAGCGAAAAAAGCGTTTCGCCGCTGGAGGTCAGCAGGAGAAGAAACACGTATTGGGCGGGAACGCTTTCAGTATTCTGCCGAATCGCTTGCCCGGTTGCATAACTCGCCCAGAGCCCCGTCAGTATGATGATAAAAATCAAGATCATGAACCGGCGGCTGCTAAAGTGATCTGCCAGCTCTTTCCAAAACACCACACCCATGTTTTAAGCCTCGCGAAAATACTTTAAATAAATTTCTTCCAGAGTCGGATCTTCAGATCGCAGCTGTAACAAAGGAAGGCCTTTGGTTGTTACAAGGGAAACGAGTTCCGGCCTGACGTCTTTGGTGCAGCGCAGAAACCACCCTTGGCTGCGTTTTTCGATTTCATCGATGCCGTCGATAGCTTGAAGGTTTCGCTCAAGGCCGTCCCGATTACCGCCGACCTCAAACAAGAAGTTCCACTGTCGGCCCTTGAGAATCGCTCTCCCGAGCTCATCCATCTCACCTTGTACGATGAGGCGACCTTTGACGATGATACCCACTCGATTACAAATTTGCTGCACCTGCTGCAACTGGTGCGATGAAAGCATGACAGTCAAGTTGTGATCCCGATTGAGATTCTTGATCATTTCAAGAATGCGGATCGCGCCGTCGGGGTCGATTCCCAACGTCGGCTCGTCCAAAATGATCGCTATCGGATTTTTAACCAGAACTTCGGCAATGCCCAGCCTTTGCTTCATTCCGCGGGAAAATTCGCGAACCAAGCGTTGGCCATCTTCACTCAGGCCAACCTGCTCCAACACTTCGGCGGTTCGGCGTTGCGCTTCCTTTTCCGGAATGCGATTCAGGCGAGCCATATAGAGAAGGTTTTCTTTAGCGCTTATGTCGTCATAGAACCCTGGATTTTCCGGCAGGTATCCGACTCGCTTTTTAACCTCCAGAGGTTCATGCGTGGGGTTATACCCGCACACCGATAATTGTCCTGAAGTTGGTTCGGTGAGTCCCAACAGCATCAGGATCGTGGTTGTCTTGCCGGCGCCGTTAGGACCCAGGAAGCCGAAAACTTCTCCCTGTTGGACCGACAGAGTTAGCGAATTGACGGCAAGCTTTTCGCGGTATCGCTTGGTCAAATTCTTGGTGTCGACAACTGCGCTCATCGCCGTCCCAAACGAAAAAACACGATCACAAGCCCAAGGACTACCAATGCAACGATTCCAAACCCCACCCAGCCCCAGAGAGTCGGGGTTGAGACCGTCACCCGAAACTCCACGGAGCGGTTAACCTCAGGAGAGTTCGCCGTCAAGGTCATCAAGTAGTCGCCGGCAATGGTTCGCTCCGGCGCCAGGATATCCATTTTTATCTCTCGGACTTCACCTGGGTTCAAAGCATCGAGTTTGTCGGGTCTGAATTCTACCGTCCACTTGTCGCTGGGTTTCTTGCTGATGAAATTAAGGTTACGAATCGGCGCCGTACCGGCATTGGCAACCACAAAATCAACCGGGGTTCGATTGCCGGCGGTCACTGAAGTGTTGAGAGTGCCGGCCAAGGAGCCCATTTTAAGGTCTTGGGTTCCTTTAAGATTTACCTTCAGATCCGCACTGGCTTCGAAAGCTCCTGATCGAGCCACAATCGTCACCGGCTGCTCTTTAGCATCAGCATTGGCGGGCGTGTCGATCTCAACAGCAACGGTTTCGGAACCATTTTCTTTCAAAAGGATTGACGAATATTGTGTATCACCAAACTGTGGTTTGAAACGAACCGCCCAGCCGGGTGGTGTCTGCGCCGTCAGTGACACCGGCAACGGTTTGTTAGTTTCGTTTTTCAGATCGATCGTGAACTTAAGCGTTTGACCGGAAGGCGCTGTCAGAACCGGATACTGACTGGTGAGTCTTAACCCGCCAGTAGCGACTTTGGCGGAAGTTACACGGAAGTTGATTATGTCGGAGTAAGAGGTTGTTCCCTCGCTGTCCTTGGCAACAACCTTGACATCGTAATTTCCCGGCTTGGTGTTTTGAGGAACTTTGCTCTTGAATTCAATGGTTGTGGATTTTTCTCCCTGAACCGTGACCGAGCGAACCGGGTAACTGGGGTACCTCGAATTGAAGTTCGCTTCCCAACCCTTGGGGATCGACTCCAGGGACAGATTGACCTCGACCGGATTTTTAGTCCGATTCACAACCTCTGTATCCATCGTGACTTCCTGTCCTTGTCCGACGGTTAAATCCTTGTACGGGATGATCAGATTGAAGCTCTCTTTTGAGGAGGCCGCGTCTTTCTGTTCAGTCTTTTCGGCGGCGAGTACTGAGGGCTCGAGGGAACTAGAGCAAAGTAGAAACCACGAGAGCAGCACAAGTATCCTTCGCGGGTGCACACGTAGACGCACAAACCTCATATCAAAAACCCCCTAAGGTGCGAAATTTGGTGCCATAAATAACCATATTAATTCTTAGGGTCAAGAGCTTGCGGCGTAAAGTTAAACTTTTCCCAGCTGCCGTAATCCTTCATACAGAACGATAGACACGGCGTTGGAGAGATTCAAACTCCGAACACCCTCACCAGCCATGGGTATCCGATAGGAAGAATCCGAGTTGGCGTCCAGCAAGTGTTGAGGCAAGCCCCGCGTCTCGGGCCCGAAGACTAGATAGTGTTCTTCTTTGTAGCGTGCTCTGGTATAGGATCTCACCGCCCGTTTAGAAAAGTAGAGCAACCGTTTCACCGGCGCTGCCGCTACGAACTCATCCCAGGATTTGTGTACCCGCAGATCGACGAACTGCCAGTAATCAAGGCCGGCGCGCTTGAGGTGACGGTCATCGATTTTAAATCCGAGTGGTTCGATCAAATGGAGAGGGGTCAGCGTAGCTGCGCAAAGCCGAGCTATGCTGCCGGTATTCGGTGGGATCTCGGGTTGAAACAAAACTACGTGCATGTTCAACTCTCCAAAACAAAGGTAACCGGCCCATCGTTGACCAGCGAGACCTTCATTCTGGCTTGGAACTGGCCGGTGGCAACTGAGATTCCGGCATCCCGCAGCCGCCCTATGAAATGATTGTAGATTTTTTCGGCATGAGCCAAGGGCGCCGCATCTGTGAAAGACGGGCGATTGCCCTTTTTATAGGTGGCGTAAAGCGTAAATTGGGAGACAACCAGTACCTCGCCGCGGGCAGCCACTAAAGATAGATTCATTTTGCCTTTTTGGTCTTCGAATATGCGAAGATTTTTAATTTTGTCTGACAGGAAGTCGGCGTCCGCTACTTCATCATCTCGGCTCACACCCAGTAAAATGCACAGGCCCGATGTTATCCCCCCGACGAGGTCTTCGCCGACGGTAACCTGGGCTTTTGTGACCCTTTGAATGACGGCGCGCACGGTTCCCTTGTTAATCTAAAAAGCTTATGCGACCACGGAGGCGGGTTCTAGTAAAGATTGGCAGCAAAAGACACTGCGAGCAGTGGTAACAGAGAAATGGACGAGTCTCAACAGCTATAACCAAAACACGGATCCGGTTTGATATGAGAGCGGCCGAATCGAGTGGAAATCCCGCGCACGAGCTTCCAGAGTATAGGTCCGCGCGGGTGCGGGAGATAAGATGAACCCAATCAAGACTCCGCGTATGCTGATAACTGTTTGTGATCGTGTTCAACGCCGGCATTGCCACCGTCGCGTGGGCCAACTTCGAGTTCAATGCGGCGCCGCTGATTTCCAGCAATGGGCAACTCCGGGGGGCCGTTTTGCTTTCAGGTAAATACCAAGCGCCAGCTCCGCTCAAAGTGGTAAAGAGCCGCAGCTTTTGTGGCTTGACGGTGCCTAACGAAACATTGTTGGTGGATCGGCGCGGTGGGGTCCGCAACGCCGTGGTTATTCTTCGCCCCCTCGATCGAACCGTGAACACTCATCCTGGCAGGATTTTATTAGACAACAAACAATGCGCATTTACACCGCACGTGCAAATCGCCGGCATCGGAAGCGAGTTGCTCCTCAAAAACAGTGATCCGATTCTCCATACGGTTCATGCGCGGCTCGGCAACGAGACGCTTTTCAATGTGGGTTTGCCCCGGTGGCGGCAGGTCTCCAAAATTCTCGACCGGTTGGGTGTCGTCAGAATAGACTGCGATGTGCTCCATACCTGGATGAGCGCAGCTATCGTGGTGGTTTCAACCCCGTATGTCGCGGTCAGCGGCGAGAGTGGGTTATTCAGTATCGAGGATATTCCTGCAGGAAAGTATGACGTTGAGATCTGGCATGAGGTCCTCGGCATTAAGAAGGCGCAAATCTCAGTTCCCCAAAGCGCGACGATTTTTCTGGACGCTATCTATGGCCGGATCCCCGAGATGAAGTCCTAGGTTTAATAGTCGTTGTCTCTCCGGTATGATCGTTTTTCATGTACCCAATTCTCTTCCAATTCGGTCCCATAACGATTTACAGCTTCGGCGCCTTCATGGCGCTGGCGGCGCTATCGGCCGCTTGGGTGGTTCACTCCGAGCTAAAAAGGCGAGGTTACAATCCCGACCTGGCGTCTTCGATGGTCTTTTCCGCGGCCATCGGCGGACTCATCGGCGCCCGGCTTTTGTTCATCCTGGGTGACTGGAATAATTTTTTAGCTTCTCCCTCAAGCTACATTTTTACCGGTGCCGGATTTACCTGGTACGGCGGATTGTTTGGTGGCGCCGTGGCGGTATCTTGGATTGTCAGGAAAAATGAAATTCCATGGCTCGTCGGCGCGGATATTGCCGCTCCAGCCTTGGCTATCGCCTATGGCGTCGGCCGCCTGGGTTGCCACTTCGCCGGAGACGGCGACTGGGGTTTGATCACCGACGTGCCTTGGGGTGTTGCGTATATTAACGCGATCATCTGGTTGGGTTGATCCGATGACGGGAGTTCCTTATCCACCCGGCGTCCGCGTGCATCCCACGCCTATCTACGAATTTATACAATCACTAGTTATCTTCGGAATCTTCTGGAGCATTAAGAACAAGGGACTCGCCCCTGGGACAATAGCGTGGCTTTATCTTAGTATTGGCGGGCCTTGCGCGGTTTACCATTGAATTTTGGCGCGTCAATCCGATCTTGGCGGCCGGTCTTAGCGAGGCTCAGTGGATCAGTCTGATTCTAATGGCAATCGGATTGGTTATGTTGGCATCGCGCCGGGTCCGGCTTGCCTATTGAAAGTTGTCGGACAGCGGCAGCGGTGCGGCCTGAATTGAAAATTCCGGAGGATCGTCCCGTGCCCAATGCACGTTCTTTTGGTAATTGGGTCACGATCTTTTCTGCTACCAATTGGCGGACATCACCTGGCAAACCGCTCGATAAGTAGCGACATCGTCCTTGCCGGATTCAATCAGGTGCTGTTTGCAGACATGCCTGCACAATGCGATCGCAGCCTGACATACGATCATCGACTTTCCGTTTTTGGTTAGATGGCCGCTCACTCTGCCGTGACGCAGAAATACGGTCTCTTCCGGATGATAGATCAAATCGTAAAAGCGAACATTTTGCGGTATGGTTTGAGCTAAAGTCATGGACGCTTGATTGTTCGCATCGATATCGGCCTGCGCTGCGCGCAGCCAATCCTGTCGGGTTTGTGGGTCATCGAAATCGGCTTGAGAGATTGATGCCGGATGAGCGGACGCCAAAGCCGAGTACGCTTCCAAGGTGGTAAGTTTGCCGTTCGGCAACTTACGAATTCCTCCTTGCCCCTTGGTGGTGGAGTTAACGATCAAGCCGACTCGACGCGCCCAATCACCGATTTCAGTTTCGTCGATAGCTTTAACTCGCCGGTCATTTTTTTGGATTTCTGATGCCAGGCGACATGGCATGATCCAGGCTTCGGTTGGCGATTATTAACTGGCCATCATTCAGCCTATCCGATAGCTCGAAGGCGACGGCGCGTGCCGAACCGCCTGCACCCAAGAGCAAGACATCGGTTTTTGCCAGGGAAGGCATGAATGATTCAGTCTGCTCCGCCAGCGGGGTCAGCAAACTTTCAATGAACCCCTCGCCATCGGTATTGTATCCGACAAGTTTGCCGGAGGAGGTTCTGACGATGGTGTTGACCGCTTGAACCCGATCGGCCCCCGCTTCAATCTCGTCTAAAAAATCCATAATTCTAATTTTATGCGGCACCGTGACATTGATTCCTAGAAAGTTATCTAGACCTTTCAAGGTGGCAATTAGCTCACCTAAGCGAGGCTCAGCGACATCGAAAGGTAGGTAGATCCCGTTAATGCCCAGATAATCGAATGCCGCATTCCATAGAGCGGGGCTTTTTGAATAGAAAGACGGCGCGTCACCGACGATCCCGGCGATTGCTTTATCGCCAATTAGGCTGGCGATCGATCCGATTAGTAATGCAACTTTGAATGGCAGCGATTTGTTTGCGAAATGTCATGGCAAATAGCTCGTGGCCCTGTAGTTAGACTTAGGGGCGGATTTCGGCAGGCCCGGAGCTCGTTGAAATCGGCTATATGCCGTTTTTGATCGCTAGTCTATTGTCGGAATAGCACAGCAGCGACTTGCGGTTATCGAGAATCGTCTCCAAAGCGACTTCGTGACCCCACAGCTGGTTTAAATATTGAAGCGTTTTCTCGGCATACTCCAGTTGCAGATCTCGTCCATCATGATGGTGCCTGAGGAACAGCGTCCGGTTCTTATTATAATCGGCATCTTCAATTTTGATCACGGGAATGGTGCTGGTGCCGACATTTTGAATCAAAGTTTCTTTGATCTGACGCCAATTAAGATCATCCGCGACTCGGCTGACGACTTGTTCATTACCCCGCGTTCGATACTCGAATAAGATTGAGTTCTCGCACCAGCTCTTCGGTTAGATAGCGCCGGATAAAGGAGGCATCACGCTCGACTTCTCGCACCTCGAAAAGTTTTTCCGCGCCGCTTTTATTTCGTCGGCCGTACTGTTTCTCATCCTCGGCAGAGGGGTGATCCCAGCGTTTTTCGATATTTTCCCAGATCTTCATGCCGACGTGATACGGATTTAAGCCACCAGGACTTGGTCGTAACACCTGCGCATGCCGGACCAGAAATTCCAGGTGCAGGTTCTGCGGCAGCTCCAGGGTTTCAAGAATTCGTTTGTGCCAAAAGCTCGCCCAACCTTCATTCATGATTTTGGTTTCGATTTGCGGGATGAAATACTGAGATTGCTCATGCACGATGGTTAAAAGATCCTTCTCCCAATCAGCCAAATGCGGATTATGGTCGCGGATAAAGATCAAAAGATCTTCTTCCGGGTACAAAGGAACTTTATTGAGATCCGGAGAAACATAATCTTGCCGCCGATGGATCGCGCCAAATGGATCCGCTGGCGGTTGCGCTTCCTGCACTTTGGTTTCTATTTGTTCCTCGGCGGATAGCTTGCGAATAGACAGGTTGCGGCGGCACTGAAGTGACAGTGCGTGCGCCGCATCGAGAATACGTTCAATTCGTTCCAATCCGATACTCGGATCCTCTACGTAATGCCGCACTCGATTTGCATGGCTTTTGAAAGTTTCAATGGTATATTGTGCGCGCGTGGCGCCGAACGTGAAATTATTCTTGAAAAAATCGTTGTGTCCGTATACGTGGGCAATAGTGAGGACCTGCAAAGCCAGGCTGTTATCCCGCATCAAATAAGCAATCGAAGGATTGGAGTTGATTACCATTTCATAAGGCAGTCCGCTCACACCATACTCGTATAGTGTCTTTAATTTTTCGAAACTTTTTCCGTAAGACCAATGGGGATAATGAGAGGGCATGCCGGAGTAAACCATATAAGTAAGCATGTCCTCATGATCACAGATCTCGAACTCTTGAGGGTAAGGGTCGAGTCCGAACTTATGAACGATCTCAACGATTCGACTGTTCCAAACTTCCAGATCTTCGATCGTATAATCCATAGACAGAAGCTACATACCTAAACCGCTACGCCGCATCCTCCCGACTGCGGTCCTTGGCCAGAAAAGTCTTAAACGATGTCCAGATATCCTCCTTCCGATGAATTTGCAGCGTTTGGAAGTTCGGCTCGTCCAACTGCGAAAATAGGGGAATCAAGCTGCTGCCATAGTAGCCCGCTCCCAGCGGTTTGATCTCACCATAGCCGAACAGATTAGAGGACCGGGCCAATTCCGTGGCTGCCTTGAGGGCGGCCGGATTGTCCGATTCAAAATTGTCGCCGTCTGAACAATGGAAAACATACACGTTCCACAGCGCGGGATGAAATCGCTCGTTGATAATCTCCAGCGCCTTATTGTAACCGGAAGAAATAAAGGTACCGCCGGATTCGCCCTTGTGAAAGAAATCTTCCTCGCTAACTTCCTGCGCCTCCGTGTGATGGGCAATAAAAACAATTTCTACATTTTGATAGCGCGTGCTGATGAACTGATACAGAATAAAAAAGAAACTTCGCGCCAGGTATTTCTTCATTGTATCCATGGAACCGGAGGTATCCATGATGCACAAAACAACGGCATTAGACTCGCGTCGCAAGTCGCTCACTGAATGGTGGTAACGCAAATCGTCTTTATGGAAAGGAAATCGGCTACGTGCCCCTATGAGATCTCTACGCTGAGAGGCCTTCTTACGTTTCAAACGCGATCGAGCCGTCCGTTTTTTATCCAAACGCACGCGAACGCCTTTGCGCCGGTATCCTTTTTGACGAAACTGCTTCTCAACTTCGATTTGCCGTAGCCGTTTGCGCTCCAGGTCCGGCAGCTCCAGATCCTCAAACATCAATTCGATAAGCTCATCGAGGCGAACATCGGTTTCATAGTAATCGACGCCCGGCTGATCTCCAGGCTGCCCAGGTTGCTTTCCTTTTTCCCCCTGACCGACAACTTGTCCAGGCTGCGGTTCTTGGTCACCTCCTTGGCCGACTCCGGGCGCGTTATCACCATAGACAAACCGGTATTCCTTAACTCCGCGAATCGGGACTTTGATAATGCGATTATTGTCTTTGCCGATGATGGATTCTTCGGCAATGATATCGGCGATATTATTTCTGATAGCCTCCCGGACCTTCTGCCGGTGCCGCAGCCGATCCCCTGCGCTGCGATCACTACGCTGCCCCGAGGACGAGTTGTACGGACGGAAGATGGTCTCGGCGATCCGAACAATGCCGGCTTTGTGGGTCCCGCGTGACCGTCATGATCTCAGTCCTTCCAAAGATTGTTGGCGGCGTACTTGAGAATGACGTCGACGCAACTCGGGCAGTAGCCGTTCTCGAGCAGATTCTTGACCATAACGTTATACTTTTCAGATTGTTCCTCGTCACGCATCCGTGATTTCGTAATAACGCGGCTGAGATCTCGCACCGAGGTGATGAGCTTTTTCTCGATAGCCTCCTTTAATGGTTCATAGCTTCTGTAATCGATTTTTTCGCCGCGTCGGTTTGCCGCCCAAAGATAAGCGATGACTTCTTGACGGAAACCGTCGGCGGCAGAGCCGATGATCGCGATCTGTTCCTCTATAGACTTCATAAAGCTCTCGTCAGGCGAGAGCTCTTCCTTGGTGTTTCGGTCTTTGACCTTGCTTTTGTTGACATAGGCTTCAGCATGATCCAGATAGTTCTGGAAAAGCGCTTCAGCTTGTTCCTGATAGGAGTATACGAAGGCGCGGGTAATCTCTTTCTCTAAGATCTCCAGATATTCCTTGTGCAGCGCATCCTGCAACAATTCGAGGTACTGCTTCCTGGTATCGTCGGGAAGATCGGCTTCCTTCACCATATTGATCAATGCCTCGCGCACGTTGATTGGATTGATGCAGTTTCCGGTAGTGTTATCCGATAAGGCGTTGTCCAAAGCTTTCATGATGAATCGCGTCGAGATGCCGGACAGACCTTCTCGCTTGACGCCTTCTTTGAGCTCCTGAACGTCGACCTTTTTGCTTCGGCCTTTTTCGACGACCTCTTCACCATTGTAGAGGCGCAACTTCGTCATCAGATCGCATTTGTTGGTCGGCTCTAGACGCGAAAGGATAGCAAACATCGAGGCCATCTCCAGGGTGTGAGGGGCGACATGAGCGCGAAAATCCGAGTGGCGGATGATTTTTTGGTAGATCTTCACTTCCTCTGAGAGCCGCAAATTATAAGGCACCCGGATAACCACGATACGATCGAGAATCGCTTCATTGGTGTGGTCGGCCTTGAACTTCTGCCATTCGGCCTCGTTGGAATGAGCGATGATAACCGTGTCGACGTAAACCAATCCATGCCGTCCGGGAGCCGGCACAACTTTCTCCTGAGTCGCGGTGATCATGCAGTGGAGATATTCGATCTCGTTCTTGAACACTTCTATGAACTCGACCATTCCTCGGTTGCCGACGTTCAAAGCACCATTTAGCTCAAGAACGCGCGGGTCTCCTTCAGAATAAAGATCCAGCTTGGAGATATCCTCGCTGCCGATGAGCACCGAAGTATCCTGATTGTTCGGATCCACCGGCGGGACAACGCCGATACCGACACGCGAGCGCTTGGAAAACTCGATAGTGGAAACCGGAAACTCTTCGTACTTTCCGGCGTACTCGTGTTGTAGCTTGAACCGGCAGACTGGGCAGAGATCGCCTTCAATGTGCACTCCCAGCATCTTTTCAAACTCTTTGCGCAGGTGGCGGGGAATCAAATGAAGAGGCTCTTCGAACATCGGGCAACCTTCGATAGCGTAAAAGGGCGGGCTTTCTTCGAGACCCCGATGAAGTTTTTCGACCAGCGAGCTCTTACCCGAACCCACCGGTCCCATGAGGTAGAGGACTTGGCGGCTTTCTTCGCCCTTGAGCGAAGCCGCGTGGAAATACCGAACAATTTGCGAAATGGTCTTTTCGATGCCGAAGAACTCGTCGGCGAAGAAGTCGTAAACTTTTATCGATTCGTCTTTGTAAATGCGTTTGCCGTGTGGATCGTCGTCTACGTTGATATCTCTGACTCCGGCTTTTATGAGTACGTCATACAGTCGCGCATGAGCCAGCCTAGCCACGCTCGGATCCTCTTTGACTTTATCGAGATATCCGAGCAGATTTCCGCGCCATGATTGGCTTTGGTGCAGATCTCTATCCTTTTGAATGAGTGCTTGGAATTCTTTGTTATGGTCCATGCCAGAAGCTCCCCTTTCTGGAGAAAAGTTTATCGCGCGGATTTAGCGACGATGTTGGTAGAGATAAGCGGCCAAAATTGACGATGGATGAAAAAGACCTGTAGCCAGGCTGTAGGATAGGCGCAGAGAGCAGAAACGATTTTTCCCAGACGTGCTTCACGTTAGGCCGAAAGCTGGAAATACGTGTGCGGTATTGCGCTGAGGGCTGTAAAGCGAGAACCGGGAAAAGTTAATGGCTTGCAATCGACCTCCGTTAACCCAACGTGCTGGTCTTCTCAGCCCATGCTCTTTAACTTAGACGAGGCCAAAGAGCAGTTTCTTCATTCTTACCCGCTGCTTACACTCAACATTGAAGCGCCGTTTGCCCGCAATGTCAAGGTTATAATGGGAATGCTGCGCGCATAGTCGACCTTCAACGCGATCTGTTATCATCCAACGCGCGATCTGCTAGCTTTACGCTGGCATGAAAAAGACGACTGGTATGAAACCTGAACAATTGATGATTCAACCCGGCCTTCGTTGGTATGCAATTCAGACTAAAGGGAACAAGGAAAAAGAGGTAGCCAAGAGGCTGACGGATTTGAAGTTTGAAATGTTTCTGCCTTGGCTGCGCGATCGCCGGCGCATCGGCAGCAAATATCATTGGGTGCTGGTGCCGTTGTTTCCAGGTTATTTATTTTGCCGCTTGGATGTAGTCGTATCGGGAAAGACCGCGCGTTACTCGCCCGGCGTGAAAGATTTCCTAAGATTTGGCAACGAAATAACCGAGATTCCCAACGATATCATTGTCGCATTAAAGGAGCGCTGCCCGGATGGCATCGCAGCCGTCAATCCGGTGTCCCTGGCCGCCGGCGACTCGGTCAGCATCAACGAAGGACCTTTTGCCGGTCTTCAGGCGATCTTTGAGAAGAAGATGAAGGGCAGCGAGCGGGTTGCCGTGTTACTAGAGCTTCTCGGCCGGCAAACACGACTCATCCTGCCCAGCGAAACCGTTACCAGACTTTGACCCGTCCCGGTCGCTAAGTGACGCAACGCCACTCGCAGTCGAAACTCACCACTAATGAATCGCCGGCGCAGAACAGTCGCCACCTTGACATGCCCCGAGCGCTATTGATAAATGCCAGGCGCTCCAAGGCATACTTCACGGGGAGGACGAGATGCGTCATCAAGGTTGGCACCGGCGAGGGCTGCTGGTTATCTTTGCGGTTTTCGCATTTCTCATAGTAAGCGGAACAGTGCTTTCCTCTCTCCAGTGGATTCACAAACCGTTTCCCGGGTTCTTCTTGCATGAAAATCTAACCGTCGGGCCGTACTCTTTGCCCCATTGGACCGGCGGTGTTTCAGGGCTTCGATCTCTGGATCTCATCATCAAGATCGATGACAGCCCGATAGGCGGGCGCGCCGAGCTCTACGAGCGCGTGCGCAACCTTCCGGTAGGCACCGCTTTGACTTATACAATCGGTCGGCGTTCACACACTGTCGAATTAACCATTCCCAACATGATGTTCACCTGGCAAGACTGGTTTTTAAGTTTTGGGGTTTACGTCTTCACCGGATTGGCATTCTTGTTAATCGGTGTGGCGCCTTATTGTTTTCGAGCAAACTCGCCGGCAGCTTTGCCACTGTCCTTCATGGTGATCGCCGTGTTCGTTTGGTTTGAAAGCACCTTCGATTTCATGACGGATGGGTTTGTTCCGAAGGAGATGCGCCTATTTGGCATGATTCTCACGCCGAGCGCGGGCATACATTTAGCCCTACTCCTGAAGCAAGGACGGCCTGTACGATACAAAAATCCCGTTCTCCTGGTATTCATCTATGGAACGGCCGTGGCACTCGGCGCGTTGAACAGTCTCACCTTCCATGGACCGCCCGAACTATGGATCGACATATTTCGCATTAATTATATTTATACCTGTATCGGAGCTTTAGCCTTCCTGACGATTGTCGGCTCGGCGTTGAGGAAGACCGCTACGGCTCTGGAGCGCTCGCGTTTGCGGGTAATGTTCGTCGGCGCGGTTCTTGGTTTTCTACTGCCTACCATCGCTACTGTGTTAACCAGCACGTTCCAATGGGCGATACCTTATAACCTGGCAATGATCTCAACGGTATTTTTTCCCCTATCGGTCGCTTATGCGCTTTTAAAATACAGCTTGTTCGATCTGGGTAACACGCTCAAGGCAGGACTCACCCGACTATCATTGATGGTGTTCCTCTTGGCGCTTTATGCGGCTATCTTTTTCCTCGTTGGACCGTCGGTCGGAATCTACGACAAGGATCCGCTGACGCCGCTGTTTTTCTCGATACTGGTGGTTCTGATCTTCAATCCGGTGCTACGCGGCATCGAAGCGCTTGTCGATCGTTATATTTACCGACAGGAGTATGATCCGGTAAAGGCACATCGCGACATCAGTTTATTTCTCCGGTCACTTACAACTGCTCGGATACTCGCGAACGGATTTTTAGAGCGGGTTACCTCAACACTGGGCATCGAGAAGGCCGTCTTGATTTACCGTTCCCCTGCCACGAAAAATGCTTTAACCGCTGCAACCGATGGAATGGAAGTAAATTTTATCCCGATTCTTGATTGCGCACGCGTTTTGTGGAGAGCTGAGCACGTAGCGGGGTTTAGAGGGTTGTCCCGCGGCGAAGTCCTGGCAAATCCGGTCTTTGAACCGGAGCGCAAAGAGTGGTTGGCTATGTTCGAGCCTCTCGGTTCTGAACTTATGATACCGATTGTCTTTGAACAGGAGGTGCGCGGCTTAGTTTCTTATTCGGTGAAAAGAGGGGGGAGGGACTATCGCGGGGATGACTTGAGCCTATTGGGCACTCTGACTGAGCAGTTGGCCCTCTCATTGGAAAACGGCATAAGGTATGAACAGTCGGAAAAAGCCAAAGACGAGTACCACCGGCTTTATGATGAGGCGGAGCGCGCCAAACGGAAGTTGATCGACAATGATCGCATTAAGAAGGATTTTGTCGCTAACATCTGTCATGAACTACGCACGCCGGTCAGTACCCTGATAGGTTTTAGCGAGATCCTCCTCAACCGCGAACTTCCAGTTGAAACACGCGATATCCTGAAGACAATGTTGAGCAATGGACAAGATCTATCGAATATGATGGATGGCCTACTGAACTTCTCCCGAATGGAGGCCGATGCCGAGCCGAACAGTTTCGAGCACATCAATGTAAAAGATCTAGTGGGCGGGCTGGAGCTTGTGACACAGAGACTTATCCGCGGCCGCCCCATTCAATTTAGAATCAACATCGAAGACGCCATCGAGACCATCAACAGCGATCCGAGAAAACTTCAGCAGATACTGCTTCAGCTGTTAACCAACGCGCTTAAGTTTACTGAAAAGGGAGCGGTTGAAGTTCGGATCGCAACTATCTACGTTCAAAGCGGCCGATTGTTGGAAATCGCTGTGTCAGATACCGGAATCGGTATAGATAAGAACGATCAGGACATCATCTTCGAAGGATTTCGCCAGTTGGACGGATCATCGAGCCGCCGTTTCGGCGGCACTGGAGTGGGCTTGAGCCTATGCAGCAAGCTTGCTGCAGCGCTCGGCGGTAAGATCAGTGTGAAGAGCGAACTCGGTTCGGGAAGTGTCTTTAGTGTATTTCTACCCCTCACAGTTGCCGAAGAACATTCGCAACCAAGTCAGGGCTCAGCGTGTTAATGTGATTACGAGGTTTACGCGATTGACTCATGTGAGGCCCTTAGGTAGCTAAGAAAACCACGATGACAGGTAAAGTGATGACGGGCAAAGATTTCGTCGCGGAATTGCTGGTGATGGTGGATGATTTCTGCCGAACTCTGGAGACGCAGCCGCCAGCCTACAGCTACATTCCGCTCACGAGCGACGAAGAACGCATTCGGGTGATGAAGAGCCGCCTGCATAACGAAGTGCGCGCGGCCGAACTGTTTGGAACGTGGCTCAAGACAACTCCCGAGCTTGAAGTCAAAGCCATAATGGCCGAATCGGCGCATGAGGAAATGGAGCACGCGGAACTGCTGTCAAGTCGGATCACCGATCTCGGTTTCGAGCCCTTTGATTATCAACCGTTGCCTGCTCAGACGGCGATGTTTAATGCGATCGAGGGACTCACCGACACATGTCAACGTATGGCTGGATTTTCACTGGCCGGGGAAGCCGTGGCAACTTACCTGACCCAGAAGAGTTTACAAGCTTCTACAGTTCCCGACTGGATCAAACAACCCTATCGAAAAATTGCCCAGGATGAAGAAGGGCACGGTAGCATCCCACAGGAAATTCTGCAGCGTTACGCGATCACTGGAGAGCGTCAGGAAGGAGCGCGCCGGGCAGTGGCTATGCGGCTGGTGTTATTTCGTGAATACCTGAACAGCCTGGACCGTTGGGCAATGGGCAAAGATCGATGGTGACTCGGCTATTCCTCGTTCTGAACGGTTTCGCATCTAGGACAGACGAGCGGCGATGGTCCGAGTAAGATTGACCAGCCACAGTCCCTGCAGGTTGTTACCGGTTCTCCCAGCATGCCACGAACCGCGGCGCCGCAACGCTTCGCCCCGCAGGGGCCCGTTCCGATACCGGTACGCTTACTAACCATCTCGAAGGTCTTTGCACCGGCTTGAATGGCTTTCACCACGATGCCTTTACGTATTTTATTGCACAGACAAATCGGGCGAAGATTATCTATGATAGCCTGTTTTTTGGCCTCGTTATCAAGTTCGTTGATAGCATCACTCCCTTCCAATCACATTCTAGCACGAATTCTTAACGCCTGCCTCCTTACTGGCAATTATCAGAGACGAGTTCAGCGGCGCGGGCAAGTCTATCTGCCTGATGTGCGTCAGACCCGCTGCCAACATCCAAGCCGTCACTTCGTCCGCTGCGTAGCAACGTCCTGCTACGGTGGTTAGCAGCATCAGCAAACTAAAAAGGGCGCCGACTGGGGGGTTGGCGCGTGTGCTATCTAGAATATGATCCTTGACGATAATGCTGCCGCCGGGTTTTAGCACCGAGCTAAGATCGACCATGAGCCGTTGGTTTACTTCAAAGCTTTCGCTGTGAATGATATTGGAAAGAAAAATCACATCGTAGCTGCCGGGAATTTCGTCAACACGGTAATCACCGCTGATCAGACGGATTCGACTGCTTAGACCGGCCTCCCGGACGTAACATTCAGTGAGTGCGAGAGTCGCCGGCAAGTCGAAAATGGTCGCGCGCAGATTCGAAAATCTCTGACAAAGCGAGATCGGATAGGTGGCTGGTCCCGAACCGACATCGAGAAGCTCGTGAGCATTGTCCCAGTCGAAGGCTTCGGCCATGATCTCCGCATCGCCGCGCGCCTTGACCAGGGAATCCATAGCATCGATGAAAATCGCGGTCTCCGTCGGATTCTCTTGATACATATCCGCCGGGCGAACAGGTCGGCCATTGCGGATAGCCTCGGTCAACGATGCCCAACAATGCCATAGGGAGGCTTCGAAACGAATCATGCCGCCGAGATAGCCGGGAGCACCTCGTTTAAGATACCTTGCCGATAAATCCGTGAGTGAAAATCGGTCTTCGCCTTTGCGCAATAAACCTAGAGCTGTCAAAGCATTGAGCATCAACTCGGTAGCGCGAGGTTCTAGATCTAGTGAGGCGGCAATGCTCGCCGCTTCCAAGGCATGGCTTCCCACGATGTCGAAAATCTCCAGCTCCACCGCCGTCTGGACTATTCGGGCTTCGACATGGCCGCCGGCTAATTTCATTAGATCCGAATATTCCATGCCAGTTCTTAGAGGCGTTCAATGATTCGATAGCTTCTGCTTTTCGGTTTAACAGGCGCTACGATGCCGCTTTTGACCATCAGACGGATATCTCGATAGGCAGTGTCCCGATCGACTTCCGCAATTCTCTCATAGTCGGTGGTCGAGAAAGTTTTGCCATGACAATAGGCGTAAGCGAGCAGGCGACGCTGTCGCAAGTTGACCGACGACGCGGCGAATTGATTTAGCCAGCGCAAGGTGTCGTCGTCGTAGACCGGCGCATTTCTAAGCGTAACCGTGAAGATAAACCCATTGGTGGAAAATTCCGGCGGATTTAGCCCGTAGGTTTCCATCTCCTGAAACATTCTCGGCACTCCTTCGCCCATCTCACGCAGATAACCCATATCAGCTAAGACGCGGACGATGAGCGGGTTGCGGGAGAAGTGAATGCTCTTGTGCTGGCGTATTTGTTCGAGGCTTACAGGAAGGGGCGGAGGACCGGGGCTTCGCACAGTTATGTGATCGTCAAACATCCAAACCTCGATGGAAGCGCCGCTCAGGGCATAGTCCCGGTGAGCGACGGCGTTCACAACGGCTTCCTGCCATGCGAAGGTCGGATACTCTAGACGCTCGCGAAAGAAAAGATCATGTAATATGGTTCGCTCGCGAATGTGCTCCTTAATCCTCCCAACCGCTTCATCGATTAGGCGGGCCAGCGGCCCGTCGAAACGTAATCGCTTGACGACGTTCAATGCCGCGCCATACTGCCGCTCGGGGCCTTCATACTTGACGAAGTCAATGCCGCATCTCGGGTGCCAGCGGCTGGGGTCTTTAGCGAACAGCAGCAATGCCGCCATATTTGGAGCGGGAAGCGCGCGAGAATTGTCAAGCAAATGATAGGACTGAGCGAGGACGCTCTCGGGTTGCCGTGGATCCTGGATTTTATGAAGAAACTCCTGGATAAGGTCCAAATCGAGATCCTGCCAAGTCGCATTGAGCGCCTGCTGTCGCTCGTAAAACACCGTCTTCTTGGCTTCTTTTAGCGAATGAATCTGTTCCGATGGCAACGCCGCGGTTTCCGCCGCTAGTCGGTAGTACGATCGGCCTCCGGCGATCCTATAGATTTCAAGGCTGGAACCGACCTCCAACTTTAGGAGCTGTAGATTGCCTACCCAAACTGTTTCTGATGCCGGCCTGAGAGCCGGGCGCAGTAGACTTTGTGGCGCCTGCAGCAATGCGACGAGCTCTTTAGCGTCGTATGGGATTCCGGTTATGGTTTTATCGGCCTCGACACCCACCAGCAGGGTTCCGCCGTCGGCGTTTGCCATCCCGGAGAGAATACGCGCAACTTCTCGACCGAGCTCTTCTTCCCTCTTCTTTTGCGGTCCGCCGCGCCGATGTTCGTAGGCGCTCAGGAAATCCAAGAACTGTCCGCGTTCCTGCTGAAGCAGGAGTCCAATTGCATCGGCGTGCATAGCGCAAGCTTTAGAGCTGAAACTCACTGGGTCGTGCCGGGTTGCGCATCCGTTTTACGGGTTGTCAGCGTTAAGTCGAACCACTTCCAGTACAATCTGAGCTGACAGATTAAGATCCTTGAGATCGAGCCATTCTTTCACCGTGTGGATCTCGCGCATACCGGTAGATAGATTTGCGACCTCCAAGCCTTTTTGATTGAGTATATTGGCGTCACACCCGCCACCGGTGGCGAGAGTTTTTACGTCTACCCGCAAATTCTTGGCCGCGGCACGCACAAGCTGTACGATCGCAGCTCCGTCCGAAACATCCATGCGGTCATAATCTCGCTCGATTTTGGCGTCCACAGTGGCGGTGAATTGTGCTCCACCCACTTCCAATGTGTGACGGGCCGCAGCGTCTTGGAGGCAGCGTAGCATCTGTTCTGTTTGTCGTTCCAATTTCTCTTCGCTGTGACTACGCGCCTCCCCCTTTAAAATGACTGAGTTCGGCACGATGTTGACGGCCATGCCTCCCTCAATGACGCCAATGTTCGCGGTGGTTTCATGATCAATGCGCCCCAAGGACATCCGTGCGACACCGTCAGCAGCAACTTTGATCGCGTTGACGCCTTTCTCCGGACAGACACCAGCATGTGCTTCAAGGCCGTGGACTCGGAATTCCATACGATTGGCGGCAGGGGCCTTGGTAAATAAAAAACCTACCGAGTCGCTGTCGAGTACCAGTCCGGTACGGGCGCGAAGCCGGTTCACATCCAACCATTTGGCGCCGATTAGCCCGGCTTCCTCACAGATCGTGAAAACCACATCCACGTCGCTGCAGGGAAAGCGATTTTCTTTGACTACCCGTAGCACCTCACAGATGATCGCGACGCCGCTCTTGTCATCTCCGCCTAGAACCGTGCGACCATCGGTTCGCAGAATATCCCCATCGAGAATCGGAACGATGCCTTCTCCCGGCACGACCGTGTCCATGTGAGCCGAGAGTAAGATAGGCATTGCTTCTGGCGCCGTGCCCGTGAAGTGCGCGATGACGTTGCCGACATTCCCGCCGACTCTCTCGCCGGCATCGTCGATCGAAACCCGCGCCCCCAAATCCTCCATCTCGCGCTTGAGGCGCATCGCGACATCGTATTCCTTGCGCGACAGGCTGTCGATCTTGATCAATTCAATCAGGAGATTTTTAAGTCGTTCGGGATTAATCAAAATTTACCTCGCTCTCATGTTTTGACCTCCAAAGATGGAACTCAATCTGCCACAGTACGCAATTTATTTCCAAGAGAATAACGGCAGCTGCACAGAGAGGGTTTGTTCCAGAGGAGGTTTTTGCGGCAGCGTGACGAGTCCGATGGCGCGTGTAAATTCATGACCATGATCGAGAAGCTTGACAAGATTGTTGAATTCCAGCTCTTCAAACAGCGATCTCAGTTTATCCCGACTGGGGCCTTTGAATCGCAGCTCTTGCAGATCGATCTGCATAGGCACGTTCTTCTTGATGGTGGCCAGACCCCGGCTGAGGAAAGCCGTCTCCTTGCTTTTTTGAAGAGCTTCTCGCAGACGCGCCACGCCACGAATATTGCTTTGTTGCAATTGCTCGAGATTACCGTATAGATCTTCCAGATCACGAAATCGCTGCATCAGAGCGATCGCGGTTTTTTGTCCAACACCTTTCACACCGGGAATATTGTCGACAACATCACCCATCAATCCCAAAATTTCGGGAACCCTCTCGGGCTCTACGCCGAATCTCGCCTTCACCTCGCGTGTGCCGATCCAGCGCTCCTTGACGCTATCAAATAGTGAGACTCTATCGGTGACCAGCTGCATCAAATCTTTATCGCTGGAGACCACAATCAAGGCACAGTCTTCATCACACAGTGTTGCGCACAGGGTTCCGATGAGATCGTCAGCCTCATAATCCTGAAGTTCAAGAACGACGACGTTCATGGCATCGAGGACTCTGCGAATGTATGGAAGTTGCAGAACCAGATCCGGCGGAGCTTGGCGCCGATTGCTCTTATATTCGACGAACATCTGGTTGCGAAAAGTTTGGCGGCCGGCGTCGAGAGCCACTGCGAGATATTCAGGTTGATGACGCTTGAGGAGCTTCATCATAAAGCTTATGAATCCGTACGTGGCGTTGGTGGGAAAACCTGCGGAGTTAACCGCCGGTGGTAAGGCGAAAAACGCTCGATAAATATAAGAACTGCCGTCTATCAGAAATAGTCGGGGTACCCGACCAGGCATAATTGATGCGCTTTCCGCGACGTCCAAACAAGAGGCGGCTGAATCAATCCCGGCGCGAAATGGCGTGCGTGGCCGTGCCATAGAAGCCTTCCGCCGCCTCCATCAAGGTCTCCGAAAGGGTGGGGTGCGGATGGACCGAATCAGCGATATCCCTGGCTGTTGCGCCCATTTCAACTGCCAAAACACCTTCGCTTATCAACTCACCGGCTCCGACTCCAACAATCCCGACTCCGAGAATTCTTTCCGTTTCCGGCTCGACCAGCAGCTTGGTGAGACCATCGGGACGATCAAGAGTGAGTGCTCTCCCCGACGCTCCCCACGAAAATTTCGCCACGTTCACCTCGATGCCCCTGTCTTTAGCTTCGCTCTCTGTCAACCCGCACCAAGCAACTTCAGGATTAGTATAGACCACGGCTGGAATGATGACATCATCGAACGCGCTCGCATGTCCCAGTATTGACTCAACCGCAATCTTGGCCTCTTTGGACGCGCGGTGTGCCAGTAACGCGCCGCCATTGACATCGCCGATAGCGTAGATGTTTGGATCATCGGTTTGTTGTTGCGGATTACACTGAATGAACCCTTTGTCGTTTTTGGTGACTCGTGTGTTCTCAAGTCCAAGATCACTATAGTTGGGCGCTCGGCCGACGCTCACCAAGACGCGATCATAAAGCTCTTCGCGCTGTTCCTTATCCTTTTGCGTCGTCACTTTGATTTGTTTGCCTGCGGTGGCCATCTTCAAGACCTTGGTGTCGACGCGGATTTCTTTGAACGCCTTCTGGGCAATTCGAGTCACCGGGCGAACCAGATCGGGATCGACGCCGGTCAGAATAGAGGATAGGGCCTCAAGCACGACAACATTGCTGCCAAGCGCGGCATAAACTGTTCCTAGTTCCATGCCGATGTAGCCGCCCCCGACAACCAGCAGATCGCGTGGAACATCTTCAATCTCCAAAGCCTCAGTCGATGTCATGATGCGCTTATTGCCCAAATCGAATGCAGAAGGCATGGCCGGCTTCGAGCCGACAGCGATGATAGCCTTCTCGTAACGAATAAATTTCTGCCCTTCGGATGTTTCAACTCTTAGTGTTTGTGAATCCTCGAAATGCCCCCTGCCGTGGATCATTTGAACGCCGCGTTTTTGAGCGAGTCCCTTTATTCCTTGCCCTAACTTCTCCAAAATCGAATTCTTCCAACTGCGCAGTTGATCCAGATTGATCTGCGCAGTCCCGAATTCGATACCGCGAGCGGCTGACTCTTTGGCTTCCCGCAGGATTTCGGTGGCATGTAAAAGTGCCTTTGACGGAATGCATCCGACGTTTAGACAAATGCCGCCGAGCCGTGGGCTTTGTTCGACTAAGGTCACTTTTTTACCGTTGTCTGCCGCATAGAAGGCTGCCGTATAACCGCCAGGCCCGGCGCCGACAATTACGATTTCAGTGCTGATCGGTTCCATAGTTCATTTATTTACTATTACGTCCGCTTCGTCGAACGATTGCAGTTCCATGATGACGTCTTTCAAAAAACGCACCGCATTGGCGCCATCGAGAACGCGATGATCATAGGCCAAGCACAACGGCAGCATGTTTCTCACCGCTATCTTTCCATCGACGACAACCGGCTTATTCTGTCCCTGGCCGACACCGAGGATTGCCACCTGGGGCGCATAGATAATCGGTGTGAAGTGGCTTCCGCCGATACTCCCCTGATTGGAAATGGTAATGGTGCCGCCTTGCAGTTCCTCGAGCCCGATCTTTCGCTCACGGGTTTTTTGGGTTAAATCCTGAAGTTCACGCGATAGTTGCAGCAAGTTTTTTTTGTCCACATCCCGCAGAACCGGGACAATCAATCCGGCATCGGTGTCCACAGCGATGCCGATATGACAATAATCTTTCAATATCAGTTCTCCGGTTGTTTCGTCGAGACTCGCGTTCGCCATAGGATGTTTTTTCAAAGCTCGCGCCAGTACCAAGAGAATGAAGGAAGTCAAAGTCAGACGGGCACCACTTTCTTCGTAAGCTGAGTTGTGTTTCTTGCGAAGCGAAAGGATTGCAGTAATATCTGCCTCGTCGAATTGATTTATTTTCGGAATAGTTGTCCAGGACTCCAACATGCGGCGGCTGACAGTTCGTCGTAAGGGAGATAACTTCTCTCGACGAACCGGACCCCACTTGGAAAAATCGATAACCTCCCTGGGAGCGGCGGGAGCGCTTTGGCCGGATCCCTGGGGCTGCTGGAGCTCCTGCAATTGCTGTATGTATGCTCGCACATCGGCCATGCGGATCCTTCCGCCGGCTTCACTGCCGCGAACTCTTGTCAGGTCAATGCCAAGCTCTTGGGCAATCTTCCGCACAGAGGGGGGCGCCGGCGGCGCCATTCCGGCACTCGACTGGTAACGAAAAGTCTCGGCGGTTTTCTGCCCGGCCTCGGGTTCGGCAGCTGTTCGACTCGTTGGAGCCGGGGCGACGTTAGGTTGCGCGCGGTTGGCGGACGAACTCGGCGCTGAATTCGTCGCTTCACTTACCGCTGTCTTGGAACCACTTTCAATGGAAATCAGGACCTGTCCAACCGAGACCTCCATCCCTTCTTTGACGTGAACTTTGGTAACCGTACCGCTGCTGGGAGAGGGTATCGAGCCGACCGCTTTCTGAGTCTCCAACTCCATGAAAGCCTGATCCTTGTTGATCTCCTGGCCTTCGGAGACAAGAATGTTAACTACTGTTCCGGATTCCACACCCTCAGCGAGTTGCGGGAGTTTAACGTCCATATCACTTTGTAGGCTGTTCGGGCTTATAGGTAAAACGGAAATGATTTTTCAGGATCTATTCCGAGTTTTTTTAAGGCGGACTCGACCGTCTGGGCCGGCAGTAAGCCCTTTTGGTAGAGAGCATAGAGGGTAGCCACAGTGGTAAGCTCAGCGTCGACTTCGAAAAATCGCCTCAAATTGGCCCTGGTATCGCTGCGTCCGAAGCCATCGGTGCCGAGTGTCGTCAGCCCGCCCGGCACCCACGGCGCTATCTGATCGGGTACCATTTTCATGTAATCGGATACCGCGATAAAAACACCCTCTTCGTTCTGTAGCAGGGACTCCAAATACGACTTCTTGGGCGTCGCGGTTGGATGAAGCATATTCCATCGCTTGGTGCGAAGCGCGTCGCCTCGGAGTAGCTTGTAACTGGTAGCGCTCCACACGTCTGCTGAAACGTCAAATTGTTCCGCGAGCATTTCCTGAGCGCGCAAGGCTTCGCGAAGTAGCGGTCCGCTGCCGAATAGATGCGCCTTGTGCGCCTTCCCTCTAGGAGCTGATTTGAAACGGTAGAGGCCCTTGATAATCCCGTCTTCTATCCCCTCAGGCATCCCGGGCATTGGATAACTCTCATTGTAAAGGGTCAGATAGTAAAAGTATTCTTCGCCGTCGGCATACATCCGTTTCAAGCCGTCGCGAATGATCACCGCTATTTCGTAAGCAAACGCCGCATCATAGGTGAGAAGTGTCGGCACAGTGCTGGCCAAGAGATGGCTGTGACCGTCTTGATGTTGCAGGCCCTCGCCGTTTAGTGTGGTGCGGCCCGCGGTGGCGCCTAACAGAAACCCTTTGCTTTTACTGTCGGCCGCTGCCCAAATCAAATCTCCGATCCGTTGGAACCCGAACATCGAGTAATAGAAATAGAAGGGGATCATGTTGGTCCCAAGATTGGCGTACGAAGTTCCGGCGGCAATAAACGAGGACATAGCGCCCGCTTCGGTAATGCCTTCTTCAAGGATCTGCCCCTCTTTCGCTTCGTTATAATAGAGCAGAGTTTCCCGATCGACCGGTTCGTAGAGTTGACCCTTCGATGAATAGATCCCGATCTGGCGAAACAGAGAGTCCATGCCGAAGGTTCTAGCTTCATCCGGAATGATCGGCACAATCCGCTTGCCAATCTCTTGATCGCGCAGGAGTTTTGTCAGAATCCTAACCGTCGCCATTGTTGTCGACATTGCGTGTTCTGCTGAACCCTTGAGGAATTCTCCGTACTCGCCCGCATCCGGCACTTTAAGTGCTGTGGCGCTGACTTTTCGTTCCGGGACAAAGCCGCGCAATTGTTTTCTTCGTTCCAGTAGGTATTGGGTTTCAGGACTATCCAGCGGTGGACGGTAAAAAGGCGTTTCGACAACTTCCTCATCCGGCAGCGGAATGTCGAAACGTGTGCGAAACTCGCGCAGCTCGCGTTCATTGAGCTTCTTCTGCTGATGAGTAATGTTGCGACCTTCTCCTGCCTCCCCCAAGCCGTAGCCCTTGACAGTTTTGGCCAAGATGACGGTCGGCGCGCCTTTGTGTTCGACCGCGGCCTTATAGGCTGCATAAACCTTTGCCGGATCATGACCGCCCCGCAGCAATTTGCGTATTTGATCGTCGGTGAGGTGGTTTACTCTCTCCAGAAGCTCGGGATACTTGCCGAAGAAGTGTTTGCGAGTATAGCTGCCCGGCTCTACCGAATATTTCTGATAATCTCCGTCTACCGCCTCCTCCATTCTTTTGAGCAGCAATCCATCGTTATCCGCTTCAAGCAGCGGGTCCCAATTTGACCCCCAAATGACTTTGATCACGTTCCAGCCCGCGCCCCGAAAAAGCGATTCTAGCTCTTGAATGATTTTCCCGTTGCCGCGCACAGGACCGTCCAGCCTTTGCAGATTGCAATTCACAACCCAGATTAGGTTATCTAGATTTTCGCGAGACGCCACTGTGAGTGCTCCAGAGGCTTCGGGCTCGTCCATCTCACCGTCGCCCGGGAAACACCAAACTCGCGGCTCTTCGCCCCTCAATAAGCCCCGGCTTTTTAAATACCGATTAAAGCGCGCCTGATAAATTGACATGATCGGCGCGAGCCCCATCGATACTGATGGAAATTGCCAGAAACTGGGCATTAGATACGGATGAGGATAGGATGAAACACCCCCGACGTTTGATAGCTCTTGTCTGAAGTGATGAAGCTTGGGCGCGTTGATTCTCCACTCCACATAAGCGCGCGAATACGATCCGGGAGAAGCATGGCCTTGGAAATAGATCATATCCGCATTGTTCTCGCCGTCGCTTCCTCTGAAGAAATGGTTTAGCCCAACCTCATAGAGAGTTGCCGCAGACGCATAAGTCGAAATGTGGCCGCCGATGTCGGCGTGAAGTCGATTGGCTTTAACCACCATCGCCATGGCGTTCCAACGCACGTAGCTCTTGATCCGCCTTTCGATCTCGCGATTGCCCGGATACTTCGGCTCTTTCTCTGCCCGGATGGTGTTGAGATAGGGTGTGCTGATCCTGTCGGGAACTTTGAGTCCTGATTCGCGTAAACGATCCGCAAGCTCGTCCAGAAGGTGACCGGCTTGTTCCGATTCTTCATTCTTTAGAATATATTCGAGTATGTACTCCAGAGAAGCAACCCACTTGTTTCGATCGCTCCTGAGTCCTTTGCCGTTGCCGCGGGTGGTTTCAGGGTTGGGAGTGTGAGCCGCGTCTTTTTCTTCTCGCTCCATGGAAGTCTCCTAGCGGTTTAGCAGACAACAAAAAGTCACCGAAATCAACTAACCCGATGCAATATATCGAACTTACTCTGCCTGATCCAGCAAGCAATCTCGCCTGCGACGAGGCGTTGGTTGAACTATTCGAAGCTCGACGCGCACCGGATGGTCTCCTAAGAATCTGGGAACCGGAAAGTCATTTCGTTGTGTTGGGTCATTCGAATCGGATCGATTCCGAGGTGGATCTCGCAGCCTGTGAGTCCGAGCGACTTTCGATTTTTCGCCGGTTGAGCGGCGGCGGAACTATTATGCAGGGACCTGGCTGTCTGAACTATAGTTTGATCTTACGAAATGGCGTCGACATTCCTCTAGGCATCGCAGAATCGTTCCAGGTGGTGTTGGAGCATCATAAGCAATGCATTGAAGAAATGATAGGGGATTGTGTGGACATTGCCGGTGTAAGCGATCTTGTTATCGATGGTCGGAAATTTTCCGGCAACGCGCAATACCGCAAGCGCCGGTTTACTCTAGTGCACGGGACTTTTTTACTCAATCTAGATCCGGCAATCGTTGCTCGCTGTTTGCGGCTACCCTCGAAACAGCCGGTCTATCGTCAGAAGCGATCGCATGACTCTTTCATGCGCAATCTTCATCTAGATCCCAAAAACGTGCGTCAAGCACTGAAAGCGGTATGGTCTGCAAGCGATCAATTCAGCGAGGTTCCGACCGCCATGATCGCCGATCTTAAGAAGAGCCGCTATGGACGGCCAGATTGGACACGCAAATTCTGAAGGATCGATTACAAGAAGACGTCAGAATATTGGGCACCGACGCTCCCGTTAAAGAGACGTGATAAAAAGTGGTGGCGGTGGGCGGAGTCGAACCGCCGACGCCGCGGATATGAGCCGCGTGCTCTGACCAACTGAGCTACACCGCCGTGGAATTCTAAATTAAGCTGGGATGGCGAAAAGATCAAGGAGCATGGAGCTTGGGCCTTTTGTTCCAGTTGTCGTGGACCAAGATCTTCTGAATAGTTTTCGTTCCTCGCTTGATTTGAAAGAGGACTTTCTCTTCGATCGCAAAACAGCTCAGCTTATTCCCGTAAACAAGCCCGGTATCCAATCCGATTTTGTACGGAAGATCGAACAGCGCTTCTTTTTGCGGAGTGTGGCCGAAGACAACGGTGAAAGGAAGTTTGTGCGGATTGCGAATAAACTCGCCCCGAATCCAATACATCTCCGCGGCGCTTTGTTCTTCTAACGTTTTAAGCGGCTGAATTCCAGCGTGAACGCATAGATACGGTTTTACCAGATAGAAGGTCTCAAGATTCTGATAAAATCTTAAATGTGCTGGTGGAAGTTGTTCGGCAACTTCAATGCCGCCGAAGGTACGTGCGGGGATGCCATAACTGGCGAGAGTAGCAAGGCCGCCATTACTTAAAAAGACATCTCCATGGTTCCCTGACAAGCCGAGGTAATCCAAAAACATGTCTTCATGGTTCCCCTTCAGAAAAACTGCTTCTACGTTCGCTTGCTTCGGAAGTTCCAAGAGGTAAGAAACTACACCCATGGAATCAGGACCACGGTCAATATAATCGCCCAGGAAAATCAGGCGGTCGCCGTGTTCAATAGGCAACTGTTCGATGAGATAGCGGAGTTCGGCTAGACAGCCGTGTATGTCTCCAACCACATAAGAAGTCATTACCCGCTCATCGTAGGTCACTGCGACTGATACTTCAAACTGCGCATACGTGATCTATTAAAAATTGACGCAAATCATCGCATTTGATAGAAGAATGCAATGAAGATCCGTGACGTTTACTCGAGCTATCCGCTTATGTTGGGAATTTTGTGTCTATTTCTCGGCGCTGGAAATTGGATTGTTGGCATTTCTGAGAGTGCGAAATATCAAGCGCTATTACACAAAACCGCACAGACGGGCCTAGAAGAATCTTACCGCAGCTTCCAGGAACTGGATCAACAGAAGAATGAAGAGGTTCTGCTGCGAATCAATAAAGACAGGGAGAGGTATAACGCCGCGCGTGTCAAATTAGACTTTTACCACGTCGTTCTGATTGGCGGGCGCTGGCTACTACTGATTGGGGCTGGGGTAACTGTGGCATCGATCATACGCCTGATACGCCGGGATGCTCCCGTGAGTATCTCGGCCACTTAATGCCTGCGCTCGTTATTTGGACGGCTTCGATTTCTGATATTTACGGTAATCGTATCCGGTGGCCATGGCGAGTAGGATATCTTCCATTCCACCGGTTTTCTCGCGTCTCAGAATAAGCAATCGTTCATAGAACTCTTTGAAGTCTTTATACACCCGTTGATTTTCGTCTACTTTACGCAGAAAAAAGTCCTTAATACGAGTAACCGTGAACCTCAATGCTGAGAAGCGTAGTTCATTAGGAAACGAATCCCACTCTGGAAGAGACAACGGCCGCAAACTCTCGTAACCAGAAATCAGCGCCTCAAAGCGATCGATACGATACCTGCCATCGACAAAGCACAGCGCGTTAACGGCGGTAGCTAGATCGTAAATGAGCTTTCCACGGCAGGCTGCCTCAAAGTCCAGGACTCCAACCAAGCGGGTACCCTTGAATTTAACGTTGTCAGGAAAGAGATCTCCATGGATTATGCCTTTCGGCAAATTGTTGTCTAAATAGTTCTCGAGATAGGAAAATTCATCGTCTAAAACCCTTATAATATGCTTCAGATGAGGTGGGAGCTGCCGCCGCGCCTCTCGATAAGTCATGACGATCCGGTTGAAACCAAAGCGATTATCTATCCCTTTTTTGTATCCCCGGCCGATAAGATGGAGATTGGCTAAAGCGTTGCCCAACGCGGTCAGATGCGTCGCAGTTAGCGATTCGACCCCAAGGTCGGCCCCTTCCAGGTAACGGCTGATGGTCAGGATCTTGCCATTAAATTCTACATAATGACGGCCGGTTTTACTCTTGATCGGCTGCAAACAAGGAAAGCCCTGCTTTTTCAGATAGAAAAGCAAATCAAGCTCCTGCTTGACTTCTAATTCTCCCTTAATTTCGTCTATTTTGGCGAAAAAGCGTCCACGCTTGGTCTCAAGAAGATAGTGCGTGTTTACAGAGCCGTTTTTGATCCCGGTAATACTGACAAGTTCGCCGAGAGCAAACTCATCGGCGAGTTTGATAGCGTCTTTTTTCGCCAGTGTCGTGTAGATAGCCATCTCTTAAGTTACTGACTGATTTCAGTTTTTTAACGAAAGATTCTCACCGGATCGCTAACCCCGCTAAATATAATGGAAAAAGATGCTTATGTCAATAACCAAGTCTGCTCAATCATGGTAAACAAGAGCGTACCGATGGATTGTAGATAATATCAATATAGATAACCGGGCGGGATCTACAGTCGGAGAAACGAGGAAACCCAGCTCCGAGGAACTTTCTTTTCCGGAACTCTTTTTGGGCCAGAAGTTTCAGCGCAAATTGATTCAATTGCCGGACTTTGATGGGTAGGCAAGATCAAATCCTTGATCATCGGTTTGAACGTGAGCGTTAAGAAACGTGTTATTACACAAGCACGTGGATAAACTTTTCTCTTGACAATTCTACATACGTTTTCTTAATGTCCCTGGCGGTGAGTTCGGTGGCTTGTCACTAGTGGGACACCCCAGCGGTATTGATGACAATTCGGGGTAGAGTGTTTGGAATTAGACTAGTTAATGTACGAGAACGGCTTTGATCGGGGCAGTACCGTAAGATTCAGTCCGCATGCTGTAGCCCGGTAACATCGACAGGAGGTTTAGGGAATGGCAACTGGAAAGGTAAAGTGGTTCAATAATTCCAAGGGTTATGGTTTCATTGAAAAAGAGGGAGGCGGCGATGTGTTTGTTCACTACACCGCCATTCAAGGCGATGGATTCAAGACTCTTAATGAAGGCCAGCTGGTCGAATTTGAACTATCCCAAGGAGATAAAGGCCCCCAAGCGATCAACGTCACAAAAGTTTGAATAGAAACAAGGAACTGCCTCCCGGGAGCAAGAAAACTCGCGTACCCCGCGATTCTTAATAAACCGTTTGCACGGGTTACCTTGTAGTTCAGTCGCTTGTTTAGTCGCGGGAGAGAAATGGAAGAGAGGAATACTAGATCATGCAAGTGGATAGGCTGAACACGGTCAACGACTCCAATTTTGGGCAGGACCGACTCCTGAATGAGACAGTAGTTCTGACGCGTTTAGACAAGGCGATTGGTTGGGCACGTAAATATTCCTTGTTTCCGTATCCGTTTGCGACAGCCTGCTGTGCGATGGAGTATATGTCGTTATCGATGTCGCCCTACGATATCGACCGTTTCGGCGCGCTTCTGCCCCGCTTCAGCCCACGTCAGGCAGATCTGTTGATGGTGATTGGCACTGTCAATCATAAGTTGTCGCCAGTTTTAAAGCGTGTCTATGAACAAATGTCCGAACCTAAATGGGTTATGGCATTTGGTGCATGCGCGGCCAGCGGCGGTTTCTATGATAATTATGCCACTGTCCAAGGAATTGATCGCATCATTCCAGTCGACGTTTATGTCCCGGGTTGCCCGCCACGGCCTGAAGCAGTACTTGATGGCCTGATGGAGTTGCAAAAGCGGATTGCAAATGCAAAGCAGCCCGTATGAGCGATGAGGTGACAGGCATCCTTGCGCAAAACGATGATCTGTTTCACCACGGCGTAATTACTAAATTATTTCCCTCTAATAACACCGGTATTGTGCGAATCGAGAGCGGCCGTGAAGTCTTCTTTTCGTACGAATTCGTGGTTCTTACCGGCGAAGTCAAATCGCCACTGCATCTAAAGGTCGGACAGCCGGTGGGTTACGACCTGGGGTGGACTCCTAGCGGACTTCGAGTCACTAAAATAAAGACATATCCGACGAGCAGCGTCGTCCAGGCGACCGACACTTCAAATAGGCAGGGAAGTTAACGCCAATATTTGCCTACTCAAGATCTCTCCCACAAATACACCCAACAGCGCGATATAGAACAAACCTGTTGCCGCCATTGTGTGCGGAATCAGCAAGGTCCGCCAAATCATCCAAGAGAGAACCAATGGTCCCAGGTATCCGATCACGATTCGAGTGATCAACAGGGTCGAGTGATCGGTCCATAGTCTTTCAACTTCCGCAATACTGTGGTCGGTGCCGAGAAACTGGAGCGACAAAAAAGCAACTAACGAGAAGCCACTCTGGACCGCAAGAGAAATGACAAAGAATTTAAAGATCCGAAGAAATGGGTCAAGTGTCTGGCCGGTATCGATCAAGTACCAGTGTCCAATAAGCATTCCAACCGTGACGCTGCCAAGTAGAAGCGCGGACAGAAAGAAGGATAGCGGGTAAACCAGAGTTTCGATCGAGCCAATTGGTGCCTCGTAAAAGCTATGAGCGCTCAAAAAAAGCCCGGCAAGGCCTGCAAGAATACAAGCTGCGAACGTTTTGGCTCTAAAGGCTTGTCTCTCGCCCCAAAGCGAGACGATATAGCAGGCGAAAAAAGCGATGAAGAGAAAATGCGCAAGCGCCTCAGCGGCCACGATTCGGCTAAAACTGTCCAATATACTCCGCAAATAGAGGTTAGCTTTTCCCCAAAAGCCGAGGACGGCAATTACAAACAGCACGCCACCGGTTGATTTGTAAAACGCCCGATCGAGTTCGTGGAATGGGGTGAATGCCAATCCAAAGAGGCCGCCCAGAGCAATTTGATAGAAAAAAACTAGAAAGCTGCTGGAGAATCCTCGCATGCTTTATTTTTGATTCGGTTTATTTGCGACATGAAGACATACCGCGCCAAATAGAAATCGTTGCAGTGTGACCCGCTCGAAGCCGCATTGTTCAAGTAGTTCCGAAACTTTCTCCGGGGGCACAAACTGGCGCACAGAGTCCGACAGATATCGATATGCGCGGCGATCCCTGGCGAGAAAGCCGCCGATTAAAGGCATGAAGCGATAGAAGTAGAACGCATACAGGGTCGCGAAAAGACCTTTCGATGGCGGAAACATATCCAAAGAAGCCATCCGTCCGCCAGGTTTTAAAACTCGGAAAGCCTGAACAAAGAAGAGCCGCAGATCAGAAACATTACGTAATACGAATCCAGTCATAACGCCATCGAAAACATGGTCTCGAAATGGCGGCATGAGTGCGTTTGCCTGAAGAAACTCTGTTCTGCTGAACTTTCGGCTCTGCTGCTTGACTCTCGCCAGCTGTATCATTTTGAAGGAAAAATCCAACCCAACGACTTTGCCCTGGACGCGGAGGGATTTGCCTGCGGCAAATGTTAGGTCCCCGGTACCGGTGCCGAGATCGAGGATTTTTTCATTACCGCTTTTAACAACCGCCGATACGGCTTTTTTTCTCCACCAGGCATCCAATCGGAAACTGATAACCCGATTGAGTAGATCATACCGATCGGCAATGCGATCGAACATGCGCTGCACATTGTCATTGCCCGGATTGTCGACGGATCCCATCTATTGACGCTCAGCGATATTATTCTGATTCCAAACGTAAGTGCGGCCGCGTCGGTCAAAAATCTCGATCAATGATGAGTTGAACGAGGGTTTTCAATCCATTGCGATAAAGAGAGGGGGGCAGCTTCTTGATGGACTTTAGTGCATCTCCAGCATAGTGTTTAGAGATTGTCTTCGCCGCTTCTATAGCGTTTCCGGTTCTCAGCGCCGCAAGGGCAGCAGCGATTTGATTTTCGCTCGGCTGCTCGCATTCGAAGGCCTCACAAACGGCGCTTTCCCTGGCTTGCAACGCAAGAATGATGGGCAACGATGGATTGCCGTCGCGCAAATCCATTCCAGTAGGTTTTCCTAAGAGCTCAACGTGTCCGACAACGTCAAGAATATCGTCGACGACCTGGAAGGCGATTCCCATATTGAGACCATAGCGTTCAGTTGCCTCAATTTGATTTGAGTCGGCGCCGGCGAGATAAGCGCCGACTTTGCCTCCAGTATGAAACAGCGAAGCGGTTTTCCTTTTGACGATTTCTATATAATCGTCGAGGGTGACCTCTCGGTTGCGATTGAAGCGGCCCTGCAGCATCTCTCCTTCGGTCAGCAGTGAGCAGGCATCGGCTGTCCATTGCACAACTCTCTCATCGAACTTTCCTGCAAACTCGAAGGCTTTGATAAAAAGAAAATCGCCCGCGACGAGCGTAGATTTAAGCCCAAATTTCTTATAGGCCGAGTCTTTTCCACGCCGGGTCTCAGCCCCGTCAATGATATCATCATGAAGCAGAGTTGCCGTGTGGATAAGTTCCATCGCGGCAGCAATATCGACGATATCACTTGCTTTTTTACCTCCGAACGCTAAAAAAGCCAGAATCGTCACGGCCGGACGAACGCGCTTGCCACCGCCGAGAATTGTGTGAGCTGCAATATCAGTTAGTGATTGCTCGCGAGAACGAATCGCGCGCGCCAGCGTCTCTTCGACGAGTTGAAGTTCTTCGCCAATATAGCGAAAGGGATCGCTGCGTCCCTGTAGAGAAGGAATTCTGGAGCCCAAACTCGTAAAGGTATCCGCGGAAGATTTTAGCGTCTTGCTTTTTGTCTCGTGGATCAAAAAAACTCCGTGCGGCGGAGGCGAGAAGAGTTAGCAGGAAAATGTCATAGTTCGATAATCAGGTCAAGCCGATGTCGAATCACGTTCTAGTCGTGCGGATCATCCGGTTTTCGAAAATCCATGCTTTATCCGTTTGCGGCCGGAATTCTAAAAGATCCATCCAGCTTGCGTCGGAAAGGTCGACGTTTGCCTTGACAAATTCGGTAATGCCCTAATATATAAAAAAACAAACTACTCTGGATAAGTCCAGTGAAAGGCTAGGAGGAGGGGAGCTCTATGGAAGCAGCGCATTTTTTCTTTCGATGGTTTCATTTTTTAGCTGGGATCACCTGGATCGGTATCTTGTATTATTTCAATTTCGTCCAGACACCGTTTTTTGCAGAAACTGAAGCAAGCGTACGTACAGGAGCCATTCAGAAGCTTGTTCCTCGGGCCCTGTGGTGGTTTCGCTGGGCGGCGATGGTCACCTTTCTGGCCGGTTTGCTGATGTACCTGATGCGCCTAGGCGAGATGGGCGCGGGACTGTTCTTCACCTCATCGTACGGAGTGACAATCACTCTGGGCGGTCTAATGGGGACCATCATGTTTTTCAACGTCTGGCTGGTCATTTGGCCCAATCAGCAGATCGTAATCGCATCGACGAACCAAGTGGCGAGCGGGGGTCAAGCATTGCCGACGGCCGCAGCGGCGGCTCGACGCGGCGCTTTGGCATCAAGGACCAACGTCGTCTTTTCTGTTCCGATGCTCTTTTTTATGGGCGCTGCGAGTCACTATCCCTCGCTGGTCGGACCATCGGCTGCATTCGGCATCTTCTGGGTTTTGTCGCTGATCATTATCGCCGCTGTGGAAATCAATCCGCTGGTCGGGACACAAGGACCAACCAAGAAATTCTTGGATTCTGTTTCCGGCGCATTGTGGGCTGGGTTTATTCTTACCGCTATTTTTTACGTTCTATTGCTTGCCCTTATGTAAAGGCAGGTCAACGAAGGTAGGCCGCAAGATACGGAATTTCTGACTTCAAAAACGGAAATTGCGGCATTACCTTGGTCGGACGTTTTGGCTTATAGTTGGGCGGGTAGTTACTGGTTAGAACCCGGGTTTCGATCAATTCCTGATCGGAACCTTTCAGGGCTGGCCCTATCGGACCATCCTTCGAAGGATCGCTGTTGTGACATGCGACGCAATTGGCGATGTAAACAGCTCTTCCTCTTTCCCAATCAGGATCTTTGCTCTCCTGCGCCGCTTGATCCGAGTCTCTTGAACAGGCACTCAGGCCCACAGCCATCAAGACGATAACCAGACTTTATGAACGCATTTCCCATCTGAGGTCTTATCCATTTGCACCTGCTTGCTAACTCGGCCGCTCGGTCGCACCCGACTGACATCGTAAAGGTGACTCCGTTTCCATACCAATCGACTATCTCAATGATTGGTGAGAATGAGACACCGGGTTAACAGCATACCTTTCGTTCGGAAAAGATGATTCGGTGATATTAGAGAAATCCTGGCGTGTATGTTAATAATTGTTGGTGCGAAAGAGGGGAGTCGAACCCCTACGAGTGTTACCTCACAGGATCCTGAATCCTGCGCGTCTACCAATTCCGCCACTTTCGCGAAGATTAGCGCGCGGCACGCTCTTTCATTTATTAGCTTGGGGCCGATGGGTTGTCAACGATGTGATTCCATTTACCGGGAAAGCGAATGAGTAAGATTTTAGTCGTTGAGCCCTACAAAATCCTACAAAGAGCGATTGCGGTGAGTTTTTTTCCTGAACATCAAGTTCAGGTAACTGAGCAGGTTCCAGAGATGAGCGCGCTTGAGCAGCGCGCTTATGATATCGCCATCGTTGATGCCGGAGCGCTGCGCGAAAAGGATGCGGCCGGCGATCTGAACCGCTGTTTCCAGGACTGGCCGATACCGATAATTTGGCTGGAGGAGAATACTCCAACGGCCGCGCCGGTACGCGACAAACTGGTGGTTTTACATAAGCCGATCGTGAGGAAGGATCTCCTCGCGGCGCTGACTCGCTGTCAGGCGCAAGGAACAACCTTTCCACCGGCGGACCTTGATCAGAAGCTCCAGAAGACAGTTTTGATGGACACTGACGTCAAGCCGGATTTGGAGCAAAGAGCGACAATTATAGAACTCGTAGATGTCGTTGAGGAAGAAGCAACAGCTCGTATGCGAGACGAGTGGCAGGAGAGAAAGAAACAATAGGCAATGCAACTGGACAAAGCTTATTCGCATAAATCAGTCGAGGCGAAGTGGTACCAACGTTGGAGCGAATCGGGAGCCTTCAAACCATCCAAAGGCGACGGACGTTATTTTTCGATGGTGATTCCGCCACCCAATGTAACGGGATCGCTGCACATGGGGCACGCTCTCAACAACACACTTCAAGACATACTGTGCCGGTACAAACGGATGGACGGGTTTCGCGTCCTATGGATTCCGGGCACCGACCATGCCGGCATCGCGACGCAGAATGTCGTTGAGCGGCGCCTCGCGGCCGAAGGGTTGAACCGTAATCAGCTGGGACGCGAGAAATTCATCGAGAGAGTTTGGTCATGGAAGCAGGAAGCCGGCGATGTCATTTTGCATCAGCTCAGAGCCCTGGGTGTTTCTTGCGACTGGGATCATGAACGATTCACTATGGATGAAGGTCTCTCGCCGGCAGTGCGCGAAGCTTTCGTGCGGCTGTGGGACGATAAGCTGCTATATCGGGCGCAACGATTGATCAACTGGTGTCCTCGCTGTAAAACGGCGCTCTCGGACATTGAGGTTATCCATCAAGAATCGGATGGTAATCTCTGGCATATCGGCTACCCTTTGGCGGAAGATCCGTCTAGAGAGCTCGTGGTCGCAACAACCCGGCCGGAAACCATGCTCGGAGACACCGCGGTGGCGGTTCATCCCGACGACGAGCGCTATCAAAATCTCATCGGTCAAAATATCAGGCTGCCGCTGAGCGGACGCATCGTTCCGTTAATCGCCGATCCCTTTGTCGATCGCGAATTCGGCACCGGCGCTTTGAAGGTCACGCCGGGCCATGATTTCAACGACTTTGAGATCGGCGAGCGATTCGCTCTCGATAGAATCAGTATCTTTGATGCCGAGGGCCGCATCGATGCCGCGGCCTTTCTGCAACGTGGCGAGACCGGCGAATGGATCGATCGCTATCATGGGAAAGATCGTTTCGAAGCGCGCAGCCTAGTAGTTGCGGATTTGAAGGAGAAGGGATTTCTCCGGAAAATCGAACCTCACAAAATCTCCATGGGCCACTGCTATCGCTGCCAAACCGTCGTCGAGCCGTATCTCACACCGCAGTGGTTCGTCGGCTATCAAACCTTTGGCGGGCCCCGCCATCGGCGCAGTGCGCCAAGGCGATATTCGCATTATTCCTGAAGGATGGAGCAATTCTTACTTTGCCTGGATGGAAAACATCAAAGATTGGTGTGTCTCGCGACAAATCTGGTGGGGGCATCAAATTCCCGCATGGTATTGCCGCTCGTGCGATAGGGAAAACATTGTCGAGGGCCATGCCGGCGAATACAGCCTGACGAAAGAAGCTCAACCGATCGTCTCCCGCGCCGCGCCGCAGATCTGCCCGCGCTGCGGCGGTGATGATTTAGTTCAGGACCCGGATGTTCTCGACACCTGGTTTTCTTCCAGCTTGTGGCCGTTTTCGACCTTGGGATGGCCTGAGAACACCGATGATCTGAGAAGCTTTTATCCAACCTCGACGTTGGTCACTGCCTTCGATATTCTATTTTTCTGGGTTGCGCGCATGATCATGATGGGTCTCAAGTTTATGGGTGATGTGCCGTTTCATGACGTTTACATACATGCGCTGGTGCGCGACGAGCAAGGTCAGAAAATGTCGAAGTCCAAAGGCAACGTCATCGACCCGTTGGATATCATGGCTGAATATGGCACGGATGCGTTTCGCTTCACCTTGGCTGCCATGGCTGCAATGGGACGTGACATCAAACTTGCGGAAGAGCGAATCTCCGGTTACCAGAATTTCGTCAACAAATTGTGGAACGCCTCCCGATTCGTTTTGATGAATTTAACGCAAAGCGAACCACCCCAACATGCTTCTGACCAACGTGCTCTCGACAGCGCGGAGCTTGGCTTGGCCGATCGGTGGATTCGGTCGCGTTTGGCTTCAACAGTTCGCGAAGCGCGCGCTGCCATCGATGGCTATCGTTTCAACGATTACGCCAATGTTCTGTATCAGTTTACCTGGCACGAATTCTGTGACTGGTATATCGAAATGAGCAAGTTGTCGCTTAATGCGACAGGTGGCGATAACCCTGAAAGAAGCCGGCGCATACTGGTTGAAGTCTTAGAGCAGATCCTCTTGTTATTGCACCCGATCATGCCCTTTGTTACCGAGGAAATTTGGCAAGTGCTGGGTGACGGCAGAGGGACCATCATGCTCCAAAAGTATCCGGCAGTGAAACCAAACTGGATCGATGCCGAAACCGAAAGGCAAATGGATTATTTGATGGCAGTAGTTAGGGCGATCAGAAATTTGCGGACCGAGCTGAATTGCCCGCCGGCCAAGCAAATCAAGGTTATCTTCCACGGCTCTGACGGCGATCTTGCGTTTCTTGGCGCGCAGATGCCTTATCTTCGTGCTCTGGCGCGAGTTGGTTCCGCTGATTACCTTGCATCGGGAGATCGGCCCAAGGGAGTGGCGACTGCGGTGGTTGGATCGACGGAAATCTATCTTCCAATCGACGATCTTCTCGATCTTGACGAGGAACGTGCACGACTGACGAAGGAGATCGCTAAGATTACCGACGAAATAACGCGTTCTCAAAAAAAGCTCGCTAATCCCGAGTTTGTCAATAAGGCCAAACCAGAGATCATTCAAAAGGAGCGGGAAAAGGCGATCCAGCATGAAGAAAAGCTTCGCACGCTTAAGGCTAGCGTAGAACAAATCAGGGAGATTCAGGCAGGAAGGAACTAGGCAGATGGATATTCTTGTTAGTCCCCAGATCGAACGGTTAATCCGCGATTCCTTAGACGAAGACATCGGCGCCGGCGACCTTGCGACAATGGCGACAATCTCGGCAGAATCTCAAGGCACGGGGCTTTTTCGCGCCAAGAAAGAAGGTGTTGTAGCGGGTTTGGTGCTGTTGGAGCGAATCTTCTATTTCATTGATCCCAAAGTAAACGTAAGCCTCCTCACAAAAGACGGTACTCAGGTGGCACAAGGCACTGTAGTGGCCGAAGCCGCAGGGCCGGTCCGGGCGCTACTTTTGGCTGAACGAACAGCGCTGAACTTTCTTCAACGACTATCTGGAACCGCGACTCTAACGCGCCAGTACGTCGAGGCAGTGAAAGATTTTGCGTGTAAGGTGCTCGATACTAGAAAAACGACACCTGGACTACGGACTCTGGAGAAATATGCGGTTCGAATGGGGGGCGGAACGAATCACCGCATAGGACTGTATGATGCGGCTCTGGTAAAGGACAATCATATTGAAGCCACGGGATCCATCGCTGAAGCAGTCAAAGCGGTAAGACTGCATGCGCCGTTCATGGCTAAGGTCGAAGTCGAAGCCGGCAACTTAACGCAGGTTCAGGAAGCAATAGACGCGGGCGCCGATGTGATCATGCTCGACAATATGTCGATTGTCCAGATGGCGGAAGCGGTGCGTCTGGTAAACAAACGCGCTTGGGTGGAAGCCTCAGGCGGCATCACTCTTAACACCATTCGTCAGATCGCCGAGACTGGGGTCGATTTCATCTCGTCGGGCGCCCTGACGCATTCGGCTCCGGTGGTCGATTTCAACATGAAAATAACCATGAACGTCGGCAAGTGACCTTTCCGAAAATCATCGAGGCACGGCTGATTTACCGCTCGATCTCAACTCAATCCGTCAACGATTAGCCGGGCAACGGCTCGGAACTGAGTTCCACTACTTTGCTGAGATCGGCTCCACCAATACCCACGCTCGCCGGCTGGCTGAACAAGGCGCGAGACAGGGCGAGTTGGTTATCGCCGATTCGCAAACAGACGGCCGCGGGCGCCTCGGCAGGCATTGGGTGTCGCCGCCCAATGTGAATCTGTATATTTCTTTCGTTTTGCGACCAAAACTCCCGCCCGCCAGAGTGCCGCAAATCACTCTGATGGCCGCCGTTGCTCTGGCTGAGACGTTGCAGTCCTTCCTTCCAGTTCCTCCGTCTATCAAGTGGCCGAATGACATTACCGTGAACGGCAAAAAACTAGCGGGCATTTTGACCGAGGTGAACTGCGGCACCGAGTCTGTCGAGTTCGTGATTCTCGGCATCGGGGTAAACGTTAACTATCCCGTTGATCTGATGCCCGAGGAAATTCGCCAGCGCGCGACATCGGTTTTGGTTGAACGCCAAAACAAAGTAAGCCGAGAAGATCTGCTGTGGAGATTGATTCAAGACCTGGACCGGTGTTATGGAGAACTCGAGGTAAATGGTTTCGCGCCGCTGGCGACTCGTTGGGAGGCTTACTTTGGCTGGAGAGGGCAGCGGATGCGTATTGAGCTTTTGGATCAGGTTGCGTTTCGGCATAGCCAGAGGCATTGATCATGACGGCGCCCTATTACTCGAAGACGATCACGGCAGACTGCAAAGAGTCATCGCCGGAGACGTTACTCCAGTGAGCCAATAGAATCATGCTGCTCGCCATCGACATCGGTAATACTAATATCGTTCTTGGGCTGTATCAGGGGAAAAAGCTGATTACCCACTGGCGACTGCTCACCGAAGCTGAGCGCACCTCCGACGAATACGGCGTCATCATAGCCCATCTAGTCGATTATGAAGGATTTCATTGCAACCAGATTAGCGCCATCGTCGTATCCTGCGTGGTCCCGCCGATGCTGACAATGATTCAGGAGCTGGGCAAGAAATTCTTTAAACTCGAACCATTGATTGTCGGCCCCGGCATTAAAACCGGAATGCCAATTCTCTATGAAAATCCCAGAGACGTTGGCGCCGACCGGATTGTCAACGGCATAGCCGCCTACGAGCGATATAGGGAAGCGTGCATTATTGTCGATTTCGGGACTGCGACGACCATCGATCTGATTTCAAAGAAAGGGGAATACGTCGGCGGTGCGATCGCGCCGGGTTTGTCGATCTCTTTGGAAGCGTTGTCGCAACGCGCCTCCAAGTTGCCCAGGATAGAAATCGTCAAGCCAAGGGAGGTTATCGGCCGCAACACGGTGAACTCGATACAGGCAGGGATATTTTATGGTTACGTCGGCCTGGTCGATGGCATCGTCAAAAGGATTCAGAAGGAAGGCGGAGTTCAGGCAAAGGTAGTCGCCACCGGAGGATTGGCGCCACTTGTGGCTGCGGAATGTTCGACAATCAGCGATGTTGATGAATTTCTAACGCTTCAGGGACTGCGGATTATCCATGAACGAAATTCTTTACAAGAGGTGAAGGTAAGAGCGCAAACATAGCGGAAAAGGAGGAACCCACAGTTATGGCTGGAACGGAGCTGCAAAACCTTCGAATCCTTGGCATTCTGGGTCAAGGAGGCTCGGGCAAAACCTCTTTAGCGGAAGCGATGCTGTTTGCCGCCGGGGCGACTCAGCGGCTGGGACGGGTTCAGGATGGCACGTCGGTGTTTGATCATGATCCCGAAGAAATCAAGCACCAGGTCTCGATCTCAACCGCGTTTCAATCTTTTCCATGGAAAAAGCATTCTTTGACTCTGGTGGACACTCCGGGCTATGCGGCCTTTCTCGCCGATTCAATCAACTGTGCGCGCGCTTTTGGCGCCGCGATCTTTGTTCTGAATCCTTCGGTTGGATTGCGGGTCGAATCCGAGCGGCTATGGGCAACTGCTAACGCCAATGAAATCTGCCGGCTTCTCTTCGTCAATAAAATGGATCATGAGGAGGCCGATGCGGTTGAGCGAATGGAGCCTTTGCTTTCAAGGCTGGATGCCAAGGGTGTCCATCTGCAGTTGCCAATCGGAGCCGGGAGCGAGTTCAAAGGCGTTGTCGATTTGCCTTCAATGAAGGCCTATCTTTACGAAGGAAGCGGCGGCAAGTTCAGCGAAACCGAAATCCCCGCCGATCTCCGGGCAACGGCTGAAGATATGCGGCGACAGTTGATGGATAGTGTCGCCGAAGCGGACGACGGCTTCCTTGAAAAATATCTCGATGGCGGCGAATTTTCATTGGAAGAGTTGAAGCAAACCATTCGCGAAGCCACGCGCCAACGAAAAATATTTCCGATTCTCTATGGCTCTGCGACACATCTGATCGGAATCCCCCAGCTGCTCGAGGCGGTGCTCGATTACCTGCCTGCGCCGGAGAAGAGGCGGAATTGGAAGGCACCAATCCGATTACGCGCGAGGTTGAAAGAAGGGCACACGATCTTGGCGCGCCTTTTTCGGCCTACGTTTTCAAAACATTGGTCGATCCTTTTGCCGGGAAACTATCGGTGATGCGTGTCATGTCCGGAAAGATTTCGTCGGACGAGACATGCTACAACGCCAACAAACAGAGCAAAGAAAAAATCGGTCACATGTTCCGGCTGGAAGGGAAAAAGCAAGAGGCCATCAAAGAAGCCCGGGCAGGCGAGATCGTCGCAGCGGCCAAGCTCAAGGATGTCAGCAGCGGCGATACCCTCTGCGATGAACGGGCGCCGATTCAGTATCCGCTGCCGGTGCATTTCTCGCCGGTCATTTCGTTTGCGTTAGAGCCCAAGAGCAAAGCAGATGAAGAAAAGGTGCCGCAGGGGCTGCACCGGATGATGGAGGAAGATCCAACCATCGATCTTCATCGCGATGAGGAGACGCGCGATTTTATCCTGTCGGGCATGGGACAGCAGCACATCGAGATCATCGTCGAGAAGCTCAAACGGAAGTACAGCGCCGAGGTTATTTTAAAAGCGCCGAAAGTGCCGTACAAAGAAACCATCCGGGGCGCTGCCAGCGCGCAGGGAAAATTAAAGAAGCAATCCGGTGGCCGCGGCCAGTATGGCGACACCTGGCTCAAAGTCGAACCGCTGCCGCACGGCAAGGGGTTTGAGTTCGTCGATCAGATCGTCGGCGGCGCGATTCCTCGGAATTACATCCCGGCGGTGGAGAAAGGCATCAAAGAAGCAATGGCCGGAGGCGTGGTCGCCGGTTATCCGATGGTCGATGTGCGGGTGACACTTTACGATGGTTCCTACCATGATGTCGACTCATCGGATATGGCATTCAAAATCGCCGGCTCCATGGGTTTTAAAAACGCCGTCGAAAAAGCCAAACCGGTGATTTTAGAACCGATCATGACGATGGAGGTGACCGTGCCGGATGAATGTATGGGCGACGTCATCGGCGATTTGAACAGCCGCAGGGGCAAAGTACTGGGCATGGACACCAACGGCCACACTCAAGTAATCAAGAGCCGGGTGCCGATGTCCGAGGTGCTAAAATATGCGCCGGATCTTCGTTCGCTTACCAGCGGCCGCGGCGAGTTCCATATGGAATTTTCACATTATGAGGAGTTACCCGCGCATCTAGCCGAAAGAGTGATCAAAGAAGCGAAAGCGCAAACCAAGGCCGAACAGCCGAGCCAGCATTAAAGATCTAAAGCCGGCCGATACGGCCTCACCGGGGGAAATCCGCCCTGCAACGAGGAAGGCTCAGGCGATTCGCGGTAGCTAGCTAGTTAGTTTGCGATCTTCAGATTGAGGCAGTTATGGAACAATCATTTGATCAATTCAACGCGGCGTTGCTCTATTGCAACAAGTGCGGCCGGGCGATGCCGGTGAGGCAGCGTTTGCTGCTGGTGTTGCCGGATGGCGAGCTCTATGACTATACCTGCCAGACATGCCATAGCTCGGTAGGATCAAAAACTGAACGCGCCGGCAGCCAAGCCAGTACCAGAAAGACTCGGATAGGAGGCTGATCGAAAATGTCAGTGATAGATTCGGACGCGCACGTTTTAGAGACCGAGCGCACTTGGGACTACATGCTGGAATCCGAACACTCGATGAGACCGCGGGTAGTGCCGACGCCTAGCGACCCGACTTCCGGAGGGGAGTCCTGGCTGGTGGACGGCACTTACATCGGCAAGGCGCGCAACGTCGGCCATGACACAGCGAGAGAAGCGCGTGAGATGGACGATATCAGAGCGCGGCTGGCGCACATGGACGAGCTCGATATCGACGTCCAGGTGCTCTATCCAACGATATTTCTTCGTCCGTTCACGCGCCGGCCGGAGGTTGAGCTGGCAGTGGCGCGCAGCTACAACCGATGGCTCGTGGATATCTGGAAAGCAGCGCCCGAGCGCTTGCGCTGGGTAGCGGTGTTGCCGCTCCTGACTATGGACAAGGCGGTTGAAGAAGCTCGCTTTGCCAAAGAAAATGGCGCATGTGGCATCTTCATGCGTGGTCTGGAAGGCGATAAGCGGATCAGCGATAGCTATTTTTTTCCGATCTACGAGGAAGCCGGGAGACTGGATTTGCCGATCTGCGTCCATTCCGCAACCGGCAGCTTCGCGGTGCATGACTATTTCATCGACGAGTGCGGCTTCAATAAATTCAAGCTGGCTGTGGTCGGGTCGTTTCATTCGCTCATCTTCAACAAGGTCCCCGAGAGGTTTCCGCAGACCCGATGGGCTTTTATCGAGGTCAGCTCCCAATGGATACCGTACGCCATCCACGATTATGCGCGGCGCTTCGAGCGCGCCGGCGCCAAGGTCGACAAATCCGATGTGCTGCGGCGAAACAGAATCTGGGTTGCATGCCAGACCGATGACGATCTTTCCTATGTGCTTGAGTACGCCGGCGACAGCACGCTGGTGATCGGCACAGATTACGGACACAACGACACATCATCGGAGATTCTGGCGCTGCGCAAGCTCAGGGAGGATGGCGCTGTGCCGCCGCAGGTCGTAAAGAAAATCCTCGACGACAACGCCAAGGCGCTCTACAGCCTTTAAATCCGTAGCTCAGAGATCAGAAGATTTCCTATGGTCATTGATTTTCAAGCTCACCTATTTCCCGAAGAGTACATCAACGAACTTAAGCGCCGCGACGGCGCGGTCATTCTCGAAGAGCCCGACCCGTACAGCGGCATGACTTATTTCTACGACAAGAAATTGCGTTGTCGAATCAACACGGCAATCTTCCAAGGGCGTGACATCGAGCGCCGGCTCGAGCATATGGACCGGCTCGGCATCGATATTCATGTATTGACCATCCCCGCTCCCGGCGCGGATCGATTCGACCCGGACGATGCCGTGGCGATCGCGCGGGTGGCCAATGACGCCATCGCGGCTATCTGCCGCAGACACCCAAGCCGCTTCATCGGCTTCTTCACCCTGCCGACCAGCTCGATTTCAGCATCGCTGGATGAGCTTGAGCGCTCGGTACATGAGCTGGGGCTCAAGGGCTTTGCTTCTTTCGCCAACCTTAACGGCCAGGCTCTGGATCGCGAAGAATTGTTTCCGATCTACGAACGACTCGCTCAGTATAAGCTGCCGGTCTACATTCATCCCACTGCCCCGTTGGCCACGGAAGCTACCGGAATTGACATCATGCCGACTCTGATATTCGGTTGGGCTTTCGACAGCACGGTGGCGATGACCCGGCTCGTTTATGGCCGCGTGCTCGAGCGCTTTCCGGAAATCGATTTCGTCGTCGCCGACGTCGGCGGCGTGCTGGCATTTTTCGCCCAGCGCGCGAAGAATATTTACTCCGGACGCACCGAAGAAATTCGGCAACGGTACGGGCTCAAAGAGAACCCACTCGACTCTTTTCGGCGATTCTACGTCGATACGGCCGACCACCCGGCCTCGACATTGAAATGTGTTTTGGATTTTTTTGGCCCGGAGCGGCTGGTGCTCGGAACCAATTATCCATATGGTCCGGAAGAGGGTTGCGTGCTCATTAAAAATAGCTTGGCCGCCATTGACGGTCTGAACTTGAGCAAGAACGATAAAGAGAAGGTTCTCGGCGGCAATGCCGCGGAAATTCTCGGCCTGAGATCGGCATGAACTATACCAAGGCAGCAAGACCGGTCGTCATGGGACAAAACGGGGTGGTGTCCGCAGGGCATCCGCTTGGCGCGCTGTCAGGAGTAAAAATTCTTCAAGAGGGCGGCAACGCGGTCGATGCCGCGTTAGCGGCTGCCTTCGTCATGTCCGTCGTCAAACCGGAGGCCAGCGGACCTGGCGGTGATCTATTTGCGCTGGTTTACATGAAGAAGGCGGGAAAGGTTGTGGCGCTAAATTCCAGCGGGCCGGCGCCGGCCAAGGCAACGATAAGTTACTTCCAGGACCACGGATTGAAGAGCATTCCGATCAATGGAGCGCTGAGCATTGCCGTACCAGGCGCGGTGGACGGCTGGCTGGAGCTTCACAAAAAACACGGCACCATAGAACTCGAAAGATTAGTGTCCGATGCGGTGCGCATCGCCCGTGAAGGGTTTCCCATTTCCCAGGAGTTTGCCGAAGCCATTGAGGAGCATGGCAGGGAGTCTTTCTGGGTCGATCGTTTTTACCGAAAGCCTCTTGGTTTTCCAAAGCCCGGCAGAATATTAAATCAGAAAGGCTTGGCGGCGATTTTTGAAAAGATCGTCGCTCACGGTCGCGGCGGATTCTACAGCGGTGAAGTCGCCGATCAAATCGTCCAAACGGTCAGAGCCGAAGGCGGCATATTGGCGGAAGAAGATTTGCAGACAATCGTGGCGCAGTGGATGGAGCCGCTGAGCTCTTCGTACCGCGACACCACGGTCTATGAGCAACCGCCGGTATCGCAGGGCTTCATGGTTCTCGAGATGCTCAACATTGCCGAAGCATGGCCTTTTGACAGCGCCAGCATGAGCCGCGCGGAAATGATTCACCTCCAGGTCGCGGCGAAGAAACTCGCATTTGAAGATCGCATTCGTTATCTCGACGACCCGAGTTTTGGCGATCCAAAAATCGCTATGCTTATCTCAAAAGATTACGCCGCCGCACGTCGTGAGCTCGCCCAAGACGCTCTGCAACGAAGCCCGGCGGCAGCGCCAAATCAAAGTAGCGATACTACCTATCTCTGCGCCACCGACCGCGACGGCAATGCCATCTCTTTGATACAGAGCGTGTTCGCGCCGTTTGGCTCGCGGGTGATTGCCGGGGAGACCGGCGTGGTCATGAACAATCGATTATGCAGTTTTGGGCTGGATCCGGCAAAAGCAAACTCACTCGAGCCAGGGAAAAGGCCGGCACATACGCTCAATACCTATATGGTTTTTAAGGGCGGCGATGTTTTCGCGGTGGGCGGTAGTCCCGGGGCCGACGAACAGCCGCAAACTAATTTCCAGATCATTCACGATTTAGTCGATCTGAAAATGGATCCACAAAGCGCCGTCGAAGCGCCGCGGTGGAGCCACCAGCCAGGCACGCCGCCGCGAGACCAGCTCCCCGAGTTGCTGCGGATGGAAGAAGGCTTCGACGCGCAAACTTTAGAAGATTTGCAAGCGCGCGGACACAAAGTGTCTGTCGTTGATCGCTGGTCCTTCGGCAGCGCGAAAATCATTGTTCGCGATCACGAAAATGGTTGCTGGCTGGGTGGCGCGGATCCACGCAGAGTGGCTTACGCCTTGGGGTGGTAGCGATGCAACCACCTAGAGGCGGAGTTTCGACGCTCTGCTTCAGTTTCGAGTGCGCCACGAAGAAGCGCGCTTCATAGAAGAACCGCGAGATATTCGAATCATTTTTAGCCCGGGCGATCCGGAAAAGGCTCATAACCAACCGCGCAAGTTAAGGCGACCTCGTGAAGTCTAGCCTGTTTACAGAAATTCAGTGCCCGGCAGGTTCATCCCCCGAAGAACGCCTCAAGGAGTTTCTTGAGCAAGCTGAGCTAGCGGATGATCTCGGCTTTACAACTTTCTGGATTGCCGAAATTCACTGCCAGCCGAAGTTTTCTCTACTTGCCGCGCCGTATGTCGTGTTAGGAGCGGCAGCTCAGAGAACCAAACGTCTGCGGCTCGGCGTCGCCGTCAATACCTTGCCGATTCATCATCCGGTACAGCTGGCGGAACAGGCCGCGATGCTCGACATACTTTCTGGCGGTCGCATGGATTTCGCTGCCGGCGGGGGTCATCCGCACAGCCGCGCTTACGAATGCTTTGGCGCAGACCACAAAGTAACACACGATCTTATGGTGGAGGCTTTGCAAATTATTCGTCGGGGTTGGTCTGAAGAGATTCTGACCTTCGACGGAAAATTCTTCCAGATTCCTGAAGTCGTGGTCAACCCCAAACCGGTTCAAAGGCCGCTGCCGCCATTTTACATGGCGACGAGTTCTCTTGATGGAGTCACAGTGGGAGCCCGTCTGGGGATCAATTTGCTCCTGCCGATTCACACCCGTACGCCGGAGCAAGTGATCGAATATTCCCAGGCTTATTGGCGCGGACTGGAAACCTATGGCCATGATCCAACCTCAAGGGAATTGGGTCTTTTAGTGCCGATGCATCTGGCGTCGAGTACCGCCCAGGCCAGGTCCCGCTCTGAAGCCGGCATCATGAGTTACTTCAAAACCATCGCCGATATGCGCAGTGATTATGTTGAGTGGTTGACTCGGCGCGGCGATGAATTGCCCGTCCGGCTGAGAACCGCTGCCGGCGCTTCGGTGAGCTTCGATGACATATGCGCGCGCCATGCGGTGATTGCGGATCCCGAATCTGCCCTGCAGACGCTTAAAGGTTTAACTGCGGATACCGGCGCGACGAACCTTCTCACTTGGTTCAACATCGGCAACGTGCCGCACCAGCTGGTTCAAGAATCGATGCAGCAGTTCGCGGCTGAAGTCATGCCGCATCTATGATTGTTAGCAGAGGATCGATATGGAAAATCTAACAGAGCAGAAATGCGAAGCGTGTCGCGTCGGTGCGCCACCTGTCACGGCCGGTGAGATACAAGAGCTCCAGCCCAGAGTGCCTGATTGGCAAATCATCACTGAAGACAGCATTCCCAAGTTGGACCGGCAGTTCAAATTCAAGAATTTCAAAGATGCGTTGGCCTTCACCGATGCCGTGGGAGCAGCCGCGGAGGAAGAGGGCCATCATCCGCGTATCACCACGGAATGGGGCAAAGTGGGGGTGACCTGGTGGACGCACAAAATCCGTAATCTACACAAAAACGACTTCATCATGGCGGCGAAAACCGACGCGATCTATAGGAACTATCAGCAGAGTTAGCGGATCAAACAGCGGAAGAGGCTGATAGACTTCCGCTGGCACTGCCCGCGAGAGAGACAACGCATCACTCTGCGCGACTTCTACCAACAATCAGGGAGCTGGGAGAACCAATGGTTCAATCGATAAGTTTCTGCCTAGCGTGCATTTGGACGCTGATGTTTGGTTTCAAAACCGGTTACGCCGCTTCTGCCGATGATAATTTCTACAAAGGCAAGACCATTCGTCTGATCGTCGCTTTCTCCGCCGGCGGAGGATACGACACCTATTCTAGAACCATCGCGCGGCATCTCAGCAAACATATTCCTGGCAATCCGTCTGTCATCGTTGAAAACATGACCGGCGCCGGCGGTATCATTCACGCCAACTTCATGTACCAGCAGGGCAAGCCGGACGGCCTGATCATCGGCAACAATGCCGGAGGGCTGTTTCTTCAACAGCTTATGGGGGCCAAGGGAATCGAATTTGACGGCAAAAAATTCGAGTTCATCGGAGTGCCGGGCCCCGATCATCCGGCATGCGCCATCACCAAGGTGAGCGGCGTCACCTCGATGGAGCAGTGGTTTGCGGCCAAGGAGCCGATCAAGTTCGGCGGCGTGGGGCCGGGCGGGACCGCGTCTGATATTCCGCGAATATTGCACGCGGCTCTCGGGCTGCCCATCCGTGTCATCGATGGTTATAAGGGTACCGCAGATATCCGACTGGCGACCGAAAGCGGTGAACTGGCGGGAGGCTGTTTAGGTTGGGAGTCGCTTAAAACAACCTGGCGAAAAGGCATCGAATCAGGCGAGGTCAATGTTGTGGTGCAGAATATGCCGAAAAAACACCCCGAGCTGCCCAGTGTGCCGCTAGTAGGCGATTACGTCAAAACCGACGAGGCTCGAAGGCTGATCAAATACGGCATTCAAGATACGGCGGTGATCACCAGACCTTATTTTCTGTCCCCAGGTACACCGAAGAATCGTGTCCAACTACTCCGCAAGGCCTTTGCCGATACACTGAAGGATCCAGAGCTGCTGGCCGAAGCGAAAAAGGCTAATCTAGATATCGATCCTATCTCAGGCGAAGAAGTTGAAGCTATTGCTCAGGGCCTGTACAAAATCGAGCCCGCTTTCATAGCAAGGATGAAGCAGGTCTTGGTGCCTTAGCTTAAATACAGTTCCAGTCATTCCAATAGTTTCAGTATTGCAGTCTTTTAGTAAGCTGAAGGCGTAAACTTCAAGTAATCTGAGAGGTGCTTCGTGGCGTCGCCGAGCACTCGCCGAAGTTAACTATGAACAATTGGAACCGTTGGAGGTGGAACGGCTGGAACCGCCTTTATCCTACTGGGCTTGATCGATAACGATGTCAATGTTCTTGGCGCCGACGTCGATCGGCGCCTGATAACTTCCCATCAAATCTCCTGGTGTCCGCGTTGTTGGATTGCCATCCTGGTCTAAGCGGACGCTTAAATTGATTTTGCCGGTGAACGGGGTTCCCTGCATCATGACGTTGTCGGCGCCAATGACATACGACAATGGAAAAACCGGCCGATCGATTTTCTTGACCGCGAGCGGCGGTCCTCCTCCGGAACCGGCGGGTCTTGCGATGATGAACAACGTCGCATTGTTGTTCATGCCTTTGAACTTCGAGCCGAGAGTGATTTTACCGCTGACGGTTTGCTTCGAAGCCGGCGAAGGCGAAGCGGGGACTTGCCCGGCATCGCTACCCGGCGGGGGAAAGGATGCGACGATTTTTTCTATCTCGGCTCTATCCTCGCCCGGCGGAATGAGCTGCAATAACTGTTGTAACACTACGCGTGCCGCGGCGTAATCCTTCTTCTCGCGATACAGGATCATTCCTTTGCCCCAGAGCGCCATAGGATAATTGGGCGCTTGCGCCAGAGCTCGATCGAAAGCCATCATCGCGCCATCGGCATGACCCGCCTGAATGAGTATCATGCCCATGTAGCTGTGCGCCTCAGGCTGGTTAGGATCGGTCTCCAAAACTTTCTTGAAGGATTCGATAGCTTTGGGAAAATCCTGTTTGGCAAATGCTCTCTTACCCTCTTCTAAAGCGGCACGCGTTGCGCCATCGCCAGGTATTGTGCCGGTGAGAAAGTCTCCGGTCATCGAGTCCTGTTCAGAGCTCCGTGGACGTAGCGACTGAGTCAGCAATATCCCGAGAGCCAGGCCGAAGAGAACGAGGAACGCTCCACCTGCAGCCAATTGCCAGCGTCGAAATCGACCACGACTTGGGCTCTCTGGCCGCCGGGCTGGCTTCTCTTTTACTGGTGCTTTGACCACCGGCTCCGGTGGCACTGCGCGTAGCTGCTGTAGAACCAGCGATTGCTTGCCTTCCACCTCCCTTCTTAAAGCGCTGTAATCGGCTTGTGAAAGTTTGCCGGATTCAAAATCGAATTCCAGTTCCGTTAACTCGTCGGCGAGCCGGACGTTTTCACGCGCCAACTGCGCCCTTGCAGTAGGATCGTCGACATCGGGCACTTCAACATTGTTCACCTTTATTTCTTTGCCCAACCTGGTGGCAAACCCAGGATCCATCTCAGAAGCAACGCGCTTCGCCTTTCTTGCCGACCAGCGGCGCGCAAGCAAGAGAGCGGTGATCACTCCGATGATCAGGACAGTCAGCGGTAGCCACCATAGAAGTCGATTGAAACCGGTGTCAGTCGGCTTCAGCAGCACCCACTCGCCGTATTTCGACACAAAGAAATCCTTGACCTCCTGTGGAGACTTGCCGGCTTGCAGCTGCTCGCGAACACTGGCGCGCATCTGCTGCGCCATCTCCGAGGGCGAGTCAGCCACCGAGAGATTCTGGCAAACCACACAGCGCAGTTCCGCAGAAACCGCCCGAGTCTGTTCCTCGATGTCCGGTGCCGGCTCGGCTTGGAGCCGGTCATCAAAAAAACTCAGTAAAATGACAATAATGAGAACAGCCATTGTTCTAACGTACGGATTGAAACTCGCCTCTTCCTTCCTTAGCGCTGACCAGGCCCTGTTGCGCTTCGAGCAGCTTCTCAGTCACCATGACCGCGCGGATACCGCCGACGTGTTTGTAGGTGATCCGCCCTTGGGGATCGATAAAAAAACTTTCCGGAATTCCCCAGACACCGTAATCGATAGCGATCTTGCCGGATTCATCCTTGCCGTTGGGGTACGTCACCTCGAACTCCTTAAGAAATTCGAGCGATGCCTGATCGGTGTCCTGGAGCGCAACTCCGATAAAAATCACGTTCTTGTCCTTCAGCTTTTGCCAAGCTGCTTCGAGGTCTCGCGCTTCGGCGCGGCACGGCGGGCACCAGGAAGCCCAAAAATTAAGAAATATGGCTTTGCCACGTAGATCTTCTAGCCGAAGCTTGCCGCCATTGAAAAGCTCGATGGAAAACGGCGTCGCCGGTTTGGCCAGCAACGGCGAGGTAATGTAGCGCGCATCACGGCTGAATCCGAACGCCAGCAAGGCCAAAATTGGCGCAACGATCAATAAAGTAAGAGCGACTCGGCGCCAGCGCATGCTAACCGACCTCGTTGCACGTGCAGGGGCAAAGCGTTTGCAAAAGTTTTCGTTCTTCGAAACTGCTCAGGCATTCGCTTCATCCAGGCACCGTAAAATTCTCCAACCGGAGACAGCGACAAAAATCGAATGGCAATAACCGCGCTCCCGATGACTGCAGCACTAGCTTCCACAGTTAGGCAAACTTAAGAAGACGACCCCAGCTCATATCTCAGAAGCCGGTTTGCACATCGGCCAGATTGTAACCAGCGTCCCAAAAGCGATCACGAAACCGCCGATCCACATCCACACGACCAACGGTCGCACCAATACTTTCAACGTCGCCTGGTTTTTATCGAGGTCGCTGAAACCGGATAAGATCAAATAAATATCCTCACTGGCGCTGCTGCGATGCACTGCCCGTCCGATGGGCGATTGCTGGCTCGGGAAAAACTTGAGAGCCGGGGCTAACAGTCCGATGTCGGAGCCTTGCTTCAGCACTCGAAAGGCACCTTCGACACGGTAGTGGGTCGGCTGTTGCGCGCCGCGCAGCCCCTCAAAACGAATCTGATAATTTCCGATCGAAAGACTTTCATTAAGCCCAAGCGTTGCTTCGCGTTCTCTGCTGTAGGTCATGGAACCGGCAATGCCCATGATGATTAACACCACACCCAAATGTACAACTAAGCCGCCATAGCGTCTTTGATTGCGCCGTGTGAGGGTAATCAGGCCGCGAATGATGCCTTCATTGGCAAGCCGGCGCCGCGCCCGTAGGGCAAGAGCAGTGTCATAAACAATCGTCATGACAACGAAGGCGAGCAAGGTAAAGCCGAGCAGCGGAAGGAATTCTTTCACTTTCCAGACGAACAAAAATAAAGCGAAGATGAGCGAGCCGATTGCCGGCGCGAGAAAGTTGCGCTTTAGATTGTCCCAAGATGCCCGTCGCCAGGCGATGATCGGACCGACGCCCATGAGAAACACCATGAAGAGAAAAAGAGGGATCGTAACTGAATTGAAATAGGGCGCGCCGACGCTGACTTGCACCCCGGCAACCGCTTCGGATAACAGCGGAAAGATGGTGCCAAGAAAGATCGTAAAGAGAGCGGAAACCAGCACGATGTTGTTTAACAGGAACGCCGATTCCCGGCTGATCATCGAGTCCAGTTCAGGCTGCTCTTTCAACATATCAGAGCGGTAGGCGAGCAATCCGAACGAAGCTAATAAGACGAAGGCGAGAAAGCCCAGGAAAAAAATTCCAACCGGTCCGGAAGAGAACGCGTGGATCGATGAAAGAATTCCGGAGCGGGTGAGAAATGTTCCGAAGATTGTCAGGCTGAAGGCGATGATGATCAAGGAAAGATTCCACACTTTAAGCATCCGGCGCCGCTCCTGAACCTGAATCGAATGTAAGAATGCCGTGGCCGGCAACCAGGGCATGAACGCGGCATTCTCGACCGGGTCCCATGCCCAATAACCGCCCCAACCCAAGACATGGTAGGACCACCACGCGCCAACCAGATTTCCGGCGGTCAGAAAGAACCACGCGATGATGGTCCAGCGTCGGGTTGTGGTGATCCATGCTTCGTCTAATTTACCGACGATCAGCGCCGCTATAGCAAAGGCGAAAGGCACCGTCAGGCCGACGAAGCCGGTGTAGAGCAGCGGCGGATGAGTCATCATGTTGGCGTCTTCCAGGAGCGGATTTAAACCGCGGCCGTCGGCGGGCACTGGAGAGATGGTTTCGAACGGATTGGAAATAAAGGCGATGACCGCCAGAAAGAAGAAGGAAACAATTGAGAAGACCATAAGCACCCATGGCAAGGTCTCCTTGTGGCGGCCGCGATAGATCCACGCAACCAGCCCGGAAAAGATTATTAGAATCCATTCCCAAAGCAGCAGAGAACCTTCCAGGGCGCCCCATAATCCGGTTACGCGGTAATAAATCGGCGTCGCCCGAGTGGTGTTGAACGCAACATAGCGAATGGAGAAATCCGTCGAGACCAATGCATAAATCAGTGCCGAGGCGGCGACTGTCACAAAAGCGAATTGCACCGAAATGGCGCGACCAATGACAGACGCATACCTTGCGTGACGGCCGCGTGAAGAAAGTATCGGCGCGACGATTCCGGCGGCGGCAGCTACCAGGGCGATCAGGACACTGATATAGCCGATGGTTGCGGTCACTTCGCTGTGTATTCCTTAGCCGGGACGAAACTATTCGGCGTGCCTTGACCGCTCTCGTGCGGGCTGTACTCTTCGGCATGCTTGGCCATGATGGTTGACGCCTGAAACACTCCGTCCTTGCCAACGCGGCCTTCGACCACCGCGCCTGTTCCCTCTCTAAAGAGGTCCGGTGGCACTCCACGAAAAAAGACCGGGAACGTGCTGGTGCCATCTGTGAGTTCAAAATTGTAGGTGAGATTCTTTACGTCTTTCTGCAGTGATCCTTTAACGACCATGCCGCCCATCCGCAAAAACTTGTCCGCCGAGGATGTTTCCTTGGCCTTCAGTTCGGAGGGGGTGACGAAATAAACCAACGCCTGCTGCATGCCGCCGTAGATGACATAGGACAGCGTCGCAAGTATTATGATCGCGCCGATCAGAAAACGTCTATTTTTTGCCATAAGCAGAAGACTCCTCAGTTGCCCGCAGCTGCATCAGCTCCTCTTCGGCGCATCGATACCGGCGCTTCAGGGCAAATAGGTAAATCATAATGAAGGCCCAAACAATGCCATATGCTAGAAAGACAAATCCCCAAGAGCCCACTAATAGGCTCCTTGGTTAAGCCGGCGAGCCTTGATTTCGCTGCGAACTTCACCGAGGCGCAGACGAAGCGAAAGAAGATAAAAATAGAGCAGAAGGAATCCGACAAAATTGATCGCTAGCGCAGTCAGCATTGCCGGATGAACATTCTCCCATGGAAGCTTATCAGGACGGAGGATCGAAGGCGGCTGATGCAGGGTGCGCCACCAGTACACCGACATATGGATCAATGGAATGTCGAGAAAACCGATGATGCCAAGAATGGCGGCGGATAAAGCGGCCCGATCTTCATCGTCGATCAGAGAGCGAAGCATCAAATATCCGCTATAAATCAAGAGTAGAATGGCCGTTAACGTCAAGCGGGCATCCCAGGTCCACCAGACGCCCCAGGTCGGCTTGCCCCAGATTGAGCCCTCGATGATAGTCAATGCGGTGAAAAGAACGCCGAGTTCAGCGGCCGAATGAGCTAGATTATCATCGCGCTTTTCACGTTTCCATAAGTATAGGCAGCTACCAATAAAAACCAGGAAGAAGGAAAGGTAGGCGGTAAGAATGCTCGGCAAATGAAGATACATGATGCGCTGGACATCGCCCTGAAGGGCATCACGCGGCGCTTGTACAAGCGCCCAGTAGAGCCCAAGCGCAATCATGATCAGCGCTAAAGCGCCGAGGAGCCCCGCGCCGCGTTTTTGTGACTGCTCTTTTTTCATCAGATTTCGATCACCCAGTCGAATACCAGCACTCCCAAGGTCAGAAATATCACATCAAATCCGATAAGAAGACGCAACCACGGAAGCGCGTCGCCGATCTCGCCGGCCCGAAGCACAGCTCCCAAGCACTGGATGGTTGCCAGAATGACCGGAATCATCAGCGGAAAAAGCACCAACGGCAGCAGCAGCTCGCGAGCCCGGGCGCGTAAGGTCAACGCCGACATGACGGTGCCCAGCACGCAAAAACCTACGGTTCCCAATAAGGCGATCAAGACAACCTGCGGCACTAAACCCCATGTTTGCAGATTAAATAGTATCCAGAACAGCGGGATGATGACGAGCTCGACAAGCAGCATCAATATAAAGTTCAAACAGACTTTGGCCAGAAAGAGCGCGCCGCGGTCGAGAGGCGAAAGCAACAACGCATCGAGACATTGATTCTCCCGCTCGGCGCCAAACAGTTGGGCGAGTCCTAAGGTTCCGGTGAACAGAAATGCGAGCCACAGGAGACCAGGGGCCATTTCCGAAACTCTATCCGGCACCAGATCGAAGGAGAGATGAAAAACGAAGAGCAGGAGGGTGCCAAAGAAAAACATAGTCAGCAGGCTGTCGCGGCGGCGCAATTGCAAAACCAGGTCTTTGCGCAGGACGAGATAGGTTTCTCGAAGCAGCTTCATGCTTCTCCATGCGGCAAAAATTCCCGGAAAGCCTGGTCGAAATCGGGCCAGGGTTGTTGGCGCGGCGCGTTGAAAGTCATTCGCCCCTGGTGGAGGATGATCGCGCGACTACAGATCTTCAGTACGCGCGAAACATGATGCGATGCCAGAATCACAAGATTGCCTTTCCGGCAATGGGCCTTGAGAAATTCTTCGAGCAGATCAACGCCGCTGCCATCGAGCACGCCATAAGGTTCGTCGAGCAACAGCAGTCCCGGTTTGAGCAAATCCCATTTGGCTATCGAGAGGCGGCACTTCATCCCGCTCGATAGTGTCGATACGAATTCGTCGGCTCGGTCGCTGAGATCCACCGATAAGAGCGCCGATCTGATATTAGCGGCATCGTGTTTCCGTCCATACAACGAGGTGAAAAACTCCAGGTTTTCACTCACGGTAAGATCTTCATAAAGATGGGCAGCCGGCGCAAGTAGGCCGATCTGAGCTCGCAACGATCCATTGGCGCGTGACAATGGCATACAGTCAAGCTCAATCTTTCCAAGGCTCGGCGGGGTCAGGCCGGCGATTAGTTTTAGTAGGGTGGTCTTACCGGCACCGTTGGGTCCGAGTAGAGCGACGAGTTCGCCTGGCACGAGATCCAAGTTCAGGTCCCGTAGCGCCCAGAAAAAACCGTAAGCCTTGGACAACTTCTTAACCGTCAAACGCAACGGAGTACCTGAAAGGAGTGCCGCGAATTCATTGGAGTTGATCGAATATAGTGATCGCCGATCAAGGATTCAAGACTGTTTCGGACTGCGTCTGTCGTGGAGAAGTCGATTGACGATTTTCACCGATGTCGCCTATGTGTTAGAGTCGCGCGAATTCGAGCGACAATGAGGAGGAGTTATGAACCCCGTGGTTACCGTGACCGGCGCCTGGAACGCCTTTGCGACTAAGATCGCTGCATTCCTGCCTGATCTTATCGCAGCCATTTTCATCGTCGTATTTGGTTGGATTCTCTGTAACATCATCAAACGCATTGTCATTCGTGTTCTTCGCCTGGTTCATTTTGACACCGTCGCTGAACGCGCCGGCATAAAGCAAATTCTCGAACGCGGTGGAATTCAGCAGAGCCCCTCCGAAATTCTCGGCCTACTATTCTTCTGGTTCCTCTTTCTGATCGTGATCGTGGCGACCTTGGAAACGCTCAATCTTAGCGGCGCCACCGATACACTCAACGCTATCTATCTGTATCTCCCGAAGATTGCGGCGGCAATCGTCATGTTGATTCTTGGCCTTTATTTCGCAAATTTTCTAGAAACCGTCACTCGAACTTCCTGCGCTAACGCCGGGTTGGAGCAGGCTGGCTCCATCGGGCGCGCCGCTTACGTCATTACAACAATATTTGTCGTTGCCGGCATTTTTGAAATCCTCGATATCGCCTCCGAGATTGTTATTTGGGCCTTTATTCTAGTCTTCGGCGCGGTTTGCCTGGCCTTGGCTTTAGCCTTCGGTTTGGGCGGTAGAGAGGTTGCCGGCCGTTACCTGGAAAAATGGTTGGAACAGAAAGATAACGATAAGACGAAATTGATGCAGCCATGAGATTCAAGTCGCGCGGCAATTCTCTCACTGTGGCCGGGCGCATGACCGTCTGGGTTCTGTAGGTTGGTTATTTGCGAATAACGAGTCTGAAAACTACTATCCGCAATCCTCAGAGTATTGATCGCCGCCCGGCTTTTGGGATTGACGCTTGCGTGGTTTGGTAGCCAATTCCTTGACTCCCTCAATCCAATCAGATAACTTCCAACCATTCAAAATTTTTCGAACAATGCCTAAGGGTTAGATTAAGCTCTTAGGCATTTTTACAGGTCGAGGGAGGCTATGGCGGAATACAGAGTGGTAAAAGTCCCGAAGGACGGCGCGAAGATCACCATGGGAGCCAACAAGCAGCTTCAGGTTCCCGACAATCCGATCATTCCATTCATCGAAGGCGACGGCACCGGCCGCGATATCTGGCGCGCTTCCGTGCGCGTCTTTGATACAGCGGTGGAAAAGGCTTACCAGGGCAAGAAGAAAATCCGTTGGATGGAAGTTTACGCCGGAGAAAAATCCTTTAAGCAGTACAATAGCTGGTTGCATGAGGAGACCGTGCCGGCGTTTTCCGAGTTTCTCGTTGGCATCAAGGGGCCGCTGACGACTCCCATTGGCGGCGGTATGACTTCGCTAAACGTCGGACTGCGCAAGCTTCTCGATCTTTACGTCTGTCAGCGTCCGGTGCGTTATTTCAATGGTGTGCCTTCGCCGCTCAAGCATCCTGAATATGTCGATATGGTCGTGTTCCGTGAAAACACGGAGGATATCTACACCGGCATCGAGTTCCCCAACGGCACAGAAGCCAATGCCAAATTCAAATCGCTTCTCAAAGAGGCCTTTCCTAAAGAATTTGCCAAGATTCGCTTTCCCAATACCGCAGCGATCGGCTTGAAGCCGGTATCGGTCGAAGGGACAGAGCGACTGGTGCGCGCAGCGATCCAATGGGCGCTCAAGAATAAGCGTAAGAACATCAATTTCGTCCACAAGGGCAACATCATGAAATACACCGAAGGCGCTTTCGCGGAGTGGGGTTATGCGCTGGCCAAGCGTGAATTTCGCAATGATGTCGTGACCGAGCGCGAGTCGTGGATTCTGGGTAACAAGGAAGCCGATGCGAATGTCAGCGTGGAAAACAACGCCAAAATGATTGATCCGGGTTTCGACATGATGTCGCCGGCGCAGCAAAATGATATCAAGAAAGAAGTCGAAGAGGCGCTCAAACTTTGGCCGACCCATGGCGGCGGCAAGTGGAAATCGAAGCTCATGCTAAAAGACTCCATCGCCGACGTGACCCTGCAGTTCGTGCTGATCCGGCCCAAGGATTACGATGTGATTGCGACGATGAACTTGAACGGTGATTACCTCTCCGACGCGTTGGCAGCGCAAGTGGGCGGCATTGGCATCGCCCCAGGGGCGAATATCAATTATGACAGCGGCCATGCCGTGTTCGAAGCGACCCACGGAACGGCGCCAAAATACGCCGATCTCGACAAAGTAAATCCAGGATCGGTCATTCTGTCCGGCGAGATGATGCTGCGTTACATGGGCTGGACGCAAGCCGCCGATCTGATCATTAAAGGCATCGAGGGTGCGGTTAACGCCAAAACAGTGACTTACGACTTTGAACGGCTGATGCCGGGCTCCAAGCTTGTGAGTTGCTCGGGGTTCGGCGACGCGATCATCGCCAATATGTGAGCGGCCAGGCAGGGCGAGTGCGAATCTGATCGAACCAATTTGAGGATTTTATGGCTAGGAAGAAGATAGCGCTGATCGGTGCCGGAAACATCGGCGGTTCGATGGCCCACCTTTGTTTGCTCAAGGGTTTAGGTGATGTGGTTCTTTTCGATGTTGTAGAGGGATTGCCCCAGGGCAAGGCGCTCGACTTATCTCATGCCGGACCCGTCGAAGGCTTTGACGGCAACGTCCTTGGCACCAATACCTATGAAGATATTGCCGGCGCTGACGTTTGTATTGTCACGGCAGGAATTGCCCGGAAACCCGGCATGAGCCGCGATGATCTTCTCGGAACCAACGCCAAAATCCTTACGTCGGTTGCCGACGGAATAAAAAAACACGCCCCGAATTCGCTGGTCATTGTTGTTACCAATCCGTTGGACGCGATGGTCACATTGATGAAGAGGGCCACCGGTTTTCCCAAAAACCGAGTTGTCGGGCAGTCCGGAATCCTGGACTCCTCCCGTTACCGATCGTTCATTGCCCGTGAACTCAACATTTCAGTAAATAGCGTCGCCGCCATGGTATTAGGCGGTCACGGAGACGACATGGTTCCGGTTCGCAGCACCTGTATTATCGGCGGCGTGCCAGTTGAAAAGCTGATTCCAAGCAAGCGACTCGAAGAGATCGAAGCCAGGGTGCGCAATGCCGGTGGCGAGGTGGTCGCATTGTTGAAGACCGGATCGGCTTATTTCTCACCGGCATCGGCTGCCATTCGCATGGCCGAAGCTTACCTGTTTGATAAAAAGGAAATTCTACCTTGCGCGGCGTTGCTCGATGGCGAGTACGGCGTCAACGGCTATTACTTCTGTGTTCCGGTGATCCTTGGCGCCGGCGGCGTCGAAAAGATCATCGAAATCGATTTGCACGCGGCGGATAGAAAAGCATTCGACGAGTCGCTGAATCACGTTAAAGATATTGTTCAAGCAATGGACCGTGTGTTGGGCACTGCTTGATCGTTGTTTGCGAGTCAAACGACAAGGAGGCCCTGAGACTCATAAATAGTCTTGGGGTCTCGTTTTGTTGCGGGCTTTGCCTATGAATATTCACGAATATCAAGCCAAAGAGATTCTCAAGGGGTACGGCGTTGCGGTTCCCCGGGGCCAAGTTGCCGAAACGCCGGAAGAGGCCAAAGCGGCGGCAATTAGGCTTGGCGGTGGCACCTGTGTCGTTAAAGCTCAGATTCATGCCGGCGGGCGCGGCAAAGCGGGCGGCGTGAAGCTGGCGCGCAACCCTGAAGAGGCCGAACAAAAAGCTCGTGAAATGATCGGCAGAAATCTCGTCACCCATCAAACGGGACCAGAAGGCCGTCAGGTTAGGCGCGTGCTGATCGAAGAGGGGTTGAACATTGACCGTGAGCTCTACCTCGCTCTGGTTCTCGATCGCGCCGAGTCGCGAGTTTCGATGATCTGCTCTTCCGAAGGCGGCGTCGAGATCGAAGAGGTCGCCGAAAAACATCCCGAAAAGATCTTGAAAGAGACCATCGATCCGGTGATCGGCCTGGCGGGTTTTCAATGCCGGCGGCTTGCCTATGGTCTCAACATACCGGGTGAGCTGGTCGGCAAAATGACCGCTGTCATGCAAGCCCTGTATCGCGCCTTTGACGACGCCGATTGTTCGATCGCTGAGATAAACCCTCTAATCATAACTAAAGAGGGTCAGGTCATGGCATTGGACGCTAAGATGAACTTCGATAGCAATGCGCTCTATCGGCATAAGGATATCGTCGCGCTGCGTGATCTGAACGAGGAGGACCCGCGCGAAATCGAAGCAAGCAAGTTTGAGCTCTCCTATATCTCCTTGGATGGTAATATCGCTTGCATGGTTAACGGCGCCGGCCTCGCGATGGCGACCATGGATATCATCAAGCTGTGCGGTGGCGAGCCGGCGAATTTTTTGGATGTGGGCGGCGGCGCTTCCAAAGAAAAAGTTGCACAGGCCTTTAAGATTCTCCTTGCCGATCCTCGAGTGCGCGGCGTTCTGATCAATATTTTCGGTGGCATCATGCGCTGCGATGTGCTGGCTCAGGGTATCGTCGATGCGGCTCATGAGATGAACATTCAAGTGCCTCTGGTGGTGCGGATGGAGGGCACCAATGTCGCTCAGGGCAAGAAGATTCTCGCCGATTCAGGTATGGCGATCATCCCTGCCGAAACGATGGCGCAAGCGGCCGTAAAAATCGTTGCCGCTGTGGAGAAGCGATAGTCTCTCAGGTAATCGTTAAATGGCGATTCTGGTAAACAAGCAGACCCGAGTATTGACCCAGGGGATCACCGGCGCCACCGGCCAATTTCATACCACAGCATGCAAAGAATACGGCACTCAGATGGTCGGCGGCGTGACCCCCGGCAAAGGCGGCACCAGCTATGACGGGATACCCATATTCGATACAGTTGCCCAGGCGGTAGCCGAGACGGCAGCGAATGCCACGGTCATCTATGTGCCGCCGCCGTTTGCCGCCGATGCGATTCTCGAGGCTGCTGATTCCGGCATCCCGTTGATCATCTGTATCACCGAAGGCGTGCCCGTGCGCGACATGGTACGAGTCAAACGGTACCTGACCGGTAAGAGCTCGCAGCTATTAGGACCCAATTGTCCCGGCGTGATTACACCCGGCGAGTGTAAGATCGGCATCATGCCCGGGCATATTCATCGACAGGGGAGCATCGGTGTGGTTTCGCGCAGCGGCACCCTGACTTATGAGGCTGTCGATCAGTTGACCCGTCTAGGCCTGGGACAATCGACCTGTGTAGGAATTGGCGGTGATCCTGTGCATGGTTTTGAATTCGTCGATGTGCTGGACCTGTTTAATCGCGATCCGGGCACTGAAGCCGTCGTCATGATCGGCGAGATCGGCGGCAGCGCGGAAGAAGAAGCTGCCGCGTGGATCAAAGCCAACATGAAAAAACCAGTGATCGGCTTTATCGCCGGTCAAACTGCGCCGCCGGGCAAGAGAATGGGACACGCCGGGGCAATTATCTCCGGAGGCAAGGGTACCGCCCGCGAAAAGATTGAGGCGATGAAAGCGGCAGGGATCAGAATCTCGGACTCGCCGGCAACCATCGGCCAAACAATGCAGGAGGCTCTAACGAAATCATGACTGAAGTAACGCTGTCGATTATCAAACCCGACGCGGTGCAGCGAAATCTCATTGGCGAGATTCTCCGACGCTTTGAATCGGCCGGCTTGAAAGTGGTGGCGGGAAAGTTGCTCCGGCTCTCGCCGGAGCGCGCGCAGGCGTTCTATGCGGTGCACAAGGAGCGACCATTTTTTGCCGGCTTGTGCACGTACATGTCTTCCGGTCCAATTTTCGTCTCGGTACTCGAGGGCGAGGGCGCCATCGCCAAAAACCGCGAGATCATGGGCGCCACCGACCCAGCTAAAGCCGCTCCAGGCACGATTCGCAAAGATTGCGGTACCGACGTCGAAGCCAATGCAGTGCACGGTTCCGATGGTCCGGAAACAGCCGCCGCTGAGATCGCTTTCTTTTTCAAACCGGAAGAGGTCTTTCGATCTTCGAAGTAAGCAATCTGCCGATTCACGAGCGCTCCGTGGTGAAGCCAAATATCAAGGATTTGAGCTTCAACGATTTTGAAGCCTATCTGCTCGAGCGCAAGCAGCCGGCTTACCGCGCGCGCCAGGTATGGCAGTGGCTGTACCAGAAACGCGCTGCTTCGTTCGCCGAAATGACCAATGTCTCGGGAGTTTTCCGCGAACAGCTAGCGGCAGATTTCAGCATTAGCCGGCTGGCAGTCGAGCGCAGGGCGGATTCCGCCGATGGCACGGTGAAGTTTCTGTTCCGATTGGCTGACGATCGCAGCATTGAGAGTGTTTTGATTCCGGAGACGAACCGACTGACGCTTTGCATTTCAACTCAGGTCGGTTGCGCTTTTGGTTGCGCGTTTTGTGCTACTGCGCTTCTGGGCCTGAAGCGGAATCTTCGGGCCAGCGAAATTATCGATCAGATCCTGGAAGCCAGCCGGACTCTGACGGAAGACCGGCGGATTACAAATGTCGTGTTGATGGGCATGGGAGAACCGCTGGCGAATTACGCGCAAACCGTCAAGGCCCTCAGAGTGATGACCGACAACAGCTGGGGCATCGGCATCTCGCCGCGACGAATCACCTTATCGACCGTTGGACTGGTGCCGCAGATACGCAAATTGATGGATGAAACCAACGTGAGTTTGGCCATTTCGCTGCATGCCGCCACTGACGAGTTGCGCGGCCAGTTGATGCCGGTAAATCGCAAATACTCACTACGGCAGTTGATGGATTGCTGCAGGGCCCTACCGATTCCGCGGCGCAAACGTATCACGTTCGAGTACGTGCTCTTGCGCGGCGTCAACGATTCGGCCGCGGACGCTCATAGTTTGGTAGAACTTCTGCGCGGTGTCCGCTGTAAGATAAACTTGATCCCCTTCAATCCGCATCAGGGCAGTCATTATCAACGGCCGGAAACCGAGAACGTCGAGGACTTCCAGCAGATTCTTTCCTCTAATGGGCTGCAGGTCAATGTTCGCCGTCCGAGAGGCGATGACATTGCGGCTGCCTGCGGTCAGTTGCAAGGTGAAACAATCAAGGAGATAGAAGGCGCGGCCGGTCACTGCTGAAATCATCGAAACAACATGAACAAACAAGTCGTCGGTGTGATCGGCGGCAGCGGCCTTTACCAAATCGAAGGCTTGCAGCACGTCCGGGAACTTGATGTCAGCACTCCTTTCGGAAAACCTTCGGATAAATTCATTCAAGGGTTGCTGGGTGAGACGGAATTGCTGTTCCTGCCACGCCATGGCAGAGGGCATCGCTGGTTACCCACCGAGATAAATTTTCGCGCCAATATCTTCGGCATGAAAAAGCTCGGGGTTGAGAGGATAATCTCGGTGAGCGCGGTGGGCAGCCTGCAGGAAAAGATCGCGCCCGGTCACGTGGTCATACCTAATCAATTCATCGATCGCACGACACAACGCCCGAGCACCTTTTTTGGCAAGGGTGTAGTCGCTCATGTCAGTTTGGCCGACCCGTTCTGTAAAGAACTCTCGACTGAGTTGGCCAATGCGGCGAACGCAGCGGGGGCTACGATTCACCAAAGCGGCACCTACCTTTGTATGGAGGGGCCGCAGTTCTCAACTCGCGCCGAATCGCATCTTTATCGCAATTGGGGCGCCGACATCATAGGCATGACCAACCTGCAGGAAGCCAAATTGGCCCGGGAAGCAGAGATCTGTTTCGCCACGTTGGCGTTGGCTACCGATTATGATTGCTGGAATGAATCGGCTGGTGATGTGGAAATCGATCACGTGCTGGCGGTGTTACAGCAGAACGTCGATTTGGCGAAAAGGACCATCCGGGAGGCGATTAAAAATATCAGCGATGCACGCACCTGTGGCTGCGCCTCCGCCTTGAAAACCGCGATCATCACCGAGAAATCCAAAATCCCCAAGAAAGTACGGCGTGATCTGCGCCCGATCATTGGCAAATATCTATGAGCATCTTAGTTGTTGGAACAGTCGCTTTCGATTCAATTGAGACTCCGTTCGGATCCGCTGAGCGGATTCTCGGCGGTTCGGCATCCTACTTTGCGTTGGGCGCCAGTTTTTTCGCTCCGGTAAGGATCGTTGGCGTAATCGGTCAGGACTTTCCGCAAGAATATTTGGATCTGTTTCGCCAACGGCAAATCGATCTCGAGGGCATCCAAAAAGCGAGCGGCGATACCTTTCACTGGCGCGGCAGATATCACGAAGATATCAACGTGCGCGATACGCTGGAGCTTCATCTTAATGTTTTGTCCGGTTTTGTGCCCGATCTTCCGGAGCAGTATCGTGACGCCGAGTATGTCTTTCTCGGCAACATCGACCCGTTGATGCAGCTCGAAGTGCTCAATCAGATTCGCCGCATGCGCCTGGTGGTCTGTGACACGATGGATCACTGGATACGCGAAAGCCTGGACGGTTTACGCCAGGTGCTAAAGCGCATCGAAATGCTGGTAGTCAACGATTCCGAAGCACGGTTGCTGAGCGGTGAGAGCAATATCGTGCGCGCGGCGCGCGCGATACTTAAAATGGGCCCCAAGGTCGTACTCGTCAAGCGCGGCGAATACGGTGTGCTGCAGTTCTCCGATTCATCGATTTTTGCTACCCCGGCTTATCCATTGGAAGAAGTGTTCGATCCTACCGGCGCCGGCGATTCATTTGCCGGAGGCTTTCTCGGGCAATTGGCTCGCTCCGGGGATCTGACTCAGCAGGGAATCCGTCGCGCGATCGTCTATGGCACCGTCGTAGCCTCCTTTACCGTGGAAGATTTCGGTGTCAAACGGCTGGCGAGCATCGCGCTGCAGGATATCGAAGAACGCTACCGAAGCTTCGCACAGCTCACTGATTTTCACACCTGATCTGATGGACCTGTCGATCGTCATCCCGGTTTTCAATGAAGAGGAAAATCTCAAGCCGCTCATCTCCGAAATCGAGGCCGCGCTAAACTCTCTGAGCAAGCGTTATGAAATAGTCATTATCGACGACGGCAGCCGGGACAGTACTTTCCAAATTCTCGCAGAGATTTACGAGATTGACCCCCATCTTCGGGTTATCAAACTCAAGCGAAACTTCGGACAAACCGCCGCATTGGCGGCTGGGCTTGCGCATGCCACGGGTGAAGTAGTGGTAATGTTGGATGGCGATGGCCAGAATGATCCGGCGGATATTCCAGCCCTTTTGGTAAAACTGGAGGAGGGCAATGATATTGTCTGTGGCTGGAGGTACCGTCGCCAAGACCCATTTCTCAGACGCCGCCTGCCATCAATGATCGCCAATTCGCTGATATCCTGGACGACTCAGGTCAAACTCCACGATTACGGCTGCACGTTGAAGGCGATGCGCAAAGAAATCGCCAAGAATCTGAAGCTTTACGGCGAAATGCATCGCTTTATCCCCGCGATTGCGTATGAGCGCGGCGCAAAGATTGCCGAGCTGAAAGTCAATCATCGGCCCCGATTACGCGGCAAATCGAAGTACGGCATTACCCGAACGGTACGGGTGATTTTAGATCTCATGACGGTCAAGTTTCTCATGAGCTACTCGACCCGGCCCTCGCATATTTTCGGAATCATCGGTATCGGCAGCGGTGGCATAGGATTTCTGCTTGGTATTTATCTCACGGTTCAAAAGTTGATGTATAATATTCGAAATCGGCGGCAGGCCTCTTTTATTACTGGCGGTCATGCTAATCTTTGTCGGCTTCCAATTCGTCACCATGGGGCTGCTGGGAGAAATGTTGTCGCGGACTTATCATGAGTCGCAGGACAAAGCGGTATTTGTTGTCGGTGAAATTCTTGGCGATAGGAGCTGTTATGAAACTTGCGGTTATCGGAACCGGGTATGTTGGATTGGTAGCGGGAACTTGTTTTTCGGAAACCGGTAATGAGGTTATCTGTGTCGACATAGACGAGGCCAAAATCGCAACCCTTCAGCAGGGGAAAATTCCCGATTTACGAGCCTGGGCTGGAAGAGATGGTGCGGCGTAATGCTGAGGAGCAACGTTTGCTGTTTACAACAGATGTCGAATTCAGCGGTGCGAAACTCGTCGATCATTTTCATCGCCGTCGGCACGCCGCAAGGCCTCAACGGTCATGCCAATCTGGAATATGTCCGTAACACGTCCAAAAGTATCGCCAAAGCCATGGACGGCTTCAAAATCATCGTCACCAAGAGCACTGTCCCGGTCGGCACCGCGGATCAAATTCGGCAGTGGATGTCCGAGGAAACCTCCCAGCCATTTGCCGTGCTCTCCAATCCCGAATTCATGAAGGAAGGCGCTGCGGTCGAAGACTTCATGAAACCGGACCGGGTCGTTCTCGGCGGCGATGACGCCGAAGCTTTGGAGATCGTCAAAGAGCTCTACGAACCGTTCCTGCGCACCGGCAATCAGATACTGGTGATGGATAGCCGTAGCGCTGAGATGAGCAAGTATGCCGCCAATGCCATGCTTGCGACCAAAATTTCGTTCATCAACGAAGTTTCTCGCTTATGCGAGTACATGGGCGCCGACATCAACGATGTGCGCCGGGCAATCGCATTGGACCGGCGTATCGGCCAACATTTCATCTTCCCCGGAGTAGGTTATGGCGGTTCCTGCTTTCCCAAAGATATCCGAGCGATTATCAGCATGGGCGGCGACCAAGAAGAGATGTCTCTGATGAAGGCGGTGGAACAAGTCAACGAGCGCCAAAAAAAAGTTTTGGTCGAAAAGGTCAAACGCCGTTTCGGCGCAAAGCTCTCAGGCAAGATCTTTGCGGTTTGGGGGCTAGCGTTTAAGCCGCGCACCGACGATATGCGCGACGCCCCGGCCATTGTGGTGATTGAAGCGCTATTGCAAATGGGCGCTCGAATCCAGGCGTTCGATCCCGAGGCAACGGCGGAAGCCAGGAAAATATTCGGCGACCGAATCGTCTATGCCGCGCGAAATTACGATGCGTTGGACGGCGCCAGCGCTCTGCTGGTGCTTACCGAGTGGAACGAGTTTCGCCGGCCGGATTTCGAGCGCATTAAGGAACTGCTCAAAGAGCCGATTATCTTTGATGGGCGCAACATCTATGATCCCGGGGAGCTAAAAAAACTTGGCTTCGATTACTACTCGATAGGACGGAAACATGGCTAGATACCTGATCACCGGCGGCGCCGGGTTTATTGGCTCTCATCTCTGTGAGACCTTTCTCAATCAGGGACACGACGTGATCTGCATGGACAACTATTCGACGGGAGCGCAGCAGAATATCGCCGGGTTCGCGACCAATCGCCGGTTCACCTTCATGGATCATAACGTCAGCCGCTATATCGAGGTACATCAGCCGTTGGACTTTGTTCTCCATTTTGCGTCGCCCGCAAGTCCTGTGGATTATCTGGAGCTCCCCATCCCGACCCTGAAGGTCGGCTCTCTCGGCACTCATAATGCCCTGGGCTTGGCCAAGGCCAAAAATGCGGTGTTTTTGCTGGCTTCGACTTCGGAAGTGTACGGTGATCCGCTGGTTCGTCCCCAGCATGAAGAATACTGGGGCAACGTTAATCCGGTGGGTCCGCGCGGGGTGTACGATGAAGCGAAACGGTTTGCCGAAGCCATGACCATGGCGTACCACCGCTATCACGGGCTCGATACCCGCATTGTCCGGATCTTCAACACCTACGGACCGCGCATGCGCATGCAGGACGGCCGGGTTGTGCCGAACTTTATTCTCCAAGCTCTCAAAGGCGAGCCGCTTACGGTTTACGGCCAGGGCGAGCAAACCCGGAGCTTTCAATATGTCGATGATCTGGTAGCGGGGATCGGCCGCTTGCTTGAATCCGCCGAGCACTACCCGGTGAATATCGGCAACCCGCACGAGATGACGGTCTTGCAGTTTGCCAAGAAAATTCTCGAACTCACGGGATCAAAGAGCGAAATTGCTTACCGGCCATTGCCGCAAGATGATCCGCAGGTGCGCCAGCCTGATATTACCAAAGCCAGAACACTGCTGCAGTGGGAGCCTAAGGTGGAGTTGGACGAGGGATTGATAAAAACTATCGACTACTTTCGGGCGCGGTTGAAAGCTCAACTACCATGAAGATCGTTGTAACCGGGGGCGCGGGTTTTATCGCATCGCACATAGTCGATGCTTACCTAAAGCAAGGTCACGAGGTCCATGTCATCGATGATTTTTCCACGGGGAGTAAGCTCAATCTCAACTCCGGTGCGGTGCTTCACAACTGCAACGTCGCCGATGCCGAAGCCGCCAACGTAATTCTCACGGTCAAACCCGACCTGCTAAATCATCATGCAGCGCAGATGGATGTGCGTCATTCGGTGGAAGATCCCCTGTTCGATGCCGGCGTGAATATCCTCGGTTTTCTCAATTTGCTCGAGGCGTGCAAAAAAGCCGGCACCGCTCGAGTCATTTTTGCTTCGTCGGGCGGCGCCATTTACGGCGATGAGGAGCCGATCCCGGCTGATGAAGATCACGCCAAGAAGCCGATGAGCCCTTATGGTGTGAGTAAGATGACCGGCGAATTATATCTGGCATACTATCATATGGCTTTCGGCATACGTTACGTCGCGTTGCGTTATGCCAATGTTTACGGGCCGCGCCAATCGACCAAAGGCGAGGCCGGCGTGGTGGCAATTTTCATTTCCCAGCTGCTTGCCGGAAAGCCTCCCATCATCAACGGCGATGGCAAGCAGACGCGCGATTATGTTTTTGTCGGTAATGTTGTCAAGGCCAATGTCGCCGCTCTGGAAACCAGTCATGTTGGTGGCATCAACATCGGCACCGGCCGTGAGACCGATGTCGTGACGCTTTGCGCGATGTTGCAGCAGCGGGCCGGTAGCAAGGTTGAACCGCTTTATGGGCCGGCGAAAACCGGCGAGCAGATGCGCAGCTGCCTCGACATTGCCTTGGCCGGCGACGTCCTGGGTTGGCGGCCCGAGATCGGCCTTGAGGAAGGGCTGATGCAGACGATAGCTTATTACCGCGAAAAAGAGCTGTCATGAGTCTTGAGCATATCCGAAATTTTTCAATCATCGCGCATATTGATCATGGTAAATCGACATTGGCGGATCGCCTGCTTGAGTTCACCGGCGCGGTGAGCGCCAGGGAGAAGACCGATCAGATACTAGACAGCATGGACTTGGAGCGGGAGCGCGGGATCACGATCAAAGCCAGTCCGGTTTGCCTGCGTTACCAGGCTAAGGACGGCAAAGATTACAAGCTTAACCTCATCGATACCCCGGGCCACGTCGATTTCACTTACGAGGTGTCGCGTAGCTTGGCGGCCTGTGAGGGGGCATTACTGATCGTTGACGCCGCGCAGGGCGTTGAGGCTCAGACGGTGGCCAACGTTCATATGGCGCTGGACCACAATCTTGAAATTCTTCCTGTCATAAACAAAATCGATCTTCCTAGCGCTGATCCCGAACGAGTGCGCAAAGAGATCGAGGACGTAATTGGCCTCGATGCCTCCAATGCGATCCTGGCCAGCGCTAAAGAGGGCGTTGGCACTGAAGAAATTCTCGAAGGCATCGTTCAGCGTTTTCCTCATCCTAAAGGAAGCCTCGATGATCCGCTGCGGGCGTTGATTATCGACTCGTGGTTTGATCCTTATCATGGCGCAGTGGTGATGATGCGCGTATTCGATGGCAAGGTCGCCAAAGGCTGTCGGATTCGCATGATGTTTAGCGGCCGCGCTTTTGAAGTGACCCGCCTCGGTGTGTTTGCGCCCGCGCCAATCGAAGTCGACGAATTGCGCGCCGGAGAGGTCGGTTTTTTGATGGCGGCGATCAAAGAAGTAGCCGAGACTCGAATCGGCGACACGGTCACACTCGACGATCGCCCAGCCGGGGAGCCGTTGGCCGGGTTCAAACCGATGAAGCCAATGGTCTTCAGCGGCCTCTATCCGACCGACGCCAATCAATACCAAAATTTGCGCGAAGCACTGGATAAGTTACGGTTAAACGATTCATCGTTCACCTTCGAGCCGGAAACATCTCAAGCCCTGGGTTTTGGATTCCGCTGTGGCTTTCTCGGCCTGCTCCACATGGACATCATCCGGGAGCGTCTCGAACGCGAATTCGCTTTGAGCCTCATCACCACGGCCGCCACGGTGGTCTATCGGGTCGTTAAAACGAGCGGCGAAGTCCTGCAAATCGATAACCCGGTGCGATTGCCGCCGGAGGGCGACATCGAGCAGATCGAAGAGCCGATCATTCAAGCGACAATTCATTTGCCCCAGGAGTTCCTCGGAGGAGTGCTCGGGCTTTGTGAAGAAAAACGCGGCACGCAGAAGGAGATCCGCTATCTCGGGCCCAAGCGAGTGATGATCGTTTACGAGCTGCCGTTGAATGAAATCGTCGTTGATTTTTACGATCGCTTGAAGTCGGTCAGCCGGGGCTATGCTTCCATGGAATACGAGCTAGCTGGCTATCGCGTCGCGGATCTGGTTAAACTAGACGTGCGAATTAACGGCGATGTGGTGGACGCCATGTCGATGATTGTGCATCGCGATAAGGCGTATTATCGAGGCCGCGACCTTGTGCAAAAAATGCGCGAGCTCATCCCGCGACAGATGTTCGAAGTCGTTATCCAAGCCGCCATTGGCAGCCGAATCATATCTCGAGAAGCGGTAAAAGCGTTGCGCAAGAATGTCACGGCCAAGTGCTACGGCGGTGATATCACCCGCAAAAGAAAATTGCTGGAGCGGCAAAAAGAAGGAAAAAAGCGCATGAAACAGGTGGGCAAAGTAGAGATCCCTCAGGAAGCGTTCCTCGCTGCTCTCAAGGTTTAGATCGGAGTTCTATGTCAGCCGGAAAAGTTACCAAGGCGGAGGGTCAATCATTGGCAAAAAGCAAATCGACCTTCCGCGAATACGCCGAAGCGATCGGGATGGCGCTACTCTTGGCGCTTTTCATCCGGACCTTCATTGTTCAAGCGTTCAAAATACCATCTGGGTCGATGATCCCGACTTTGCAGATCGGCGATCACATTCTCGTCAATAAGCTCAGCTTACGGCATTCGGGTGCCGTTTCTAGAAGATTACGTGGTTGACTTCTCGAAACCAAAACGAGGCGACGTAGTCGTGTTTATCTTTCCTGAAGACCGCAGCAAGGATTTCATCAAGCGCGTGATCGGTGTGGCGGGGGATGAGGTTCAGATTCGCGGCAAAAAGGTTTTGATCAACGGAAAAGAAATCGACGATCCCCAGGCGCATTTCGAAGGCGATGATCCACAAACCGCGGGCCTTTCGAACCGCGATGATTACGGTCCGCGCACCGTGCCGGAGAATCATATTTTCGTCATGGGCGATAACCGCGATCGGAGTTACGATAGTCGATTTTGGGGTTACGTCAACTTAGACGAGGTGCGCGGCAAGGCATTTTTGATCTACTGGTCCTGGGATGGCGCCGATCGTTGGGTGCGCTGGGAGCGTCTCGGCAGCCTGATCCGTTAGCAGCGGGGCCGAACCCGATTCAAAGAAAACTATGCGGTGATTCCGAATCGATTCGAATCATGAAAAAAGGGAAAATCGTCTTAACCGGACTAGCGGTGTTGGTGTTGTTATTGGTGATCGTCAATATTTTATTGATGGCCGGTAACCAGTCACTGCAGCTCAGCGTCAACGAGCGGCAACAGTACATCGCTGAAACTATCCAACTGGAAGCGCTGAACCGGCAGGTGATAGGGGTGCTGGCGGAAATGGCGCTGAAAACCAACGATGGACAACTGAAGGAACTTCTCGCCGGAGTCGGCATCAACCTGTCACCGGCGCCAGCGCAACCTTCCGGCGCTAAGTCAAAGTAAGGTATTTTGATCATGGATGAAGCGCCGAACGAAATCGAAGAACGTGAGCCCGTCGCGCCGCCGGTGGAACGAGGCGCCAATCTGCCGCTGACGATCTTGCTGATCGCCTTGGTGCTCTGGTTTGGTTTCCAAACACTACAGCTCGCTACCGAGCGCGCAAATCTCGGCGAGGCGCGGGGTCACCAGGAAGCGGCCATGCAGGAAGCGCAAAAACTTCGCACGCAATTCGAGTCTTTGATCGGCAAAACCAGTGAATTGGCCAACAAAGGCCATGCCGGCGCTAAGCTCGTGATGGAGGAGCTGCAGAAGCGTGGAATGGCGGCTCAGCCGGAAGCGATCATTCCGCAGAAGTAATCTTATAAGCACCATTCTGTTGAACCTGCCATAGTTTCCTCTTAAGCTTGTTTCTTCTGCCTCGACGCCTACAGGAGAACATTTGGACGCCTTTCATACACTTATACAGCGTTGGTTCCTCGAGCGATTCGAAAGTCCGACGCCGCCCCAACAGGAGGGTTGGTTATCGATCGTCCGGGGCCAGCCGACGCTTATCGCGGCTCCCACCGGATCGGGTAAAACGCTGGCTGCTTTCTTATGGTCTATCGATCGGCTGTTCAAGCGGGCAATCTCAGGGGAGTTGCGCGATCAGACCAGCGTGGTTTACGTGTCACCGCTGAAGGCTCTCGGCAACGACATCGCTAAAAACTTGCAACAGCCGCTCGATGAAATCTTTCATCTTGCTTACAGCGAAGGAATCATGTTGCCGGAGATTCGCACAGCGGTGCGCTCGGGAGACACGCCGGCCCGTGAACGTCAATTGATGGTGCGCCGGCCGCCGCACATTCTCATCACGACACCGGAATCACTGTACATCCTGCTGACATCACCGCGCAGTCGCGAATTTCTAAGAAATGCCGAGACCGTTATCATCGACGAAATTCATGCCATTGCAGCGGACAAGCGCGGGGCCCATCTGGCGCTTTCGCTTGAGCGACTCAATCAATTGGCAGAGCGGCCTTTGCAACGGATCGGCTTGAGCGCGACGCAAAAACCCATTGAGGAAATAGCACGGCTGCTGGTCGGCTCCCGGGGAGTGCGAGAGGACGGCAGCCCCGACTGCGTGATTGTCGATGGCGGTCACAAACGCGATCTAGAGCTTCGCATCGAGGTTCCCGATGAGGAGTTGGGGCCGATCATCCGCCAGGATATTTGGTCGGCGGTCTACGATAAAATCGTTGAACAAATCAAAAACCATCGGACGACATTGGTGTTCGTAAACACGCGGCGTCTGGTGGAGCGAGTGGCGCACCAACTGACCGAGCGCTTGGGCGAGGGCAAGGTGGGTGCCCACCACGGCAGCTTGTCGAGAAAAACTCGTCTGGACGTCGAACAAAAATTGAAAACGGGTCAATACCCGGTCGTGGTCGCCACCGCATCTTTGGAGCTGGGTATCGATATCGGCCATGTCGATCTCGTCTGTCATATCGGCGCGCCGCGCACATTGGCGGTTTTGCTCCAACGGGTCGGCCGTTCTGGGCACTGGTTGGGAGCAATTCCCAAAGGGATTTTTTATCCGTTAACCCGGGACGATCTGATGCAGTGCGCCGCTGCGATTCGTAGCGTGCGCCAAGGCGAGTTGGACAAAATTGCGGTGATCGAAAAACCGCTCGATATCCTGGCGCAGCAAATGGTAGCCACGGTCGCCAGCATGACGCCGGCGGTCAAAGCGGACGTTCCCGCGAGCAAATCTCAAGCCGACGGCGGCATCAGTGAGGAAACCTTATGGCGCATGGTTGGCGGCGCTTATCCGTATCGCAACCTGTCGCGGATCGAATACGAACAGGTGCTGCAGATGCTCAGCGAGGGAGTCGAAACCCGAAGGAGCCGGCGCGGCGCCTACATTCATCGGGATCGGGTCCATGGCATGTTGCGCGCGCGGCGCGGCGCCCGATTAACGGCGATCACTAACGGCGGAGCAATTCCCGATACTGCCGATTACGACGTGGTCGAGTTTCCCAGTGAAACGACCGTCGGCAAAGTCAATGAGGATTTTGCCATCGAGAGTCTCACCGGAGATATTTTCTTGTTGGGGAATCGATCCTGGCGTATCCGTCGGGTCGGCTCAGGCAAGGTTTGGGTTGAAGATGCGCAAGGGCTGCCGCCGAGTATCCCGTTCTGGCTCGGCGAGTCGCCGGGGCGCACCATAGAATTATCCAAAGCGGTATCGGATTTGCGCCGCGACGTTGCCGACCGGATTTCAGATCGAAGGAAAGCCCAAGACTGGCTGGTCAGTGAAATCAAGATTCCGGAAGCGGCCGCAGAACAGATTGTAAATTACGTAGCCGAAACACAGAGCGTGCTTGGAACAGTGCCGGGGCAGCAATCTATTGTCGCCGAGCGGTTTTTTGACGAGGGCGGCGGCATGCAATTGGTGATTCACTCGCCCTGGGGCGCGCGTATCAACCGCGCCTGGGGCCTGGCGCTTAGAAAGCGCTTCTGCGTCAGCTTCGACCGGGAGTTGCAAGCGGCCGCCACCGATGACGGCATCGTCATCTCTCTGGTCGAGCAACACTCTTTTCCCTTGAGCGACGTATTTCAAATGCTGCGGCCGACAATGATTGAGCCGAGCCTGATCCAGGCGGCATTGGCATCGCCGATGTTTACCAATCGCTGGCGCTGGAACTCTACCCGAGCCCTGGCTGTGATGCGTCACAGCGGCGGCAGAAAGGTGCCGGTAGCGCTCCAGCGGATGCGCGCCGAGGATTTGCTGGCGGCGGTTTTTCCCGAGCAGATGGTTTGCGGGGACAACCGCACCGGTCCGGTCGAGTTGCCGGACCATCCATTGGTCAACGAAACAATCGGCGATTGCCTGCACGAGGCTATGGATCTCGACGGTCTCAAGAAAATCATCGCGGCCATCGAGAGTGGTGCAATCAGTACCCTGGCGGTCGATACGCCTGCGCCGTCGCCCATGGCGCATGAAATCCTCAATGCCAATCCCTACGCCTTCCTGGACGATGCACCATTGGAAGAACGGCGCGCGCGGGCGGTTTCTCTAAGACGGACAGATCTACGGTTGGAACGTGAATTCGGTCAGCTTGACCAAGCGGCAATCGATGAGGTCCGCCGTCAGGCATGGCCCGAAATCCGCGATGGCGACGAGCTCCATGACTTTTTGCTTGGGGTTGGAATCTTATCGGCGGGGGAGCGCCCCGATTGGCGGCGCATCGCTCAAGAATTGATAGAAAACCGCCGCGTCACAGAAGCGACTTGGCTGCCTCGTGGCTCTCAAACCGCAATGACCGCCTATGTTGCGGCCGAAAGGGTTGAGTTGGTTCGTACCTGCATGCCGGAAGTAACCTTCGCTCCAGCTGTAGCATTGCCGTCGGATTTTCCAGCGCAACCGGTATCGGAAGAAGAAGCGCTCAGAAGAATAGTTCAGGGCTGGACGGAAGCGATCGGACCGACAACCGTCACCGCTTTGTCGAACCGGCTGGGTATTGAAGCGCCCAGAATAGAGTCGGCATTGTTGTCCCTTGAAGGAGTCGGGATGGTTTTGCGCGGCCGGTTCACTCCATCGACCGTTTCGGCCGGAGAAACTGAATGGTGCGATCGGGTGCTGCTGGCGCGCATCCATCGTCTCACTCTCGGGCGCATGCGCAGAGAAATCGAGCCGGTTTCGCCGGTGGAGTTTATGAGCTTTTTGTTGTCTTGGCAGCACGTCGGAGTTAATCGCCAACTCGAGGGACGTGACGGAGTCCTGCGCGTGATTCAACAGCTGCAGGGACTGGAACTGCCGGCGCCGGCCTGGGAACAGTCGGTTCTGCCGGCGCGCGTGCGGAACTATTCTCCGGCGGATCTGGAACATCTCTGCCTCGCCGGTGTTGTGGCTTGGGGCAGATTGCGGGCCGAGCAAAGTTCCAATGATAATCTTTCAGGGGAAACTTCCCGCCAGGCGGCGCCGCAAGCGCTTGGCAGCTCCGGCGCGAAACGCCCCGATCGCTTTTTTGCTGCGCGAAGATTGTGATTACTTCTTGGGCAATCGCTCGGCGCGTTGGGCCGACGTGCCCACGCTTTCGAGCAGCGCGCGCGACGTGGCGCGTTATCTGGAACAGCGCGGCGCGTCTTTTGTCAGCGACATCGCCCGTGGCGCCGGGCTGCTGAAAACCAAAGTCGAGGAAGCGCTCTGGGAACTGGTGGCCCATGGTCTGGCTACAGGCGACGGCATTGCGGGTCTGCGAGTGCTGTTGCTGCCTGAGCACAAGCGCCAGGGAAAGCGCCACAATCTTAGGGTGATTAGCGGCGGAAGAAGCACGGCACGGATGATGCCCGTGGGCAGGTGGTCGCTCTGGAGTAATCAGAACGGCGATGCTGACGTGAACGGCGAACAAATCGTCGAACGGCAGGCGCGGCAACTACTCGAAAGATATGGGGTGGTTTTTCGTGATCTTCTCGCCCGGGAGGCAAATCTGCCGCCATGGCGGACTTTGCTCGCCACCTATCGCCGCCTGGAAGCACGCGGCGAGATTCGCGGAGGCCGCTTTGTTAACGGTTTCGTCGGCGAACAGTTTGCCTTGCCTGTTGCAATTGAGAAACTTCGAGCCGAACGCCGCGCCGATGAGAAACAGCAACCGTTTATCGTATCAGCCGCTGACCCCCTGAACCTGGTGGGAATACTTACGCCCGGCACACGGGTTTCTGCCTATTCGAGTCAGGTGATCGCCTACCACAAAGGTCTGCCGATTCAGGTCGGGCCCCTCGGTAGCGTCCTCAGTAGCTTACAACTACATCACGCAGGCGAGAAGCCGTGAACCGGTAACGGTTCCGGCGGCTAACTGTTCAGACAAAAACTCCATACGCGATTATGACTTTGATAGGAGCGGTAGTCCGTCCCCTCGGGCAGACTCTACAACCCGTCTCTCAACTGTCGACCTCATGCAGGTTCTGCTCTGTGCTCGCGCTTAGTGTTGACTTCAATGTAGCGGTCAACTTATTCTTCACGGGGATAGCGATCCAGACTATATGGCGCAGCAGGAATCGAACGTAATCAAATCGTCACCTAACCGTCGATCTTTCAATTAATAGCAAGCAAGGAAAATCGCTGAGGGTTGCTTATGACCGATCTGTGGAGTGTGGGCATCCCTAGCCCGCGGGTTGAAAGCGAACAAAAAGTCGCCGGCAAGGCGGTTTACGCCGCCGATGTAGTTCTCCCCGGCATGCTTTGGGTGAAAGTATTAAGAAGCCCGGTTGCTCACGCGCGCATCAAAAAAATTGATACGTCGCGGGCCCTCGGTGTACCGGGGGTTAAAACCATAGTCACGGGAGATGATTTTGGCGGCGCGAGGATCGGTAAGAAGATTATAGATATGCCGATCCTTGCGGATGGTATCGTCCGTTACGTGGGAGAAAAAGTTGTTGCCGTGGCGGCTGAATCTGAATCACAGGCGGAAGCGGCGCTCGATTTGATCGATGTCGACTATGAGGAGTTGCCGGCGGTCCTCGATCCGCTTCAAGCCTTGGAACCTTCAGCACCCCTGCTTCATCCGGATTTAGCAGGGTATAAGGGCCTGCTGCACACGATCGAGTCGCCGAGCAATCTTTTCGTGCATCTCACTTGGAAGAAGGGGGAAGTGGAGGAAGGTTTCCGGCAGTCCGACATCACCGTCGAGAACACTTATTCGGTTCCGGCGGTACATCAGGCCTACATCGAGCCTCATTGTTGTCTGGCAAGGGTGAATACCGACGGTAGCGCAGAAATTTGGGCTTCGACCAAGAGCCCTTTCAATTTGCGCGAGCAAGTCGGCAACGCGTTGCAGGTCCTTCCCGCAAGTCTGATCGTGCATCCATGCTACGTCGGCGGGGATTTCGGTGGCAAGGGAGACGCCAATGAAGTCGCGCTTTGTTATGAATTGGCAAAAAGATCTGGGCGGCCGGTCAAGCTGCTGATCGACTATAGCGAGGAGTTGGTCGCCGGAAATCCTCGCCACGGCGCGGTGATAAGAGTTAAGACAGGCGTCAAGAAGAACGGCATGATGATCGCTCAGCGCATAGAATTCGTCTTCGACAGCGGCGCCTACGGCTCTTATCGCCCCCAGGGTTATCTGGTTGGCGCTCATGATGCGGCAGGACCTTATCGCGTGGCCAATTGTTTTATCGAGGAAAAATACGTTTACACCAATAAGATGCCATGCGGTTACATGCGCGCTCCAGGACATCTGCAAGCGTTTTTCGCCACCGAAAGCCATGCCGACTTGGTTGCCAAGCGTCTGGAAATGGATCCTGCGGAGTATCGCCGGATTAATTTCATGCGCGACGGTGATAAGTCACCCTTGGGTGAAGTAATGCCCCACGTCAAGCCCGGCGATACCTTGATCAAAGCGGTGGAGATATCCGGTTACAGCAATCCCAAGCCCAAAAATGTTGGCCGCGGCTGCGCGATTGCCAATTGGGTTTCAAAAGGCGGCGAGTCCTACGCTTTCGTCAAGATCGATAAAGACGGGATCATAACGCTCTCCTCGGCGGTGACCGATACCGGTCCTGGCGCGTTTACAATCATGCGTCAAATCGTCGGCCAGGAACTCAAAGTCTCCCCTGAGTCGATTCGAGTCGAGATGCTGGATACGACCCAAGTGATCAAAGATACCGGGGTGCGCGGCAGTAGTAGCACCCGAGTGCATGGCGGGTCCGCGTATGAGGCCGCCAATAAAGCGCGTGAACAGATTCTAAAAATTGCCGCCCAGGCGATGAATGCGATGCCGGAAGAACTGATTCTTTACGATGGCGGGGTCACTCATCGCCGCGCTGAACGGCGGATGAGCTTTGCCGAGATTGCCGAAGCTAATCAGGGCTCGATAGTAGGAGAGGGGCACTACGCCAACATGGCGGACGGGCCGGAGACATCGATTGTCGCTCAGGTAGCTGAGGTGGAGGTGGATACTCAAACCGGGGAGGTGCAAGTTAGAAAGCTTACTACGGCTCACAATACCGGAGCCATTCTTAACCCGTTAACGCACCAGGGGCAAATCGATGGCGGGGTGATTATGGGAATGGGTTACGGCATCATGGAGGATCTCGCTGTCGATGAAAGCGGAAAAGTTCTGACGAACAATCTAGGAGAATACAAAATTCCCAATATCAAAGACGTGCCCGGTACTCAAAACTGCTATCATCCAGTCGGCAACTGGCAGCGGACCGTATAATAGTATGAGCATCGGCGAGACCGCGTTGATACCCACGGCTGCCGCCATTGCCAACGCCGTGGAAGACGCGGTCGGCGTGCGGATCACGTCTCTGCCGATCACCGCTGAGAAAGTGCTCAACGCGATCAGACGCCGCTCAGATTAGCGGAATTCGCTTAAAAACAATCTCTAAGTCGGCATAGGGCCCGCCGCGCCTGTCGTTGTGCCAGCCAAGGCTCAGCGATGCTGTCATTTGTCTTTGCGCTTACCGTGTAGCGCGACGAACAAGTTGTAAAATGAGGCGATCGATCTTTCTTCCATGTTGGGATGGCCGTTTTCATTCTGGTATAAGAGAGTCACGCTAAGCGGGCTTTTGTGCAGTTCGAGCAGTTCGGCGTTCTTGGTATCCAGGTAAGATCCCACGGTTCTTAAAGTATTCGGCAAGCTATAGAAGTCAGGCAGGCGGTCACGCTTTTTTCGATTCAAACGGCCCTCGTTCTCGAGGCGCTCGATCTCCGCCGTTCCATAGGCAAGCGATGTTTCCTTCGATGCTCCCTGCATTCGGTTCCGCCAGTCGCGCAATCTCGCTAATAAGCGTGAATCCTTTTCCGGAACTCCGCGCACTACATAGCGCTCGGCATCCGCTTTGAGTTCGAAGGCCGTTATTCGCTTGTTGTCGAGCGATTGTCCAATCGCACGAAGATGTTGATCATAAGCATTTCCAGATCGCATCAAACCCTCACTTTCCAAGCAGGCCGCTTTATCGCCAACTACCATAGGCAGAGACGCTCCGCGTCATATCATCGGCAAAATCCGGAAACAAGGGCTAAGCGCCTGACTTCCTTGACAACAAGGAGAGCCAAACGTATGGTTTGTTGTGCTCCCCGATGCATCGGCACCACTGCACTTAGCAAACAATTAGGAGGATCAATGGCACGTCCAGAAAGAGTTGGAACAACCCAAAGCACGGTTTCCTATCATGGTTTGCGCGATTGGCTGGACCAGGTCGAAAAATTGGGCGAGCTGCAGAAAGTCAACGGCGCACACTGGGATCGGGAGATGGGGGCAATCACTCAGATGCTCACTGAAACGGGCAAAGGTAAGGCGCCAGCGATCCTTTTTGATGAAGTTCCCGGATACCCAAAAGGTTACCGGACGCTGTACGGGCAGTTCTCAACCATTAAGCGGGTGGCGTTGACTTTGGGCCTACCGCTCGAATACGAGCACAAAGCCGATATCGTCAAAGCCTACCATCATCGCATGGAGGACATGAAGCTGCTCAAGCCCAAGATCGTCAGGACCGGGCCGATATTTGACAATGTACTGGAAGGCGACAAAGTGGATGTGCTCAAGTTGCCCGTGCCGATTCATCATCAACAAGATACGCACCGCTACATTGGCACCGCGGATATGTGCATCACCAAGGATCCGGACGCAGAGTGGTATAATTTCGGCGCCTATCGTTGTGAAGTTTACGATGAAAAAACTATCGGCTGTCAGATCACCGAAGGTAAACACGGGCGCATTCACCGCGACAAGTATTTCGAGCGCGGGCAGAGCGCTAAGTTTGCGATTGTGTGCGGCCAAGATCCGCTTCTTTATTTGCTTTCCGCCAGTCCGTTGCCAAGCGGAGTTTCTGAATACGATTTCGCTGGCGGGATTCGCGGCGAGCCCGTCGAGGTCGTTAAAGGCCCATTTACCGGTTTTCCGATTCCGGCGGACGCAGAGATCGTCATCGAAGGGGAGGCGGTTCCGGGGCAGGTCAGACCAGAGGGGCCGTTCGGCGAATGGATGGGCTATTATTCCGACGATGTCGTGCCGCGTCCCTACTTGAATGTGAAAACCGTCCTGTATCGCAATAATCCGATTCTCACATGCGCGCCGCAGCACAAGCCGGTGGACGAAACCGGCTTGCTCAAAGGCATTGCCGGCGCGGCGGAAATCTGGAAAGCTTTGGAAGCTTGCGGGTTGCCCGAAATATTGGGCGTCTGGAATCACGAAGGGGCGCCGGCAACTCGCTTCACCGCCATTCAGATCCGGCAACGCTATCCGGGGCATGCTCGCAACGTGCTTCACGTCGCAGCTAACTGTATGGCCGGCGCGTACAACGGCAAATGGACGGTGGTTGTCGATGACGATGTCGATTGTTCGGACATGGATCAGGTTCTATGGGCGATGGGCACTCGGTTCGACCCGATGACCGATATCGATTTGATTCAGAAAGCCTGGTCTTCGGGCCGCGATCCGATGTTTCTGCCGGGAAATTTCAACAATCGCATTTTGATCGACGCATGCGTTCCTTACAACCGCAAGCTGAAAGGGGAATTCCCGAAGGTGGTGGAAGTTCCTAATGACGTGCGCGCGCAGCTGAAGGCCAAGTTTCCGCAGTTATTCAAGTCACCAGGATAGCGAGGATCCGGGATGGTTTTTACAAGCTGGCGCGGCGTTGTCGGTGTCGTGAAGCCCACACACCGTCCCGGATCGCTTGAAGAGTTCATCCGTTTGCTACCCGAGGGGATCGGGGTGCTGCCGGTTTATTTGAACTTCAAGCGAGGAACAGTGGATGAATTCCGGGCGGCCCTCGATGCAGTCGAAGACAAGGTTGCCGAGCTGGCCAACGAAGGCGTCGATCTGATACATCCTGAAGGCGCGCCGCCTTTCATGGTGCACGGCTATAAAGGCGAAGAAAAGATCATTGAAGATTGGCAACGCAAATATAAGGTCCCCATCGTCACGGCGGCGCAAACCCAAGTGGACGCGTTACGCGCTTTGAACGTGAAAAAAATTCTTGGTGTCACTTATTTCGTCGGCAGCGTAAACGATATTACAACCAGTTATTTTCGCGATGCCGGCTTCGATGTGCTGGCCATGGAAGGGATGTCGGTTGCCTTTGAAGATGTCGGCCGGCTCGCCTCGCAGGAAATCTACGCGCATACGCGACGAGCCTTTTTAAAACATCCCGGTGCCGAAGCGATTTATATGCTAGGGACAGGTTGGCGCTGCCTGGACATCATTCGCTTGCTGGAAGACGATTTGCAGGTTCCGGTAATCCATCCGGTGCCCGCCCGAGTCTGGGCAGTGCAAAAACGGCTGCATGTGAGGCAACCTGTGCAGGGCTTCGGCCGATTGCTTCTAGAGATGCCCTGAACTTCGCGAACCGGCATCCAAGGGCCGGTGATATTCTCTCCGGCCCTGACCGGATACCTCACGGTTAGCCAAGCGCGGCTTTGAACCGTGAGGATTGCCGAGCCCCCAATTTGAAGAGCCTCCGACCCTCGAAATCGACGAGCCATTCAAGTTTGTTGTTCTGCATCCGTTAAGGTTATGACAAACGAAGTTGAAGCGTTTCGCATCTTTGAACATGCGGGATGGGAAGCTATTCCCGAACAGTATCATCAGGCGTTCGGTAGGCTGACCACCCAGACGATCGGACCTCTGTTGGATGCGGTTCAAATGAAGAGCGGCACGAAGCTCCTCGACATCGCGACGGGTCCGGGCTACGTCGCCGCCGCCGCCGCAAAGCGCGGCGCGACTGTGCTCGGGATCGATTTCTCAGCGAGGATGATAGAACAAGCTCGACAGCTTCATCCTGGCATCGAGTTCCGACCAGGTGACGCAGAGCGGCTACCACTAGGCAACGGACTATTCGATTCGGCAGTAATCAATTTTGGTATTCTTCATTTCGGGCAGCCGGAGCTTGCGTTGGAGGAGGCCGCGCGGGTTATTCGGGCTGGCGGTTACTTCGCGTTCACCGCCTGGGCTCGACCTGAGGACACGATCGGGTTCAATATTGTGCTGCGATCAGTGGAAGCTTACGGCGAGCCAAGAATCAAACTCCCGGAAGGTCCACCTTTCTTTCGGTTTAGCGATCCTGCCGAATGCGTCAGGGGACTGATCGGCGCTGGCTTCGAGAATCCGACGGTGGTGAAGGTTCCTCAGCTGTGGCGCTTGTCCAGCGGAGAGGCTCTCTTTGATGTTATGCGAAATAGCACGGTTCGCACAGCCGGACTGCTCCAGAGTCAGAAACCAGTGGTGTTGCAGAAGATTCGTGCAGCGATCTGCGCTGACGCGGAGCAATACCGAGTCGGTGATGTTATTGAACTACCGATGCCGGCGCTCATCGCCGCGGGAAAAAAACCGAAGTAATACCGCTTGATGACGGCGGCGACTCTAGGGCGCGCTGCGCGTCATAGCTCAACCGTTAAACGCGCCGGCTGAATGACGATCGAGGCACTCAGTCATCAAGCCGGAAGCCAAGCTTTATGATTACTTGCCAGTAATCAATTTTATTGTTCTCGATATAACCTCTGGTCTCGATGACCTGAAACCAGTGGATGTTGTGCAGCGTCTGGCCGGCTTTCGTAATTGCATTCTGTACCGCATCTTCGACGCTGGTTTTAGAGGTGCCGGTCAGCTCGATTTGTTTGTAGATGTGCTCGCTCATATTTCACCTCGAGGTCTGGTGGTTTGGGCCTAGAAAAAGCAATAAAGGTGCCCGCTTTGAAATGTTAATTCTCAAAGGATTCTCTTGGATGATTGTCCCAGGGATGTCACACGGGAGATTCCGAAGCGCGCACAATAACCATGGGCGGTTACTTTCGAGTTTATATTATGGGCCGTGATGCGTTGCCAAGGGGCTTGTCTCGGCTAGTTGCATCATCTTACGTGCGAGTCTCTCGGTCAGTTCCTTACGATTTCCACAGGCGTCCGAGACATCCCAGAGATTGTTCAACTCGTCTGGATCGTTGACGAGATCATACAATTCGCCCCATTCCACCCCTTCATACAAGGTAAGTCGCTGTTTTTCCGTAATCAGACTTCGTGCTCGAAAATTATTCTCCAAACCCATGTAGCCGCGTCGCTGATGTTCTTCGATCAGGAGAGAGTCGTAGCCGGTAGCGCCTCCTTCCAGCGCGGGAAGCAGACTTCGTCCCTGTATTCCGTTGTATGCCGCCAAACCGGCACGATCCAAGACAGTGGTAGCTATGTCGAGCGTGCCGCATAGGCCAGAATTTACAATGTTCTTTTTGACGGCGCCCGGATCACGCCAGATAAATGGCACCCGAACCAGCCCACGATAGTGCAGCGCGCCCTTCAGAAGTAGCTGGTGATCGCCCATAAAGTCACCATGATCGGTAGTGAACACAATCACGGTATTTGACTCCAGTCCCAGCGCGACGAGCCGCGCCATTATTTTGCCGATCGCATCATCGATCATCGTGATCATGCCGTAAGTAAGCGCGATTGCCTCACGTGCCTCGCGCTCGCTGATCGCAAAAGTCCGCTGTCCATCTCGATTGCTCTTGTTCAACTCTCGCTCCTCATAGAGTTTCTGCAGGTGCGGCGGGATTGGTCGTTCCCCTGAATTGAATGATGACGGCAATGAGATTGATTGAGGATCATACATTTCCCAATATTTGCCCGGCGGTGTGAATGGATGATGCGGATCGGGAAATGAACACTGAATGAAAAATGGCTGCCTCTGATTTGAGCGCGAATATGTCTCCAAGTAATCGATGGTGCGTTCCGCGACAAAAGTGGTTGGATAAAGTTCTTCCGGCATTCTCGTGCGCCAAGACTGCGGTGCAATATAACCGTTTCCGGGAAGCTGATTCTTGGCTCCGCGCAAGGATTCGGAATGCGAATGACGTGCTTTAAGCCATCGTTCATAATGGCCGACGGCTTTATCGCCATGCCCGATGGCCAATTCCACATGGTTGAAACCATAATAGGGACGGACCGGTTCAAACTCAGGATCTCGCTCCCAGGTCGATGGAAGTTCCTGATCATAGCGGTCTCGTTCATTGATCGACTTCGCGGCTTCGCGCAGGTGTTCCGGTGGCGCAATGCGGCTTGAGTTGGATTGAGGCATGCCGATGACGGGAGGAGTGCCGTTTATGCTCTGGAGATGACACTTTCCAACGAGAACCGTATCGTATCCAGCAGCGCTGAGAACGTCGACAAAAGTGGTGGCCGTCAGTGAAAGTGGAACGCCATTCTGACGCGCACCGTGCAACGACGGCATGCGACCGGTCATGAGCGTAGCGCGATTCGGCATGCAAATCGGCGTTGCCACGTAAAACCGATCGAAACGCGTGCCCGCCGCCGCCAGCCCATCGATGTGGGGAGTCTGAACCACGGTATTGCCATAACAACCGAGATGATCGGCTCGTTGCTGGTCAGTGATGATCAAGAGAAAATTGGGATGCTTACTCATCGGCATTACCATCCTTTGGTATCTAACTATCACACGAGCAACCGGCTAGGAATCTCTTCCATGACGATTGCAGGCTAAGTGGAAGAATATAGGTAAAACCCGAGGTAGCTATTTCAAAGACCTGGCGAATGTGCGGATTATTCGAAGGCCAGAGGATGGACGGTCGAAGACATCAAGGAGCACGGCATCTTTGAGTCAATCGGAAAGAGAAAATATCTCGTTAACGTTGGACACGGTTTTTGTGCAGAGCGAGAGCGCTCCATTTTTCTTAGACCCCGGCGCCATAAGCAATCGAGCGAAAGCGCACGTCGTGCGGGAGTGGTGAAGTAGCTTAGAAGACAAGCCACAGCAGCAGTGTCGACGTTATTCCGACAATGCTCGCAATCATTATGAGTGAGTCTTCTACCATGTTGTACCTCGATGTTGATTGAACGGTGTGAGTGAAAAATGTCGAGCAATGAGGCCATGTCTCAGGAAGATGACCAACATGGCAAGGACCACTAACACATCTAGACTGTAACTGGACCAGAAGCCTTGTAACTTACGCATAGCACCAAATTCTTACCGCAATAATGAGACCGGACCAAATTGTTTCGATACTTCCTTTGAAGTGCATTTGTGAGCATCTTTGACGACGGCTATCATCAGGCAATTTTGGACGTGACACACCAACCGATAGACAAACCGCCCGCTGGATTCATGGAAGTCTTTAGCCCGGCGATGACACCACCGGCAAGAAGACTTGAGCATCAGCGAGGGCAGAACAACGAAACACAGCAGCGTTACGCATCATTCACTTGAAACCGCAAATCGCCGTCATCCTGCCCCGATCAAAACGCGGCACGCCAAAGAAGACTGGCCGTTGTTTGTGAATAATCTCGGCGAGAGGATCGAGCAAATCAGTTTCGAAAGAAACAATGGCACCGAGCCCTGACCGGTCTGAAGATACGCCCATGGGACTGCTACTCAACCAAAGACCGTCATCTCGCTCGATATTACTGCCCGTGAGAACACTACAAAGCTGGCGCAAGAAGCTGACAGCTCAAGGAGCACTCTAGAGCGCTTACGCCACATTTCTCGATCAAGAGATCCAGGAAAAAAGTGCAAGGGGAAGTGCGACAGATCAGCCGAAAAACACAAAGCGGTAATGGTCCAGAGACGTGTCATGGCGTCCCCGACGGGATTTGAACCCGTGTCGCCGGCGTGAAAGGCCGGTGTCCTGGGCCAGGCTAGACGACGGGGACGTACTGGTGAGCCGTGCTGGATTCGAACCAGCGACCCTCTGCTTAAAAGGCAGATGCTCTACCGCCTGAGCTAACGGCTCGCTGGCGGGCAAACTCGTTACTTCATAGCGATATTACCTCACTAAGTCAATGAACTCTGAGGAAGCGAACAACTTTTGCGGATTCGAAAAGAGAAGAAGTCGAAGATTGCCCGCCGCAGGCACAACGAAACCGATCTGCTCTAGCGCGGTGCTTGTTCCGTAGTAGCCGGTGTGCTTTTAGCAGCAGAGGACGGCGGAACAAACGAGTCGTTGACACGAACAAATCCATGAGCTTCAAGTTGTCTTGCGCAGCTTTCTACGATGCCCGCGAGCATCTGAGTATCTTTAGCAACTGATTCACGAGCGACGCACTTACGCATGGTGTTTGTCTTAGGATGATAGAGGCTGATCGATAGTGGATTAGTTGCCCCACATCCGGAAAGAGATTCGATGCTGATCAGAAGCCCAACGATTGATATTGTTCGCATAAGCTGGTTGAAAATGATAACAGAACGGAAGGCAAATAGGTAAAAATACTCCGTTACGCCCCCGTAGCTCAGTAGGATAGAGCACAGGATTCCTAATCCTGGGGCCGTGAGTTCGAATCTCGCCGGGGGCATTCCAATCAATTAATAGCACCCGAACTCATCCAACTTCTCTTTCAAAGTCGCCGGAGTTGGCACGCCGCTTACTTCTTCTGTTGTTGTTCGCCACAGTGAATTATTATGATCTTACGCGCGCGTTAAGCCAGCTTGAGTGAGACGGAAAACTTTCTGCCTAACCGTAGCCCGAGCCGAACCAAGATCCAGGACAGCCGCCCGCAGCGGAACGAACCGGAGGTTCGTTCCTCGAGCCGCTCAAAACTCGATCAGGTTAGTACATTCCGACGTCTACGTAGCTTCATTTCAGATTCGCGTAACTGGAAGATAGTTTGCCCGCCAGCAACCTATCTATTCTCCCGTAAGAGAGATGGCAGGAGACTCACGTTCGCTCGATGTGATAAATTCTAGCCCAGTGTCAGACCCATAGTGCTTACCTGTAGGAGATTTGAATGGTCAGTGTACTGGGCATGGACACCTTCGGGGAACGTGATCGCCATACCTTTGTTCAGCATAATCCCGGCGCAGCACGCTGTGGGAACATTTGTCCGCCCGCAAGCCTCAGATTTTGAATTCTTAGGCCTCTGTCGGCATCCACTGACAGTGAGTTGGTAAGCTAAATTAACACAAGCTTAAATACGCCAAGAGATTTGCTGATTAGCCTCGTAACTGCTAAGTAAAAACAAATAGGCGATAAACTAAAAGAATAGATGGTGGGATTTTTCATCCTCGGGAGGCAAGTTTCAATCTCGCTGAGGCTTACTGCGAAATTCGAACTGATTGACGGGAGAATAGGCTAATGACAGTTTCTAGCGCAGAGTTCGTCAAAGAAATTCAGCAGATGGTGCGTAAAAAACATTCAAAGGATCACCCCATCATCGGCATGATCGAGGAAGGCAAATTAGATCACGAGCAGCTCAAAGGGTTTGTTGGTCAGTTCTATTTGTTTTTTCCAAAGCCTTTTCCCAAGCCTATAGCCGCAATGCTCAGCCGCTGTCCAGACGACCCGGAACTCGAAAAAATGTGGATCGAAAACGTTGTCGAAGAAGGGACGGGGGAGATCACCGGTACGGACAGTCACAAGGGCCTCTTCATTCAATTTGCCCAATCGTGCGGCTTTACCAAAGAAGAGTTAGACAAGGTAGAGCCGCTCCCGGAAAGCCAAGCCTTCCTAGATTGGCGCGAGCTTTTGATGTATCAGCGCAGCTGGCTCGAGTTGTATGCGTGCCAGGGGTTTTGCCTCGAAGGTACGGCAAACGAGCGTATGACAAAGATTGTCAATGGGCTTACCAAGCATTATGGATTCAAGCGGGATTCTGAAAGTATTCGGTACTGGACCCTCCATATGGGTGTTGATGAAGAACATATGAAAGTCGGGCCATTGGCTGTGGAGAGATACGCGATTACTGAACCTCAGCAGGCCCAAGTGCGGAGCTCAGTGCAAAAGACCCTGGATCAATTCTGGCTTGCTTTTGATGGAATCAAACGAGCGTTCGTCGATAAAGATGACATTTACGCCAAGTGGAGAAATTCAGACAGCAAATCAACTTCAAAATAGAAGGGGATGATTCATGGAGATGGTTGATCTTTCGCGAATTATTTACGACGGTATGCCCAAAATCCCGGCTCTGCCGGACGTTCATGTGCAGAAGTTTTTTAGTCTCGAAAAGGGCCACCCTTTGAACGTGACGGAGCTGTCGTTGCCATGTCACGCCGGCACTCACGTCGATGCGCCCATTCACATAGTGCCAAACGGCAAGTCAATAGAAGAACTTCCGCTGGATTCATTTGTCGGCAACGGAGCCATCATCGCTGTACGAAAAAACGGCGGAGAAGAAGTGACAGCGGAGGATCTTCAGGCATCGGGGGTTGAGGTGAAGAAGGGCGATATCCTGATGCTCTATACCGGCTGGGACGAAAAGTTCGATAGTCCTGATTATAACCTTCATCCGTATTTGTCCGTAGATGCCGCCGAATGGATGGTTGATAAGGGGATAAAGATGTTTGGTATCGACTGCATCACCGTCGATTTGCCGACGCCGCTTAGACCCAAGGGATTTGATTTCCCCGTGCACAAAACTCTTCTAAGCAACAACATTTTAATTGCAGAGAACGTGACAAATCTTGGACCTGTCGTTGGCAAGAGCTGCCGGATCCTGGCCTTTCCTCTCCGGATCAAAGGCAGCGATGCGGGACATGCTCGAATTGTCGCCGAACTCAATTGAGCTTAGGTTGAAATATATGGCTTCAACGAAAACCATCAAAGGGTATTATCGGCGCTTGTTTAACGCCGTTCGACGATAGCGACCATATAGATTATCCGGCCTTAGAGAAGGAAATGGATTTTCTTCTTGCCGATTGTGACGCGGTAACAATTGCCGCTGTGGAAGCCGCCGAGTACACCATGCTCAGCCGCGAAGAGCGAAAAGAGCTTTTAAAAGTCGGCACGCAGATGGTCGACAAGCGCGTTCCGGTAATCATTGGTTGTTCCAGTCCGTCGCCTCGCGAAGTAATTGACCTGGCCGAGTACGCAGCCACGATTGGCGGAGACTTTGTCCAAGTGCTGATGCCGCTCCGCCCATGGGGAGGTCAACCGACCATAGCGGAGTTGATGGAATTTTATACACAAGTCGCGTCGGCAAGTCCCTTGCCGGTGGTTTGTTATCATAATCCTGGGCCGGGCGCCGATCCGCCACAGGATGCTTTCGTCAAGATAAGCGAAATTGACAACATCCGATATTTCAAGGAAAGCTCAAGAGATATCACGAAGATCTCCAGGTTAATTGAACAGATCGAACTTGCCGGGCGGGGTCATTACTTCACCACCATGCAGCCACTGCTAGTCACTTTGATGCTCGGCGGCTCCGGCGCCACTATGCCTCCGCCCGGAACCCGCATCGGGGCGCAAATTGTGAAAGCATTTCGAGCAAACGATCTTGAAAGCGCCCGGTTTTGGGCGCGCTGCTACGCATTATTTCCCGGAAAATGGGCCGCTTACGGTTTGCCGCCGGTAATGAAATCTGCGATGAAACACTTCGGCGTGGATATCGGCAATCCTTCGCGGCCCTATGCCCCCGTAAGCCCCCGCGATCATGCTCAAATCGGCCAGTTTCTCCGCCAGGTTGGGTTAATTGGTGAAGCCCCACCTAATCCGAAAGCTTTGATAGACGCCGCTAATTTCCTTGCTCAGGAAGATACCTTTCTCCGTTAGCTTGACGATGGATACTCGCTAGGAGCAATCGTCTCGCAAATATTCGCGCATAATCTTATTGGAGCTGTGATGGAATGGATTAAAGATCTTTCCGATAAACTGGTTATTTGGTTTCTCCGCAAAACTTCCTCGTTCGGCAAAGAGCTTACCGGCGCAGGTCGAGCAGAGCAGCTCCTGTGGCGAGAGCAGCGCTTGCGGAATCTAAAGGGTCTCGCAATGAGCTACCAGCAACGCCACGGTAAAAAAACTTCAGAATAGGTTTCCGATCTAATGCGTCGATTCAATGGGCGAAAACAAATTGTGATATTGGGCGGCGGGTGTGGCGGCGTGGTTGCCGCGAGTCAGCTGGGCAGGAAATTGGGCGCCGACCACGATGTTATTCTCATCGACCGCCGCGCGGATCACGTCTTTATGCCCGCGTTTCTATTCCTGATGACCGGTGACCGACAGCCGCGAGAGATTTGTCGCAGCCTGAGTGCGCTGAAGAAGCGCAACGTTAAAGTGATTCAATCCGAAATTCTCGACATCGATCCTATGGCTCAAGAGGTCAGCCTTGCCAAAGAAAAGATCAGTTATGACTATCTCATTGTTTCTTTAGGCTTGCAGACGAGACCGGACTTGGTAAGCGGCTTTAATGAAGCCTCGCTTCATCCTTGGGAGATGGAATCGGCTCTCAGGTTGCGGCATGCACTGTCTGAGTTTCGCGGTGGAAGGGTTGTCGTCGGCGTGCCTTTGGGACCCTACCGCTGCCCGCCAGCGCCCTATGAGGCACAGTGGATGTTGGACGGCTTTTTTAGGCAGCGCGGTATTCGTGATCGTGTACAGATAGACTACTTTACCCGGGATCCTGAACCGACCGGCGAAGCCCACGATCCGATAGTTTGGATGGACGCCGAGAGCAGAAGGCGCAAAATTGATATCCACTACGAATTTGTCGTGCGCTCTATCGATCCGGTCAAAAAACAAATTGATGGACTCTATAACTATAGTTTGCCCTACGATCTTCTGGTGATGGTTCCGCCGCATCGTCCAGCGCAAGTTCTCCTCGACTGTGGATTGGCAGAGGCTGAAACCGGCATACGAGTAGACTATGACACGCTGCAAACGAAATGGAAAAACGTCTTCGCGATCGGCGATTGTGCCGATATGCCGGCTTCTAAAGCGGGAGGTGTTGCCCACCAAGAAGCTGACGTTCTGGCTAACAATTTAGCTGTAGAAATCACTGGAAAGGGAAGACCGGTAGATCTTTGGCTGCATACAATATGACTACTTGCTTTCGGCGCTGGACGCGCCGCTGCTAATAGAACAACTTACCCCACCGGATGGCCGCCTTACGGAGTCACCGATCCCCGGACATGGGGACCCAATCGACTGATCTATTGGGCTAAGATTGGCTTTGAAAAATGGTGGTTGTGGCGGTATTTCTAGAGCCTAGACTTTAATTCAGAGTAAGCTTTATCGAGGCGGAGCAAATCATCTCATCCAACTTACTTCTTTGGCGTAACTTGAGGCATTCGATTGCCGGGGCCGATTCATGGTTGGATTAGAGTAGCAGGGGTAGGGGCGCAGCAAATAAGTGGAGGCGTATACAAAAGTTTACATAATATATCTTATCAGACGTTAGATTATGAGGAAGGCTAGATCAAGGAGTTGACGAACTGTAGTCACTACTCGATGGATCGTCACTATTTAACGGCTGACTCCGGCTCAGCCTTGGCTTGCAGTTCAGCAACTTGCAGCATGAGACGCGCGGCAATCGGTGAGTTAGGGTTTTCTTTGATGTACTGCTGATATGCAACAATCGCCGATTTGTTGTCACCGACGACCGTATAACACCGTGCCTTTCCGAGCACGGCGGATTCCTTCAGCGCTCCGGTAATTCGTTCCGCTTCGGTATAGTGCTGAATTGCGCCGGCGCATTGGTTTTTCACTTCTTGTATGTGCCCAAGCGTCATCAAACCTATCTGTCGATAAACGGAGTTCTGATCTGTGGAAGCGATGAAGCGCTGGGCCGCCGCGGCCGCTTTGTCCAGATCGTTTGTAGCTAGATGACTGTTGGCCTCGTAGAGATGCGCCAGAGCGGCATAATGAGACCAGCGATACTCTTCGACTTTTTCAAATTCCGGAATCGCTTCGTTGTGCTTATTGGCGCGAAAAAGCGCGATCGCCCTTTCGAAGTGCTGGGCTGCTTCCTGGTTTTGGCGGCTCTTATAAACCTGCCAAAGCGAAATCCCGATGATCACAGCCATGATCAAAGCACCAGCCAGAATAAAAAGTCGACGCTTTTGTTGAACGAAACTCAAGGCCTGCTGAGTGAATAGCACGAAGTTGTCGGGTTGCCGGAGTTCCTTACGTGACAAGTGCTTAGCGCTGGTCGCCATAACTTCTGATTTGCGTTGATGCGAAAGGATTGACTCTCAAAAGCAGGTTAAGAACTGCTACATCTTGTATTTGAAATCATCGGGCGTCATCTTCTCTAAGATCTCTGCCCACTTTTCTTGGGAAACATTTGAGACGTTTTCGACCGGAGGTTCTTTCCCTTCTTCGTTCTGTTGAAGAATGCTGGAGGCTTCGAGAACCGCCTTGGCGACGAAAATCGGGCTTTTGGTGCGCAGAGCTAACGCGATCGCATCGCTGGGACGGGAGTCGATAACCACCTGACGGCCTGAAATGTTTAGATACACCAGCGCAAAGTAGGTATTTTCCTTAAGGTCAGTGATTTCGATAGAGTCAACGGCGCAACCGACTTCGCCGAGAATATTTTTGATCAGGTCATGAGTCATTGGCCGAGCCATTTTAATTCCTTCGATTTCCGTCGCCATGGCGGTGGCCTCTAGTAAACCGATCCAGATGGGCAGATTCAGTTTGTTATCGGTGTCTTTCAAAATGACAATGGGAGTTTTGGTCACTGGGTCGAGTGTTAGCCCACCCACGGACATCTGAATTGCGTCATCCCGTTTTGTCATACCATTTCCCCCTGCGCTTGGATTTCTGAAGCTGTTTCTTCAATGGTGAGTTCTCCGACCAGGGAGTTAACTGTTGCAGCGATGATCCGTGCGTTTATCATCTCCCCGATCAGATTCCCACGCCCCACAATATTAACGATTCGATTGCTTCGCGTGCGCCCCATTACTTGCGCTCTATTGCGCGAATGGCCGTCAATCAATACTTCTTCGATCGCCCCGATTTTTTCCTTGTTTTTTCTTAGGGAAATTTCCTGCTGAACATTCTGCACTTGCTTCAGCCGCTCTTTCTTCTTTTCTTCTAGGACGTCGTCGTTGTAGAGCTTTGCCGATACAGTATGGATGCGCGGCGAGTACATGAACGAGTAAATTTCATCATACTCCACTTGACTCAGCAATTCTAGGGTTCTTTCAAACTCGTCATCGGTTTCGCCCGGAAATCCGACAATGATGTCCGTGCTCAAGGCAACTTCAGGGCAACGTTGTCGCAAGCGATCAATACGACCGAAATACTCGCTGCGCGTATAACCGCGACGCATTCTCACGAGCACGCTATCGGAACCGGACTGAACAGGCAAATGAAGGTGTTCGCAAACTTTATCCAGAGTAGCGTAGGCCTCGATCAGGTCCTCGGACAGATCTTGCGGGTGAGAAGTTGTAAACCGAATCCGTGAAAGTCCTTCAACTGCATCAACGCGCTGAAGAAGTTCCGCAAAGGAGATTTCGCCGGCAGATGTCTTGCCGTAAGAGTTTACGTTCTGACCAAGCAACATCACTTCTTTAACGCCCTGAGTAGTCAGTGATTTAATTTCGGCGATAATTTTTTCGCTCGGCCGGCTCACTTCGCGACCACGAACGTGCGGAACGATGCAGAAGCTGCAAACCTTATTGCAACCCTGCATGATGGTGACGAATGCTTTTGCGCCCTGTACGTGGGTCCTGCCGTCGGGATCTTCCATGTAGGAAGCATCCCGGTAGAAAGCGATTTCGACTGGACGGGCGTGAGCCGACTCTACCTGTTCGATCATATCGGGGAGCTTGTGGATATTGTGGGTGCCGAAAACGAGATCTAAATGAGCAATGCGCTTGAGAAGCCGGTCTCCTTCTTGTTGCGCAACGCAACCTCCGACTCCTATAATGACACCTGATTTCTGCTGTTTGATTTCACGCCAGCTCCCGAGGGCGCTGTAAACCTTTTGCTCCGCCTTATCGCGCACGCTGCAGGTATTTAATAGAAGCAAGTCGGCATTTGCGGGTTCGTCGGTCAGCGTGTAATTTGCCCGGCCCATGACCTGCGCGATCCGTTCTGAATCATATTGATTCATCTGGCAACCGTAGGTCTGGATATACATCTTCTTCATGGCGCGATGGCTTCAATGAGGTTGTAAAGTTGGCCGATGTTGCGGCACTCCTCCGCAACCTTACAGTAAGGAGCGTAACGTGGCATTTCGCTGTCGCCCACTCCCCAGGTCATCCTACTTTCAGGATTGAGCCAAATCAGTTGCTTGGCCTTTTGCTGGATTTCTCGCAACACCCATTCGGCCGGACGATTATAATTGTTTCGGCCATCGCCGATGATCAAAACCGTGGTCTTATTGGTGACGGCCGAAAAATATTCTTTGTAGAACAGCTCAAAGGCACGGCCGAAGTTGGAGTGCGAGTAAACATCGATGACATTTCCCGTGAGAGCCATTTCGATGGCCTTATGGATATCGTGTTCTTCGAAGAGCTGAGTCACCTCTCCAATATCGCTGACGAAAACAAAACTTCGCACCTTTGAATAGAGATCCTGAATAGAATAAACAAATTGCAGCATAAAGCGTGACGCATTCAAGACAGAATCCGAAATGTCGCACAAGACCACGACCTGAGGCTTGGTTTTCGTTCGGCGGTCCAATTGGATATGGAAAGGCACTCCACCGAACTGAAGATTTTTGCGCAGCGTTTCGTTTAAGTCGAATCGCCCGCGAGCAGCATTCTTACGCCGGACAGAGAGCCTATTCTTAAATCGCTGAGCCAGTCGTGTAACCGCCTCGTTCATCCGTTGAATGTCGTCTTCGCTATAGAAGCTGAAGCTCTTCTCCGCCAGTGTCACCAATCGACTTCGATCCGAACCGTCCATTCCGCGCTTTCGCTGTTCCTGCTGGATGATCTCGCGGAGCATTCCGTACAAGTTCTTGAGGCGCTGATCAAGGTAGCGAATAACCAATTCCGAGCTTTCGCCGCTTTGCGCCAGCATCTGTAAATGGCTCTTAAGCCGTTCGATTTCATCCTGAAGCTTGTCGAGCTCAAGGTTGGATGCGATCTTAGTAAACGGTGTGAAGCGAAAACTCTGATTGAACCCTCGTTCCGCTTCGGCGGCAGCTGCCTGCCGCAACAAGCGCTCCAGCTCTCCCTTGTTGCCGCTAAGCAGAGCCCGGGTGAGATCGGACAGCTCCCCTTCCATTTGCTTGAGGAATCTATCGATGCGATCGAGCAGCTCTTGAAACTCCTGAGGTGACAAACCGAGCTGCTCCATCAACTGTTGGTCCGCTTGATTAAGGGATCGACCGATACCCAAAAAGAACAAGTCAAATAGTTCATCAAACGGCCGTAAATCAATCGCGCGTTTTACCAGCGTGGTTCGGAGGGCGGCGCGAAACTGTGACGGATCTTCAATGCCCAGCAAATCGATGGCGCGAAATGCGTCGATATTCTCCGACAACGACACGCGCACGCCATTGCGCCTGAGGACGTTGGTAAATTCGATGATCTGGTCCTGCATTGAGAAACCTAGTATCTAATGCAGATGATCCTTGTCATCTTGGGGCTTGACGCCCGGAATAGCGCGGCGCTCCGCCAAGTAGCTTTGTAATTCTTGCTGCGCCTTCCGAATATCGGCTTCATATTTTACGAGAGTCGATAGCGTTGCGTTCACCAGTTCGTCATCCAGCGATCTAACGTTCAGTAAAGTTAGAGCTTTGACCCAGTCGAGAGTTTCGCTGATACTCGGGGTTTTTTTCAGGTCGAGCTTGCGAATACGTTGGATCAGCTGAATTACGTTCTGCGTCAATTTGTAATCGATTCCAGGAACTTTGAGGTTGACGATCTCGGCTTCGCGTTGGGCGTCGGGAAAGTCGATATGAAGATGCAGACAACGGCGTTTAAGAGCGTCGGACATCTCACGGCTGCTGTTACTGGTGAGCACGACCAGCGGAATGTGTTTGGCCTTCAGAGTGCCGATCTCGGGCACACTGATCTGGAAATCGCTCAAAACCTCGAGCAAGAATGCCTCAAATTCAGCGTCCGACTTATCCACTTCGTCGATCAGTAAAACGCTTCGTTTATCGGATAAAATCGCGCGCAGCAACGGACGTGGCAGCAAAAACCGATCAGAAAAGAAGACACCGTCCTGGCTGGCAATGCGATCAACCGCCTGTTGCAAAGTTTTAGCTTCCTGCAAGACTTCGCCGATCTTGTCCTTGAGAATCTGGGTGTAGAGTAACTGCTTTGCGTATTCCCATTCGTAGAGCGCTTTCGCTTCATCCAAGCCTTCGTAGCATTGCAATCGGATGAGCTCTAAACCCAATGAGCCCGCCAAAACTTTACCAAGCTCGGTCTTACCGACACCGGCTGGACCTTCGACCAGAATCGGTTTCTGCAGGCAGATACCAAGATACACGACGGTGGCTAAATTCTTGTTACAGATATAGTTTTGAGCCCCAAAACCAGCGATGACCTGATCCACAGAATGAAACATGAAGACCTCTCAATCCTGAGAACGCTAACACAAATGTAATATGACAACAAATCTCGCGGTTTGAAGTTTCGTGTTAGATTTCTTACCCTTCTGTGAATTACCACCATGTGCACTTTAGCGCTCTATTTCAAAGTGTTTCCGGGGTACTCAGTGGTTGTCGCCGCCAACCGGGACGAGCACTATGACCGGCCGTCGGCACCGCCGTCGATCATCGGCGGATCACCAATGATCGTCGCCGGCCGCGATTTGCGGGCCGGCGGCACCTGGCTAGGAATCAATGAATATGGGTTGCTCGTCGGCATTCTCAACCGCCGGCAGCAGCCGGGTCCGGTTGTACCCGCTGCATATCGGTCGCGCGGTTTGTTGTGTCTCGAGCTTCTTCGTCTCAGACAAGTCGCTGAGCTCGATCAAGTTTTTCTAGATCTGGCACCAGGCGATTATCAGCCCTTCACAGTAGTCTGTGCCGATACGAATCGCGCGTGCGTTGCTTACAACACCAATAAAACTATTGAGCGGATCGAGCTTTCTGATGGGCTTCACGTTTTCAGCAACAGCTTCGAATTTGGTGCTCCCTCTGAAAAAGTTGATCGGGTCTACCAGCTTTTTCTCAAGCTGTCGGAAGACTATGATCGCCAATTTAGCGCTGGAGCTTATCTCCATGGTGCAGCTAACGCGCTCGGCGACCATGCCCTTAGCGATAACTTAAATGACCCCAGGGATGCCGTTTGTGTTCACGGCGATATCTCCGGGACTGTTTCTTCCAGCATCATCCTTTTTTCGGATGCCGAGCGGCAGTTCCAAATGCATTACTGCGCCGGCGCCCCTTGTCAAAATCGTTTCAAGCCTATACTCGACTGTGGACGTGCGGTGATCGAAACAGCTCAAGCAAAACAGGCTGGAACGGTGATCCTATTGCGGCCCGGACAGTCCGGAGGGATGGAAGTGCTGTTGACACGCCGACCTGACCAGATGGCCTTTCTTGGCGGGATGTACTGCTTTCCCGGCGGCACGCTACAAAAGGAGGACTTCTCCAACCGAATCCTCCGCCGCTGTCACGGCCTCTCTCCCGCCGCCGCCCGCAAGATCATCGGTGCTCACTTCAGTCCGCGAGAAGCGCTGGGGCTATGGATCGCGGCGATCCGAGAATTATTCGAAGAGATCGGAGTTTTGCTTGCTATTAAGGCAGATGGGACAATTGCGGTGATGGATCACGACCTGAGCCGCTCGCTTGTGGAAAACCACAGGGCTCTGCTCAGCCGACGCTTGAGCTTCGTCGCCTTGCTTGAAGCCGGGAACTTGCGCTGTGATACAACCCAATTAGCCTATTTTTCACACTGGCGGACGCCGTCACAGTTTCAGATGCGTTTCGACACGCGATTTTTCCTCGCCGCCGTGCCAGCGGAACATTCGCCTCTGGCGTCTTCGCCTGAAGTTGCCGATAGTCTTTGGCTTACCCCCGATGCCGCTCTACAACGATTTAGCCAAGGCACTTTGCCGATGATCTTTCCGACATTTGCCTCGTTACGAACCCTAGCGGATTTCGATTCTTTGGAGAGCCTGTTTGCAGAATTCACGCGGGCAAAGAGTGGCTAAGCGTCGTGCTCATCAGCCAGCCTCACAGGAACTTTCGCATCGTGATAGACATTATTTGTCGCCAAGCCGTTCGCGAGCGTGTAGAACGCGCTCCACGGCTACATCTGCACTGGACGCTAAAGCAGTTAAATGGCCCATCTTTCTGCCGGGACGAACTTGGTCCTTGCCATACAAATGCAATTTGACATCCGGACAACCCGCCGCGGCGGCCCAATTGGGCTCTCCGTCTCGCCAGAGATCACCCAAGAGATTTGCCATCGCCGACGCCGCTAGAAAATCCGTCGCTCCTAGAGGCAAGCCGCACACCGCGCGCAGCTGCTGCTCAAATTGGCTGGTCAGAGCCGCGTTGATGGTTAAATGCCCTGAGTTGTGCGGGCGTGGCGCAAGCTCGTTAATGAAAATTCTTTGATCGCGACGAAGAAAGAATTCGATGCAGAGGACCCCTACCACATCGAGTGCCTCGAGCAGGCTTCTGGCAATTTCCACAGCCTCAACGCTTGTCGCTTGAGGCACACGTGCCGGTGCAAATGATAAATCCAAAATATGATTCCGGTGGGTGTTCTCGATCAGCCCCCAGTGTGAAAAAGTGCCGTCATGACCGCGGGCGGCGACAATCGAAAATTCCAATTCAAAATCTACGAAGGCCTCCAGGATCTTTTCCTGACTGCCGGTTGCGGCGTAAGCCGCTTCGGCATCGGTTGGGCTCGTTAGTCTTACCTGTCCCTTGCCGTCGTATCCGGACACTGCGGTTTTCAAAATCGCCGGACAGCCGATTTGCTCGAGAGCCGAGCGCAGCTCATCGAGCGATTTCACCGGCCTGAAAGGAGCGACCGGGAAGCCGTTTCGTTCCAGAAAAGATTTCTCGCGCACGCGATGCTGTGCAATGTTCAGTACTGAGCCCGATGGTCGTACCGGAGCGAAAAGCGCCGCAGCCTCGACCGCAAGCGCAGGAACGTTCTCAAACTCGAATGTCAGCACGTGAACGTTTTTAGCAAAGTCTCTGATGGCATCGAGATCGTGATAAGGCGCGGTGATTTCAACGTCGGCAACCTGACCGGTGGGAGTATCCGTTTCCGGAGAAAACGTGTGCACCCGGTAGCCCATCTGCCGCGCGGCGATGGCAAACATCCGGCCCAATTGACCGCTACCGAGGACGCCGACGACGGCGCCCGGCAGGATCGGCGCCAATGAATCTCTCACGGCAGTTTTTGCTGGCGAACGTTATCAGTTTGGTTTTTACGAAATTGCCGGAGTTTCTCGCGCAGCTCCGGACGTGAGTTACCGAGAATAGCAAGCGCTAGTAAGGCCGCGTTTATGGCGCCGGCTTTGCCGATCGCCAATGTTCCCACTGGAATACCTCCCGGCATCTGCACAATCGAAAGCAGTGAATCTATTCCTTTGAGGGCCGCGCTCTCCACCGGCACGCCGAGAACGGGAACGACGGTCTGCGCGGCGGCCATGCCCGGAAGGTGCGCGGCGCCGCCCGCGCCGGCGATAATTACGTCAATACCTCGTGCTTCAGCCGTGCCGGCGAATTCTGCGAGCCAAGCCGGAGTGCGGTGTGCCGATACGATCAAGTTTTCGTGTGGCACAGCAAAATCTTTCAATGTCGAAGACGCATGCTGCATCGTCTCCCAATCGGACTGGCTGCCCATAATAATACTCACCAGCGGGTTGTTTGCCTCAGACATTTAGTTTCTCCAGCACTGCGGCCGTTAGTTGGCCACTCTTGCATATGGTGAAATCCGTCGCAACCACGTACTAGGCTCGGATCCGCCGCGAAATCGGGCGGTCTCGGATGATCAGCCTTTGCCGTTTCGCCAGTTTGGACATGTATTCAACCAGTGCAAGTTATATTGAAAGAATACGGAGCCGGGAGTGAGACCGCGCAGCTTTCAATACCCATCAAGAATTTCCCGCCGGCGTCGGCAGGTTAAAACATGATCGTTGACCATTCCGGTAGCTTGCATATGCGCATAGCAGATGGTCGAGCCGACGAACTTGAAGCCGCGCTGCTTTAAATCCTTGCTAAGCGCATCAGACTCGCGGCTTGTCGCCGGATAGTCCTTCAGTGCTCGCAGCGTGTTCACGATTGGCTTACCGTCGACAAACCGCCAGACGTAGGAATCGAAAGTGCCGAACTCTTCCTGAACTGCCAGAAACCGTTTTGCGTTGGTGATCGCAGCCGCCAGTTTTTGTCGATTGCGTATGATGCCGTCATCCTGGATTAAGCGATCGAGCTGCCGTTTGCTATAGCGCGCGACCTTTTCAGGATCGAAATCGGCAAAGGCTCGTTTGTAGGCGGCGCGTTTTCTCAACACAGTGTACCAACTGAGGCCTGCCTGTGCTCCTTCAAGTATCAGGAACTCGAAGATAGTACGGTCGTCGTGTACCGGCACACCCCACTCACGGTCATGATAAGCGACGTAGTCCGCTTTTGTCAGATCGACCCAGGGACAACGGTCGGGCAAGGAATTCTTCATTGTCATTTTCTCTAGGAAAGTAAGCCTGAGATCCTAAGAATGCTTATCAGGATTTCGGAAAGCGCCGATAGAGAGCCAACACCCACAATCCTAGAGCCAACACAAAACCCAAGACTATCGCGATAAACCAGGACTGCGGCAATGCGGCGGGCTCGGCTCGATTCGCAACCAGCACCACATAGTGTAGCCCGGTCATGAGTACGATGACCAGACGGCCGAGCCGGTGGCCATGTGCAGCGAGGAAATCCAGAGAATCATTCAAGCGCGGCGGTGCCAGCCAATAGTCACGGTTCGGTAGATTGATCAAATGAGAGAATTTCTTCGAGAGAATGCTGATACCGCCGCTGAGAGCGCTCGGAATGCTAATAAGAAGAGTCAAAATCATCAACAAATAAGCATTGCGCGTCATCCAACCGTCGGGCTGATTGTCAATGTTAAAATGTGTGGCGACGCGACTGGGAAGATAATATGAGGTGTAAATCACAAAAGTAACCGAAAACACCATCAGGCAAATCAAACTCACTAAAGAGCGCGCCCGCTGGCTACTATGAACTTGGATCTGTTTATTGGAATTAAGCATCAAGCGTTCTTGTCAGAACGATCGGGAAGCTACGCGTTGGCACGGATGATTTTAACAGTACCGCTGGCACAAACGATCGACAAACTCGCGTTTAGCTCCGCGCTCGGTATCAATGACCCCTGGCGCTTCACTGAGAACAACCGGCCAATTAGGGTGAGCTTTGAATAAACCTTTGGCATAACAGCGCTGTCTGGTATCATGTCACGACTTTTTTCTCTTCCGAATGAGGTGATCTTTGAACCCGACTCTGTGCCGCTACTTTCGAGAGCTGAGACCGTTTCTATTCACGACCGTGCTGCTCTTCGCCTTGGGCAGTATCGCGGGCAGCCTGTTGGCTGGTCACGCGACTTTTGCCGGGCTTAAGATCAACGAATCGCTCGGCGGCTTCGCCCAAATGTTTATAAGTCTTCCTAAGCCGATCCTTGCTTTGATGATTTTTGCCAACAATGCTGTAAAAACTTTCTTAGTGATTGTGCTCGGGATTGCGTTTGCAATTGTTCCGCTGGTTTTTGTCCTTGTCAACGGCGTTGCCATCGGCGTCGTCCTGCATCTAGCCACGCAATCCAAGGGCGTCGCCTATTCGATACTCGCTATTGTCCCCCATGGTGTCTTTGAACTTCCGGGAGTCCTGTGCGGCGCCGCCATCGGTCTGATGTTGGGAAATAAAGCAATCAGGCGTTTATTTCGGAAATCTGAATTCAAGGTTGGTTCTGAACTAAGCCGCGCGTTGAAGATCTTTGCAACCACCATCGCCCCGCTCCTTCTGATCGGAGCGATCACGGAAGCTTATTTGACGGCCGCGCTTCTCGGAAAATAACGCAACAGTGTATGATGCGGTTGTCATATTCGTGAGCATCAAACAATCAGACGACTGCCAATCGCGAAAGCATCGCAGAAGCGCTCCAGGCCATGAACTCCGCCGTTCACCAGCCTTCGCGCCGATCTGAGATCATTGTCAAGCAGAGCCTCCTTGATTGCACGTTCCTTAGCCTTCAAGAAACTGGCAAGTAGTCTCCCCGCTATATCACGATCGTTGGCCAGTTCCGGGGTTTGAACCAGGCGATCGCCTAATCCGATAGCTCTGCCATGAACTTCGTAGTTACGTCGACCGGTCAGCTGAATGAAGCCGCGGCCCTTGTAGCGGTCCCCATCTCCGCGCTGATGATTGCCCAGATCCGTTCTGAAGTCATACAGGTCATAAGGATGGCCGCCGGGAGAAGTGTTGTATTTTGATTTTTCCTCACAAATAGGCTCAAAACATTCCGCTTCCGCGCGAATAGTCGCCAGCGCCATCAGCACCAACGGCTTATCGCCAACTCCTTCCGTACGCAAAGCATCGAGCACGTAGGGTAGATTCAAACGGATGTTATCGACCGGAGTAAAAGGAAAGATTTTTGATACCAACGTCACAGTCGCGGCCGGCAGCGCTGACGGCAACGCATCACTCTTAGCCAATTTCAAAGCCGTCAGCGTGCGCGGGCCGGCAATGCCGTCGGCCAAGAGCCCGCGGCTTCTCTGAAACGCGATGACCGCCGCTTTGGTCGCCGGGCCGAAGTCACCATCGATTCTGCCCGGATTGAAGCCGTGTTTCTTCAACTGTTTTTGCAGTCTGATGACGGCTGGGCCCTTGGAATCTTCTTTTAGAACCATCGTTGCCTCACCTACCCGCCGGCGGGACCTCATGCGTTCGACCTTGATCCGACTTCGCGCCGCCGCGGGTTAAAAGGTCTTGAGCGAATGATTTTGCGCCAACGTCGCGGCAAGAATGGCAATCCGCGCGGAGGAATAACCAGCCGCGTCTACAAGATTGCCCCAGACTGGCGCCGGCCAACACGGATCAGTGGCGCGCCTGCCCACCACATGCAGATGAAGTTGCGGCACGACGTTGCCGATAGCGGCAAAGTTGATTTTACTGACGGCAAACTCAGTCTTTAGAAAACGCGCAACGAGTGCTGCTTCGTCCATCGCCATATTCCTCACCTGGCCGGGTAAGTCGAGCAAATCACCTGTTAACGCGGTTTCGGGAACCAGGATTAACCATGGCACCGCTGCATTCTTGTGCAGCAGAACATGACATAGCCGAAGTTGGCCCAGTCGATGGCAATCGTGGAGCAATTGGGGGTGAATTTCGAAACGCGACATGTGACTGCCGAAATTATATCAGTTCCGTGGGACTGTCCCGGCGCCGCAACTCATCAAGTTTGTCTGGCCATGGTTTTAAAATCAATATCGGTTGAAGCCCGTGTATCGGCTTTTAAAACTTTCGCCATATACGCAAGCGCGTGTTGATTATCCGCCTCGGTTTCAGAAGCTATACAGTCCTGGGGAACCAGCAGATTAAAATCGCGCATGTAAGCATCGCTGGCAGTGAAAAGCACGCAAATGTTTCCGGCGATGCCGGTCAATATCAATGTGTTGGCCTTAAGATAGCGCAACAGCAGGTCAAGACTGGTTGAGTAGAATGCCGAATGCTTGGGCTTCAAAACAAAATAGTCTCGCTCGTCCGGCCTCAGTAATCGCGCAATCGGCGTTCCCTTAACATTATCCTCTAGACAATGGTCGACAAGCTTTCTGAAATCAGACTGCCACTTGCCAAAGTTGTCATTGACATAGATTACTGGGATTCCGGCTGCTTTCGCGTTCTTCTTTAGTTGGGCAATTGTCTGAGCAATGGCGAGAGTGTTCTTAAACATCGGATCTGCGCCAGCGAACTCAAAATCGTTGATTAAGTCGATCAGTATCAATACTACAGAGGAATCGTCCGGAACGTTGCCGTGCAAATCTTGATTATTAGTTGGGCTTACCACAAGAATCCTCCGTCTGAGCGCCAGGGCTATTTGAGAGTAGCATATGAATAGGGATCTTTGGCACCCATGAATGCTCCCGCGGCATTTAAGGGTGATTAATGAAAATCCCGGCTTGACGATTTGGCGGGCTGGGTGCTTACTTTGGGTTGCCAAAGTTTCTCCGCGACCAGGTGAACGATATTGTCTTCGACCTGGAGGATGCCGCTGATTCCTAGAAAATTGACCGTCTTTGCCAAAGCCGAGTAACGCTGGAAAACATTTTCCCAGACCACAACATTGACGAATCCGGTTTCATCTTCCAAAGTCATGAAGACGATCCCGCCGGCGGTTCCTGGACGTTGACGACAAATCACTAAACCGGCGTAGTGAACCTTTTCGCCGTTTCGTTTAGCGGCGATTGAACGGGCATCCGGCAATCCCTGAGCAGCAAGCATACCGCGAAAAGGTTGCAGCGGATGGCGCCGAACGCTGTGCGAGCTCGTCCGATAGTCCCAGCTCACTTCCTCGAACTCATTCAATGGCTCAAATTTTGGGTCGGCTTCCTGGGTCGGTAAGCGCAGCGAATGGCCTCTTAACTGTACCCATCGCCGGCCATTCCACAATGCTGTACGGCGATCGATTCCCAGGTTCTCGAATGCGCCGGCTTCCGCTAACAAAGCGAGACTGCTTTCACTGAGATCTGTGCGCCGGACAAAATCTTCCAGCGATTCAAATGAACGCGCCTGCCGTGCGTGTGAGATCCTATCCCAGTCGCGCTCTGCTAAACCTTTGATGTATCGCAGGCCCATGCGCACCGCGAAGCCTCCGGCACTGTCAACGCAATTCTCCAACGTGCAGTCCCAATCACTGGCTTGCGCATCGATCGGCCGGACCAACAGCCCATGACGCTTGGCATCTTCGACAATCGTCGCCGGCAGGTAAAAGCCCATCGGCTGAGCATTTAACAGAGAACAGGTAAATTCCGCCGGATAATGGCATCGTAGCCATGCCGTGGCATAGGCAATCAAGGCAAAACTGGCGGCATGGCTTTCAGGAAAACCGTATTCTCCGAAGCCGCGGATCTGCTCGAAAACTCTTTCGGCGAATTCCAACGCGATCCCTTTGGCTTGCATCCGTGTGATCAACCGCTCGCGATGACGTTCCATCCGGCCGCTACGGTGCCAAGCGGCCATATCCCGTCGCAATTGATCCGCCTCTCCCGGGGTATAATCGGCGGCAACCACGGCCAAGCGCATGACCTGTTCCTGAAAAAGCGGCACGCCGAGTGTTTTTTCCAACACCGGAACTAAACTCTCATGCGGAAATTCAACCGGCTCTTTCCCCTGTCGCCGGCGCAAATAAGGATGAACCATACCGCCGGTGATCGGCCCTGGGCGGACGATGCTGATTTGAATCACCAGATCGTAAAAAGTTTTTGGCCGAAGCCGGGGCAACATCGCCATCTGGGCGCGGCTTTCAATCTGAAAAACACCCACGGTCTCGCTACGGCAGATCATCTCAAAGGTCGCTCCATCCTTGCCCGGAATGGTCGCCATAGATAGCTCTTCGCGGCGATGCTCGCGCAACAGCTTAAAACAGAGATTGAGCTGAGTTAAGCTGCCAAGCCCGAGCAGATCCACCTTGAATAAGCCAAGATCTTCGAGATCATTTTTATCCCACTGAATCACGGTGCGTCCGGCCATGCTGCCGTTCTCAATCGGAACGATGTCATGCACTGGTTCGTGACCCAGAAGAAAGCCGCCGGGGTGGATCGACAGATGACGTGGACAGTCTAAAATCTCGTTACTCAGTTGGAGCAGCTGGCTGTGCAGGCCCACCGTCGGATCAATGCCCGTCTGTTGCAGCATTTCAGGCCGAATATGCTCATAAGGTGATAGAAATTTGGCGGCGCGATCGAGAGAAGTCTCGGATAGCCCCAAAGCCTTACCGACATCCCGCAACGCCGAGCGCGATCGGTAGCGTACAATGTTGGCTGCCATGGCGGCGCGCTCGCGGCCGTATTTTTCGTAGACGTGCCGGATCACTTCTTCGCGCCGGTTATGCTCGATATCGAGATCGATATCCGGCGGCTCGGCGCGTTCTTTGGAGATAAACCGTTCAAACAACAAGCCGATGCGCGCCGGATCGACGGCAGTAACGCCCAGGCAATAACAAACGGCGGAATTTGCCGCTGAGCCGCGCCCCTGGCAGAGGATGCCGTTGGCGCGGCAGAACTCGACGATCTCCCACATCGTCAAAAAATAGCCCGGGTAGTCGAGGCTCTCGATCACCTCCAGCTCTTTTTCTAATTGCTCGACAATGTCACCCGGAATCTCTTCACCATAACGCCAGTGCGCTCCTTTAAACGTAAGCTGGCGCAGCCACTGCGCCGATGTGGTGCCGTCGGGCAGTCGTTCCGATGGATAGCGATAACGGATTTCATCCAGTGAAAACCGACAACGTTCGGCGACTTCGAGAGTGCGGGCGACGGCGGCTGGATCATCAGCAAAGAGGCGGGCAAATGCGTAAGGCGATTTTAACCCGTATTCGGCATTGGATTTTAACCTGCGGCCGCAGGAAGCCACCGGTATGCCATGACGTATCGCGGTCAACACATCCTGCAGCGGCCGGCGCGCGGAGCTATGGTAGAGAATTTCATTGGCCGCGACTAAAGGGAAGACATATCGCCGGGCTCGCTCTCGCAACCGGGCTTCCTGGCGGATCTCTTCTTCACGCCTGTGGCGAGCGATCATACCGTACAGCCGATCGCCGAACGCATCGCGCACCGCATCGATGACACCAGCCGGTTCCTGCTCACCAATGAGCAGGCTCGAATCGCCGCCCCAGAGGGCAATCAGGTCGGGTGCATGCTGGCAAACCTCGTTCCAGGAAACGCTGCTTTCCCCTTTCTCCGATCGCAGCCGGCCGCCGGTCAGGAGGCGGCAGAGATTGGCGTAACCGGCGCGATTCTGCGCCAGCAGAACAATCGACGAACCATCGTCGATGGAGATCTGCGAGCCAAAAATCAATCTGAACCCAAACTCCCGCGCTTTAACGTGCGCGCGCACGATGCCATAAACACCATCCCTATCGGTCACCGCGAGAGCCGGCAGCCCGAACCGGTATGATTCCTCGACCAACTCGTCGGGATGGCTGGCGCCCTCGAGAAAAGAGAAATTAGTTTTGCACCAAAGCGGAACGTAGGAAGACATGTTGGGTTATTCAGATTTATGCTAACGCATGATCGGGCCGCGTGCCGATATTTTTCGATAAGCAGCGGAAGCCGTTCCCTGATAAGAGAATATTCGTGGGCATCCGCATCGTCAATCGTACCTTGGTTGTCGGTTGGGGCTTCAGCGACGGATCGACGAGCTTGAACGTTCAATCTCCAGCCCCGGGAGCTGCCTTAATCAGACAATCGAACCCGGGCAGCCTCTGAAATTGCAACCACCGCCGGATGCTTAAGCTTGCGATCCAGAGAAATAGCATAAAACCGCTCGCGAATATTTCCCACCCGCCCGAGGGCTTTTACATCGTATTCCCGTTGCATCTCGGCGCTGATAATCGAAGGGGCGACGAAGAGACCAAGACCTCGCGCTCCGAACACCTTCAAGAGCGCGCTGTCCTCAAATTCCGCAATGATCATCGGCCGGATCTTCTCGGAATCGAACCATTGATCCAAGGAGCGGCGCACGGTGGTATTATGAGTAGGCAACAAAAAGGGCGCGCCGTCGAGGGACTGCGGAAAGCCACGGCGATAGGCATTGACCAATTTCTGTGTTGCGAACAGGATTAAACCGCACTCTCCCAGTAAATGATTGAATGCCTTGACGTTGACCGCAGGATCTATCGGAGCATCAGTCAGGACGACGTCGAGATCATGGACGGCTAGCGATGACAGCAGGTCACCGTTGCCACCCTCCCGGCAAATGATTCGATATGATTCTTTAAATGCCAGGGCAGGTTCGATCAACTTGTACGCTACTAACTTAGGCAATACATCCGCAACGCCGACAGTCAACCGGGCGACACGTCCCCCGGCACGGCCTTTGAGAGCGCCGGTCAACTCCCGCCCTAAAGAAAAGATCTCCTCGGCATAACGAAAAACGACCTTGCCCATATCCGTCAGAGTCAGATGCCTCCCGCTCTTGCGGAAAAGCTTCTCGCCAATGGCCAACTCCAACGATTTGACTTGGGCGCTGACCGTGGCTTGAGTCAAGCGGAGTTCCTCGCCGGCGCGCGAAACACTGCCGCAACGAGCGACGTTCCAAAAATAAAAAAGATGATGATAGTTGAGCCATTCCATAGGGCCTGGATGATAGTTCGATTTTTTCTATGGATCAATAAGAAATTATTAATTTGTCGAATGATTGCGCCGGTCTTATGGTTGGACAGAATCTGTGTGTCGCGAAAGGAAAGCAATGCCATGTCAGCGATTCGCAACTTGTTTTCTTCAGAAGATAGCGGACGGCTTTTCGAACCCGATACTGTTCTCAGCGCGCAATACTACGCATCTCATAAAGTTAGTCCGTATAAGCAGCCGGAGCTCCGCTTGATGGCTGCGGTACTCGAGGATGCGATCTCCTGCTTGTCGCTAAAAACACGTTCCGCTACAGCCCGACAACGAAAACAAATTGACAACGCCTGGGAGTGGTTCGCAGCAGAGGATGATAGCGAATGGATTTTCTCATTCAAGAACATCTGTGAGGCTTTAGGGATCGATCCAGCATACTTGCGCCGCGGCTTGATTCGATGGAACGGCGGAACGGAATCAGCTTCCGCCGGGGCCCGGCCAAGTGCTAGAGCCGCATCCTCAGCGCGGCCGACAAAAATCAGACTGCGCGCCGGCTCATGACCGCCCGGAATAGACTGCGCGAAATTCGACCGTAAACGCGAGTGATTCAATTCACCGAGAAGCTGGACAACTCCGGCAAGTATAGCCGTCGTCCATCCGATTCATCTGCAAGCGCCATTTCGAATACATCGGACAGATTGGCGGCTGTACTCGGTACGCAAGATACTCCCTTGGCGCTGTGGGTATTGTTTTGGAGATCCTGCCCGGGTTCATTTGCCTCAAGCTGCGCTTATCGTCCGTCGCGTCTAAATTCAGCGCTCTAGATCATTCCAGCTACACGTTTCAAGCCGGCGATAAAAAGACGCCGCGATTGTCTTGACATCGGGCGAAGCAGAACGATAGAACGAGCCTGTCATCGCTAAATGACTGGCCAAAGGAGACCGTTATGTCGCCAATGTTTCGAAAATTCTGCCTGCTGATGTCGTTGACGTCGATCATCCTCATCGCTGGCGTGGAGCGACCGTCAGCTCAAACCCGGGTTTCAATCGGCGTCACGGAAACCATTGAGACAGTCAATCCATACGGCGACAGCGTCTCGCTCCTGTACGGTATTTGGAGCGAAATCACCGGACCGTTTTGCACCTACAATTATGACAAAGGAGATTTCGAAGGGCGCCTCGCCGAGCGTTGGAAGGTGGAGAACCCGAACACCTGGGTTTTCTATCTGAACAAAAGCTATCGCTTCAACGACGGTTCCGAAGTGACCGCCGACGACGTTGTCCATTCGATGATGAATCGGGTCATCAAGGATCCGCAATCCAAGCAGAAAGCATCGGTGGCGGGCCCCATCGTCAAAGCAGAGGCTGTCGATAAGCACACTGTAAGATTTACCACTGATAAACCTTCGGCGCCGCTGCTCGGCTTTGTTTGTGACCGGCTAATCGTGACGAGCAAGGCGATATTCGATAAATTTGGCCGCGATGTCGCCGACAAGGAGCATATGCTTGGCGCAGGCCCATACCGGCTCAAGGAACTTATTCCCGGCCAGCGTATGGTCATCGTCAAGCGCTCGGATCATCCAGAGGCGAAAAAACGTCCGAACGCTCCGGATGAAATCGTTTATCGCGTCATGCGCGAGACCGAACAACGGGTCACCGCATTGCTCAACGGGGAAATTCAGATCGCTCAATTCATCCCACCGCACTTGCGCCAGCGTGTCGAGAAATCGCCCAACTTAAAGATTATCCCCACCGACTCAGTCGAGATCATGTTTCTCGCCATGCAACCCAAGCCTCCCTTCGATAAAAAAGAAGTGCGCCAGGCGGTTTGTCATGCAATCAACCGCGACCAGATCATCAGTACCCTGCTGGAAGGATTCGCCAGCCGTCTCGACGGACCCATCGGTCCCGGACAGTATGGTTACGATCCTAATTTGAAACCGAAGTTGGATTACGATCCGGAACGATCGAAGAAACTCTTGGCGCAAGCAGGCTATCCTAACGGCGTCGATGTAGAGCTCCAGACTCCCGTAGGACGTTATACCTTGGACAAACAACTGACCGAAGCGATGATCCCCATGCTAAATGCCGCTGGATTCCGCGCCAAACTCTCGACTCCCGAGTGGCCGACACTTTGGGCCAATGTTCAAAAGGGAACCGTGCCTTTTTATTACATGGGCCGTGGTTCGGTTCAGGATCCCAGCGCCGCGCTGCACCAGTACTTTCATTCCAAAGAGACGCCGCGGATCGGCTATTCTAATTCCAAGCTCGATGAACTCTTGGACAAGGAACAGGCCGAGTTCGATCCAAAAAAACGCCGGCAATACCTGTCCGAGGCGATGAGTCTCATCACCGAGGAAGCGCCGGCCTGTTTTATGTGGCGCCACAAACTTCTCTGGGGCATGAACAATCGTATCGACTACAAACCGCTGCCGGATGCGCGGATCTTCGGCATGGATATCAAAGTGGTAAAAAAGTAGCGGCTGCCATTGTAGTGGGTGAACCAGGATTATAAATCTGGACCAAAGGCGCACGGATGACCGGAGAAAAATTCGTCGACGTAGACGGCATAAGAACACGCTATTTCGACAAAGGCGACGGACCGGTCGTCGTATTGTTTCACGGCGGCCATTTTGGTTCCAACGACGCGGCCGATTGCGCTGAAGACTGGGGCCTGAACTTTGACGGACTGGCTAAGTGGTTCCACGTTTATGCGGTAGACAAGATCGGTCAAGGCCATACCGACAATCCTAAAACGGATGACGATTACACCATGTCGACCGTGGTTCGGCACGCTTACGGTTTTCTTAAAGCTCTCAATCTGCGCAACGTCCATCCCGTGGGGCATTCCCGGGGCGCGTATTTGGTAGCGCGACTGACCTTGGAACATCCCGAGCTCTTTCGATCGTGTATTTTGGCGGACACGAATACTCTGGCGCCCGGCATCAGTAAAAACGAGACGGTCATGGCAAACCCGCCGCTGCCACGGCTGAGCCGAGAGAGCCAACGGTGGGTGCTGCAGCGGTACTCCTTCGCCTTCGAGCACATCACCGAGGAATGGCTCGAGGCGATGATGCGGATTGCGGCGCTGCAGAAATACCAGGAAGCAGTGACCAAGATGGAAAACGCGGGTCTCAGAACAATCCGCTTTCTACCCCATCTGGCTAGGCAGAAGGACGAAACGCTAGGATGGATCCGGGAGCGCGGCTTGGCCAAGCCGACCTTACTGGTTTGGGGTTACAACGATCCCACGGCGACGTTGGATCAAGGTCAGGCTTTGTTCGACCTGCTTGCGCGTAGTACGCCGGATTCGCGGATGCAGGTTTTCAATCGGGCCGGTCATTTTACCTATCGGGAGCACCCGGTCGAATTCAATGAGTTGCTGCGATCGTTTATCCAGCGAAACAGCGGGTAAACGCGAACAGATGGCGAGAAATTCGTAAACGTTTGAAAGATTCGATAAGGTGGCAAGTTATCTCCTTCATCGACTCGCTGGCACGATTCCAGTTCTTCTTCTCATTAGTCTGCTTGTTTTCCTGCTCATTCATGCGGCGCCGGGCGATCCAACGCTGCTCCTCCTGGGGGAAGAAACCAATGCGGCGGAAGTCGCTAGGGCCAAGGAGCGTTGGGGATTGGATCGGCCGTTGTACGTTCAGTATCTCAAATTTCTCAACTCGGCGGTTGCCGGAGATTTCGGCAAGTCTTTTAAATACGGCGAGGCGGTGACTAGTGTCATCAAATCGCGACTGCCTGCGACTATAGAGCTGGCGGTTTTCTCTATCATTATCGCAACTTGTCTGGCCATTCCATTAGGGGTATGGGCTGGCTCGCGACCCAATTCATGGCTCGACAATTTCGGAACGACGTTCGGCCTTTTCGGGATCAGCATGCCCAGCTTCTGGCTTGCCATCATGCTGATTCTGCTTATGGCCGGGATCCTCAATCTCCTGCCGACCTCCGGGCGCAGTACCTACGGTGTCGCTGGACCCGAACAGACCGGTTTCTACATACTGGATAGTCTTCTGCAGCAAAACTGGCCGGCGGCTTGGGATGCGCTCAGACACATTTTGTTGCCGGCCTTGGCCCTCGGCGTCAATATGCTGGGAATCTTAATGCGCGTTACACGGTCGTCAATTCTTGAGGTGATGAACGAAGAGTACGTCACCACCGCCCGCGCAAAGGGATTGGCGGAACGTAGAGTCGTCTGGCGCCACGTCATTAGCAACGCTCTGATCCCGGTGATTACAGTGGTGGGCCTGGAGCTTGGGACTCTGCTAAGCGGCTCGATCATCGTAGAAACCGTGTTCGCATGGCCAGGCAGTGGCAGTCTGCTGATTACCGCTCTTAATTCGCGCGACTATCCTCTGGTCACGGGTCTGGTGATGAGCTATACCGTGGCATTTGTCATCATTAATCTAATTATCGATGGATTATATGCGGTCATTGACCCTCGAATCCGCTTCTGAAAAGACTCCCGGCGCAGTCTCGAGCGCGTTAGGACGGCTTCATGCAAAAGCATTCAGCGGCGGTTCAATCGTCGTGATTTTTATCCTCCTCGGAATCTTCGGTCCGTCGCTCGCGCCCTACGATCCAAACAAGCAGGAACTCACGGCAATGATGAAGCCGCCACAAGGGATGGGCGGCGCGCACGTGCTTGGCACAGACAATTTGGGACGTGACATTTTGAGCCGCATTGTTTATGGCGCGCGGGTTTCGCTCCTTGTGGCATTTGCGGTGGTTTTCGTTTCCGGCCTCATTGGTGTCCTCCTGGGCGCAATATCCGGATATATCGGTGGCAAAGCCGACTTCCTCATTCAAAAATTGGTGGAGGTCGTCTGGGCGTTTCCGCCGCTTTTGCTCGGCATCACCATCATGGCCTTCCTTGGTCAGGGTCTAACCAACCTGATCTTCGCCTTGGTTGCGCAGCGCTGGATTCCTTACTGCCGAGTGGTGCGCGGACAAACTCTCTCCCTGCGCGAGCGCGACTTTGTTATGGCGGCTCGCTGTCTTGGCGCGACCAAAAGCCAGATTATCGGGCGCCACATTCTTCCCAATCTGATTCAAACATCGATGGTAATCGGCACCTTTGCGATGGCATCGTCAATTATCGCTGAAGCCAGCTTGAGTTTTCTCGGTGTCGGTGTGCCGCCGGACATTCCCACGTGGGGTACCATGCTTGCGGATGCGCGCATCTACATCAGCACTTCATGGTGGATGCCGCTGTTTCCCGGCCTGTGTATCTTCATAACGGTTTTGGGCATAAACCTGCTCGGCGATGCCCTGCGCGACATTCTCGACCCGCGGCTAAAAAGAACCGGCTCCGGCGTTTAAGGTCGCATCAGCAATTCGGTTAATGCCGCCTTTCCGGATAAAATTCCGTTAGTAGCTAAAGCCTAACCCCACCTCAAGCTGCGCTTTCATTGATTCTCTTAACAACACATGTAATTTTAATAAAATGCGTAGAACCAAGATCGTTTGCACCATCGGTCCGGCCAGTGCCTCAAGCAAAGTTCTTAAAGGCCTCATTCAAGCCGGCATGAACGTGGCGCGCCTGAACTTTAGCCACGGCGACTACTCTTTTCACAAACAGGTGATTCAAAACATCCGTCAAATCGCCCGCCGGCTCGACAAACCTGTGGCGATCTTGCAGGATTTGGCCGGACCCAAGCTTCGTCTCGGACCGGTGGCTGCCGACCGGGTACGCTTGACGACGCGGCGCCCTTTCGTCCTGACTACCCGGCAGATTCTCGGTTCTGAGCTGGCGGTTTCGGTCAACTACAAAGGTTTGACCCGCGCGGTAAAGAAAGGCGATCCGATTTTGCTCGGAGATGGCGAGATCGAGCTCGAAGCGGTCAAAGTCGGCCCCACTGAAGTGACCTGCAAGATTATCTTCGGAGGCATTCTGGGGTCGCACAAAGGTATTCACTTTCCGCGCAGCAGTTTGGATGTGCGCTCGCTCACTGCTCGCGATAAGCAGGATCTTGCGTTCGGCATCGAGCAGAAAGTAGATCTGGTTGCTCTGTCTTTTGTGCGTAACAGCGAAGACATCGTCTATGCGCGGCGCGAGATGAAGTACCGCGGCGCCTCGATCCCGATCATTGCAAAAATCGAGAAACATGAAGCGCTCGACCATATTGACGCCATCCTCGAGAAAGTCGACGGCATTATGGTGGCGCGCGGCGATCTAGGTTTAGAGATCGCGCCGGAGAGAATTCCGGCGATGCAAAAGATGATGATCCGCAAGGCCAATGCTCTTGGCAAGCCGGTCATCACTGCAACTCAGATGCTACGCTCCATGGTTCAGAACCCGCGCCCGACCCGCGCCGAGGTCGCAGATATCGCCAATGCTGTGCTGGACGGCACCGATGCGCTGATGCTGTCTGAAGAGTCGGCGGCCGGTGACTACCCGGTCGAGTCGGTGCGAACAATGGCCCGAGTCGCGGAAGAGACCGAGCAGATTCTCGAGCCACGTTATCAATTCGCCGGCCGCAGGCAGAGCGTTCCCGAAGCGATCAGTTTTGCAGCGATTTCCCTGGCGCGAGACTTGAACGTCAAAGCGTTTCTAATTCCTACTTCTTCCGGCAGCACCGCTCGAATGATTTCGCGTTACCGCCCGCCTCATCCGATCATTGCAATCAGTCCGGAACCCCAAGCCGTAAAAATGCTTTGTCTGGTTTGGGGCGTCTATCCAGTGCAGGTGCCTGGGTTTCAGAGCACCGATGTGATGTTGAAAGTCGCGCAGCAAAAATCAGTCAAACTCGGCTTCGTCAAACGCGGCGATCTTGTCGCCATCACCGCCGGCCTTCCGCTGCATCAGGCGGGTACGACTAACATGATTACCGTCAAAGTTGTCGAGTGATTGTTGCCGCCGCGGGCAATTTCCATCTGAGAACTCTTGGATCCGGCGATGGTTTTGGCCATGCCATAAATTATAGGGCGGGTTGGCACCTGCCCTATCGGCAACTGGCAATGCTAACGCACCGACTTGCGCGTCCCTTCATCTTCATTCCTTCATAGCGCATCGATTTTTTCATTTAACGGCACCGTTAGCTTCCCGTTCTGTTTCTCTGGACTATCGAAGTCACGCCTTGCAAGCGTGACTCAAAGTGGGCTAGAACCACAATCAATCACCATGGAGGTAACGAGCCATGTCCGAGCTACTCAAAGCGTTCGAGGATGAACTTCAGAGCAAAAACTTCAAAGGCTATTGGCAAAATATTCAAGGGGATGTTCATCGAGAACCGGTTCCGTCGTATGAACCTTGTCACTGGAGGGGCAAAGATCTCTTTGCCGCCATCGAGAAAGCCGGCGAGGTTGTCGGGCTTGATCTGTCGTTTCGGCGGGTGATTCAACTCTGGAATCCATCGCTAAAGAACGGCACGACCCGGACTTTAGTATTGAACCTGCAGATGCTGAAGTCCGGCGAGGAAGCTCTTAGCCATCGTCACATCGCCGGTGCGGTCCGTTTTGTTGTTAAAGGGAGCGGCGCCCGGCTGATCGTCGAAGGGGAGTCTTTCGAAATCGGCGAAGGAGACTTTGCAACGACGCCGAGTTGGACCTGGCATGATCACGAAAATAACGCAGGTCAAACGATGCTCTGGCTAGATGGCTTGGATTCGCCGCTAGTCCGGCTGCTCGAAACCGACTTTCACGAACCAGATCCGCGCAAGAAGCAAACCGTAAACAAGCCCGAAGGTTATTCGGCATCAACGCTCGGAGCATTGCGGCCGTCATGGATGCGGGCGCACGGCATTCAACCTCCGGCATTTGCCTACAAGTGGTCCGACACTGAAAAGACCCTGAACAAAGTCGGCGAGCAACCTGGCGACCCCTACGATGGCATCGTCTTGGACTATGCCAATCCGCTCACCGGCGGCCCCACTCTACCGACCATGTCTTGCCAGATCCACATGCTCCGCTCGGGCGAGAAGACCAAAAGCCATCGTCACACGAGTTCAACGATCTATTATGTTCATCGCGGCAGCGGCGTAAGCACCATCGGTGATAAACGCTACGAATGGGAACAAGGCGACTCGTTCGTTGTGCCCCTCTGGTACCATCATCATCATGAGAACACCGCCAAAGATCCGGCTATTTTTTTCGTCATGTCCGACAAGCCCCTTATGGATGCGATCGGCCATTATCGCGAACAGGCTTAGGTGTATCTTGCCGGCCGTTTTAGAAAGATCGAGATACCATAGCCAGAGGGAGCAACGAGATGTTCAATCTAACTGACCGACTAAGCCCCGACGAGTTCATCGATACCTTTTTCGAAGCTAATAAACGCGACCACCAACGCCCGCCGCACCCGTGGGACGCATTGTTTCGCGCTGGCCGGTGTACCAAGGAGCAGCTCCAGGGTTGGGCCAAGGAACGTTACTACTTCACCAAGCAGGTGCCCATCAAGGAATACTCAATTCTATACAATTGCCCCTTTCCGGAAGTGCGCCGATCCTGGCTGCCGAAGGCGATCGAAGAGGAAGGTGAAGATCTTATCGGCAAGCCGGGCAAGCCGCATCCTGAATACTGGTTGGACGTGTGTGAGGGTCTCGGTCTGGATCGCGAATTTGCCAAGAACTCAGAACCGCTTTATGGCGTAAAGTTCGCCGTCGACAGCTTCGCCACCGCCGCGTTCAAAGAGTCTTGGCTGATGGGGGTTGCGGTCTCCGAAGGAGACGATACCGCCAAGGCCATGATCCGTGACTTGGAGGTTTTCCGCAAACACTATACCTGGGTTCCGGACGATGCGTTAGAATTTTATAAGTTGCATGCCGGCGTCGACGTGGAGCATGGCATTCTCCGGAAAGAGATATTGAAAAAATATGCGACTACAAAGGAACTGCAGGAACAGTGCATCAACGCCCAGCTGATGAAAAACAATATGCGCCGCGTCATGGCGGATTGCATCTACATGGCGTATGTCGTTCAAGGCATGACTTGCGAGTCGACTAGCGCCGCGGCCTAGCGTGAACGCGAGAAATCGCCCGCCCGATGCTTGCGCTGTCGCCCATCACGTCTCATTTTTGGCCGTACACTGGTTAGATCTCGCTCAATTTGGCGTGCGCAGGGATTTGCCGGTTCGAATCGATTCGGCGAGATTAACGATGACACGATCCTACACCGCGAAAGTACTGCTGCTGATCTCGCTTCTGCTGTCAAACCACGCCGGCGCCGCTCCTCTGCGCATCGCTTATAGCTCGATCAGCGGTGCCATGTTACCGCTCTGGGTGGCCAAAGACACCGGACTTTTCGCCAAGCACGGTGTCGATGTTGACTTAACTTACATCCGAGGCGTTGCTATCGAAGCGCTGCTAGCGGGCGAAGTCCAGTTTGTCCGCGCCTCGCCGCCCTCGGTTGTGCGCTCCGCACTTCGAGGTTCCGATCTCGCGTTTATTGCCAATACCATCAACGTTGCGGTTTTTTCCCTGATGTCAAAACCCGAATTGCAAAAGCCAGAAGATTTGAAGGGTAAAAAGATCGGCGTCACCAATCTTGGTGATTCGCCTGATCTGGTTTTGAGTTTACTGCTGGAGAAATGGGGACTGCAGCGCGGCAAAGATCTTGCGGTTTTAGGGATCCGTGGCGGCATGCCCGAACTGCTCATGTCCGTCACTAAAGGATTCGTCGATGCAGGCATGATTTCGGCGCCAAGCAATCGACGCGGCATTAAGATGGGCTTGCGCGAGTTTGTTGACACAGCGGATTTGGGCATTCCATATATCAATTCACCGCTCAGTGCTCGGCGATCTACCATCAAGAACCACCGCGACACCGTACTGCGCGTGCTAAGGGGCTACCACGAAGCGGTACTCCGAACCCGACGTGATCGGGATGGTGCGATGAAGATCCTTGCGAAATACGTGCGCCTCACCGACCCGGAGATTTTGGCCGAAGTGTACCAAACCTACGGCGTCAAGCAGCTGCAGCCGGATATCAAGGTCGACATCGATGGCATCAAGGGACTGTTAAAAGGTTTGGGCAGTGAAGCCGTGGGAGCCAACCCCGCTATGTTCGTCGATCTGTCGTTGATCGAGCAACTTGAACGAGAAGGGTTTTTCTCCGGCAGGGGTCGGTGAGTCGAGCCCAGAAGTCAGATAGATTCTGCCCCGGAGTTACAAGGGGCTCCCCGGAACAGTTATGCCGTTCCGGAGAAGACCCTTCAAAGATCCGTCATCCGAGTTAACGCGCGCCCTCCTTGGATTCCCTCTTTCCTCCACTTCTTGACCCGCTCTTTGCGTCACCTTTGGATTCTGTTTTAATCTGCTTCTCCGTTGATTGCGCAAGCTCGAGATGTTTCTTCAAGATCGGCAGAGTTTCGCTGGCGAACTTTTTCAATTCGGGGTCTTTACCCTTATCTGCCTGAGTTTGAAATTTTTCGATATCCTCTTTGTGATCATCGACCATGGCCGCCATGTACTCCCGATCAAATTCGGCGCCGGATAGTTTGGTCAACTTATCCATCGTCGATTTGTGCTCTCCTGAAGGTTGGGTAGGGAGATCCACGCCTTTGCTGGAGGCGATTTTCTTTAACTGCGTATTAGCTTTGCTGTGATCGGCCTGCATGCGTTTGCCAAATTCTTTTACACGTTGGTGCGATCCCTTTTCAGCGGCGATCTTCCCCAGCTCCACTTCCATTAGCCCTCCGGAAGCGGCCTCTTTCATGAATCGCTCCTCACCGCCGGGAAGCTTGTCTTTACTCTCATTGCGGCTTTCTCCTGCCTTTGTGCTGTCACTTGCCGCCAATGCAAAGCCACTGGAAGATATGAAAGCTGCCGCGATCATCAACGCCGAAACTTTGGCTACTCGTATCATGGCTCCACCTCCGTTTTTAATTATTGTGGATCGAAGTTGAGCAAAGCATATGCCACAGAGCTGGGTAAAAGTTCTCGCACACGCGAAGGTGTCTATCGGGATAAGTTTCATTTCGGGGGATCATGCGCGCACCGCGTGAATCATTCTCAGGACAGCCAGACTCGGCCCGTCACGGCCTTGGGACAATACTGGTCTCGAGCTTTGTGATGTCACTATGAGCACAACACGCAAGCTGTTTGGTAGGAAACCGCTTATGACAATCGCTTGGGCGATTTCACCGCGTTAGGAATGTGGCGATTGAAGTATTACATGGCTGAGGCCCCAGCGGCGCGCGCTGATACCGCTTACCTTGATGGGATGCACGGCATGTGCCGATTCTTGACCGTTACGGTTTCCACCCGGCTTTGGTGAGTTGCTGGTCTGCTTGGCGGGCGAAACTAAAGTCATAGGCTCGCTGAATCGGCACGACTTCGCTCACCCCCGCTATTTCACGGACGATGGCGAGGTCATTGCGCTGCGCCTCTTCATCGACGACTCCGTTGGCCGTAAAGGTTTTTGCGATATCGTCGTACATGCGTATGACGAGAGCGTTATCGAGCTCGGTAAATTTGGTTGCCGCGGCAATTGCCCCTTCGCGATTGTGCCGCACAAAACGCAATGCTTTGACAACGGCGCGGGCGAAACCGGCCATCACCTTAGGCTGTTCTTTGATGAAGCGGTCCGAGGTGGCGATGGTGCCCCAGGAATTTTTCACCTCCTTACCCATAAACATAAGATCTTTCATTCCTTGGTCGATCGCAGCGTAACGTTCCTCGGGGCTCAAGATAGCGGCATCCACGGCGCCGGATAGAAGCGAAGGCAACCGATTGACCGGCCCGGGATCGACAAAGACCACATCTTTATTGCCGTCCATACCGTATTTGCCCATGATGTTTCTGAACATGAACGCGGCGATGGAGGCAACGCCCGTGGTTCCGACCTTTTTACCTTTAAGATCCTTGATCGATGAGATATTGGGCCGCACTACCACCCATTGCAGAACCTGATCATTGGCAGCGATCACCGTTTTTAAAGGCGCGCCGCCTTTGGAAATCGCCACGAGCGCGCTGCTGCCTGAGCCAGAAAATTGCACGTTACCGGCAGTCAACGCCTGTAGGCCAGGCGCGTTTTGCATGTAAACAAGCTTGAGCTCGATTCCCTCTTCCTTCAGGTATCCTCGATCCTGAGCGATCGGCAAAATCGTGTACTGAAAAGCCTTGGACGTTAGTGCCACGGTAACCGTCTCCTGACTGAATCCAATCCGGGCCGAAATAACCAGGGAAACAGCGAAACAAAGAAAGAGAGAGAAAAACTTAACTAACATTGAAAGCGCCTCCTTTGATGCCGACCCTTTCGTCAGGCCTAGGTCGACGTTCATTCTTGAGAGCGTCAGGCCCACCGTGCCAACGAGAACTGCGCCGTACCCTACTACCGCATCGTCGTTTCAGTCAATTGAAATACTCTCACTCTCACGCGTTGAGCTGCGCATTGACATAGCAGCTTAGGCTTGGATAGGCTGACTGGGAAACACACGACAGAGGAGGAGCGAATATGAGAGCTGTTCGCATTCACAATTTCGGTCCAAGCGAAGATGTGCTCCAATTCGAGGAAGTGCCCATGCCGGAGCCGGGCCCTGGCGAGCTAGTGATCAACATCGAGGCAGCCGCGCTGAACCGAGCCGATCTCGGCTTACGCAGCGGTAACTATCGCGTTGCTCCGGAGGATCTGCCGATCATTCCCGGCCGCGAATTTGCCGGGCGAGTGACCAAACTGGGCGACGGTGTGAGTGACTTCCAAGTCGGGCAACGCGTTGTCGCCTACACCGGCACCGGCGGATATGCCGAGTACGCCAAAGCCAAAGTATCTGAAGTGCGGCCGCTACCGGATGGCGTGGACGCCGCGGCGGCGGCAGCGATTCCAACGGTCTTTTTAACCGCGTGGTTCGCTCTGATGGAAGAAGGCAAGCTCAGGTCCGGCGAATGGCTGCTGGTGCAAGCTGGCAGCAGCGGCGTCGGTATCGCGGCGATCCAAATCGGCAAGCATGCCGGCGCTAAAGTAGTTACAACGACGAGCGGCGATGAGAAAGCGCGCAGACTGCGGCAACTCGGCGCCGATGGGGTGATCGACTACACCCAAACTGATTTGGTTGTGGAAGGTAGGCGCGCTACCGGCAATCGCGGCTTTGATGTCGTGCTCGAGATGATCGGCGGCGAGGTTTACCAGAAAAGTATCGAAGTCCTTGCGCCCGCCGGGCGGCTGGTTTCGATCGGCGGCGCCTTTGGCAAAATCCCGGACACGCCTCCCGCTCTCAAGGACGGACGAACCGCCAGCCGCTTCTCGATCACGAACTTCTTAAAAGCGCAGCCCGAAGGATTTAAACAGCTCGATGTCGCCCTCCAATGGGTGCGTGATGGAAAATTTCAAGTCGTAATCGATCGAAGCTTTCCCTTGGCTGAAACACGCGCCGCGCAACGTTTTCTCGAAGGACGGGATCACTTTGGTAAGATCGTCTTGATTCCATAAGCCCCAAACAAAGCCGCGCCTCTAAAGGCGCCAATCAGGATCGGTCGTCTTGGGGCTGTTCTCCGGTTCCGGTTCGACATTGGTAACTGCTGGCGCCGGTTTCTTGCCGGCACCCATGAGAAGCAAGCAAAACTCTTCAGCGTCTTCGTAATTGACAGGCGTTCCGCCAAGGCTGGCGGTGCCACCCAGAATTTGAATCTCATTTTTTTTGCGAAACCAGAACAGTGCAATTAGGGCTAGGCCGGCAACCAGCACGCCATATTGAATCAACGACAAGGTCGATGGTGAGACAGCAAACAGTCGGGTATTAAAGGCAATCCCATCCGGCTGGTTCATCTGGTTGGCAATAATCAGAGCCAGCGAAGCGAGAAATAAAATCAAGCCGAAAACCAGCACCCCCCTGCTTCTTTGCCAGCTTAAACGAACTGTCGTGATCGCCCGCCGCGGGATGATCGCTCGATTTTCGCCGAACATACCGTAATCCTGATGCTGGAAAACGTGGCCGGTCGTTAGCACTAACTGGCTCTTGTCGCTTAATCGCAACCAGCCGAGTTCCCTCTCGTCGTTCATGGTTTCTCCGTCAGTCGGATAGAATGCCGTCCAGTTCGATCTCAGCCTCTTCCATAGTTATCTGCCTAGCCTTTTCTGTGACGCAAAACAAAACCGGCTAATCGGCCGGTTTTAATTTGCCGCTAATGGATACATTCTTTTGGGATTCTGCGTCATGATCTTTTGCTTAGTTTCCATCGCGAGGTCCTCACGAGCGACAAATTTACTGATATTTTCCCTGAATTCCGAGCGCGGTTCATGGGGAAAGTCAGTCGCGCAGAAAAGGATATCGTCACGGAGAAGCTCGACGATTCTCGGAATGCCGAGTTCCTCGAGTTCGCAATGGATGAATATGCGGCCGCTCTTTAGATGTTCCGAGGGAGCAATCTTAAGCTCGGGAACCTGCGCGCTACGGTGTTCATATTCCAGGTCCATGCGTTCCATCAGATATGGCACCCAACCGCAACCAGCCTCAGCGAACGCCACTTTTAGCTTGGGAAATTTGTCAAAAATACCGCCATAGATCATCCCCGTCATTTGAATCATCTGGCCGAAGCCGTGACTCAAGGTGCGAACCTCGATCAAACGGTCAAAGGCGTCCACGCCGATGCCTTGCGTCGGAGCGGCATGAACAGCCAGGAGCGCGTCCAACTCTTGGGCCGCCTCATAGACCGGAAAGTATCTCTCGTCACCGAAGGGCTGCCTCATTCCGACTGCCGGAAGAATCGCGCCTAGCATGTTGAGTTCCTTGACCGCTCGCCGTAGCTCTTTGACCGCCTCCGGTATGGATTGCAGCGGAATCAGAGCCATGCCGCGAAGCCGCTTTTCCTGCTTTAAGAATACTTCGGAAAGATAATTGTTATAGCCTTGGGCGATCGCACAAGCCCAGTCCTTGTCCCGGATCAATCCAAAAGTAAGCCCGGCGGTGGGATACAGCACCGACCATTCGATCTCATCTTCATCTAGAAAATCCTTCCACTCCTTGAGCGATCCCTGCGCTACATAGCGGCCTTTGCCATCGACGACGCGCAAAGCCTGACGGTGAAATCCATCCAAGGTCGGAAAGAACGGAAACGACAAGAGATCCTCCCTGCCCTTGTAAGGCGGCGGCAAAAAATCTAACAGAGCTCGATCATTTTCCACCACATGTCCGTCAGCATCGATAAATCCTTTAACCTTAGCTCATTGAAATGCCTCACTCTCCCGTGATTTCTCGCTGGCAAAATTTTCCGCAAGTACTATTAGCGGTGTTCTTTCAAGCATATTAGTTATCAAGAAAAGCTGAGGCTCTGCAATGCATAAAGAAATTGTTCTACTGCCACACCAAGTCGAGATGTCAACTCCGGGTGTTTTAGAGCGGGGACAACCTGGCCTAGCTTTCTGGAACTTGACGTCGGCCGATCTCACCGATCATTAAGATCACTGGGTAAGATCATTTTGTGCGACAAAAACTCACTGACCACATCTTTCACCTGCCGCTGATCGCCATCGACAGCATAGTTGAGCTCACGCATCTCCTCGACGTTCAGAATTCCGCCCAGCTGTTTTAGGACTTCTCTTAGCTCAGGATGATTCTCCAAAGCCTTCTGCCGCACGACCGGTACCGCATCATAAGGAGGAAAGTAGTGCAGATCGTCCTCGAGTTGCACCAGGCCGTATCGGCTGATCAGGCCGTCGGTCGAATTCCCGGCAATCAGATCCACTTGCCTCTCCGATAGAGCGCGATAGGTCAAGGACAGGTCCATTTCACGAATTTCCTTGAATTGAAAACCATAGGTCCGCGCAAAGCCTGGATAACCGTCAGGCCGTGACATGAAATCCTGACCGAATCCGGCGCGCCATTGTGTTGACATTCGTGCCGCGTCAGTAATCGTCTTGAGATTATGGCGTCGTGCTTCATCGCCTCGAACCAGGATCGCAAAGGTATTGTTGAAGCCAAGCGGTTCGGTCCATTCGATGCCGAACTGTTCGGCGTAAGACGATTTGACCTGGCGATACACCTCTGCCGGATCCTTAATCGCCGGATTTTTTAAGATCGCCAGCAGAGCAGTACCGGTGTATTCGACATAAACATCAATCTCGCCGGCGATCATCGCCTGATGAGCCAGATTTCCGCCCAGATCGAATCGGCGCTCCACTTGGAGGCCGGTTTTGGCTTCAATCACCTGCGCCAGCAATTCACCCATAATGATCTGTTCGGTAAAATCTTTTGAGCCAACAGCGATGCGGCTGGCACTGTAACCTCGCAGAAAACTGACAGTGCCAACCGCTATCAGGATGAGGGCTGTCGCCAGTGCCGGCCACAAAAGCTTGCGAATTTTGTGACTTGCCGCGCCGCGAAAACGGATTGCGCGCTCCAAAAATCCAAGAAACAGATCGGCAACGAGGGCAATCAAAGCAGCCGGAACTGCTCCCGCCAGAATCAACACGTTGTCATTCGCTCTCAAGCCGCGGAAAATGTATCGTCCCAATCCGCCGGCATCGATGGCGGCGGCGATGGTTGCCGTGCCGACGCAGATCACGGTGGCGACGCGCACGCCGGCGATAATGACGCCGAGCGCTAGTGGCAATTCAACTTGAAGGAGCAGCTGCCGATCAGTCATGCCCATGCCGCGGCCGGCCTCCCGAATAGCCGGATCGACGCCGCTGATTCCGGTAAAAGTATTTCTAATGATCGGCAGCAGCGAGTATAAAACCAGTGCGGCAATGGCGGTGCGGGCGCCGATACCACCGACGATACGCACATCAAAGAGAATCAGGTTGACCGGGATCAGAAAGCCAAAAAGCGCCAAGCTCGGCACGGTTTGCATGATGTTGGCAATGCCCAAGACGGGTTTGCTCAACGCCGGTTTACGCGTAAGGAGAATGCCGAGTGGCACACCGATCAGGAGCGCAATGCCGATTGAAACGCCGACTAGAAACAGATGCTCAAAGATCAGTGCAGCGAGTTCAGCCCGGTGCTCGAGGAAAAAGCGCAGCAAGCTCATGAACAGCTCTGCGCCTTTCCGGTATCGTGAAAACATTGGACGAAAGCCCGAGCCTCAGGATGATTCGAAGCAAGAAGCTCGGCAGGCGGTCCCAAAACGATCATCTCGCCATCCTTGAGTAAGCCGATGCGCGTTGCCAGGGCGAAAGCTTCGTCCACGTCATGAGTGACGAAAACCATGGTCTTGCCCAGGTGTTTTTGCAGTGAGCGAAACTCTTGTTGGATTTCGCGTCGCGTAATCGGGTCCAAAGCACCGAAGGGCTCATCTAGAAGGATCATCGGCGGATCTGCCGCCAACGCACGCGCCACCCCGACCCTTTGGCGCTGTCCACCGGAAAGTTCCGCCGGATAACGGGCGGCGAATCTGTCAGGCTCCAAACTCACCATCGCTAGCAGTTCCCGAGCGCGGTTTCTGATTTTATCGGCCGGCCAACTTTCAAGCCTGGGTACGAGCCCGATATTCTCTTCAATGGTTAGATGAGGAAATAAGCCAATCTCCTGAATAACGTACCCGATCCGTCGCCGGAGAATTATGGGATCCCAGGCTCCTGTTGAGATTCCCTCGACCCGCACTTCGCCGGAAGTCGGCTCAAGTAGACGGTTAATCATCTTCATGGTGGTTGTTTTACCCGAGCCGCTACGGCCGAGAAGCACCACTGTTTCCCCCCGGCCTATCGTAAGGTTGAGATCAACGAGAAGTTTTTTCCCTTCACCGATCTCAAAGCTGACGTTGTCGAATTCGATAGCTACTCGATTGTCGATCATCGATCCATCGTCTCCCCCGGTCGCATCCGATTCCACTTTCTTATATTCTATTTCGATATGGAAACAGAGCCGCTGCCTTCGATCCTTGCGCCGCATCAGAAGGCGCGATGGAAAACCAATCAGGACGGTATCTGGACCTTGGACGGCTCCCGCGTAGATGAGGTCCCAGCCCGTTCGATTTTGACAACCTTATGGGATCAGCCCCGCTGGTTGGAGGCCTATCACTTATACGATCAACGAGGCTCCGATCTTTTCGAGCAGATTTGTCAGCTGCCGGAGTATTATCTGACTCGTACAGAAAATAGCATTCTCGAAGCGCAAGCCGCCGCAATCATCGCCGCCGCGCCGGTAGAATGCATCGTCGAACTAGGCGCAGGCTATAGCAAGAAGACGATTCATTTGCTTACGGAACAGCTGCGGCAGCGCGACAAAGGGATCTTCGCGCCCATCGATGTGAGCGAATCAGGGCTACTGGCCTCGCGAGAAGCGGTCGCCCGAGATTTCCCGCGATTAGAGTTTCACGGACTTCACGCTCGCTATGAGGACGGCTTTACCAGTATCGAGCAAGCCGTGCCGACCCTGTTTGTGTTTCTCGGCAGCACTGTCGGCAACTTCAATCACTCTGACTTTCCACGTTTCTTTCGCGCGTTATCGGAAGCGATGGGACCGAAGGATTATCTCCTGCTCGGCGCCGATCGTATTAAGGACACAACGCTTCTCGAGCAGGCTTACAACGATTCACAGGGGCTGACCGCGCAGTTCATTCTGAACGTGTTTTGTCATATCAACGATCTGCTCGGGAGCAATTTTGACCTGGCAAAAATGCGCTATCACGCGCGCTTCAATTCGGAATGGCAGCAAATCGAAATGTACGCCATAGCGGAGCAACGTCATCGAGTAAGCTTCCCTACAGTAGAAACATCTTTCGAGTGGCAGAAAGACGAAAAAATTCTGGTGGAGATCAGCCGTAAGTTCGACCCTCAGCGGTTACAGGAACAGCTAAGGTTTTTCGATCTCCTACCGATCGAGCACTTCACCGATCCTAATCAATGGTTTTCCGTTCTGCTCTTCCGCAAGCAAGGCTGAATCTTAGACAACTCCGAAAGCTGCCCGGATAGTATCCCGCTGCCGCACATGCGTTAAGTGGGCACCCTGCTCGGTCAAGGCATTCCCAATAACGATCCCAGTGGTGAAATACTCAGCAACAGAACACTGCCGAAAACGGCAATGCCGCCGCCTGAGATGCGATGGATCCACCATAAAAGACGCAAATTAAATCTGTCGCGAAACACCGTTAGGCCGAGAAACAATGCCACCCACCACGATGCCGAACCTACAAAGACCCCGGCGGCGAATAGCGCCGCGCCGCCATACTGGCCAATCATGCTCTGGGCATTCCAGGCGGCATAAATCGCAGCGAAAGACAGTATGGTCAAGGGATTGGACAAGGTCAGAAGAAGGGTTGCCACGTATGTTCGCAGAAGCCCATTGATTCTCTTCGTTCGCGGCGGCGGTTGTCCGGGACGCGTGCAGATAGATTTCGTAACCGAGATAACAAAGAAAAAGCCCGCCGACGAGTCGGAAAGCAAACTGGTGATCAACTAAGAACTGCGATACCAGCGAAATGCTCAGGGCCGCGATGCCTCCGGCCAAAGCATCAGCCGTGGCGATACCCAGGCCGGAAAAAAGGCCATACCATGGGCCCAGAGACAGCGCTCGATTGATGCACAACAGTCCGAGTGGGCCAACCGGTACTGCCACGACAAATCCCATCATGGCGCCTTTGATGAGAAGATGAATTGCCATTCCTGCCGTCGGAACTTTATTTTCTTGAGCGCGCGCAGCGAAAGCCGATATTGTGATGACCCGAACGGAAATTCCGAGAGACATGAGCGCCTCGATGGGTCGTCGTCAACTCTTCGGCCGCCGAATCCTGACCGCCTCCTCTGGTGACCCGTACGAGGTCCCGCTGCAACTCTTCACGGCCGTCAGCGGCATTATAGGGATAAGGAAGATACGCGCTGCTCACCCATTCCCAGCCGTTGCCGGCGAGATCGAGCACGCCATAGGGGCTTGCTCCTTTCGGCAAGCTCCCCACCGGACGGAAGTCATTCCATCCTGCGCTGAAATGCGCCCGGGTGCGATCGGGCGGATCATTGCCCCAGGGAAATTTTCGCCCGTCTGTGCCGCGCGCCGATTTCTCCCATTCCGCTTCGGTCGGCAATCGCTTACCTGACCAATCGCAGTACGCTGCCGCGCCGAACCACGAGGCCTCGATTACCGGGTGGTTCTCAAAGCCGGGATCAGACTGCCATTTACCGGCGCGAAGGTGAATGCGCGCGTCGTTATCAGCGTTATCGTACCACCGTTCGGCAGCTGCACCTCGAACGCCTTTGGCCTCGAGGAACCGGGCAAACTGCGAGTTCGTCACCGGTAAACGATCGATGAAAAATTCCGGCAAATCAATCCGGTGCTGTGGCCGCTCGTCGGCGGGCCCGTCGTCTCTGCCCATTGAAAATGGCCCGGCAGGGATTCTTCTCATGTCAGCGCCATCGTTTGCATCGGCGCCGGTCGTTTGCGCGATACATGCGGTCATTAATACGACCGAAAGTAAACCCCTCCGCCCAAGAAGAAAACGGCTCATGATCGCAACATACCGCTTTTGGAAATTCTAGGAAACACCGCGAATAGGACGAGCTAAACTTGTCACAGGTTTAAGCCTGTGCGAAAGTCCCAGCAATGCGCAACTCGCAATCGTTTCGCCGCCGCGGTGTTGTCGAAGGATTCTTTGGTCCGGTGTGGAGCATGGCCCATCGCCGCCGCCTATTCGAGTTCGGCGCCGCTCGGGGAATGAACACCTACCTCTATGCGCCAAAGGACGATCCCTTCCATCGCGAACGCTGGATGGAACCTTATCCTGAGAAGGAATGGCAGGCGCTCTTGACTATCATTCGCGAAGCACGAAAGCGCCACATCGATTTTGTTTACGGCTTTCATCCCGGCAAGGCACTTTTGTTTAGCGCCGAGCAACCGCTGCGCATTCTGCTGTCGAAGGCGCAGCGTTTCTACGATGCGGGAGTGCGTACCTTCGCAGTGCTGTTCGACGATATCCCTTCTCGTCTGGAGCATGCCGCCGATCGCAAGCATTTCAACAACAGCTTGGCACGAGCCGAAGGAAATTGGCTGGCAGAAATTATCGCTCTTCAGCCGCCTGCATGGTCCGATGTGGAGTGGTGGATCTGCCCTTCGTTTTATACCCGCGATCCATTACTGGCGCGCGTGTTTGGCGCCTTTGAGCCGCATTTTTTGGAAAATCTAGCGAAGTACCTTCCGCCCAATGTCTCCTGCTGCTGGACCGGCCCTTTGGTGGTATCGACAAAGATAACCCTCGCGCACGTTAGAAAAATTGCCAAGCTCGTCGGCCGGCCGTTGATTCTCTGGGACAACTATCCGGTGAACGATCTTTCAATGAAGGACGAGCTTCACCTGGGTCCGTTGAAAAATCGTGACACGCATCTGCCGGAAATCGTTTACGGCTACCTCAACAATCCGTTAGTTCAAGAAGAACTGAGCTTTATCCCTTTGGCCACCTGTTTTGATTATGCCTTAAACCCTATGGCCTATAGAGCGGAAGAAAGTTGGAACGCGTTCGTTAAACGCTCTTTCGGTCAGCGCGAGAGCGCGCACTGGCGCGCCATTCGGAGCTTCTGCGAAAGAGTTCAGCGAACTAAACGATCAAAAGTTGCCTTGCGCATCCCGCGCAGAGAACTGGAGGCGTTGCAAGACGCATCAGAATATATAAAGGCACATCGTCAAGAAAAATGGGCCGTGGAAATCAAGCCATGGCAGGAACAGATCGAACAAGCGCTTAAAGCGCAGCAGTAGATCGTTATAACTACAGTTCGTCCAAATCTTGATCGCGCGCCGAGACTAGCGTAAATTTTTCAGAATGATTGATCCCCACAGTTACGCCGAGTTTGCGCGGCAGGCCACTTCCGGCAATGAAAGGCGCTGAGCTGATTTCGCTGATGCGAGAGTATCGTTCCCGTACCCGAGAGTTGGTTGCAGATCTTGATGAGCGGCAACTGATCGGACCGCGTTTAGCAACGGTGAACCCGCCGTTATGGGAGATCGGACACGTCGGCTGGTTTCAGGAGTTTTGGCTCTTGCGCCACCTGCGCCGGCAGAAGCCACTGCTTGAGAACGGTGATCAACTCTATAATTCAACGGATGTAGCTCATGATGTTCGCTGGGACCTTCTACTGCCTTCGCGCAATAACACATGGCGCTATCTGGACGAAGTCTTGAATCGAGTCATCGAACCGATCGAAGGTAAGCATGATTTATCCAAGGAGGAGCTCTACTTTTACTCTCTGACCACGTTTCATGAAGCCATGCACGCCGAAGCACTGGCGTGCACAAGGCAAACCCACGGTTATCCCAAGCCGAGCTTCCTGCCCGCCCACCGTATAGACCAAAATCGATCTGATGATCTTTGCCCAGGAGATGCAGAAATTCCGGGCGGCACATTCTTGATCGGTGCGACGCCTGACGCACCGTTCGTTTTCGACAACGAAAAATGGGCTCATGAGGTAGTTCTTCGGCCCTTCCGGATCTCGCGCGCGCCGGTGAGCAATAGAGAATTTCGAGAATTCGTCGAGGACGGGGGTTATTGCCAGCCAAACTGGTGGAGCGAAGAAGGCTGGCGCTGGCTGGCGACCGGCGGCGCCCCGCAGCTCGAGCATTCGTTCGCAAAATTCTTCAACAAGCCGATCAAGCAGTCGAGTCAAGCGCATGCCGCTAAAGAGAAACTTGAGCATCCCATGTACTGGCGCCGTGACCCTGATGGCCACTGGCAACAGCGGGTTTTTGATCGCTACGTTCCGCTGCATGACAATCTGCCGGTTGTGCATGTCAGTTGGTACGAAGCGGAAGCGTTTTGCGCTTGGGCCGGACGGCGTTTACCGAGCGAAGCGGAATGGGAAACTGCCGCATCGGCAGAACCAGCTCCCGACGGTTGCAGCTTGAGCAACAAACGGCGTCATTTCCCCTGGGGAGATACGCTACCGACTAGTGTCGAGGCAAACCTTGACTGGCAGAACGGAATCGTTGAAATCAGCGCCCATGGAGCAGGCGACAGCGCGTTTGGTTGTCGTCAGATGATCGGCAATGTCTGGGAGTGGACCGCTGACAACTTCATGCCTTATCCAGGATTTATCGCGGATCCTTATAAGGAATACTCGAAGCCGTGGTTCGGCACCCATAAGGTCCTGCGCGGCGGCTGCTGGGCGACCTCTTCGCGGCTCATTCGCAACACCTGGAGAAACTTCTACACGCCGGATCGTCGCGATGTTTTCTCCGGCTTTCGAACATGCGCAAAGTGATGCTCCAACGTGAAAATCCAGCTCGTCACTCCGGCGCCGTTGCGCTTTAACAACGGCAACAAGATTACCGCCCTGCGGTGGGCGAAAATCCTTAGAACCCTTGGACACCGCGTAACGGTTTTGCAGCATTATGACGATAAGCCCTGCGATGCGCTGATTGCACTTCATGCGAGACGGAGCTATCGGTCGATCCGCCGTTTTCGCAAACTTCATCCCGAATTACCCTTGATCGTCGTCCTAACCGGGACGGACCTCTATCGCGATATCCGCAGCCACCGCAGTGCTCAACGGTCGCTCACGCTGGCGACGCGGATTGTTGCGCTGCAGAAGATGGCGTTGTCGGAATTATCCGAATCCTTGCATTCAAAAACTCGGGTGATCTATCAGTCCGCGGAGCGCTGTTTGAGCCGTAATTCAAAAAATCGAGGAGATGGATTCAAAGTCTCAGTTATCGGTCACCTGAGAAACGAGAAGGACCCGCTGCGAACCGCATTGGCGACCCGCCGTTTGCCGAAGCACTCGCGGATCGAGGTACAGCATATCGGCCGGGCGTTGGATAAAGACCTCGAGCGCCGGGCGCGAGCCGAAATGGCGAGAAACCCACGCTATCGGTGGATCGGAGAGTTGGCGCATAAAAGGACCCGGGAGATTCTAGCGCAAAGCGATGTAACGGTTATCACCTCGCGCATGGAAGGAAGCTCGAATGTGTTATCCGAAGCGCTCGCCTGCGCCGTGCCGGTCATCGCTTCGAGAATACCCGGATTGATGGGAACCCTAGGAAGCGATTACCCGGGCTACTTTGCCACGGGCGACACGGTTTCACTGAGGGAAATTCTATTCCGAGCCGAAAGCGATCGGGCCTTTTACCGCTCGTTGCAATCAATTTGCAAGAGCTTGTCGCCCCTGGTGGCGCCCAAGCGAGAAGTGGCTGCCTGGAAACAACTTCTACAAGAGCTGCAATCTTAAAGCTATCGAGATTGAGAAGGCTCCTCGCGTATCCAGGGTTTCACCCAGGGCAAGAGCAGATAAGCGGGCATCGACAACAAAAAAGTTAAGGCGAAATAGTTGCCATAGCCATAATGCTCTGCGCCGAGCCCGCTAATGCCGCCGATCAAGCGTCCGGTCAGCGAGAAGATCGAAGAAAGAAAGGCATACTGCACGGTTGCATGCTCTTTTTGACAAATGTTCATGAGAAAGGCCAGGAATGCCGCCGTTCCCAGGCCGCCGCTAAACGACTCGAACATCGATGCGCTATAGAGGCCGTACCTTCCAAGACTTAACCATTCGACGGCCGAATAACCCAGATTGGAAAACGCCTGCAGTAAACCCAATAACCATACTGCATGGAAGATTCCGTAACGCGTGATAAACGCGCCTCCGGCTAATGCTCCGGCTATGCTGAGAACGATGCCAAAGCTGGTGGGAAACAGTCCGATTTGAAACATGAGATCTTCCTGCAGCGGCCAAATCGATTTACCGTAATCCACCCAGAACGGTTTGACCATCGGGCCGATGGCAAACTCGCCCAGCTTATACGTCAACACGAAAGCCACAAGAGGAATTACCCGCCAAGTCCCGGCCCATCCGATAAAGCCTTGCCACCAGTGCTGGCGCGCTTCCTCGGGCAGATGAAGCCGCGGAATTAGGAGCGCACACAATCCCAGAGCAATGAATAGCGCTCCCGCCAGGTTGAATAAAAGGCTCCAGCGCAGCGCTGCTGCGAGAAACACCAGCCCACCACCGACGAATACCAAAGCCACTCGGTAGGCGGAAGCGCGCACGCCATTGGCGGGCCCCTCCTCCTGCCGAGCAATCAGCCCGACTGAATAAGAATCAATGGCAACGTCTTGCGTCGCCGACAAGGTCGTAAAAGCGAGTACCAGAACGAGAACGAGCAAGCCGACACCGGCAACGTCTACCCACGGCAGCGCTAACAACACCGCTGCGATGCCGAGCATACAACCCAGTACCCACATGCGGCGATCGCCGTGTCGATGCACCAGCGGCGACCAGATTACTTTTAAAGAATACGGCAGTTCCAGCAGCCGCAAGCCGCCGATGGCGCGCAGCGAAACGCCGTGCAGCCGAAAGTAAACCGGCAGCACTTCCCAGAGAATAGCCGCGGGCGCGCCCTGAATGAAGTAGAGCAGCGCGACCACACCCAGCTTGTTCTTGGTTTCTGGCGCCGCCCGACTTACGCCGAGGCATTTCCACATCAGTTCCCGCATGTCGGTCCTAGGTTAAAAGCAATTACGGTTAGATTCCAACGTTTTCTCACTGTTTACTGGCGGCGTGCCCGCTCATTGTAATGGGTGGGCTCAGTTTAATGAAGCGAAATACAGGATTGCCGCGCCGAGCAGTGGGTGAACAGCATAGGCGCTTCACCACGTACTATCGGCAAACGACATAATTTGCCCGCTTACGAATCTCAAACGATCTTCCCGTAACCATTCCTTCATCGATACTTCGTTGTTTCGTTACATTGCCGTAACCATGGCCGGGCTAGTATCGCTGCATCTCACGCGAGAAAGAGTCAAAAAAACACAGGCAGTGGCTCACGCCTTCAGTAGCCGGAGCAACATCGACTGATGGCACTTTCGCGTCGCCCAGGCATTCGATCGAAGAGGAGAAACCCAACAAAAGGAGGTTTTATGGAACGGATCGATTTAACCAAAACAATCAAGGAAGCAACCGCTACATTCTGCCAGAACCGGATCGGCGATAAACCGCCGATCTCGGTCACGGTTCCCGCCATCATGACCGATATTCCTTGGCCTGATCGCAAGCTTCAGGAACTCGTCAAGCTATTCCTCTACGAAACGCTTCTGACCAATGATCCTGACGCCGAAGTTACGGTATCGCTGCGGCGCCGATCGCAGCTGAAAGATCTCAGCGAGTTTGTCGGCGTGCAACCTACATACTGGCTCCATCTACGCATTTCCGGCCGCGGTGTGAGACTCTCCGAATTCTTCATTGACGAGTTCTTTAGCGACCTCGGCTACACGTGCGCGGAATGGGTCGGCGTTGCCGAATCGGAAACCCGCCTAGGAATATTCACAGCCGCCGATAAGCCGGAGATACTAAAATAGTCTTCTGCCTGGACGATGGCCGCCTCAAGCGGAAGTTCGATCTCCTGTTGCCGGTGCGCGAGCCGGTTGCGCTTTCATCCGACATCAATGTCAAACATTGAACGCCGGGCATTTAACCAAGACGTAGCAGCTCTGAGATACAGAGTTAATCTTCAGGTCGCATCATCTCACTAAAACTAAATGGGAGGGATGTCATCATGATGCGCCTTAAAAACATTTTATTACCAACCGACCTTTCGCAACGTTCCAAACGATCCTTGCGCTACGCCCTTTCTCTGGCGACGGAATACAGCGCAACGGTCACCGTGGTGCATGTGGCCAATGAGTTGAATTCCTGGGAGTTCTACTGCGATGAGTTCAGTTTCATGATTCCAGGCGACAGAGCCTGGCCCGTTGACCGAGTAGTGGCGGAAGCACGCCTCGAGCTGAGCAATTTTCTTGAACCTTATAGCGATACGATCAAGAGACTTCCTGCCGTTTCCAAGCGCATAGGTTTAGGTCCGATTGCGGATGAAATCGTCAGTGCTGCGGAAGATCTGCAGGCCGATTTGATTGTCATGTCACCGCGCCGCCTTAGAGGCCTGAAACGGATTCTAACCCCCAGCATCACCGATCAGGTTATGCGAATAAGTCCGTGTCCGGTTTTGTCTGTCATAGATCCCCTTCCCTCCCATCCATGGCGAGGGAAGCTTATAACTAGACTATGCGCCTGGCCAAAACCAAGGTTCGCCAGTGTTTGACCACGACGGAGGAGAGCTTGCTCAACTATCATAACGGGCGGACGATAAGGCAGTCTCGTCGTTTCGCTCTGGAGGAAGAGTTACTGCGACTATGGCAACACTTCGATGCGTTGACGTTCTTCAACCGGGTCATGGACCTGTTTTTCAAGCTACTGATCTTCTTCGTTGTCGTTGTTCTCGGCATGGGGCTCGTCAGGCTGTTCTGGGAGACCTGGAGGATCATGGCAGTCAGCGAACTGAAAGACGCTTTCAGTTTTACGGTCACCAACCTGCTGACATTTTTCATAATCCTGGAGCTGTTTAAAAGCCTGGTGGAATATTTTCGCGAGCACCGTCTTAGACTGACGTTTATTGTCGATGCTACCTTAGTATTCATACTGCGCGAGGTCATGATCAGTCTCTACCAACATCAAAGCCCGTGCGGCACCTGCACTACAAAGAGTGGACTTGAGCAGAATGGCTCTATTGCTTCACCATACGTCACCTTCACAGATATAAATCTTCGAGTTTAGGATGATCGCGTTGAATTGTTTGATGTTCGCTCCCTAAGAAGGAGAAGCCCTCCTAGGGAGCTTGCGTTTCTCGGATTAGCTGCCGATCTGACCGCCATCGTCTTTCGTAATCACAATACACGCCGAGCGCGGGCGTCCGCCCGCGTCTCCATCGGGCCATGAGCTGAACCGCTTCGGATTGGCCGGATCATTGGGCGACTCGTCGGCGGTCTCGCCGGGGTGCTGGATCCCGACGAACATGGTGCGTTCGTCGGGAGTGACGAATACGCCGGTGACCTCGCACTGCTTCGGGCCGACTAGAAAACGGCGGATCTCGCCGGTTTGCGGATTGGAGCAGAGCATCTGATTGTTGCCGAATCCGGCGTAGTCGCGGGCACGCTCCGAAAGCCCAGCAGTGGGGCGAGCGAACCCTGGCCAACATCTTGGGCCGAGGACTCGCAGAATCACTGCCGTGTAGCGGTGCAGAAGAGCGCGAGGTAATCTTACGAACGGATTAAGGCGAGGGAGATTTCGTCTTGATTGAGATAGGACGGAGACTACTTAACGGTCAATAACGCTTCTTTCGCTTCGTCGAGTTGTTTGAGTTCCTCTTTGCTTAGTTTTGGATACTGCAAATTTAGGGACGCGAGAAGGTCCACCAAAGCAGCTGCAACGATGAGGTGAGTAAACCATTTGTTATCTGCCGGCACGAGGTACCAGGGTGCTTGTTTGGTCGAGGTGTGCCGAATCATATCCTCGTATGCTTCCATGTAGTCATCCCAGTGTTCGCGTTCATGGACGTCATTCACTGAAAACTTCCAGTTCTTCTCGGGTTTATCGATTCACTCTAGGAACCGTTTTTTCTGCTCTTTCTTAGACAGATGCAAATAGAATTTGCGAATAACTATACCATTGCGTGTCAAATAGCGCTCAAACTTCCGAATATCCTGGAATCGCTCTTTCCAGATATTCTTGGTGACAAGTTCAGGCGGGAGCTTCTGCTTCTCCAACAACTCCGGATGCACCCGCACAACCAGGGTTTCTTCGTAGTAGCTGCGATTGAATAGCCCGATCATGCCGCGCTCCGGCAAACGTCTCGCGCAGCGCCACAGGTAATCGTGATCGAGCTCCTCGCTGCTTGGCGCTTTGAAGGATTGAACCTGACAGCCCTGCGGATTGACGCCGGACATGACATGCTTAATGACGCTGTCCTTGCCTGCCGTATCCATCGCCTGAAAGATAACCAGCACCGCCCAACGGTTCTGTGCATAAAGTTTCTCTTGGAGCTTCGCCAAGATCTCGATTCCGGCGGCAAGGCCTTCCTTGGCGCGCGGTTTATCCTCGGAGTTTAAGTCGAGTGTGTCGGCAGGGTCAAAATCTTTGAGACGAAAACTCTGACGATCGGTGACGCGAAAGGGTTTGATCAACTCTCTAGCGCTCTCTATCATTGTATCTATTGCCATCATTCCGTCCTCGTTAAAGGTCTTAAAGCAGAAACTTTCAACACGGTTGGTAGGGTTCTAATCGGTAATTCGTTTTAACGAGCCTGCTGCTCGTAGATCTACACTTCTCGCCGATCAGTGTTCATCGGAAGTTAACCTGCCCTTTTGCCCGGAGGTTGTTGCATTCGGAACCGATATTCACGACGTGTTCAGTACATTGTTTCTTGAGTAACACACTTATCAACATGGCGATACGCCATTCGACCGTTCGCCGACTGGATCATCAATTATCTCTGCTGCAAGAAGCGGGAGCAGCCGCTGTTGATTTATCAACTCTCGCCAGGCCCAATGATGCTGCAGCCTGCTTGGCTGTTTACTTGATTTCCAGTAGACGCCGCCCATGCACGAACTTTTCCCAAATCGGCTATGGACAAGCTGCGTGCTTATTATCTCAGCAGCACTGGAAGTAAAATAAAAGCCGCGGCAACCATCAGCGATAACAATGATGCCGTATCGTATTTATCAAACCCCATGCCCTGATCTGCTGAGCGCCGGCTCTTACTCCACCGTGTCGATAAGCTCATCGTAAATGCAGCGGTAGAACTCAACAACTTCCTTAACATTTTGCTTGGCACTGACTGCTGCATGGATAGTTACCGGAGTATCCAACGGCCGAAGACTAACGGGATGACTGAACAAAGCAAAGCCTGAAACAAAGATTTAACTCACATACGCGGCGCGACGCTCGGGATGACCGATTACCATAAACTTCCTGGCGAGTTCTGATGATTTTACTCATCCGCCGCACGAGCCACTCACTTATTGTTACCGCTTCTCTGGCAAAGCTTGCTGTTTCTGCTTAACTCTCAGCTGCAGTTCCTTGAAGGAATTACTGGAGGATGCTTCCTAGGACCAGGATAATCGTCGACAATCCAACTATGATGATTGCATCGAAAAGGTCTTCCCTCATAGACTCAACGATTTCTCCATATCAGAAGCACGCAGCCTAAACGTGTCTTCCAACAGCTGCAATAAGCTCTGTTGCAGCGAACGGCTTGGTTAAGAACTCTACAATTCCAACCTTCTGTGCCTCAGCTTTCACCTCACTCCGGGTCCAACCTGAACATGCAACGATCGGAATCTTTGTGGTTTCGGGATTGTCCTTGATCGTTCTTGCCAGGTCGAACCCCCTTACATCGGGTAGCGAGACATCCATCAAAATTAAATCAGGGAGTTCAGATAAAGTCTTTTTCAATCCCTCATGAGCGTTTTCAGCTTCCCAGGTCTCGTGACCTGCAGAACATAGAATCAGACTGAATACACGACGAGCATCGGGATGATCTTCTATGATCAAAATCTTTTTGCCCATTTTAATCTCCTCACCCTTGTTAGGTGCGCCTACTAGTTTGCCAGCGCGCAACCACCTGATGACCTCTTGTACAAAGGTAATGAGTATCGATTACGTGACGGTTAACGTTCGGTAAACACTGAATGAATAGTGCTACTGGGAAGAAAAGTCGGTGAAGTTGGAGGAGGCTTGCTCTTACCGATTGGTTCTCAGGAAGGAGGCATATGACCGGGTGAGTAACGGCGCTTGTCAGGAGCCGCTCCAGCCCGCGAACCGGGTCAAGTCTTCTCGAGAACATTATGAAGCGAGCTTGCATGAGTGATGGGGAGCCAGAAGCAACAATTACTAGATCACATCATTGGTCAAATCGTTTTCGGCTCGTAAGATCTCATAGAGCCGGTCCTGAGAACGGATGTGTGGTCGACCCGTGCTAGTAACGCGTGATGAGCTACCGTCAGCATGGATTTCCCAGGCTTTGGCGGTATCGCTGAGCTGAATCTCCAAGATCTCTTTCAGTCTAAGCTGATGCTGTGGGTCGAGTATCGGAAAAGCGATTTCAACGCGTCGATCGAAATTGCGCGGCATCCAATCGGCGGAAGATAACCAGTACGCGGAATCGCCGCGATTATGGAAATAGAAGATGCGAGCATGCTCTAAGTAGCGGTCGATGATTGAAATGACCCGAATTTTCTCCGAGACGCCCGGAACACCCGGACTGAAACTGCACATGCCGCGTACGATCAAGTCGATCTGCACTCCTGCTTGGCTGGCACTGTAAAGCTCATCGATGATCGCAGGATCGGTTAAGCTATTCACTTTGGCGATGATCCGCGCCGACTCGCCGCTGCGCGCATGCTCTTTTTCCTTACGGATGCAGTTAAGGAAGCGCTCCCTCAGTCCAGTCGGCGCCAGTAGTAACTGCTGGAACTTCTGCGGTCGGGTGTAGCCGGTCAGCAGATTGAATAACTCGGTGAGATCCTGACCAAAGGCTTCCCGGCATGTAAATAGCCCTAGATCGCTATAAACGCCGGCCGTGCGTACATTGTAATTGCCGGTCGCGAGATGACAGTAGCGCCGAATGCCATCGATTTCCTGGCGCACCACCAGACAGATTTTGCAATGTGTTTTATATCCCACCAAGCCATACACGACGTGCGCCCCAATTTCTTCCAAGGCCCGCGCCCAGGTGATATTTCTTCCTCATCAAATTTTGCCTGCAACTCACAAGCACCGACACCTCTTTCCGCATTCGGCTGCACGCGCCAAGGCCTGAGCAATGGGCGAGGAAGGGCTAACGCGATAAAGGGTCATTTTGATCGCAAGCACTTTAGGATCTTTAGCGCGCTTCATCGACAAAACGAGTCACCGCATCGAAGGAATGGTACGGGTGAAACAGCATGATGTCGCCCGCGCGTATAGCGCTCCAGATATCGGCCGCACGTTCGAAAGCCACCACCGGCAAAGCTGACTGCGGTCGGTCTTTGAGGCGAGGCATACTGACCGCGGAGTAAAGCTGGAAAAGATCAGTGAACGCAGTAAAGCCTGTGCTCGGATACAGGTCCTCAGCTCCCAATTAGAGCTCATCACTAGTGGCTCACATTCCGCGGCAGCTCCGGATCGTAGTGCAATCGCACAGCATCACCCATTCGACGCTCGCGGACACCCTGCTCGATCGTCATCAACAGATCTTCGTCGTGCCGGCGCAGCATCCCAAATTCGGCGTCCCGAGTCACTCGGATGGCGTGACACGATCGGATCTCGAAGCCGTGATAAAGGCGTGGCACATACCGGCTAAGAACATCTTCCAAAAGCACAAACGCATGCTGCCCCTCGCGCGTCGGCAACGGCACGAAGCGAGGCACGACGTGCGTTGGGATATGAAGAATTGAAAGATCGGTGTGCGGCAAACGGGAAGCTACGGTGGGACTCAGCGACACGACAAAACATAATGAGCGATTGGCAAGGTAGGGAAACGGATGTCCCGGATCGATGGCAAGCGGCGTCAGAATCGGATAAAGGGTGCGATTGAAAAAGTCTTCGAGAAAGCGCTCCTGCTCACCGCTCATCTCTTGCGGCCGAACCAAATGAATGCCTTCCGTGGCCAAATGCGGCAATATCGTATTGATGAAACACAGATGCTGTTCCTCGACAAGCTCGTGGGCTCGCTTCGAGATAGCTGTTAGGATTTCAGCAGGTGTACGTCCTTCCGGATCCGAATTCTGAGATCCTTTGAAGAGCTGCCGTTTGATGCGAGCGACACGAACCATGAAAAATTCATCGAGATTAGAACTGAAGATAGCTAAAAACTTAACCCGCTCGAGCAACGGCACAGTCTCATCTTTGGCCTCCTCCAGAACTCGCCGGTTGAATTCAAGCCATGACAACTCACGCTGCAGATACCTATGGTTCTTATCTCCGTCCATATTACTATCCTGATGTGTTCCCATTGCTAGAACTCACGGAGGTGCCCCTAAGGTCCTCGATGAGCAAGGTACAACACGGTTTATCGAACCAACACCCGTTCGTGTTAAAAGTACATTAATTTATCGTTACAAACTGGCCGTTTCAGGGATATCCAGTAGGGGCAATTTGCGCAAAAAAATTAACCGATTTGTAACACTTTTTAGGTCAACAACGGTTCCAATCAATGGTATGTAGAGATGATGGTAGATCACTTTGCAGTCATCGACGTTGGCAGCAACGCGATGAAACTCCAAGTAGCCGTCGTCGATCAGCCCAAACGCTATCGAGTTGTCGAACAGGACCGCCAAGCTGTCCGTGTCGGGCACAATGTATTTCAAACCGGCCGTCTGGATCCCGCCATCGCCGAAGCGGCGCTAAAGGTTCTTACAGATTTCAAGCTAGTAGCAGACCACTATCAGGTCAAGGCCATCCAGGCTGTGGGCACCAGCGCTCTACGAGAAGCCTGCGATGGAAAATCCTTTCTCCGAGAGGCTCATCAGCTCGGCGTACCGATGCAGATTCTCTCTGAAGAAGACGAAGCTCGACTGATCAGCTTAGGAATTATGAGTGGCCTGCGCTTTCATTTGCCGCTCGGCCTGTTTTTGGACATCGGCGGGGGCAGTGTCGAAATCGCCGTCGCAAATACAACGAACGTTTTTTGTTTATTCAGTCTACCTCTCGGAGCCGTTCGTCTGACCGAGGAGCTATTTACCTCTGATCCGCCGCGCAAGCGCGAAATCCGCGACCTACGTCAGGTTGTTAGACAGAAGCTCAGGTCGGTTGGCCAGCGCCTTGGACAGGAAAAGTACACCATGGCCTTCGGCAGCGGCGGTACTATGACTGCTCTAGCTGAAACGAATATACGAGTCGCCGGAGATGGCAAAAACGGCTCTCTGTCGCTTTTGCGGCGGACCCGGCTGAAAGCCTTATTGGAGTTGTTAACAACCATACCAGCTAAAGAGCGCGCCTCACTGATCAGCGGCGATCCCAAGCGCGCAGATATCATAGTTGCCGGCGGGCTGGTTCTCTATGAGATTATGTCGGAGATCGGCCTCGATTACATCTTTGTCTCGCGAAGAGGTTTGCGGGATGGCTTGATGATCGACCTCCTACAGCGACATTATGAAAACTCAGGTGTATGGGATCCGGATGCAGAGCGCGCGGATTCCCTCGAGCAGGTATGTCAAAAGTATCTTGTACGATGCGCCTCATGCCTACCATGTTAGCCAGCTTGCGATGAACTTATTCTATCAACTGAACGATCTGCATAAGCTTTCCGATAAATATTCCAGTATTCTACAGGCAGCAGCGATGCTGCACGATATCGGCCTTTTCATAGCTGAGCCTAAGCACCATAAGCATTCCTACTATCTTATCAAAAGTTCGGGAATTAACTCTTTTGATAAGCTTGATCTCGACGTGGTGGCCAACATTGCTCGTTATCACCGCAAAGCGCACCCCAGCCAGAAGCATCTAGGTTTTAGTCAACTCTCTCCAAGCAACCAAGATGTGATACGAAAACTAAGTGCTATACTCCGAATTGCCGATGCGTTCGATTATAGGCACGACCAAAAAGTTATTGCCCTGACGTGTGCGGTGAAAAAATCCAAAGCTATCACTGTTACTGCTTCCGGCACGGATGATATCGGTGACGAAATCGCCTGGGCTTCGAAAAAGGGGCAACTGTTTGAAGAAGTTTTCAACCTCAAGCTCGTTATCCAGAAAGCATAGACACGCAGGGGCCAGTAACGGAGGACAATTCAATGAGACGAACCATTCGCGACCGCAATATTCTTTTTCTATGCGAGGACAACGCATCGCTGAGCCAAATGGCGGAAGCCGTGGCGAAACACCTCGATCCCCCCAAGGTTAAGATCTTCAGCGCTGGCATCAAACCCACGACGATCCCATCGCAAGTTTATAAAGTTATGGAAGAGTCAGGGGTTAGCTTAGAGGGCCAGTCGTGTAAAAAGATGAATGAGGTACCGTTGAATGAAATCGATTTGGTGATAAGTTTCGAAGGTGCGGATAAGAGGTGTAGCTCCTTGCCAAAGCGGACGAAAGTGGAGAACTGGTCGATCCCGGCACTGGGTTTGTCCAATATAAGCAGCCCGGCATCATTGACAAAGTATCGGCACCAGCGAGACGAGATCAATAGACGAGTATTCGCGCTTTTTATGGATTATTGGCGGAATGATGCGTAACCCCCATTGGTGTTTCGCACCACTAACATAAATAACTGACAAGTAAGGTGAATCGTATGAATCTCTACCTTCTGCGACATGGCGTCGCTGCAGCTAAGGATGATCCGGCTTTTGAGTCTGATAGCGAGCGGCCGCTTACTAAAAAGGGAGTCAAAAAATTCCGCAAAGCAGCGCGCGGAATTGAACGTTTGGGGATTACGTTGGACGTGATCCTCAGCAGTCCTTTAGTTCGCGCCCGGCAAACAGCTGATATTGTCGCCGCGGTCTTGAATAAGGAATCTGACATTGAGGAAATACCGGAATTAGCTCCGGAGAGTTTGCCCGAACAGCTAACATCTGCCTTGAACAATGTTCACGACAAAGAGCATGTCATGTTGGTAGGCCATGAGCCGTTCCTTGGCAAATTGGCGGCGTTTCTGGTTAATGGCAAAAACAATTCTGACAGTGTGATTCCCCTCAAAAAGGGCGGTATCTGCCGCATCGAGATCGAAGCTCTTCCCCCGACACAACCCGGACATATGCACTGGCTACTGACTGCGAAACAGCTTCGCCTGATAGCCCGGTAATCTGCGAAATGTACCCAGAGACGAGCCACTCTGAGAACAGAGTAACCCTTCTCAGAGTTTTGAAAAATGATATCCTGAGGCTCGCCCTAACTCGCTTGAAGAAATGCGTTTCCATCACGCCCAGGCTTTTGGTTGACCACGATCCAGACGACATTCACGACCTTCGAGTAACGAGTCGCCGTTTGCAGCAAGTTGTCAGCTTAATGTTTCCCAAGCCTCGCCGTGCAAAGAGCCGTAAAGTAATCCGGTCTCTACGCGATCTGCGCCGCGATTGGGGCTCTTGCCGTAATCTCGACGTTGATTTAGCCCTCTTGCAGGAGAAGCTCGAGTCACTTGAGACAGACGGAGTTCGCGACGCGTGGAGTTATGTCCGCGGATGTCTAGTGGAGTTGCGAGCGCAAGAACTCGACCGTGCACGGAAGCGGCTCCGCCGGCTCGATATTCTGGCTTTTATCGAAAGAACTCAGCGGTTGTTCAAGGCGGTAAAAATAGAGAACGTCCAGGACTTGAACTTAGAGGAAAGTTTCGCTGACACTCTGGCCGAATGGCGTGAGGCGGTCGCGCAAGCAAAAAGCCGGCAGAATTCGAAGCATCTGCATGAATTGCGGATCTCAGGCAAACGACTGCGCTACCGTTTGGAAATCATCGCCGAACTGGGGAACACCGCCGCAAAAGATCAGGCGACCTCATTGAAAGAATTGCAAGATGAGCTCGGTCGTTGGCACGACTGCCATGTTCTGTTGCAGTTTGTCGAAGAGCTCATCGAGAAGCCGGAGTTTTTTAGTGATCACCCGGAGTTTCAGCAGATACTAGAACGTGACATCGACAGCGAGAGGCGCAAGAATGATGCGGCGATCGACGAAATCTTAAAACAAGCTGAAAAACTCCAGCTCGGCTTGGACAGTAGCAAAGCAGCAGTTAGACCAGAAGATTCCCTCTGACGGCTTTCAACTCAATTCGATGGTCCGAAGGTATCGGTGATTTCAAAGCCGTACGTTCCACCGTTTATCGAATTCTGCCAGAATCCATCGTTCGATATTGCATATCGATCCTTCCTTGAGAAGCGCGTCGTTTAGCGGCCGCAATATGTCTGGAGTGCTTTCGCTCACGTCTGATTTCGTGGGCGAGCTTCAAACGGGTTCGGATCTGTACACTTTAGCCAGACCCGCCTCTATCTTCTGTTAAATTCCTGTTACGAACTCCGACGCCGTCTGCCGGCCCAACCTCATTTAACAGTTTCTTAACTCACGCTTTACATCAGTTTCACGATTACTCCCTACCGTAATCGTCGAATAGGCGATGAGATACTATACAGATAAGAACAAAGCGCAATCTCGTTGCAGAAGTCCGTGTGGAGCTTACCCAGGCTTAAGACGTTTGTAACAATCCCGTAACATTGGCTGATTAAAGATAATAAAAAAGGAGAAAGACGATGAAAATGATGTTGTTTATCTTGGTTGCCGGCTGGCTGGCTGCTCAGCCGTGGGTGGCAAAAGCTCAGGTCATACAGATCGACGGTTCCAGCACCGTCTTTCCGGTGACTGAAGCAGTCGCAGAAGAATTTCAAAACTCAAAAAAAGGAAAAGTTAAAGTCACGGTCGGCATCTCAGGCACCGGCGGCGGCTTTAAGAAATTCTGCCGAGGTGAAACAGATATTAGCAACGCCTCCCGTCCGATCCTTAAACAAGAGATAGACGCTTGCAAAGGATCCGGCGTCGAATTTTTTGAGCTACCCGTCGCCTATGATGCTTTAACGGTGATCGTCAATCCAAAGAACGATTGGGCGGCATCGATGACGGTGGTCGAATTGAAAAAAATCTGGGAACCTGCCGCGCAGGGCAAAGTCACGACCTGGAACCAGATCCGACCCAACTGGCCCAATGCGCCGCTCAGGCTTTTCGGCGCCGGCGCCGACTCGGGCACCTTCGACTATTTTACTGAAGCTATCGTAGGCAAGGCCAAGTCGAGCCGCGGTGATTTTACCGCCAGCGAGGACGATAACGTCCTGGTTCAAGGGGTAGCCAATGATCGGAACGCATTGGGCTTCTTTGGCTTTGCCTATTACATAGAGAATCAAAAGAAACTGAAGGCCGTTGCGATTGACGGCGGCAAAGGACCGGTAGCTCCATCAGCAAAGACCGTCGAGGACGGTAGCTATCAACCACTGTCGCGACCGATTTTTATCTATGTTAGCAAAAAGGCGATTGCCAAACCCGAGGTCAAGGAGTTTGTCGATTTTTATCTTAAAAACGCCCCCGCCCTGGTAAAAGAGGTTAAGTATGTTGCGTTACCAGCCAAGGCTTACACGCTAGGGTTAGAACACATCCAGAAAGGCAAAATCGGCACCGTATTTGGCGGTGAAGCGGAAGTCGGAGTCAAAATCGACGACTTGCTGAAACGCGAAGCCAAATTCTAGTAAAAGCAACCTACATTTTGCGGAAGGCACCGGCTATGATCGGTGCTTTCCGCTCCTAGCCGCGGACAGATTATGGCAGTTACGGAACAGGTGTATCCTGAAATTTTAAGAAGTCGAGTCCAAACCGCGACGATGAATCGCCGTTTGCAACGAGCACGCGAACGAGTGATCGAGATCTTATTACTTCTCGCGGCGCTTTCTTCAGTGGCGATTACCGTCGGAATCGTCGGCGTTCTCGTTTTCGAGTCGTTGCAGTTTTTCAAACACGTTTCGATCGTGGAGTTTCTAACAGACACCCAGTGGACCGTGCTCTTCGCCGATCCGCATTATGGCATCATGCCGCTGGTCAGCGGCACGTTAGTTACGTCTGTTGTGGCGCTCCTGGTCTCCCTTCCGCTCGGAACCATCATCGCGATTTATCTCAGCGAATATGCCGGCAGCCGGACGAGAGAAATACTCAAGCCGATTTTGGAGCTTCTCAGTGCGGTTCCCACGGTGGTCTTCGGCTACTTTGCTCTGCTGTTTTTAACGCCGCTATTGCAGCGCTTGTTACCGAGTTTGCCAGGTTTCAATATGCTCAGCGCCGGCATCGTGATCGGCATCATGATTATTCCGTATGTTAGCTCGCTCAGCGAAGATGCGATCAGAGCCGTGCCGGTCCATATTCGGGAGGGTTCTTACGCCATGGGCGCGACTCGGTTACAGACCGCGCTCAGAGTCCTGTTCCCTGCCGCGTTTTCAGGCATAGCTTCGGCCTATGTGCTGGGCTTCTCCCGTGCGGTGGGTGAGACCATGATTGTGGCGTTGGCTGCCGGAACGCAGCCAAACCTTACGCTCAATCCCATGGAAGGAGCGGCAACGATCACGGCCTACATTGTCCAGGTCAGCCTCGGCGATCTGCCGCACGGCAGCATTGCTTATCAGAGCATCTTCGCCGCAGGATTAACCTTGATGTTGATGACGTTGATCTTCAATATCGGTGGCTATCTACTGCGCAAGAGATTTCGGGAGATTTACTAATGAGACAAACGATGAATCTCCAAGGGCGTATCGCCCGCAACAAAACGGTTGATCGCCTCTTCGTCCTGTTCGGAGTATTCGCCACTTTCGTTGGCCTGCTTACTTTGGCGGCGCTTCTGGCGGACCTCGCCATAGATGGGATAGGCAGGCTTAGTTGGGAATTCTTCACGTCCTTTCCTTCGCGTTTTGCCTCCCGGGCCGGCATCCTTTCCGCCTGGGTCGGCACGATATTAGTCATGATCGTCACCGCGTTTACGGCCGTTCCTTTGGGAGTGGCTGCGGGAATCTACCTCGAAGAGTATGCGCCCAAGAACTGGCTCACTGCCATAATCGAGATCAATATCGCCAATCTCGCCGGAGTTCCGTCGATCGTATACGGCCTAATGGCTTTGGGCCTGTTCGTCTACCAGCTTCGCCTCGGACATAGCATCTTAACTGCCGGCCTAACTTTGGCATTGTTGATTCTACCGATCGTGATCGTTGCCACACGCGAGGCCATCAGGGCGGTGCCGGGGACTATCCGCGAAGCGGCCCTAGCCCTTGGGGCAACCAAGTGGCAAACGGTTAAGGACCATGTTGTTCCCTACTCTACCGGGGGGATTTTGACCGGCGTGATTATCGCCTTGTCTCGCGCGATCGGAGAGACCGCCCCGCTCATCACCATCGGTGCCCTGACATTTATCGCGTTTCTTCCGGGTGCTCCCATCAAAGCTGAATTTCCGTTTATCTCTCTCGAATGGCTGATGTCGCCTTTTACCGTGATGCCGATACAGATGTTCAACTGGATCTCACGCCCCCAAGAAGAGTTTCATTTAAATGCCGCCGCCACCGGTCTTGTTCTAATGTTCATGACTCTGATGATGAATGCGGTTGCGATCTATCTGCGTTACCGCTTCCGCAAGCGTATCAAATGGTGACCGGTACAAGTGTGAAAAACAAGGTGAATGGGGGTACAATGGCTCTGCAGGAACAATCGGCAACATTGAGGACGCGAGACGCCTGTAGTGAAACGAGACGGAGCGATGCCAAAGATAAGCGTACCTGAAATATCTCCGCCCATCATCCAAATTAAAGATTTGAATTTCTATTATGGTTCTAAGCATGCCCTAAAATCCGATAACAGTCGATATCTCCGAGAAAAAGGCTACCGCGTTTATCGGCCCTTCGGGGTGTGGTAAAACGACTCTGTTGCGCTGCTTGAACCGCATGAACGACCTCATTGCCAATGTTCGCGTCACCGGCAGCATCACTCTGGAAGGCAAGGACATTTATGGCTCCTCCACAGACGTCATCCAATTGCGCCGGCGAGTCGGCATGATCTTTCAGAAATGGAATCCATTCCCGAAAAGTATCTATGAAAACGTGGTGTACGGGTTACGCATTGTCGGCATCAACGACCGTCAGCACTTGGATGAAGTGGTTGAGAGCACCTTGAAGCGGGCGGCGCTTTGGGAGGAAGTCAAAGACACGCTTCATAAGAGCGCGGCTGAGCTCTCGGGCGGGCAGCAACAGCGTCTTTGCATCGCAAGAGCCCTCGCCGTCGAACCCGACGTATTGCTGATGGACGAACCTTGCTCGGCTCTGGATCCTATCTCTACAGCGAAGATCGAAGAACTCATTCATGAGCTCAAAGACGCGTTTACCATCGTCATTGTTACCCACAACATGCAACAGGCGGCACGCGTTTCGGACCATACGGCGTTCTTTTATCTCGGCGAAGATAATAGAATATGGCGAGACTGGTAAACTTTTTACTAATCCAGATAAACGGCAGACTGAAGACTACATCACCGGGCGATTCGGATAAGCGGAGGAGCCAATGCAAACCGCGCATACGGATAAAAGGTATGAGGAAGAGCTTAAGAAACTCCGCGAAGAAATTCTTTACATGGGAGGATTGGTAGAGGATCAGATACAAAAAGCAGTGAAATCACTCGTCGACCGGGACTCCAACTTGGCCGAAGTGATCATCGAGCGCGATCATGAGGTCAACCGCCTGGATGTCAACATTGACGAACTTTGCATCCGTTTGCTCGCGCTTCATCAGCCCGCCGGGCGGGATCTTCGCTTCATTACTACCGGGCTGAAAATCACCACAGACCTGGAGCGGATCGGCGATATGGCGGTTAATATTTGCGAGCGGGCGTTAGAGCTCAATCAGGAGCCGCAGTTAAAGCCGTACATCGACATACCGCGCATGGCACAGATAGCCCAGCGAATGATCCAGCAGAGTTTAGACGCTTTCGTTCGCGAGGATACCGATCTGGCGCTTAGGGTTTGTAAGGATGACAGCGAGGTCGATCAACTCAATGCGCAGATTTTTCGTGAGATTCTCACATTCATGATCGAAAATGTTCAAACCATCAGCCGGGGAACAAAGATCAGTTCCGTATCAAAATACCTCGAGCGCATCGCCGATCATGCCACCAATATTGCCGAAATGGTTATATTCATGGTGAAGGGCAAGAGCATTCGGCACATGAAGGAACTGCCGCCGTCGGTTTGATTATGAGCGGCATACGTCAAAAAATTTTGGTCGTCGAAGACGAACCGGATATTCGGAAACTCATCCAATACAATCTGACGCAAGAGCGCTATCTGGTGGTGGAAGCGGAAGATGGCGAGCAGGCTCTGAAATTAGTACAGCGCGATACACCGAGCCTTATAATTCTGGATCTGATGCTGCCGGGCCTTTCGGGCTTGGAGCTATGCAAAATTCTCCGTGAGAGACCGGATACGGCACGGGTTCCCATTCTTATGTTGACTGCTAAAGCCGGAGAGGCCGATAAAGTTGTCGGCTTGGAAATGGGCGCTGACGACTATCTATCAAAACCGTTTAGCCCGCGTGAGATGGTGGCCCGCGTCCGAGCCATTCTCCGCCGCACCGACTCTTCCGCTGCGGCCGCGAGAAACTGCACCATCCTACCAAAAAGGGACGCTGAAGATTGATTACAGGACTTACGAGGTTTTTGCTCGAGGGCAACAAATCAGATTGACTCTGAAGGAATTTGAGCTTCTGCGTTTTTTGGTCCAGAATTCAAATCGCGTCCTGAGCCGCGACCAATTGCTTGACAGAGTTTGGGGTGGTGAAACCTTCGTTACTCCCAGAACTGTCGATGTTCACATCCGCCGTTTGCGTAAAGCGGTCGAAGAAGACGATCGCAGACCCAGGTTGATTTTGACGTTACGAGGAGTTGGCTATAAATTCGATGAGAAGGCTTTGGCGGAATAGCCTTATCTCAAAAGTTTTCTTAAGTTACCTCGCCGTCGTTACCTTACTTTTCACCAGCTTCTATCTCTATTCCAGCACTGTTGTTAGGGATTTCTATGTGTCATCGCTCGGTGAAAGGCTCGAGCTTGAAGCTCGCCTATTAGCAAAGGCACTACCTTCTCTCTCAGACAACCACGAGTTTGACCTCCTGTGCCGAAACTTGGCGGCCGAGTTGGTAACCCGCATCACGATCGTCGGCGCTGATGGCCGAGTGCTATGCGATTCGGTAGAGGCGTCGGCAACTATGGAAAATCACCGTTGGCGGCCAGAGGTTGTCGATGCCTTAAAGACTGGCTCCGGCTCCTCTTTTAGGTACAGCACGACCACAGGCGAAGAGCTATTTTACCGCGCGTTTTTACAAGATGAGGGCGAAAGTCAAAGGATCGTGCGTTTGGCCATCGCTCTTGACGAAGTTCAGGCGGTTACAAATTCGTTGCGCCGCAGTCTTTTCCTCGGATTCCTTGTCGCCTCGGCGGTCGGCTTGCTCCTCGCCTTTGCCTTTTCCCGGCGCTTGAGCCGGCGCGTGAAGCGGCTAGTCGAATTTTCCGGTCAGGTGGCGGAAGGAGTTTTTCCACAGAACTTCTTCGGTAAATCGGGACGCGACGAAATTCACCGCTTAGAACGCCACCTAAATGACATGAGTGAAAAGATTCGCCAAAATGTTCAGCAGGTTATCGCCGAAAAAGAAAAAGCAAATTCGATTTTGCGGGGCATGATGGAGGGCGTTTTAGTGATCGATCGAAAGGGACGAGTCTTGGTCATCAACGAGCAAGCGCAAAGAATGTTCAACCTATCTCCCGACCGAGACATCCGTGGCGCCTCCATATTAGAATTATCGCGCCATCCGGAGATGAAGAAATTAATCGAGCAGGTTTTGGTTTTTGATTTCACGAACGAGCCCTATTCCAGCCAGATTGAGTTGCATGAAGGTAGATGGTTTCGGATTAATGCGGTGAGCCTCAGGAACAATCAGAGTAGCACGTACGGTTCTATCTTGGTGTTCCACGATATTACAGAGGTTAAGAAATTGGAAAGAATACGCTCCGATTTCGTGGCAAACGTATCACATGAGCTGCGCACGCCGCTAACAGCGATTCGTGGCTATGCGGAAACCCTTCGTCAGACTCCGCCGGACGATCCAGCCGACGCACAACACTTTCTGAGTATCATAGAAAAACACGCTGAACGGCTCAGTCGCCTAACGGAAGACTTGCTGACACTCTCGGACCTCGAATCGGGCAAAATCGAAATAGATTTCAATCCGGTGGATATCAAACGTGTGGTGCAAAGCGTCTCAGAAGTGTTTTCGGACGCAGCCAACAAGAAGCAGGTTACCTTAGAGCAGGTCATCGAACAGGGACTTCCTGCCGTGATGGGCGACGTTGATCGTTTGCAGCAACTCCTTATCAATCTCGTAGATAATGCCGTCAAGTATACCCCGGTCAACGGAACAGTGACCGTCAAAGCTCAACGAATCACGATCAACAGCAGCATCGACGCAGTTGAACTTTCGGTTACCGATACTGGCACCGGAATCCCCGAACACGCTATTCCGCGGCTCACCGAAAGATTTTACCGCGTCGACAAGGCGCGCTCCCGAGACTTGGGCGGCACCGGACTAGGCCTCGCAATCGTCAAACACATTGCGCAGGCGCATGGAGCAGAATTAAAGATCGAAAGTGCTCTGCACAAGGGCACCAAGGTTTCCGTGTTGCTGCGGATAGCCGAGGAAGTATCGACATAAAAATTACTTTTCTCTGCACCACCAAACTCATAACTCAACCAAATGGCCGACGCTTCGGTCGATCACAGGACGAGCGGGACGGCGAATTTATTTCCTGGCATCACCCCAGCCCGATCCTTGCCTTGGCATTATCCGACCGAGCACTGACCAACAAAGTCGTCATTCAGCTTCAGAATGAAGGTCGTACACCTTTCGGCGCCGTCGCAACCCGTAACGATGATCGATTCGTGGGTCGATACCTCCTCCCCTCGGTTTTGATATGGGACAAATGTCGATTGCGACCTCTACCATCGCCCACTCTCTTCAAGGATTCAGAAGGGTCGCAATCACGATCACCGGGTTCAGCAGCTATACGTCTTCTAACGCCGTTAAGGAGGCCCACGTTTGCAGAGCTAACCTTGACAATGACTGAAGCCTACTGCTAGATAGAAAGCTTCACCAGCAATGCATCGGTATGTTCAATTTCGCTCCGCATAAAGAAAAGTTTTTTGATCTGTTCAAGCAAGCCGCGGAAAATGCTCTGGCTGGCGCTCGAGCGCTCAAAGAAATGCTTGAACATTACGATAACCCTGAAGAGTCTTGGAGGAAAATCAAAGACCTGGAGCATGAAGGAGATCGTATTACACACAGGACAATCCGCAGCTTAAATCAAACCTTCCTCACTCCGATTGACGCCGAAGATATTCACGCGCTGATTACTGCGTTGGATAATGTGATGGACGCAATCGAGGCTGCGGCGTCGCGCATGGTCCTTTTTCGCATTGACGCTCCCACCGCCGAAGCTAGAGAACTGAGCGACATCATCGTGACATCCACAGAACAACTCGTTAAAGCGGTTTCACACATGCCGCGATTGGATGATATCGACGAGTATTGCATCGAAATCAACCGGCTTGAAAACACCGCGGACGACATTTATCGCAAAGCCATTGGTCGGCTCTTTGAAAACGGAACGCCTCCTCTGGACGTCATCAAATGGCTCGACGTTTACGAAATCCTCGAATCTGCTACTGACCGCTGCGAAGACGTAGCGAACACTCTCGAGACCGTCGGTCTGAAAAACTCCTAAGCGCTCCATCAGCCCTCAACATGCTCGACGGCAACCTGTTGCTTCTTCTGGTCCTGGGACTCATTCTGGCCGCCGAATTCGTCAACGGGTGGACCGACTCACCGAACGCTATCGCCACGGTTGTTTCGACACGAGTGCTTCCGCCTTATCAGGCGCTGATCATGGCGACGGTGCTCAATGCCATAGGCGCCATGTCGGGCACCGCGGTCGCGGCAACGATTGGCAAGGATATCGTACGTCCAGAAATCATCAATCTTACTACTGTGGCGGCTGCTATGGTTGGAATCATCGTCTGGAGCACGCTGGCGTGGTACTACGGGTTACCGACAAGCGAAAGTCATGCTCTCATCGCCGGCTTGACGGGCGCCGGACTCGCCACCGCTGGTCCTGAAAGCCTGCTCTGGACGGGCTGGAGCAAGGTCCTAATCGGTCTGGTATTTTCCTCATTTTTGGGTTTCGGTGGCGGCTTGTTGCTGATGGGCGTTTTATACCGCGCGCTGGCTCACAGCCGACCGGGTAAAGTCCGGCGCACCTTTGGACGCCTGCAGATTCTCTCGGCAGCGTTCATGGCATTTAGTCATGGTTCCAACGACGGCCAGAAATTCATCGGCGTGTTTACTTTGGCTCTCCTACTTGGCGGAATTTTACCCGAATTCAGGGTGCCGATCTGGGTGATCTTACTTTGTGCTGTGACAATGGGTGTAGGTACCGCCGTCGGCGGATGGCGGATTGTTCGTACGATGGGACTGCGCCTCACCAAGCTTGAACCGGTTCATGGCTTCGCCGCCGAAACTGCCGCTGCGGTCACAATCGAGGTGGCCACTCGGCTCGGGATCCCGGTCAGTACAACTCAAACCATCAACACGGCCATCATAGGCGTCGGTGCCACTCGGAGGCTCTCGGCCGTGCGCTGGGGGGTAACGTTCGAAATCGTTACCGCGTGGATACTGACATTTCCGGTTTGTGGTGCGATCGGCTGGTTGGCGACGAAACTTTTTATCTTCTTTCAAGCGATATGATAGCGCTTGCCCGGCTCACGAAACTTAGCGCGATGTGAACGAGTAACTTCTGACGGTATTATCCTTGTTGAAGACCACGTACAGATCTTTGGACTCGCGCAGCTGCCCGAGCTCGTAGTATTGATAACTGTAGACCCAAGTTTCCAGGCCGTTTTCTAGGCCTCTTCTCATTGGTTCACCAAAGTCTGCATAAATTTCCCTCTGAGTCGTCACATCGTTTCTGATATTCCTTACCGGCGAGATATCGAAGTTGCGACCCTGATAGAAACATCCGGATAGTATCAGCAAAGCAAAAATGGCTAGAATGATGCGCCCCATGTTAGTCCTATATCTCTCTCCTGCCTTCAAGAGCTTTACCCAACGTCACCGCATCGGTATATTCAAGATCGCCGCCCATCGGTAGCCCACGGGCTATTCGGGTTACCGAAACGCCCAACGGTTTGATTACTTTGGATAGATAAAGCGCGGTTGCCTCCCCATCCATCGTCGGATTGGTGGCGACGATAATTTCTTGAACCACTTCGCTCTTGATTCTTGCGAGCAATTCTTTGATGCGTAATGCATCCGGCCCGATACCGTCCAATGGTGAGATGGTTCCATGAAGCACGTGATAGAGCCCGCGAAATTCCTGTGACCTTTCTACCGCGATCAAATCCGACGGCTCTTCAACAACGCAGATGCTCTGCTGGTCTCGTTCAGGATTTCGGCAAATTATGCAAACACTCGTTTCGCCGCTTTGCGGATCAACCTCGCTGAATCCGAAGCAAATTCGGCAAAGCCCCATTTCTTTGCGCAACTTGCCGATACTGTCGGCAAGATTGAAAACATCATCTTTCTTTCCTTTTAACATGTGGAATGCCAGGCGCGCCGCCGTTTTTTCCCCAATTCCAGGAAGCTTCGATAACTCTTGAACCAGCCGTGCAAGAGGCGCGGGATAAGCACTCATATGGACAGTCCCGGAATTTTAAGCCCCCCGGTAATCTTACTCATCTCCGATGAAGCCATGTCACGTGCCTTACGCATACCATCATTAATTGCAGCCATAATTAGATCCTCAAGCATCTCTTTTTCTTCGGAATTGATTACGCTTGGATCGATCTTAATCGCCGTAAGTGCAAGCTGACCATTCACCGTCACCTGAACCATACCACCGCCGGCCGATCCATCCACGGTTTTTTGTGCCAACTCTTCCTGGATCTTTGCCATACGTGACTGCATTTCCTGCGCCTGTTTGAGCAAATTACCCATTCCGCCAATTCCTTTAGCCATGGATCCTCCTATTTTAACCGGTAAATCGATCTTCCTTAGATTTTGTCGGTCCGAACTCCTTTAATCGAGCCGCCGAAAATCCGCAGCGCTTCCTTAACCATTTCGCTGCCGCTCTCACCGCTTGCCAGGGCCCCCTGCTGAGACCTGGCAGGTGCAGCGTCCAACTGGCTCAACTGGATTGTCATCTCGCGCGAAAAGAAACGTTTCGCAAAGCTTCTCAAGAGAGTCATGTTCTCGAGATCTTGGAGATAGTTAAGATGATGCTTCTCGGCAATCCCTATGGTCAAAGATTCGGGTGCAATAGCGACAGCGCTGCCGGACTCCAAATGGGACGCCAATAGTTTCTTCTCTTTGCCGATAAACGAGACAAACGTCCGCCAGACCTGGTCTTTGTCCTGTGAAATGGCAGACGCTGAAGACGGCGCGGTGGTCGCTTCGACGGGATCTGGACTAACGTCACTCGAGAGCCGCGGTGCTAGCGTTTTGATTCCCACAGGAGCTGCTTCTCGCTCGCTGACTAGCCGGGTCTCAAGCTGTGTGAGCCGTTCGATCAGTTGACTAACCGGAAGAGTTTTAGGCAGCATCGCTAATCGCACTAGCAGCGTCTCCAAAATGAAACGAGGATTGGCGGAGCGCGCGATCTCGTCCTCCCCCGCTGCCATAAGCTCGAAATAATCCAATAAAGTATCAAGAGATACGTTTGCCACCTGGGAGCCCAACGCCATGACCTCTTGGTCCGGCAAATCGAGAAGTTCCGCTCGCTCTTGATCCGCAAGATCCTTTGGTTTTTTTTGTCCACATAGCTGCGCAACCATCAGATTTCGAAAATGCTCCACCAAATCTTTTGACAACCGGTTCAAGTCGCGTCCCTGCTCGGCGGCCTGCCCCACCAATTCCAGGCATCGTTTACCATCGCCGCCGATGATTGACGCTGAGATCTCAAAAAGCATGCGCCTTTCGGCCAGCCCTAACACCTCCTGCAGCAATATTTCATCTACTTCAGTTGCTTGCTCTGTCCCGAAGCAGGATAACACTTGCTCCAATAACGACTGAGCGTCTCGCATGCTTCCGTCCGCTTCGCGAGCAACCGCTATCAAAGCGCCTTGGCTGATCTTGAGACCTTCTCTGGCGGAAATGTCAGCTAACCGTTGAACTATTTCTTTCAGCGATATGCGCCGGAAATCAAAGCGCTGGCAGCGAGACAAGATTGTCTCGGGCAACCGATGCGGCTCGGTGGTGGCAAGAATGAATTTCACCGAGGCTGGAGGCTCCTCAAGGGTTTTCAGCAGTGCGTTGAACGCGTCTTTAGTAACCTGGTGCACTTCATCGATAATGTAAATCTTGAACGCGCAGCGCGCCGGTTGATAGCGAACGTTTTCGATGATCTGACGAACCTCATCGATTCCGCGATTAGAGGCGCCATCAATTTCGATTACATCGATGCAATTTCCCTGGATGATTTCTTTGCACTGAACGCATTCGTTACAAGGGGTTGGAGTCGGACCCTTAGCGCAATTGAGTGCTTTGGCGAGAATCCTAGCTGCGGTTGTTTTCCCGACTCCGCGAACGCCAGTAAACAGGTAGGCGTGAGCTATACGGCCTGCTCGTATAGCATTCTGTAAGGTGCGAGTGATGTGACTTTGCCCCGAGACATCTTCAAAGTTCTGAGGGCGCCACTTACGCGCGAGGACTAGATAAGACATACGGTTCCTTCGAGATTTTCAGCGAAAGGTCAGATCGCTAAACAGAGACGCGATCTAAGATTTTGCCACGAGTTAGCGAAGAGATTGGGATGCCCATTGCTGACAGCCAGGCTACCCTGTGGCACAGGGGAATTCCGGTACCGCTGCTTCCTTCCGGACCTGACGGGGTTCGCGGCTCCTTCTTGCACAGGACCTAACTATCAGCAATCGACATCCGATTTCGGGAAATAGCGTCGGACTAAACGCACTTGTATTTACAGTCCGACTTTGCTTCCATCGCCCGCGTTTTTTATGTGGCGGAGAGGGGGGGATTCGAACCCCCGGTACTCTGTTAGGAGTACACACGATTTCCAGTCGTGCACCTTCAACCGCTCGGTCACCTCTCCCTCTGTTATCCATTTATCCAGGTTAGGACGACACAACGCGCGCACCAAAGAAATTACCACAGCGGGGTTTTGTTTTCCACAAAGCCAAGCGTCGAGTTTCAAGTTGGCACTTCGCGGCCTCGGCGATTCACCTAATTGGCTCTATCAAGCTCGCTAGTCGTTCGATTGAGACCGGCTAGACGACGCTCATCGACTCTGATCCAACTGCCGCTGTATGTATCTTATACTGCTGCCGCGTTCGAGCGCGAACTTGCGCGCGTGTAAATCATCACCAGATTTGCTCCCGACCAAGCGATACTCACAATTTGAATCCGTGCTCGGGTGCGGTTCGTTTCATATCCCTACCCACGCTGGGCTCGGACCTGCGAGCCTGGGAAAGCGGCCTCGCGAAATCCACAAAGAATCCACGACAGAACAGAGCGATCAAAAAACTGCAAAAAGATAGGGCTCAAAAATCCTCACGCGATCGCTCTACCGCCTAACCCTACAAACGCCGCTCGTAAACGGCGGTAGAAAAGAGGCAATGTGTTCCAGCGATAATGGAGTAGGAGATGCCGCCTGCGCGGCGAAAACGGCTCCTTGATGGTTATGGGCGTGCAAATTCTTCCAGATGGTAATTGCCCTGATCTTCAAACTTCAGTGGGTTTTGATCAGAAGCATCGAGAGTGCCTGCCCCTTTACTGTTGTTCATCCAATTGATTTGGCTGGTACATTGTAACACCGACAAACGAACCCGATGAGTAGGTGATGTTGATTTAACAGGCAAAGCTGCCGGCGATTCGCGGAGAAAACGCTCTCGTATTCGTTCCGAAAACTCTCCAAGTTATTGACTGTCCGATGAGAGTGAGGGCACAACGATTGCTCAAGCGCTGGTCGCCGGGGCGAAGAAGCGCAACTTGCTACTACACCATGGCTCTTCGTTCCCGGCGCCGCTGTTTAGAACTCGATCGCAATGAGATTGAAGCGCATGAATGAAGTTATAAGGGCAAAGGGAAAAACCTGCATATGGCAGTCTAGCAGCCTCCTAGTCGAGCTGAACAGCTATATTCGTTAGAAAAGCCCCCAGCTTAATCCTAATGGACATGACGATACCGGTGATAGACAGCCGATCGACGGCCAGCGCTTTGCGCCTCTGCAACGAAGGCCTCCAATTCTGACGATACCGGCCCGGCTCCTCTGAAGATCTCGAATCGCGTTGGACTCCGGCTATGATACTTAATGGTGCGGTTTGCTGTATAATCCTAAGCTTCTTAGAAGCACTCGCTAGGCGATGAAATGATGAGGGCAGCAGTTACCGCACCAAAAGAATACCGACTGAAAGGGGCTGAAGACTATGGGAAAGTACCTGGCCCGCGCTTGTCCGCGATGTAACGACTATCTTGGAATTGTGCTGCGCGCGCCCGAACGCATACGGGGCTCCGGGCCATATTCGGTCACTGCTTCGAATGCCATCATCGCTTGGCGTGGTTACTGATCCCAGGAAAAGCACTGTCCTCTTGCAACCTACCTAAGAGTAGTCGTCCATCGGTGTTGGCTCTCCGGCCGATGGCTAGCTCAGGTCCCACCACACGGGTCCGGTGACAGTTACGAGAGACACGCGACAAGCAAATCAGAACGAACGAAGAGCGGCCGGGCGGTTTGGGCGTAATTACGGGCACGAAAACTGCTGGGAAGCTAGATTAGCCGCTCAATTTTTCTACGTAGTTGTCCCACAGTAAATGGCTTGACGATATAGTCGTCGCATCCAGCTGTAATGCATCGCTGAAGGTCGGAAGGCCGAATCAAGACTGTTGCTGCAAGGACGGGGATATCCTTGGTTTGGGGATTGCCGCGCAGGATCCGAGTCGCCTCCCATCCAGAGATTTCGGGCATCATAATGTCCATCAGGATCAGATCGGGTTTCTCAGCCAGAGCCTTCTCGACACCTTCCCGACCATTTCTTGAGGTGATTGCGGTGAAGCCCATGAGATCAAGTATCCTTACAAGAATTTCACGCATGTCCGCGTGATTTTCGATGATTAAGATTTTCATCATCGCATTTAGACAAGATAATGGTCAGGTGGATGTTGCATTATGTTCAAGGTATATACACTGCATAACTTTGTCCTGCCTGTCGGAGTCAGTTACCGATAACCTGCCTAAACAGTCCAGAATCGTTCCCATCTCCCATACCTCGAGCGAAGCGATCCAGTCACTCCCGAAATCATAGAACGCGATCTTTGCTGCCTCGGATTAGAGTGATTTCTCAGCCTGATGTTTGCGAACGTTAGCAAAAAGCGAAGATTCAGTGAGGCTATCGTTCGTCAGCATCGTTCCAAAACCTTTGCGGTCGCTGATTTAACGTTCATCATTAAATGAAATGCCCGGCCGCCCCGGCAACCGTCAGTCAGATTGCTTCAGGCAGTTCATACCTGCGATTTTGTCGCGTATCCCTACCACGTTTTCGCAGCGTAGCCAAATCAAGACATCCCTTACCATGGCATCTTCGTTGCCCGGTGATGTTAATGCGAACGATCACATGCAAGCGTCACCGGTTGTCTGAAGAATCGATATGAATGAAAATTTGTTTGAAGCAGTTTTGATTGTTGCACTGGTAGTCCTCACCCTGCTGTTCCTGAAATTCGCTTCGTAAAATTCCTGCCAGGGATAACTTGCGCACCCGCTGCTGCATGAAATTTATCCGATTTGTCTCTCCCGGTAATGTGCCAACCGAGAGAGCACCATCCACCACACAGCAAGGCAATCAGTGGACCGCCTAGCGTTTGTACACTTTCGATATCCTTTATGAATCGATCTTCATTGGGTGGGGATTACACTTGCCAGCCGAGGCACACGGCTTTGATATTAGCTGAGCACGAGCAAGTTTCAGGGAGTAATCCGTTCATGCTCGCAAGGAAACGACTCTCCCCGTCTCCTTGGTTGTAGTTTCCGTTCTCTGTTGCTCATTCATATCAAATTCCAGCACAATAATTCGGCTGAATACGCTGTCCACATGGAACTACAGAGGCTGTTATGGATTGAAAGCTTGGCAAAAACAATCAGGCGACCTGAGCCCGTAAACAGCTACCCGGGACTGCTCCGGGCATTTTCTACCTACATTTCTGTCGCGTTTTGCTCCCGTCTTTTCATACCGCGGCAAAGCATGGATTACGCTCCACTGGCGTTTGGATTGCAGTAAGTCTTAATTGTCGGCGAAAAGAAGGAGAGCACATGCACTATTTCATAACAAAACTACAGAGCGAGCGCGGTCAGGGGTTGATGGAATATACGTTAATCGTGTTTCTCGTTACTTTGGTTTTTTGGGGCGGAATGAGGGCCACTAACATAGGCGATGAACTAGCGGGGAGCTGGAGTAAAGTCATTGAATGTGTAAGCGCTCCGTTCTCCTGTGGGTCCTAACCTCGGACGATCTAACGTTTTCGACCACGTAATCTCATGTCACAGCCGCCGATTTGTTACGAGCACATCCTTCGAGCTATCGGACAGGGGCTTGAGTCGCTATCGTTGCAAGCGTTCGATTTGGAAGTAACTGGAGATACTTTTTCAATCCGAGGGATTCCGACCGGACAAGAATCTGAGAAGTTACCCTTCACAAAGCTTCAAGCGTTCAAGAAGACCTTCCTCGACATCTGCAACACATCGAAAACACCCCGGCGAACCGCAACTCCTACCGTAAAAGTCCCCGGCCCTTCTCGCCTGCTGCGGCTGGATTTTACCCAAGCCGACATCGATAAACTCGAACGAGAGGGGCAGGCGCTTCGATCAGATTGGGAGCGCAGCCCGCTATCACATAGCTTGCCACAGATCTTACGAACTGTCGGTTGGTATGTAGACCACAAGAAGGGCCAGATACATAAAATCTCACGGAATAATGACACACTGACCGTGTCTTATACCGGATTGTTCGGTACACAGAAACTCGAAACGCTTACACTGGTGGAAATATACGACATGTGGGTTCATCTCTATAAGCAACGAAAAGAACATTTTCAGATAGGCTGAGAACCTCGACTCAATTCACGGCGAATCTTCTACTACAATCGACGAGCTTGCACGATACGCTGGCCCACTTGACTGCGAATCAAGTGGGCTCATTTTAACTACACGTCATTGGGGTTTTTTCACGGGCCGTGCTCGTCTTGTGCGTAAGAAGATCACTGCCGGAATATCAAGAGAAGAACTATTGCCAGGCAAATACAAGAATCAGGAATGGGAGAAAAGACGACGCGATTTCACTCTGGTTGAAAAACTAGCGAGAAAACACGCGGCGATTTGGAATTTATAGAAGAGTATGTGCTTGACCGAATTTACGAAACAAGGAGATCTCCACAGAAGACCAGGATTAGGACCAAGTGACAATTATCCCACTATCCATTCTGCCAAAGGTACCGAACGGAAAGTTGTTATGTCTTAAATGTCTTGCCACAGGCTATGCTTCGAGCTACGCAACTTGACATGTCAATCGAACCGAGGAGGAGCGAAGGGTTTTAAATGTTGCTCTTACCCGTGCGAAGCATGATTTGATCATAACGCACCATACTCCGACCGGAAGCGGAGGTTTTGCTTTATGGGCGCATTCAGAAATCGCCGCAGAACGAGCCCGGCGAGACCTATTTTCTCAACTCACTTCCGTCAAGTTTGATGGATGAGTATGTTCCTTACCAGTCACCGCCGCCCCTCTCATATTACCCCGGTAAGGCCCATGGAGGCCTCCAGGTCGGCATAAGAATAGATTGATTCATGGATTCTCAGGGCGGCTTATTAGCGGTTGGACCAGTAACAAAGCTTAGCGCGAAAATTGCCCCTAGAACATCACTGATCTTGGGGCCCGAATGGATACTGCGATGAGCAGTTTTTTTGATCAAACTATAACTACGCGGGAAAGTTCAATGTCACCTAACAAAGCCGACCAGCGACGCTGTCAAGACTGACTCCACCCAAGGTGTCAATGGCATATCAAAGCTGAGATATGCGGAATTACCCTAATTCCTGTTGGACGATGAAAGGGCCGTGGTCAGAGTTCGAATGGAATCTAGTTCTTGGAGCCCCTGTACAGATCCTATAACCCTACGTTGTTGATTATCAGCGAGAAGCTTCTCAACGGACCTTTTGAACTTCGCCACTGTCTCGTCCCAGCCTTTTAGATCGCTAGGTGCTGCAATGGACTCTGCTAATCGTTCGCCGCTTTTAAGCACAATCGTCAGCAAAGAAGAATCCGGCAAATGCCGAGTCGAGTTCATTAGCTCTTGGATCTGCGGGTCTTTCACCCGTTCATCGGTAAAGTCATTCGGTAGAAGTCGACCGTAGGCAAGAATGTGGGCCAAACAAAACGGCATACTGAAGCGCCCTTCGAATCCCCGTTGTGGTTTCTGACGCACCAGCGGATACGGTTTAAGATCGGTTTCAATAAGGTCTACATCAGCTGGCTGAAGCGAATGCTTTGCAGTCAATCTGAGCATCGCTTCAACCGCTGCGTGGCTTGCAGTGCATGATGCGAACGGCTTGATCCTGATCTCGCGCTGGAGCTCGAACTCGACGCCTAATTCCGTTCCGAGGCTCATCAATACCTCTTCCGGAACAGGCCCAAGCGCTTCCAGCAGACCGTAGCGTCCTTCTAAAGCAGTGTCATCGGACGTGAACCCTTCCTTTGCGAGGAGCGCGCAAGTAATTCCGGTCGCGGCAGCATGACCAACTCGAAACGGCTTAGCCATGGTGCCACCATCCCTCGTGAGGGCGCCACACGACCCAGCCGCTAAACCAATAGCTGCCGAAGTTTGACCGACGTCCAATCCCAGGACTTTACTCGCGGCACAACCAGAGGCGATAGGCCCCAAGATTCCATTCGAATGCCAGCCCTTAGCACCTGGACCTATGCCGCTCGATCGCTTGGAAAACAACGTGTCGAGTGCTGCGCGGACTTCACGACCAACTATAAAGGCTTCGAGTGACTTAGAGCCAGTATTATTGGAACTCTCAGCTGCAGCAATTGAGGCGGCCAGTGAATACGTTGAAGCGTGGTTTCTATCGTCATAATCTAAGCCGTGTGCAAGGGTTCCGTTCAACAATGCCGCATCACGCGCACTTGAAACGAGCGAAGTACCCCAGATTACACAAGACCCGGGTGCAGCGTTTTTCCCGGCAAAACGCACTAGTTTTTCACCTACCTCCTGTGACGCAGCCAAAACCGCTACACCGAAGCAATCTAAAATCGCAATTTTTGCATTATCAAGCGCCCTCTGCGGGATCTTATCGAGACTGAGGTTCACTGTGAACTCAGCCAGCTTAAGCGATAACCCGGCGAGCATCTGATTACTTTGTTGTTCCATATTGGACTTCCACTGAATTGGATTTACACTGACCGCGAAGATCCCTTTGTGACGCACTCTTACCTAGGTCGGCCCTAAGAGCTTTTTTAGCCGCACCTTTGCTTCTTCCGAAATGTCCAGGATCTGCTTGACTGTTCGTTGCACCTTATCGCCAGGGAGCGGTTCGTCGTCAGTAAATCCCGCTTTCTTTGAATCAGCAATATACTCAGGATCGTGAACGGTGTCCCAAAAGCTTTTGCGCAATATTTTGGTGATATGATCTGGAAGGCCCGGGGGCCCCAGCATGGGGTAGGCGTTCTCATACGTGAAACTGATGCTTTCGGCCACCGCGCGCCATGAGGCATCTGGGGCAAGCTCAACCAATGTAGGTACATCGGGCAATTCACGGATGCGCTTTTCGGCTATTTGAACGATCACGGCGGCAAACGGCTTGCTGCTTCCTAGTTCTTTGAACCAGTTGGCGTGTCTTGCTCTGGCGGAACTCCAGATAAGACCGCATCTCATATCCGCTTCGCCCCGTTCTATCGCGAGATCTATAGCCGACCCGCCGGCATAGCCCGCCACCACGTCTAGATTCAGGCCGGTAAATTCTTTAACCAATAACGCTGCGACCGCCCCAATACTTGAGCCTCCGGACTCTGCGTTGCGCAGCGGCGCTTTAGCCGAGCGTTTGACGGCTTCCTGAAGAGTAGTGCCAGCTCGGTCGATCCTGACCGCGCAAATCGCATCTCCGGTTGTCAGATTTCCGATCCAGTTGAACCTATCTGCTTTGTACTTAACTCCAGGATCTCCAATCGCTTCCTGAAGCTCAGTACCCCTGACTATCTGTGCAATGGTTAACCCGTCAGGCTTAACCAGGTTGTAGAGGTGGTTCCTCGCCCTGAGACCCCCAGCGCCGGGCATGTTCTCAACGATCACGTTCGGTGTTCCGGGCAAATACTTCGGTGCATGCCTCGCAAAGATTCTTGTCTTGAGATCATTACCGGCGCCGGGGCCCGAGCCAACGAGGATTTGCAGGGTTTTACCCTTATAGAAGGCGTCTGTCTGGGCAAAAACTGAATCAGCGCTAATAAGAGCTCCGACGAGTAATGCAGTAAAGATGCTTCTAAACCGTTTCATAGCGCGTTCCGAAGACTACGAGTTATTCGACGCCGTAAAACTTTGCAGCGTTTTTCCAGGTGAGTTTTTCTTTCATCTCCTGTGATACACCCCGTAACTGAGCTTTGATGATGTCTTTGGAGTGCGGCCAAGTCGCACCTCCATGAGGATAGTCACTAGCCCACATTACGTTTTCGACAAGATTGAGAGCCTCCGAACCGAGAACGCCTACTCGGTCATCCTGAAAGGTTATATAAACCTGTCTTCTAATGGATTCGCTTGGTAACGCCTCAATGGTTGGCGACTCGGGAGCCTCTGAGCGTGCTCTGGTTACCGAACCATCCATTTTCGTAAAAAACGGAAAGAGCCAAGACAGTTCGTACTCAGCGAAAACGAATCGAAGCTTTGGAAACCTGTTTAATACTCCGCCAAAGACCAAGTCAGTGAGCAATGCCAGTGGCTCGAGTATTCCACGCCTTACTGCGTTTCGTCCCTGCTGAAGTTTGGTGATAACTTTCAGACGAGCGGCCATTCTATCCCTGCCCTGCAAAATGTTGACGTGAAAGTGAACTGGGGTATTCAAGTCCTGTGCAGCTGCCCATAAAGGATCAAATTCAGGATCCGAATAACTCATCCCATCCGGGAGACCTGACGGTAGCACAACACCTTTGTGCCCGAGCTTCAGGCAACGTTTCATCTCGTCGATAGACCATTGGATGTCGAGAGCAGACAAAAGCCCCAGACCGATAAGCCTATCCGGGGCCGCCAAGCAATAGTCGCGCATCCACTCGTTGTAGGAGCGAAGCCCCGCTTGCTGAAGCGGCACCTCATCGCCCTTTAAGCTGTAGAAATTCCGGGCCATGCTCGGATAAAGGACCTCGATTCTGACTCCGTCGAGGTCCATATCGCTTAATCTCGCTAATGGGTCCCAAGGTCCGCGCCAATCCTCCCATTTAAAATTCTCGATCATTTTACGAACGCCGCCGGCTTCTTTCTGAACGCCCGCTGTAAATGTCATGCCCACCGGATCGGGCTCATGGCCATCGAAAACCATATACAGGCCTTTTCGGCCTGCTGGATCCTGAACGAAATGTGGGCCGTGTGTTCGCAGCTGTTTTGGAATACGTTCCCACGCCTCTGGCGGTTCATTGACGTGCGAGTCCGCCGAGAAGTATGTGATCTCATTCATGGTGATGCCTCCTTACTGCTTGATGACAATTAAACAGATCTTTAAGCCTCGGCAGATAACTGCTTGCAAATATTTTTTCAGAGCGGTATCAAAATGAAAATTTGCTGTCAAGCCATAATTGAGCGACTAGCGTCTAATCGCAATGCGAAAAAGCTACTTGGATCTGATCGACAAAATTCAGGACCGTTATACCAGCCTCAGCAAGAACCACCGCAAGGTGGCCGACTATATTGCAACCGATGGCATGGCAGCATCCTTTGATTCCATCACCGAGTTATCGCAGAAAGTAGGCGTCAGTGAAGCATCACTGGTGAGGTTTGCCAAAAAGTTGGGCTATAAGGGCTACCCCAGTCTCCGCAAGGAGCTTCAAGCCGAATACAAAAAGACCTCCGGGACTGCCTCTAGACTACGGGATGCAGTCACAAGCGTCGGCGAGCGAAGCTTTCCCGAATCAATGTTTCAACATGACATAGACTTGATCAAGGAGACGCAATTTGAGCTTAACGAAGGCCTCAGTTACTCAAGCGGTCAGAATGATTGTCGGTGCCAAAAAGATCTTTATCATCGGTTTTCGCGCGGCTTTCGCATTAGCCTACTTTTTACAGTTCCGCTTGCTACGTATTGGTTTGGATGCTCGCCTGATTACAGTTACAGGCGGCACATCTCTTGTCGAGCACTTGGCGCAGCTTAGGAAAGGCGACCTTGTCATAGCTTTGGGTTTTGACGAGACGCCAAAAGAAACAAGGATCACGATTGATTTCGCCATACAGCAGCAGATTCCGGTGTTAGGCATAAGTCACACGCCGACTTCCGAGATCGCCCGGTCATCGACGCTCTGCCTACTAGGGCGCCGCCAGCCACATAAAACTCAGTCTCTCGCCGCTTCGATGTCACTGCTGAACGTCCTGGCAATTGCTGTGGCGGCTCGGAACAAACGCCAAGCTCTTCGTCAGCTACAAAGGCTAGATACAATTGAGCAGCAGTATTTGAAGGAAGCAAAAACGTAGAAAATCTGTTCACACGAGAACCGCCCGCTCGCCTCAGCCACCGCCTCGCCATCACTGCGCCCAAGGCCGTCACGATTAGAATAGGCACCAATCAAACGAGCCCCAATTCACGGAGCAGGTAACCCTCAGTAAAGCCGATGACATTAAAAGGCGAGCACAACAGCGTTAGCTTTAGCTGGTGTGACAAGCCTAAGTAGCTCGTTTGTATTTCCGAGCTTGGATCTGGGCTTTCATCAACGATATTCAGCTTTCGACGTGAGAGTACACGCCGAGATGATTTGGGGTTGGCACCGTCACGTCCGATGAGCTTTTGACTCCCCCTACTTCTCCGACTTCTTTTTCGTTTTCTTGAGATATTCCTGAACAAGAGTGTGAATGAGATCGCTTGCCGGTGCGATTGGCTCACCTGCCTCTTCTTTTTAACGTGGTCTTGAAGCTGCTCCCAGAGATTCGGCTTTCAAGTCCAATTCCTAGGAGGACCCGGGAAATTCCAGAAGGCTCTTCCTGCTTCTCTTCTCAACAGGCGGTGAACGTGGCGCGGGCAATCAACGAAACACTTGACGCCGACAAGGAACATTTAGTGCTCTTAGTTCTAAACAACAAGAGTCGCGCAAATGGCTTCAAATTTTTTCGACCGGAACGCTCGACGCCTCATTGGTTCATCGTAGATGCGGCGTAATGATGTTCGGTAGCTATTCTGGAAGCGCTTTGTAATAGTCTTTTTTAGTTTCCGGTGGCCCCTTGGGTTGTGCCGCTGATTGTGTGCATCGACCTGCGCACCGTGTTCGTACTCACCGGCTTCTCTATGAAGTCCCAATGATCGCCGTAGCTTCTTATATCGTTCTAGAAAAAATCTGTTATTTGGATCGGCATCTATGGCGCGCCGAAAATACTCCTCGGCTCTAATATCTTTCCGGACCTTTTCAAGAAAAGGCGTAGTTGACGAGAGCGTCTTCGTTATTTGGATCGGCACCCAGGATGAAAACAGAAGGGAGCTTGGTGCGTTGCGTGTCCTGGTTGAGAAACTCTGTAAGGAACCCGGCTTCCGTGGATGACCGGTTTTTCGTAAAGTATGGTGTCCTCAGTTCTCATGTCCTGGTTTCCATAATTTATCGATGCACGTTCTTATGGTGAAATGGATCCAACCATCCAAGTAGCTGAAATGCAATTAGGCAAAAATTCGCATCTTGAAATCGCAAATATCAAGAAGTTCCGAATTCGGAGACGACGGATTACGATAAGTCTCTGTGATGTTTTGAATTCTGGCGGAGAGGGTGGGATTTGAACCCACGTTACCCTTTCGGGTAAACTTGATTTCGAGTCAAGCGCCTTCAGCCGGGCTCGGCCACCTCTCCAATCTTGTGATTCGTTTTTGTTCTCGCAGAGAACTAAAGAATTCCGCCAAAACAGTAGCACACTCTTCTGCCAGGACTCCAGCCGTATGCGAGACTTGGTGGTTAAGTCGCCGATCATCGCACAGGCGATAGAGCGATATAACAGCGCCCGCCTTCGGATCTAAACATCCGAATATAAGCCGCCGCAAGCGTCCCTGCAGGACGGCGCCTGCACACATGATGCAGGGTTCTAAGGTGACATAGAGATCGCACTCTGTAAGCCGCCAGTAACCTAGCTTCCGCGCAGCCTCGTCGAGGGCAAGGATTTCCGCATGAGCGATCGGACTTTGCAGTTCTTCTCGACGATTATAACCACGGCCGACAATCTGATTTTTGTGAACTACAATGGCGCCAACGGGAACTTCTCCCCTTTGACTTGCATGATGGGAAAGCTGCAATGCTAGCTTCATGAAGGAAACGTCGCCCGGTAGGACGGTGGTTTCAATTTGATTCATTGGAACTTAAATCCTAGCATACCGATAATCGAGAATAAATTCCGCGATGAACAGCACCGAGCGAACTTTCAGACCTTCGGCTAAAAAGTTAACTCCGTCCGGTGAGGCTCCGCAATGAGGCTGCGGTTTACCTAGATGCTGGAGATACTGCTAGGTTAAGGATGCATGTATTCAATGGGCGGTGGTTCGATATCGGTCGTGACATCTTTAACGCCGGGAACTGCTCTCGTGATCCGGACGATTTCCTTTTCCAGATCAGGATCGGCCAAAATTCCCGAAATGTTTACGCGTCCAGCATCGCTTGTGACATTAAGAATAACATTGCGCGTCTTCGGCGACGTGATGAGCGCGGCTTGAACTCGTGCAGCAACCGTGAGATCTTGAAACGCTTTTTCGGATTCTGGAGTGGGCCGATACTCAGGTCTGCGGGCGGCTTCTGCGATCAAGTATGCAGCCATTTCCACCGTGATCCGCGAAGTATTTAGAATGAGATCATAGCCGGTGGGATCCTGCCAGTCGATATTGAAAAGCGCCCGCAGGCGGCGACCTCGCACCCGATCCAGGTCCTTCAAAAACTGCCGCGCACTTTCGCCCCCGAGTCCCCTTTGCGCCTTTACCTGTTCAATCCGGTGGTCCATCGAGGCAACGATAAGCACCTTGAGAACATGCCTGATTCCTGGAAATAACTCCTGCCCGGCTCGACCGTGATATACGAGATTGCCTGCTTGAGCGACCTCACACATCGCCGCCTGCAAAGTGATCCGATAAAGCCTCAAACTTTCTAACCACCGCTCCCACCAGTGGCCCTGGGTCTCTAGCACCTCCTCAAACTTTGCCTCCGGTATTCCGTACCTTTGGCTCGCTTCGATCAAGACCTCTCGGTTTACGGACCGGTAATTCAGTGCCGCTGCGACCTGCTCGGCAATCGCACTTCCACCTGTGAATGCAGCATGAGAAATAGTAACGATTGCCATTGACCTCTAGCCTCCTTCCCACACGGTCCGGAATGCATGAACCAGCTATGGTAATCAAATATATCTAGATCGTACGGCCCCCTTTGGCCGAACCAAACAGGCGGCATTCTCCCACTCCTCTAACTAAGTAGTCAAGGCCATTTTAGATCTCTGCGGTAGCAGCAAAACACTTGTGGCCCCCTGCTGGGACGCGAAGACTCAAATTTTCGCCATCTTTGCAGACCCCGGCAGACTCTTCCAGCCTTAAAGCGAGGGAGAGAACAGGCAACCTCTCAGGCCGTAAACAGCCAGTACGACATGATCTGATGAAGTGTGATTGTCTTAGCGACGAGGACACGGCGATCCAATAGAGCCAAGTCAGAAGGTCTGTTTCATCTACAGCGCAGAACAAGTGAGAAACGCAGCCATTCTCGCCCTCTCCGTTGGAACACGGACACCAGCGCTCGAGGTTGCGGAGCCAGGTCAGTCAAAGATGAGGTTCAGGGAAGCCAGACTTCCACCGCGATCCCCATTGGCTTACACTTTGGTGAGCTTTCGTAGCTGTGTCAGCAGATCGAGAGCTCTGATAGGCTTCTGGATAAAACCATCACATCCGCTATCTAAGCACCTGACCTTTATGTATGGAAACGCGCTAATCGCAATGATCGATGTTCCTGCTCTCATTGGATTTTCTCGGAGCGCCTTGACAACATCGATCCCTTCCATATCAGACAATTCAATCTCGAGGAGTACGACGTCCGGAGCATGCTCTTTTGTGCTCTTTATGGCGCCCGCTCCAGTTCGAGCAAGTAAAATTGCGTAACCGGCTATAGTTAAGTGTTTCGTAAGGTAAGCGATCTCTTTTGGTTGCTTGCTGACTACGAGAACTGTCTTTGATTATGCGGACGCCACGTTCATTTCCGGCCGGTGACTTGGAGCAACAAACATGCTTGCAATCGAATGACAAAAACCTTCGTTCATCAGCACGGATTAATTATCTCTGCGAATGAAAAGGTAGGCTCAATGGGCCACAGTTGTACAAACGTTGAACTACGGTTTGTTAAGCGGTGCCTAGAGTCAGGGATGTGGATTCGGCGGTCCGAAGCTAAAAATCCGCGACTATACAGTCGGGTAACGACCAGGTTACCTTGACATTGCGAACTAGCCGAAATAAGGCTGCGGAGAGGATTTGCAGAGTAAGCTACGATGGAAGAGGCAGTGGGGCCGGTCAATGTTACCCGAAGAAACCTGAGGTTAACGGACGCAAGATCTAAGAGTTCATGGTTTAAGTCTGATGCCGCAGATTGGAGGCCTAGCCGATCATCCGATTGGACCATTATCTATCTATTCGTTGTCGGGTCGCTGCTAATCGATACCGATCTCAGAGACTGGCGGCGATGGTGCGCACCACACTCGATTGGAATCTCATCATCCGTGGAGAACCATATGGGAAAGGGCAGCCCGCTATGAAATCACCGTGCGGCCTCTCTCTTCTAGCTATGGGTTTGTTCATGTTTCTTGCCGTAACGGCTAGTGAAGGCGCAACTCTAGCGCGCTTGAGAGTCGGCTACCCGTCGCCCAGCGCCAGCTTCTTTCCTCTATTTGCCACTAAAGAAGCCGGGCTTTTGGAAAAATATGGATTCGACACCGAGATGGTCTATGTCCAGGGCGTGCAGCTGGTGCAGGTCCATGTTGCCGGACAGCTCGATGTGTCGACGATTTCATCTGTGGTTTATCTTCAGGCCTCCGTCGAGGGGGCCGATCTGATTCAGGTGGCAAGCTCCATTGACAACCAACTGATGAAACTCATGGTTCATCCGTCGATAGCAAAGCCCGAAGATCTCAGGGGGAAAACACTCGCGGTGACGCGATTCGGGTCGCTCACCGACCTTCTAATTCGTCCGGTGCTGAAGAACTGGGGACTCGAGCCGCAGAAGGATGTGAAGCTGATTCAGATCGGCAGAATGCCGGATATAGCGACCGCGATCGCTCAAAAATCGGTCGACGGGGGTGTCATCTCTTTTCCGACGTCGGTCCAAGCGGAAAAGATGAATATCAAAACCATGCTGGATTTTGCCGACTCCGGTTTCGAGTTACCGGCAACCACGGTGGTGGTGAGCCGACGTTATAGCAAGAGTAATCGAGATACCGTGTTGAGATTTCTCAAGGCTTATATCGAAGGGACACGGCGGCTTTTCGCAGACCGAGAACTGGGCATCCGTGCTCTGCGGCGGTATGGCGGCATTAGCGACCGCGATATGCTATCGACGACATACGATCTTTTTACTTCCCGATACATCAAGAAAATTCCCACAGTAAATGCCAAGGGAGTTGAAAACTCGTTAGGCTTGATTGCGGAAACCAACCCCAGAGCAAAAAACCGCAAAGCCGAGGAGTTTATGGACACCAGCTTTATGGAGGAACTGGAGAGCACGGGGTTCATCAGCTCGGTTTGGAAGTGACGCGAATATACGTTCGCAACAGCCCGGTAGCCGTGCAGGACAGGCTCGAGTTTCGAGCAAACAAAGAAAGTCAAAGCAGTTCCTTTGTTTTTGCCGCTAAAGCAAGGATAACTAGAGCGGTAAGGAGATCAGTCGATGCTTCTCAAGATATCAGCCTACCTGGCTTGCATATCTCTCCTAACAGTCACCTATACAGTTGACGCGCAGACTCCTTTCTATCAAGGAAAAACCGTTCGTATCGTCGTCGGGAATTTAGCGGGCGATACGCACGACCTCTTTGCGCGCGCTTATGCGCGCAGTATGGGCAAATACCTTCCGGGAAATCCGGAAATCATCGTACAGAACATGCCCGGCGCGGGCACCATGATCGCCGCCAATCATGTATACAATATTGCCAAGCCCGATGGTTTGACGCTGGGTTCACTTTCGCCAGCTCTTTATTACGCGCAGCTCACCGGCAGCAAGGAAGTTAAATTCGATTGGCCGAAGTTTACATGGATCGGTTCGCCGGAACGCAACGGCCACGTATTATTCATGCGCTCGGATTCTCCCTACAAGACGCTCGACGATATTCGAGACGCCAAAGAACCGCCACGTTGTTCGGCCACCGGGGTCGGAACCAGCGGCCATGATGTACCAAAATTATTTGAGGAAACTCTTGGCTTGAAATTTCGTATTATTACAGGCTATCCCGGCGGCGCCGAACAAGATCTCGCCATGGAAAGAGGCGAGGTGCACTGCCGGGCGATTACAACCGCGGCTTTTTTTGCGCGCGAGCCGTTTAAAACCTGGTACAAAGCAGGATTTGTTCGAATCATGATTCAAACCTCGCGGCAGCGCAATTCTAAAGTCTCGGATGTGCCGACGCTTTTTGAGTTGATGGAGCAACATAAAACACCGGAGATCAAGCGACGCCAGGCGCTGGTTTATCTAGGCGCCGGCGGATTCGGCTCCTGGCCGATTCTTTCAAGCCCGGGACTGCCGGCCGATCGCGCGACGATCCTACGCGATGCGTACGCCAAGACGCTTAGAGACCCAGATTTCCTGAGTGAAGCGAAGAAACACGGCTGGGAATTGAGACCCGTCAGCGGCGAAGAGTTGCAAGCCTTGGCCAAGGAAGTTATCGACCAGCCCCCTGAGGTGGTCGAATGGTTGAAAAAATTGCTGGCAAAGTAATCCGGAATGTGAGGTCGCAGCCTATGTACCGAATACACCCGTTTAACTCTTCTATAGCTCCGAGGTTCAATGGCATCTTTCTGTGTACCCTGACGATTATCGGCCTGTGGAGTTCGTTTCACGTTCAACCGGGACTTGCGCAGACTCCTTTTTATCAGGGGAAAACCATTCGGGTGATCGTCGGTTATCAGCCAGGCGACAGTCACGATCAGTGGGCGCGTACTTACGTGCGCTTCTTAGGCAAGCACATCCCCGGCAATCCCGAGTTCGTGGTACAAAACATGCCGGGCGCGGGTGGGATGATTGCCGCGAATCATATCTACAATCTGACCAAGCCCGATGGGCTAACTCTGGGCTCCTTTGGCGGCGCGCTTTTTATGGCGCAGATCACCGGCCGTAAGGAAGTCCAGTTCGATTGGCCCAAGTTTAATTGGCTTATGACACCCGAGCGCGGTGGGCACTTGGTATTCATGCGCACCGACATTCCGCAGAAGACCTTCGATGATCTTCGACAAACCAATGATCCACCAAAATGCTCGGCCACCGGCGTGGGCAGCTCGGGCTATGATATCCCGCGACTGCTCGAGGAAGCGTTGGGATTTAAGTTTCAGGTCATCAGCGGTTATCCAGGCGGCGCAGAGCAGGACCTGGCAATGGAACGCGGCGAGGTTCACTGTCGCGCCTTTACGATCGATGCTTTCTTCGGCCGGGAACCATTTCCTGGCTGGATCAGGAAGGGATTCATCAAGGTTTGGCTTCAAACCGAGCGCAAACGCAATCCCAAGCTGCCCGAGGTTCCGACCGTATTTGAACTGATGGATCAGTACAAGGTCAGCGAGCCCAAGCGGCGTTTAGTTGAAGCGTATCTGGGCATTTGGGGCTTCGGCTCACGTCCTATCGTTACCTCGCCGGGCGCTCCGGCGGATCGGGTAAAAATTTTTCGCGATGCTTTCGCCAAGATGTTCAAAGACTCGGAATTCATGGATGAGATAAAGAAAAGAAGATGGGAGATAAGTCCGGTAAGCGGCGAAGAACTACAAGCGCTGGCCAACGAAGTCGTCGATCAGCCGGCCGACGTCACAGCGGCGACTGAAACGAATTTTAAGTAAATAAGTCTCTGATTGCGCCGGGGAATTTTGCGCTCTCGGTCGGTAACCAGCCATTGCATATTGCCTACGCCATAAGTTGGAAGCCAAAGTCAATTCTGAGTTCCGCGCTTTCAAACTCATTGCAGTCGTTGGCGTGGAGGTTGAACGACTAATCGCAAATCAATTTCACTAGGAACGGCTGAGTTCTAAAGAGTTGCGATTGAACGCACTAAACGGCTTACCGGTGCAAGGCCACAAAGGCAAAAACCTTTGCTGCATTGAAAACGTCGTTGAGCGACACCAGGTCGTGATCGGTATGCTGGAAGCGAATATCGCGGGAGCCATAATTGATCGCTTGAATGCCGCGAAAATTGAATAGGCCGGTGTCGTTGGCTGCGGTGGAAAAGGTATATTGCGGCTCGTAGTTTAGGACTGTTCGGATGCCGTGCTCGAGGGCGCGCACCACCTCGGCATCCTTGCCGACTTCGCTCGGGTACATGAAATCCTTCGGCTGAACCTCAATCTCATACGGTTCAATTATGCCGATGGCGTCAATCATCTGCTGCACAGCTCTTTTGGGATCGTCGCCGGGAAGAAGCCGGCGATCAAACATGATGCGGCACTCGCTCTGGATCGTATGGGTGGCTTTGGGAAAACTCTCGATCGAATTGGCCGCGAGACTCACCTTTCCTAATGAACCGTGATTTCTGGCTTCCGGATAGGGCATTAACGGTTTGAGCCTGTCCAAGTACCTTCATCGCGCCTTCGATGGCGTTGATGCCCTCCCACGGACGGCTACTGTGGCTCTGTTTGCCGCGCACGATCACCAGCACATCAATACGGCCTTTATTGCCAAGTTGGATTTCGGGAGGGCCGTCGATGATGCACCAGTCCGCTTCGACCCGGCCATGATCCAGAACATAAGCCAGCGAATCGTGCCGTCCAGTTTCGCCGGCGGTACTGACAATCAGATAGAGATCCGAAGGAAGCTCGATTTTGCTGGCGCCAAGAAAGCGAATGGCCGCGATCATCGCGGCAAGACTCCCCTTCTGCTCACACGCTCCCCGGCCCCACACGCACTCGCCATTCAATTTGTAGGGCGCGCCATCGACGATCTCTCCTGAATAAGGGTTTGGCATCGTACTCGGCGCCGCATTCATCGCGTAACCCACAAGCATGAGACGGTCATTTCGCGTCCTTCCTTTGATGTGCAGGATGAGATTTCCCATGCCATCGATGACGGCCGTAAACCGGCTTGTTCCAGCTCCGGCTTGACGATGTCGCGGATCAGCGCAAGGACCTGCGGCTCTGCTTCGAGAAGCGCGGTTTGCGGGCTGGCGTGCCGCACCAGTTTTACAGCAAGCCGCTTCACCTCATCGTAAGACAGGTTCTTCTCGATCAATTTTTTCGCGGTATCCGCATCCATCCGCTCATTCCATTTGTTTTGCTTTGAAAGGCCTTCAGTACCTTGCCGACTTCTTTCAATGTCCTTCAAATTGGCCGCCGACCCTGCCGATCTTTCGCGCAATCACGATGAGCGTGACACAAACCATACTGATGATCAGAGCCAGAGAACACATCGGCCCGAGATTGCCGTCGACGTAAAAATGATACAGCAGCGGCCCGAGAGGCTCCGAGCCCGGCGAATAGAGGAACACGGAAGCGCTGAACTCGCGCAGAAAAATCGTTGCGAGAATTATCCAGCCGGCGAGAAAGCCGGGACGAAGCAGCGGCAGCAGAATGCGTCGAAAGGTCGTCATGAAGCTGGCGCCGCAAGCCATCGAAGCCTGCGGCAGATCGTCGTGCAGCTGAACAATCGTGCTGGTCATCGTGCGCAAGCCGTACGGCAAGAATCGGGTGATATAGGCGATCATGAGGATCCACAAAGTCCCGTATATGGGCAGCGGCATATAGACATAGGTCCAGAGCAGGCCAATGGCCAGCGCTGTTCCGGGGAAGGCCCACGGTATGAACGTCAACGCTTCGATCACGCCGCGCCCGGCGGTCCGGCTTTTCGTCGTCACCCAGGCGGTCAATGACGCGATCAGCATGCACAACGTCGCGCCGCCTACCGCGAGAAAAATACTATTTTGAAACGCCCGGTAAGTTCGCGTATCACCGAAATTGGACCGATAGTTATCCAGGGTTAACAGCTCCCAGGTCTTGGCGCTCGGCACATGAACATAGGAGACGAAAGAAACGTAGATCATTACAAGAAGCGGTAAAACGACGATCAGTATGAGGATCAAACCGGCGAGCACCGATGCGCCGTAAGCGCCATTTTCCGAGATCGATGATGGTTGGCCGGTAGCCGCGTCCGGTGACCGTAACGTAGCGTTCCGAGCGCATCGTGAGACGGCGATAGAAGTAGACGAAAAGCATTGTGATAATCAGCAGCGAGACCGCATACGCCGCCGCCAGATTCTGGTTCGGCGGGAACGCGCCCACCGCCTCGCGGTAGATCTTGGTGGTGAACACTTCGATGCGTGCCGGCAGGGCTATAATCGCCGGCGTATCGAAGCTCTCGATAGCGCGAACAAAATTGAGCATCGTTGCCGCCAGCAACGCCGGACGAATGATCGGAAATGTAATCCGCCGGGCGGTTTGCATATTCGTCGATCCAGCGACGCGCGCCGATTCCTCCAGCGACGGATCCATGGAATAGAGCGACGCTGAGATCAGCAAAAACGCCAACGGCGTCGTGATCAATGCTTCGACGTACACCATGCCCCAGATCGAGTACACATTTAACGGCGCGTCGGCGAGACCGAATACGTCCATCAGCACGCGGTTGATCAGACCCGTGCGCGGACTCAGCAGAACGGTCCACGATACCGCCAGCATAACGGGCGGAAAGACGTTCGGCACAATCGCCGTCAGCTCAAAAACTCTTCTGAACGGCGCATTGGTGCGTATCGAAATCCATGCCAGGGTGGCTGCCAGCACGGTCGAAAGTATGGCCGAACCGCTGGCAAATACAAATGAGTTCAAAAGCAGCTGATAGGTCTGCGCATCCGTGTAGGCGCCAATATAGTGGCCGAGAGTGAAGTCGCCCGGCACGCCCAACGGTGTGCTGCGGAAGCTGCCGTAGAACAGCATCAGGGTGGGTGACAAGCTCAGGTAAGCGATGACGATCCCGACTACCATAACCACCCCGAGCTCCGGATTTTTCCGAAAAGCGCGGAGGGGCCGATCCAAGAGCCGACTCCGAGTTGAGGAATCTGTTAAGGCGTTACCTTTGACGGTACTCATAAATAGGAAGAGGGCGGGCCTCGCAACGCTTCACGCAGGGCCAGCCCTCTCTCCCTCATCGTACAAGCAAATGCCTGGTTACTTCTTGAAAAAGATCTCCCGGAAGGTACCGGTCATCAGCTTCTTGAATTCGTCCTCGGACGGATTATCCATGAAGATCAAATTGGGAGCGACCTTTTCCGCATCCTTGATGGGTGGTAACACTCCGGGATAGAGCACGAACTCCCCTTCCTCGGCCACCAGCTTTTGACCATCGGCCGAAGTGATGAATTCGATATAGAGCTTAGCCGCGTTTGGATTGGCCGCCTTGGCACTCAGGCTCATATAGTTCGGATCGCTCAAATACTTGTCCATTAATACGTAACCCACCGGACCTTTGTACTGTTTGACATATTTGATGTAGGTGATGCCCACCGGAGCCTCGCCCTTGATGATGGTGGTCGTCACCGGCGCCAGGGATTCGACAAGCAGAGGTCTTTGGTTGGCCAACGCTTTGACCAGATCCAACCATTTGTCTCCTTTGAACTCTTTAAGATTCCACAAAAATTGCGCCGTGGTGGTGTGGCGCGTGGGATCGGGCATGGTAATCTTGCCGGTCCATTTGGCAGTCGCAAGATCGTCGAATGTTTTCGGCAAATCGCCCGGCTTTACCATGTCGGTATTGTACAGGATGCTGATGGGAAGGACCCGCCAAGGGGTGATCATGCCATCTTTCTCTTTGAACTGCGCGGGAAACTTTTCCGATGACGGCGGCACGTACTTCTGGAACAGTCCGTCGTCGCGCATGATCAGCTGAACACCGCGATTGCCTTCGACGACATCGAAGCCGGGTTTGCCGGCGCGCCATTCGGTGAGCGCCCGTTCCGATACCCCTGTCGACGAGCCGCGCCAGTATTCAACCGAGATGCCGTATTTTTTCTCAAATGCCGCATGGAGCGGTTTCATGGCCTGAGGAACCTGGGCCCCATACACAACGACTCTGCCTTCTTTCTTGGCGGCCTCGATGTTTGGTTGCTGCGCCACCGCATTGCCGGCCGACAGCCAAGCTATTATCGGAATGACACTCAGGCTTATTTTCCAACCCATGGAACCTCCTTATTAGTGAGAACGATTAAGCAGGGGTAATAAGTATATATCGGAAGCCTCTAAGTCAAGAAAAGCGGTGATTCATTGCTTCATTATTCGTGGCACTTGGCTCAGCCATGCCATCTCTCAAGGTCGCAGCAGTCCCTGAAAGCCATAATGAAGATACATATCAAAATCGAAGTAAAGGTTTTATCGCTCACTGCCGCTGAAGTGGATTCGGCCTATCGGACCGAAGAGAACCCTGAAATCCTTTGAATATTATAGAGCGATCCTCAAGCAAGCTCGGAATTAGGCGACTATCGCCGAAGCCATGCGGACAACGCTTTTTCTCATTGCTTGGGTGCCCATAGGTAATAGAACCGGCAGATTCAGGCCCGCTTTGACAAATCCCTCCAACTGTTTGCCGCATTGTGCCGTAGTCCCGGCTACAGAGTGGGCAAAAACCACCTCGTCGGCGATATATTTCTTCGCCCCATCCCAATCTCGCCTGCCCACCGCTGCGGCCAATCCCTCCTGGTCGACTTTGCCGCCGCCGAGCCGAATGTTCTCGGCGTGGTGAGTGTTGCGAAAGATATATGCGAGAAAAAGCTTGTTGGCGTCGATAGCCTCACGCGGATTCTCTGAAACTGCCGCAGTGATAAAACCCGCTACATCGACCTGGTTGACCGATTTGCCGGCTTTCGCCGCGCCGCATCGGATTTCGGTAATGCACCGCGTGATATATGCCGGAGAGCACCCGCCCGAAAGCAAGACGCCATCGCCGATTTCACCCGCCAGCTGAAGCATTCGAGGCCGCACCGCAGTGACATACATTGGAATTGCCGTCGACGGCACCAACCCCATCTTTGGACCGTTCAGCCGAAACATCTCGCCTTTATAATCAACCGAATCTCCCTTCAACAATCGACGAAGGATGTCGACGTATTCACGCATCGTTTTCAAAGGGCGGGGCGACTCGATGCCGGCTTCTTTCAGTGCGGCGGCATTTCCAGTTCCCGGGCTGGCAATCACCCTCCCTGGCGCAAATTCCTCCATCGTAGCCAGCGACATGGCGGAGATGATCGGCGCGCGCGAATATGGACTCACCGGCGCGGGCGCGACCTTGATCCGTTGAGTCGAGGCGAGCAGAGCCATCGAGGTCGTTAGCGAATCTCTGAAAGCAGAGATGGTCGGACATCCAAAGCGACTCCATGCTAGCCTCATCGGCGAGCCGGGCGAGTTCGATCATCTCCTGAATTGAATAGAATCCGTCAAAGCATAAGCCCAACCGCATAAAGCCACCTTCCCTTTTTAGAGCCTTCATAAGTTCGCATGCCTCGTGTCATTGCTTCGGATTATCGGTTAGAACTGCTAAAACCCATTCTGCAAAATAACCGGCACGGTTTCCGCCGTGATATGCGCAAGCCCGATTTTTTCTAAAGTTAAACCTTCTCTTGAGTAATCGATTCCATTAGCCACTGAAGCCAGCCTGATCAACGAGTTCATCACCGGAGTTACAATACCAAAGAGCCGGCCAATTTCGGCCATCGGCACCAAGCCGTATCCAACGTCTTCATGAAGGTAACGGTGATCAAGGCACGCCGGGGACTTGATCTTGAAGTTAGGCTCACTTTCATGAATCGCGCGATAAATGGAACCGCTGGCCCGTGCTTCAGCCGAAGTCAGCCCAGCTTGATAAAAGATATCGATGAAAGGTGTCGGCTTTAAGCCCGAGGCTCTTAACAATCTGCAAGCGCTCCTTATCGACCTCTTCAATCCACGCCGCGATCGCCGGGGTTACTCCTTCGCGGTAATACAGAAAATTACCAGCGGTGTTTTCGATCCAACCCACGTTGCCGAGCATTCCCGCCGGATGCATGATGGCGTTGATGTTCGACAAACCCGTTTCAAGCACGTTCTGAGCAACTGTAACATTGGGGTAAATACTCTGAATTTCGCCGATCAAATCGTCGGTGTTCGCTGCGGGAAAAGCGGCGCAGCGCAGATTCGTTGTGCGCCGATAGATTTCCACGTGGGCCGGTTTCACCATGCGGCAAATATAGGTCAGGGTCACAGTCTCGCAAAGTCTGACAGTGGCTTTATTACCGCACCGTCGCAGAATGTTGGCAAAATGCAGCGAGCCTCCAGTATGGCCGGGATTTAAGAGAATACGATTGGCCGTCTCTGTAAATGTGCTGCCATGCTTTGCGCCAGATATTCATGCGCAACCGCCGGCGCTGCAACAATAATCAGGTCCACGCCTTCGATAACCGGGACAATATGCGGGCTGTGAAAATAGGGAGCGGCAAACTTTTCCTCGCCGGCCTCTGAAAGCGTGATACCACCCTGCTTGATAATCGGCAGCAGGGTCGCATCGGACCGGGAAAATAGCCGAACTTCGTAGCCGCGCAAGCGTCAAATCAGCCGCCGCTGCGCACCCGCCATTGCCTGCGCCCAGGACGGCGATTTTACGAATTGCCATACGTCACGAATGTGCTTGAGGCACGAATATTCTAAGAACTTAGACCAGGAAATGTCTAAAATTACTCGAGCTCGTTGGAATCTGCTAATTAGGACTTGATTCGATAGTGTTCCAGTTTGTCTTCATCCAGTGCGATGCCCAGCCCCGGTTTAGGTGAAACAATGATATCGCCATTGTCGAAAGCGAACGGTTCGCTGATGATGTCGTCCTGGTAATAAATTCCTGCGATCCCTTTTTTCGCTTTCTCCTTGGGCGAAGAAACCGGCACCACACAGCCGTATGTAACAATCCCGGTCGATGCGGCCAAGTGCAGATTGGCTGCGTTACCGACTCCCGTTTCTACTGATCCGTTTACATTGCAAGGCAATCCCGCGGCTTCAGCAACGGCGGCAACCTTTTTAGCTTTGAACATTCCGCCCGGCTTGGTTGTGTAAATCGAAATGATATCGGCCGCCTTCTTATGAACAATCTCGAGCACGTCTTGCGCTGTCCAGGCGCTTTCATCGGCCATGATCGGTGTGTTGACGCGGCGCGCAACTTCGGCCATGTGATCGATGCCCTGCACCGGTTGCTCCATGTAGAAGAGATCGTATTCTTCCATCGCTTTGATTATTCTAACCGCCATCTTGACGGTGGGATAACCCTGATTGGCATCGACGCAGATATGCAAATCGGGACCAATGGCTTTTCTGATCTGCTTAACCAGCTCGACGTCCCGCTCATGATCGATGCCGCCTTTGAGCTTGATCGTCTTGACGCCTTCGGCTTTGGCCTGAATCGCTTCCTCTACGGCCTTGTCGATTTCCATCAGCCCCAGACTGTGCGCGATGCTGACCCGCTCGCGAAAACAACCACCGAGCAGCTGGTACGCAGGAACGTTCAGAGCTTTGCCGACGACATCGTAAAGCGCGGCATCGATAGCCGCTTTACAATAAGGATATCCTTTGACGGCTTTGTCCATGAGAGCATGGATCGCTTCGAAGCGGCGCGGATCTTGGTCTTTCAATGCCGGCGCGAGAATATCATTGATGATGTGAATCGTGGTCTGCGGCGTTTCCCCGAAATACCTGCCATAATCACCGCCCCAATCCTTCAGCACCGGCGCTTCACCGAGCCCGACCAAACCATCGTCGGTGTGCAATTTGATGATCACGTAGACACCAATGGGTGTCGTCAGACTGGCCCACTGGTGCACCCTGCGCGTCGGCAGGCGAATCGGGATCGTCTCTATAAACGTAATCTTCATGCTTCTCAACCGACTCTTAACAACGTGTCCGCCGGTGTGTAATCGGATAGCAACTCGCAACCTTTTTCGGAAACGCAAAACATATCCTTGTTTTGCATGCCGAAGCGTCCGGTAATATAAACCAACGGTTCGAAAGCTCCGACCATTCCGGCTTCGACAATCTCGTCGCCGTAACGGCCCATATAGGGCTCCTCGTGGAGATGCAGGCCGATGCCATGGGCGACGAAGCTGATCGGGTCGAAACCCAATTCGCTAAACTTCGCCAGGAAGCTTTGGTAAATATCCTTGCAGCGAGCGCCGGGCTTGATCAAATCCATCACCAGATATTTGCATTCAATCAAGTTGGCCCAGATTTTCTGCTGCTCGGAAGTTGCCTGCCCGACCACAGCGGTGCGGCACACTCCGGCCAAATAGCCATTCTTCTGGCCGAAGATTTCCATGCGAATCAGATCGCCTTTTTGCAGCTTGCGTTCAGTAGGTCCAACGTTGGGGAATTGGCTGCGTTCGCCGGACGCGATGATCATGAGCTTGTAGTTTTCTGCGCCGCCGGCAAACAGTTCGGTCAGTAGTCGGCCGGCTAGCTCTAGCTCGCTGATACCGGGGTTGGCCCGCACCAAGGTATCGCCAATCGCCTTGTCCGTCAGCTTACTGAGTGATCTTAGGAGCGAAAGCTCACCGGCTGTTTTTATCTGACGGGCCTTATTAAAGATCGCATCGCCCGCGCTCCAGCGAGCATTAGGAAGAAGTCTCTGCAGAGTAGCGAAATCTTTAGCCGGTAGATATTCCATTTCGATGGCGAGATTACCTCTAGCGAGATCAAGATCGGTTAACGCCTCCGCTAGTTTCTCCATCGGATCATCGCTGAACTCGCGATAAATACGCAAATCATCGATGTCCGCGTGCGCTTTGACCGTGCTCGCTTCCATGTCAATGGCGACCATGGTTAGCTGCCCATCACAGGTGACTATACAGATCGCGTGACGCCAGCGCATCAACGATTGCGAGGGCACCACAAATCCGGAGACATAGGTTACGTTTTCGGGAGAGATTGCGATCAGCGCGTCGAGTCCTTGGTTGGCGATGCGCTGCTTAAGGCGAGCGACGATTTCTTGGTCCATAAATAGCGCTGTGAATGCTTCAAGAAACCTGACTAATTAAATGCCATGAATGTCCCGGAGAATAGCTGCTGTGATTTGGACCGTCAAGGAGAGCAGCCGAACGCTCAGCGTTGATTTGATATTCTGGGCTGGCAGAAAAAAGGCTGCACAGCTTTCCACGCGCTATCTTCAAATGCGAGCTATCGACGGTAACTGCGAGCAGCTAGGTTTTAGAGTGTTAGCAAAAGCCGGCAAAATGATCGAAAGAAACTTTTCTGTCCGCCACCGCTGACCCAACGGCCTGGAGATCGGCAATATACTCGATGGAGTCAAGTTGCTGCACGTTCTTGGGCTCGACATCCGGAAGTCCGAGACCATCCAGCCCGTGCCGCGTCAACTCGGCATTGTACCGCAGATAGGTAAAAAGCCTTGGTTGGACAGGGCCTCTCGTGCCGATCATATTGCCGACTTCGCGATCCAGCGGATCTCCGGCCAGGCATTTACCAAATACTCTGCATAGAAAATCCTGCTCGTTCAGCGCCGCTGCCATTAATGCCGAGGGTATCGAGCTGGCGTTGTAAAGCACGTTCATTTCATCCGGCCGCAGGTCGGCGTTTGCGTCCGGGCTCGTTCCGGTCCCAACCGATACAACGAGCAGATTATCTTCGCCCACCGGCCAGTTCAGATTAAACGCTTCCACCGTAGCCATCAGGAAGGCCTGGAACGCCGGGTTGTTGTACATCGTGATACCGCCATCGACAAAGATGAATTCCTTCTGTCCGACCCGCACCACTTCGGGCGGAAAATAGGTTGGCGCGGCGGTACTGGCCCGAACCAACTGCCACAGCGGCAAATTCAGGTTGCAATCCGCGCGCGCGCAATCGTTGTATTTGGCGCGTGGATTATTCGATATCGGCCAAGGTGAATCGGTCGAAGCGTTGCGCATGACCATCATCAGCAACCCGTCGATCTTTTCACTCCCCAGGGTGGTATCGGCGCCAAACTCCTGGCGCAGCCGGGCAGAGAGTTTTTGATCTTCGAATTTATGCCGGTAGTAGCGATTCAGTAATGACGCTTTATCGAACATCTCCCGGCCGTTTTGCAGGTAAAAGTCACGAATACGATCGATGCTCATTCGCCAGGAGAGACAGGCGGCAATGATCGCGCCGGTGCTGGTGCCGGCAAAAAAATCGAAATAATCCGCCAGCACAAAATCGTTGCCCCGCCCTAAATTGTGTCGCAGCATATGTTCTATCTTCGCCAGCACTTCCACGGTCAAAATGCCGCGAATGCCGCCGCCGTCCAGCGCTAATATTTTCTTTGGTCCTATGGCTTTGATTTTATCCGCCAAACTCATTGCCGATCTCCCATCACCACAAAGTCGTTGTGTCGATCACATAAACCCTGCCTGAATACTTCTGCACGGTCTCAAACATATGCTGGGTGCCGCCGGGGCCATCGCCGCCGCTGCGGTTCCAAAGACAAACAAAGCGCACCTTCTCTGGCCCCCATGCCAGCGAAGTGTAAAGCTGCCAAAGGTTTAGCCGCGCGAACGGGTTTGCTGCCGCGGGTAGCGGTCCTAGCACTTCGGGCATCACCAACGTTGTGGTATTTGGATGAGCTTTAACTTTGAAGTAGCGTTCCGTCCAGTTGCCCGGAGCGAAGGAGACCGACTTCCGCAAAAACGTCGGCTCGTCCAAGGCTAATCGTAATTCGAGTTTGACTCCGCGCTGAAGGGCAGCTTCGGCAAACAACAGGTCGCCGCCGCATGCGCCGCCGCAGAGAGCCAGGTCCGCCGCCCCCGCGTCCAACTTTTCCAGGGTAGCCGCTATCGCCGCCGCGGCGATTTTCTCTTTATCGGCAGGAAATCGCGGCTCGGGCCGGTCCGGAGCATCGATCATATGACCGCTGAATAGCAAAACCTGTCGTGGCGCCCAGGTCTTATCTGGCGGATTGAGCCGGCTTAACGCGCGATCGAGAACCGCCAGTGCAGCTTCAACTTCCTCCGGACGAAAACCCAAAAGTCCCAGCAGCTCGAGCTGCTGGCGTGATGAATTGAGTTTGAACCAATCCTTATCAGCTACCGCGACGGCGTTCTTGTATGCCGCATCGACCGCTGGCTTCGTCCCCACCAAAACTTCCAATTCGGCTAAGCTGATGCGCGCCCAGTAATCTTTGGGATTTCTCTCCAGCGCGCCACGGATCGCCCAGCGCACGCCGCCTTCCATTTCCGTGCGCAGCACATCGGCTTTCAGCTCATCGGCCGACAGGTGAGCCAACAAATGCAGCAAGGTCACGGCATTGATTCCTGAGTAGTAGTGCGCCGGATCTTTGCGGAATCCGGTGGAGTATGCGTTGATCGCTTCGCATAGGGTTGCGCTTTCGCTCTCAGCTTCCCGGCGCATATCGACGACAGAGCTTCCGTCGCTGCTTCCAGCAATCCACCCACGCGTCTTTTTCCACGCGCCCGCGCATCGCCCAACTCTCGGCATCTTGAGGGAATTCATCGATCAAATCTTCGATGCACTCTTTGGCATCGTCATGCTTTTTTAGCCGGCCGAGTAATAGGCACTTCTGCCGGCGACTCTCTAAATCTCTAGGTCGGATCGCCAGCGCCTCTTCATACTGTGCCAGAGCCAACTTGAATTGGCCCACTGAAAGCAGCGCCCGGCCGGCCTTCTGGAGTGCCTCAAGGTGAAAAACGCGAGTAGGCGCCTCGCCGGCTAGAACAAGAATATCGCCAGGACGATTGCCTCTCCTGGCTATGTCGATCCGGTCCGCCCATCCTTCATATTGTTCCCAAAACTCTTTGGCTTCTTCGACCCGGAGAGACTTCCAATCAGGCTCGTCCAAATAGCGTAGCAGATGATAGACTGGACTCACCTTGCGTCCATACCAGGCATTGATCGTATGAATAGCGACCTCGGCTAAATTTTTCTTGTCATCCTCGAGGTACTGCGGATCGGGAATCGCTGCGGCCGGGGTGTTTTTGGCGATTCGGTAACGAACCGAACGTTCAGTAAGAACATCGAAGGGCGTTTGATCGCGCCGGCAGGTAATCTGAATCACGCCCCGCTTCCTGAGCGCATGGCGCACGCCAAGTTCGTACCAGACGTTGGGATTGTCAATGGACAAGTCGGCGACCACCAGATCCGCGAGCAGCAGTTCCTGGAACATATCCGTGCGGATATTGCCGGCCCGCATCTCTTCGTCGGCGCGAAATACTTCAAAGCCCGCCGCCTTCCAAAGCCGGTTTGATCAACTCACGAAATACCGCATTGAAGTCAATATCTTCCTTGATGCCAAAGGGCATCGCGACAAACGCATGGTGCGCCATGTCATTTCACCTCATCCGTGTCGGCGATCGTAGTCCAATGTCGGCCGACGCAGTGCTATCATCTTCTCCGCGCCAATCGGTCTCCCCGCCACATTAAAGCAGGCATGTTCCGCTGGAAATTCTTCAGTTAAGATAGATACTCTCAACTACGCCGCAAGTATAGCTTTTTTGCCTGAGAAACGCCCGTGAATTCCACCAATATGAGTCACGTTGAGCTAAGCTCCAATCGCAAGAATGGGAATAAGCGGAAGGAGCCATGATTCTGTGGTCCTTCACACTGAATCGATATGCTTGTGGGCAACGGGAACATAGATCGGGTTTATCACCTGCCTCGAGAGCTATCCCGTCAAGACTGGCCGCCGAGACAGGATTTTTGCGCTTGGCTTTCTAGCAAAAAATTGCTAACTAATTTGGATTCTCAACTTGGAGGGTTAAGGTGAATAGGAAAGAGCTGGAAATGCGCATTTGGGGCAAGACGATAGCGTCGGCGAAGAAAAAAGGAATTATTTCGGAAGAGGAAGCGCAGTTCCTGCTAGATGAATATCTTAAAGAATTTAAGGTTAAAAATGGATGGGATGGAGTAAGTCATTTCATCCCCAGGGTTTTCTGAGTTCTTTGCCCGCGAAACGGCTAGCTACTATAACGCTTTGGGTTTCTGCCTCTTTTTTCGAATCAAATTAGCTCGTCGTTTTCTGATGGAGCGGTCGATTCCGGATTAATCTGAGATTCTCTTCGTTTCGGCGATCTCCTTCGGCTGCGCTGTCAGGCCTTCTCGATCGCTGAACCTGTCCGACCACTGGCTTCTGCTATCGATTTTCCCCGGCCCGAGATTGTTGAATCGCCTCGACAATCGCGTCGGCTTCAAGACCCAGTTCCAGGGTCTCGATCAGGTCACTGTAACGATCAGGATCTATGATCGCCTTCACTTCCGGCTCGAAGACGTGATACACGCCTAAACCCAATTCGACGCCACCGAGCGGCCCGGCATAGGTCGGATCGCCGCGGGTCATGGTTTCGAACTGCACGCGCGCCGCATCGACGTTGGGCGCGCCGAGTAGCACGACGAGATCATCCGCACCGTACTCTTCTGCAAGCTGTTTGACTCGACCTTGAACCTCAAGGTCCACCGCGCCGGCGGCAGTTCAAACAAAGCACTGAGTGGTCGCGTAGACTACCTCGGCACCCAGATTCTCGATAGCCTGTTCGATGGTATGGGCCGGCACGCCATCGCGTTCGCCGAGAATTGCGATTTTCTTGCCTCGAAGTTCCATCAGTTCCCTTTCAATCCGACTTAGCTTGGAAATTGATCCTTGTTATCCCTGCCGTCCAACATAATCAACATGTCATTTCATTTGTTATCACTGTCGCTCACCTCGCCAACATGCCGATTTCATCTTTATGGCTGCCGTTCCAATAGCACCGACATGCCGTTTTGGCGGGCTGTCACTGTCGCTCTCATCTCGCCAACATGCCCCATTTCATTTTTTATGGCTGCCGTTCCAATAGCACCGACATGCCATCGCTGAGCTGGGTCATCTGCCCCAAAAATAAACTGGCTCGGGCAAAAAGAAAACAGCGCTTGAATTGTCCCTGGGTTAGTTCTTGGACGGCATGCGGCACATAAGCCAGCGCCGAGGCGATATGGCCCTGGGTTGGCGCATAGCCGGGCAATCCCTTTTCTTTCATGAATGCCGCAAGATCGTTTTTTGCCAGCTTGCCCGCCTTGACCAGGACGGCCCCGAGCATCCGGTAATTTCGCTCCGCAACGTCGCCGCCGTTCGCCGGCAAGGTGATCTCCGGATTGTGCAATTCGGTGACAAATTTATCGATCGCCGGCACGCCCAGCTCTAGCCGGTTCAGCGGGTCGACAACCAGTGATTTCAGCTGCTGATCCAATGACGCGCCGGCCGATACCGGATGACGGCCGACGCCGGCCAGATTGATAATCGGGCTTTTGCCGTCATCCCGGCCAACCCAGACCGCAACTGCCGCCTGCATGTCTTCCAACACCGGAATGTTTTTTTCAAGATGGTAGAGAAACTTCATGCCGAGCTTGGGCAGAGACGATCCACCGACAACAATGATATTTTCCGCGACACCGCTTTGCACGAGCGCGGCGGCGGTGACCATCGCCGGAATCGGCGCGGCGCAAAAATCTTTAACATCGAAACCGGAAGCCATCTCACAACCGGAAAACTCGGCGATCGCTTTGGCTAAATTGCCGCCGCCGCGCTGATAACGGTCGCCGACGGCCTCTTCCGAACAGCCCAATACAAAATCGACCTCTTGCTTCTTCAGGCCCGGGTTTCCGGCAAAGATTTCCTCAAGCGACAAAGCCGCCGAGACCTTGCCGCAGAGATTCTCCAACAACACCGTCGCAGATAGCGACTCATCTTCGTGATGCCCGTTGGCGATCCAGCCCACCGGTTCGAGCTCACTGCCAATAAACAGCTGCAGGCCGTCACCTTGAGCGATGATCGACTTCAGCTTGTTTGAGTCCATAAGATTCGGAGCAGTCGTTGCAAGCGATCTGCAAACGGTCGATTGCTGCAGAGGCGCGGCAATCTCATCCCAGAAACGGTCGAGCAAGGCAACATGTTTGAACGGATCCGCCAGCGCGAGCAGAGCGAGAAAGAGTTTTTCGTCGACGATGCTGCCGAAGGTTTTTCGCTCCTCGGTGAGTATCGCATGCTCTCCGAACCACGGTCGGCTGACTAACCATAGTTTCTCAGGCGCTTGTTGACCGATGAAAACCTCATTGGGCAAGTAGCCCTGCGCTTGCTGAAAGGACCTAAGACTTCGGTTCAAGTCCGCGAGACGCGCCGGATTGGCGGCAATTTCCCGTTGCGGTTTTGACCCATACCGTGTCAGACCCGGGGTATGGATCAGGACGCTGCAGGCTGCTTTTATCACAGGTGAAAAATTCGACATAGCTGCTCTTCAGGATGTATAAAGTATGAGGCTGCCGATCAAGAGGCGAGCCCGCAGAAGAACGTTAAGAGACGAAGATCGCTCTCACGATTGTTCCGGGCTAACAGCCTGGTGAAAAATGGGTCTTGCAAGCTGCTCAAAAAGACCTCAGAGGTAAGGCGCGCGAAGTCCGATGAGCTGAGGCGTACGTTTCAGTACGTCGAAGCGAGTCGCGCGAGCGCAACGACACCTATGAGTCATTTTCAGCAGCTTGCTAGTAGGCATTGCAGATCCAGCATTCCTTACCCCAATTATCGACACCGCCAATCACCATATCGCGCGCGTCAAAGGTGAGTTTTCCTTCGGCCTGCGCCACCGGCGCGCCAGGGTAGCTGAGAATCTGCACCCGGTCGTACGGGCCGACCAGACGTTGGGCTTCGGGCAGCTCCAACCAGCGGTCGCGGCTCCCAGTGCTTACCACGGCGTCGGCTTCTGGAACATAGAACAGCAGCGGCGAATCAACTCCGTCCTTGCCGCCGTACTCATAGGTTACCAGCACCGTGGCGATCCCGCGCAGTTCACACGCGCGCACCGTCAGCATCACGTCCACGAAGGCGTTACCGGAACCTAGCCAGGCCACGATCGCCCCCTGCGCACCAAGAGTCGCCGCCAGTTGCGCGGCGTTTTGGGCGATCACTTCCTTGCCATGAAAAGTCTCGTAACGAATGCGTTGCAAAATCATACCGCTGAAATTCAAGCGCCGGCCGTGATCGCGGTAAAGCGCCAGCACCAGAGGATGATTCTGCCAATCCCAGGTAATCGGAAAATAACCGATGCCGCGGGTGGCATTGACTGCCATGGCACAGTCGAGCAACTCGTTGGGATGAACCACGGTCGAGAGCGATTCTCGTATCGGCAGACCGTAATAGCTCACACCTGAATGAACATGATGATCGTCGGTCAAACAGCCTTGAACCAAGACCACGTTCGGCAAATCCGCATGCCTTTGGCTGAGATCGAAAACCTCTACGTTCTCGGCCTCAATGCCGATGGTCGTCTCGGCAACACGGCGGGCAACTTGGAACTCAGCGGTTTGAATTGCCGTGTGCGCATCGAGTTCCGAAAGCCCATCGCGCAGCTTCATGATCAACACCAGATGCGAAAGGCCGCCAAATTTTGACGCCGCCGCGCCCGCTCCCCATGTATCGAGGAGGGCGCTTCGCTGCACGCCCAGTCCGGCTCTAACGGTTCCCTCGTACGCCGCCGTCGCGATCACAGCCATGCCGGATAAGCGATGGGTGCGACCGGCGCCGACCGCTTCCACCGGTCCGAGTATCCCGGGAAACACCTGACCGTTGCCGCTAACTTTCACCCGGGGCTCAACGATGTCGCGAATACCGGTGATGCGCACCTTGTCGCCAGGACAAACCACAGCCAAGGATGCTTCGGCGATTCGCCCGTCACGCAGGATTATTTCCTCCAGCGCAGGTTGATCGATCGCGAGCGTTCCGGCGCGGTATTCAAATGTCCGGCCCAGACGGATCTCTTTGACCGGGTAATCAGCCAGTTCGAGTCGCATGCTTGCTTACCCGCTCACCGCCATATTCGGGGTAAATAGCGTCGGTCCCGTGACTTCGGATTCCAGCGCTTTCAACGCGGTCTGAACGATCTCGCGCCGCAGCCGCGCATCGAGATCTTGCGGCAGGCTCGGATCGCCGCAAGGATGAGGTATGCTGACGCCTTTAACGATCCGGTTGGCCCGTACCTGCTCCGCCACCGGATACATCGCGCTTACCAAGGCTACCGGAAGTCCCGCCTTCTCGAGTTCTTTGCTCATCACAGCGCCGCTGCGACTACAAGTCCCTCACGTGGCGACAAAGAGCACGCCCTCGACATTGTCCTTCTTCAGATCGGCGGCAATTTCCTGGCCGACGCGGCGCATCACCGCGGGGGAGCCCTGATTGCCTGGAATAACGTAATACGCCGGATACAGTTTGCCGGCGCCGATCACCCCTTCCGATTCTAACGACCGAAGCGCATCCAGCGGCACGCCATAGTGCGGATTCTTGTTCATGTAGGCGACATTATAGCCGCCGTGAACAGCTTCCCATTTTCCCGGTTCAAGCTCTTTGAGCTCGGCAATGTTGTATTTACGCCAGTGGGTGTTGCGGTAGGTTTTGAACCGATCCGGATTGCCCCAGGGAACGACGCCGCTGGTGGTGATGACGGCAATGTTGCGGGCTTTTAAATTATCGAGAGGCGGAGCCGGCGCGATATCGTCCCAGGCCTCCATCGGCACTTCAGTAGTGAAGGGCTCATGATTGATCTTTTTCAGCAACATATCGATGGCGCGATCGGCGCCGCTCCGATCAGTTTTTTCCAAACGCCGGATACCGCGGCTCAAGTAACCTTCCTGCAACGCCGGCCCGATGGTCTCGCCTCGAGCCAGGCGAGAGACAAATTTCGCCACCGCCTTGAGCGCATCGGTCATGCCGGCGGCGGTCTCTGTTGTCGGTAAACAGAAAACCCGAGGATCGGCCAGGTCGCGATAAGTGCCGATGGCTGGATTTTCTTCGTGCATTGCGGTGACGCAGGGAATTTCCAATGTCGTGGCAACGGCGTGACAAATCTCGATGCAGCTCATGCCGTAACGTCCGGAATTAAACGCCGGACCGGCGACTAGCGCTTGCGCTCCCTGAGAGCGAACCGCTTCGAGGATTGCCTTGAGGGCTTCCTCACTATGATCGTGAAAGTAGTTGTCCCCATAATAGATCGTGCATGCGACCTTGGTGTCAGCGCCGAGCTGTGACTGCAGCCCGCGCGCCGCGCCGGCGGCCTCTTCGATCATGCCGACAGACATGCCCGCCTTCTCTTCGCCTCCAAACCCGGCAAAGAACTGATTAACGACATGGACGATTGTGGTCATCAGGAAATCCTCCTTTGCAACGACCCGTTAAATAGAAGCACCCTATCATCTTTCGCGTATTCATCGATAGCCGCGGCCGCGGCCGAAAGGCTGGCTCCTTCGCTCCAGTTACGGGATTATCTCTTGCAAGATGCTCAAAAAGACCTCAAAGGCAAGGCGCGCGAAGTTCGATGAGCTGAGGCGTACGCTTCAGTACGTTGAAGCGAGTCGTGCGAGCGCAACGACGCGTATGAGTCTTTTTCAGCATCTTGCTAGTAATCCCTGCATACCCATCCCTGCTCGCCCCAAATATCGGCTCCACCGATGATCACATCCCTTCCCTCCAGCGACAGAGCACCGCGGGCTGGACTCGCAGGCACGCCCGGATAGGATAATACTTTGATCTCGTCGTACGGACCGAGTACTTTGTCCATCGCCGGGAGCTCGACGCCGCGATCCAAGCTGCCGGTCGTGACCACGCCATCGGCTTCCGGCAAATAGAAAAGCAGCGGGCTATCGCGGCCTTCCTTGCCGCCATGTTCATAGGTCACCAACACCGTTTTGATTCCATTACGCTCGCACGCCTGCACCGTCAGCATGACATCGACGAAAGCATTGCCGCCGCCGATCCAGGTCAGCAGCGCTCCGTCGGCGCGAAACATTTTCGCCAGCCGCGCAGCATTCTGCGCGCCGACTTCTTTCCCGTGCGCAGTCTCGAAACGGATGCGCTGCAAAATCACGCCGGCAAAGTTGAGATCTCTTCCATGGGCTTCGTACAGGCGCAGCACCAGCGGATGATTCTGCCAGTCCCACGTAGTTGGATAGTATCCGCGGCCTGAACGAGTGGTGTCCACGGTGATCGCGCCGTCAAAGAGCTCATTGGGATGGAGGAAGGTCGCCATCGATTGGCGCAGCGACAGGCCATAGTAGCCAACTCCCGAGTGAACATGCTGCGGATCGGTAATACAGCCTTGGACCAGCATCACTCTGGGCAAGCCGGGAGTTTCCGCGCTCAGATCGAAGCGGCGAACCGATTCAGGCGAGAGTCCAACCGTTACTTGCGCCAGCCGTCGGGCGACTTTGTATTCGGCCAATTGAATCGCGGTATGCGCATCCAATTCTCCCAGGCCAGAGGCGAGGCGAAAGCTCACCACCAGATGCGCGTGCGCGCTGAAGCGCGAGATCTCTGCTGCGGCTCCCGTCATATCTAAAATGGCGCTGCGCTGCACGGTGGTGCCGGCGCGGATGGTGCCTTCGTACGCTGCCGCCGCAATCACCGTCATTCCTGAAAGCCGGTGCGTCGTCCCCTCTCCCACATCGGCCACCGGCCCGAGAACGCCAGGAAAGACCTGGCCGTTTCCCGAAACCTTATAGCGCGGCTCGACGATATCGCGAATGCCGGTGATGCGGGTTTTCTCCCCGGGCATGGCCGCGGTGAGCGAAACGTTAGTAATGCGCGGATCCTGGAGCACCAGATCCACCAGTTCGGCTTCGTCCATATCCAATGTGCCGTTCCGGTAGGCGAAACGCCCTCCCAGGCGTAAATGCTTGACCGGAAATTCGGCGACATCGAGTTTCATAATCTAGCGTGAATAGTTCACCAACGAAAGACGATCAAGGGGCGAACCCTCCGGAACGAAGGCGATGGGCCTTTGCCTTGAGGCGGCCTGCGAACTGAAGTTCGGGAGCAAGCGCCTGGGAAATAATTTGACTTCACCGCCAAACACCATAAAATTATTTGAAGCTGTTCAGCTCCGCGCCTTCGCTCCTCCGAATTCTCCCCTTGATCGACACCCTTGTCGTGAGCGTACCAGCCCCCTATCGCGCACCGACTAGCTTGGCAAATTCTTCGACGTAGGCTTTGAGATTAGGCCCGAGCTTGGGAGTTACCACGTAGTCAGGCTGGAGTTGAAATTCCTGGAATTTGCTGCGCACTCCCTTCATCGCAACCCCTTTCCCGAGTTTGCCTGCCAACACTGTTTGCCCCTCTTCCGATAGTACCCAATCGGCGAAAAGCAATGCCGCATGCGGGTGCGGCGAGTTCCTGGCGAGAAACAGGCCCTCGGGCTTTACGATCTTCGGCGCCAATACTTTGAATCCCAACGGCGCTCCCTTGTCGCGGATGGCCGCGGAGGTTTCGCCATTGATAGCGATGCCGATGGGATACTCGCCTGAACTCACCACCTGAGTGGTCAAAGCGCCGCCGCGCCTGAAGCTGAGATCCTGCTTGCGCAGCTTCGTCAGATAGTCCACCGATTTCTCCCGTCCCCATGCCTGCTCCATCGCTGCCAGAATGTAGCCGGCTTCAGGGTCGAACAGCAGTTTGCCTTTCCACGACGGATCGAGAAGCGCGTCATAAGTTTGCGGCACCGACTCGGCCTTGACCAAAGTTGTGTTGTAAACCAACGCGGTGGTCAAATAATACATGCTATGCCACGAGCCGCTCGGATCGTAGGTGCCATCATAGAATCGCTCCCGAGCGGCCATGGCGTAAGAATGGACTAAATTGTCATTGATAAGCTGGTAGCCGTAGCTCGAATCGACCTGGATCGCGTCCACGGCATGGCTGCCGGCGCGCGCCTCGGTGAGCGAGCGGTTAAGGATTCCCTCGCGTGGCGCGTAGTAGTGTTTTAGATTCAAGAATGGATAGCGCGCATTGAAAGCCTTGCCGAGTTCGCTAAATTCATTGACCAAAATAGTTCCGTAATAAACCAGCTCGCCTTCCTTTTGAGCTCCCTTGACGAGAAAATTTTGTTTGTCCTGAGGATTTAGCATGCTGACTTTCGCCGTCACCTCTGACATAGTCGCTGCGCCGCTAGTGTCTGCCATAAGAATGAACAGTAATGATTGGCATAGCGTTAAAACTCCGAGGCCCTTTATCATTTTACGCACCGTCGTACCTGCCTTTCACTCGCCTAATATCATCGAACCAGTATCATTCAAATTGATTCTTAGATGCTTCAACCAAATCCGCAGGAATGGATACTGTTTGCTCCCCGCTTGATGCTTGCGTCGGTTGAACTGCAGTAAGCGATCAGTAAGCATCGCATCGCCAGCTTTGACTTCCCCAATTATCGACGCCGCCGATCAACATGTCGCGCGCATCCAGGGTTATTTCTCCCATCGCTGGCACAACCGGCGCTCCGGGGTAAGTCAAAATCGAAAATTCCTTATACGGTCCGACCACACGCTCGGGCGCGGGAAGTTCGAGCCAACGATCTCTACTGCCACTGCTGACTACCGCATCGGCCTGCGGCAGGTAATAAAGCAACGGTGAATCGACACCGTCCTTGCCACCGAACTCGTAGGTGATCAGCACGGTTTTGATGCCGCGCTGTTCGCAAGCACCAATGGTCAGCATCAATTCAACGAATGCATTGCCGGAACCAATCCACGCAACCAGCGCGCCGGCGGCCCCGAGAGTCGCTGCCAGCTGAGACGCGCTATGCGCCGCCACCTCTTTCCCCAGGAAAGTGTCGAACTGAATGCGTTCGAGGATCACGCCGAGAAAATTAATCTGCTTGCCGTGCTGGCGGCACAATCCGAGCGCCAGCGGATGATTTTGCCAGTCCCAAGTAATCGGGAAATGGCCGACCGCTCGAGTGGCGGTCACGGTAATCGCGCCGTCGAGCAGTTCGTTGGGGTGCACAAACGTCGCCAGTGAATCGCGAATCGGCAAGCCGTAGTAGCTCACGCCGGAGTGAACGTTATGGCTATCCGTGAGACAACCTTGAATCAACACGACCGCGGGCAAGTCCGGCCGCGTAGCGCTTAAATCGAAGGCTTCGGTGCTTTCGGGGTTGTGGCTGACGGTGAGTTCGGCAAGTCGCCGCGCTACCTTCAGCTCCGCGCCTTGAATCGCCTGATGCGCGTCGAGATCGGACAGCGCTTCTTTAAGGCGCATCACCAGCACCAGCCCGAGCAGCGAACTAAACCGCGAAGCATCCGCGCCCGGTCCCCACATATCCAGGAGCGCGCTTCGCTGCACCGCCAGACCGGCGCGGACCGTCCCCTCGTAGGCAGCGCTGGCTATCACCGCCATTCCGGAGAGACGATGGGTTGTGCCCTCACCGACATGGTCTACCGGACTTAACGTACCCGGAAACACCTGAGTTTGGCAGCCCACTTTCACCCGTGGCTCGACGATATCGCGGATCCCTGTCACCCGGACTTTCTCGCCCGGATGAACCACCGCCAGGGATGCATCTTCGATGCGTCGGTCCTCCAACATTAGATCCGTCAAGGCTCGCTGATCCACTTCCACAATCCCGCGGTCATAATGAAACCTTTTTCCTAGGTGAATCTGCTTTACCGGAAATTCGGCGAGATCTAGCCGCATCGGTTTACCGCGAACGTTCAAAGGCACCTTCTTTCTCTAGCTTGCGGACGAGCCGATCGTCGACCAAGTCTTCGGCTTTGAGCTGGCGAATTTTCTCGTTGCTGGTTCCGAGCAGGCGGATGGCATTGCGGATGCCGTCGGCGTTTGGATAAATGCGCCGCTCATAAAGCGTCCGCATGAGCTCATAGCCTTCTTCCGCATCCTCGAATCGCGCCAAACGCAGTCCTTTATGGAGACTGGTCATGACGCTGGTCTTGTTTTCCGGCTTCTCGATGTATGCCGTAGCCTGGGTCATGGCTCGAAGCACCTTTTCAACCGTTTCCGGTGACGATTTGAGAAAGCTCCGCCGCACGAAGACGCCGGTGCTTTGATAGGGAATCTTCAAGCTGGCAAGATCGGCGAGCACATTGAATCCCTGACGCTTCATGAGCGCTCCGAAGGTATAGCCCAAGTAAGTACCCTCGATCAGGTTGGTGGCCAGCGCCTGGGCTAGAACCGCTTCATCGCCGACGATTCTGAAGTTGACTCCATCACGTTTGGGCTCGATGCCCCAGTGATCCAACACCAGCATGGTAATCATCCAGATGCCGCCGCCGATGCTTTGGACGCCGATGTTCCGGCCTTTCAACTGTGCGGGAGTTTTGATCTGCGGATGAACGACGAACGTACCGGTAAGCCGATTGACCAATCCGGCAACGAATACACCGTCCAAGCCGCCGGCCACCGCGCCAAGCGTAACGCCCGTGCCGGAACCGAAATAAAATTGCGACTCACCTGCGGCTAACGCCGAAAGCGCAACGTTCCCCGCGCGGACATACACAAGGCGCGCGTCCAGATCCTGTTTGCGGAAAAACCCCTGGTCCTGAGCAACGAGAAGAGCGCCCGCGGTCCGTTCATTGAAACTGGCGTATGAAATCACCGTCTGCGTAGCCGCTTGGACGTATGAAGCTATAAGTAGCAGCGCAAGGGTGAAACTTATTCGAAGACGCATGATCAACCTCCAGGTTTCTTATACTACTAGTGTTCAAAGGTTCAAACGTTCAACAGTTCAACGTCGGACACAGTAGCAGGTTCGAACCGTTCCAACGTTAAAACCCAGATTGGGCCGGTGGCTTTCTTCGCTTGAACATCTGGGACAATTGGCGCGTTTGTAACCTTCAGCAAATCTGTCATTGAACGTTTGAAACTATGAACTGTTGAACGGGACCGCACTGTATGACCTCGGGCGAGCAAGAAGGCTCATATGCGAGTCGCGCGATGGTCGATGAGCGCAGGCGTACATAGTCAGTACGTCGAAGCGAATCGGGCGAGCGCAACGAAGTAGATGAGCCTTATCGCTCGTCCGATCACGCCCAGTAGGTGGTGCGGTCAACGGGAATATGCTGCAGAATCTCTACCGGCACATATTCTTCAAGGCGGATTCTGGCGAGAGCCTCTTCCGGACATTGGGACACCGGCGAGAACGGCCTGTCGAGCGGGCGGGTGGCGTCGATGATCATTGCCGAGGTTAACCGGGGGCTGTCCAGCGATGGATCGATGAGACTGGCGCGCATGATTTCGCCAATGATCGAGACTTGGCGGTGGGGCTGAACCCGTGTCGCCAGCGCCCAGAGAATTTCCGTTGGATTGTAAACATCGATATCCTCGTCGAAGACGAAGACGTTCTTACACCAATCCCATGTCAAAACCGCGGCGGCCGCACGACCGGGATCTCCTTCGGACATTTTTTTCATTGAGATAAACACATTCAACAGCGCATGACGGCCGCTGGTACACACAGCTTGAACGTTGGGCACCGCTTCGCGGCATCGGCGCAGATACGCGCCTTCGCGCGCCAGGTCCATCCACGGCTTGTCGCCCTCGGGCGTGAGAATCGACATGTGCATCGCGTCCCGCCGGCGCGTAATCGCCCGCACTTCGTAACAAGCCGATTGCTGAAACCCCTGCATGCCCAGATAGCCGTTCACCTCGCCGAACGGACCTTCGACCATGCGCTTTCCCGGCAGCAACGCGCCTTCAATGACTACTTCGGCATCAGCAGGAACGAGTAGACGCTCACCCCATGTTTCCGACGCCGTCAAGCGTAGCGGCTCCTGCAAATAGCCGCCGATAATTTCATACTCGCTGATCTCGAACGGACCGCCATAGCAGGCGCCCATTTGATAGCCGGGATGATGGCCGATCACCGTGGCTACCGGGCATTCTTCGGCGGCTTCTTCGTAGCCGCGGAAAATGCGCCACATATGCTGCAAGGTCATCAGGAAGCCGGTATGGTTTCGATCCTTGACTTCCATCCTATGATACGAAGCGTTATAGACGCCGCTGTTGCGATCCCGAGCAACGCTCGACATATCGATATAAGGCCCGCCATCCATCTCGTGATGGCGCATCAACGGCAACTGGTAAAGATCTACCTCGTCGCCGTTCTGAATGACTTCTTTAACCGGCGCCGCATCCCGATCGACGAGAATGGGCGCGATTCTTCCTGCTTCGCGGCGCAGGATCTCGCGCGCCATCTCCGCGCGATCCATCTCCTTGGGCACACCCAAGGCCACCTGCACTTTCTTCTGAGTGTTTTCCGTGCCGATCACGAGTTTGATGCCGCTTGACTGTCCATGCGCGTTGAGTGGCTGTTGGAACAGCAAAACGGGAAATCTCTTGAGCGCGCCGAGCTGTTTGACGATCGCAGTCACATCGTAAGCAAGCGGATCGACGGCCTTTGAAATCGTCACGATTTCATTGGGATAAATCCGGCGCATATCGTCGAGGAAAGTGCGTAAGGATTTTGCCATGGAATTGATTTCCCCTCATGTACGACCGATTCATGAATCGCCCGTACGGACGATGCAATTGCGGTCGAATTTTCCGCTCAAATTCCCATTGAGCTGGATTATCGGTAATGCATGGTCCGGTCCGTTTCACGATTCATCATCACGAACAACCTGGTCATGCTAAACCCGGATTCCGCAGTCGAACTAAAAATCCCGGAAAACATCCCGCTCGAAGCACCGCTGAGCGATGTCTGCTCAGAGGTAGAAACCCATCGACTTCGCTGCGGAAGGATTGTGCCTCGCGCTTTCTGTCAATCGCAACTGCGCAATCCGGGATAATGGGCGCGCACGCGACCTTGGGGATCTTCCGACTCCGAGGCGCGCCAACTCGTGCGCAAAACGTCGCAAATCTTTACAACATTCCGGTGTTAGCGGTCCGGGCGGCTGGCATCATATTCAGCTACGAACTCGGCAACTCTCCTCCGAACCGTGTCCCGGCTGACATTGTCCTTCGCGCCGCGAATAGCCAGGAGCCAGCCTCGTTCCCAGTAAAGAAGTCCAAAGTCGAGACCATTTACCACATGCTCCATTGCACGGAGTACCTGTCTCATGCTCTCGGTGGGATAGGGGTTAGCGTACGGTGCATAATCAAAATCAGCATATGGATATTCGATGTGAAGAACCACCGCATCGGCCTCGTCGAGTCGCGCGGGAAACGGATAGATGAAGCGCCGCTGGGAAAAAAAACTTCCTATGTTCGCCTGTGCAGAAACTATCATTTCAGGCTCAATGAAGCGTTGAATGTCCCCGATTGCGCCGTCTCGTTTGAGATGAATGGATTCGATTTGCCACACGTTGTGGGCTAGTGGTAAAGGCGCCGGCATAAATAAATACCCAAGGAGTACGGTAGTCACGGTCGAAATTCTAAGCAACGCCGCACCCGGGAGAGAACTCACGGCCGATGCCCGAGCCCCAGCAATAACCAGTACCGGTACGAGCACCATCGAGTGGTATGCGAATATGGTTCGCGGCATCGGGTTAAGCGAAAGTAAGTTTGCACAAAAATCGGCCATGCCGGGCACGAGAAACATTGGCGCCATTATGGCCGCACGCCCGATGGGTAGAAGGAGTAACAGGACGTAGAGCAGCCATTCCGGCAGCAGGCCAAGCACGGTGGCGAGCACCTGGGAAGGCGGCTCACGCAACCACGCATAGCGGACCAGGGCCGGATTCGCATCTTCGATCATCGGATGAGTCCCGGCCGGGTTTAGTGCAGGCATTGCTACGAATACGACGATTATTGCGATGGCGATTCCCGCACCCGCCACAAGGAATCCCACTTTTCTCTCGGCATGCAGGTGGGCCCAGAGAATGCCAAATCCTAGAACCGCCGCACCGTAATGCTCCTGGCACAAGAGCAGCCAACCCATCATAAGGACGAAGACTCGCCGTCGTCGGTCGATCAGTGCATAGTAAGCGATGGCAAAGGCTGGGAGCGCCAAGCTCTTCTCGTGAAAATCCCAGGCAGCTGCGTTCAAAAGGAACGGATTGAGGAGATACAACATGCTCCAGCAGAAGGCGTGGCTGGGAAGTCCTGAGAGTCTATGACAAATCCAAAAAATCGGAACCGCCGTCACAGCAATCAAAATGGATTGAAGCAGGATCAGAAGTTCCGGCAGCGCGGCGAGTGCGTACACGGGAACCATGAGGAGCACGATCGGCGAAAAGTGAAAACCGAGCCAGTTGTGCAGTTCATGGGGAAAATTGATTGTCGTCGTCGGCGTACCGTAAGTCAGAGTGGTCCAGAGAGCCTGGTCGAAAACACCCAAATCTAGAAGAGATGCCTTGTTGGTATATAGGCGGCTTAAGGACAGCACGGCGGTCATCACGCAATGGATTGTAGCGGCAATCCAGATTAGACGGTGCCATAATACGGTCTGATCAATCGAGACTATGGCCGCATTTGTGGCGCTCGGCCGAACATCCGTGTTGCTGGTTTCAGCAAGCATCACAGGCGCCAACGCGTACCACTGAGTTTCGTCGCGCCAAAGGCATCGAAGATATCTACATTTGGCACGCTCAGGCGGACTGACACCATGCTAATCGTGGACGCGACGAAGCTGTCTAGATTATAAGCACCACAGGCGTTGTATCTATCGTGCCCAGCGTCACGTTCTCAATGAAAAATACTTCCACCATCCACTACAATTGTCTGCCCGGTCATGAAATCACTGTCGGCCGAGCACAGAAATACCAACGTGCCCATCAGATCATCTGGCGTTTGTAGCCGTTTGAGCGAGCGCTCTTTGAGCTGCAGCTCGGTCAACGCTTTGGGCGCGTTCTGTCCTTCATGCTCGACCAGACCCGGTGCGATGGCGTTGACGCATATGCCGAACTCGCCCACTTCGCGCGCCAGCGATCGGGTCATGCCGATCAGCGCAGCTTTGGATGCGACGTAGTGCAAAAAGTTGGGCGTACCCCAGTACGCCGTTGAGGATGAGATGTTGATGATCTTGCCGCTTTTCTGCTCTTTCATCTGTGGAAAGACGGCTTTTGCGCACAGGAACGGGCCCTTTATGTTAACCGCCGAAACCCGGTCCCATTCTTCGGCGGTGATCTCATAGAACGGGTGACGCTGGATGTTGATGAAGATCGCCGCATTATTAACCAGAATATCGATTCGTCCGAAAGCCTTCACCGTCTCCACGGCCATTCGGTGGGTGTCCGCGTCGTCGGAAACATCGATCTTGAGCGCTAGCGCTTTGCCACCCGCCGCACAAATCTCGTTTGCTACCGGCTCGCCGTCGAGGATGTCCGCTATGACAACCGCTGCGCCTTCGTCGGCCAACTTTCGAGCGTAAGCCGCCCCGATATGGCGCGCCCCGCCGGTCACAATCGCCACACGACCGCTTAGCCGCACAACCACTCTCGAAATGCTTCGCTTTGACGCAGCATGACACTCCCCTGAACCTTTTTATCGCAATTCGTCGCGACCGTTTCCGAAGCGATCACGCCAGGCCTCTAAGATGTTCGCGCAGGTCGACCGGCTTCCACCAAGTTTCTAAACCGAGCGACTCGGCAATCACGCGCGCGGCGTTGTATCCAGGCGCGCCGGTAATGTTTCCGCCGGGATGGCACGACGAGCCGCATAGATATAAGCCGTCAATGGGAGTGCGATAATTTCCCCACCCTGGGAACGGCCGATTTTCCAGTGCTTGATCGCCGGCGTACTCGCCGACCATCCAATCGCCGCAATACATGTTCCTATCGTGGCGTTCGATGTCCAATGGCGTGGTTGAATCAGTTGAAAGGATATTGTTTTCATCCAGGTTGGGAGCGAAGCGCCGCCAAACCGCCAGCTGCTTGTCGAACCATTCGCCGCGCACCTTGTCCCAGTTTTGCGGATTGCCCCAGAGATTATAAGTCGCCAGCTGCCACATAAACGCAGTGGCCTTGCCGGGAGGCGCCTGCGTCGGGTCGTGAAACGACGGCGTCGCGCCGTTCATGAATGGCTTGCGCGGCAACTGCCCCGTGCGACAGTCTTCGAACAAATTGCGCAGATCGTCGTATTCCTCCAAGCCGACAATGTGCATGAACGAACCGGCGACCTCGGGGTATTTTTTTTCGGTAATGTATTTCGGCCGTTCGTTCAGAGCCAGATTGGTCGCAAAGATCGGTGTCGTTTTGGAAAATCTGAAATTGTTTGCCATATCTGCAAACTTCGGCTCCAAATTTTCCCGACCAACCAGCCTTATGAATGTTTCCACCGGATTGACGTTGGAGGCGATGAACTTACGCGCCTTGATGACCGTCCCGTCTTCGAGCACCACCGCAGTCGCCTGTCCCCTGTGGACGAGAATCCGTTCGACTCCGTTGGACTCGACATAATCGATGCCGTTGTGCGACATCATGTGCGCCAGGTTGTCGCCCAGCGCGTGGGATGTGCCGCGGCAGAGTTGCGGATTGACTCCCCAGGCGATCATCGCCGGGATTAAATAGCCGGTCTTGGGCGCGTCCAGTTCGTAACCACGCATCACCCCCAAAAAGCCGATGAACGCCTGCACTCGGGGATGCTCAAAGTGGCGCAGCACGAACTCTTCCGGCGTGGTATCGAAGTATTTCAGATACTCGCGGCCTTCGCTCGTTTTTTGGAGCAAGGGCCGTTTCTCCTCGAATACCACGGGAACCGCATAGGTTTCCGGGAACACAATGTTTTTCACCACTGGTTGCCAACGGCTCCAGATGTCGAGAAACGTTGCCGCGTCTTTTTTCGAGAATCTCGCAATCGTTTCAGCAGTTCGACTCACATCGGCAAACCAGCCCAAGTAGGTTTCATCGGGAAAGTGGTGCACCACGCCGGGATCGGGTTTGTAATAATGAATGCCGAAATTCTCCAGCTCCAAATCTTTGTACCACGGAAGCATCATCAGGCCCCGGTGAAACACCGAATGAATGTTGTGCCAGAAGCCCGGATAGTCGCGGTCCTCATGCGAATCGAGGCCGCCGCCCACTTCCATGTTCTTTTCCACCACCATAATTTTCTGGCCGCACTTGGCTAGATAGCCGGCGCAGATCATGCCGTTATGGCCGGCGCCGATGACAACGCCGTCGTATTCTAAAATTTTAGGCATAGCTTTCGTTTCGGGTAAGACACAAACATCTCGTGTGAATGGATTCAACACGTTCAAGCGTTTAACCGTTCAAGGAAATCAGGCCGTATCAACGTCGAGGATTTGGAATAACCGAGTTTATGAACAGTTATCATCCAGTCTGTTAATGCTTGAACTACTTGAACGGTTGAACTGTTGAACAGTCGCACAGTTTCAAATCTTCTTTCATAATCCGCCAGCAGTTATACCCGGAGCCGGCGATCACCGCATCGGCCGGATGGGTGGCGACGCCGACTTGGTAGAGACCGGCGATCGGCGTGCGGTAACCGGACAACTGTTGATTGGGCCGGTTTGCCCCCATTTGCCCCGCGGATTTGCGCGCTACCCAAACCGAACCGCGGCGCATATTGGGCCAACGGCCGGCGAGGTAAAATGGATCCATGGCGACTTTCATTTCGATGTTGTCACCGGTTAAATTGGTCGCGTAGCGGCGCCAGATAGCCAGAATCGTTTCCATAAAACCGCGCTTGAGCTTGACCCAATCCTCCGGTCGTTTGCCTTTCAACTGATAAGGCACGGGCATGAACAATGATGCCGCATGCTTGCCCCTGGGCGCCTGGAGCGGATCGAAAACCGTCGGGCAAATCGCGTGAAGACAGACATGCTGTGGAAATTCACCGGCGCGAATCTCTTTCCACATCTCATTTAGGTCATCCGGTTTCTCCGGTCCAATGTTGACGTTCATGGCCCGGGCCACGGCTGGATCTTCCGCTTCATGAAACGCATAGCGGACCGGAGCCTTTAGCGCCAGGTGAATTTGGAAATAGGAAAACTCATCGGGTTCGATGTCTTCGATCGGTTTGGTGAAGTCACGGGGGAGATGCTCCTGATCAATCAACTCCCTGAACGTCGAGTACGGATCGGTGTTGGAAACGACGGCAAGCTTTGCCTTCCATTCGCGCCCGTCACGCAGGCGAACTCCCACGGCTTGGTTTTCTTCAACGAGAATTTTATCGACGTGATGTACGGCGCGGATTTGACCGCCGGCATGAACATAGGCGCGCTGCAGGACTTGGGCGATGGAATGGGACCCGCCACGGGCGAGCTCGGGCTTTTCATCGCCGGCAATCAGTTTCAGAACTTCGATGGCGCCGCCCGGATAATCCATGGCAACGCCCCGAGGAATCGCCATCTGCGACAGCACGAGAGTCTTCACCGCGTCATTGTCGAATAATTCGCCAACCGCGCGATCGGGAGTCATACGCCAAAGCCGCCTGAATTCCTGGCCATGAGGCTGTAACTCTAATCTTTGATCGAGCGCGCTGTCCGTTATCGGCGCCTGGTAATAGTAGGGAATCAAACAATCGCGAATCAGCAGGATGGAATTTGTCATGGGTCTGCCGCCATGCGTCGGCGTCTTTCGATGATAACCGCGCAATCGAGCTAAGCGTGTCTTGTAATGTTTGATGGTGCGACAGCGAGCGGCCATTGGCAAGCAGCAAGGAGCTTATTACCGGCGGCGAAACGAACTCGGCGTGATAGCCGTTGTCCCACTTGAGTTCTTTCCAAATTGGCGAGATTTCGCGGTTATCCTGAAAATAAGCCAGGGTATTGTGCCAGTAACCCGGAATTGTGATTTCTTCACTGGCCAAGCGTCCACCGTTCTCCAGGCGGCTCTCGCAGATCACCGTCCGCAGGCCGGCATGGCCGAGATAGGTTCCGAGAGCGAAGTTGTTTTGCCCCGCTCCGATTAGAATAACGTCCCACTCACTGTCGATCAAAGCGCCTCCAGCTAACCCCAATCCGACATCGTTCGAATCCCGCGAGGCCGCCGAGCCCTACAGCCGTGGGCAATGGGATAGTGCCTTTAAGGCCACCCCACATTCCCCTAAGCGTGATGTTTCGTACGTGCGGGCCATAGAGCCAATGCGCGCTCGGGTGCCCCCGGCTTCCGGTCTCGCCGTCCTCGCTTACTGTTGACGGTGCTCAACTATTGTCGGATCAGGGCTAATTCTGCAAAAAGATCTTTCGATACTCCGCCATTTTTTCCGCGTAGGCTTTTTTATCCATGTCGATCATCTCGACCAGCTCGATCTTGTCGGCGTCGGGCAGCGGCGGATAGATTCCCTTGCGGGTGACAAACTCGCCGATTTCCGCCATCAATTTCAACCCCTCTTCGCCGATGAAGAAATCGACGAATGCTTTGCCGGCATTGGGATGGGGCGGCTTGGCGCCGATCGCCACCGCCTGCCCGTCGCCCATGAATTTGCCAAGCCGCACGTAATCCAGCGGGACTCCCTTTTTGCCGTAGAAGACCACGTTTTTGAGAAAGGCGATGCCGATCGGTCTTTCGCCGGTGGTAATCCGTTCTCCCGCCGGAGTCAGCGATTCCACCAGTAAGGGCTTTGTCGCCGCCAGGTCGCGGATGAACTTGTCGGCCTTTTCTTTGCCTCCCATTACTTTGTGCAGGCTCGCCATCCATTGCGCCGTGGTCGTATGCTGGCTGGCATCGGGGATCACCAGCTTTCCCGCATACTGCGGCTTGAGCAAATCTTCCAACGACTTTGGCGCCTCCGCCGGTTTGATGATGCCCGCGTGGTAAACGATACCGATGACGCTGTTGCGATATTGCGGGCCCAAATTTGGGTGCATCACTTCTTTGGGAAAGGATTTTCCCGACGGCGAGTCGTATTTCGCCAGCGCCCCTTCATTGAACATGAACTCCATCGGCGCGCTGTTGGTCAGCACCACATCGTAGAGCGGCTTGCCGGTGCGCATCTCGTTAAGCACCCGGTCCATGACCTTGGTGCTGGAGGAGCGCCAGAATTCAACTTGCAGTCCGGTGTTCTTCTTAAGCGCGGCGCCGATGAGATCCATGGTGTCGTTCTCGATCGAGCCATAGACGACCACCTTGCCGCCTTCCTTCTTGGCCCCTTCGATAAGCTTAGCATCCTGACCGTAGATCGCGCCCGGCAGAACGATCATCACCGCGAGCCATACCATAGAGAAGATTCTTACGATCGGCATAGGCGAACCCTCCTCCGTTACTGCAATGCTCCCTCAATATCTAAATGATCGGCAGATGTCTATTTGTTTCTACCAGGGCCATTTGGTAACTTTATCCAAACGATGACTGGACAGGAAAAGCTCAAGAAGATTCGCGATGAGCTGCGGCAAACCTTTCTCGAGCGCGCCGATTTGATCGACGGCGCCCTCGCCGCGCTGCTCTCCTCGCATCATATACTGATCATCGGACCGCCGGGCACCGCCAAGTCCATGCTTGCCGATGAATTATGCCGCCGCATCGAAGGTGGCAAGTATTTTCAATGGCTGCTTACCCGTTTTACCACCCCGGAGGAGATCTTCGGCGCGGTCAGTTTGAAGGCGCTGGAACAGGATGATTACCGGCGAGTGACCAGTGATAAACTCCCCGAAGCCCAGATCGCCTTTCTCGATGAAATTTTTAAAGCCAACTCATCGATTCTGAATTCGATTCTCACCCTGCTCAACGAGCGGCTGTTTCACAACGGCAAAAGCGTCGCCCGGGTGCCATTGCTGACGCTGTTCGGCGCCAGCAATGAGCTGCCCGAAGAAGAAGAGCTTACCGCGCTCTACGATCGTTTTCTGCTGCGCTTCGTGGTCGGTTATATCGCCGAAGATTTTCGCTTCTTGCGCATGTTGGAGTCCCAGAAACACCCCGAACGGACAACTCTCAGCTTGGCCGAGCTGGAGGACCTTCAGAATCAGGTGAAGGCGGTATCGATTCCATCCCACGTTTATCGCGGTATTGCCGATATCCGGCGCGAGTTGAACAAGAAAAATATTGTCGCCTCCGACCGCCGTTATCGTCAATCTCTGACATTGCTTCAGGCGCATGCGTTTTTGGAGGGCGAAAAGGAAGTCGCGGAAAAAGATCTGTTTTTCCTCGAGCATGTTTTATGGCGCGATCCGGCCGAGCACGAGCAGGTACGCACCACGATTCGCGACTTGATTCTGGGATACGAGGAAGAGATTTCCGAACTGCTCTACGAGTCGCGCGAGATCCGCGACTCCGCGACTCGCCCATGGGCCACCAGCGACGAGAAAGCGCGCGCGCTCATCGAATTTCACACCAAGCTACGCAACATCCTCGCTAAGGTCGATCAGATCGTCGACAAGGCCAAGCGCTTGGGGCGTCCCGTGGAACGAGTCAATACCGTGCGGAGTGAAATCGAGCAGTTACAGAAACAGATGCTGGAGCAGTTCTGATGCCCCCGCGAACGGCAAAAAAGACACCGATCAAACGAGTCTTCCAACCTCTGCCGCAAAATACCTTCTGGATTGACAGCGATGCCTACGACCGGCGCGCCTACGGCCAACTCCGCTCCGATTCGCCATCACTGCGAACGCTAGAAGAACAGGGCGGCACTCTCCTACCCCATTTCGGTTCCTTGCTCCAGGATATTTTTTCGCTGTTATTCAAGGCCAACATCATCTATCACAACGAGGCCGAAGTTCTTCCCAGCGCTCTACTTAACGAGAGATTTCTCAAAGCCATTGGACATGGAAGCCAATACGACTTCCTGCGCGAGCAAACTCTGCTGAACGAGGCTCGCGCCGGGCTCTCGACCTTGTTGCTGGGCGAGCGTCTGGTAGCGCAGATACGCGAGGAGAAATTTCTCAACCGCCGCGATTTGCGCGATCTCTGGGACATCCAGAAACAGGAAGAGATCCTCAATCAAAAGCGCGACGAGTACGAAAACGCCGACACCATCCCGGAAGAGAACCTATCTCAAGACGGGAAGAAGGCCCTGGACAAAGCCAAAGAGCGCATGGGCGGAGAAGTTCAAGGCGCCGAAGCATCGCTGCGGCACAAAACCGCCCAACTCAAAGAAGACCTGAAGCAAATCGATGCGCAGGCAACCAATCGGATGCAGGCCGAAGCGATCAAAGTCGCTCAACAGTTGGAGGACGCCACCGAGGAAGCCGAAACTTGGGGAACGACGCTCGGCACCGGGCAGAAGTCGCCGCCCGGCCAAAAGCTCGAGCTGGGAAGGCGTCTCGCGGGAAATGAGAAGCTCAAAAAGCTCGCGCGGCTGGTGGGCCGGATGAAGTTTCATGCCATGGCGCTGCGCAAGAAGGCTTTCGAACGTTCCAACGAAGAAGTGCTCGAAGTCGAACGCGGCGATTCCATTCACCGTCTGCTGCCGCATGAGATGTTGACCTTGCGTCATCCCGTCCTGCGCAAGGATTTCTTGCGCCGTTATCTCGACCAGGAACTGATTCAATACTCGCTGCGCGGCGTCGAAGAAAAAGGCAAAGGCCCTGTGATCGTCTGTCTAGACGGTAGCTCGTCTATGGCGGGCGATAAGGAAATCTGGTCCAAAGCCGTTACTCTCACCTTGCTTGAGATAGCAAGACGCCAGCGCAGACTCTTCCGATCGATTTGCTTCTCTTCTGAAGAGACGCCCTTGCAAATTCTCGATATGAATTCCAGGAATCGTTACGAGATCGAGGCTAAGACCGTAATGGATCTTGCGGAATATTTCCCGGGCGGCGGGACCGACTTCCAACGACCATTGGACGCGGCGCTGGAGTGCTTGAAGCACGCTCGCTTCAAAAAAGGCGATGTTGTCTTTATCACTGACGGCGAATGTCAAGTGGCGCCGGAATGGGCGGAGCAATTCCGCAAAGAAAAGGAGCGCTTGGGCTTTTCGCTTTTCTCGATCTTGATCGATGTCGGCTCGGCATCTCTCGGCACCCTTACCGAATTTAGCGATCGCATCACCACGATCAAACAATTGACGGGGGACGAAGCCAAAGATATCTTTGTGAAGTTTTAAGGTCTCGTGCCATGGCCAGTCAAAATTTGCTCAGCATGGAAGCTTTCCTGGACGGCATCAACGATGTTCTCGGGCGCGGATTTACCACCGAGGATATTCATGCTCATCTACAGAAAACGTTGATCGAGCCGGATTCCCTGCAGCGCTACATCTTTTTTCGTCCGGAGCGCTACACCCGTAATCTGGTCTTCAAAAACGAGTTCTTTGAGTTGCTGGTTATTTGCTGGAACATCGGCCAGCGGGCGCCGGTCCACGGCCATGAAGGCGAGCGTTGCTGGAGTCGGGTCGAGCAAGGCAGCCTGTTACTGTGCAACTACCGCGAATTTTCCGAGAACCCATTAGTGGTGCGGCAAATTGGCGAACCTTATCGGGGCGAGCGCGGTCATCTCGACGGCCCGGCCGATATTCACAGCGTGGCGAATCCGTCAATGGTGCCCGCGGTTAGCCTGCACCTCTATTCTCATCCCTACGATCAATGCGATATTTACGATCTTGAGAACAATCTAAAGCAGCGCGTCCGCCTACGTTACGACAGCATCGACGGCAAGATTGTAGAACCGTTCTAGATCGCGCCTATCCCAACGCTGTTTGGATGCGGCATCTTCCGGCGGAGCGCCATTGCTCCTGCGGTGAAATCAATCAGACCTACTGCCCCGACCGCCGTTAACTACAACCCAAAACGCGGTAGGAACCCACATCTGCAAGTGCACATGTTGCGTCAGTGATCATGCCATTGCGCAAGTCTTGTAAATGGGACGAGGGCAATCCTCTCATAAAGCATGATTCGGACGCGTGGCGAGCATACCCTACACAGGGAATACCATTTCGCGCCTACTCTCTGGCACCTGCTTTGCTCGGAGCAGCGATATTCCAGTCATATGGAGGTGGAGATGAACGCTTTAGATCTACTTACCCAGGATCATCAAAAGGTAAGGCAGCTCTTCGAGCAGGCGCAACAGATTCGTGATAATGACGAAAAGAAAGAACTGTTTGATCAGATCGACACTGAATTAGCTGTCCACGCCGAGATTGAAGAGACGATTTTCTATCCAGCCTTAGAGGAACACGACGACCTGAAAGACATGGTGCGGGAGTCGCGCGAGGAACACGAGCAGGTTGAGCAGCTACTTTTAGAAATAGAGGATTTAGCGACAGAGGACACTGATTTCACTTCCCAGCTCGCGCAATTAGAGAAGACCGTTGAGCATCACGTAGCCGAGGAAGAAGGGGAGATGTTTCCCAAGGTACGTGAGATCTTCGATAAGGCCGCGCTTGAGCGCCTTGGCAAAGAGCTCGAATCGGCTAAGGGAAATCAGATGAATCCGGGGAAACAGATTGCCTGAGATACTTGCTTCTAGGTTTCCACCGGTTCGGTTCATTGTCCGCATCATCGTGCACAACATTTATCTCAGGTCGGGTGCAGATCGACTATCGGTGGGTCCTTCGAGTGAAGTTTACGTGGAATATAGATATGGCTCGAAGCGTTTTGCTAGTTGAAGATAGCTCACCTGCGCGGCGAAATATTGCGACATTTCTCGAGCGCGCCGGTTATCAAGTGGCTCAGGCAGATACAGGAGAAGATGCCGTTCGTATGCTTGAAGCCAGCGGCAATTTCGACGTGGTCGTAAGCGATTTGCGCATGCCGGGGATGATTAATGGTCTAGACGTTCTGTCCTTTCAAAATCGTATCGCTCCCCACGCCGGGTCGATTCTGATGACCGCCTTCGGCTCGGATCAGATAAGAGATCAGACGAGACGGCTCGGCGCGGCTTATATCGAAAAGCCCGTCAAGTTGAATTCACTTCTGCTGGAGATTGAAAAACACACTAGCCGGTAGCCCATAAATTTACCGAGACAACGCGGAAGTCAAGAATCGCCTTGGAGTCGCATCATTGACACTTGATGAAGTCAAACTGATCACCGAGCTCTTACCGGACGCTTTCATTTTGCTCTCCGAGTCGGGGTCGATTCTAACTGCCAACCCGGCCGCTCTTGAGTTGTTTCGTGCGGATCATCTTATCGGTCTAGCGTTGGCTGATCTAGTAATGGATCCGCCGTCAAAGGTCAGCGATTGGCTAAACCATTGGAGCTCCAGCCGGAGAATAAGCGCGCATTCCTTCAACTTGCAGTCAGACGGCACGGGTGTTCCCGTTCGCTGCGAGGGCCGCCTTCTTCAAGCTGGAACCACAAACAACCCTGCTCTGATTCTGGCTCGCTGCAGCCGGGAAAACGACGCCCCGGCCGCCGAGATAGTCGATCAGTTAAAAATAGAGATAGATTTGTTGCAAAAGCAGCTGATCCAGCAAAAGGCCCAAGATAGCCAACAGATAGCTGTTCTGCGCACTGCCGCTGCCGTTTTTGCGCACGAAATCGCCAACCCTTTAAATGTGGTGTCCACCTGCATGCAAATTCTCCAGACGGAGAATGAGCGACACAAAGATCGGGATTTAGTTGGTCAGGAGATGATCGAAAGCGCATCTAGCGAGATCGAACGGTTGACGAGACTACTGAACGACTTCCGCTCCTTCGCCCGGCCTCAGGCCATTGATTTTAGACCGACCCAGATAAGGAATGTCATCGAAGAAGCCCTCGCCTTGTATACAGCCGCCCTCAGCGCCAGAGGTATCGTCGTTGATCTTGATCTACAAACGTTGCCGGCGCTGATGCTTGATAGCGAAAAAATGAGAGAAGCTATCCTAAACGTATTGAAGAATGCTGAAGAAGCTATGCCCGGCGGCGGGCGCCTGACGATAAGGGGCCATGTGCGGGATGAGGAAAACGTCGCGGCTGTGGAAGTCAGTGACACCGGGACTGGCGTACCGGCGGGAGTTGACGTTTTTCAACTGTTTGTGACGACCAAGCCCGGGGCATCCGGCTTAGGCTTACCGATTGCCGCTCAGATCATTGCGGCACATGGCGGGCGGATACAAAGAATCCCCGAACCAGGACCGGGAACAACCTTCGAGATCTTACTACCGCTTTCACGAGCTTCATAAATTGCCTGCATTCCATCGTTGGGTGGAATCCGAATAGTCTGGCGTACTAACCGACTCTAAGATGACCGCCTTGTGAAACTAAGTCTTAGGCGTGCGACAGCTGCTTCGAGCCATCTGTCTAAGGTTTGGAACGAAGGCGGACGTCGAACCGCATCCAGTGTGGCACCGGCATTGCTCCTTGTGGTTCGTGGCAAATGAAGACCATACTGAAAGCCATCGAAGTCGATTCTCCGGTCCATCAGGTCTACAGCCGGTGGGCGCGCTTTGAAGATTTCCCGCACTTCATGCAGGGCGTCAAGAAGGTGATCCGGCTCGATGATCAGCGGCTTCACTGGAAGACGGAGTTCACTGGCGCTACAAAGGAATGGTTCGCCACCATCACGGACCTGACCCCGAATCAGCGAATTGCGTGGGAAAGCGAGGACGGCGAATACGTTGCAGGGATCGTCACCTTCGAGCCTATTGGAACAAGCCGCACAAGACTGAATCTCAAGCTGTTCTACGATAGCAAAGGTTCCCGGCGAGCGGAGGAAAGTTTTCTTTCGTCTGCCGGCGATCGCGTCGAGAAGGACCTGGAGAGATTTAGAAAGTTCATCGAGAAGCAGGATACTTTGAACAATGCCGGAGGCAGTCAGGGATGAAGTTTAAAGGCGGCATCGCTAAATCAACAGGCTGTAACTTTCTCCACCGACCGAGTCCTGGACCAGGTCCAATTCCCGATCCTGACCCACCACAGCCACCACCCCACCCGTTCCCTACTCCACCGATTCCGCCTGAGCCGCCAGTTTCAGGCGCTTAGTTCGCATACCTGCCGCAAAGAATTCTAAGTCACTCGATGGCATACGCGTTGCTTTTAGTAGAGCAAGCGTAACGGTGAGACCCGAGCGAGAGGAGGAAACCATGAGAAAAGGACTTTCATTGGGCACAGCGATCATTCTGGCGGGATTTCTTGGGATTACATTGCCGGGTTGCTCGGATGATAAAAATACATCAGGAACCGGAGGCGACGCGGCAAAGAGCAGCGGCGGCGCCGTAGGTTCCAAGTCGAGTCCAGGGAGTGGTTCCAGCGCTAGTGGAACAGGGTCAGGAACTACTGGACCTGGAAGCAGTGGATCAGCAGGAAGCAGCTCTGGAGGCAGCGGAACAGGGTCTGGGGGAAGTGGATCATAGACTAGCTCTGCAAGATAGTTAGGTCGAGCCGTTGCGCTACTATCTAGGATCGCAGCCGCGCATTGCATACATGGGACTAACGGAGTTGGCGCGGACTTGGCGAGTGTCGCACATTCAACACGGTGCTCAATCCACACGACCGAAGCCGAATCAGATTTTCAAGTCGAGCTTGGGAACTATCAACAACCACTCGACCAGACGATCTCCCCCAAAAATGCTTGCGTAGGCCCCGGTAATTCCCAATGGGAAGAATAGCCACGTAAGAAGCCAGGCCTGCCAAGTGGCTTCGTAGCCAATCCAACCAAGCAGATAAGGAACCGCGGCGACCTCCAGGCAGATGCCACTGCTAAAAGTTAAAAGATTTCTTTTCCACTTACTGGACTGGAGACGTATTGCTTCTGAGTCGCGAAGGCACAGAAAAAAACCGTGTAGCAACCCTGGTTCGGAACGCTTCATCTTGTGGTACCTTTCAAACGATATTTGCGATTGGATGCCGTTATACGGCCGGCTGGATCGCACGAGGCGCAATGTTAAGGCGCTATCGACGATAATGCAAATTCCTCGGCTAAAAAATCGCCAGATTTCTTCTGGAGAGGCTGAAATCGTTTGTCGCTGGATTACCGAAGGCCGGTCCACTGTTATATCAAGCTGGTCTCGCGCCGCGCTCAAGAAGGAGCTGTCCTAAAGCGGAGCGATGACACCGCGCCTCGTTGACAGTAGCAGCCCAGGGAGAAATTCAGGAGTTCATTCATGATGGTATGGGCACAACGGCTCAGCTCAGGTCAGGCAACCGTTTAAACAGATGCCCGAGGCCAAAAAACAATGCCGCCGGCAGCCACACCCATTTTAATTCGCTCAGGATCACTGTGACTCCTCTGCGCGAAAAGAAAGCGCCGACTCCAATCGGTGAAACCTCTATGGGCCGGTAACGAAAAAAGTATCGTTGGTTGCTGAATGGGGCGAATAAACCGACTCCCAGGCCGCCATTCGTAAACGCATCCAGCACCGAGTGCGATAATGTCGATAAAAAGAGAAACAGAAAAATAGTCGACGGGCTGCCATGGTTCTGGAAAGACAGGAAGGTGATCATTCCGGCAAGTAGCACAGCAAAAAATATCGAATGTGTAAAGCCACGATGCCCGAGCATATCGCCGTACTTGATCCCGAACTCAAATCCGACAACGTCCAGATCCGGGATCACCGAGCAAAGGGCGGCAGCGATCAGCAAAGAAGACGAAACGGTTTCTTGTGGAAGCAGAACCGATAAGGCGATGGGTACAGCCGGATGAGTTATGACCGTACACATGAGCTGATATTCGCACCAATGGCGAGCAAAGCTCAACCCTTCATCTATGCTAGGTGATTACGCCGGCAACTCCTGATTTGAGAAATTCACTGGCGAACTTGGGTCCGGTGGCTTCGTCTTCGTGTTTGAAGAAAACATAGGCATGATCCCAACCTTGCGAGCAAATCCGCTCTTTCCAGTGCAACAGGTCGGCGCGACTATATTCTCGACGCCGCAGTCGCAAATAACCCCAATTCGCAGTGCCGATCAGCTGACAAACTTCGCCCTCATCAGCGTCGGTCACACAGAGCGCGCTGTTGCGCGTTCGCAGCGAGTTAAAGACCTCCTCGTCCACCCAGGATCGATGCCGGAACTCAAATGCTACATGCCGATCAGCGGGCAGAAGTGATAGGAATGATCCCAGTCGCTCGAGGTCCTTTTTAAAATTGGGCGGAAGCTGGAAGAGAATGGCGCCCTGGCTTGATCCCAGCGCCGTGGCCACGCTAAACAGATCGTCGACTTCCACCGCCGCATCTTTGAGCCTCCGCGAATGGGTGATTCTTCGCGGTGCCTTGAGCACAAACCGGAAGTCCGGCGGCACCTGCTCTGCCCACGACCGAAGAACAGTTTCCGTGGGGAGGCGGTAAAAACTATTGTTGATCTCGACAGCCGCGAATCGTGAGGCATAAAAGCGCAGCATCTTCTTGGCAGGGAAGCGCTCCGGATAAAACTTGCCACGCCATTCTTTGTAGCCGAAGCCGCTGGTGCCGACCCAGAGCCTCACGTGTACTCGAGCCTTTTACGATAGACGTTCAATGCGGCGAGATTGCGCATAGAGTTTATTGTTATCATAGATCGGCCGCGGAGCGGTTAGTTGTGATCTGCAAGTGGTATCGTTCTTACTTTCAGTTCCCTCTCGTAGGGAAAATGTTTGCCACTGTTTAAAGCCGGCGATCGCTTACCCGAACCACATCCAGGTTCATGGGTGCGCGGCGGCGCGCTACCTACCGTTGCCGGTCGGAGCTGCACCCTTACTTTTGTCGCTAGTTAAAAAAACGCCTCAATCCAGGCCCCGATAATATCTTTCAGCGATTTTTTAAATATAATCTTAACGATGACGCTTACCCAACCGAGAAGTATGAGTGCGACCGTAGCTGTAAAGATCAGCTCTTCCATTGAAAATCTGCGACGCTTGCACTCGATAAGCAGCCGAGATTATCCAGGACGTATTTTTGCGACGCCAACTCAAGCTGCTTGTGATACGATAAGCATGACTATGGCTGTCCTGCACATCACCTACAATCACAATCCACAGACTTCCAAATCAGGCTATGATGGTTTCTATAAAGTAATAACAAGCTACCAATACCGAAGGTTGTCGCAATCGCATTGGACGATCAACACAGAGGAGTCGCCGCAAGCTGTCTGGCAAAAACTCAAAGAATACCTCGAGCCGAGTGACTACTTTCTCATGATGCCTCTTGATCCGACTGGGTTCTCCGCAAAAGACCGGACGGTTCTTAGTTGGTTAGCGGCGGGGCCATAAGCGAGCGCCGAGCCGTCTGATCCAACAAACCTATAGATTGTCGGCCATACTTGGTGATGGATCAATGCGAATGGCGGTCGCTGCTATAAGTCTGCCCGCTCGAGTTCATTTTGAGATTGCGTGTCAGCGAACACTGTTTAGATCCAAGAAGATTGCAGCCGTTTTCAACGACGACTAGTTGAGGCGACTGCTGAAATACTCCCACACGCGCTTCGACACCTCTTCTCCGGAAACTTGTGGATAGATGGTTTCGAGCTCCTCGGCGGTCAAATAACGAGGTTTTCCGGCGGACATCGCTCGCAATTGGTAATTGGCCGCTTCCTCCATCCACAAGGTCATGACACATACACGCCGGACGTCCTTATCGGCTACATTGACCCCGTGGCCGCGCAGTAACATGGCGCCGTGATCACCCAAGGTGCTCGCCACTGCATCGCCCAGCTCACGGGTCCTGATCAGAGTAATCCGGTCGTATATCCGGACATCGTTTCGAAAAATCGCTCCCGAAGCGTGCAGAGGCCGAATCGTTTCACCCAGCGAGCTCAAAACCACGCAGCTCGGCGGGTGGACATGGCAAATCGCCTGAACATCCGGTCTGGCTTTGTAAATCCGGGCGTGTATCCAAAATTCAGTATTAGGACGGCCATCACCGGAGAGTTGATTTCCTTCAACATCGAGCTCGAGCAAATTGTCGGCGCGCACCAAAGCCGGGCTCATTCGTGGAGGAAAGATAAAAGTATCCGTCCCCGGTATCCGCGCGCTCACATGACCGAATGCCGCGGCGATACCCTGTTGGTGTAGTATGTGGCTGGCCTTGACAACGTCACTTTTGATCAGCTCAAGATCCATAAGTTACCTTCCGATGTTGGATAACGAACACTGGCGATGCGGTGATCGGTTTGACTACCGCTTGATCTCATTGCCGATTAGCCGCAATACCTCATTGAACTGGCGCTGCATGGCGATCATCTGCTCGCGCATATTGAGAACCACTTCGGCGCCTTCGAAATTCACCCCCATCTCTTGAATGAGAAGGTTGGCAATGCGAATGCGGTCAACCTGATCGGGCGGGTAGAGCTTGCGCCTTCGTTGGACGACCGGCCGAATCACGCTCTCTCGTTCGAGCTGTTGGATGAAATTCCTGTCAACCTTACAAGTTTTGATTACCTCTGTAATTTGAAAATATTTTCGTCCCATCGCTTGCTCTCGCTATAGTCGGACGTCTTTGCGCACGTCCTCGGCGTAGGCTTGATCGATTTTGTCGATCACGTCTGCAGAGACATTATTGTCGCCGGGCACGCGAATCATAAGCCGTAAATACAGATCTCCAGCCGGGCTTTGCCCGTGCGCGGAAACGCCCTTGCCCCTGAGGCGTAGTCGTTGCCCGCTTTGCGCGCCCGCGGGAATCTTAACTTTGAGCTTGCCCATCGGTGTCGGCACTTCCACCGTCGCTCCCCGAAGCGCTTCACCGATAGTGATCGGCAAGTCCATGGATAGATCCTTGCCCGACCGCGTGAGCAGCGGGTGAGGCCGGATTCGCGGTACGATATAGAGATCGCCTGGCGGCCCACCTCTCACTCCGGCCTCGCCCTTGCCGCGCAAGCGAATTCGTTTCGAGGGCTCGGCTCCGGGAGGGATATTGACCCGAATCGTATCGGGCCGCAGCACTCGGCCAGAGCCTCGGCACACCGCGCAAGGATCGCCCGGCAGTTTTCCGCTGCCCATGCAACGCGGGCAGTTCTGGCGAAACTGGAGCGGCCCCTGCGCCACCGATATACTGCCGCTGCCGCCGCACTCGGGGCACTGGGTGGGAGCGCTGCCCGGCTTAGTTCCGGAACCATTGCAGGTATCGCAGGTGACCGGCCGCTGCAGAGTGATCGAGGTTTGAAAGCCGCGGACAGCGTCGAGAAAATCGATGTCCATAGATGACTCGATATCTTCGCCACGCATTGAACGTTGCCGGGTTCTTCTACCGCGGCCTCCCATGCCTCCCAATCCGCCGAAGAGCTCGCTCAGATCGTCCATATTGAATTCGTAACCGCCACCTGCCCCAGCGGAAGCGGACTGTTGCTGCCATTGTTGATAGCTACGCGCCTTGTCAGCATCGAAACCGGCCGACAATCCCGCCTCACCGAATTCGTCGTACAGCTTGCGCTTCTTCTCATCGCCTAACACGTCATAGGCGGTCGAGATTTCTTTGAATTTACTTTCGGCCTCTTTGTTACCTGGGTTGATATCGGGATGGTATTTCCGGGCAAGCTTGCGATAAGCTTTGCGGATATCATCATGAGAGGCGCCGCGTTGGACACCGAGAATTTGATAGTAGTTAGCTTCAGCCATTGTACATTAGAATATCTTTGGCGCAGCCGGTTGCAAGGGGATGTACCATTTTGAAATCACCACAATGCTCAGATCTCTCGAATAAGCTATGGGAGCCGTAGAAGTACAATTCCAATCACCACTAAGGCGATCCCGGCGGCAGCACGTCCGGATAATTGCTCACCAAACAAGAGCACTCCCAGAATAATAGCCAGCAGCGCCTCCAGCCCTAATACCAGGATGTAGCTCGAGGCGAGCTGTTCGTAGCGCATGGCGCGCGCTTGTATCAATGCTCCCGTGCTGAACAGCGCAGTGAGGCCCAAGGTCGGTAAAGCCTGCGTCAATCCCTGCGAATATTTCATCAGTGCTCCGCCGGTGACATACATGGTCGCGGCAATGGAATAGAGTACAAGCGTCTTCATTGGTGGCTCCGGATAAAACTTAAATTGGCGCTGAACTTATGAGACCCAGTCGGGGATCTTCCGTCGGCAAACAACAGGCACACCTGCAGGAGGGTAGCCGATGTCGTGCTCAATCAGAGATTGCTCGAACTCGAAAGGATTTCGATCCGCGCGCGTTCCTATCCGTACGCGCCGATGATCTTTTCGAAGCGGCGCGGCCTGGCGCGCCTTTAAAGATGCCCGGGCGCGCTTTTTCGAGACTGCTTTCTTTTTGGCGCTTCGGCCGCGTTTGACGTCCGTCGGCGGCTTTCTTCCTGGTAGATTTCGACGTCTTCCCTCTGGCGGGCGGCGGGAGCTTCACCCTTCTCCCCTGCTTTGGATAGCCAATCGCAATCGCCTGCTTTGTCGAACCCGCGCCGGGTTTGCCGCCGCTAACGTGCTCAATCTCCTCCCGGACGAACTCCCCTGCTTGCCTGGAGGGAGCTTTTCATTCCCGCTTGGCTTTGCGCACTCTTCTGAGAGTTTGTTTCTCGGGCATGATGCCCCTTCCATTTATCTCAACTCTCTCGAGTTGTACTTCCATGCCGTCTCATTACGGAGAGCCGGGACCAAGAGACTAAGGTTGGCGTCAATGAACCTGCCTCGATCGTTAGAAGCAACGACCACCCTAGGTTCATTCCTGTCGCACCCAGATTTGGGTTCTGCCCAGTAAAGAAATGCCGATGAAGCCGCGGACGTGCAAGGCATTGCCGCCGTCCTCAAGCTTCATCTTAGCGCGGTAGATCTTGCCGTTCTCTGGATCCAAAACTTCCCCGCTCTGATACTCCTCGCCTTGCTTCGTTATTCCCCATAAGATGGTCATGCCGATCACCGGCTGATCCCGGCGCGAACCGCTGCACTTATCGCACTTCGGATTGGGATCTTCACCCGGCTGCGGAAACGTCTTCTCTAACCTTCCCTGATATTGGCCGTTCACCTCGGTGATTCGGACCAGTCCCCGCGGCTTGCCGGTGCTGTCGTCAATAGTTCTCCACAGGCCTATCGGCGAAGGCTCGGCGGCCAATGCGCAGGACCACCAAAGCGCGAGAAGCAGCAGCTGAACGAGCAGACTCATAGATAACGTAAGTTGATCCTGTAGGGGTTCTGTTGCGGTAGGCGATGCCGGTGATCCGATATCCCACGAACGTGACTGGTGGCGGGCCCGATTGATCTTTTGACTAGCGGCACGACCCGGTCTGGACCGATGCGATCACGCGGTGTCGATCTAATTGTTTACGCCATCGATCTTAAGGTTGTATAAATTGATGACGTTCTCGCGAACGACCTTCCTTAACACGTCTTTGGGCAGATGACCGAGCTCTTCAGCGATGACTTTACGGGAATCGGGCCATGTCGATGCCGCGTGAGGATAGTCATTGGACCACATGAACGTATCCTGGCCAAAATGATCCATCAGCCATCCGCCGGTGGGATCGCTGAAGAAGGTTGCGTAGACTTGCTCCGTGACATACTCACCAGGAAGCTTTTCCATGAAAGGAAGCGGCATCTTGGTGCAAAACCGTTTGTAATATTTATCCCATTCATGCACGAAGAACGGCAGCCACGCGACTTCATTCTCAACGTAAACCAATTTGAGTTTGGGAAAGCGCGCCAGGACGCCACCAAAGACTAAATCGAACAGACTATTAGCGGCATCCGTAAGCTTGGTATTGACAGCGGTTCGATAGGTGTCGAGTCCTGTGCGTTCGAAACGGCTATAGTTAAATCCCGTCAGAATGTGCAGATTGACCGGCATACTCATATCCTGCGCCGCTTCCCAGAATGGGTCGTAATAGTCGCTGGTAAAGGGCAGATGCTCGGGCGGAACTTGCCAGATCAAGCAGCCGACCAGTCCTTCCTTCTTGCAACGTTCCAACTCTCTGATGCCATTTTTGATGTTGTAAAGAGAGATCATCGGAATGCCCACGAGACGCCCCGGAACGGCCTGACAATATTCAATCAACCAATCGTTCGCGATACGGAAACACGCCTGCTGAAGCTCCGCATCCTCGAGCGCGAACAAGCGCAGTCCCAAAGTCGGATAAAGCACCTCAGCGGAGACACCGTCAATTTCCATCTCATCGATGCGCGCCCGGGGGTTCCATCCTCCGGGTTTTTCACCGGGAGAATTTCGCGCGGGAAACCTTGGGTATTTCTCTTTGAGACCCGGCGGCAAATTCCTGTCCCACAAATCCGCCGGCTCGATCACGTGTGAATCTGCCGAAATGATGCGCTCGTCCCCGAGAACCGACTCCGGCGTCCGCAAAGCAGCAGCTGTGCTCATAGCCATACCTCTCCTTCCCGTGATTGTCTCTTGTTTAGTCCATTCAAATCCGTTTGTCTACGAAAGGAGGCGGCGGATAGTTGAAGAGGGCAGCTTTCGACCGGTTCTTCGAAAACTGAAGGAGAGAGGGTTTACATGCTTCTGTTAAAGATGCCAGCATGACAATTGCCATCGTTTCAACGATCGTTGGCTCGGCAAGCATTCCTGCAACAACGAGACAGTGACAACCGAATACGATCAACATCACGTAACCGGCTCACGCCGTAGAATCTGGATCGCCATAGGAGTTCTCGTGGCGCTGCTGGGGATGGCAGCGGCATGGCGTTGGACGCCGTTGGCCGATCGAGTCGCCATCGGCAAAGTTACCGCATGGGCTATCGCGCTGCGCAGCAATCCATCCCGTGTATGGATCATTCTCGGCGCCTATCTTTTCGGTAGTATCGTTTCGCTCCCGATTACGATTTTAATCCTTGCTACCGCCCTGGTGTTCGGCCCGATGGAGGGAATTATTTACTCATTCATCGGATCTATGATTGGGGCCGGAGCAACCTACGCGATGGGCTATTTTTTTGGCAGCGACTTCATCCGAAAACTCACGGGAGCTAGATGGAAAATGTTGGAACGCAAGATCAACCAGACGGGAATCTTGGCGGTGGCAGCTCTACGCGCAATCCCGATCGCGCCGTTCACCGTGGTCAATATAATCTCCGGCGCCTTTCAGGTGCCCGTTCGAGATTACCTAGTCGGATCGCTGCTCGGCCTGGCGCCCGGAATAATTCTCACCAATCTCTTCGCGCACCAATTGCAGAGCGCCATCCGCAATCCCGGATTGGGCAGCTTTGTCTTATTGGCAGTGTTGGTGATCGTCAGCATTTTGGGAACCATCTGGTTGAGACGCAAGTTCAAGAGCAAAGACTGAACATGGCGCGATGATGTAGCAGCGAATCCCTTCTTTGATCAGGGCCCTGTCAAACGCATGCCTGCGTCCACCGGCAAAATTGCCGCAGTTACATAGGAAGCTTCATCCGATGCCAAATATAGCGCCGCATAGGCCACGTCGTCAGGTTCGCCGATGCGACCAAGCGGAACTCGCGTCGTGTAACGCGCCAATTTCTCCGGCGTCGATGTATCCACCATCGGCGTTCGGACGGGTCCCGGGCAGATGCAGTTCACTCTAATCTTGTCTTTGGCATGATCCATTGCCATCGCCTCAGTCAACCTGATCAAGCCGCCCTTGGAAGCACAATAAGCAGCTCGCCCTGCCTGCCCGAGCATGCCGGAGCGCGCGCCGATATGAAGAATGACACCGCCGCCGCGCTTTTTCATTTCCGGTATTGCTAGACGCGAAACGACAAATGATCCTTTCAGATTAACGTCCAACGTGCGGTCCCAAGCTTCCTCAGAAATTTCTGTGATACTCCCGTTGGTTCTGACTCCAGCGCTGTTTACGACGATATCGAGTCCCCCATACTGCTGGACGGCCGCCGCAATCAACGACTGCATCTGGTCTGAATCCCCAACATCTCCGGGACGGAAGAGCGCTTTTCCTCCCTGCTTCTCGATCATGGCAACGGTTTCTTTACCCTTAGATTCGGTCCTCGAGGTTCCGGCTACAGCTGCTCCCTCCTTGGCAAACATCACGGCGATAGCCTGTCCGAGCCCTGATCCAAAACCGGTGATGAAGGCGACTTTGCCGTTCAATTTCATAATGTACGTTCCTCCTCAGTTGATGAGCATACAATCGACTGTTTCTCACGGTCAACCTCGTTTGTATCCGAGAGTGATCCGTTGGGAAAATTTCAACAAACCATATCATGCCCCAGCGCCTCAGATACACGCAAACCTGACTTCCACACGCCTTCAGCGGATTGATCTTTATATCGGTGTGCCGCCCAGGATAAAACTTGCCTTGAACACCGGCGGCCACCGGCGGCGCCTTTCATTGACTGCATGCAACCGCCGTGTTACGAAGCACGGATTAATTTGTGCAACAGAAGTATATTGAAAACCCCTGAATTCGAAGAACTCAAGTCATTGGACCTGCGTCAGTGCGCGACCGTCGGCGATATCGTCACCGGCATGAGATACTGCGCCTTCGGTGCAAGGATGCTGGGAGAAGTGGCCAATACGATCCGCCAGATGATCGTATCGAACGAGAACCAGATTATCATCTATGATGGCGTGCAAGACTCTCAACTCGGCCTGCTTTTGCGCGAGTTCGTGAAAAACAAGTGGGCTCGGAAGATTCTTCTCCCGTCTCAATATGCCAAGCAAAGAACCAGCGGTGAAAACATCCTTGTCATCGGGGGATTTTCAGAAAGATACGCACCGGCCATTTACACAAAGCCGGCGCGGTCGATTTTCATAAATCCATTCGACATGGCTCGCCCGGGACAGATCAAGGACGGTTACTTTCCCGATGCCGTTTTTGCCGATCCGCGCTACGTGATGCCGGTGATTTACCGGGCGCTGGACGAATGGATCAACGGCCGAACGGACCTCTGTTGACACTCTCCTTACCGATCTCGCACGGTATGGCGGTGTCGCGACGCAAGTCTGGCGGGCAGCAAAAGCGTTGCAAGCGATGGTGCGCGACAGCGGGTGCGTGCGATTTCTGACTGTCAGCGGAGCCATGACGGTCGGCAAAATGGATTTAGTAATATGCGATATGATCGAAATGGGTTTCGTTCAAGCCGTTTCCTCAACCGGCGCGCTCATGGCTCATGGGCTTGTTTCATCCATCGGACTTAAGCATTACAAATACAATCCCGCTTATGATGATACCGCTCTGGCGCGCCACAAGTTGAACCGGGTGACGGACACGCTCGAGCCAGAAACCAATCTAGACACTGTCGAGAAGGTGGTCGGCGAAGTCATCAAGCACATTGATGGCGTTCGTTCGATTAGCCCGACCCAGCTAAATAAGGCGATCGGCAAATACCTCGCCGAGCATTATCCAAGAGATCGCGGTATTCTTAAGTCGGCTTACCTCCATGGCGTGCCGGTATTCGTGCCTGCTTTCGTCGACTCAGAACTCGGCAACGATCTTTATATTCACAACGTCCGACGCAAGCGGCGTCGGAAGCAACCGATCGTGATGGATTTAGAGCTCGACAGCAAATTATTAATCGAGCTGGTCACAAACAATAAGCGATTCGGTATTTTGTCGATCGGCGGCGGCGTGCCGCGAAATAATGTGCAAAATGTTGCGCCACTAATCGAGATCATCAACGAGCGGTTGGGCAAGACTTATCCTGAGCGCCGCTTTACCTATGGGATCAGGGTGTGCCCTGACCGGCCCCATTTCGGTCACCTGTCCGGCTGCACCTATTCAGAAAACGAATCATGGCGGAAAGCAGTCAAGAACGGTATCTATGCCGAAGTTTTAGCGGACGCGACTCAAGTTTGGCCGTTTTTGGTCAAGTATCTTATGGGGAAACAAGAGGCCGGCCGCGCGAAATAAAAGAATCCGCCCCCATAAACAAATCTGATACATTAGAATTTACAGACACCAGGAGCGAGCCCGAGCCGGACCTTACAGGGACTGAACGGCAGATACTGAGCGGGTGAGCGGAAGCTTGGAAAAGCCGCGCCGGATGGGGTTGACGCCAATAAAGCGGGCCAGAATCGGCAGGCAATACGAGTTGTCAATCTTTACTTTTGTATTCCTAAAAGCTTTCGGCCGTACTCTTTAACCAATTGCTCGCGCGCTTCCGAAGGCGGCAAAGTTTTCAGACGGTCTTCGATGCGACCGCGCTCTTCTTGTTTGAGGTCGCCCCAGCGTTCCAATCCCTTCTCAAGAGTGTCACGCTCTTCCGAGTCGAGAGGTTGAACAACTGGTTCGGCCGTCTGATTGGAATCCGCCGCAACAACCTCCGCTCGGTCAACTTGAGATCCCAGCACGACCGCCCGGTTAGGACGCCCGCGCTCATCATAGATGAGGGCGAAGTTCCTAAACCCAATGTTGGAAAGAAGGGAATACACGGCCGGCGCCAAAGGCGAACGCTCTAGGCGGAGGTTCAACAATTTACTGTCAGCTGACGATGGCAGAGTAAATTGAAAGCCCGTCTGCTCCCGGAAAGCCTGGAGCGCGACAACGACAGGAATCTGATCGAAAGCAAAGGAAATATGGTCGTCGCGATATTCAATCCACTGCGGATAGAAAGCTTCGTCCGAGGTTTGCGCGGCGGCTGCTTGGATACCGACAGTAGCTAGAACCCCGGCGATGGAGGCAATTATGGAATGTTTTTTCATCGATCACCTCTTTTCAGGCCGAGCAGCAAGTCTTGTGCCCCGTCGCGCGCAATCGAAAATCGCTATGGAATCACTCGCTTGGAAGATTTTAGCGAGCCGAGCCTGTATAGCCCCGAAGGGAGAAAAAGAACACTTTTGTAGTACAAAGGAGTGAAGCACCCAAAGCCACCAGCTGGAAGAAACATCTCGCTGTGGCTGGATGCTGGTACCGTAAAGCAAGGAATTGCTGCGGTGGTTACTCCTAGCTCCAAGGAGCAAACGTGCTTTCCTTTGTAAACGCTCGTCACCGTCGACATGGGGCAGCGATGTCGTGCTGCTGACAGCAATGATGCGAGGAGCCCTGCAACATCAACCGACAAAGAAGTCACCTGTTCGTTGATGGCAGGAGTCCTCGCTTCGTCCTAAGAATAGTTTGACACTCTGATACGCGGCTATCTTCGATGAATGTCGCCAACGTTTCAGAGCCGTTCACGATTGCCGAATTTTTCCGCCGCCTGTGTTGCTTAGCTTCGCTGCCGCAGAGATCTTTGCTGGCTGTCCATAGAGAAGTTTGCTAATAATGAAGTCGCCCGCGCACATCCTCGATTGCAGGAAACATTTTTGGAAGAACAGCTCACAGAGTCCGTAGCAACTTCAACTCAGGCACTCCCTAAGCGTTTCCAATTTCGAACTTTTTCGTCTCTTGGCTACCTGGATTACCGCTATCTTTGGACCGGGACTCTCATGATGAGCGCCGGGCAATGGGTTCAGCAGGTAGCGCTGGGCTGGCTCGTCTATGAACTAACCGGCTCTTCGGTATTGCTGGGATTATTGAACGGGCTGCGCGCCCTTCCCTTTCTAGTGACCGGACCAATAGCCGGTGTGGCCGCGGATCGCATGGACCGGCGACAGTTGATGCTGCGCACGCAGTACGTGCTGATTGGTACCGCATTCCTCATGGGCGCGCTCGTGGCATCCGGGTGGTTACAGGTATGGCACATTTTTGTGTTTACCTTGATTACCGGAATAGGTTGGTCGTTTAGCGAACCCGTCCGCCAGAGCCTGATTCCCAGCGTTGTTCCTAAAGCTGAGCTCGCCAACGCCATCGCGCTCAACTCCGCGGGGTTCAATCTTATGAAAGTTCTCGGGCCGGCGCTCGGCGGGGTAATGATCGCCGTGTTCGGCGCCGCAGGGAATTTTTGGGTGCAGGGCGCGGCATATGTCATGGTTCTGTGGATGATTCAATTGATGCACGTCCCCGCGACCCACGCCAACGCGCTCCGCGCTTCGGCGATGGCCAATCTCAAAGAAGGTTTCGCATATGTGCGGTCTACGCCTACCGTACTGGCGCTGATGATCCTGGCCTACGTGCCACGCATTTTCGCCGTGCCCTACCAAACCTTGATGCCGGTTTTCCAAAAGGACGTGTTGCAAGTGGGCCCTGAAGGTCTGGGTCTGTTAATGGCTGCGCCGGGTCTCGGAGCGGTGTTAGCGGTGCTGACGCTCGCATCGATATCGAGCACGGTCAAACGACAAGGATTGATGCTAATCGCCAGCACCATCATGCTTGGCTTATCACTCATATTATTTTCCCAAATAACCTCTTTTCATTTGGCGCTCATTGTTCTAGTCGTCGCCGGCGCATTTCAAATGGTGTTTCTTGCGAGTACCAGCACAATGCTGCAGCTCATAGTTCCGGACGAGCTACGGGGCCGGGTGATGAGCCTGTACATGCTTGATCGCGGTCTGATGCCCGCAGGCGCATTGTTTGCCGGAGTTGTCGCGCACGTCATCGGCGCACCGCTGGCCGTGAGTTCTATGGGAGCGATTGTTGTTGTACTTACGCTGCTGGTAGCGTGGCGCGTCCCTCACATCAGGACTCTTGAGAGCTAAACGGAGTCAAGATCTTTTTTGTTTTCAAGGAAGCGAGCAGCTGAAGCTGGGATGAAATCTTCACCTACCGACGCGCTCTACGGCCCGGCACCGGTCATCGTGGATTAAGACGCCGGTTCAACCTGCCGCTGACTTTGGTGGCGCTTGGCCGTGCTGCAATGCCGATATCACTTCTTCGTCCTCAATCTGAGAAAAGTCGGCGAAGAACTGCCCCACAGCGTGAAATTTGCTTGGCACTTTTAGACAGAACGCAGCGTCACATTCTCGGGCTATCGCCCGAGCCGCTTCGTGCGAAGCTACCGCCACTGCCGCGATGAGCTCCTTCGGTGTCTGGGCACGGATTGCTCGCAGCGCCGCAACCATTGTCGAGCCCGTAGCCACGCCATCATCGACCACGATGACAATGCGACCCTGAGGATCGATGGGCGGACGCAAGGGTGTGTACCGGGCGCGACGCTGCCGCAAAGCTGCAAGCTGCCGCTGCTTTTCCGACTCGAGATACTCCGGATCCACCCGAGCGGCGTAGTCGGTTACGATCGCGTTCCCGCTGTCGTCGATTGCGCCGATCGCCAGCTCGAGTTCCTCTGGGTGACTAAGCTTATGAACTAGGACGACATCCAAATCGCCTCCGAGCGCGTCAGCAATGACCTTTGCCATCGGCACAGCTCCCCTCGGGATTCCAAGAACCAACGGATGCTTGTTCTTATAGACTCTCAGCTTGCGAGCCAGCAAGCGCCCGGCGTGGCGTCGGTTTCGAAATAGCCCCATTGTCCGATGTTACATCCGTTTGCCCATGACAAGTTCAACTTAGTTAACCGCGATTTCGCAAAATCGATCACAGGACCGTCCCCGCCGGGACGTCATACCGTCTTCCTCTCTAAACTGAATACGAATTGCAACATCAGGATCGCCAACGACCAAGGCTTGATCAAACGCCATTCGACGTGCGGCAGCAATCGCTTATGACAATCGCCCAGCCATCGGTGCTTCGAAAGAGTGGAGCTGTGCGGTGATCTAGCACAGGCCTACTTCTGAAAGCGCTCAGCCTCCAGACGAAGATTATGATGGAAGACCCACTCACCCGGTTGGGATGTAAGATGTGGCAGAAAATGGCGGAGAGAGAGGGATTTGAACCCTCGGTACCCTTTTGAGGTACACACGCTTAGCAGGCGTGCGCCTTAGACCACTCGGCCATCTCTCCTTGAAGGCAACTAATGATATCGGCAATATCAACCAGAAACGAATTGAACCCTTGGCATTCCGATACCACTCGGGGGCCACGTTTCAAGCTAGCATAGGACCTCGCCCGATTCCACAATCCCCCAGCTCCTGTTCCCCGCTGTCGGATTACGTTTCTGCTTACACCAACTCTGCCGCGGTGAATTACGCATCATCCAAGTACTGCCGGTCGAGGTTCCCATCAGGATGCGCGCCGCAGCACAGCAGAAAAACGATGAAAGCTGGTTCCGCAGGTGAACCAGCCTTCATTGCAGCCATCAGCCAACTTGGCGGAATTCAGCCTTCCCAGATCGGCTTCACATTGGTATCGAGCCACTTCTTGGGATCTTCGAGGTACAGTTTGTCAGTGACGGGGATCGCCTTCGTCCCTTTCGGGAACGCCACCTCGATCGAGGTCTTGGATTCGAAATCATTCCGGGAAGACTCTCGGCCCACAGCGTCGATGATCTTTTGCCCCTCATCGGAAATCAGCCACTCGGCAAAAAGTTTCGCCGCATTCGGGTGGGGCGCCTTGGCGTAGATACCTGCCTGCCGCGGGAAGACGACCGGCGGAACGCTCTTTACGTAATCGATCGGCGTTCCTTTCTCCTTGTCATGTATCACATCGTGCAATAGCGCCGGCATGCAGATCGCATACTCGCCCGCGACAACAAGCCTAAACATGGCGCTCGTGCTTTTGTGAACCGGCACATTCAGCGCCTTGAGCCCCTTGATAAACCTATTGAATCTCGCTTGATCGTTCCACTGCGTCCACAGCCCGGCCAGCATCGAACTCAGTGGTCCGGCTCTCATGGGATCGTCGAGCGCTACCTGGCCTTTGTACTTCGGATTGGCGACGTCTTCCCAGCTTTTCGGGAGATCGGCGGCCTTAAGCTTCTTGGTATTGTAAGTCAGCGCCTGTACCTGCAGGCTTACCGTCGGCAGAGTTGGGTCATGGAGAACCAAGCACGTCTTTCTGAACCGTTTCATAAGAGGCCATGGCGCCGGCGGCGCGCAGCACTGACGGCGCATTGTCGGAGAGAATGGTATCGACACTAGGTTGACCGCCCTGAAATTCCGTCAAAACACGTGTGACGATCTCGGGATTGCGACCCTGCCAGTATGTCGTTTTGATACCAGGGTAGCGCTTTGCAAAGGCATCCGTAACCGCGCGGATATGCTCCACATCCCATACCGAGTAGACGATCAAATTCCCTTCCTGTTTCGCTTTTGGATAGAGTTCCTTGCTGACTCTCTCGAACGCCTTGGCGGCGTTGGCTGTGGCGTTGGACGCCGCTTTCTGACCGCTGCTCTTAACCTCCTTCCCCCCCTTGGAAGGCGCATCTGCCGCTCGCCCCGGGGCGGTGAAGTAAATGGCCCCCGAGAGTGCGATAGCTGTTACTATCAGATGGTTCTTTTTCATTTTCGCTCCCCCTTGTTGATGCTGTTTATAAGTCATCTCACAAACTGAACTTCATTTTGAACGCAAACTTCGCGATGGATACTGCGATAATCAGGATGATCAGATAGATCACGCCGCCGGCCGCTGCTTCCGCCCACTGTCCTACTCGGAAATATTCAAAGAGAGTAACGGGTCCATATTCTTTGCCGGGCGACGTCAGCAATATGGCAACATCAACGTTGCGGATGGACTCGATAAAAATATAGAACAGCGCGCCGCCCACCGACGGTTTCAAAATCGGTAACGTGATCTTGAAGAACACATGGCGCCAACGCGCGCCGTGCACCCAGGCGGCCTCGTCGAGTTCTTTATGGATATTCACAATGGCACCGGATGCATTGCGAAAAGCGTATGGAAAATACGCTACAAACAGTCCGAGCCCTAGCGCCAATAAACTGTTGTAAAGCGGGGTACCCAAGAAAATGATCACCAGCCCAACCGAAAGCACCAAGGGCGGAAACGCCAGCGGCAAGGTGCCGATAAATTCAAATATTTTGGTGCCGTGGGCGCGGGTTCGATAAATCGTGAACGCCATGATGATCCCCGACAACACCGTGACGACAGCAATGGTCACCGAAAGGGTCAGTGAATTGTAAAGGCCATTAACGAAACTTGGATGCTTCATCACCGTAAAGTAGTTGGTCAAGACGGCATTGGAAGGAAACTGCATGAAAGTCGAATAATCGAAATAAGGTATCATCGAGACCACAATGAGCACGATGAACGGGATGGCGATGCCCACCAGAAAATAAAATAGCACGGCGAGAAATGTGATGTACTTCCACGGGCCGATATCGATCACTTTGACACGATAGCCCTTGCCGGTAATCGTCGCGTAGCGCTCTGAAAAACGCGTGGCTCGGATATAGAACATCAGAGTGATAACCGAAAGAGCCACCAGAACCATGCTGTAAGAGGTCGCTAGCCCGGTGTTGAATTCCAAAGCCATGGAATCGTAAACGCGCGCGACAAAAACATTGATACCGCCCGGCGTGCCTTGTAACACCGGTGTTTCGAACCCGCGCAGGCCGCGCAAAAAGTTGAGGACAAAGGCCGAAAGGAACGCGGGGATCGCCAGCGGAAAGGTTATGTGCAGCATCGTATGAACCGGCTTGCTGCCTGCGATATACGCGCTTTCCTCGAGTGACGGATCGAACGATAAAAAAACTGGCAGCAAGAAAAGATAGCCTAATGGCACGCAGGCCAGGCCGAACACCCAAATCATTCCGGCCAAACTGAAGGCGTTAAACCACAGCGGATTGGTCCCGGTAAGTTGCTCGATCATATTGTTGAGGATGCCGGATTTAGGTGCCAGCAACAGAATCCACGCGATGTTTTTCATGATTGGAGGCATCAAGATAGGATAAAGCGGCATCAGCTCGACCAGGCGTTTCCCAGGGGTATTCGTGCGCGCGACGATCCAGGCCAGCATTGCCCCGATGCCAGTCCCCAGGGCCGCCGATCCGGCCGCGTACAAAATGGAATTGTTGAGCAGTGACCAGATCTGTCGGTCGGCAAAAACGCGCAGATAGTTCTCCGCAGAGAATCCGATGGCAGCGCCGAGCTTGCCCGTGGTGACGCTGCGCAACAACACAACGATGACCGGAGTAATGATTGCACCCCCGGCAATCAGGCTTGCCAAGATCGGCACAAAGGTTCCTTGGCGGTACGCAAGCTTGAAGGAATTCCAGCTAATTGTCGTTTCTCCCTGATATGCAGTTTCGCGCGTAATCGATGGAAGGCGTCCGGAATAATCTCAAACGATAATGCTGATAGCGGATCGGTCGATCAAGAGAAAGGTCTTGCCGCGCTCTCCATCCACGTTGATCATGGGACACAACTTATGCGAGGTAACCACCAGCTCCCGTGAGCCGAGTTGAATATGATGATCGGTAAGACCGCCGCGAGATTCTCGACTGGTCATTTGTCCTTGGAGCATATTATCGCTCCCGGCTGCAAAAGCTTCATGACTCAAGCGGATCTCGCTGGTGCGGATAACCACCTGACAAGCTTGCCCCGGTACCACCCGCGGGACCGCCGGAGACCGCAGCGTGGCTCCGTCGAACTCGGCGATCGTTACCAAGCAATTTGCCCCATCGACCTCGACGATTTTACCTTCAACCAAGGTCGAGTGGCCAATAAAGGACGCGACAAACTTATGAGCCGGACGGTTATAGATTTCGTCGGGAGATCCATATTGGAGAATCTTGCCACTTTCCATGACGATAACTGAATCCGAGATGGTGAAAGCCTCCTCCTGATCATGGGTGACATAGAGCGCGCTGATACCGACCTTCTTGATTAGCTTTTTAAGCTCGCTACGCATCTCTTCGCGCAGTTTGGCGTCGAGATTGCTCAGCGGCTCGTCGAGCAAGATGAGTCGCGGCTCCAGCGCTAAACTTCGCGCCAATGCTACGCGTTGCTGTTGGCCGCCGCTCAGCTGGGAAGGATAGCGTTCCTCCTTACCCTGTAAACCGACCAGCTCAAGGGCATTGAAAACCTTGCGTCGAACCTCGTCTGCCGGCAGCTTTCGTAGCTTCAGACCAAACGCAACGTTCTTGAACACGGTCATGTGCGGCCAAAGCGCGTAATTCTGAAAAACGAAACCAATCTCCCTGGCATAAGGCGGGACAAGGATACCCTGCTCAATCGACGTCTGAACCTGATCGGCGATGGAGATGGAACCTCCATCGGGAACCTCGAGTCCGGCAATAGATCTCAGTAAGGTGGTTTTCCCGCACCCAGAAGGTCCGAGAAAGGAAAGAATGCCGTGGTCAAATTCAAAGCTCACGTCGTCGAGAGCCTGAACCTCACTGAACCGCTTACGCAATCGTTCGATCTTTAAGATAGCCATGGCTTGCGGGCAAAAAGCTCGAGCACAAACAATGTCAACACCGACCCCTTATCTGCTTCAGTGTAAGTTCTGGTTGAAGGTAGTACAGGCAAATTCACACTCTCTGCTCATCGCGTCCCGACCGATCTTGGTTGTTTAACTGCCTGGGGGTGCGTCACCGAATTCGACACCAGGATGATGATACACCGTTCTTGCCCCCGGCCGATAAGCCGCCAGCGACGAACTGAAATTCTTCTACTCTAAAGGCGATGGAAATGGAAACCAAATCGTGGGAGCGAATCCAACATCCGGACCAACAACAACCATGCGAAACCGTAGCAGACGAGTTGCTGGGGAATTCTTTTCTGACTTGAAGCTATCAGCGCCAATTTGAAGTCGCTGCGAGCGCCAGATTCTGCTGCTTTCCTATCCCTTGCCAAAAATAAATCCTGTGATACATAACCGTCCGTTTTTGGTTCGGAGATGCTTAAATGGAGATACTCACCTAATCAAGATGCGGAATTTTTTATCGAAATTCAGGGAAGACCTATTGCCTGTTTCTCTTTTAATGCTTTTTTTTCTGGGCCTTTACCTGTTCCTGGCTGCATTCTTAATCACCACGTTCCAAGGAGACTACGTCACCAGTTCGGCAACCCCGCCCGCGTGCGATCCTCCCGACGCTCTCTTGAGGAGGACGCCGCGCTCTAAGGTGACAGCTCCGCGAGCGCTCTGCACATAGTTGCAGGGCGCTTAGCCGCTGACTCATGTCAAGGGAGCGACCTGTTATTTAATCCCTAGAAATTTTCAATGTCGGAGGTGCGACATGGTAATAGACTCGGTACTAAGAATATCGATGTTTCTTGGAATACTTGCGTCGCTGATGCTATGGCTTTTTCTGTAGTTGCGCGGGACTAGGAACGTCTATTGTAAACTTCTATGGGGGCTATTGAATAATCCTTGGAGGCCGGTACATTGGGAGCATGGATTCTATCGACCTGATGTTGGCAGTTTTAGGAGCTGTGTCGGCCGGATTTGGTGTTGTTCTCATGATTCATGAGTGGCGAAAACTCGACTCTTTCAGGCGTCGTCTCACTCCATCCAATAAAATCATTCTTCGTGAGTAACATCCACGGCGAAACACCTCAGCTTCACCGAATCAGCAGCTCCGCACTCGCTTACTAAACTTGGATCCCTTGTTCGATGGTGCCGCTTAATAGTGAATGCACTCGGGTTATCTAGCATTCAATAGCGGTGAGCCTCGAGATTAGAGTAGAACAGTTAGAGCGACGGCTCATAAGGGGCTAGTGCAGCCGCTTTGCATTCTAGGCTGGCATTTCATAGCTTTGCTGCCATCGGCATAGCTGCGGTTGAACAGCTTGGACTCGGGTCAAAGATTTAGTGGGCCCGAGTTAGTCAGCGACCTTGATAACTTTTGACTTCTTCAAGGCCTTCCAGTCCTGATCTTTTTCGAGCAGCTCCACCGGGAACTGTCGCTGGATCCTCTCAAAGACAATTCCTTTCTTGGCATCGTAAGTAGCATGGACCAGCAGCGCTGATGTCCAACCACCTTCCTTTAGCCTTCTTAGTCGCAATAATTCGGTAAATGAGCCGTTGCGCGCGAATATGGAGATATTGTATCGAATGTACTCTTCCTTGGGATCGATGGGGTACACGCCTAAGGGTTGCCACAAGTCTCGAGATAGAAAGTCGATTGTTCCGAAGGTTCGTGTACCAACGAGAAGGCTGGGAGAGCCGGATTTTATCGCGGAGTCTACGGCATTCAAATCAGTGATGTTCAACCGAATATCAAATACCGGATATTTTCCTTTTTGCACGAGGTGCGCCATAAGGCCCTCGGGTATCGGACCCATATCTACAAAGCAGAAACTGTCCCCTCCGGTAGCCTCGTTGACGGTGTCCTTGGTTACAGCCGCCAAACCCTTGATGCTTTCCACAGTCGCTTCGAAAGCCTTTTGATTTTCACTGATAGAATTCGTGATGCTGTCGGCTATCGATTTGAAAGCTTCTCTTTCCGCTTGACGAGCATGTGCCTGCTCCTTGTCAAGCTCGACTCTGGAGGTATGCAAACTGTGTATTTCCGCAGCAATTAACAGAAGGCAAATGCTCGACAGGAGGGCTTGAATCCAGCGTTTCCCTGGCGGCCAAAGAGCCACCAAAATTGCGACGATTGCAAGTGCGACGATGTATGTTCCAGGCGGAGGCGAATACACGGTGCTTTTTAAACCACTCGCGCCATCGATCGCGACTCATAGGGGTATAAAAACTTGTCGGACCATAGTTGGTCAGAATAGATTATCGATCTAAGGGTGAGATGCTTAATGCTAATCGAGGATTTGGCGCGCCCGGAGGGATTTGAATCCCAACCCCCAAATTCATAATTCATTCCAAGGCAGAATCACAAAGAACGAGCTGAAAAACAAGGGGCAGATTCCGGTTCTCGGGCTGGCCGTTCTCTCTGTCTTCCAGCTCACTTACGTAATTGTAGACGCCTCATGAGGCCTATACTCAGGCTTCCAGCAAGGCCGGCAGATGGCCCGTGATCGTGCCGAAGATGGAATCGTAAGACACGGCATGGGAGGTTCGGACGCTCCTATTATCCATCAGACCGAATGCGCCGGCGCTGCATTCAATTCAGCACTCCCGGTCAGTGCCTTGGGCTTCACGTTCCGGTTAAACTTCGAAACCTTTTTATCAGAGAGGAGTGTGACTTTGCAGATAATTTTCCTCTGGATCGAAAAATAAACCGATCTCCCTGTGACTCGCGAACATGTTCCTCGTACATGATTTTAACGCCGGATTTCTTCAGGTCGGCTACGACCGTTGTGACATCCTTGGGCAACTCCAATGATAGATGGGAAACTCCCGACGCTAGCAGTTGTCGGACAAAAACGACGCATCAACAATGGGTGATCGAGTTCAGTAGAGAACAGATTGGCTCTCAATATCCAACCAACGTTGACTGGACGGAAAGGCTCACGAGGATATGAGCTTTCGGACGATGCCAACAAATCTGGAATGATTGCGCTTGGCGCGAATTCATTCCGGGGGATCCGGACACTGGCTTACGATTTCGCTCTTCCCTGACAGTATTTTCTTTCCTTAAGCGACGAGACTAAATTACCCAACGATCAGAATCCAGGGCAATCTAAATTCCTTGATTGAAGAGAAGGGAGTTCCGGCGCTCATAGAATACGGAATTTCGCACTGGCGTTCGGAGGGCTACTCGCCGGGTTGTCGCGCTTAGGTCATTCTTCGATCAAGGTGACGGGTTGATACTAACGTTCACTTAGTTCCGGGTGGAAATCGTCAAGCAGTGGACAAGCTCGCTCAGCGGCTAACCATTATGGAGAAGACGGAAGCAACGGCCTGATTCACGGCACAGTGGCAACAATTGGAGAAAAGGCTAGATCGTAATGGCGCGCCCGGAGGGATTTGAACCCCCAACCCCCAGATTCGTAGTCTGGTGCTCTGTCCAATTGAGCTACGGGCGCTTGGCAAACCACACTGACTTCACGAGCACATCGGGAATCCTGGAACAGTATACGAATCGATCCTCTCAGGCTGAGATCCGACGCTTATTGCCGGAAGAGAGAAATTAGCATAGCGAATATCGCTTTTCTAGGCATGATCACGTCTCACGTGTGCCTGAGAGACAGCTTGGAAGTGTTGTCGAGCCGGATCCCCTATCTGCGTTGAGATGCATTCGATCAGCCCCTGCTTGAGAGCTTTTAATGCATTACGTTTAGGCTGCGGATTGGGTAAAGCAAAGGACTTGACGCCCATTTATCTAATGGATAAACAGAGCTGACAGGATTGGAGGATTAATCATGCCAGCTACCCTCGAGTCATTTGCTTTTGAGTGCCGTCAAATTCTTAAAGCGGATCCCGGGCCGGCGGGCCGGGAACAGGTACGCCAACTCGTTCAACAGATTCTTAAAGATGAAACGTTCGTCACGACCTACATCAACGACAACACACCCGATCGTCAGGTGATTTACGAGGATCCGGAACTCGGTTTCTGCATCTGCGCCCACATGAACCGGGGCGCTAAAGAAGCAAATCCTCACGATCACGGCAGTTCCTGGGCGATATACGGCCAGGCATTTGGGGAAACGGAGATGAGCGAGTGGGAAATCGTTGAGCCTGCTAGCGAAGCCAAGCCCGGCAAAGTGCGCCGTACGAAAGTTTACTCTCTCAAACCCGGGATGGCGCACCTTTATAACGAGAGCGAAGTGCATTCACCCAAGCGAGTTACCGCAACCGGGCTCATTCGCATCGAGGGAACCGATACCCAGAAGTTGAAGCGATTGCCCTATAAGGCGATTTGATTAAGAGATTCGATCAGTCTGGGACTTAGTACACTCGCAGACAATCTCACGCGCATCTTTATCGTCACGCAAGCCAACAAACTTGGCTGCTCGAAGATGCTTATCCGGAGTCCATTCAACAAATTCAACTTGGGCGATCAACTGCGGCTTCAGCCAAACGCAATTTTTCATCTCCTCACGTGTTAACGCCCACTGAGTGCGTCTTTTCTCAGGCAGGTTGGCAAATGGGCAAGAGTTCTCCTCTAAGCCGGCAAACTTTTGAGCGATCTCGCGTCTCACACGGGGCACAAACCCATTTCTTACCTTGGCAGCGTACAACAAGCTGTCACCTTCATAGTAGCCGACAATGAGCGCGTCGAACGGATTACCTGGTGTGTATCCTCCGATGACGAAAGGTTGAACCTTGTTTATCTTGTACTTGAGCCAAGACCGACTCCGCTTTCCGGCTTGATAGAGCGAGTCTTTCCTTTTGGCAATAATGCCCTCCAGCGATAAGTCCTTTGCCGCGGCAACGATCTCGTGCGGTGAGCCGTCGATGCTTTCCGACATCCTTATAGGATCGGCAATGTTTTCCAACAAGATGCCCAGCAACTCACGCCTTTTCTCGAGGGCAACGCCCATAAGATTTTTATTCCCCTGGGCTAGAAGGTCGAACACATAGAAATGGATCTGTTTGGCGGTGAAGCGAAAATTCTGCAGAAGATTGAATGACGGTCTACCGTTATTATCGAGCGCCACTATTTCGCCATCGAGGATCATTCCCGGTTCTACGCTTTCGAGGGCTTTTACGATGGTCGGAAAACGCGAATTCAGCAAATTCTTCTTTCGCGAGTACAGCTTTACGCCGCTTTCATCGCGCAGGGCCAGGCAACGATAGCCGTCAAGCTTTATTTCATAACTCCATACGGTCAGAATCCTCCGGCAACTCGTCGACGGTCTCGGACAGCATCGGCTCGATGAACCTGATGCGTATCTCGGGCAACTCGATAGCCGAAATCCCGTCGCCGTTAGTTCGTCGCGATCTTCTTTGCCGCAGTTCTGTTGCTGTGCCAGACGGCGTCCTCCGCTTTGGCAATCTGAGCCAAGACTTCGGCCGGTCAATGCCGAAGAATTGTCTCTCTTTTCAGAGATGCGCTTCATTGCAGAGGCGGCTTTTATAAGATACCACACATTGCCTTTACCATTGCGGTCATTCCCTTTCACAAGCACCCATTCGCCTCTGAGCTTCTTGCCGTTTAGAAGAACATGAATTTTTCCTTTCCAAAAATTTCCATCAATGAGCTCGTAAGTTCCAATGTCCCAGACCATCACGGTCCCGCCGCCGTATTCTCCTGCGGGAATAATCCCTTCAAAGTTGGCGTACTCCATCGGGTGATCTTCCGTCGCCATTGCCAACCTTCGTTCGTGTAGATCATAGGGCGGCCCCTTGGGGACCGCCCACGATTTCAAAGTGCCGCCCATTTCCGAGTCGGAAATCATAATGAAGGTGACTGGCGGCATGCTTTTGTATGACAAACAGACGGCGTCCTCCTTGATCGCTAGTCGTAGGAACAGAAGGCGCCGGTTCCCGGGTCTTAGTGAAGTCTCGTTTGCGACGATAGGGTTCAAGGGCCGCCAGGCCGGAGTCACCCGGATCACTCAAAACCTGGGGATTGAGCTGCAAGAATGGTTTTGGCAAGGTTTGCTTCAAGCGCAACGACGGCGCAAACAAATCGCCGATCTTTTCCAATCTCTTCAATGCCGCCTCTGGTTCAAAAAATAATTTAGAAGCGTCATTTTTATTCAGCGCCGTTTCCAATTCGCGCCAACTTACCGGCATAGCGACGAACGGCCTCTCCGCCTTGGCTCTCAAGGAATACACCGCGACTGTCGACTTATGCTCTGAGTTTTGGCTCCAATCGATGAAAACTTTTCCCATGCGCTTGTGCTTAGCCATCTCCGACACGATCGATTTAGGGTGCTCACTGGCAAGATACTGGGCGACGCTTTGGGCAAACGCCTGCGTCATCTCGTAAGTAACATCTGTATTCAGAGGAACGTGGACGTGAATACCTTTGGACCCGGAAACCTTGAGCAAGGATTCGAGTGCCAACCGTTCGAGCAGGTCTCTCAATACAAATGCCACCTCGCAGGATTGGACGAGGCTTGCTCCCTCTCCAGGATCAAGATCGAAAACTACCATCGTCGGAACATTGATCTGAGGTGCTTTAGCCAGAAAGGGGTGGATCTCGAGGTTGGCCAAATTTGCCGACCATACCAGCGTCGGCAGGTCGTTGATCAGGATGTAATTGATCATCGACTCGCTGGAGCTGCGCTGTACGCGGTAAGTCTTTATCCAAGCGGGCGTATAAGATGGGGCGTTTTTTTCGTAGAAATGCTTGCCTCTAATGCCATTCGGATAGCGCTTAAGCGTAATCGGTCGATTTTCGATGTGAGGCAGTATGTAGGGTGCGACCCGGCTATAGAAATCGATTACCTGACCCTTAGTAAAGCCGGTTTCGGGATAAAGTACTTTGTCAATGTTCGAAAGAGCGAGTTTTTTGTTGCCGATTTTGACGGACAGCGAAGCCACCAGGAAATTCTACCGCGCCATTGGGCAGATGCAATTGCAATCTCTTGCAAAACTCTGTTGGCGCGCACTGAAGGGCCCGCCCTCACTGAGGGCAAGCCTTTTACCGATCGCGCGCCTTATGAATGATTTCGAATCGCCAGTATCAGCTGCTCCCGATTCAACGCGGAAGCTTGGATATTTAACTCACGGGCTTTGTCATTGAGCTGTTGGTCGGTAAGTTTATCGAGGTCATCAGCGTTGTCTCATCGCCAGGCTCTTTCTTAGTTTCGCGCCCCGTAGTCCAGGAAGGTGGATCGCTGGCCGGAAAAGAGTCGGCCAATGCATCGTCGATCTCCGGCTCCAAGCTTGTCTCCCGGTTCGCGCTACCGCCGCGAGTTTCTTCTACAGCCGATTCCTGTGCCGCCCTGGCGGGCGTAAACGGTTTGTTCTCCTCGTCTCGTTTAGACGCTTCTCCCATCTTCGCCGGCCCCAAAGCTGCGACCAGCCTATTCCACAGCTGATACGGTATCTCCGCCTTCGGCGCATAGTAATTCATCTCTGTAGCCTTGATGTCGGCGGTTGCGGCAAATGGCACCGGGGCCGGAATCCGCATGTCTAGGTAAACTGCGCCTTGCTTTAATTTGGTCCCAGCCGGAGCGATCGGAATTTGCGACAACTCGTCGCGCGTAAACTCACCCAAGCGTCCGGCAAGAGCGTCGATATCGGCGGCAGTGCGCGCGCCGGAATCGTTGCGTTTTGAAGAAGCGTCCAATATTCTGTCCCTCCATCCGCTCAGGATTCAAATCGTCTCTCCACTCAGCTGGATGCTTTTCCTAGTTCTTGCGGTTTAGGTGATCCGGCTTTCTGTTTCGTTTTTTTCTCGCTCTTGTTTGTTGCCATGCACTGCTCCTGCGAAGTTAATTTGTTTGTGCTAAGCACGCTCTGGCGCGCAGATTTAGTCGCCAAAGACGCATTGCTAAAATGACATTCAACCTGTGAGACCATGCGCGCTAGCGCCTAGAGGTAGAGTTCCGCTAATCACGAACCCACGAATTTTTTGTCCAATTCTGCTCATCCGCCTCTGCATCTTTGCGCAAGTTGTTTTTGAAATAAATAACTACATGAGAATTGTTCTTGTCGTTCTTGCATGATGGACACACCTCCATAGTCGCTCTAAATCGCAACGGATGTGCCACCCCGCGACCGTACCCAACGGCGCATGCACGAGATCCGTGTTCCATTTCTGCGAAACAGATCCGATCCTGTGATCCATTTTCAAAACTGCCTATATTACCTGGCCGAGCCAGGATTCGAACGATAGACTCGACGCTTATTTACTGATAGTTAGCAGTCAGCGGACCTTTTTTGCTGCGGAACGGAGGGACTGAGATGATTTTATCAAGAAACGCGGACGTGAAATCGCTCGTCGTCAAATCGATCGAGGGCAAGCAGATGAACGGTGATTTGCTAGTTAAGCCGCTTATCAAAGGCGATGAAATGACACTCCTGGAAATTCACTATACACCTGGTGTCGGAGCGCCTCTACATGTTCACGAACACGAATCCTTGGCCTACGTTGTAAAAGGCAAGGTCAAGATGACGGTTGGCAAAGAAACCTACATTCTCGGGCCAGGCGATGTTTGCCGGCATCCTCAGGGCGTACCGCACGGCGTCGAAGGGATCGACGAATCCATTGTCGTTGAAATCAAATCCCCGGCTCCTGAAATTTCTACCTTCTTGGGGATGTAACCGCTCGAACACAACAGCACGTTGCGCAGGAGAACAGATATGCCCGGAAAAGCAAAATATTTAATGATCGCGAGCATGGACGTCGATCCGGAACACGATGCCATATTCAATGAGGTTTACGATAAAGAACATGTTCCGAACTTAGGCAAGGTGCCGGGTGTTCTGGGCATCACTCGATACCGCCGAGGTGAGCTCACGATGAATATCGGGGGCGAGCGCAAGACCATCGAAATTCCCAATGAACCCAGCTATACCGCCATTTACGAATTGGAAAGCCCCGACGTTCTAACCAGCGCAGCCTGGGATAAAGCGATTGAAGACGGCCGCTGGCCGAGCCAGGTGAGACCTTACACAAAGAATCGACGCCACGTGCTCCTGAAGCTTATGGAGCCGGAGAAGTAATCTTTACTGCCATTAAATCTATTCCGTCGCGGGCCGTGCTGTGCGAGTTTCTGACGAGCTAAGTCAACTACGAAGGATGTGACCTTTACGCCTAATCGCGTCTTCGCGCAAGCTCCAAGAAATTGGTTAATTTTTCGGCAATTTCTTCGGCGCCGATCACTGCAGCGTGTTGCTCGAAGAGTGGAAACAGCTCGCGTTCTTCTCTGCGAATGTGCCGCTCTAAAAGGTCTCCAAGATCGAAAATCACTTTTCCTAAACCTACAGTCGTCTGCAACTTTGGAATAGCCAGACGCACGCTTTCGTGATCGCGCATAAGATCAGCGATCAGCTCTTCGCTCTCAGGCACGTGCAAGCTCATTTTCGGAAAAAGAATCTCCTCTTCAGCCTCAAAGTGCGACCTAAGCTCAGCCGCATATAGAGTAAGAAACTCACCCGCGCGCAGTCGCAAGCCTTCCGCGCCGGTTGGTTTGATTTGTCCCAAGGCTTGCTTGCGGCAGCGTAATGCGAGCGCCAAACAATGGTGGTGGTCATGGGAAAGAGGAATCAAGCCGGGGTGTCGTTTAGGCATACTGGAATGATTAGCGGAACTGTTCTGACCAGACCCACCGCTAGCATGATGAGGCAGTACAATCGTTCAGATTGTCCCCTTTGCTCTCAAAGCCTCAATCGCCGCCGCGTCATAACCCAGCGAGCTTAAAATATCATCGGCATGCTCGCCTAAAATGGGCGGCGGTTTATCTATGGTCGGGGGCGTGCGGCTCATATCAACCGCATTACCGACCATCTTAACATCGCCCATTTTCGGGTGAGTGATGATTTGCGGAAAGCCGTATTCACGAACTTGCGGATCGTCAAACACCTCGTCCAAAGTATTCAGCGGCGCCGCGGGGACATCGTTTTCAATCAGTTGCTGCAACCATTCTTCCCTTCGACCGCGTTTAAAGATTTCTTGCATGACCTTCATAGAGGCTGTCGTAATTAGCGATTCGGCCCTGCCGATTATTAAAGCGCGCGTCATTGCTCCACTCCGTCCTTCCGACCACCTTGAAGAGTGCATTCCAGAACTTGTCAGGGGAGGACATGTGCAGGATGAACGGCAGATTTTGTTGATCAACGAAGGCGAAGACGCCGGCGGTCGTGGTTCTATGCTTACGCCGGGGCACGTGTCCAGTTTCGAAATAGCGCGCGGCGTTTTCACCAATAAAAGAGATTGAAGCTCTGAGCAATGACGTTTCAACCAGTTGACCCTGTCCAGTCAGCATTCGATTCATGAGAGCTGCCAAAACACCGTAGCATGCGTACATACCCGTCAAGTGATCCGAAAAGGAAATCCCCATGCCTTGAGGTTTGTCCGGATCAGTAAGTAAACTGAGCAGGCCGCTTCGCGCCTGGCCAATGGTGTCATAACCGGGCATGTCCCGGTAAGGTCCCTTCGGGCCGAAGCCGGAGATTGAGCAGTAAACGAGCTTTGAATTGACCTTGCGGACGTCCTCGTAGCCGAGCCTGCGTTTTTCCATCACGCCCGGGCGAAAGTTTTGGATCAAAACATCGCTTTGTGCGGCCAGCTTCAGAACGATCTCCCGGGCTTGGTCATGGCGCAGATCCAAGGTTAAGCTTCTTTTGTTTCTGTTGAGACTACAAAAGGTGGCGGAGTAGTTCTTTTCACCCCACCCGCGGAATGGATCACCACGCTTCGGCTCCTCAATCTTAACGACATCGGCCCCCATGTCGGCTAGGAGTTGCGAAGCGAACGGGCCCGTCACATAACTCGCAAGTTCAATGACCTTGATTCCAGCTAAAGCGCTCATTGATAACTTTCCGCCGCTGACGCAAATCGGCTTATGGGTTGAGTATCATCTTCCTAACTGTGGGTGACGTACGAAGTCAAGGGCGAGCAACGTCGCTCAGGCGGCATGACGCCGTAGAGATCGGGGAATAGTGAACGTAAAGATGGAACCGTGGCCGGGTTCACTCTCAACGCGAATCTCACCATCCAGTAAATCGAGATATTTTTTGACAATGCTTAGACCCAGCCCTACGCCATCAAATTGCCCGGTGTGAGCCTCTTTGATTTGCTCGAATTCCTGGAAGATCCGGCGAACATCTTCGCTCTCAATTCCAATACCGGTGTCTGCCACGGTAAATTGAACGCGGTCTCTATCGCGCAGGTTGCGCACTTGCACATCGATTCGCCCTCTAGGTGTGAATTTGCATGCGTTAGCAATGAGATTCTGGAGAATCTCCTCTAGCTTGATTGGGTCAGTAGTTATTGGGGGAACCGTCTCATCGACATCCCAGTTAACCTCCAAACGGCCGTCTCGATTGATTTGCTCCACCTGGTGCCTCGCATGCTCGATCAGTTCTTCAACTTCCACTGTTGCAAGGTCCAGCGACATTTTTCTTGCTTCGATCCGCGATAGGCTCAAAACATCATTGATCATCTTTAGCAAGACGCGGGAATTCCGCAAAATTTTTTGAATCGCTTTCCTCTGATCAGAGTTAAGAGGTCCGAAGAACTCGTCCTGCGCCAGATCGGCATTGCCAATGATGACGTGGAGCGGCGTTCGCAGCTCATGTGACATGGCCGAGATGAACTCTGACTTGGCTCGTGTTGCATCGAGAAGCTCCTGGTTGGTTTTCTCGAGCTCGGAAGTCGTTTTCTTGACTTCGGCAAAGAGTCTGGCGTTTTCCACCGCAACGCCGATTTCCTGGGCAATGGACTGGATTAGCTGCCGTTCATCTTGAGAGAAGTGACGCTTGGTGCGACTGACAACATGTAAAGTTCCGGCAATGTTCTCTTTAACCATGATCGGAAATGCGGCGGCGGCTTGAAATCCCAGCGAAACAATCTTACCCGCACTGGTCAACTCGCGGTATCCGGGGTCGTTGACGACATCCTCGAAGATAAGCGAACGGCCCGATCTTATCACCTGACCGCTAATTCCACTCTCCACATTGCGCTCGGCCATGGCTTTGGCGACTTCATCGTTGAGCCCGATTTGGCCCCGTAGATACAGAACTCCCTTCTCCGGCTCCAATTCGTAAATCCAGACTGCATCGAAATTGAGCGTCTCTGAGATCTTCCTGACAGCTTCCTTGAGAACAGTTTCCAGATTGAGCGAACGGCTTACGGCCGCGCCGATGGTGTTGAGCACGGCTAGATGCCTCGATCTCGTGTTAACCTCCTCGAATAACTTTACCTTCTCTACTGCAACGCCGAGATGCTCTGCCATGGAAGTGAGCAGGCGGATCTGATCGGTACTCAGCTTTCTAGGCGATTTGCCATTGAAGACAATGGCGCCGAAAACGCAGGACTGGGTTTTGATTGGCAGCACGCCGAAAAAGCGCAACTTGGCGTTCCGCGTGGCTCGACTGGTGCTGAGAGAGGCATAAAGCGGGCCGGCTTCAATGTCTTCAAATATCATCGGCTCGCCCGACTCGACGACTCGGCCGATCACACCCTGGCCTCTTTTGAAGGTATGCACCTCGGTCCAGTGCTCCGGGTCGACTTCAAAGGAGGCTCGCAATTCCATTTGTTCCATTTCCGCGTCGAAAAGAAAAATCCGGGTCGTTTCAAATTGGAAAATGGCGGTAATCTTATCGATAACTGCCTGCAGAATTGTTTGTAGATCCAGCGATCTGTTGACAGCAGTCGTCACTTCATAGAGGGCGCCCGTCTCCTCCGTTCGCTGCTTTACTTTCTGTTCCAATGTGGCATACGAGGTCTGTAGCGCTTCGGTCATGTCATTGAACTCTTGCGCCAAGTCTTCTACTTCATCACCCGTCGTGATCTCGGCCCTGTGCTCAAGATTGCCACCGCGGATGGTTCTGACCGCCTGACGGAGTTCTTGAATCGGTCGACTGATCTTTCGACTCAGCCAGACGATGATTCCCGAACCCACAAGCAGTCCGATGCCGATTAGCAAAATAGAATAACGGTGCAATTGCTCTAGATCCGCTAGAGCTTCGGCAGCAGGCTGTTCGACGATCACCGCCCATCTCAGGTCGGGTACTTCGGCGTAGGTGCTTAGCACCTGTGCGCCGTTGATCCCCGCGCCAAGTTCGGCTGGCGCAGGATCGCTGGCTCGATTCGCAAGGAAGCGTTGGACCTTGCCGAGCTGGCGAAGGTTAAGACGCTTAAGCACCAGCGATGGATCCTGGTGTGCTAGCACATCGCCATTCTCGTCGATCAGGTAGGCGTAGCCACCCCGCCGAAAACGGCTGCCGGCGATCACTTCCCAAAGAAACCGAAGATTAACGTGGGCGATTAGGACACCGATGGTTTGTCGCGGAGTTTCCATCAACGGCATGGCGATGACGATGTAGGGCTCGGCATGGTCTGAAGTGCGGACGGGGCCGACATAAACTTCGCCCTGAATAGCCTTTGTATAGGCTGTTTCGCCGCTCCGGTTTTGCAAATCCGAGGGTAGAAAGGCTACAATCTCGGAAGATTTGAGTTTTTCCATTCCTTGACTGTCTAAGATTGAAATCTGCCTGAAAGCCGGATCGTTCTTTAGCAGCAATAATCCAATCAGACGTTGATCTTCGCTGCCGATAGGGTAACGAGTCATAAACACGCCTGCATCCCGCAACCGCTCCAACTTGCGAGTCACGAAATGATGAATTTGCCGCGCCGATGCCGAGGCAATTTCTGTTTGCAGCGCCGCAGTCGACTCATAGATCTGTTTCCGAGTGTAGGTGGAGCCGGCAAACGTGCTTAGCACCAGGACGCTTCCCAACAGAATCAAGCCAAAAAGCATTAAGCGGCGTCTAATTCCGCCGATATACGGTCGAATAGTAAACTGCTGCCGATCTCTCATCGCGGCGCTCACTCAAACACTTGGTCGGCTCTTAACAAGATTTCCTTGGCAATCTTCAAATCGATGGCTTTGGCGGTTCGTAGGTTCAGCACCAGGTTTAGCTTATAGGGTAACTCGATGGGCAGTTCGGACGGTTTGCTTCCCTTGAAGATCTTGTCCGCCAGCGCCGCAGCTTGCTTTCCTAGTGCTGGATAATCCGCTGCGTAGGTGGCTAGACAACCGCGCTTGACGTTGACCAACAACGAAGTCATCAACGGCAGCTTTTCTTTGATCGCTTGATCGACCACCTGCTCAACAGCCTCTGTCACTAAACTGTCGGGCGGGTGATAAATGGCATCGTACTTTTTGCGGGTAATTGACTGGGCCACTACGCCCATCTCCTCGACCCGGCGCACATGGATTTCGGAATATCCTAGACCAAACTTTGGCGCTGTCGCTTGGACTTCCGCGACAATGGCTTGGTAATTGACGCCATTGGGATCTAGTGGAATGGCGATCTTTTTAGTTCTTGGCGCTAGCTCCTTGAGGAGCTCGAATCGCTTGCCGGTCAGCTCCAAAGAGGCCGAACTGATGCCGGCAAGATTGTTACCAGAGCCGGAGAAGCTCTTGAAAAGTTTCTGAGAGTTTCCCGCGCTCAAAAATACGACCGGAATGGGTGTTCCTTGGGTCGCTCGTGCCGCTGCTACTGTTGCAGTCGTTGAAGAGGTAACTATCAGATCGACTTTGTCGTGGACAAGTTTATGCGCGATAGTTCGGAGCAGCTCTTCATTCCCTCTCGAGTTGTAATACTGATACCGAACGTTTTGCCGTTCACGATAACCCAACTCCGTCATACGCTCTCTAAATCCCTCGAATGCGTTGATGAACGAATCGCCGGTGTTGAGTGAACCGATAGAATAAATTCTTTGCGCCTTGGCCGGAGACACCGCACTGGTTACCAGAGCGAACGCTATCGTCCAGAAGATAAGCAACTTAGGGATTGGTGATCTTCGTGCGCGGAGAGAATCTGTCAGAGGGGTTATCATTGCATGCGGCATTGATCCTCCTGATCGCCTTTGTTTCTTCGCCGCAAGGAGCTCTGCAGCGCGGATTTCGTGAGTCATTGTCCGAAACCCCCATAGTGCGAGGTAAACCGGCGTGCTCTCACAGAACCCTTTGATCGTCGCAAATTAGGCTCGGTAACGACGCAGGATTTGAGCCAGAAGAGAGATGAAACAGTTCACGAGCAGCTCTGGTGATTTTCGAGGATTTGCGGGGAGTCCTTGTGAAATCTTGCGTGACGAAGAAACTTGGGTGCTGAGCGCAATAAAACGAAATCAGACTAATAACGCCATATTTGGCTAGAATGACACGTTATGGCTCTGGCGGGAATCTCGCTGTACCTGACGACAAATCCTACGGCTCGGCGCCTTTACTTTCAACCGCGGCCGCCCCCCCCAGATAAGCCTGCATGATTCTGGGATTGTTCAGCATCTCCGGGCTAGGCCCGGACAGCACGATTTTGCCGTTCTCCAGGATGTAAGCGTCATCCGCGATCTTGAGCGCTTGCCGGACATTCTGTTCGACCAAAAAGATAGTCAAGCCGCGCTCGTTCAGTTTGCGCAAGGTCCTGAAGATTTCTTGTACCAGGAGCGGCGCTAACCCCATAGATGGTTCGTCCAACAGCAGCAATCTCGGTCGTGCCATCAATGCGCGAGCAATGGCCAACATCTGCTGCTCGCCTCCTGACAGATTGCCTGCAGCGCGTTCGAGTCTCTCTTTCAGTCGCGGAAACAATCCTAGAACGTTTTCTAGATCAGCTGCGATCTCGGTTTTGTGTCTGTGTCGCCGATACGCTCCGAGTAACAAGTTTTCTCTGACCGTGAGAGTGGTAAGAATTTCCCGGCCTTCTGGGACTTGGACGATCCCATGCGCAACAATTCGGTGCGGCGGAAGTCGATGCACTTCCATGCCGTCAAAATAAATGGATCCGGCGCTGGCTTTCACAACCCCCGATATCGTCAATAGCGTGGTTGACTTACCCGCGCCGTTGGCTCCTAGCAGTGTTGTTATCCGGCCTTGATGGAGCGTTAGATCGATACCCTTCACCGCTTCAATTGCGCCGTAGTGGACGTGGAGACCGGCAATCCGCAGAAGCGCTTTCATGCAGGGCGCTCGGAAGAAATCGAATCCGGTTCGTCTTCCCGTCCCAAATACGCCTCGATAACCCGCGGGTCTTGGCGAATTTGTTCGGGGCTTCCGACAGCGATCACTCGACCGAAATTCATCACAATGATGTGCTTGCAGAGGCCCATGACAAAGCTCATGTCGTGCTCAATCAGTAATATGCTAAGGCCACTTTGATCGAGCTTGATAATCTCATCCATCAACTGCTGCTTTTCGACAGGATTCATACCAGCCGCCGGTTCATCCAAGAGCAGCAACTTGGGCTCGGTCGCAAGCGCGCGAGCAATCTCTAAACGCCGCTGCGCGCCGTAAGAAAGCGTGCCTGCTGCCTGCTCAGCCGTGTCGAGTAGGCTGACTCTGCGCAAGAGCTCGCGCGCGAGCTCTTCTTCGCGCTGTCTCGAGTGACGCACACCGCGAGCCGAAAGAAGCACACGTGCCGGACTATGGTTGCGTTGCGGCCTGATTGCGACAAGAACATTTTCCAAGACAGACATTTCTTTAAAGATGCGGATATTCTGAAAGGTGCGTGCGACACCGCAACGGTTGACCTGATAAGGAGCCATGCCGTTTAGCTCACGTCCTAAGAATTCGATCTTCCCCTCACTCGGCAGCAGTAAGCCTGTGATGAGATTGAATACGGTTGTCTTCCCCGCTCCATTCGGGCCGATCAACCCAACAATTCCCCGCTCTGGTAGTATCAAGCTGACGTTTTGGAGCACTTGGAGGCCGCCGAAACTTTTTGAGAGACTCGACAAACTCAGCATGTGCCATTACCGCCGGCCTGTTGGCGACCGCCGTCCTAGAAGTATCAAACCCCAGAGCCCCCGCGGCGAGTACAACATGATTAGAATCAAGATTATGCCATTGATCAATGGTCTATAGTCACCCAGTCCGCGCAAGAGTTCCGGCAAAACGGTGATCAACACGCCGCCGAGGACGGCGCCCCATGGACTCCCGGCACCGCCAAGAACACCCATCGCAAGAATTTCCACGCCACGGTCGAAACCATATTCATTGGGACTGATAAAGAATGTGAAATGGGCATTAAGTCCGCCGGCTAACCCGGCCAGAGCAGCGCCGCTCACGAAGGCAAACAACTTATAGCCACGGACGTTGATCCCGATCACCTCAGTGGCGACTTCATCTTGCCGAATTGCCGCCATGGTGCGACCGAACCGCGAATGCGCAGCTCGCAACAAAACGTAAACCGCACCACAGACAGCGACTGCTACAGAAAACCAGCTTGTCAACTGCGGAATACCATTGAGCCCAAGGGCGCCGCCTGTTAGATCTTCCGTATTGAGAATCGCTATGCGCACGACTTCACCAAATGCCAGAGTCGCCATTGCCAAATAAACACCCGAGAGTTTAAGGGTCGGACGCCCGATTACAAGCGCCACCAGAGCCGACAGCAATGCGCCGAGAACCAGCGCTGGGAAAAATGATGTCACGCTGTGCAAAGTAAGAAGCGCGGAACTATAGGCCCCTATAGCCATGAATGCCGCGTTAGCTACGCTTAACAGGCCGCAGGATAGAGTCAGATAAATGGACAAGGCCAGGAGCACGTTAGTACCGATAGAGAGGACTAGCGTATTGTAGGTTGCCCAAAAGCTATCGAGCCATTCCATGCTCCGGTGTTTGCGGTTCTCTCAGGGAGAGTGATCAAGCGTTTAAGGTTGTTATGCGTGGCGCTGGGCGGCACTTCCAAACAGACCATGAGGCCGAAGCAGCAGAATGGCGAAGAGCAGACCGAAGGCGACGGCATCACGCATGCTCGAGCCAATGTAAGCGACTGAGAAAACCTCCGCAAATCCAAGAAAAAAACCGCCCAATAAAGCGCCCCGCATGTCGCCCATTCCGCCGAGAATCACAACTGCGATTCCCTTATGCAATATGGGCTGGCCCATCGAAGGGAACACAGCGTTAGTGTATAAGGCGATCAGAACGCCGGCGGCGCCGCCGAGCAGCGCCGCGATCACCGATGTGAGCCGAAACAGCCCCTCAACGTTGATTCCTAGGAATGCGGCCGCTCTAGGAGATTCCGCCAAGCCACGCACTGCGCAGCCGATGCGAGTCCGCCGCAGCCCCCAGAGTAATACACCCATGAGGACAAAGGCCAAGACAACTATTTCCAGTTCCAGCCAAGTGATTTGCGCGCCGGGTATGCTCAACGTCTGGACCGGCAATGTCTCAAGCGGAAAGCGCAAGTTTTGCGCGCCAAAATAACCCTCGATGGAGCTATTTAGCGCGATAGCGAAACCGATGGTTGCAATCATCGGCGCCAGGTGCGGTGCCTGACGCGCTCGCAACGGCGCGAAGATCAGCTTGTCGAGAACCCAACCGCTAGCGCCCGTAATCAACATCGCAATCAGGATGGCTGCGGGCAGCGGCAGATCTAAAAGCACGACTGCTTGCAAAGCAGAATACGCGCCGAGCATGAATACCGCGCCATGGGCCAGATTCACCACTCCCAATACGCCGAACACCAATGTAAACCCCAGCGCAAATAGCGCATAGACTCCACCCAGGGAAAGAGCATTGATGAACTGCTGCGCGAGCATGGGTCTATTTTTGGATCACGTACCGGTTGCCTTTGGTCATCATGACAATGGCGGTTTGTACCGCGTCGTAGCCGGCGGGCTTGCCGTCGCGGCCGCTAACCTGGCGGAATTTAAACGGCCCGGTGGCGCCGGTCCAGTGCGTTGCCGGAAGAGCGTCGCGCACTGCTTTGCGATCCGCCTCCAGCTTACCGGTTAATTTGATCTTCTTTAAAGCTTGCGCCGCAATGTACATCGCATCGTAGGCCTGGGCGGCAAACTGGTCGGGCGTCTCCCGATAAGCTTTTTGGTACGCTGCTATAAATTGCCTGTTTTCTGGGGTCGGACTCTCCACCGACCAGGGGCTGCCAACCCACAAATTGTCAGAGCTGTTTTTAGCAAGCTCAAATATTCTCGGAGAGTTCATCCCATTGCCGCCGATGAAGGGCAGGTCAATGCCCAATTGCCGCGCCTGTACCATGATCGGGGCGCCTTCGGCGACCAAAGCCGAAAGCACAACCGCGTCAGGATTGCTGGCTTTGATATTGGTCAATTGCGGCTTAAAACCGACATCACCTTTTGCGAAAGTCTCCGTTGCGGTAACCGGGATCTTCAAGTCCTGCAGAGCTTTCTTGAAGTTATCATAACCGCTCTTGGTAAAGATATCGTCATTACCGTAGAGCACCGCGACTCTTTTTAAGCCGGTCTTTTGCGCAGCGCTTCGAAGCGTAACTGGCAAAATATCCCGCTCGGTAACCGAATTACGAAACACATAATCGCCAATCGAAGTGATCCCGTCAGCGGTATTCGAAGTCCCGAAAACGACCGTCTTAGCCGCTTGCGCAACCGGGTCCGATGCCTGCGCTGAATTGGACAGCGTCGGCCCAAACAACATCAGCACCTTGTCCTGAAAGATAAGCTTTCTGAAACTATTGATAGCCTCTTCCTTTTTACCCTGCTCATCTTCAATGACCAATTCCAGTCGGGTTTCGCCGGCGCCGCCGCTGCCATTGATTTCTCGAACTGCCAACTCAAAGCCTTTCCGGATCGGCACACCATATTGCGCAGCGTTGCCGGTCAAGGCGGCGGCAACCCCTATTTTGATCTGCGCTGCCGCCAGCGACAAGGGCAGAGCAAAAAGGCCGCTGCAATCGCCGTAAGTACACTGTGTTTTATTTCCACGGAGGCCACCTATCGCAGAATATTTGAACCCCATCAATGCCGACCTACACCAATCGTTTGATTAAAAGATACAGGCCGGCGGCCAGCGCACCGACGATCCTGCCATAGATTTACAAGGTTGGGTCAGATCATATCGCCGAATGTGAGTCTAACGATTTCGTTGATGATTTCCTGGTAGTAGACCAGCCAGGGCAATCGGCTGGAGCAACAATCGGTGTGCAAGTTCATCAGCAGAACACAAGAGGACGCCGATCGGCCACTCGCAATTGTCCGCAGATCAGCTATCGCCCTGGTCGCTTTTGCGCGTCCTGGACATGCCAGAGGTAAAGGGTGTGATCCCAGTTCGAAGAATCTTTCATATTCTCCGTTTTGAGCGGTTTCCAGTCGCCCATATCGAAGTCGTGAGAGACAATCCGGGAACCAGGTTTCATTTGCTTCCAAATGTTTGGCCGGATCAGGAGATTAACCTCGGGCAATAGATACATCGTCAGCACCGACGCTGGTGCTAGGTCGACAGTTCTGATGTCTTGCTGGCGAATTTCCACCAAATGTCCAACCCCGGCCTTCTTGATATTCTCTGTGGACTCCTTGATTCGTTCCGGATCGATCTCGAAACCGATCGCTCTGACACCGTACTTCTTTGCGGCGGTGACGACGATTCTCCCATCGCCGGATCCGAGATCATACACCACATCGCCCTTTTTAATCTGGGCCAAGTCGAGCATCCGATCGACCACCTCCTGCGGCGTCGGAACGTAGGGAACGATTTTCCCTTCCTGTGATTGAGCTACACCCAGGTTGAAGACCGCTGCCGCGATTAACAGAAGCGCGAGAGCTAGGGAATTGATCCGAATAGTTTTGTTCATTGCTGCCTCTCCAGGATGTTTGCTCGATATATTTCCAATAACTAGAAGACAGTCAGCGAAGCGCCAATAACGGTCAACCATTCTTCTGCCAAAATCTGCCGAGCCAGCTATCATTTTCCTTCCCCGCGACCTGTTCTATTTCACCGGGGTCCAGCCAGATGCCACTACATCCGGTGCATTGGTCGATCTCAATCTTTTGAAAGCTCCTGGTCTTTAGCGGTTGGCCGCATTTGGGGCATGTCATGTGCGCAACGGTCTTGCCGGCCGCTTTATTCTCAGCCTCCTGTTTTGCCTTGAGTTTGGCGAGAAGCTCCCGCTCTTTTTTTACAAAATACTCGTCTTCTTGCGCCTTCTTCCGTTCGTCCCATTTATCAGCCATGTCGTCCTCCTACTTGATCTCATAACTGCTTCAAAAGATTGCGAGGTAAAAACTTCTTGACCTGCCCAGCCGGATGCACGGTGGCAGAAGCTATGCGGGGCCGAAGGCTATCCCAAATACATGGAGCTTGGACGATCGATAATGATTAACCGGCAAACTTGTTCATGTATGGAAGCTTCGTTGCGGTTTTCTTTACCTCGCTCAGGTTAGCTCGAAGCATTGCTGTGGAATCCCAGGATCCGCTGGTCAGTGCGCTGCGGTAGGTATCCGGTAAATCAACCCCGATTCTGTCCCCGCCAAAGGAGATAGTCTTTGCTTGGATATTCAAGCTAAACGTAGTTCTTGGATCGCTCTCGACCGCTCGCATCAATTTTTCGATATCCCCGGAACTAACAGTTACCGTCGGCACCCCCATTATCGTGCAGTTCCCGGCGAAAATCGCCGCAAAGGATTCGCCGACGATGGCATTGATCCCCCATCGATACAGGGCCTGTGGCGCATGTTCGCGCGATGAGCCGCAACCAAAGTTTTTATTAACGAAAAGCAACGATGCCCCTTTGTATTTGGGATCATTGAGCGGGTGAGGCTTCGAATTGCCTGACGCATCGAAGCGTTCGTCGAAGAATGGATATTCACCCATGCGGGCAAAGGTAACTTCTTTCAGATAACGCGCCGGAATGATTCGATCGGTATCGATATCGTTGCCGCGGATCGGCACCGCCCTGCCTTCTACGTTGGTGATTTTCACGATTTCGCTCATGGTCCCCTCTTATTGATAATCCCGCACGTCGACGACCTTACCGCTTAGCGCGGCAGCTGCGACCATGGCTGGGCTCATCAGTAGAGTTCTTCCCTGGGGGCTACCTTGACGGCCGATGAAATTACGATTCGACGAAGACGCCGAGACTTCTTTGCCATGGAGCTTATCGGGATTCATCGCCAAGCACATGGAACATCCAGCCTCGCGCCACTCAAACCCCGCCTCGGTAAATATCTCGTGCAGCCCTTCCTTCTCGGCGAGTTTCTTGACCTCGGCCGAACCGGGAACTACCAGCGCCCGGATTCCGGATCGAACCTTTTTTCCCTTGGCAATTTTAGCCGCTGCCCGCAGATCCGCGAGCCGGCCATTAGTGCACGAACCGATGAACGCCACGTCAATCGGCGTGCCTAGAATCGGCGCGCCCGGTTGCCATCCCATATGCTCGTATGCTTTGGTCGCGCCAGCAGGATCGGAGTATTCATCGGGTTTCGGAAGCTTCTCGGTGATGCCGACCGCTTGTCCGGGATTGATTCCCCACGTGACGGTCGGTTCGATATCTTTTCCCACAAAGCTGACGACATCGTCGTATTTGGCCTGCGCATCGGACGCGATCGACTTCCAATAGGCAACTGCGCGATCGAAGGCAGCGCCAGCCGGCACATAGGGCCTGCCTTTGAGATACTCAAATGTGGTTGTGTCCGGGTTGACGTAACCGACCAACGCGCCGCCTTCGATACTCATATTGCAGACGGTCATGCGCTCTTCCATGTTCATGGAGTCAATAACAGAACCGCCATACTCGTACGCAAAGCCTTTACCGCCGGCGACGCCGAGCCGCCGGATGATATTTAGGATTACATCTTTGGCGTAAACACCGGTACCGAGCGCGCCATCGATATTGATGCGCCGCACCTTGAGCTTTTCCATCGCCAAGGTCTGTGTTGCCAAGACGTCGCGCACCTGGCTGGTGCCGATGCCAAATGCCAGAGTGCCGAACGCTCCGTGGGTGCTGGTGTGGCTGTCGCCGCACGCCAAAGTCATTCCCGGTTGAGTCAAGCCGAGCTGCGGTCCGATGACATGGACAATTCCTTGATTGGCGCTATCCAATCCGAAGAATTCCACACCGAACTGCTTGACGTTCTTTTCAAGGGCTTGTGTCAGTTCTTCAGCTTCACGATCAAGAAAGGGTCGGCTACGAACATCGGTCGGAACAATATGATCCACCGTCGCGAAAGTTCGCTCTGGAAACGCCACGTCCATGCCCTTTTCCCGTAACATATCGAACGCAGGTGCCGTGGTAATCTCGTGGATCAAATGAAGCCCAATGAAAAGCTGGGTCTGGCCAGTGGGAAGAACCCCAACGGAATGGGAATCCCAAATCTTCTCGTACAGCGTTCTACCGCTCATTCGTAAATCTCCTTCGCAGGATATTATCTGCCGATATCTGCGAGTTCAAGAGGATTAACTCAGTGAAAAGATACGCACTTCTTGGGCTTACGGCTCAGCGATAACCCGGGCGCTAAAGCGGCTGCGGACAAACGCGACAAACGGACCTAAAGGCAATTTTTCTGTACCCACTCGACAATTTCATTGCGTTTGGCGAACCAAACGTCGGCGTGGGACTTAGCGTATTGAATCGCTTCGTCGTAGACCTTGCCAGTCGCGGGAAATGCCATCTGACAGTGCATCGCCAGGGTTAACATCTTGGGATCGCCGTCGGACTCTTCATAAAGGATGTCGAATTCATCCTTGAAGGAATTAAAGACATCACGGGCAGTGATGCCTCGCCGATACATGCCGGTATCGTTGAGTCCGCTAATCGCGTTCTTGTAGGGCACCACGATCAACGTTTTACCGTTAATGTCTACCGGATAAGGATTGTCGTCATTGACGGCATCCCCATGCCAGAGAAAACCTTCGTCGGCAAGAATGCCCAGGGTCCGCTCCGTGTGGCGCATGCCGGAAGTCAGCCAACCAGTGGGTTTTTGGCCGACAAAGTCCTGAAACAACTTGGCGCAGGTCCGAATTTCCTCGCGCTCCTCTTCCTCTGTAAGGTGGATCAATTGAACATCCTCGGCATACGAGTGACCGACAATCTCATGTCCTCGGGCGTGGACCGCCTTTACCGCCTCGGGATATCTGTAGATGCAGAGCGCATTTGTGTTGAACGATGCTTTCACGCCGTGTTTATCCAAGATGCGCAGGATGCGCCAGACTCCGGTCCGGCCGCCGTAATCGTTTTCACTGGCGGTGCGACAATCATACTGCGACTTGACATCTTCTTCCTTGATCGGATTCGACCCGCCGACATGCCGCGTCCGCCGGTATTTCGAACTTGGCGTTTCGGTCCAGGCTTCCAAATTACCGGCCAACGCAATCGCCATCCGCGCATTGTTGGGCCATTTAATTTTGATCTTCTTGGCCTTTGAGTAAACGTCATAGAAGTTGTCGTGTGCCGGCATCATGATTGTCATCCTCCCTCATCGTCGCGGGACTTGCTCATTCGGCTAACGTATATAGAAGTGAGCGACAGTGTCAACGAAAGCGGCGATCCGCAAATGCACTAAATCGTGGCGCGCAATGGCGTTGGACCTCCATGGCGACTCAAGAGCCAAGGATTCGGTGCTGCTTCTAGTATTTGACTTCCATCAGGAACAAACCCTGCGCCGGAGCTTTCATGCCGGCCTGAGTACGGTCACGCGCATCGAGAAGTGCGGCAAAGGATTGGGCTGAGCGCTGCTGTCGGCCGACTTCCACTAACGTGCCAACGAGATTGCGCACCATGTGACGAAGAAAAGCTGTTGCCTCTATGGTAAAAACAATCAAGTCGCCGCTTCGGTTTACGGAACTTGCGTAGATCGTCCTTACAGGATGGGCGGCATCGCACCCAGCGCCACGGAAGGAAGAAAAATCGTGCTCTCCATTGAGGCAAGTGATCGCCTGGCGCATGGCAGCTGTTTCGAGAGGCTCGTGCACATGCCAAGCGTATCTCAGATGAAACGGTGAAGGGGTCGATCGATTCAATATCCGGTATTCATAGATGCGGCTGCGCCCCTGGCGCCGGGCATCGAAGGAATCCGGCACGATTTCAACAGTCTTGATCGTGACGTCTTCGGGCGTTAGCGCATTGAGAGCGCGTTGCACGCGGTAGGGTTGGAGTTCCTTATCGGATATGAAGTTGGCTACTTGTCCAAGGGCATGAACACCCGCGTCGGTTCGGCCCGAACCAGTGATACGCGTGGGCCGTCCCAGTAAGGTGGAAACGGCTTTTTCCAGCACGCCTTGAACTGTTTTGCCGGTCGCCTGAATTTGCCAGCCGCAATAATCGGTGCCGTCGTACTCGACGGTAAGCTTGACGTTCACTGAAAGCACGAAGGAAAGCGTGACTGGCGGATCATTGCCAATGATCAGAGATAGTCGCGAATCAGAATTTCGGCGATCTGAACCGCATTTAGTGCTGCGCCTTTGCGCAGGTTGTCGGCCACTACCCAAAGATTGATGCCGTTTTGAACCGACGGATCTTCGCGTATGCGACCTACGTAGGTGGCATCTTTGCCCGTGGCATCGAGGGCCAGCGGATAGAGATTATTCTCCGGCGCATCAGCGACGATAATCCCGGGCGCTAGACCGAGCAGCGATCTCACTTCCGCAGCGGTGAGCTTTTTCTCGGTTTCCACGTTCACCGACTCCGAGTGGCTAAAAAAAACCGGGACGCGCACGGTAGTGGCCGTTATAGCCAGCGATGGCTCTCCCAGGATCTTCCGTGTCTCATGAATCATCTTCCATTCTTCTTTGGTGTATCCATCCTCCATGAAGACATCGATATGGGGTATGCAATTAAACGCAATCTGGTGCGGGAATTTTTTCTTCTCCACTTCCTTGCTGTTATACAGAGCCGCAACCTGCTGGCTTAATTCCTCCATCGCTTGCCTGCCTGCGCCCGACACCGATTGATAGGTGGAAACCACCACGCGCTTAATTCGCGCGGCATCGTGAATCGGTTTAAGAGCAACCACCATTTGGATAGTGGAGCAGTTAGGATTAGCGATAATCCGGCGCTTCTTGTAATCACTGATAGCGCTCGCATTTACCTCCGGGACCACCAACGGGATGTCCGGCGCCATGCGAAAGTGGGCGGTATTGTCAACCACGACAGCGCCGGCAGAAACCGCCAGAGGAGCGTATTTTGCGCTGACAGTCCCCCCGGCAGAAAACAACGCAATGTCGGTACTTTCAAATGAGTTCTCGTTCAACACACCGACCCGGTGCTGACGACCGTCAAACTCAAGAAACTGGCCGGCGGACCGTTCAGACGCGAGCAAGCGCATTTCGCCCACCGGAAATTTCCGTTCTTCCAACACCTCACGCATCTGTTCACCAACGGCTCCCGTGGCGCCAACGATTGCGACATTGTACCTTGCTTTTTTCACCTTCGCTTAGCCCTTCACCGCGCCGATCCTGTCCCGAACCCGCTGGCCCATCTCTTTGCACCCGACAAGCCGGCAGTCTTTCTGCTGAATATCCAGGGTTCGGTATCCTTCATTCAAGACATCCTCCACGGCTTTTTCTATGCGATCCGCTGCCGCGCTCTGCTCAAGAGAATGACGCAGCATCATTGCCACACTGAGAATGGTTGCAAGAGGATTAGCCTTATCTTGGCCGGTAATATCGGGGGCGCTGCCATGAACCGGCTCGTACATGCCGACTTTCCCGCCAACGCTGGCTGAAGGCAGCATGCCAATGGACCCTGTCAGCATGGCGGCTTCATCGCTCAGTATGTCTCCGAACATGTTCGTAGTCACGACCACGTCAAATTGCCTGGGATTGCGGATCAATTGCATGGCGCAGTTGTCGACCAGCATATGCTCCAATTGAATGGCCGCATAGCCCTCGTCCGCATGCACTCGGGTAACCACTTTGCGCCATAATTCGCTAGCCTCTAACACGTTGGCCTTGTCGACCGAAGTAACTTTTTTGCGTCGCTTCAAGGCGGCCTGAAACGCCACGTGAGCGATACGCTCGATTTCAGGAGTGGTGTAGACCTCGGTATTGACTCCACGCTCGGTTCCGTCGGGTAGTTTCGTCACACCTTTGGGGTGCCCGAAGTAGATTCCCCCGGTCAATTCGCGAACGACGAGAAGGTCAGTTCCTTCGACCACCTCTTGCTTCAACGTCGATGCCGCGGCCAGAGCAGAAAATAATTTCACCGGCCGAAGATTGGCAAACAATCCAAGTTCCCGCCGCAGGGCAAGTAGCGCGCGCTCCGGGCGAATCGAATAATCGAGTCCGTCCCATTTAGGTCCGCCCATGGCGCCGAGAAGCACGGCGTTGCTTTGCTTGCATAAATTTAAGACGCCGTCCGTCAGAGGTTGGCCGTGAGCATCGATCGACGCGCCGCCAACTATTCCTTCCTGCAAGTCGACGCCGAAACCATAAAGCTGCGCGACTTGTTGAAGCACCTCGGTGCCCTGTTGCATCACCTCAGGTCCGATGCCATCGCCCGGCAAAACTGTGATCTTGTAATTCATGGGCCCTCTCTCTCAACCAGTTGTCGATATTGTTTTCGTCCCTGAAGCTTGTTCAGCGCATTGATATAAGCCGCTGCGCTGGCCATGATGATGTCGGTATGAGAGCCCTGTCCCGATACTCGCATGCCGCCGTCTTGAATTTGACAGGAGACCTCGCCCTGAGCATCGGCTCCGCCGGTAATAGCGTTCACCGTATACCGAACAAGTTGCGCCTCAGAGCCGGTTATTCTGGCGATGACTTTATAGCACGCATCGACGGCGCCGTCTCCGGAAGCGTGATCCATCCGCTCCTGGCCGTCGACCCGCATTTTTACGGTGGCCGAGGGAATCCCGTCGGAACTGGAATTGACGCTCAGATACAACAGCTCATAACAGTCCGGTTGTCCCGGAACCCTGAGAATCTCTTCGGCAACAATCGCCTCAATGTCTTCGTCATAGACGTTTTTTTTCTTGTCTGCCAGTTCTTTGAAACGGAGGAAGGCGCGGTTCATGTCTTCCTTGCTGAGATTGAAACCGAGATGCTTTAACCGCTCATCGAAAGCGTGTCGGCCGGAATGTTTGCCCATGACCAGGCGATTTCCGCTGATACCCACGGATTCGGGGGTCATGATTTCGTAGGTTTGCTTGTGCTTGAGTACCCCATCCTGATGAATACCGGCCTCGTGCGCAAAAGCGTTTTCACCGACAATCGGTTTGTTGATCGGAATCGGAATTCCGGTGACCTGTGATACCAGGCGTGATGTCGGATAAAGCTGCTCGGTGATTATATTGGTATCGAGATCGAGATAGTTCTTTCTCGTGCGCAGCGCCATCACGACCTCTTCCAGAGAGGTATTGCCGGCCCGTTCGCCGATGCCGTTAATCGTGCATTCGATCTGTCTGGCGCCATTGTGCACGGCCGCCAACGAGTTCGCCACGGCGAGTCCGAGATCGTTGTGACAGTGCGCGCTCCAAATCACCCGGTCTGCCCCAGCGGTTCGTTCAATCAAGTTGCTCATGAGCGCGCCAAATTCCGAAGGAATTGCGTATCCGGTGGTATCCGGAACGTTGATGGTGTTGGCTCCGGCGCGAATTACTTCTTTGAACACCTGGATCATGAACTCCAATGCGCTGCGCGATGCGTCTTCCGCCGAGAATTCTATATAATCGATATGTTTCTTCGCATACCTAACTGCTTTGACAGCGGCTTCCAAAACCTGCTCTCGCGACATCCGAAGCTTGTGCTCCAGATGAATGTCCGAAGTCGCAATAAATATATGAATGCCGGGGTTGGCCGCATGCTCGACGGCTTTAAGCGCGCGCTCGATATCTCCTTCTTGAGAACGCGCTAGGCTGAGCACGCGCGGTCGTTTCACCTCTTTACAGACTCGCCTTACGGATTCGAAATCGCCGTCTGATGAGGCGGCAAACCCCGCCTCGATTACATCGACGCCGAGCTTTTCCAACTGGCGCGCAATGACCACCTTCTGTTCAACGGTCATGCTGGCGCCGGGCGACTGCTCGCCGTCTCGCAATGTGGTGTCGAAAATTCTGACGTGACTACTGTGCATGCTGTCTGACATGGCTCCTCCTGAGTTTGCGGCCAACACTGTCCAGAAACAAAAACTCCCGCGGCAATGCCAACGGGAGTATCCTTTGCGTGTCAAAAGAGAGGGCGCTTACGGTACTGCTTTCGCTGTCTCTCCTCTTTTCCCCCGTTGACGCCGTAACAGCGTCCAACACCATAAGAGGGGCCCGGATAATGTGTACAACAGGAAACTGGTAAAAAACATAACCTGCGGCGCCAGAACAGCGAGTTTAATCAAGATCAAACCAAGAACTAAGGCCGGGATCGGCAGACGCTTGCGCAAATCGGTGCTCTTCACACTGAAATAATGAAACCCGCTAACCATCAAGAGAGCCAGACCATAAATAACCAAGAGAAGCGTCAGATGCTTGTTGGCCGCGCCTTCGCCTCCCATGTAGTAATAAATGAGAACTGTCGCTGCGATCATTTCGGCGGCGGCTGGAATCGGTAAGCCGACAAAATGGCCCTTGGCGGCGCTTTTGGCTTGCACGTTGTAACGCGCCAACCGCAATGCGCCGCAGACGACGTAGGTGCAAGCCGCCAACCATCCCCAGTTTCCCCAAGGAACAAGTGCCCAGAAATAAACCAGGATCGCTGGCGCTACGCCGAAGGAAACGACATCCGCAAGAGAATCGAGCTCTACGCCAAATTGACTGGTGGTATTGGTCAGGCGTGCCGCGTAGCCATCCACGCCGTCGAGTACATTGGCCAGGATGATAAAGAACACCGCCTGAACGTATTCTCCATTGAACGTCGATACGATGGAAAAAAAACCGCACATAATGTTGCCGGCGGTGAACAGACTAGGGATTAAAAATACCCCTTTTTTAAGTTTCTCCGCAGGCATGCGCTGGCGCAGCGGAACACGCGGCCGTGTTTTTCGATGCAGCAGGCGCACCCTTGCTTGAGAATTCGGCTGCGGTTCTGGAGAATTAATCCCATTCATACGAATCGTCCTACAATTGTTTCTCCGCCTTTCACCCTCTGCCCTTCCGAAACTTCAATGCGACTGCTGTCCGGTAAGTAAAGATCGGTTCGAGACCCGAACATAATCAGACCGAATTTAGCGCCCCTGCTCAGGAGATCGCTTTTTCGCGCGCGGCAGATAATCCGCCGAGCCACAACTCCGGCAACCTGCACAACCTCAACTTCTCGACTTTGGTCATCGACTAGCCTTAAGCTATTCTGTTCATTTTTCTCTGAAGCATCGTCTTTATAAGCCGCGATAAACTTGCCCGGCGTATGCTTCACATCTTCAACTTTGCCACCGATGGGCGAGCGATTGATATGGACATCCAACGGCGACAAGAAAATACTAACACGAGCGTCGGCTTTTTTCATTAGACGGCCCTGTGTAACTTTGGTGATGCTGACGACTCTACCATCTGCCGGTGCAACAATCAGTCCCTCTCCATCCGGGGGACGGCGTTCCGGATCCCGGAAAAAAGCCAGCACTCCTAGCGCGAAAATACCTAAAATACCCGCAAGCCCTGACCAGCCAATCGCCCATGCCGCAGCGCTTAAAGACGCGGTGAACAGAATAAGTGGATAACCTTCTTTGGCAACCCTCATGCAAAATAGTTCATAAAAGGAGCGGCCCAACGGTGACTGAATGCAACTATAACAACGCTCAGTTCTTGCTTTTATCGACCAATCGATTCTGCGCCAACCACGGCATCATGGATCTCAGATTCGCGCCCACTTTCTCGAGGGGATGATTTCCGGCTTCTTTGCGCAGCTCCGAGAAGTGCGGCATGCCGCACTTGTACTCGTTGATCCATTCCTCGGCGAAGCTGCCTGACTGAATGTCACCGAGAATTTTTTTCATAGCCTGCGCGACCTCGGGGCCGATCACTCGTTTTCCACGGGTCAGATCGCCATACTCAGCCGTATTGCTGATCGAATAGCGCATGTTGGTCATGCCCCCTTCATAAATCAAATCCACGATCAGCTTAACTTCGTGAACACATTCGAAATAAGCCATCTCCGGTGGATATCCGGCGTTCACAAGCGTCTCGTAGCCTGCTTGAATCAGAGCTGTCAACCCACCGCAGAGGACCGCTTGCTCGCCAAAAAGATCCGTTTCTGTTTCGTCTTTAAACGTGGTCTGAATGACCGCTGCGCGGGCGCCGCCGAGGGCGCTGGCATAAGCAAGTCCCACTGGGGTGGTATCGCCGCTCGGATCCTGATGAACCGCAAGCAAGCACGGCACCCCGCGTCCCTTCTCGAATTCGCTACGCACTAGATGACCGGGCCCCTTGGGCGCGACCATAAAAACATTACAACCTTCAGGTGGCACGACGCGTTTGAAGTGGATATTGAAGCCGTGACCGAAGGCGAGATAATTTCCGCTCTTTAGACCCGGCTTGATTTCTTTTTCGTAGGCATCCCCTTGCAGCTCGTCGGGGAGTAGGATCATGATGATGTCGCCGACTTTAGCAGCCTCTGCGGTTTCTAAGACCTTCAGACCGGCCTTCTCGGCTTTCTCCCAGGAACTGCTTTCGCGTTTCAAACCGACAACAACATCCACACCGGAATCGCGCAGATTGTTCGCATGAGCATGTCCTTGGCTGCCGTAGCCCAAAACAGCCACCTTTTTTCCCGACAAGTACTTTAGATCGGCATCGCGATCATAATAAACTTGCATTAAGTTCCCCTTCTAGAGCGAAGTTCCAATATGGCGAGAACAGACGATCATGTCAAATTGGAGCTGACGTAACTACCCGATCTATGTCGCCACTGAAACGGATGATGAAAAGCGTTCTCGGATCTCGCGAGGTTTCTAGCTGACGCCCACTAACGGTGTCTTAGGAAACATAGAACCTGAGCGCACGTCAAGATTTGAGCAAAGCCGGCTCGCGACGAGGTGACGCGGTTCGTGTGGTCTCTCGTGCAATGCCGATCCTGCCCGTGCGGATAAGCTCCTTTATTCCTAATGGCTTAAGCATATTGATCAGAGCTTCAACCTTGTCGACGTCGCCGGTGATTTCGATTGTGTAAGTGGTTAGTGAAGAATCGACAATTTTGGCCCGGAAGATGTCTGCAATCCGTACGGCTTCTTCTCGGTGTTCGGGTTTTGTGTGAACTTTGATAAGCGCCGTCTCCCGATCAAGAAAATCAGTTTCGGTGAGATCCACCACTTCCAGGACTTCCACTACCTTGTTTAACTGCTTCATGATCTGCTCGATGATCCGATCGTCACCGATAGTAACGATGGTTATGCGAGAGGTGGTCGGGTCCAAAGTGGCAGCGACCGATAGACTTTCGATGTTATACCCGCGCGCGCTGAACAATCCTGCTACTCTTGCCAAAACGCCAAATTTGTTTTCGACGAGAATCGAAATTATATGTTCCATTCGCTGAAAAATCAGGCAGGAAGAACTCCGTCGCCCTCATCCACCTTTCTCTTTTGTGTTCCACCCTTCTTACCTCGATTCAGCTCCGGTGGGTCCTCAAGCATCATTTCGTGTTGGGCGCCGCCCGCAGGAATCATTGGATAACAGTTCTCATAAGGATCGGTATGGATATCCATCAGCACCGGCCCTCTATGCTTCAAGCCGTCTTTTAGCACGGGCTCGACATCGCTCGGCTTTAGCGCGCGCAGCCCCTTGATCCCGTAAGCATCCGCCAGTTTCACAAAATCAGGCATCTTCCCCAAAAGACTCGCCGAGTAACGTCCTTCATAGAACAGATCCTGCCATTGCCGAACCATCCCATGCACTCCGTTGTTGAGCAGGACGATTTTGACAGCCAGCTTTTGCTCCGCGCATGTGACTAGTTCCTGTAGATTCATTTGGAAGCTACCTTCGCTAGTAATGCAAAGCACCATTCGATTCGGAAAAGCTTTTTGCGCGCCAATCGCCGCCGGGAAGCCAAAACCCATTGTGCCCAGACCGCCTGAGGTGAGCCATGTTCTCGGCTTGGTGCCCTTGAAGTATTGCGCGGCAAACATCTGGTGCTGGCCGACATCAGTGGCGACGATCGCTTCATGTTTGGTCAATTCGAAGAGCTTGTCGATGACAAACTGTGGTTTGATGATCTTGTCATCTTGCTTGTATGACAACGGATGCGCCGTTCGCCATTCTTCGACCTGCTTCAACCAGGGTGCCCGAGACGCTCTGATCTTGGCAGGATTACCGTCCATGGATCGGAGCATGACGTTCATCTGCCGCAGAACCGCTTTCACATCGCCGACAATCGGGATATGGGCGTGGAAAGTCTTTCTTATCGAAGTTGGGTCAATGTCGATGTGAACGACGCGTGCCTCGGGACAAAACTCGGAAAGCTTACCGGTCACACGATCGTCAAAACGCGCGCCGACGGCAATTAACAAATCAGCATGATGCATCGCCATGTTGGTCCAGTAACCACCGTGCATTCCCAACATGCCGAGGGACAGCGGATGGGTGCCGGGGAAACTACCCAAACCCATCAAAGTCATGGTCACAGGAATTTGTGTGATTTCGGCCAACTCACGGATTTCATCCGCAGCATTGGAAAAAATAGCACCGCCGCCAACGTAGATCATCGGCTTTTTCGCCTTCATGATCTCTTCAGCAGCTTGGCGAATGTGTTGTTTGCTACCTCCGATTATAGGGTTGTAGCCGCGCAAGCTGACTTTTTCCGGGTATTTGAATTCTGCTCTGGCTGTACTCACATCCTTTGGAATATCGACTAAAACAGGTCCCGGTCGGCCGCTCGTCGCAATATAAAATGCTTCTTTGATGATCTGCGCCAGATCATTGACATCCTTGACCAGCACATTGTGCTTGGTGCACGGACGGCTGATACCCACGTTGTCGGCTTCTTGGAATGCATCATTGCCAATCAAGTCCGTCGAGACCTGACCCGTGAAGGCAACCAGGGGAACCGAATCCATGTATGCATCGGCAAGCCCGGTGACGATGTTGGTCATTCCAGGCCCTGAAGTCACCAAAATGACGCCAGCCTTCCCGGTTGCTTTGGCATACCCCTCTGCCATATGGGCGGCGCCTTGTTCATGCCGCGTTAGGACCAGCTCGATATCTTTTTGCTGGCACAGTACATCAAAGATTTTCAACACCACTCCACCGGGCAACCCAAAAACGGTTTTGACGCCTTCGCGTCTTAATGATTCACAGAATATCTCGGCCCCGGTAATTTTCATCTTCCTTCCTTTGTAATTAAAATGTAACTAAACAGTGCTTTGGCGGTAGCGACCGAGGATCTCCATAATCTTATCCTTACCCGCCAGTTTCATTTTCTGCAGCCGTTTCTTCTCGACTTCCTCATCAGGAGAAAGATGAAGTTTATGCTGGAATTGATCGAGCTTTTTCTCCAGCTCTTGATGCTCTTCATAATATTGCTTGAGCTCGGGATCACGATCTAAAAGAGAAGCAATCGCCGTCTTTTCGCTATCCTCCATATACGAGCCTCCTTTAATCTTATGAAGTTTTTTGCGCGCCTCAATCTACCGTACGGTCTAATCCTTGTCAACGTAACTTACGCGTAGATTTCAACTACTTAAGGTCAGCTTCATTCGTGATTCGCACTCCGGTCGACGCAAGTACACCGGCGTTAAATCTTCCAACCGAACTGACGAGTGATCGGTAAATTGGCGCTCACTTAAAAGCGCGATTGAAGCTGCCACCGATGACATCTCCTGGTCATCAGCAATGTAGATTTGTAAATCCGAGACTCGTTCGAGAACATGACCATAAGTGGTCACTCCATCGCCGATGAATAAACATGGCGCCGGTTTTCCCAAACTGCGAAGTTCTTCAAGAAAACTCAGGAACGGCATCAACGCATCTTGCGTTATACGCTCAAGTTGATTTCCATGTATACGAAATACCGCGGCGTAAACCTCACCCTTGCGGGCATCCAGAATGGGGCACACCCTTCCCTCGAAACCGACTACCCGCGCGGCGATGGCTTGCAGTGTTGAAATCCCCACCGCCGGCATACCGGTTCCATAGGCAAGTCCTTTAACCGTGCTTAAGCCAATTCGAACTCCGGTGAACGAGCCTGGCCCGATCGAAACGGCGATGCCGGCTAGCTCACTCAATTCGGTTCCTGCGCGCCGCAGCACCGCGTCGACAAGCGGCAGAATGATCTCTGCATGATTGGACCTGCCCCCCGATCCCTCGGCGCTTCCTTTCCTTGGGTAGAAGTCCTCCGCAACTAGCCGGCCATCTTCACTGATCGCAACACTTGCAACCGAAATTGACGTATCGAGACCAAGAATTCTCATCCGCCAGCCGGCTTCTCGAACAATCGGAAAATATCATTGGCGAAGGCAAAGATCATGAGCAGTAAAAGCAAAAAGATGCCGACCTGCTGCGCCTTTTCGCGATACTTTAAAGAAACCGGCCGCCCGATGATCGCCTCAACGGCAAAGAAGAAAAGATGACCGCCGTCAAGCACCGGGACCGGTAACAGATTGAGGACACCGAGATTGATGCTCAAGACCGCGAGAAACGCCAGAAAACTTCCGATGCCCTCTTGAGCCTGCTGCCCAGCCATTTGGGCAATCAGGATCGGCCCGCCCAAGTTGCGCGGCGAAACTTCTCGCGTAATCATCTTATAGAGTCCGATCAAAGTAAGCTTGGAGTATTCGTATGTTTGTATAAAGGCTTTGCTGACCGCCAAACCGGGGTCGCCTTTTTCGATCGAAACTTGACTGCCGATACCAATCATCCAGTCTTCTTTTAATTCACCGAAAATATTCTTTACTTCCCTTTTCCTCGGTTGAACCGTCATGGCCACTTCTTCGCCGCTTCTCTGAACGCGCAAAGCTAAGGGCTGTCCACCGCTTTGCTTAATCGCGCTGGAAAGATCGTCCCAGGCCGTGACTCCCTGGCCATCAACGGCGACAATGCGATCACCTTTTTGGACTCCCGCCTGCGCGGCCGGCGAATCCGGTTCAACCGCTCCAACTAGATTTGATAGGACCGGCACTCCATAAAAAAGAAAGACCACCATCAACAGAAACACCGCGAGTAACAGGTTGAATCCCGGGCCGGCGGCGACGATTGCGGTGCGTTTGAGAAGCGATTTATGAGCAAAGGAACGTTCGAGATCGACCGCCTTGACTTCTTCCTCCGGGTCTTCGCCAACCATTTTTACATAGCCGCCCAAAGGAAACGCGCTCAGAGCATATTCAGTTTCACCCTTCTTTTTCACCCACAGCTTGGGTCCGAATCCAACCGAAAACGTCAGAACCCCGACGCCTGAGAGCTTAGCAAGAAGAAAGTGTCCGAACTCGTGAAAAACGATGAGCACGCCAAGCCCGACCACCGCCGCTAGGATCGAATAGAGCAGATTTTCCATATTATCTCCTTAAGTCGTCAGTGAACCAGCGACGCTGCCCGTTCTCTCGCCCAGCGATCGACTTCTAGAACATCTTCCACGTCTCGCGCGGGTTGTGATGAATGGCCGCACATGGTTCTCTCGATGGTTCGATGAATCTCACGAAAACCGATCTTGCCGGCCAAGAATGCGTCGACCGCGATCTCATTGGCGGCGTTTAGAACTGCCGGCATAGTGCCGCCCTGTTTCAATGCATCATAGGCCAATCCAAGCGCGGGGTAACGCTTTTTCTCCACTGGTAAAAAGTTTAGCTCTCCATGATCCGTCAATTCCAGAGGCTTCCAACCGCCATCGAGTCGGTGCGGATACGCCAGCGCATAAGCGATGGGAATACGCATATCCGGTATTCCCATTTGTGCTATGATCGTGCCGTCTTGATAACGGACCATGGAGTGGACGATACTCTGCGGATGGATCACCACATCAATCCGTGAGGGGTCCATATTGAACTCCCAGTGGGCTTCAACGACCTCCAGCCCCTTGTTCATCATCGTCGCCGAATCAATGGTGATTTTTCGACCCATCTTCCAATTCGGATGTTTCAACGCCTGGGAAATCGTCACACTACCCAACCGGCTGAGCGGCGTTTTTAGGAACGGTCCACCCGAGGCAGTGAGAATCAGTTTGTCAACTTCGTCGCGCTGATTTCCTTCAAGACACTGAAAAATGGCGCTGTGCTCACTGTCGACAGGAAAGAGCCGAGACTTTGACTTTTTTGCTTCATTAACCAGTATCTCTCCGGCCATCACCAGCGCCTCTTTATTTGCAAGCGCGACCTCTTTGCCGGCGCGAGTGGCTTCAAGCGTTGGTACGAGTCCGGCGGCCCCGACAATCGCCGCGAGCACGACATCAACCTCGTTAGCTGTCGAGACATCCGTAGCGCCTCTGACGCCCCAGCCAATCTCGATAGATTTCTTACCCAGCAACTTACGCAGGCGCGGCACGTCGCTCTCATTTTTGATGGCGACACACTGCGGCGCGAATTCTTTAATCTGCGCCGCAAGGAGCTTCAAATTTTCGCCGGCAACCATGCCAAAAATTCTAAATCGGTCAGGAAATCGGCGCACCAGATCCAAAGTGCTTACTCCGATTGAACCTGTTGAACCGAGTAAAGCGATTGATCTCATGGGTGAAAGACCTTCAAATATGCAGTCGTAAAAACAGCCGGGAAGATGAGACTATCGAGCCGATCCAGCAAACCGCCGTGACCCGGAAGAAGCCTGCCTGAATCCTTCACGGCAAAAACGCGCTTGATCCACGACTCAAACAAATCGCCCAGTTGACCCAATACACTAAGCACGCCCTGAGACGATCGCCAACTCGATCCAGCGTAATCCGATGTCGAGGAAAATTCCCACCAAGGAACCCGCCAAAACACCACCGAGGACGTACCCGACAGCTCCCTCAACCGTTTTCCCGGGACTGATTTCGGGCGCCAATTTTTTGGTTCCGAAGCGACGGCCAACGAAGTAGGCGCAGATATCGCCTGCCATAATCACCGCGAGGACGAAGAACACCCAAGCTCTTCCATGTGGCAGTCGAAACAGCAAACTCCAATGTGGCAAAAGATAGCCCAGGTACAGTGATCCCAAAAGGGTCCACGCAAGTCGTGCCAACCGTTCCTCGAGTTGCCGCTGCATGAAAATGTAAATCGAGAACATTAGGACAAGCAATGGAGCCAGAATCAACTCTCCAGGTGTTAGCTGCGGAAAAAACACTACTGAAGAAACCGCAAGTCCAAAAGCGATGCCGATTATTTGGTCTCTCGAACGGCCAGGAAAACCCATCGCGAAATATTCACGCAAGGCTCCAAGCGTAGTCAGAAAAACAAAGCCGTGAAATAACCAGGGATCACCCCAACCGATAAGAACAATTAAAAGCGGTATTCCGACAAATCCGGTAAGCAGCCTTGCCTTAAGATTCGCGTCCACTACTCCCCACTCTTAGACGAGTCGGTTCGGTAATCTGCTCATCGGTTCTGCCGAACCGCCTGCGACGGCGTTGATACTCTTGCAGAGCTTGGAAGTATTCTTGTTCACGGAAGTCGGGCCAAAGAGTCGGAGTGACATAGAGTTCAGTATACGCAATCTGCCATAAGTAAAAGTTACTTATTCGCATTTCACCGCTGGTCCGTATCAATAGATCCGGATCGGGTATGTCGGGCGTGTCCATATGAGCGGAAACGATTTCCTCCTCGACGTCGCTCGATTGAAACTCGCCGGCGAGGACTCTGCGCCTAATCTTATTGACCATTCGCACGATCTCATCTCGGCCGCTATAACTCAGGGCTAAAACCACCGTCATTCGAGTGTTGCGCTGCGTTAACTCTATCACATCCTCCAGGGTTCTGCGGACGTTTAGCGGCAATCGATCCCGGTTTCCAATCGCCTTTAGCCTGATGCCATAGCGCATCATTTTGGGCTGTTCAGCAACAAGGTAGGTTTCCAGCAACCCCATCAGTGCATGAACTTCGTCCTGAGGGCGCAGCCAGTTTTCCGTAGAGAATGCGAAGAGAGTCAAAAAAGGAATCCCCAGCTTTCGCGTCGTTTCGACAATGACGCGAACTGAGGTTTTGCCACGACGGTGCCCTTCGATCCGGCTCTTTCCCTGCAGAGTCGCCCAGCGCCCGTTCCCATCCATGATGATTGCTACATGGTGTGGCAGCCGACTTCTATCGAGGTCCTTAGAATCCATTATTGAGCCGTGCGGGTACTGACGTGTTGAGACAATTGCGCCCCGTATTCGAGCGGAACGCGGCGCATCTGAGGCTGGCTGTTCAGCGGAGATCTCCGGCCCCTAGACCTCCATGATCTCCTCCTCTTTAGTTTTCAAAACCTTATCGACTCGAGCGATGTAATCATCGGTGATTTTTTGAACCCGTTCCTGACCGTGTTTGATTTCGTCGGCGGTAATCTCTTTCTTTTTTTCCGATTCTTTTAGATGCTCGATGGCCAAGCGTCGATGATTACGCATCGAAACGCGAAACTCTTCGCCGGTTTTCTTAACGTGCTTTACCAAATCCTTACGGCGTTCCTCAGTCAGTTGTGGTATGGGGACCCGGATGATCTTGCCGTCGTTCGCGGGAGTCAGGCCCAAGTCGCTCTTGAGAATCGCCTTTTCGATTTCACCGAGCGCGTTTCTGTCAAAAGGCTGAATCACTAACAGCCTTGGCTCCGGGGCGCTTAAGGTAGCCAATTGATTCAAAGGAGTAGTAGCGCCGTAATAATCAACCAGGACGCCTTCCAGGAGAGCCGTCGATGCCCTTCCCGTCCGAACCCTTCCCAATTCTTTGCGCAGAGCCGCAACAGACCCTTCCATCTCTTTTTGTAACTGAGTGAAAATAGCCTCGTTCATCGTTTCCCCGCACTTACTAATGTGCCGATTGCTTCACCGGCTACGACTCTCTTAATATTCCCCTTTTCCATCAAATTGAAAACGACAATGGGAAGCTGATGATCCATGCAAAGTGAGATTGCTGTCGAATCCATTACCTTTAGCTCACGGTTTAAAACCTCGATGTAAGTCAATTCTTCAAATTTGGTCGCCCCTTCGAATTTAAATGGGTCGGCGTCATAGACGCCTTCCACCTTGGTTGCCTTCAGTATGACTTCCGCGCCAATCTCCATTGCGCGCAGGCTCGCAGTAGTGTCGGTTGTAAAATAAGGATTGCCTGTGCCACCGGCAAAAATAACAACGCGACCTTTTTCCAGGTGCCGTGTTGCTCTACGTCTGATGTAAGGCTCTGCCACTTGCCGCATTTCGATTGCTGATAAGACTCGCGTGGACACACCCAATTTCTCCAACGCGTCTTGAAGAGCAAGGCTGTTGATAACCGTTGCCAGCATACCCATGGTATCGGCGCTCGCCCGATCCATGCCGATCTCGCTCGCGACGGCGCCCCGAAAGATATTGCCACCGCCGATGACCAATGCCATCTCGCAGCCAATCTCTTTGACTTCCTTGATCTCTTGCGCAAATGCCTTGACCGTTTGCGCATCGATACCAAACTTCTGAGGGCCGGCGAAAATTTCACCGGTGACCTTAAGAATAATGCGTTTGTACTTGAGTTTCGACTCGCTCATGCCTTTCTTCCGACGAGCCTTACTCCTGCGGTGCTGCTTCGCCCAATTGGTATCGCGAGAAACGCTTAACCTGAATGTTCTCACCAAGACGGGCTATCGCCTCCGTGAGGATGTCAGCAACTTTTTGGTCGGGGTTCTTAATAAATGATTGCTCAAGAAGACAAACTTCCGAATAAAACCGATCGATCTTTCCGTCGACTATCTTCTCGATGACCTTCTCCGGCTTACCAGACTCCAGAGCTTGCCGGCGATATATTTCCCTTTCGTTCTCCAAATGGTTGCTCGGAACCTCTTCCGGTCGTATGTATCGCGGATTAGCGGCGGCAATCTGCATGGCAATATCTTTTAAAAGATTCTGAAACTCGGCAGTGCGCGCCACAAAATCAGTTTCACAGTTGAGCTCCACCAGAACGCCAATTTTCCCGCCGGGATGCACATACGCGCCGATCGCCCCATCGCTGGCGGTTCGAGAAGCCTTTTTAGTCGCCGCTGCAAGCCCCTTTTGCCGCAAATAATCAACCGCTTTGTCCAGATCGCCGCCGGATTCGGCCAACGCTTTCTTGCAATCCATCATACCGGCGCCAGTTTTTTCGCGGAGATTTTTTACCGCAGCCGCACTCACTTCCATCGACTAAACTCCTCCCATAGCCGACTGCTCTATCGGCTCCATCTCAGTTGGTGCCGTCACCGCTGTGGCTCCTTCATCTCCCTTATCTTTGGCCAAGGATTGATCATAGAGCCCCTTACCCTCAATCACTGCATCGGCCATGGATGAACAAAATAGCCGAATAGCTCTAATCGCATCATCATTTCCCGGGATCTTGTGATCTACCATATCGGGATCGCAGTTCGTGTCGATCACGGCGATCACGGGGATGCCAAGCTTTCTTGCCTCCTTTACGGCAATTTCTTCCTGCTTGGGATCAACCACGAAAATCGCATCGGGGAGCTTACGCATCGCCTTGATTCCCCCAAGCGACTGCTCAAGCTTTTCCTTCTCCCGCTTCAAGCCCAACATTTCCTTTTTAGTCAACGCGTCGACAATCTTAGGGTCATTTTCCATTTCTTCGAGTTTTCGCAAGCGATCGATACTCTGGCGAATGGTGGAGAAATTCGTGAGAGTGCCGCCTAACCAGCGGTTATGAACATGAAACATAGCGCATCGCTCCGCCTCTTCCCTTATGGAATCTTGCGCTTGTTTTTTCGTCCCGATGAAAAGAATGCTTCCACCGGCAGCCGCAATATCGCGGACGACAGCCTCCACTTCTTTAAACATGGTAACGGTTTGCTGCAAATCAATGATATGGATTCCGTTTCGCGCTCCGAAAATGTACGGCTTCATTTTCGGATTCCAGCGGCTGGTTTGATGTCCGAAATGAACACCCGCCTCTAGAAGTTGTTTCATTGAGATCTCGGTCATATACCTGACTCTCCTTCTGGTTTTGCCTCCCCTTCTCTCGACTCCTCCTCGTTCCCTCCCGGGCACCACGAAGAAGATCAAAAAGGGTGTGAGTTAATAAGAAAACGCCTTCGGCACCCGGCCGGACCGGTCACCGAAGGCTGGAAACACCGATGATTGACAATGGTAACCTTGCGTTTTTCTAGCAAAGAACGGCCAAAGACGCAAGGAAAGTAATGAGGCAGATGCTACTGGTTCATGGATTCAAAAAATTCTTTATTGTCTTTGGTACCATGCATCTTATCCAATAGAAATTCCATCGCATCGACAACACTCAGTTGGGATAGGACTTTGCGCAAAATCCAGATTCGATTGAGGTCTTCTTTGGAAATCAACAACTCTTCCTTTCTGGTTCCAGACTTGTTGATGTCAATGGCAGGGAAAACTCTTTTGTCCATTAAGCGGCGATCGAGGTGTACTTCCATGTTGCCGGTCCCTTTGAATTCCTCAAAAATAACCTCGTCCATCCGGCTGCCGGTATCGATAAGCGCGGTCGCCATAATCGTTAGACTACCACCGTCCTCAATGTTGCGGGCAGCGCCGAAGAATTTTTTGGGCTTATGTAGGGCATTCGAGTCGACACCTCCGGATAAAATCTTGCCGCTCGGAGGCACCACGGTATTATAAGCGCGCGCCAGGCGCGTGATGCTGTCGAGCAGAATGACAACATCTTTGCCATGCTCCACCAAACGCTTTGCCTTCTCGATGACCATCTCCGCAACTTGAACGTGCCGTGTGGCGGGTTCGTCGAATGTTGAACTGATGACCTCTCCATCGACCGAACGTTGCATATCCGTGACCTCTTCGGGCCGCTCATCGATCAAAAGAACAATCAGCACAACCTCTTTGTGATTGTTGGCGATGGCTTTGGCGATGTGTTGCAACATCATAGTTTTACCTGTTCGCGGGGCGGCAACGATCAAGCCGCGTTGACCTTTGCCAATGGGAGTCAACAGGTCAACAATTCGGGTTGTGTAATCCTCAGGCTGATACTCGAGTCGTAAACGTTCGTTAGGATATAGAGGAGTTAGATTATCAAAAAGGATTTTCTCTCGGGCCCGCTCAGGATCCTCATAGTTAATCGATTCTACTTTGAGCAGGGCAAAATATCTCTCACCTTCTTTTGGCGGCCTGATGTGTCCGGAGATAATGTCGCCGGTACGCAGGCTAAACCGGCGTATCTGGCTGGGAGAGACGTAGATGTCATCCGGTCCTGGCAAATAATTGTAGTCAGGTGCGCGCAAAAACCCGAAGCCATCGGGAAGAGTTTCCAGTACCCCTTCTCCGTATATATGACCATTTTGCTCCGTCTGCGCCTGCAAGATCGCAAAGATGAGTTCTTGCTTGCGCATATTGGCAGCGCCTTCGATATTGAAGTTTTTTCCAATCAACGCAAGTTCGCTGATTTTCTTTTCTTTTAGCGCCTTCAAATTCAGCCCATTATCTTCCACAACCTCAGACTCAACAGCGCGAGTTCTACCACGGACCATAACTATGCCTCTCCTTTCGCTTCCGAAACCAAGAATCGGATGCAATCCCCTCTGCTTACGACATGTTCACGTGCGATCGCTAAAACTGCATCCCAGATATCAATCTGCCGGGACAACATAGCGGTCAACACGATTACAAATGCGGCCTGTCAATATTGCAGGCTCTCGTGCGCAGCAGAACTTACTTTTCGGATCCAAATTAAATCGGAACGGAGTTCAACGGACGACTGTTATCGTGGGGATCGATTCAGAAACGCTGAATTGGTTAACGTTAGTTCATCCTATTGAAAAGCACTCTGATTGTCAACCCCGTTCATTTGCAAGACACCGTCTCCAATTCTTTTACGACTTCATGTATGTCGTTGTACAGAGCTGCTTTGAACTCGATGCGGCGACCTGTTGTCGGATGAGAAACTTCAAGTCTCTCCGCGTGCAGCGCCTGGCGAGGAAAATCATATAGTAATGAAATGATGTTTCTGTTCCTCAACTCAGCTTTCGGACGTCCTCCGTATACCTTATCGCCAATTACTGGATGACCAAATTCCGCCAAGTGAACGCGGATTTGGTGCGTGCGGCCAGTTTTGGGTCGAAGTCGGCATAGGCTGACCCATCGGATGCTTCTCGCATCGGGTTTTAGTTCAAAGCATTTTTCAACCTTCCACTCGGTCAGGGCTTCGCGTGTTCTTGAATAAGCGAAACGGCAAGACATTTTCTTCCGCTGGGATCGATGGCGGCCGATCGGGTGATCAATGATGCCGCTGTCCCCCTTGAGTTTGCCCCAAACTAGGGCAAGGTATTCCTTATGAACTGTGCGATCTTTGAATTGCTGCGCCAATAGTTGTAACGACCGATGATTCTTCGCAACGACCATAACCCCAGAAGTATCTTTGTCCAGGCGATGAACAATTCCCGGGCGGCCCTCCGCACCGATTTCTTTTAACTCGGGGCAATGATGCAACAGCGCGTTAACCAGAGTTCCAGTGACCCTTCCGGCAGCTGGATGCACCGCCATTCCAGGCGCCTTATTGATGACCACAACATCGCGATCTTCATAGATAATGTCGAGAAGGACAGCCTCTGCGCTTAACTTCGTTTCTATTTTAGGAATTCTGCCAAGTTCGACCGAATCACTCGGCTTGAGGCGCCTACTCGATCTTGTTGGCGCCCCATTGACCGTAATGACCCCATCCTCGATCAACTTCTGCATCCGCGAGCGAGTCACGCCATAACGCTGAATTTCTTCAACCAAATGCTGGATAAGGAAGACATCCAGACGCATTCCGGATGCTTTCTCCCCGACCACCACAGCCCGGCCAGGAACAATCGATGATTCCATATCGAAGCTAATGCTTGTAGCGGAGCTTCAATCGATCGAATACGGCACGAGCCGCTTGGACGTCTTCGTGCATCTGAATCACCAGATCGCCTATTTCGGCAAACTTCCGCTCTTCTCTAATCCTCTGGACAAAACTCAGCTTTACCGGTTCCCCATAGATATCCTTTGCGAAGTCCAAAATATGAGCCTCTATCGTGCGCGATCCTTCGCCGAACGTAGGATTGTGACCAACACTGCTGACGCTCAACCAACCCTGATCTTGTAACTCCAGAATGGTTGCATAAATACCGTCTTGAGGAAGAAGCTCGGTAGTGGCGGCCAGATTAGCTGTCGGAAAGCCCATGGTCCGGCCACGGCGGTGACCACTAACAACTGTGCCGGAAATGAAGTGATAGCGGCCGAGCATCGGCTGAACTTCATCTACGCGACCTTGTTCGATTAACTGCCTGATTCGCGAACTGCTTATCCGCTTTCCCTCAACGAGGATGGGCTCGACGATACCTACGCCAAAACCCAGTTCACTGCCCCAACGAATCAGGTCTTCCGCGTCTCCCTCGCGAGCGTGGCCAAACCTTAAGTCTCTGCCCAACCAGATCTTCGACAAATTAAGACGCTCAAGAAGATAGCGTCGCACAAAATCCTCAGCCTGAATACTTGCGAAGCGCCGGTCAAAAGTCTGCACGATAACTGTATCCACTCCCACCGATTGCAGCATGTCCATCTTGTCCCGATGGCTTACGATCATCTGCGGCGCCCGTTCGGGCGCAAGCAATTTCAGCGGGTGAGGATCGAAAGTAAAAACAACCGATTTAGTACGCCATTGTTTCGCTTCCGCTACGGCGTTGGCAACCAGGGCCTGATGACCGAGATGGATGCCGTCAAAATTTCCCATGGTGACGACCGTCTTCGACTCAGGTCGGCGAAACTCTTCGATGTCGCGAAAAACTTCCATATCTCTCGACTTCCGGTCTGGCCGAATGGGATGCGGAGGTATCGATTGCTTCGCGCCAACCGAAAAAAGAGGGCGCATTAACAGGGCGGGCGAACTATGACTCAAGCGATCTTAATTTTTGCTTGGCTTGTGCCGCTTCCGGCGACTGTGCGTACTTCTCGACGACTTCCTGCAGGATCAATCGAGCATTTACCTTTTCACCCAATTCAGCAAATGCGAAGCCTTGTTTTAGAAGCGCAGCGGGAACTTTGTCTCCTTGCGGGTATCTGCTGCGCACGGCATCAAACTCAAGAATTGCTTGGTCGAATTCCCGCAGAGCATAGTGACTTTCGCCGATCCAATACTGAGCATTGATGGCCAATTTGCTTTTCGGGTGCTTTTGGAGAAACTCCTTGAAGCGACTGATCGCAAGCCGATAATCTTTTTTTTCCAACGCTCGCCACGCGATTTCGTAGTCGGTTCTTACCGTCTCGTTTTCTGCAGCCGAGGCTTCCGTTTTTTCCGGAGAACTACCCCCTGCCACCGGCTGCTGCCGAATATTTTTTTGCAGCTCCCTTAATTCTTCCTCGCGCGCTTTTAACTGTCCTTCCTGTATTTTGAAGGCTTCAGTCAATTTGGCAACCCGCGCTTCCAAATCTTTGACCCGCTGATCGCCGTCCCGGCTAGATTGGCCGAGTTGCCGACCCACTTGATAGCGAGTCTCTTCAATTCGTTCCTTGAGCGCGCTAAACTCGCGTTGCAGCTGCTGCATATTCGCTCTGGTGTCCGCCAGGCTCGATCGCATCGACTCGACCTCGTTATGCATACTCGCATGGTCACTACGAATCCGCCGTTGTTCACGCTCCAGCAACTCGATTTGCTGCGGTTGGGCGCAAGCAGATGCGCCGACAGAGAATAGAGCCACTAATAACATTCGGTGAATTTGCATCTTGTCTGACCTCGCCCGGGTGGAGTGGCTCAGCTGTTATGACGCCGGTCGGCTCGGAACTACGACGAAACGAGCACGACGATTCTGCCGCCAACAGTTTTCATTTGATTCTGTGCACACCGGGATCTCCTCCCCATAACTGATCGTCGATATGCGTTCGGGAGAAATGCCTAGGCTAACGAGATAATCTTTGGCGGTTTGCGACCGTTTAGCGCCGAGCGCCAGGTTGTATTCGCTTGTTCCTCGTTCATCGCAATGCCCTTCCACCTCAATTCGAGCTGACGCATTGCTCTTAAGCCAGTCTGCATTACCTCTGAGAACATCTCGAGCGTTCCCCCTGAGATCGTAACTGTCGAATTCAAAGAGAACGTCTTTCAATGGGCTTGAAGCCGAAGTGACGGGCGGTTTGCCTGCTTTTAATTGATCTAAGCTCGACGAGGTAGATGGAACAGTCGATTCCTTGGTAGTGCCAGCTCGTCCCTCGCCGGCGCTCTTGCTGCCTGATCCCGAAGGAGTCGCAGACGATGATCCTGTAGGACCGACGCTTGCTACATCAGGCTTAGTAGTCGATGGAGCGCACCCCCCGCTCACCAAGACAGAAGCAGCAACGACACCGTAGCACAGCATTCTAAAGTCGCCCATCGTAACTCCTTTTTCGGGAACTTGCGTAGAATCAATATGGAATTTAAGAGGTTATTCTAACCGAGGAGACCAGCTTGGCTTTGTATCATCTCCCCCAGAACCTGTCAATCTACGTTGATTTTCACCAGTGGCTTGCATCACGTATAGATGGTAACGCCCGGCTCGGTTCGAGGAAAATACAATAAAGCGGCCATCCGGTGACCATGCCGGATCTTCGTTGTCGAATCCATTATTGGTAAGTCGGGTCGGTTCCCCGCCATCCACAGCGATGCTGAAAACTGAAAACCGACCGCCGACCCTGCTTATGTAGGCAATTTTATCGCCAGTGGGGGACCAGTCGGGTGAGGTGTTATAACTCCCGCTGTAGGTCAGGCGTCGGGATTTGCCGCTGGCGACATCCAGAATATAGAGTTGGGGCGACCCGCTTCGGTCAGAAACGAACACCAGTTGCCGACCGTCCGGCGACCATGAAGGCGAAACATCGATGGCCGTATCATCGGTGAGCCGGCGCACAATATCGCCACTCCGTTCGAGCAGGTAAATGTCGGTATTCCCCCCCGTTCGAGTGAAACCGCGACATTTTGCCCATCGGGCGACCATTTGCCGCCGAGATTCAATCCCGTGCGGCTGGAAAACTTTAGGTCTTTGCCGCTGAATAACTCGAATAGATAAAGACTCGGATTTCTTTCCTTATAGGAGGTATAGAGGATAGATTTTCCGTCCGGTGTCCACGACGGCGACAAATTGATAGTCCGATTATTTGTTACCTGATACTTCTCGCTGCCATCGAGATGGGCAACGTGAATCTCCTTGAAACGACCACCCCCAGTCGATGTATAGGCGATCCGTGTATTGAAGATGCCCGGCACCCCAGTGAATTGTTTGATAATTTCGTCGGCAAATTTGTGCGCGATGCGGCGAAAGTCCCGTGCACGCCCTGTGTACCTTTTACCGATCGTTTCTCTTCCTTGAGTGACGTCGAAGAGCCGAAGCTCCACCGTGACTTCATCGCCCTGAACAGAAAACCTGCCTTTTACCAGGCCCACCGCACCGATGGTCGACCAGTCTTTGAAATCAAACGTCCCCAGGGTATCGCCACTGCGTTGCGGATGCTCGATGTAAGTTGCTCGGTCCAAAACTCGAAACCAACCGGAGAGATCAAGGTCATAAACAATAGCATCCGCCACACCTTCCGATATGCGCCCTGGATCAGCACCATTCCCAGTATTCTTGAGCGGCGAAATGGCTATCGGATATTTCGGCATTCCGGGGCCGATAACGTCAAGACGCACTTGCGCATAGCTCGCCGAGGCCTGCATGAGCAGATAGAAAATAATCGCTGAAGTAGTTTTTTGCTTCACATCGTTCCTCGAACTACGGCTGAAAATTCATCTCTACCTGAGCGAAGTCCTTCCGGTACGACTCAGGTGGCGGAGGCAGGGGACTGGATTTCCTCAACGCGCGCAAGATCGACTCGTCAAAGGCAGCGTCTCCAGATGGTTCAGCGATTTTCAACCCGGTGATTTCCCCATTATCCTTAATGCTGAATCGGGCCAAGGCCTTTAAACTCCCCTTCTGGCCCGGCCACGCCCAGTTTTCCTTGATCGTGTTAACGATCTTAGCTTGGTACATGAAAAATTCAGCACCTCTAACCGCCGTGCCGCCGCCCCGGCCGCCTTGACCAAGTGCCGCCGCTCCGTCACCTTCTCCGGGACCCACACTGAGGATCTCTCCGCCTTTAGAGCTGGCGGCTTTTTGTGTGCTTTCAGCGCGGCTTTTCACCCGATCGAGCGCGGACTGAATGAGTCTTTCGCGCACCTTGTCCATAGCGCCTTCGTCTGGCGCCGCAGCGCTCTTAATCTCCTTAGACTCTTTAGCCGGCTCCTGTTTAGGTTCTTCCTTGTTACTTTCTTTTTTAGTTTCTTCCTTTTTTACGGGCGTATTCTTTACAACTAACTTGTCCTCGACTGGAGTTTTTTTCTCAGTCGATTTGACGGTTTTCTCGGGCTTTTCCAGCTTTTCACTTTTATCCGGCTTGGGGATTTCGGCTTTTGCGGGCTTCTCAGATTTCTCTTGCAGTTTCGGTTTTGCCTGTTTGATTTCCGGAGCTGGGGCCGCGGGCTCGGAATTAACCCTTTTGGGCGGATCTTTGGGGCCCGTGGCAGGATAAAGCTCATTGCCGGGTCGATTACCGCCGATTTTTTCTCCTCCGACTAAGTCTACGGTATAGATGGGTGGCGCCGGACGCGTGACAGATGGAAAATAAGGCGAGAAGATCAACGCTATCAGGACTGCGCCGTGCAAAATAAACGAGAAAAGTAACCAATTCGACAGCCGATCGTCTTTCCCCGCCGATGCAGGCGACTTTTCTCTTGGCGCAATGGTTTTGCTGTTGGACTCACCTGCCATGCTATCCGTCTTCTAACGTCGGACGAGTCACCATCCCCACTCTGTCGATACCGGCTTGCTTCAATTCTGCTATTGTTTGCATTACCAAACCGTAACGAACATCTTGATCCGCTCTGACGTAAACCTGCTTATCAGCTAGATTTGTCCGAATAGCGCGCATCTTCGCGCCCAACTCATCCAAACTCATAACGTTATCATTTAAATAGATCTTGCCATTCTTAGCAATGCTGACAACTAGCAGCTCGTCGGTACCAGGAATAGCGGCCGCTTTCGCTTGCGGCAAATTGACTTGTACTCCTTGTTGGATGATTGGGGCAGTCACCATGAAAATAACCAGCAGCACCAACATAACGTCAACAAGCGGAGTAACATTAATCTGCGAAATCGTCGTGCTGTCACGCGATGAAGCGGTGTCCATTGCCATGCGAACCTCTTTTACTTATTTAAAAAAGTGGCGCTCAGCTATATTGAGAAATTCGTGAGAAAAATTGTCCATCTCAACAGCCAGCACCTTGATCTGTTGGACGAAGTAGTTGTAGGCCATGAGCGCCGGAATTGCGGCAGCCAGACCTACAGCAGTGGCGATCAATGCTTCGGCAATTCCTGGCGCCACCGCTTGAATGCTCGATGAATGTGTCGTACTAAGGCCCATGAACGCGTTCATAATGCCCCACACCGTGCCAAAAAGTCCTATGAATGGCGCCGCGCTAGCGGTAGTGGCAAGAAAGGTGCAATATTTTTCCAGTTTCGTTATTTCGACACTGGTCGCCCGTTTCATAGCCCTGGAAACATTATCGACGCCGCCCAATTCAGTCGTCAAGTTATCGCCGACAGGGGAATCCTTCTTTGAGCGAGATACCCGGACGAGCTCTTCATAACCCGAGCGAAAAACCTGGCCTACCGGACTAGATTTCAACTCCCGGCTGGCATCGTGTATCGAGGACAAGTTGCGTCTTTCCCAGAAGATTTCGATGAATTTCTGCGACTCTTTTTTAGCCCTGCGCATCTGGCGGAACTTGTACGCGATAATACCCCACCCAACAACCGAAAATAGAACCAGCAAGTAGAGAATCGCTTGAACAACGATACCTGATCCCCGAACGAGATCGAGAATCCCATGCGGTTGGGGAACGAACGAGCCATTTTGGGCCACAAGGTGGAGCGACCAGAAAGAAAACATGATGGATTTTGAAATGTTAATTGAAAAAATATTATAACCTCTGTTATTAGTCAATTAGTAAATGCGCATTTCTCAACATTAATCGTTCAATTTGGGATGCACGTATGATTTGCCGCATAGATCAAATCGACACCGCCGGAAAGACAGTATTCTTACGAGTGGACTTCAACGTACCTCTCGACAAAGGCAAAATCACCGAACCGCATCGCATTGAAAGCGCTGTGCCGACCATCCGACTGATTCTAGACAAGTCAAAGAAAGTAATCATCGCTTCCCATCTGGGCCGTCCAGGCGGTAGGAAGGATCCGAAATTCAGCCTAGCACCCGTACGTGAGTATCTGGAAAAGTCTCTGAGCCAAACAGTAATCTTGGCGCCCGATTGCGTTGGCTCAGAAACTGAGGCACTCGCCCGTGATCCACACCCGCGAATTGTTCTGCTTGAAAACTTGCGCTTTCATCCCGAAGAGGAAAAGAACGATGCCATTTTCTCCCGTGCTCTTGCCTCGCTGGCCGATGTCTATGTCAATGATGCTTTCGGCGCGGCGCATCGCGCCCATGCTTCCACGGCAGGTATGGCGGCGTTTTTCGAAATCAAAGCTGCCGGCCTTTTGCTACAACGAGAGCTCGACTATCTCTCGCGCGTACTGACGGGCCCAGAAAAGCCTTTCATCGCTATCCTGGGCGGAGCAAAAGTTTCAGATAAGATCGGCGTCATCAAAAATCTATTACCTAAACTCGACGCGTTGCTTGTCGGCGGGGGAATGGCCTACACGTTTCTGAAAGCTAACGGAATTAATATCGGGCGCTCGCTGATCGAACAAGATAAGATTTCTGTTGCAAAAGAGCTGATGACAGACGCGGTCGAACATGGAGTCAGAGTACTCCTGCCGACGGATCATTTGACTGGAGATGAGAACAAAGAGAATTCTTCCACCACCGATGTTAACATCCCAGAAGGACGGATTGGATTGGATATTGGACCACGAACAACAGATCGCTTCATCGAGGAAATCGGCAGATCCAAAACGGTGCTTTGGAATGGTCCTGTCGGACTATTTGAAGTAGAGCCCTTCGATCAAGGAAGTAAAGCGTTGGCCCAAGCACTCGCCGATCATCGGTCCGACATCGTCAGTATTGTTGCCGGCGGCGATACGGTTGCCGCAGTTACAGCCGCGGGGGTCGCTCATCACATTACTCACCTCTCGACTGGAGGCGGGGCGACTTTGGAGTTTTTAGAAGGGCGTGAGCTTCCCGGCATCAAGGCACTTGAGCAAACCGCATGAACCCGTTGGTTGTCGGCAATTGGAAGATGAATGGGACCTTGTCACAGGCGTCGAACCTCGCCGCCGCTATCGTGCAAGGTACCAGTCAAAAAACTCCGAAGGCTGCCTTGGTGTTGGCTCCGCCCGCAACAGCGTTGGCCACCGTACAAGAAAGGATCGCTAGCTCGCAAATCTCGCTGGCCGCCCAGAACTGCCATTGGGAAGACACCGGCGCGTTCACCGGCGAGATCAGCCCGGCTATGCTAGCGGATTTGGGTTGCACATACGTGATCGTAGGTCACTCGGAGCGCCGCCATATCTTCAACGAGAGCGATGAAATAACCGCCAAGAAATTAGCAGCTGCCATCAGAAACAATCTTCGCCCAATCCTTTGTGTCGGTGAAACTCTCGATCAACGCAACGCCGGTAGGACTATGGAGGTTATCTTGCGGCAGATCCAACTTGCGTTGAAGGAGTCAAACGAAAATGTTATAGCAAAGCTCGACATTGCTTATGAGCCAGTCTGGGCTATCGGAACCGGTCACAACGCAGATCCCAGCCAAATCGCTGAAGTCCATGGGGCAATTCGCAGTCACCTGACGAACTCGTTCGGCGAAGCTAGCGTTCGGATCTTATACGGCGGCAGCGTAAACGCGGAAAACGCCAAGGCCCTCGGTAGAATTTCAGAAGTGAACGGACTTCTTGTGGGAGGAGCAAGCTTAAAGCCGGAAAGCTTTCTCGGAGTAGTTCGTTGCTTCGATGACGAGTAAAACTTATGGTTATCGCAGTTACCATCGTACACATTATTGTTTGTATCGGATTGATATTGGTTGTCTTGCTGCAAACCGGCAAAGGAGCTGAAATCGGTGCTGTATTCGGGGGCGGTTCTAGCTCGACGATTTTTGGCAGCAGCGGTGCAGGAAACTTTTTAACCAAGCTTACAACGGCGATGGCGATCGTCTTTATGATGACGTCTCTGACCCTGGGATACTTCGCCGGGCAGCGACCCTCGGCAACGATTTTTGATAGTCGCAGCCCAGCGTCGCAGCCCGGCGCTCCTGTGGTGCCGGCTAAAGAAGAAACTGGCTTGACAAAATCCGCTGATAAACCCACAGCACCCTCAGAACAGCAACCCGAGGGAGCCACGAATCGATAATATCAACATTTGCGAGGATGGCGGAATCGGCAGACGCGCTAGTTTGAGGGGCTAGTGCCCGAAAGGGCGTAGGGGTTCAACTCCCCTTCCTCGCACCATTCCCGGTCCGTTTCGGCAGCTTTTTCATTCTGATCCTTCTGTCTGAATAAGTCGTCAAAATCTGCTTCTTTCTCCTCGATGGATTCGGCGGTTTAGTTGGTTCCGAATTCCAGCTGATTGAGCCCCTTGCCGTTTAGCTGCCATTTTTGTCGCCCTGAGTTCGATGCTGTCGATTTTTTGACCAGCGACAAATTTGTTTCTGCGCTGCGGCAACTCAGTTTCGCTCATGAATATAGATGCTTACGTCGCCGCAGCATGATGGCATAAGCCTTGCTCGATTGCGATCATTCGGGAGCATCTATGATTATGAAACCAGCCGACACCGCGATTAAGTTACTGACTCTAGCTGAGGCGGCGACTATTCTCAAAATTTCTAAACGAACGCTGCATCGCATGATTCAGCACCGCCAGATCCCCGCCTTCAAAGTTGGCGGACAGTGGCGAATTCTTGAGAGTCGGTTCCAGGAATGGGTGCAAGAAGAAGAGAACCTTGCGCCCAAAGCGAGTTAACCCGCGAGCAGAGCAAAACCCCTCCTTGCCATAAAACCGTTCCCGAAAAACACCCCGCAATCCTTCATCCGATTGCAGACTCCGCGAGCCCGGAACCACTGCTTGTGTCTCTTCAGTCGTCAGTCGCCTGCTTCATCAAATCCATACAATTGCCAGTTTTTGATAACTTTCTCCTGTAAGTGGCTCGGCCAGAGATTTTCCAAAGTGGCTTTCACCGGAATGCTTTCGGGCGGCCAATCCTTGGGCCAAGTACAGTCAAAGATGACTCCAGCGGCATCACCGATCAGGCGCTCTTTTTGCGGCAAGAACGGCAGCAGGACTGGGAATCCCGGATTATGTGGTACCTGATGAATTCCATTTACCGGATGACACTTGGTCGTCATCGCATGGAGAACTTCATCCATATTGGTGGGATCTACGTCGGCATCGACAATGACAATGTAATAGGTAAACAGTCCAGGCTTCGTCGCCCAGACGGCGTGGGCTACGCGACGGGCATAATTCACAAAAGGAACTTCAGTTGCCACTACCGCCATATGTCCAACCGCATAGGGCGGACAGAATGCCCCCTTTACCGGAAAACCTAGTTTTCTAAGCTCAGAGTATATCTCCGCGCCCTTGATTAATGCGGTTGCAGTCTGGCCTTCATGCACCGGCATTCCCATGTTTGAGAAAGGCAGAATTGGATTGTTTCGAAAAGTTATGGCGTTGATCTTCATGATCGGCTTCGGTGAAGATTTCCCCGCTTCATATCCCATGTACTCGCCAAAAGGTCCTTCGATCATGCGCTCGTGTGGCAATACTTCTCCTTCAAGAATGATCTCAGCAGACGCCGGAACATCAAGATCGACGGTATCGCCTCTCACCAACGAAATCGGCGCATTTTGCAATCCGCCAGCAACATCTACCTCATTCACGTGCGGCGGTATCTGGACGCAACTCACGAGTCGGTATGACAGGCTGACCGCCGATTGCTACTGCGACAGGCATTGATCGATTCATCGCCTCATATTTTTGATAAATCTGGCCGATATGTTGTTGCAGCGGGAAAAGACACCCTAGCGTGTTTCGATCGTGGACCATCAGGCGGTACATTCCCCAATTGACCCATGAACCATCCGGATCCTTGGTGATAACCGTATGCCACGTCCCAATGTACCGCCCGCCATCGCCGCCATGGATCAACGGAATGGGAAATTTAAGAACATCCACGTCGGCCCCCTTCATGATATTTTCTTTACAGGGACCTGTGCTCACCACGATCGGCTTGATCAAGTTTTCTCGACGTTGCAAATAAGTCTGCATAATTTCTTTTGCTGACGCGCTGGGTCGCAGGCTCAGCGCCAATGCAGTGCGAGCAAACAACGAATGCCCTCGCTTCTTGCTTGCGCCCAAGGGCGCGCCCAGCGCCCGGAATCCATGCGGATAACCCTTGATGTTCTCGAACAACGCCGCCGGGGCGCCAAGGTCATAACAGCGTCGCGTGATCGCGCCCATTTCGAGATTCCAATCGACTGGTACTTTGATCCTTTGAACTTCGTCGAACTCCTCCAGCAATTCCAGAAAATCTCTGAGGTCATCCATTTTCATTGTTCTCTCCCTGCCGGACAGGCGCGGCCCCACCTGAGTGGGAAGCGTACAAACTCAGGTGCGAACTTGCGCATCTCCATCCTTTCTTCAGCAACATTCAGAATTTGATTTTTTCGAGCTTTATCCATCTAAGACAACTTCATGGCACAAGGCGTGGCCCGACTCGGGATTCTTTGGTGGACAAAGTAAGGAAGGTCATTTATATTCTCTGGCTTATAAGGAAGGGGGAAACTCATGGCAGATGCCAACAAATCGAACGAGGCCTATCTTGGGCCCGGCACTAAAATCAATGGGAAACTTTTTTTTGATGGGCCCACGACAATTGAAGGCGATGTCGAGGGGGAAATAACTGGACAAGCCAACGTTACAATCGGTCAACAGGCGACTGTAAAGGGTAAAATCACCGCGGCATCCATCGTTGTTCAGGGCAAAGTCATGGCGGATGTTCAAGCCGAAAAAAAGCTGGATATTCAGCCGCCCGGTTCCGTAGTGGGCGATGTCACAACGCAGAGCCTGGTCATCGGCGACGGCGCTGTCCTCGAAGGCCACGTATCCATGAGAAAAGAAGGTCGCGTTCTGCCCCTTCGCCAAGAAGCGAAAAAAGAAGGCGTCTCCTAAGATCTCATCCATCGCTGACTCGTACGAGTTTGCATCCCTCACTTTAGGATCCACCAGAATGAAGCCATGTTCTTAGGCGGAAGACAAGGCGAAAACTTCAGAAGCAAAATGGGCTTGTCGACGACAAGCCCATTTTTTTTGGAACGCTGACTCTATTTACCTCGTGGTCGTCTGATGGAGTCAAACATAGATCGATTCCTTTTCAGAAGACCCTACCAGCGATCTAAATACTTCGCTGGAGAGTGACAAAGGCCGAGATCGTCGCATTCAGCCGGCTATTCAGCTTCAGCTCAATCCTGCCGCAGTCGATTTGCGCAGCATGGCGAAATGTTTAGTCGACTCTGGGGCGAATGAACATCGACCATAAGACTCTGAACATTGCACACTAATTACAAAAGAGTGATTCAAAAGTTGTGTGTCTGGCGAATTTACCATAGATTAGGTTTGACTTGAGCGCGCGGCTTTTCCGCTAGGTAAGTGCGTTAGACTAACGATGGCATGGATCAATCTGGCGATAGCTGGAATTCTGGAAGTTCTTTGGGCTATTAGCCTTAAATATACCGAAGGGTTTAGTAAGCTTTGGCCCAATCTCTTCACCGTCTTTGGAATGGTTGCCAGTTTCTACTTTCTCGCCCAGGCCTTGAAGGTAATTCCTGTCGGAACTGGATACGCCATTTGGACCGGGATTGGTGCCGCCGGGACAGCTATTTTGGGAATCATTCTGTTCGGTGAATCCGCTGCTCCGGCACGCCTGGCGTGCATTACAGTGATTGTTGCGGGCATCATCGGCCTGAAGCTTACTTCACCGTGATCTGTCACCGTTCCAATCCCATCAACTATGTCGCACTGTTCTTAGAAGCTCGATAGGGGGTTATTTGAATTCTACTCAGGAAGGCTCAACTCGTTATGATCATTGATTGTCATGCCCATCTGATGCCTCAAAGTTGGTTTGATCCCCAGTCCCCAAAAACAGTGTTCGATCTCGACGCTCTTTTCAGAGAGCAAGATGAAGCTGGGGTCGATATCACAGTTTTCGGGAACAATTGGATTCGCTCACCCGACGGCGCCGATCCGCTCCGCGTGGTGCAAGAATTCAACGAGCATGCCGCTGAGTTGACGGCGAAATACCCAAAACGGCTGCTCGGTCTGGCCTGTTCGGTGCCATTTGATAGCGGCAAAATCCTGAAAGAAACCGACAAAGCGATCCGCGACTATAAACTCAGAGGAATCATGATCAACACGAGCGTGGACGGCGAGTACCTCGACTCGCCGCGCACGGCGCCGTTTTTTGAATTGGTCAGCGAGCTTGAAGTTCCGCTTTTTGTGCATCCGCCGAAGTTCACCATCGGCAATGAGAAAATGGAAATTTTCCGTCTTCCGGAGATGCTCGGCAGACCTTTCGACACTACCCTGGCTCTCACACGATTCATCTTCACCGGCGGCTTCGAACGCTTCCCGAAGCTGAAGATGATCTGCGCCCACGTCGGCGGAGCTCTACCGATGCTGCCAGGCCGTTATGGTGTCGGCTATGAGTTGCGCAAAGACATGAGCTTCGGTCCGTGGGAACCGGATGTCATGACCCGGTCGCCGGCAAGCTATATCGGGCAACTTTATGTAGACACCGTCTCCTACCACCCGGCGGCAGTCCAATGCGCAATCGATACCATGGGCATCGACCACGTCGTTTTCGGTAGCGATTCTCCGCCAGTGCCACTTCCGCTCAAGAGAGCCGTTGATACAGTGCGGAACCTGCGGATTTCAGATGCCGACAAACAAAAAATCCTCGGCGGCACGGCGGCAAAGCTTCTCGGGCTCGCGTTCTAATCCTTCTGTGTGCATATTTCCTGCAACGGAGCTCAATTGGCTGACGCGGGCTTCTGATGTTTCCGAGTGATTTAGGATCATGCAATTATGATCTTGAGCGCGATGTCGGGCGGCTTGTGCGTTTGGCGACTGACCGATGACCAGGAGCACTGGAAGGTTGAGCGCTAAGATGTCGAGGATTACTGCCAGAAGGAAACTTCAGCTGCGGCAACGTAAAGCTTCGGCAATGATGCCCACCGCCGCCTCAACATCGGATCGATCCACGTCCAAATGGGTCACCATCCGAATTCGCTCTGCGTCAACCGGCACTCCGAGAACTTGGCGCCGACCGATCCTTTCGAGAAACTCGGCGGAGCTTAGCTTGGTTTCCCGCACATCGTAAATCACGATATTGGTCTGAACATAGCTGGGATCAAGGCGTATACCCGGAATCAGGGCGAGTCCCTGCGCCAGTATCTTGGCGTTTTCGTGATCGACGTAGAGGCGCTTTGGTCCGTCCTCCAACGCAATCAACCCTGCTGCAGCGATGACGCCGGCCTGGCGCATGCCGCCGCCGAGCATTTTGCGAATCGAACGGCAGCGTTCGATAAATTCGCGTGAACCGACGATCATCGATCCCACTGGCGCACCCAATCCCTTGCTCAAACAAAACTGAACGGAATCGAACTTCTTGGTAATTTCTGCGACACTCTGACCAATGTGAATCGCCGCGTTGAAGACCCGAGCGCCGTCGAGATGAACTCTTAGCCCCGCCTCATGAGCGTGATCGCAGATTGCGTGCGCCAAACGAGTCGGATAAACCGTACCCCCTGCCATGTTGTGGGTATTTTCCAGAGACACTAGGCCGGTTTGCGGACGAAAATAAGCCTTCGGTCTAATCGCCTGAGATATCTGTTCCCAAGTCATAATCCCATTGCTGGCGTTGACCACCCGAGGGAGGACCCCGGCAATCGCGGCCATGGCGGCCATTTCATAATTGTAGATATGCCCGGCCGCTTCGCAGATCACTTCTTGCCCAGGCTGGGTTTGTGCCATGATACAGACCAGGTTACCCATCGAGCCCGATGGAACGAACAATCCGGCTTGTCGTCCAAATATTTCCGCGGCCCGCTGCTGCAAACGATTGACGCTCGGATCTTCCATGAACACGTCATCGCCGACTTCCGCCTCAGCCATCGCCCGGCGCATTGCCGCTGACGGTTTAGTTACCGTGTCGCTCCGCAAGTCAATCATTCTAGTATCAATGGCCATGCAAAACCTTCGACCGTTAAGCGGTTGATCGTCGAGGTCAGCTTCGCGCCTTCTATTTCAAGGGTTCTTCGATTTCTTCTATCGTTTGCCGCGCCAGCGACGGCCGAACAAAGGCGTTGTAGATGCTATCGTTCTGCAACCACATGATGTCGGCTCTCTGTTTAACGGCTTCGCGCATTTCAGCTTGCAGCCTCTCCTCCATACAGTGGTGCTTGATCACGTTGGTCACCATGTCGCCATGACCTTCATCGTGGTATTCGTGAGCGCGGAAGAAATCCAAGGTGCTCGTCGGAATCCAGGAATAGTATTTCTCGATCGCCTCACGCTCCTCTTTCATACGCTTAGGCCCGCCTCCCTCGAAGACAAGGCCCGTTCCGATCGCTACGGCCCAATGACTGTGCTGCACTAGAGAAACATACATCTCCAAAGCAGCGCGAATCGCCGGCAAAGGCTCGTAATTCAAGATTTCATCGGCCGGAATGCCCAAACCGCCGGCAAACTGCACCCAGAGCTCGCGATGACTAGGATATTTGCCTCCGAACAAATCTTCTCCTTCTTCTTCCACCATGTTTTCCAATAACAAGCGTCGTAACTCCGGAACCGGGCACTTGTGATAACGAATGCCGAAAAAGCGATGAATGTTGCGAAACTCATGAAACTGATTTTTGGCCCACCACTGGAGCTGCTCCCTGGTCAGCCGCCCACTCAGGAGCAGCTGGCGAATCGGGTGGGGCTTGGGATGGCGCTGTTGTAACGTAGTCTGGAGATCCGCGATCAGCTCTTCAGGTGAAAGCATTCCCTGCATAGAAATCTCCTTCCAAAATAAGAAATGGCCTTTCGATTGGAGGCATCATAAACAAGTTGCCGGGACGCCGCCACCAGGTTTGTCATTGTTTTTTTCGGCGGCGTTTACTAGCATAAAGCCCCTGTGGTTTCTCTATCACTACGCGGCCTCACTAAGAAGTTCAGCCGGGTCCTAGCGGTTGACCATGCCAACCTCGACGTCCATAGCGGTGAGTTTCTCGTAGTCGTCGGCGAGAGCGGCTGCGGTAAGACCACGACCCTTAGACTTATCGCCGGGCTTGAAACACCTGACGCCGGCACCATCTTGATCGGTGGAATGCCGGTCAATGACATCCCTGTCGGCAGACGCAACGTGCAGATGATCTTTCAGAATTTCGCCCTGTGGCCGCACATGAGAGTCTTTGATGAAAGCCGGTACAGCAATTTGTCGCTGCCGCTGAAGGTCCGTAAATGGTCCCATGATAAAATCGGCGAGCTGCTCCGTCCCTTGGCTCGGCGGGTCGGCATCGAAGAAAGTTTTTTCAGGCGCAAACCGATGGAGCTGTCCGGCGGACAGCAGCAGCGGGTTGCCGTAGGACGGGCTATGGCAACGGCGCCGCAGATTCTTCTCATGGACGAACCGTTGAGCAACATCGATCCTCCCAACCGGCTGCGAATGCGCGGCGAAATCTTGAAGTTCCATCAAGAAAACAGGCTGACAACGATTTATGTAACGCATAATGTAGCCGACGGCATCGCGTTGGCGGATCGGATCGCGGTCATGAGAAACGGTAGGTTCGAACAAGTCGATACCGCTGAGAATCTGTTTCGCACTCCGGCCAGCGCTTATATCTCAGACTTTTTTCGAGCCGAACAGATTGTCCATAAACCGAGGTTCTCCTAACGTCTTATGAGAACACGATTGGTCCTGCTGGCGCCGCTGTTCGTGCTACTTTTACTCGGTCCGGCGTATTCCGCCTGCCGAGAGCTCGATGTCGCCGGCGGCTTCACACGATCGGCTCACGCCGCTGGAGCCGATGCCGTCGTCGAGTTCTATGGCCACAATTTCTTCCAGATTACGACGGCAAAGGGAACGAAAATCATCACTGACCCGATCGCTCCGGGGATGTACCCAACGCCCGACATTAGCCCTCACGCGATCACCGTGGGGCGAGAACATCCAAATCATAACTACGTTGAGATTGCCAAAGGAAACCCCATCGTCCTGCGTGGCTTGGGAAATTATGGCGCCGAATGGAACAAGATCAGCACGACCGTGCGTGACGTTCTGATTTACACAGTGCCGGTTTACCAGCAGCAATTCGGCAACGCTCTTAAAGGGGCTGCCTTCGTCTTCGACCTCGGCACACTGTGCATCGTTCACTTAGGCGATTTGGCGCACAAACTGACCGCGGAACAAATTAAGGCTTTCGGCAAAGTGGACATCGCCATGATTCCTATCGGTGGCAGTTTTACGATGCCGCCGGACACGGCGCGCGAGGTTTTGCAGCAACTCAAACCCAAAGTGGCAATCCCGATGCACTACCGCGAAAGCACAGCGCTTTTAGACATGTTCGTGAAAGGATTTCCAAATAGATATCTGCCCAATCATCGGCATGCCTTCAGCAAAGAGGCACTACCCAGCCCAACGCAGATCATGGTTTTTACACCTTGGGGTATGAGAGGATACCGATAAAGGCGCTGCCAGTGAGAAGGCGCAACGGCAGGATCAGCCGCAGGAAAGCTGCAAGAATCGTTAAATTTTAAACGCCTCGCGCGTTTCGCGCGCAAACAGTTCGTCGAGATCCAATCGCTGCTTGATCAATCCCTGTTCATGAAGATAATCATGCAGGGTTTCCAAGTTCATTCTGTTCGGGGTCAACCCATAAGGCCAGTAGTCCGCGGTCATCAAATCGCGGGTATCTTCATATTCTGCCGAAGTCCATGGCAAGCTGACACGCAGGATATTGGTGTCATAAAGCTCCCGCATGCACAGATCCTTAGCTTCACAAAACGCCTTATAGAGTGTTTGGGCCACCCACGGATCCTTTTCATAGATTGCCCGCCTGATCACGATGACATGCATGATTGGAAACAGGCCGGTCTTGGCAAAGTAGTCCATCTCGGCCTGGCGATAGTTGGGGAACAGTCGGCGCACGTTGGGCGCGCCTTCGAGAAAGCAAGTCGGCATACGTGGCGACATCATCGCGTCGATTTCACCGCTGGCGATCATCTCGTTCAAGGTTCGGTCGTTTTTGCTATCCATCCGAACTCCGGGTGGCATCTCGAAATCGACTCGATCCTTACGGCCCGGCTGTTCCTCGCCCGCTTGAATCCAATGAATTTCACTGGGCGGAATACCGTATTCATGCTCAAACAACCCGCGCAACCACACCGCAGCCGTCATGCTGTATTCAGGAACCCCCATCCGTTTGCCGCGCAGTTCTTCCGGTCGCCCGATCCCCGATGCCGTGTTGATAAAAATGCAACGATGGCGAAAGGTCCGCGAGGGAAATACCGGTATGGCCACGAACGGGCGTCGTCCACGCGCCGCCGCCGTCAAAAAAGCCCCCATCGACAGCTCTGAAACATCAAACTCCTCGTACTTCATCATACGCCAGAATATTTCTTCCACCGACATCACGAGGTAGTTGATGTCGATACCTTCAGGCTTGATGCGTCCATCTTTGATTGGACGGGTCCGATCATAGTCCTCGCACGCTAAGGTCAACTGTATGTTTGCCATGATTGTTACATCTGCGATTTGGCTCGAGCGATAAACTTGACGAACTCCTTCATCTCGTTCACCAAGCCCCGTTCGCCCTGCTCCACTAATGTGTTGGCGAGAAAAGCGCTGCCAAGACAAATGCCGGTCACTCCGGCATGAACATATTCCTTAACATTTGTAAGATTCACTCCGCCCGACACCATGAAACGAACTTCGGGAAAAGGTCCGGCCATCTGGCGGATAAAGTTCGGGCCGCCAAGGCAATCCGCGGGAAATATTTTAACTAGATCGGCGCCGGCGCGCGCGGCGGCATAGATTTCGGTCGCCGTCGCCGCTCCTGGATAACAAGCGACATCGGCCCCGTGACAAATGGCAATCAGATCGAGTTCCGATGATGGCGATACCACGAACAGCGCCCCGGCGGTAATCGCCGCTTCAGCTTGTTTCTTCGACAGCACCGTTCCTGCGCCAACACGGACTGTGCCTTCCCCAGCCAACGCGGCGATCACTTCTAAAGCTCCCGGAACACTCAAAGTGACCTCGACAAACTTTACTCCGGCGCTTGCGGCAGACTTGGCCGTAAGCATCGCTTCTTCAGCGGTTTGGGAGCGAAGAACGGCAACCAGTCGACTGTCGTTCAACTCGTGAATCAACTCAGCTCTTGCCATGAATTCTGTGTCCCTAACTCAAGCTCAACCCGCCATCGACGATCAAGGTCTGACCGGTGACGAAATCACCGCCGGTAATCAAGCCGAGCACCGCGCCGGCAATATCCTCGGGAGTAGCGATGCGTTGCAGCGGATATCCTGCTGATGCGTTGGCGACAACCTGTTGGTAATCGACGCCAAAGTGCTGGCTCATCCAGGGCGTATCGGTAAACGCCGGTGCGACGCAATTGACCCTGACTCGCGGCGCCATTGCGACGGCCAGCCCCTTGGTCATATAAATCAAAGCCGCCTTGGCGGTTCCATACGCCAACGAAGAAATCGTTGAAGTAGCCAGCACGCCAGAGATCGACGATATATTGATAATCATCCCTTGGTTCTCGGACAGCATCTGGGCCGCGGCCCGAGCACATCGAAATGAGCCTTTCACGTTGACGTCCAGAATTTCATCCCAGATCGCATCGCTTAAACCCTCTAAATTTGCCAGCTTAACCCAGTGCGTTACGCCGGCGTTGTTGACCAGAACATCGAGCCGGCCGAAGTCGTCCTTGATCCTGCTGACCATACGACGGACATCATCGTCCGATTTGATATCGGCTCGGATGGCAACGGCCTTCACGCCATGACTTTCAATCTCACTCACCAATGCCTCGGCTTCTTTCGCGGAACTGCGATAATTGACCACCATTCCGCTCAAACCGGCGTTTGCCAACCTGCGCGCCACCGCGCCGCCGATTCCGCCGGCGCCGCCAGTCACCAGGGCTACTCGGCCGTGAAGTTCCATATCTTCGCTCCGCTCAGGATCTCAAACTGCAGTCTCACATCTCAAAGCGCCACTATCTGAGATTTGGGATTGGAGATGCGCGCCGCTAGGCGTGATTGGCTTGCCGTAGCGCCGCAGTTTTATTGCGATCGATCTGCCATCGGTCGGGCAACTTTACCAATTCATCGAGATTACCGTTGTAACGAACTACCACACCGTACTCTCGCTCTGCCGCTTCGGCCGTTATGTAGCCTTCGATCACGTCCCACCGCACCTTTTCAGCATCGCGCTCGAATGGATGACCATAGCCGCCGCCCCCGGGTAAGTTGATGTGCACAACATCGCCTGGTTTGAGATCGACAAGTGCTTTTGCATGAAGACGCGTTCCATCGCCCAAAAAAACCTCTCCGGTAGCTCCGGACTGACCACCCAAGAGCCCGGGCGCGGGGTAGACTGTTCGGTCGGCGATGGAACTGACACTCCATTTACCCTCGCCGCGCCGGGTGAACTCCGTCAATTGCCCGAGGCCGCCGCGCCACTTGCCGCTGCCGCCCGAATCAGGACGAAGTTGGCGGCACTGCAAAACCACCGGCGAAAGACTTTCGATGATTTCAGCCGGAACTCCGGCAACCCCGCTGGGAAAACCGACTGCATTCAAGCCATCCTTTGAAGGCCGGGCGCCGGTGCCGCCGACTTGAAACAGCGTCAAGGTAAACGGCGGATTCTGTCCTCGCCAGACGCTCAGCCAGATGGGATCGGCTCCAGGCGCCATCAAACGTCCGGGCATCGCTCCCGAGAGTGCCGCGAAAATCGCGCTGGGGATAAAGTGACCGATTACTTGGCGGCTGGCCACCGGCGCGGGCTCCAGTGCGTTAAGAATACTTCCCGGTGGCGCGCTGACATGCACCGGCCGGAAACTGCCTTCGTTGTGCGGCACGTCGGGACAAATTGCCGCCTTGATGGCGAAACTGGCGTAGGCATGAGTGTAGTTGAGCACCACGTTAATGCCGCGGGTGCTCTGTGGCGAAGAGCCGGTGAAGTCGATGAAGATCTCGTTTCCCTTCACCTTCACCTGGCAGCGAACCACGATCGGTTCTTCGAAACCATCACTCCAAGTTTCGTTGCTCCATTCGCCGCTTGGCAATTTCGCGATTTCCGCGCGCACTGCAGTCTCGGAACGGCGGATGATCTCGTCGGCGACAGGGTCGATGCTGTCGAGCTCGAATTCTTCCATCATTTCAAGAAGCGCGCGGCCGCCGGCATCGTTGCAGGCGGTCTGGGCGTAGAAGTCACCGATAACTTCGTCAGGCTGTCGTACATTGGAACGAACAATCTGCATCAGTATCCGATTAGGCTCGCCCCGATCAAACAACTTCATAATCGGAATCCGTAGCCCCTCTTCGAAAACCTCGCGCGCTTCAGCGGAAAGTATCCGGCCGCCGATATCGGCGCTATGACAGGTATTCGCAAACAACGCGACCAAGCGATCCTGCTTGAACACCGGCGTGGTAATCGTGATGTCGTTGATCTGGCCAGCGGTCTGCCATGGATCATTGGTAATCAAAACGTCGCCCGGGGAGAGCCGGTCGGCTGGAAAGGCAGCGAGAAAGTGCTGCATCGATGTGGCCATTGCGTTGATGTGCCCCGGCGTGCCGCTCAGAGACTGCGCGATCATCCGCCCTTTGGTGTCGAACAAGCCACACGCCAAGTCCTGGCTTTCCCGCACGATGGTGCTGAAGGCGGTACGAATCAGCGCATCCTGCTGCTCGTTTGCCACCGAAAGAAAACGATTCCAAATCACCTCCAGAGTGATCGGATCGATGGTTTTATCCTTCATTAGTTAATTCCACCACGATCTGAAGCCGCTCATCCACCCGACGCGCGTCCCCGCGCACCGATGATCAAAGTGGACTCGCGTTCCTCGACGATCGCGGGTCCGGCAAACGTCATTCCGGCTTCAGGGCATAACGGTCATAGACCGTAGTTTCGCCATACCCGCGCGCAGAAAAGTAGGCTGCGCGCACTCCCTTGATGGCATTGCCCGCTTTCATTGATTCGCGCTGCAACTTCATATTCAGTTGCGGTTGCGGGCCCCGGGCAACCACGCGCCAATTGATGATTTCGAGCGGCACGTCAGGCCCTTTGCGGCCGTACAGCGCCTGGTAGGTATTTTCGAATGTCGCAATGACTGTCTCCAGATGCTTCACCTCCAACGTTCCATCCGGCAGAGACACCGAGACTTCGTGCCCCTGCCCCACATAACGCATGTCTGCAGTACGTTGGTACGAGATATCTTCCCCCGACACTCCCGAGCTTTCCAATACTTTTCGGCCCTCTGCCGCCATTTCGTTGAGCAAGCTGTTGGCGAATTGCCAGTCTAGCTCGTCCAGTCGACTGTATGCACTACGGACAAAATCGAAAGCTAGCGGCGCGGCAAGTAAACCGAACGTGGAGCCCACCCCGGCGCCGACCGGAGAAATCAGTGCCGGCAGCCGGAGGATCTCGGCCACTCCATAGCCATGAACCGGACCGGCGCCACCGAACGCATACATCGGCAGCCGGCGCGGATCTTTGCCCCGTTCTCCTAGATGGGCGCGCGCGGCATTGGCCATATTCTCATTGACAATCTGATGAATGCCCCAGGCGACTTGTTCTACGGTCATACCGAGTCGCCGGCCGAACCGGCCAAGAGCGTTGCGCGCGGCATCGACGTCCAGCTGCATCTTACCGCCGAGAAAATAGCGCGCATCGAGGTAGCCGAGAATGAGATCCGCGTCGGTAACCGTTGGTTCGGTGCCACCTTGTCCGTAACAGACCGGCCCTGGATCGGCGCCGGAACTTTCCGGACCCACTTTCAGAAGCCCGAGAGAATCGATTCGCGCCATACTGCCGCCGCCGGCGCCGATCTCGATCATATCGATCACCGGAATGCGCACAGGCAGCCCGCTGCCTTTTCTGAAACGATAGACCCGATCCACTTCGAATTCATGGGTCTTGAGCGGCCGGCCATCCTCAATCACACAAAGCTTCGCGGTGGTGCCCCCCATGTCAAACGATAGCAAATCTCGGTGACCGGAAAGCATGCCGGCCTGCGCTGCGGCGAGTGCGCCTGCCGCCGGGCCGGATTCAAGCAGTCGCACCGGGAAGCGTGACGCAGTATCTCGGGTTGCAATCCCGCCGCTCGAGAGCATGACAAAGAAGCTTCCACGAAAGCCGATCGTCTTTAACCGCGCCTCCAATTGCGCGAGATAATCAGACACTCGCTCCTGGACGTAAACATTTGCCAGGGTCGTGCTGGTGCGCTGGAATTCGCGGATTTCAGCAACGACTTCCGAGCTGAGCGATACGCGGATTTGCGGCGCGACCTCTGCAACGATTTCCCCCGTACGGCGTTCGTGAGCCGGATTGCGGTAGCTATTGAGATAGCTGATACCGATGGCTTTGACTCCTTTGTCGCGCAACTCTGCGACCAGGCGGCGCACGAACCCTTCATCGAGCGGTTGCAACACACTGCCGTCGGCGGCGATCCGTTCCGGGACATCGAAGCGCAAGTGGCGCGGCACCAGCGGTTTAGGCAACTCCAAATTCAAGTCATAAAGTTCATAACGGTGCTCGCGGCCGATCTCGATGGCGTCGCGGAACCCCGACGTGGTAAGCAAGGCTGTGGGCGCGCCTTTGCGCTCAATCAGCGCGTTTGTCACCAGGGTCGTGCCATGAATCAAGGTGCCGCGTTGCTGGGGATTTACACTGCCGTTTTGCAGCGCCGGCTTGAGAGCATTCTCCACCGCCAGGCTGGGATCGCCCGGAGTGGTTAAGGTCTTGCCGATTACTGCGGCGCCGTCTTCACTCACCAACAGCATGTCGGTAAACGTGCCGCCAATATCGATGCCCACCCGATACATAATTCAATACAGAAGCTGCTTGCCCAAGCCTTGGCTTCGCCAATGCTCAGGAGCAGTTTTCCTGCCTTTTTGTTTGGACCTGAATTGACTTGTCACTGCGCAAACAAATCCAACAAGCGTTGGGTTTGATGCGCCGCTGCCGGTCGCAGGAGAGGGATCTGCACGCCGGCATCACGGTACTGCTGCACTCGCTTTTGCACTTCGTCCGGCGTGCCGCTGGCGGTCATGCCTTCCACATAAGAATCTGGAATCGCCTTGATCAGCCCGTCCATGCCGCCCTCGGCATGTGCCTTTTCGAAAAGCGGAATGTCTTCCTTTCTAATATAGGGCTCGCCGACGCGCATTTTCGGCGCTGCGATGAACGAAATCTGCACCGGATCGAGTTTGGTCGCGACTTCCCATCTGACTGCATCGAGAGCCTTTTTATGATCGTCTTCCACCGAACAGTTGATGATCTGCGCGACTTGGAAGCGGGAAAAGTCGCGCCCGGCCTGCTCCGCCGAGTCCTTGATGATCTTTAGAGCGTTCACGGTGTATTCCGGTGAGCACACCGCGTTGAGGACAACTCCGTCGGCAATCTCTCCCGCCAAACGCAAGCCAACTGTCGCGGTGGCCGGAAGATGAATTGGGATATTCGAACGAATCGGCTTCCATCCCAAACCGACATTATCAAAATTTACATACTTACCATGGTACGAGCACTTCTCGCCTTTGAGCAGCAAGCGAATCGATTCGACATAATCCCTTAGCACCTCCGTAGGCGTCGCCCCGACATCCTGAGGCAAGGCATGAACGCGGGCATGGCTTTTAGTGCAGGCTCCAGGGGCGATGGTCATGCGCCCGCCGGTCAATTCGTCCAATGTCGCCAGCGACTGCGCCATCACTACCGGACCGCGCAAACGAACGATTTGAGTAGTTCCTAGCTTCAGCTTTTTCGTCGCCAAGCCGATTGCGGCAAGCGAGCTCACCGAGTCGCGCATCAACTCGATGGTCTCAGAGAAAAAAGCCATCTCAAAGCCGCGATCCTCAGCCTGCTGCATGACCTCGGCCATCTCTCTGACATTGGTAAACTTGCCGTACCCGAGTGCGTAACCGACTCTACCTTGCGCCATTAAAAACTCCCTCCAAGTATCGCATGTATTCCGGTGATCGGATTCGAGCGAAATTATAGTCTGATTCCTAGACGAACGCGACTGGACTGTCAACGCAGGGGATTTACTTGGTGGAAGAAGGCCGAACACGACGATGCATCGATTAGGCCGATGAGAGCAATGTGCAGCTTGTCTAAGAGGCCATGGGTTGGCTGCCCGGGCAAATCGATTTGGTATATGGATCGTCCGGCCGTCGCTACATCTTCTACTTCACTTTCATATTCCATCCATATATACGTTCGCTCGGTAACGGCCGATAGTCGATATTTTTAGCCATGCCGAACAGCAATTGGTGACGCCAGAGAAAATGCGCCGGTGCTTCCTCCGTAATGAGGCTCATCACCTGACCGAGAATTTTCTTGCGTTTCGCCGGATCGAAGGATTGCCGCTCGGCGGAGAGTAGTTCGTCCACCTTCGCGTTCGAATATCCAATACGAGGCGATCCTCCGCTCTCAAAATATTGGGATAAGGCGGCGCTAGGATCAACCACACCGCCGCGACCCATGTAGTAGAACGGCACCTTGCCATTTTGCACGTTGGCCCAAAGCGTCGCCCACTCTGGGGTCAAAAGCTTGGTCCTGATGCCTACCGCGTTGAGCATCGGCACCATCGCCTCGGTCAGCTGTTTGTCCAACGTGTATCGCCCTACGGGAGTTTGCAGTTCTACGTCGACTCCGTTGGGATAACCCGCTTGCTTTAGCAACTCCTTGGCTTTTTCCGGGTTGTAGGTGTACTTCGGTTGCAGATTGGGATCGTAGCCGTATTGTCCGACACCGATAGGTCCATCGAGTCGCGACGCTTCTCCGCGGAGGATCGTCTTGATGAGGGTGTCCCTATCGATCGCATAAGCCACCGCCTGGCGCACCAGCTTGTTATCCCACGGTTTGACCTTCGGCATCATCCCCAAAAACATGATTTCTGCCGTATGAAAAGTGGTGATCTTATGGTTAGGGCTTCTCTCGACTCGCTCCCGTAAATGAGGCGGCACGAACTGCGCGATCTGGATTTCGTTATTGAGCAAGGCGGTAACCCGCTGTTCGGGCTCGCGCATGATGCGAAAAACGATTTCATCAGGAGCCTGTTTGTATTGTTTCCACATCGGATGGCTGGGATCTTTGCCGATCACCAGCCGCTGCCCGGGAATTAACTCGCGAAACTTGAACGGACCGGCGCCTACCGGATGTTGGCGATCAGCAATCTCCGGACCGTATTTGTCGTAGATCGCCTTGTTGGTAATCATGATCCGGTCGAACAGATAATCGAGCAGCGGAGCGGTCGGCTCTTTGGTGGTAATTTTCACAGTGTGCTTATCGATGACCGTCTCGCTGGCGATGGCTGCGATGTTCTGGCGCTGCTTGCTTAACGGATCGGTGCGGATTCGATTGATTGAATGTACGACATCCTCCGCGGAGAGCGGCGCACCGTTGTGAAATTTGATATCCTTGCGCAGGTGAAAAATCCAGTTGTTGGGATCCTTAACTTCCCAACGATCAACCAATAAGCCAACCGGCTGGCCTTTGTCGAAATCATACGTGCCGAGACAACCCAACACCTGGCACCAAACGCTATACATCAGCGAAACACTGTCAGCGTACGGATTGAAGGTATCCATGGTTTCGGTAACGCCGATGGAGATGCGCGTCTCTGCCGCCTGAAGCAGTTGTTTCGGAGCGCCAATGACGAAGACGGCGAGAAGGACAACGGCTATCGATCGTCGTTTCATAAACCCTCCGTGGAACTTTACTTCCATAGCTGTTTATAAAATCCCTGGCTATCCAACTCCTTGACGAAGCGATCGTCGTAAAAAGCTTCGGGCTTCGCGTCTTTGGCTTTAGGGTTTCTAGCCGCCGCTTGATTCAATACCTCCTGGATACCCTCGCGGGTGTTGTAGGGAATCTTCTCGACATAATCCACGGCATACTGATAAACAGCATCGACGATTTTTGGATCCGTCGCCCGCGTAAACCTCCTGATTGCTCTGCGACTGAGATCCGGGTCGCTGAAAAGTTTGGCGACTCCTTCGGAATAGCCCTTCATGAAGCGGCGAATCAGATCTTCGTTCGCATTGATATAGGACCGGCTTGCCATCCAGGCGTCATGCGGAAAGTAGATTCCCGCTTTACCCATATTCATCAACACACGAGCGCCCGCTTCCTGTGCTCTTAAGTTGGCCGGGCTGGAAAACGGGGCGGCGACAATGGCCTTGGTCTTCATCATCGCGGCGGCGGCGAAGATATCGCCGGTTTGGACCATGGTAACGTCACGGTCGGGATTCATGCCGTGTTTACGCAGCAGATAGCGCATTGTGAAATCCGTTGAAGATCCGAACCGGGTAACGGCAACGGACTTGCCGCGCAGGTCCTCAATCGATTTGATCTCCGGCAGCGCCATAATATAAAAAGCGGGCACTTTGGCTAGAGCACCGATCATCACAATATCCGCGCCCGCCAGAGCAGCATCCACCGCAGCATTGCCGGCGGCTCCTGCCAGGGGTAAATCACCTCCCAGCATTGCCTGGACCATCTTGGATCCCGAGGTGATCAAAATAAGATGCGGCTGGATATTGTATTTTTCGAAAATTCCCGCCTCTTCGGCAACCCACAACCCCGCTTTGATGCCGGTGATCGCGGTATAGCCGATGGGCAGATTATCTCTCGCTGATGCTGAGGCAACCGAGGCAATAAGAACGACCAGCAATACATACACTATTTTAATCATCTGTCTCTTCCTTGGACGCTGCTAGGAGGGTAATCGAACCCCTGGTTAGTAGGTATACCTATGCCGATGTGACGAACCACGCTGACGCGGACCTTATCAACTGGCGGAAAGAAGTGTCAAGCTGGCTGGGCGAATGGTAGGGTCGACAACCAACAGCAAATTCGCATCAAGTAAGCGCTATTTCTTAACGGCTTTTGATGATGACGCCGCACTTCTCGCAGCGGTATCGGGCAACGCCGCTCTTTTCCTCGACCAGTTCCTCAAACTCGTATTGCTTTAATCCCGAGGTATCGAAACATTCCGGACAGAAACCATCTTTCAAATCGTCGCGCGGAAGGGTCAAATGACACTGGCGGCAGCGCAGTCGACTTGCAGGCTCAGGCAGCAACTCGAGCGTGGTGTGGGAGCAGGATGACATTCTTCCAGGTGTAGACGTCTGATTTAGCTCTTCTCCGACTGCTGGATGACTTCGTGCATTTCGAAGACATTAGGGCCGGCAAATATTTCGGCTCGCGGCCGGTTGCGGTGCGCTTCCTGAAACTCTTTGCTGTCGGTCCACCGTCGAAAGGATGCCTCGTCCTGCCAGTGGGTGAGCACGATGTAGTAGTCGCTCTTGATCGGCCGCAAAATCTCAAGCCGAATGAACCCAGGCATTTTGTCCACTAGTCCCGCTCTACCGGCGAATCGTTCTTCAAATTCTTTTTCGCAACCCTGGGAGACCTGAATTCGATTCGATACTACGAGCATAATTCCCTCTATTGTGATTAATCCGGGATCCCCGTTTAAAAGCTGAGCGAGGGGCAAACCTGGAGAAGCGGAGACATCCGAGTGTTCAGTTCAAAGTCTTTTTTGACGCTTGCCTCGCTGCATCTATTTGTTTGACGCCGTTACGCATGGCAATGACAGCTGTCGGCCCCGCAGAGGTAGAAACGCATTGTCCGCGCTGCGGAAGGGTTGCCTCCTCGATCAAGGATTACTCCTTCAACTGCAAAATCCAGGTTGATGCGAAGATGGAAATCGAACGGGCGAACTGTCACAGTCATAGCCGCTTTTTAATAACTTTTCAAAATCTCCTGACTAGAGCTGCCGCCGTGTTTTTGTGCAGATTGTTGGGTGTGGCGATCTGATACAGCAGAAGGGACTCTCCGATCGCGTGAAGGAACCTGCCTGCAAGAGAGTGCGAAAGTGACGCCCGGAAGATGGCCCCTACCTCGCGGAGATCGCCGGTCGATCGCGCAATACGTTAGTAACGGCTACTGAGCGGGCCAGAACTTTTAACGCGTCCAGCCCTACCTCTAAGGCGATGCCGGGAATAGCTCGGTAACGGCGCGTTATTCTGTATTCTGTATCACCCAATTCCGTTAATAGATAATTTTGCGCCGCGGCAATCGCCCCTCTTTGCGCCGCCACCATTTCTTTGCTGAGAGGCCCTTCCGGGCTCCATGGTGTTTTCAAACCGACTAGCACAAGGACTGCGCCTGAGTTCGCTGCCTCGATGAAAAGCTCGGTTGGAACCACTCCAGGATTCAGCGGCGGGTCTTTAACCGGCGTCTTCGTCGAGGTTCCCTCGATTTCTCCCGGGGATGCCGCGGGGTTGATCGGGCGATCGGGCAAGACATTGCTGACGCTGTTGGACTTCCTGAGCACCGCCAATGCATCGTTCCCCACCTCCAAGGCGATCCCGGGAATGGAGTCATAAACGCGCACAATCCTGAACTCGGTGCCGGATAACTGGGCAAGCAGATCGTTCTGGGCAAATCCAATGGCCTGACGCTGGGTGACGATCTCATTCTCTGTTAGCGACCCTTCTAGGGTCCAGGGAACGTTTAGGCCAACGAGCACAAGTATCTTTCCGGCATTTGCCGCCTGATTCACAAGTTCATTTGGAACTTTGTCGATCTCGGCCGACGCGATGACGGGCCAGATACAAAAGGCGGCGACAAAAATTAGCAAGGACCGCTCAACCGGAGATCTGCTGTAGGCTCGGTTTCCCATGTTCGGTTTCTCGCATCGCATCGATACAACCGCAATCGGATTGAGAAATTACCGCAGTAGAGTATTGTGCGCAATCGATTTTTTCAGTGAGATATGCCTTCGCCTCCACCGGCCATGACGAACCAAGAACGTGAGGCGGTGGCGTGCTTTCTTGTTCATCAGAGAGATCTGCTGTTTTCTATCTCTGCATCAACCTACTGCCACGAGTCGCGAAAACGCGTGGCAACGACCTCATCATAGGGTACAGGGCCGGATAAGTGTCCCACCGCTTGGGCAAATCGGTTCATGGCTTCAACCTCTTCTTGCAAGATGACCGGGTCATAAAATACCAGATCTCGTTTAACAACTGTGCTTATCAAGTCTGCGGCTTCCTTGGGAAACTTACGCCGCCCAACTTCCGCGGCAAGCGTGGGATCTGCTTTCAAAGCTTTTTGCGTTCTCACTATCGCACGCACAGCGGCAGTCACGGCGGCTGGGTTTCTTGCCGTGAAAATATCGCTAGTCACCATTCCCGCGAAAGTAAAGCGCCGGACTTCTCCCGGGTCGTCACCCCGGCGGACATCGACGAGAACTTTGCCGACTCCACGGCTGACCGCAGTCTCAGCACCCATCGCATTGGCCCAGAAACCATCAATTTGTCCTGCCTCCAATGCTCGTGCGGCAAACACCCCGAACGAGACGTCACGCCCTTTGGCGCCCGGCAATTCGATGATCTGTAAATCTCGATCAGGATCAATCTTCGCGCCGATCAGCATTTGCCGAAGCGCAAGGTCGGGGCCCTCGGCAGCCGTAAGACGAAGTCCTTTGATTGCGGTGAGGTCGCCACGTTTGGCTTTAAGGTCAGCACGCACAACGAGCAGCCAAGGAGTCCCCTTCGAAAGAGCGACGACTATCTTGACTCCTTTCCACTGAGGAAACTCGGTTAACACATCGTGCACCGAGCCTGCGATCATGGCATCGGCACTACCGTCGTGTAACGCTTTTGTGGCCCCTAACGATGCGACCAAGTCAATTCGCGCATCCAGCCCCTCCGCCTTGAAAAAACCTAGCTCATCTGCGGCCAACGCCGGGAAACACGTGTTGCTAATCAGATCGACCGCTGCAATGCGCATCTGCAAGATGTCCTCCGCGGATATCAGGGAAGAATTTTGCCGAAGCTAGCATATTGTCTGGCCCAGCAACAGTCAGATTGTCTGCTAAACAGGATCGTGGATTAGACCGGCCTACAAAGGTGGCGATTACAAAAACGCAAATGAGGATCAGAGAGCATCCGTCCGCACAGGTGACGTGACGATCCGGGCCTCTTACTTAGCAAAGGGTGATAACTTTATCGAAAGCGGTTAGAGAGATCCAGGGAAAATCACTCTAACCGCTTTCATAATTCAAACTAGTCAATCGATGACTAGAAAAGCATTCCCCACGCGAGAAAACCCATGCCGACTAAACCGGCCATGGCACCGGCGGGACCGGTCGCGTACTTCCAAGCCAGGATAAGCGGGACGGCTTTCTTGATAGTCTCAAACGGCAATAACTTTTCCATTCCCCATCGGGCGATCAGATAGCGCTCCCCATCAAGCACACCAACCGCGATCGGATCCTTACTTACATCGCGTTTGCGCCATACTTCGACCTTGTCGAAAAACTCCGTAGCTTTCTGCACCTCTTCTGTAAGGGCGTACGGAATTCCGTAGGAAAAGTGCAGAGACTCTTCCTTGATGGCCCGAGCGGAAATTCGATTGATGTTGGCTGCTCGGACAGGGAGAAATAGAGTCCAGACGCGCCAATCCTCCTGAGAGATCTTGGGATAGGGTATCGGTCTTGCGTCCCCTCCTGCCATTATGGATCCGCTGTTTTCCTGCCTGTAGGTTTCAACGAACATAATTTCACCTCCCTCTCTGTTTTTTAATCTATCTAAATTCTCACATGATCAGGCCGACTATCGTAGTCACTGGAGGATGGCGAGTTGCTCTTAAAAGTGGCGCAAATTTTGTACCAGCAAAATTCTTCGATCCGTCATGATTGCAGTCTCTATGTTCGGACAAATCCCCGCGCACTGTGTCAGTTACGAGACAACATTCGTTTTCGAATTGGGTTGGATCCCGCACCGAGATCGTCAACCATACAGATTGGTTCCAGGGGAATTTGGCGACTGAATTAAGAACTAAATAGCAGTGATAACAAGATTTAGCACACCTTTCTAAATGAATACTTCATCCACGCGAGCAGTTTTTAACCTATCCCTAAAATCGATCCTCGATAAGCTCATTAATACTTTGCTTAAGGCGCAACCATTTGTTTCAGATGTGAGATTGGTTCGATCATTTCGGAAACCGCGCGGTCCGTTCTCCAATGGCTAGCCTTGGTTGTTGAACTCTCTATGACCGCTCGTGATGCTGCAGATAGGCCTGACAGGCAGCTGCCTGTGGCATAGAAGCTGCGTTTTTTCAATCCGATACCGATAGAAAAGTCACATCACCGCGATTTAACCGGCGTAATACCGTTTGGCGTTAATTCAAACGAACGCTTGTTGATCTCATACCCGAATTCTGAATACCTCGGATGCATGGAGAGGTACCCGGGAGGACGAATGTTTCGTGAAAAAGTTGAGCTTAAAGATCTTGAACAGATGGACCCTGAGTATCGCGATCTTCTAACCCGAGTCGTGACAATCCAGGCGGATTGTGAAATTGGCGGGCCACATCTTTATGCAAAGGATATTTTGCCGTCCGCTCCGACGAAGACCGACCAATTACTTGTCGCGCGCACTGCATCTGAAGAGCTTGACCATTACCGCAAGATCGCCCGCGTAGCCGGAGATTTCGGCGTCGATGTGTCGTTCGTATTAAGCTGGCCCAACCAGGAGCGCTACCTGGAGGCATTCCGAGGAACCATCAACACGTGGGCGGACTTCGCAGTCTTCGGATTCCTAATCGATCGTGTGGGACGTTACCAACTCGAAGAGTTCTTTGGTTGCAGCTATCAGCCGCTCACTGAGATTCTGCCGACCATCATCAAGGAAGAGATTGGCCACGTGGGGTACGGCGAAAGCAAAACAGCCGAGCTCGCGGCTAAAGGAGAAGAATCGAGAGAGAAAGTGCAGGCAGCGCTTGATAGATGGTACGTCAAAGCCCTGGATATGTTCGGCCGATCGGACTCGACCCGCGACCAGCGATACATCTATTGGGGGTTAAAACGTAGAACCAACGCCCAAGCGCGGCAGGAATTCATTCGCGAGGTTGACCCGCTCATTGAAAAACTAGGGTTGAGAGTGCCTGATCCTATTCAGGGCCGGCAATATCTTTAATAAAAAAAATAAAGAAAAGTGAAAGGATACGGACAATTCAAGATCATACCGCGGGCACTCAGCTGGGATTCTAGCGATTGCCACCGCGCGTAGCATTCTTCCAATTGATTTCCGAGCGCCTCGAGTCGCTCGAGAGCCGAAGTAATTGTCGCGCCGGGTTGCCGGTAGAAATCAGCTTGTGCCATCTTAAGTTGTAGTTCCGACTGCTCTGTCTCCAGCGCTTCAATTCTGGCCGGTAGCGATTCAAGCTCGCGCCTCTCCTTGTACGACAACTTACCGTTATTTCTGCCGGGCCGATCAGGCTGGGCGGCGATTGCGGCCACAGGACTTTGGTGCTGCGTCTTAGCACGGCTTGCCTGACTCAGTTCCCGGCAACGAACCCAGTCCGAGTAGCCGCCGGCATATTCGACGAACCTCCCAGCGCCTTCATAGACCAATGTGCTGGTAACGATATTATCTAGAAACGTTCGATCATGGCTTACAAGCAACAGTGTTCCTTGGAAGTCGGCTAGCAGATCTTCCAGCAGCTCTAGTGTATCGACATCGAGATCATTGGTGGGCTCATCGAGAACTATCAGGTTGGCGGGTTGGGTAAAAATTTTGGCCAGCAGCAATCGATTGCGTTCGCCGCCGGACAGAGCCTTTACCGGCGAGTCGATCCGTTGCGGCGGGAACAGAAAGTCTTTCAGATATCCGATTACATGACGCGAACGGCCTTGAACGGAAACGTAATCGGAGTCGCTGAGGTTTTCGCGTACGGTCTTTTCGGGATCGAGAATACGCCGATGCTGATCAAAGTAGGCCAACTGGAGGCGCGTGCCCAAGACGACTTCTCCGCTGGTTGGCGTTATCTCACCCAAAATCAGCTTGAGCAGCGTAGTCTTGCCGGAACCGTTCGGACCGATAATGCCGACTCGATCACCGCGTAAGATGCGCGTCGACAACTCCCGAACAACCAGATCATCGCCATAGCCGAAACCTACACGATGCATATCGACCACCAGCTTTCCGGACAAAGCGCCGGCATCAATACCAAAACTGGCTTTACCCTGGGCGTCCAAGCGCTGGCTACGCTCCCGGCGCATCTCCTGAAGAGCCTGCACGCGTCCCTCATTGCGCGTTCGCCGTGCTTTGACACCGCGCCTGATCCAGGCTTCTTCCTCGGCCAGTTTTTTGTCAAACTTCGCGGCGGCGCGCTCTTCGACCGCCAGAAGCTCGTCCTTTTTCCGTAGATAGGCGTCGAAGTCGCCGGGATACGAATTCAACCTACCGCGATCAAGCTCGACGATGCGCGTCGCCAGGTGGCGCAGAAAGCTTCGATCGTGAGTGATAAACATCAATGCGCCGCGAAAACCTAGGAGAAACTTCTCGAGCCAGATAATCGTGCTGATATCAAGGTGGTTAGTCGGTTCATCCAGCAACAGGAGATCGGGCTCGCCAACCAGGGCCTTGGCCAGCATCACCTGACGACGGACACCGCCGGAACAAGCCTTCATCGGCTTGTCAGGAGGGAGCGCCAGCCGGGTCAGTACCGTTTCAACCTTCTGGTTCAGGTTCCACCCGCTCAAATAATTCGATACGCGCGTCCAGTTTTGCTAATTCATCGAGCGACAGGCCGTTCCGTCGCAGCAGCCTTTTGCGTCGCCTGATGATATTCGAATAAGAGCATTCCCAGCTCACCCAAACCGGAAGCAACCACCTCGAAGATCGTTTGTTCCTCGTCCGGTGGCACTTCTTGCTCTAAATGCGCAACCCGCAAACCTTCCTGAACCCAAACCTCGCCTGCTTCCGGAACAGCGTCGCCCGTGATGACACGGAATAATGTTGTCTTTCCAGTTCCGTTTCGACCGACAAGACAGACCCGCTCACCGGCATCGATCTGAAACTGAACATGAGCGAGCAACGGCAAATAACCGTAGGATAGCGAAATATTATCTAGGCGTAATAAAGGCATCGTTGTCGACGTCAGCGTAATTTACTAATGTAACAGTTTTGCCGACGAACTCAAAAAACTACGGTCTTTAACGAACAAGCATCAGTGGAGTTGGAACGTATGGGAGGCGCGCTGTTCGCGGTTCAGCGCTATTCAATCACACGCATTATATCCAACGCTGCAAATCGGCATTACGGATCATGGTAGTTCGTCTCATCATGTTGAATCGTGTTGATGAACACGAGCTCTAAAGGACGCTGAGATTTCGTTGCCAGATCGACAAGCCGCTCGGCAGCCTCGCTTCTACGAAAAAAATTGCGAAAGCCAATCTGTTGGTACCTGCTCATCTGCGGCAGGCTTTCGAGCGTAAATTACCGCGGCACGATCGGCCATCAGATTACTGGATAAGCTTTGCGCCAGCGGCAAACCCTGTCCTGCGTTATTGCCGAAGATGATGTAATCGACGGAGTCACCAAGCGCCGGCAATGCAGCAATGATAGCGCCTAATGAGACATCGTCCCAGTTTCTCATTTCCAACGTGGCTTGTGCCTCGGTCAGTAGAGTTGGATAGCCTTCTGCAACTTGAAACACCCCATTGCGCTGAATACAGCGAGTCCAATGAAGCGGCGGTTGCATGACAAATTCTCCCACCGTGACTTCATTGTCCAAGATGAGGCCAAGGAAACGGTCGCTTCTACGTGCGGCAAGTTCAGCAGCTAATGTCATGGTATCCCTTCTCCTCCTAGTCATCGTCGAGTGCATGCTCTCACCTACACCGTAGCGGAAGTTGCCGGTGAAGTCACCGTGGCGCTCTGTCCTAAGTGTAAGAACGGATTCAATCAGTGCAACAGAAATGCGACATGTGCAACGCGCTAATCCCAAAATTTTTTCAAAAGCCCTATGCGGCATAAGAATTGCCTTTTGATAATAAGCAAGAAACAGGAAAGGAGAACAGTATGAAGAATGCTATTTACGCATTGTTGTTTACCGCCGCTCTAGCCCAGGCAGGATGTAGTCCGGAGTTCTGGGGAGGAACAGCGGTCGGTGCTCTGGGCGCCGGCGGAGGCTATGAATACAATAACAAACGGCAAATGGATAAGCTCGAAGACGATTTTCGAGCCGGTCGCATGGGCCGCGAAGAATATAATGACCGTAAGAGACAAATCGAGCGCGGATCAATAATCTACTGAAAAGAAGACTCTGATCCAGCTTCTCGGTAAGCATCATGCCTGCCGTTCGGATGAGTTTACACCGAGAGGTGACAATTAACTCAGGCTGAACGGCAGGCGGCGGCTGCCTGCTGTAGACGGGTCTCGGTCGGATGATTCTTATCGCCGGAATAATTTTGCCGTTGGAACTCCTCTAAGATCCGCACCCAAATGCTGCAATCCCACTGCAAGCTTTTCCAATACTGCATTCCATCAAGGTCCGCCTGAAGTTCCTTCTCCAACGAGTATGGCTGAAAGATGACATACCAGGGTAATCCAACATCGCGACTGGTCATTCCATATTCGTCGGACGAGCGATTGAAATTAATCTGCCGATAATCGGCGTGACGCGCGATCTCGTGAGCGATCTCATGCGCCAAAGTTTGCCTGAGAAGCCAAAGATAACGCCGACTGTGAAGCGCACGTTGGCCGAGCTTGTAACTGATATAAATTCGGCGTTGCCCGATGCTCATACCGAGAATGTCTGCGCGAGGGAAATCAGAGAGCGAAATTTTATACTTAGATGTATTTGTTGCGTCTTCCGTGACCGCAAGAATTCGTTCCGCTTCGTCCTTGAGCAATCGTTCGATCGGCTCATCTTTGACAACAGAGATACTCGGCACCAGTGAGCAGGCAGGCAAGAACACAGTAAGAGCTAAGCTCAAGATTCGGACAACACCTGCCGAGCGCAGCCAAGGCTGACGTTTCGCTATGTTTGAGGCGATTTTATTTTGCACGTCAACTGAGTTCCGTGAAGAGCCGAGAAAACTAGTTCGATCCCGCCTGCCCCCAAGGGATAGTATATTGACAATCAAGACGCAACGGTTTTCATCACGGCTAATCTAAAACACCGTCGGGGGTGAAAGCGGCGCTTCGCCCTGCAATATCTTCGGCTATGAAGAAGTACAACAAACATGTAGTCGCAGGAACTTAGCTGGCGGTGATATCAAGTAACGGAGATTTCCGGACCTTCGTACACTTACTGGACTTTCTCGCGGCGCGGGCTTAACGTTTGCCCGGAACATGCGAAGATCACTCATTATTCTTATCTTAGTTTGCGGCGGGCTCGGAGTCTTTGTCCTCGCCTTGCTGCTGTCCAACAGCGAATCTCTTCTACTGCAGCATCTAGAGCGGAGCTGGGGCCGCAAGATCTCAGCGCGGGAAGTACGGATGACCTTTGTGCCCGGGATTGGATTGCATTTAAAAGAGTTCTCCATGGCGGACGATCCGGTCTTTTCGAAGAACGCTTTTCTGACGGCCAACGATGTCACGGTGACTTTCAAGTTTCTGCCGCTTTTCCTTTATCAGCTTCGCATTAAAGAAGTCATCGTTCACGCTGCCGTGATCACAATTCTCCGTGACAGTGCCGGTGTTTACAATTTTTCCTCCCTCGGACCGGAAAGCACGAGGAAACAAAGCAGTGAGAGGTCGGTAACATCCCAGAGCCAAACGAGACGTTATTCGCCCGCGCTAATTCCCAACTCATTGATTCAGATCATGAACGGCACCATCCATTATGTCGATCAGACGAACGGCAGTGATTTGACGGTGGACCGACTCGATTTTAAGACGACTGATTTGGACCACGAGAACTCTTTTGCGTTCGAACTGGCGATGGCCGTCTTTGCGCCGGAACAGAATCTAAAAATCAGAGCCGCCGTAGGTCCTCTCGGGGCCGAAAAAGGTCTTAGAGGACCTGCCGCTCGACGGCGAGCTGCGTTTTGATCATTTCGATATGGGCAAACTCCGAGCTGCCTTGCCTGTCATCAAGCGAGAATTGCCCAAGGCCTTGGACCTTCGCGGTGTGTATTCAACCCAGGGTGTCAGATTCAAGGGAACTTTTAACCGGCCGTCGCTAAAGGGGCAGATTGAGGGAACGGATGCGTCATTCCGTTTTGATTAGTCGACCATCAGAAGCTCTGCCAATTCAAAAAAGATTTTTTCGCGTAGAACGAATCGATGCTTAGCGGGACAGCAATGCCGCGGTCCTTCAGATACTCGGCAATCGCCTTCAATGGAAGGCCCACCGCCGCCAGATAGTCGCCTTCGATAGAGGTTATCAACTGACGCCCCTCGCCTTGTATCGAATAGGCGCCGGCTTTATCGAGGGATTCACCGCAAGCAAGATAATCTTCAACTGCAGCATCGGAGAAATCGCGCATTCTCACGGTGACTTTCTCGATGATCTTCAGGCCAGAGCCACCCGATCCATCGATGATCGCCACACTGGTGTAGATGAAATGGGTTCGTCCCGCGAGCTTGACAAGCATCGCTCGAGCATCGGACAGGTCACGCGGTTTGCCGATTTTCGCCCCATCGAGTGAGATCATCGTGTCACTACCGATAACGATGGCTTGCGGATTCTGCCTTGCCACCGATTGAGCTTTACCGACCGCAAATTCGATAACCTCTTCTTCGATGCTCCGTAGCGACGACAAGGCTTCTTCAAAATCCGGCTGGATTACATCAAACGGCAGGCCGAGAAGCGCCAGTATTTCCCGGCGGCGCGGTGAGGTTGAAGCAAGAATCAGCCTCATGGTATCGACGAAGTCTTGTTGGCTTGGCTTAGAGGCTAACGTGGCGCTCCGGCGTTACGATGGCTGCCGGATCTTCATGCCACTCGATTGGTTCTGCGCTCCGCTTCGGTAGATTGGAAGGTGAAATTAAGTAAGCATTGTCTGACGTCCTCGGCGGTTTTTACTCGAACCATTTGCGAGCGCATTTCCGCCGCGCCGCGAAAGCCCCGGCAATACCAGGTTAGATGCTTTCGAATTCCGACGAAATTTTCACCCGATGCCTGCAGCTCATGATGGCTGCTATGCTCGGAGATGACGCGAAAGCGCTCTTCCAGGGTCACAGGCATGCTGGAAATGGATGAGTCCCGGTTTTCTGCGAGCGCGCGCTTTACCTGATGCTTGGCTCTAAAGATCCACGGATTGCCTTGAGCGACGCGCCCGAGAAGCACTCCGTCCACTTGTGTCTCACGAACACGGCGCTGGACTTGCGTCATATCCTGCAGATCGCCATTGCCAAGAATAAGGGTTTCCGACCCTTTGCCGACTTCCACGGCCCGCGCTATGGCGCCCCAATCGGCGTTGCCTTTGTATCCCTGCTGCAAAGTGCGGCCGTGGAGCGAGATAGCAGCCGGATTTTCTTCCAACAAAGTTGCAATCCAATCCGCGACTACGATGCGATCATAACCCAAGCGAGTCTTGACCGACACCGGGATCGGCAGCCGCTCACTCGGGCCATTTACCTTTGTGCGCAACCAATTGGCATCTCTGATCTTTGCGATAAGTTCAGGTTCCAATTGGATATCGCTGAGCGTCTGTCCGGCGCACCAGTCTTTGATACCGCGTTTTGCCGCTCTGATGATCGCACGAGCCAGTTCCGGCTCTCGGATCAGCGCCGCGCCGCACCCGGCTGCCGCGACTTTTTTCGCCGGGCACCCCATATTGATGTCCAAACCGTCAAAACCGAGCTCACAGACAATATGCGAGACTCGATAAAACATTTCCGGCGAACGCCCGTAGATCTGCGCCACCACCGGTCGCTCGATTTCACAATAGGTCAGATCCTTAATCAGCGTGTGCGCCGCGTGAAAAGCGGCTTGGATATTAACGAACTCGGTAAATGTCACATCGGGCCCGCCGTATTTGGCGGTGATGTAGCGAAACGATGCGTCGGTGACTCCGTCCATGGGCGAGAGACCGATAATTGGCGCGCTGATGGAGCGCCAAAAATTGGTCTGGTTAGAAAGAGCTTTCGAAGATTGCTGAGATGACATGACTATTATCCCCGGGACTAAAGCGGCTTATGGAGCTTAATCCATGTGACGGCCTAAACCAACCGACGACGACCAGCGGCTTAAAAATCATTCCCAAAAAACGTCCTCGATGCCGACCTTACCGGCACGGTCATCCCTATCCGAATGGAAATCAATGTGCGCGCCCTCTGGATGAGGATCAGGTCGTGAGCTAGGAGCGAAGATGCATCCAAAGAGAAGAGCGCCAAAGCTTTCATCCGCGCATTTTTCAGTTACACTGTATAGTACTCGTGCCGTGCATACTCAAATAAAAATCGCCCTGACCATCGGCCATCGCAAGTCGACTTCAACTATTCCCGCCGCTCGTATCGATCCTCCTGAGACAGGAGATGGGAATTATGCCTAAATGGATACTTATATTCGGCGGTATTCTGCTGGTAATCGTCATCGCCGCTGCCGTTGCCGTTTTGAACATCAATTCGTACGTGCAACGCAATCGCGAATATCTTATTCAACAGGCCGAAAAAGCCGTTGGACGCCAAATCGACGTGCAAAATATTGAAGTAAATCTCTGGAACGGTATCGGCGTCCGTTTTGAAAACTTTAGACTCTCGGATGATCCGGCGTTCTCCTCCGATCCATTCGTGCAGGCGAAAAGTCTTCAAGCCAACGTCAGGCTTCTACCACTGCTGCGCAAGGATGTTCAGGTCAAAAGACTCATTCTCCATCAGCCTGGGATCAATATCATCCGAAATCGACAAGGTGTTTACAACTTCGCGAGTCTCGGCGGGTCCGATAAGAAAAAAGATGCAGAAACAGAAGATTCTCGCGACAGAGCGGCGCGGCAACGTGCCGCCCTTTTGATTTCTCTAGTGGAAATATCCGGGGGAGTTGTACGGTACCGTGACCTGACAGACGGCACGGATTTAGCCGTTCAGCAACTCGATCTAAGGGCACGAGACCTCAATTATGATCGGCCTGTATCAATCGATCTCGCGGCGGCAGTTTTTGCTGCAAAGCAAAATGTCAATCTCAAGCTGCGGGTCGGACCGATCTCTCCCGAAAGCGACTACCGCAACGTTGCAGTGGATAGCCAGCTCGACATCGATCCTGTGGATCTGAGCCAGTTGAAAAAAGCGGTGCCGAAGATCTTCACCGCGCTACCGAAAGACCTGGCAGTCGGCGGTATTTTCAAAGTGAGCGGCCTAAAAGTCAAAGGAACGCTTCATGATTTCGCATTGAACGGCGGCATTGAAGGCACCCAGGGTTTTATTCAATGGGGTGATTATTTTCACAAACCCGCGGGCATCCCTCTAGTCCTCGAGAGCGCTGCCCATTACAGCAAAGATAGGATTGCCATCCGAAACGCCAGCCTCAAGCTTCACACGCTGCCTTTACAGGTCAAAGGTGATATTGCCCTGGGCAAACCGCCGGTAGCAAACATATCGCTTGATTCCGATCCAACCTCCTTGGAGGGTTGGGGTAAACTCATTCCGGCCATAGCTAATTACGACCTCCACGGCAAAATGGGTCTGCGCGTAACACTCCGTGGCCCGATCGGATCAGGAAAGAATCCGCAGGTGGATGGAAACCTGTCCTTACAGAGCGCCAGCATTAAGGTTCCACAATTGCCCAAAGCTATCGAAAACCTAAATGCCCAAGTGAAGTTCTCTGATGCACGCGCCGAAACTAAAGAAACACATTTCAATCTGGGGAATTCGCGTATCACTTTGGCAGCAGTGGTCGAGAAATTCTCGCCGCTTACTCTATCCTATAAGTTGACTACTGCCGAGTTGGCGCTGGCGGATATCCAACCTTCTCTGCCGCCAGAGCGTAGTAGCGATGTCCTCCGCGATCTCGGCAGCGATGGCCAGGTAACCACGGCCAGCGGCCAAACCACCGTGGCGGGTAAGATTCTTTCCAGCGATGGAAGACTCTACAACATGGATTACAAGAATCTTGACGCTAATCTCTCCTACGCGAAGAACAACGTGGTTTTGCGTAGATTTCGCGCCGACGTGCTTAACGGGTCGGCGCAGCTGAAGGGAGAATTCGGTTTTGATGAGAGTCCAAAATTCTCCATGGCTTCGGAAATCAAAGGCATCGATCTGGTGCAATTGCATCAATACTTCACCAAGGACCAACCGGACATGCGAGGGAGCTTGAACGGTAATCTCAAACTGTCGGGTCAGGGTGATCAGTGGCAGGAGATTAAACCTACTCTGCGCGGGGATGGGCAAACCGAAGTCCTGAAGGGTACGTTGTTGAATTTCAATATTGCCGATGCCGTGCTCTCCGGCGCCACCGGAATACCCGGCCTGACTAATCTCATCAATCCGGCTGTTCGGAGAAAATATCCTGAAACGTTCGAGGCCAGGGACACGGTTTTTAAAGATTTGCAGACTCAGCTTTATATTGGTGATAGCCGGCTAAACTTAAAAAATTTGCGCATTGCCGCGGCCCAGTTCAGGGTCGCAGGAGATGGTTGGGTGGACTTCGAACGCCGGGTCGATTTTCGCGGAGTGATCCGATTCTCTCCGGAGTTATCTGGTGACATCGCCGGAGCGGTCCGCGAAATAAGATTGCTTTTCAATAAAAACAACGAGCTGGAGATTCCGTTTACGTTGTCGGGGCAAATGCCCAACGTGAAACCGCGCCCGGATGCAGGCTTTTTAACAAAGGCGCTCCAGCGCGGACTGTTTCAAAGAGGCGCCGAAGAACTTCAAGAGCAACTCTTCGGCGCAAAAGAACGCCGTGCTCCGGATCGCCAGCCGGACCAAGAACGCCAGCCCAGTCCAAATCACCGGAAGACTTGATTCGCAGAGGACTAGAAGGGTTGTTTGGCCGGCAGAAGCGATAATAAGAGTTGCTCTTGTCTCACCGATCGAGCGTCTCTTTACCGACTAATCCGAGAAGTACGGCAGAAAGAAGTAGCAGAGGGGCATACACCAGAAACGGCACACCGGGATTGTAAGCGTTGGCGAGATAGCCGCCGATCATTGGGGCAAGGCCACTGCCCAACTCGGCAACGGTTCGCCGTACTGCTTGCAACCTTCCACGCACGTGCGAAGGCACCACATCGTACGTCGAAGTCGCTATCGACCCAAGTGAGAGCCCTTGAGCCAAGCCAGACAATCCGACGAGAATTGATAGTTGCGTGAAACTTCTCGTCGCCGGGATCAGAAGAAAGACCAGCGCCGGGATTCCGGTGCTCGGAACCGTGCACCACTTCCGCCCTATTCGATCCATAACCAAGCCTGCGGGAATAATCATCGCGAAAACTACGATCCCCGAAATAAAAAAAAGCATGCCGATCTGAGTGGGCGATAGTTGGAGATAAAGTCCGGCATAGATCGGCAGTATGCTCTGCACCAATATTCTTTGCGATTGGCTGACCACTGTTGCAAGCACGAGAGCCAAATAGGTGGATCTTAAGTCTGGGCGTATTTCTCTCAACAATCCACCGATGCCGTGGAGTAGCTGTCGTAACCGGCTAAATCCCCAGTTTCCATTCTGCTTGACGTTCGGTGGCGCCAACGTCGAACTTGTCGATTCTCGGCTCGCGAATCCCAGTCCAACCGCAAGCGCGGTGGCGACAGCATAGCCAATAAACGCCGCTTTATAGCTGAACATGTCCGTAAGCCAGCCACCGAGGAGTGGACACACGGCCGCGCCCATGTTGTAGGTGCCATGCAGGCTGCTCAGCACCCGACCGCGCTGTTTGCGATCCGCGAGATCGATTCCGGCGATCTCGCGCGCGCTTGACCAGAGGCTGTCCGCCGCCCCCATTACCAGCACCAGCGCGAGAATCGCGCTCAGCCAAGGCGCAATCACAGTTGCCAACGATGCCACGCTAGCCACTAAAGGTCCGGCAATGAGCCCCACGCGTGTTCCCATGCGATCCAGCACTATTCCGGCTACCACCGTGCCGACGAATTTGCCGATCGCAAATGCCGTCACAATCTGTGCGGCGCCACCCGCCGATACATCAAACTCCCGAGCGATGACAGGAATAGTTGGGATGACCATTGCCCATGCGCCCGATAAAAATGTACTGCTGTAGAGTGCGGCGAGGGGCCGGGCGGTGGCACTGAATTTCATAGATGGATGAGACCAAACAATGGAAAGCCAGCTTCGACAGCTTTAGCCGAGTATAGCCACAACAAAAAAGCCCTCGATTTCTCAAGGGCTTCAAGATGGAGCGGGTGAGGAGGGTCGAACTCCCGACCTTATGCTTGGCAAGCATACGCTCTAGCCAACTGAGCTACACCCGCATGATCTAAAAATTATACGAAGCCAGAGATATTGTCAATTTAGATCAGCTATGCGCGGAGACGCGAGACTGTCGAAGGCGGAAAAACTGCACGTGATAATTGACGCCCGACCATAACGCGAGCACAGCCGCCAGCGTTAAAAAATAAATTCCCGCCGTATAAAAATCCACACCCCAATAAACGTAGTGCACCAAAAGCCCCACCACCGCGAAAGATTGTAAAATAAATTTGTACTTACCGAGTGCCTCGGCATGCATAACGATTCCTTCAGTCAAAGCAATGCCGCGAATAATCGTGACAGCGGTTTCCCTGGCAATAATAATGACCACAAGCCAGGCGGGCACACTGGGCTCGCCCGGACGGTCCATGGCTGCGAGCATGATCAGAGCCGAAGCCACCATCAACTTGTCTGCAAGCGGATCGAGGATTTTGCCGACATCGGAGACGCTCTTATTACGTCTTGCCAGATAGCCATCGAAGTAATCGGTTATCGAAGCCAGTAAGTACAGGACTGCGGCGATCAGGCTCGAAGTGCGATCTGTCAGCGTCAGCAAATAAACAAGGAGCGGGATGATTAGAATTCGGATCAGACTTAGAAAATTGGGAAACGTCCAAACCACGTGAAACTCAATGAGGACGGTTTGTGCAAGGCAGCGTTATTGCTGCACCTGCCGGACGTTCTGCAACCCGGTTTCGCGGTAGCCGTCGTAAAAATGCAGGACGCGCCGCACGTATTGGCGAGTCTCGGCATACGGAGGAATACCTCCATGTCTTTCAACAGCGTTAATTCCGGCGTTATAGGCCGCGAGACTCAGTTCCAGATTGCCGCGGTAACGGCTGAGTAGCAACCGAAGATGTCGCGCACCGCCCTCGATATTTTCTAGCGGATTGTACGCATCAAGAACATTGTGTTGCCGAGCCGTGTCAGGCATTAGCTGCATCAATCCCATTGCTCCTTTAGACGAGCGCGCGTTTGAATTGAAATCCGATTCCGTTTTGATGACAGCGCGAATCAAATCTGGGTCGATGCTGTGGCGAGCCGATGCGGAAAGAATAAAATCCTCGAAGTTTGATGTATAAGTCTGCCGGCTCAGTGGTGCGACGATGGATTCACGAATCACTCGGCGGAAACCGCTGTGATTAGGGACGTTGGTGAAGGTTAAGACTCCTTGTTTATCTTTATGCACATAGACATCCGCCAGAGCGGTGGCCACGGTGGACAACTGATAAAGAAGGAAAAAAAACCGAATTAAAGCCCTTTTTGTCATAGCTGCAGTTGAAAAAGTGTCGCTAGAATACTGATGGGCTGCGCATCTGTCAAATCTCCAGCAACCTGGACTCCATTGGAATCGACCACAGCCGCGATATCACGCAAGTAATTCTCGGCCCGAAGCGGATAGCAACAGATTTACAAGTGGCAAGTCTCCGTCGAGGAAATCGAACGTAGCGAGCCTGTCGATCCCCGCCCAGGCCAGATTCTGGAACGCACGATTTCTTAACATACCGGTGAAACTATGAACCCGATAGAATCTAAGATTGACCACGAACGCATCCGAATACTTATGCGTGTGTCTGAAGATTTCACTCAGCTTATCGGCTCTGATACCGAGTTCTTCCATCAACTCGCGGCATAAGGCATTCTCGTGCCCCTCGTCACTTTCCACTTTGCCACCGGGAAATTCCCACTTGAGGCGGAAAGGTTCCCTCCTCCTTACGCTGGCAAATGAGCAACAGCCCTTCTTGAACGATCAAACCGGCGACCACTTCGACGCTGTTCATCTTGTTCAGGCAAACGTCACTGAGAAACTATCACGGCCTCAGTGATCATCTTGTGCTCCCATAGTACCTTTCAAAACTAAATACCGAGTGACGGGCAAAGAAGGCGACATCTATTCATAGATTGGTTTGTGCTGCACGCGGCGCTATTTACTACCGGTGGTCGGGCCTCTAAAGGTTGTCATTCGACCCAGCTGCCGACACCGGCGCCGCTCGGAATATCGCGCGCTATGAAACCTGAACGCCATGGAGACCACGGATCAATGTTGTGCCGGCTTTCCTTCGTCGATCCATCTCTTGGTGAACTCGATGCCTTCGAGCCTGGCATTATGCGCCGTCTCGAAGGCGCGCCCAATGCAGCTCAAAGCTCGTATGCGCCTGATGCCTTCACTTTCCCAGCACACTACGACGCTAAATTTCCAGCGTCTGCCACTGCTGGTGGGTAGTTCGATAAGATGAACGTGATGTCCATCATGTTCGAATTCCACAATTGCCTCGCCATCGGTTTTGAAGCACCTTCGTAATCTTCCCTAGCTCGAGAAATTCCATTTGGGTCGGAGACTGTCAATCCAACAGCGAAACTGATCGAACATGTTCGACGTGCGCAAGCAAAGCCCGCCTCTATGATCCTCTGACAGTCTCATCCGGACAGAGCGTCAGTGCGATCTCATGCAGCGGTACGAATCTATAGTCGCCAAGCTCTCCCAGGGAGGGCGTGAACTATAATCAATTACTGTAACTCTGCGCCGCAACTATCTATAAACAACAGATAATGACCTGAGAAATACTCATCAGAAAAGCCCCGGGACAAATCGACGTTTATCTCAGCACTGCTTTCACCTGAACGCGGTGTGATGTCCTGACAACCTGATCGCCATTTCAGCTCTTGATCTTTTCCTGCAACGCCCAGAAGACCTTTTCCGGCGACAAGGGCAAATCAAAAACTCGCGCGCCGCAGGCATCCGCCACTGCATTGGCAATCGCCGCCGCGGTCGGCACATTGGGATTTTCCGCAATGGCTTTGCCGCCGAACGGTGTCGGACCCGTCGGACTTTCTACCAGAACGGTTTTCAGCGGCGGCACATCGGCAATGCATGGCAGCTTGGATTCGCCCATTGTCAATGAAGCGATCTTGCCATCCACCATCGGGTTCTCTTCCATCAACGCAAAGCCGAGGCCGGTAATGATTCCGCCTTCGATCTGCCCGGTCAGCGTGAGATGATTGAGCACCGTGCCGGTATCATGGGCGGTAGTCAAATTTAGAACCCTCACTCTGCCGGTACTCGGATCAACTTCCACCTCAGCCACTTGCGCGGCGAAGCCGGTCACCTTCGGCATGTCCTTGGGGACAAAATTGGTCAGGTGAAAGACTGGGCCACCGTTTTCTTTGACAGCCAGCTCGATCATCTCTTGCATTGTCGTCGACTTCTTGTTGGGTGCCGTAAGCTTGCCGCCCTCCTGCCGTATCTCCTCCGGCTGACAACCGAGTTCCCGCGCCGCCAGGGCGACTAATCTTTCGCGCACCTCATGCGCGGACTTATTGACCGCGTGCCCGGAAGTATTCGTTTGCTTGCTGCCGCCGGTGCCGGGATCAAAAGGCAGGCTATCCGTGTCTTTGAAAACCACGCCAACTTTCTCCGGCGGCAACCCGAGCGTTTCACAAACCATTTGCTGGCTGACGGTATAATAGCCGGGACCGACATCGGGCACGCCGGTGAGGATATTGACCCTGCCATCGGCCTCCAGCGTCAAGGCCGAGCTCGCCTTCCCTTCCGGAGTGCCCCGATCATAGAGCGCCATGCCCCAGCCGTGGTTTTTCTTCGCTCCGTCCTTCTTCCAGCCCGAAGCTTTCACCACTCGCTCCAGTACTTCGCCCATGAGAATATCGCTCCACTTCTCACCCATGGGATTGGCATCGCCATCGTGCAGAATATTCCTTCGGCGCAGTTCGAGAGCATCGATGCCCATCTCCTTGGCGATGATGTCGACCTGCGACTCGAACGCGAACACGACCTGCGGACTGCCCGGCGTGCGCGTCTGGGTACAAGGAACTTGATTGGTATACGAGCAATAGGTCTCGCAGCTGATCGCCGGCACTCGATACATGCTCGCGAGGCGCCGTCCGCCGAGAACGGTCACCTGAGGATTGGCTTTCTGCGAGCCGTAAGCGCCACCGCTAAAGTGGATAGTCGCTTTGATCGCGGTGAAATGGCCGTCCTGATCTACTCCCGTTCGTAGCGCAAGCACCGCGGGATGGCGGTGGCCGCCGGCGAGAAGCTCGTCCGTGTAGTCGAAAACCAACTTTACCGGCTGTTTGGTCGCTTTCGACAGGTAATAAGCCACCGGAACATCGATCAACGATGCTTTAGCGCCGAAATCGCCGCCGACGTGAACGATATGGACTTTGATGTTTTCCTTCTGCAGGCCGAAGTCTTCGGCCATCTGTTCGCGCAACCCCCAGGGTCCCTTGTTCGACGCCCACACTTCCACCCGATTATCGTCGTGAACCTGCACCGTGCAGGCACAGGGCTCGATATAACCGTGATGAGATAACGGTGTGCGAAAAGTATGCTCGAACACTCGCGCGGCCTTCTGGAAACCGGCTTCGACGTCGCCGTTTTTCCACAATACATAGGACTGCAAGTTGTGGGGGGAAACACCTTCCGGCAATTTCGGCGCGTTTTTATATTTGCCACGGTCCTCGTGAATCAGTGGGGCGCTAGGTTTCAACGCTTCGACCGGATCTTCGACATAAGGGAGCTCTTCGTACTCGACATCTATGAGCGTTATTGCCTGCTCGGCAATCTCCACACTCTCGGCGGCCACGGCGGCAACGGCATCACCGCTCATGCGGACCTTATCATGCGCCAGGACCGGTTGATCCTTCACGCGCGTGCCGACATAGATATCTTTGACATCCGCTCCGGTCAGCACGGCGCGCACGCCTTTCAAAGCCTTCGCCTTGGAGGTATCGATATTGACGATCCGCGCGTGCGGCAGCGAAGCGCGCAAAACTTTAGCCCAAAGCAGATTTTCAAACGGCAGATCTGCCGCATACTTTGTTTGCCCGGTGACTTTGCCTTCGCCCTCGACTCGGGGCAGTGATTTCCCAACGGTCCGATACGCCACTTTCACCTCCACGAATGATCACCTAGATTTTGAATCGTTCTATTCAACATCCTTTAGTCGGTTCAGGATGACATCGTTATAATACGATTCATTCTGAACAAAGGAAGATTCGATTGGCTTTTTTGTTACGAATAGCGCTCAAAAATTTCTTCGGCTCTCTAGGCCAGATTGTAAAGCCGAGCGCAGTTGTCCCACAAAATTTTCTTCTGGCTCTCTTTCGAAACCCCGCCCATTTCCAAAAATTCTTCCACGGCGCGCGGAAAGTCGGAGTCGCCGTGCGGGTAGTCCGTGGAAAACACGATGTTGTCATCGCCCACCAGGCTTATGATCATCGGCAACTCTTTCTCATGCTCGGTCGAGATCCAGCATTGTCGTTGGAAATATTCGCTGGGTTTTAACTTGCCGGCGGTGGGAAAGCGTCCCTTCTCCATAGCGTTGTCCATGCGGTGCAAGAGAAACGAAACCCAACCGCAATAACATTCGAGAAACGCCACCTTGAGTCTGGGGTGCCGATCGCATACTCCGCCGCCGATAATATCCGCCATTGCCAGCATGTTTTCCATCGGATGAGAGACCACGTGCCGGAGCAGCAGATTATCGCCGAAGCGGTCGCCGATTTGCGCTAGCTCGCCTGCCGCCGCCGCCGAATGAAAACCCAGGGGAGCTCCAAGCTCTTCCAGGGCCGACCAGACACTATCGAAGTACCGCGAATGCCATGGCAGATTGCGCAACGGCTCGGGCCGCGCGAAAACTCCGACAAATCCAAGCTTGCCTACCGCGCGCTGCGCTTCCTTGACCGCTTCATTGGGATCATGCAGCGGTAGCATCGCCACACCCTTCAGTCGTTTCGGATCGGTCTGGCAGAAGTCATACAGCCAATCGTTGTAAGCTCGCGCGATCGCCGCGGCAAGCTTGGGATCCATATCGTCGCGCATCATGATACCCAGGCCGATCGAAGGATAGAGCGCGGCGACGTCCAATCCTTCCCGGTCCATCGCCTGCAATTGCGTCTTTGCGTCGAAGCCGTGGGCTCGGTAATCGGCGATCTCTTCGTCGATCCGCGTCGCGTCAAAAATCCCACCACGGTAGCTTGGTTTATAGCCCTGGAGGATTTTGCCTTCGATCAGCACCATCGCCGAGCTGCGCGCCGTGGAGCTAAGTATTTTCGGCGCCCTGTCGCGCCATTCCGGTTCGATGTATTTGTCCCAGAGATCTGCCGGCTCGCGCAAATGCATGTCCGAATCCATTATCTTGAAACCCGATTTCATCCGAATCGCTCCCTATCACCGCGTATTTAAAAGATACTTGACCGCTCAAAACTATCATGATCACCGGCGACTCTGTCAACTGCCTCCGCCGCATAGACTTTAGAAACGGATTTGCAGTAAGATCAACTTTTGAATGTCCGCGCCCCGAAGCGGCGGCAGATTTGACAGGACTGAGGTGATTATGTTCGATTTCTTATTTCCCACAGAACCGTTTGGCGGCCAAACCTTGAGACTGGTGGCGCAAGCGCAGCAAGGCGGCGGCGATCTGTTCGATATCGCTCGAACCTGCCGAGATATCAAACCCGGAGATAAACCGAGTTGGGAAAAAGCCTGGCTCGAGCTGGCAGCGAAGACCGAAGCGGCCGCCACCGAAGCGCTGGCGGCCGGAAGAAGGATCACGGCGCGAGATTATTTTTTCCACGCCAACCAATACTACCGCATGTCCGATGTGTTTCTCACCTATCAAGAGAATGACCGCAAAGCAGAACGCTTCCGCAAAGCTCAAGAGTGCTTTCGTGCCGGCGCAGGATTGAATAAGCCGGCCATCGAAGTGATCTCTGTTCAATGCGGTGAAGACGAGTATGATGGCTATTTCTGTCATCCCAACAACCCCGTGGCCGGTAAGTGGCCGGCGATTTTTTTTCTCGGCGGCGCCGATGCCTATGCCGAGGAGATCTACTTCGCTGCCAAGCTGATGACCGAACGGGGCTGGGCCGTGCTGCTGGTTGACACGCCGGGACGCGGCTCATCGATTTATCTCAAAAACATCGGCACCCGGCCGGATTACGAAGTCCCGGGCAAGGCCTGTCTCGATTACCTGATCTCTCGTTCGGAGATAGATCCGGATCGGATGGCCTTGATCGGCATCAGCATGGCCGGTTATTACGCGCCCCGTGTAGCCGCATTCGACAAGCGCATCAAAGCTCTCGTCGCCTGGAGCGGTTGTTACAGCATTCTCGACGATCTCTACGATTTCTGTCACCACTTGCAACCGACCGTGCAGCGCTTGCTCGGCGGAGTCAGCCACGAAGAGGCCCGTAAGCGATTGCAAGATTTCACCATGGCGGGTATCGCACGTAACATCACCTGCCCTACTTTGATTACTCACGGTGACAAGGACACTTTGATGTCGGTTGAAGGCGCCAAACGACTGTTCTCGGAAATTGGCGCCAACGACAAAACTCTCAAGATATACAATGAGGAGGATGGCGCCGGGCGGGTTCACTGCAGCCATGACTATTGGGCGCATAACGTTCCCTACATGCTTGACTGGTTGGAAGAGCGCGTCTGAAATTAAACTTCAAAACGTTCAAGCTGTTTAAATCGTTCGATCCCCCACTTGTTTTTCTCCCTCGTGTCACGGGGGAGGACTTAAGGATGGGCTTGACGGAGCGCAGCGGTTGAGCGACTTAAACGATTGAACGGTTATCTATCTCAAGGAGGAATACTGGTGAGCGCAACAGGTAAAGACCAACAGTGGGAAAAAGAAACAGACGTCATCGTGGTCGGCTACGGAGCAGCCGGCGGGATTTCGGCGATCACCGCGCATGATGCCGGCGCAAACGTTTTGCTGATCGAAAAGATGCCCCACCCCGGCGGCATTTCGATTCTGTCCGGCGGCGGCGTTGCGTTTGCCCATAACGCTGAGGGCGCCTTTCAATACTTGAAGCGCACCTGCAACGGCACCACCCCCGACGATATCTTGCGCAAGATGGCTGAGGAGATGGTCGGCATGATCGACTGGGTTACCGATCTCGCCAAGGTTAGCGGTACCGAGCCGACCAAAACCGAGACTCGCGGCCACGGCACCTATCCATTTCCCGGCACCAACGACATCGATTCGATCAAGCTCAAGGATTTTCAAGCCTACTCCGATTTTCCCTGGGCCAAGGGACTGCGCGGCGGCGCGCGGCTGTTCAAAGTCGTCTATGACAACGTCAAGCAACGCCGAATCGAGGTGATGCTATCGACGCCAGCCAAGGAATTGATCACCGGTGATGACGGGGAAATTATCGGGCTGGTTGCCGAGCATGACGGTAAGCCGCTGCGGATCAAAGCTAACAAAGGCGTGATCCTAGCCTGTGGCGGATATGAGAACGATGACGCCATGAAGCTGCAATATTTCGAAGCGCAGCCGGTCTATCCGGTCTATCTCGGCAATACCGGCGACGGTATCAAGATGGCGCAGAAAGCCGGCGCCGGGCTCTGGCATATGTGGCACTTTCACGGCGGCTACGGTTTTAAGTTTCCCGAGCTGCCGTTCGCGATTCGCCATGTCTGGGCCGGTCCGCGCAACGAGAACCGTAAAATGATCTGGATCGCCGTCGATAAATTCGGCAAGCGCTTCATGGACGAATACCCGCCGGCGCCGCAGGACACCGGCACCCGGTCGCTGGAATTCTATGACGCCGACATTCAGGATTATCCGCGCATCCCCTGCTACCTCATCTTTGATGAGGAAGGCAGAAAGTTGGGGCCCATCGGAATCCCCATCGTCAACGACCAGCGCTACGACGCGACTTGGAGCGAGGATAATTTCGCCGAGATAAACAAGGGCTGGATCAAAAAAGGAAATTCCCTGGAAGATATCGCCGGACAAATAGATGTGAATCCAAGAGTGCTAAGAGCGACGGTAGAGCGCTGGAATTCACTCTGCGAAAACGGCCAAGATAGCGACCACAAACGTCCGCCGAAAACGATGATGCCGATCAAAAATCCTCCGTTCTATGTCGTCGAAGCTTGGCCGATTGTGAATAACACTCAGGGCGGACCGGAGCATGATGTCGAGCAGCGCGTCCTCGATCCCATGAAGAAACCGATCCCAAGGCTCTATGTCGCGGGCGAGATCAGCTCGATCTACGGACATCTTTATCTGGAAGCAGGCAATATCACGGAATGCTTCGTCGCCGGCAAAATCGCCGGTCAGAACGCGGCGGCGGAAAGGGCTTGGGAGTAATTTTGGGCGAGAGGTACGATCCGTGACGTCCTACTCAACTCGATGATTTAGCCTGGGTTTGTCTGAATAATCGCCGGTAGCTTGTTGAGGGTGAGTCTTCTTGAGATCAACTTTTCGGCTAGCATTATCGATGTCAATGCCGACTAGATTTTCTTCAGCGTCATAATCGAGAACAACACCCTCAGTGATCTCTCGGCTTTCGACGCTCGGCCGCTCAGAAAGGTCGATGTAGAGCGAGTCCGCGTGTCGGCATAATAATTGAGCTTCATGGTTTGAATCCTCTATCTGGTAAAGCGTTGTGAAATCGTCACCTTGTCCTCCAACGTGATAACTCTCAGAATCCTGCCTTCAAGCTCCTCTATCTTGCCCCAAAACCGATAGCGGCCCGTCTTGCGATTCGGTTCTCAGCGGCTCTTCCAAAACCCTAATGCACCAATCCTTTTTCACCTCGTCATGGACGCATTCGAAATCAAAGTTGTCTTTCAGGAGATTGACCAAGAACGGATAGTGCTGCACCTGCTCATGGTGAAAGACCTTATCCCGCATCTGATCGGCAGGGAATCCTCCGAAATTTCGCGTGAAACCGGCGCCTGTGAGTTATAGCGATCCACGGATCTGCATTGCCATTCAAGCCGCTCCTTTACACTAGCCACACTGAAAGTCAGAACAGGCGGCTTTCTCTCTCGCTCTGATGTCTAACTGTTAACTGAGCCGCCAAAGGCGTCGACAAATGCCGATCCGCCTATCTCCGGCGACGGCTCTGAAAATGAATACAAATCGTCCGCAATATCGATCGGACAGATCTTGTCAATGTAAGCCTTACGGAAAGCCAACCGCCGCGGCGGGTTATCTCATGAACGGTGGCGGGTTATTTCGGCTGGCGCTCGGGTCGCATCAGCAATCAGCCGACTGTTAACGCCTCTCACGCGCGTAATTCATCGGCCGGAGAGGAACGACACGCGAAGGAGTCGCGTTCACCTTTTCGACACCTGCTCGAAAAAACCGCTGTCGTCGAGCTTCTTCAGAATCGCGTGATTGATCACCATCTCCGGTTTCACTTTGGCAACCAACGGATCGGATTCGGCGATGAATTCGATCATTGACGCGATACTGGGGACGTCGACGTACGGCTTTGGCGCCATGACCTTGAGCGCTGCCTGATAATGTTCTTCAGCTTGCGCCACTCGCTCCAGACGCAGGTACTTGGCGATCACCTGCTTAACCCGTTCTTTATTTTTAGGATCCAAGCTGAAGCTGTTCCCCGCAACAACACCTTTCATTACTCTCTCGACGAACTCATTGTCGCTCTTCAATGTGCGCTCGCGCACGCTCACGGTTTGCTGCGGATAAGCAATCGGCAGCTCTGTGAAATCGGCGATGATATTATTGCCCCGTTCTTTCAGCGATGGTCCCAAGCCGGGATTGACAATGATGGCATCGCTGCCTCCCGACTGCAGCGAGGCCACGCGCGCCCCTTGGTTGCCGATTTGCAGGATGGTAATTTGATCCCGGCGCGCGTCCAGTCCCCAGTGTTTCAGTCCGAGCAAAACCGCATGATAGGACGCGGTGCCGGCCTGTGCCGCGCCGATGCGTTTGCCTTTGAGATCTTCGGGCTTCTTCATGCTTGGCGCGCCGATCAGAACGTAATTCATTTTGTTGACCGTGCCCGCGATCATCGTTAGATCGGCGCCCCGGGCTCGCGCGCTGATTACCGGTTGCCCGGCCATTCCCATAATCGGAATGTCCCCGGAAAGTAATGCCTGAGCGCCACGCGTGCCGCCTTCGATGAGGATCAAGTCCGCTTCGGTGCCAAAGCGCTTGAAGAAACCTTCCTCCTTCGCAACCCAAATCGGAGTTTGGTTCGCGCTAAATGAAGAATAGCCCATGAGGAATTTCTGCTGGGCCTGCGATTCTCCGGCGGCGAGCAGCAATGCGATGAGAAATACAGGTCGAAGATGTTTCACCACTACTCCGTCGCCATTGAGTCGTTGATTCAAAGTCGGTTCACGTGTTTCACTGCTGGTCTATGGATGCACATCTTGGGTAAACCAGTCGAGCGGCACTTCGCGCCCCAAGCCCTTTTCCTTGGCGGCTTCGAACACCTTGGCGCCAACGGCGGCAAACTGAACACCGAGGCCGATGTTGTTGACGAATCCGGTAATTTGCTCTGCCGTTTCCCGCCCCTTGATACGCCCTGTAATCAGTTCGGGTAACGTCGGCAGGGTTTTCCAATCGATGCCTCTTTGCATCGGATGATCGCGGAACTCAAAACCGGGCTTTGCCATTTTATTCAGTTGCGACGAGGTGCTGTTGTTTTCCGTCAGATTGGTATGCACCACCAGCGGACGGCATCGGGCAAGCGCCTCATCGTTGGCTTCATCCCGTTGCATGCAGCTCAGATGCACGCCTTCGGCGAGCGCCTCCGGCCCGAGAAATGGTTTGCGAGCGTTGGTCGAGGTGACGATGATATCGACATCGCGAACGGCCTCTTCCTGCGAACTCACCGGCACGATTTCCACACCCACCAGCGCCGCCGTTTCAGCGGCGAACCTCTCTCGATTGGCCCGCGTCGGGCTATATACTTTGATCTTCTTGAGCGCGCGCGCTTCGCAAATGGCCATCACCTGCGTTCCCGCCTGCCAGCCGGAGCCGATCAGGCCGACGGTTTGCGCATCCGCACGCGCCAGGTATCTCGTAGCCACACCGTTAGTGCCGCCCACCCGCATGCGTTGAATGACGCCATCGTTCATGATCGCCAAAAGTTCCCCGTCTGCCGAGCTGAAAAGCAAGACAATACCCAGCCAGCGATTGCCCGGCAGAGCCGGTATCTTTTCCCGGCGCATGCCCTCCCCCGCTTGACGCCAAGCGACGATGTCAGAAGAAAATCTCAAGGCCGCGGTGCCGAAATGCGGCGACGCGCCGCTCATGCTTTTGAGATAGTGGGCCATGGGCGCTTCGACACTTTGTGCTGCCGAAGTCGGTGAATGGATATCGGTGCGTGAGGCCGCCACGGCTGTGCCTTCGCCAAGCTCCCGGTAAAGAATCTCCAGCGCATCCATGCAGGTTTTCATCGTCAGGAGCTGTTCAACTTCTTCATTATTCAGAAATAGCGGCATAACTTCCTCGTGCTCAGGCTGAGATGATTAGTCCGAACTGTCTCATCGTGACGAAGACAAGCATCTCTGCTAGTCCCTGATATCCTGCAGCAGCCACTCCGTCGGAATTTCTCGGCCTAAACCGCGGGCCTTCGCAAGCTCGTAAACTTTGCCGGCCACGGCAAAAAACTGCGCTCCCTGTATATTGCCCCTTTCTGAGTAGGTAATCTGCTTATTCGAGGTGCGTCCCTTCTTGTTGCCGCTTAACAGCTCCTCGAGAAGAACAGCGCGGTCCTCGGCAATTACGCCGTGCGCGCGTTTGCCCGCGCGCTTCATCTGAAAATCCGCATTATGGTCGGGGTTCGCCGCGTAGGTGATGTATTCGTCGGCAAGACCGAACTCCGGCAGCCCCCACGGATGGGGCGCATTGCCAAGCCGCAACGAGACATCGATGCGCTTCAAGGTATCGTCGTCAGGCTTGCCACCGACGCAGGTGACATGCGTCCCCTCTTCGAGCCATTTACCGATGACGATCGGCACTGATGAATCCGTGCAGCCCGCGACGATATGCGCGCCTTTATAGGCTTCTTTAGGCTGGCTCACGGGAACTACCTCGATTCCATACTTCTGGCTGACTTCTTTTGCGTATTCCTCCCGATGCGCTTTGGTCGGGCTGTACACCTGTATTCGTTTGATTTTTCTCGCTAAGAGAAACGATTCGACATGCGAGCGCGCCATCCCGCCCGAGCCGATCATGCCCACGACTTCGGCGTCTTCACGCGCCATGTACTTGGTGCCGATGCCTGAGTCGGCACCCACCCGCATGTGTTGCAAGTAACCGTCATTGATCAGCGCCAGGGGTTCGCCGTTTTGAATACTGTTAAGCAGGATCAAGCCGCAGAATCTTCCTGGTGTTACGCAGTATTTCTCCTGAGTGATCGCACCCTGATATTCCTGCTCATAGATAACATCGGACTTCATGCGAATCGCGAAATAGCCGGACATCGATCCGCCTTCCATGGTGCCCCATTGGTAAACCTTGTTGGGGTCCTTCGTCGGGATCTGAATGTCGATACGAGGGCGGCAGACCGCCTCCTGGCGGGTCAATTCGGTATAAGCCTGCTCCAGCGCATTCATGGTGACTTCCATGGTGAGCACTTGTTTCACATCGTCGTTATTGAGGATAAGGGTCATAGGTTTCCTTTGCATGACTACCGCTCAAAATTGTATGACTACGGCTCAAAATTTTACCGGCTTGCGCGCAGCTTTGGCGCCTGCCGATGTCGAAGACAGGAAAATTATTCGCGCCAAGTCGCCAAGGCCCAAGCTGGAATCCTTGTTCTTTACCTTGCGCCTTCGCGTCTTTGCGGAAAATCATCCGTATGAGGTTACAGCTTAACGATCCGCTTGGTTGTTTGCGCTTAAAGCTTTTTTCCCCATAGCTTGGTAAAGAACCCTTCATCAATAAGTTCCTGCACCAGAGTGTTGTCGAAGAACTGCTCGGGTTTGGCATTTCTAGCCTTGGGATTTTTCTTGCCGATCTCATCCAGGGTAACTTGAAAACCCGCTGCTTTTACCAGCGGAACCTTCTCTATGAAGTCGAGACCGTAAACCACGCTGCCATCGAGCATTCCTTGGTCTTTGATCTTGGTATAGCGGCTAAAGATCGCCTTGGTTTCTTCTCTGCGCGTATGCATGAAATGAACGGCCCTGGAGTAGGCCCGCACGTAAGCCTTAGCTTGAGCGCGGCGTTCGCGCACGAATTTACGAGTGGTCGTGATCCCGACGTGCAGAAACGGAATATTCTCCGTCGCGAGATTGGCTAGGATGCGCGCGCCGCCCTGCTGGGCTAAATAAGCCATCGGCTGCGACATGGCTGCGGCATGGATGGTCTTCTTCGAAAGAGCCGCGGCGATCTCGGGAAGACCGCCGATCTGCACCAACGGCACGTCGCGCACCGGCTCGAGTCCATATTTGGCCAGAAACATGCGAATGCCGACATCGCCGGAAGCGCCGAAGCGTGTCACGCCCACCGACTTGCCCTTGAGATCGGCGATGGTTTTAATTTCCGGCGTCGCCATGATGTAGAAGGCTACGACATTGGTGATGCCCCCCATCGCCACCAGATCACCGCCCTGAAGGCTAACGTCGGCGATGACCTGACCATTAGCCGGTGAGATCACCACCTCTCCCGCAAGCGTTGCCTGAGCTACCGTGGAAGAACTGGGAATATAGACAAGCTCCGTTTCCAAACCTTCCTGTTTGGCAAAGCCGGCATCCTGAATAATCCAAAATGGCGCGTTAAGAGCGCTGACCGAAGAGTAGGCATGAACGAATTTCTGCGCATACGCGGAGCGGTTCAAAAAGAGAACTGCAATCGCCATCAGAAACAGCGCTAGAGGATACTTCGAAATTCTTATCATTAATGGCTCCCCTGGATAGAGTGTCTGCCAAAGGTTCATCCAGCTGTACAAACGGCTTGCCCCCGTGTCAAGCGAACGCATAGCGACTGGAAGTTTGCATTTCTCTCTTGAGCCACACTATAACGATTAACTATGAGTATTCGCGGCAAAGCAGCCATTGTCGGAATCGGCGAGACGCCGACGGATCGTCTCGGTTCAAAACCAGGCGAACCGCGTAAATCGAGCGCTCAATATCTGGCCTGGGCGATGCGTTTGGCGTTGGAAGACGCGGGACTCACTCTCAAAGATCTCAACGGGCAAGGTTTGGGGGTAACGATTCCCACCGCCTATCCACAGCCGTTTTGGCCCGAAGAGGTCGCGGAAATTCTCGGCATCACGCCGGGACTTCTGCTCGCCGGCAGCACCGGCGGCGCCGGCGCGGTTTCCCTTGTCGGCGGCATGGCGGCAGCGATCAACTCGGGTCTAATTAATATCGCTCTGTGCATCGGCGCGGCAGCCCCTTTCTCTGAACATTTCGGCGGCGGCATTCAACCCGGCGACATGCGCGATTTCGAAATTCCCTTCGGCACCATGGGCCCTAACAGCAAAATAGCCATGGTCATGCGCCGCCACATGCACCAATACGGTACGACGTTGGATCATCTCGGCAAGATCGCCGTTGCCGGCCGTTATCATGCGAGTTTGAATCCCAGCGCCTACTTGAAAAAACCGATTACGATTCAAGATTATAAAGACTCGCGATTGGTTGCAGATCCGGTTCGGCTTCTCGACTGCGTGCTGCCGGCTAACGGCGGCAAAGCTTACATCATGGCGTCGCCGCGAACGAGCGAGAAACCTGCGCAAGCCGCCGGTTTATCTTCGAGGCTTCGGTGAAAGGAGCAATCCATCTTACGGACCGAGAGCCGGCTCTGATTCGCTGATCATGGGTGTCGCCGATGCCGGCAGAGTCGCGATGGAAATGGCCGACGTCAAGCACGGCGATATTAGCTTCCTCGAACTCTACGATGACTACATTATCGTGGTTTACTTGCAGATCGAAGATTTGGGGTTTTGCGCCAAGGGCGATCTCGGCTTCTTTGAACGCACCGATTTTACGATCAGTGGCCAGCTACCGATTCAAACCGGCGGAGGCATGATCAATTGCGGTCAGCCTTCGACCGCGGGTGGAACCATTCACGTGATCGAGGCGGTCCGGCAATTGCGCGGCGAAGCTGGCGAACGCCAAGTGGCCGGCGCCAAAGTAGGCCTGGTTACCGGCCTGGGAGTCCTGCCCTACGGCAAAAATCTCGGCTGCTGCGCCGTGGCGGTTTTCGATACAGAAGGTGATCGGTGAAAGCGCTCAGGAGCAGTGCAGATCTCTCTCTGTTGTTTTGCGTGCGGATGGCGCGAGCCTCCGGTTGTCATCCCGAACGGATGTGAGGGATCTTGGAGCGTTTTAATTTCGGCCCAAGCAGATTTCTCGCTGTGCGCTCGAAATGACAAACGAGAGCGGCTTTGTGACAAGTGATCAGTATTTTCTGACCTTGAACTTTTGAACGGTTGAACGTTGAACCAACCCCCAAGGAACCTATGGCTGAGACCAATCTGCAAAAACCATTACCCGCGATCACCAGCGAAGCGAGACCTTTTTGGGAGGGAGCAGCGAAGCAGAAGCTTCTAATGCAGCGCTGCCTCGATTGCGCCGCCTATATCTGGACACCGCGGCCGAGCTGTTTCGAATGCGGCAGCGAAAACATTCAATGGCAAGAGCTCGGCGGCCGAGGAGAAGTTTATTCCTTCACCGTGATTCGGCAGGTCGTTGGGCGCGCGGCATCGCAGGCGTTTGAAAAAGATATTCCTTACGTAATCGCCTGGATCGACTTGGACGAAGGCCCACGGATGATCACAAACGTGATCGGCTGCCCGGTTGAGGCCGTCAAAGTCGGTTTGAAAGTGTCTGTGGTCTTCGAACAACAATCGCCGGATATCTGGCTGCCGAAGTTCCGGCCGCAGTGAGGACTGAAGACGGAGGACCGAAGACCGATCACGGTCGTCCGCCGCCGCGTTCGATCCGAGCTGGAAGGATTGAAAGTCTAAATGCTTTGAAGCTTCTCAACTAATCCCGTATTCCGCAGTGGAACCAAAATGCCGGAAGCGAGGTCGAATCCTGGAGCAGCCAAGGCGTCCGGCTGTGAAGTTTCAATTATTTTGCGGATCTCGCACGATCGCTGAGTGATCGCTGCTCAGAGGCACAAACCCATCGACTTCGCTGCGCAAGGGTTCTGCGTCGCGCTTCCTGTCCAATCGCAACTGTGGAATCCGGGCTAATTGAATTCTTGTGATTCCCCGCCTTAATCGGTACCGAGTTTACTCCAACCGAGCCCTGGACTTCACCCGAGAAAAACCTTCGGCTGGTTGTTTTTTCTCGTACCCAGAGCACAAACCTGATTTCATGCGAACGGTTTGAACGGCTTGAACGTTTGCAACTTCCGCCTCACAACGCTGTGGTGCTTGCCGGCGGGCGGCGATGATGCGTTGCCTGTTCGTATGCGTAAGCGAATTTGATCAGGTTTCCGTCATCATAAGGTCGTCCGGTAAAGCAAACACCGGCGGGAAGGTTGTCCCGCGTAAATCCCGCAGGGACGACGATCGCCGGAACGAAAACCAGGAATGTGTTCAGATGCGGCGCGCCTTTCTGATCGACGAACGGCGGGTTGACGCCATCTTTGATAAGAGTGGGCTGATGCTCTATCGCCTTATGAACGATCGCATCCAGGCGATGGTCGGCCATGACCTTCAGGTAATTCGTCATCAACTCATCTTGCGCCTTGAGATGTTCGTAATGGCTTAGTGGGTCGGGATTCTTCTTGAATCGGTCTTGCGAACGGCGCACGACCTTGGCGAAATCCGCCGCCGCGATGACCTCTTCACGGGATTTAAACGGGGCTCTGGCGCTTCGTCCATAATAATTCTGAAAAGACTTGTCCGAGTCACCGGGACCTGAAGATCGCTTGGCCATCAATTCATCGAGCTTGGGAATCGTGATCGGATCTACAATTTCGGCGCCGCCGGCCTTGAGATCGGCCACTGCTTTGTCGAACACTTCGCCGATCTTCTTGAAGTCTGCTGAATCCGGTTCGCTGCCGAGGCCAATCGATTGGCGCAAGATGCCGATCCGCGCTCCTTTAAGACCATTCTTGTCGAGAAAACGTTTATAGGTCTCGGGAATATGGCTGATCCCGCGCGCGGTGATCGGGTCCTCCGGATCATACCCGACCATGACGTCCAGCAGAGCGGCCAAGTCTCCCACCGTCCGGGCCATGGGACCCAGCGATCCATTGATCTCGGGCCAACACCCGTAAACTCCGCCGCGGCTGACCAGGCCTGCCGTCGGACGCATGCCAGTAATGCAGTTCCATGTCGATGGCCGGCGGATCGATGCAAGCCCCTCCTGTCCAACACCCAGGGTCGAGTAGTTTGCCGAAACCGCCGCCGCTGAACCGCCGGAGGAACCGCCGACCGTGCGTTCCGTATCATAGGGATTGCGGGTCGAGCCAAATAGCGATCCGTGCGTGTCGCCGCCGCCCAATTCACCCAACGTCGCTTTGGCCAGGATCACCGCGCCGGCCTTTTTTAGTTTGTCAGCAACAAACGAGTCCCGGTCCGGATAGTAATCCTTGAACAACACCGATCCCAAAGTGGTCGGCATGCCTTTGACATCGCCCTGATCCTTGAAGATGACCGGAATGCCGTGCAGCGGTCCCACGGGACCCGAAGCTTTAAAAGCGGCGTCGAGACGATCTGCTTCCCCCAGCGCCTCGGGATTGATCGTGATGATGGCATTGAGCTGCGGGCTCTTTTTATCGAAAGCCTCGATGCGATCGAGATACATCTGTACTAGCTGACGGCAAGTCAGCCGGCCTGACTTGTAAGCGGTGTGGACATCGTCGATAGTCGTTTCAATTATATTAAAAGCAGCATCGGACTGAGCCATGGTATGAACTCCTTTTGATTGCCCTTCGTTCCTTAACTTCTGATATTTAAACCCGGTGAAAATGTCCAGTAGTTTTAATCGGCCGAGTTTGCTTTCCCTGGATCTCTACGTAAACAGTTGGTGCCGGCCTCCTAGTCTCTTCCAGAGTTTCGAGCGGGAAAGACATTCGCGTATGAAAGCGTGTTTCGTTTTAACAAGACCAGGCCTGTGTGCAATCTAGGTTGTATCCGTATGCACTTGGGTTCGCGCGGCAACCCAAACTCGATCGCCGCGCCATTGAAAGCTATCTGGTTAAAGATTATTCCGAAGATTTCTAACAAGGGGGGGGCACCTACGATGTCAGCTATGGCCCGGCGTGTCGCTGGATTTGGCACCACCGTATTCGTCGAGATCAATGATTTGGCGCGACAATGCAACGCAGTCAATCTCGGCCAGGGCGCGCCGGACTTCGATGGTCCGCCGGAAGTTCTTGCGGCGGCGGTGAAAGCGATCAACGGCGAGTTGAATCAGTATGCCCCCGGTATCGGTATGCAGGTATTGCGCGAAGCGGTGGCGCAGCATGCCGAACGTTTCTACAACCAAAAGGTCGATTGGCGGACCGAGGTTCTAATCACCTCCGGCGCGACCGAAGCTGTTTTTGCTGCAATCCTCGGCTTGACCGATCCCGGCGACGAAGTCATCGTCTTTGAGCCCGCCTATGACAGCTATGTGCCGAACATGGTGATGGCGGGAGTTATGCCGCGCTATGTGCCCTTGCGCGGTGACCAGTGGAGCTTCGATCCGGACGAGCTTGCACGAGCTTTCAATGCTCGCACCCGCGCGATTATCGTCAATACGCCGCACAATCCGACCGGCAAGGCTTATTCCCGCCAGGAACTTAGCCTGATTGCGGATCTATGCCGCAAGCATCAGGTCGTCGCCATTACCGACGAGGTCTATGAGCATATCCTCTACGACGGAATGGCGCATATACGACTGGCAACCTTGCCGGGCATGGCAGAACGCACAGTGACCATCAGCAGTATTGGTAAAACCTTTAGTATTACCGGCTGGAAGATTGGCTGGGCGATCGGTCCGGCAGATTTGGTGAATGCTGTTAATCGGGCGCACCAGTTCATCACCTTTGCTGTTGCCTCGCCCCTACAAGCCGCGGCCGCACTGGCGCTCAGTTTGCCAGTCAATTATTTCGAAGAGCTGCAGGTGAGCTATCAGTGCAAGCGTAATCGAATGCTCGAGGTGTTCCAACATGCCGGTTTCAGAGTTCTCAAGCCGCAGGGCAGCTATTTCATTATGGCGGATTGGCGCGCCGTCGCGCCGCGGCATGTGCAGGACGATGTTCAGTTCGCGCGCTGGCTGATAACCAAGATCGGCGTCGCCTGTATTCCACCCAGCGCCTTCTATCAACAATCCAACAAAGAACTGGGCAGGTACCTGGCGCGTTTTGCAATTTGCAAGAAAGATGAAACCCTTGCTGCCGCAGCGCAACGATTTGCGAGGCTAGGAAAACTGTAAGCTCGCCCGTTCATGCCTAGTGTTGGAACCATAGGAACCGGGCTGTTATCGCCGCATTTGCAGTCCCAAGATTTTGCTTCCAGGCGATCACCGCCTCTAAGAGGAAGGGTCCCATGAGGCACTAGTCCGCAGACCGATTGACTCGCCAACCTGGATGCGGCTAAGTTTAGCTCCGCATCATCGCCACAGGCCAATGCTTCTGAACGAGGTCGCATCGTCCGATGAAGACAAAGGGCGAAATAGAGGCAGCCATCAGTGAAGCCATGGTCGGTTTCGAAATCGACTGCATGGGCCGCGGTCCGAAAGAGGCTCGCAGTCATATCATCGAAGATTTGATACTGGTCCGGCTCAAAGGCGTGCTGACACCGGCGGAGCAACAGTTAGCCAAACGCGCCGACGGCGTGGAACTGATTAAAAAAATGCGTTCCACCTTGATTGAAAGCGCGCGGGCCCAACTTTCAACCATGATCAGCGATGTTAGCGGCGCCAAAGTTCTCGATATTCTTACGGACATCAATACGACGTCGGGGGAGCGTGTATTCATCTTCATATTGGACGCCAATCTGGGCAGGGATCTATCGCGCAAAATAACCGCTTGACATTTACCTGGTTCGTTATTAGCGTGTGTCTAGTTTTGCTGATGACCTGAGGGGCTGCTTTTGCACACGGATCGCAGCCAGTCGGGCCATAAGCCGACTTGGATGGTCACATCCCTGTCGGCTTTTTTATTGGTTGAAACAGGCCAATTGGAGGAAGCCCCTATGAGGGCGTCTCGATCAAAGGTGGGCCAGTCTAACCCGATGGGGAGAGGCTGGCTTTTTTCTTGAAAGGAGGGACAGACAATGGCTGATCAGAATCCCGCGGCAGAAGAGGTCTTACTCGACATCCGCGTAGCAGAGGCTTCAGGAGCTTATAAGTTTTACCTGAACAACGAGAAGAAAATTCTCGGGACCGCCTCCGTGGCTATATTCCTGACTGTCTGGGAATTAGTCGGTAACACGTTACAGCTAATCAATCCCATGTTCATGAGCGCGCCGTCACTCATATGGAAGGCCGCCGTGCAACTGTTCACCTCGGGAGAGATATACAACGATCTCCGGGTTAGCGGCATTGAGTTCGCCTGGGGATACGTGCTCTCGGTGATCGTCGGCGTTCCCTTCGGCATCGCATGTGGCTGGTATAAAAAAATGGCGTACATCTTCGATCCGTTCATTAATGCGATGAACGCGACCCCGCGCGTCGCCCTCCTACCGCTGGTTATCATCTGGTTGGGCATCGGCATACTCTCGAAGGTGGGCATTATTTTTCTCGGCGCGGTCTTTCCGATCCTGATCAATGCGCGTGACGGGGTAAAGACCACTCCATACAACCTGCTTACGGCCGCAAAGAGCTTCGGCGCTTCGGAATGGCAGATATTCAGAAGTGTCGTGCTGCCGTCGACTTTGCCATTTATCCTTACCGGCTTGAGGCTCGGGGTCGGCAGGGCCTTGATCGGTGTCATGGTCGGAGAGCTTTATGCCGCTACCGCTGGCATCGGCTTTATGATTACTGTGGCGGGAGCTACTTTCCAGACCGATAAAGTCTTTGTCGGCGTCCTGATCTTCGCCATCACCGGCATGATCTCCATGGAGCTGCTAACCAAATTGGAGGCTCGCTTCGAGAAGTGGCGCCCGAAAGTCGGGGCGGCAGCATAGTCAGTATCCAGCGCCTCATTAAAAAGAGAAGTTCCCAGATATTTCCGCACAACAAGCCGATTACCTCTCCAGGTAATCGGCTTTTTCTTTGGCGATGCTGTCCCCGCTTTTTAAGCTCGAATAACCCTAACAGTCCCTTCGTTTCGAAACTCTTTGCTTGGCTATCATAAGTTTTTGTACAGCCCTCTTTCTTATAGTCCTTGCCCGGCCTCGAGAAACCACGTATATACCTGCGCAGCTTGAAGGCATAAACGATCTTCATCGGGAAGGAACACGAAAATGCAACATAAATATAAATCGTATAACATTGTGATCACGAGCTGGGCCAATCTTAACCCGGACGGATTTAGACCGGAATATCGAATCAGTATGAACACTGCTAGTCTCTCCCAAAGTTTAAAAATAAACCTGACGTTTGCTACAAGAAGAGAGGCTGAAGATTACGCGCTCCAAGTCGCCAAAAAATGGATCGACGAGCAAGGATCCAATCATTCATCGACATTGATCGAAAAGGTCGGTGACAAAAGTCGAAAGCCTCTCAAGAAAGACTCCGTCTTCTAACGTTAAATCGAGCCTGTCCCGGGTCATCCGACATATGACATCGCGCGAAGCAACACATCGTGGCAGAAATTGTTTTGAATTGGGTACACAAACGCGTCCGCACTAAAGAGAGACATCCTCTTAGCGCACAACGAGTTGACGTCTCCCCACATCTCACTCCAGTATGAAACCATCCCGGCTCAGCCTAGTCCCCAAACGCAAGCCTGCGCTCACCCCCGACAACTAAATATTCTTGACCCGCTTATCTCCAGTCGTTTACTCTTAAGGCCGAAGCCGCGGGTACATCGTACGAGATTTGCCTACCACCCGTTTTATTCACGGAGAACCGATGGCCAAGAACATTGTGATCTGCTCGGACGGAACTGGAAACTCCGCAGTTAAGGACCGCGGCACGAATGTATTCAGGATCTTTGAGTCTATCGATCTCAATGGGCACCGACTTAACCCGAAGCTGGATCCGCAGGTGCCGATCTACGACGATGGCGTCGGCACGGAAGATTTCAGGCCGCTCAAAATTTTTGCCGGAATAACCGGGTGGGGTTTAAGCCGAAATGTCAAGCAACTGTACAAGGAGCTATGCCGTATCTATGATCCTGGCGATAAAATATTCTTGTTCGGCTTTAGCCGCGGCGCTTTCACGGTCCGTAGCCTGGTGGGGCTCATCGTCCGATGCGGGATTATCGATGCACAGAAGCAACCTACCGCAGAAGCTTTCGACGATTGCGTGAATAGAGCCTACAAGGCTTACCGCAGTTGTTACCGAACGGCCTTGATGCGACTGCTGCGCGGCGACGCTAGCGCTGCCGCGACCGATGAATTTAGAATCAAATACTGCCACCCGCAGCAAACCAAGATCCATTTCATCGGCGTTTGGGATACCGTCGACGCGGTCGGGATGCCTTTCCACACCAGCGATTTCATCAATGCGGTGATCTATCGATTCAAGTTTCCCAATCAAAGGCTAAGCGAGCAGGTCGACCACGCCTACCATGCGTTGGCTGTTGACGATGACCGTCATTCGTTCCACCCGCTGCTCTGGGATCAACGGGCATCCAGCCCGGGCAAATCGCAAAAGATCGAGCAGGTGTGGTTTGCCGGCGCCCATGCCAATGTTGGCGGAGGTTACCCGAAGCAAGGCTTGTCACTCACGGCAATGCACTGGTTGATGACCAAGGCTCAAAACGCCGGGCTGCGATTTATCCCTGACGAGTACGAATACTATCGAGATCACGCCAACGTTGACGACAAACTTTATGATCCCCGCGCCGGCTTAGGCGTTTTCTACCGCTGGAAACCGCGCGATATCGGGAAGCTCTGTCATGATAATGGGGTGACCCCCGCGATCCATCTGAGCGTGATGGAACGGATCGCGCACGGAACCGAGGACTACAGTCCGGGAAATCTGCCACCCGGTGCGAGGATTGTTATCACGCCAGCCAATGACCAGGGAGAAGACGCGACCGCGACGACCCGGGCGCTCGCGGCAGAAATGGTATTGAAATCTGCCCACGCAAACACCCAAAGCTCCTTGTTGAATCGTGTCCGGGGCACCATCAGCGTCGGACGGCTCTCTTATTATGTTTACTTGTCGTCCTGCGTGGCCGCGTTGATCGCCGCCTCGGGCGTGCTTGATGACCCTTCGAGGACCGGCATCGGGTCAATCACCAAGGGGGTAGCTGTCTTCCTGGTAAATTTAGTGACATCACCGTTCGCCACGCTCTATCAGGTAGGAAAAAACTTCTCAGGTGACGTCATCCGGGTTGCTTGGATAGCGAGCGGCTTCCTCATCGCTTACCTGCTGATGAAGATCACCGATAGACGGATGAGCGCAACATTTTCCAGGTTCTGGTTCGAACAACAGAAGCATTTACGAGTCGCGCTGAAGCAGGCGCGTCAGGAGGCACACGAAATCATCTCAGCCGGAGTTTCTTCGCGGGAGCCGGCTACGAATCGTGCCGACAAAGAAGCCAGGAATTAAGGTTTCGCGGACAGGTCTCTCGCAGGTTTCGCGAACAACAGCTTCGCCGGCTACTCCCGCGCTCAGAGCGCACGTCAGTTGCCGAGCATCTTTTTGACTCGATCGACGACTTCTTTGGGCTGATCCATCACTTTCTTGATCAATTCTTCCAGCTCTTCGCCGGGCGTCGGATCGACATCCATCTTGGCCTTTTCGGTTTCAAGCAGAAGCTCCGGATCCTTCAACGCCTTGGCATAGGCTTCGCGGATTATCTTGACGCGCTCCGCCGGCGTGCCCGGAGTCACCAGCATCGGACGGCCCAAGTCTCCGCCGGTTAGTATCACCTGAGCGACGCGCCGGCTGGCGTCCGAGCTGTTATATTCGTCAAACAGCTCATAGATCGTCGGCGTATCCGGCAGGCGCGGGTCGCGCTTGCGGCCGGTCTGAATGATGTGCCGATCGAAGTCTTTCTTGTGCCAGCTGTTGAAGGGTTCCCGGCCGAAATGCGCAGATATGTTGTGAGCGCGGCAAACAACCTCGTTCTTTTCAACCGCGAGATCGATTTCCGAACCGCCCGGATAACCTATAACGGTATTGAATTTCGCCCCGATGGAGTCTTCGAGCAATCTCGCCAGCAAGTAGTCGGTGCTTACTGTTCCCGATGAGCCGCATTTAGGCGGCTCCTTCGCCTTGATGATATCTCGGATCGACTGATATGGAGCATCCTTGCGCATGTAAAGCAAAACGCTCTCGCTTGCCGGAGAGCCGATCCAACTGAACTTGCGGACGTCGAACTGCACTTCCTTACGCCCTACCAGCTGGTCCATGTAGATGTTGTACTGCACCAGTCCCAATGTGAGTCCGTCGGGCTTGGCGACATTGTAGACATAGTTTGCCGCGACCAAAGAGCCGGCCGCGGGCATGTTCTGCACCGCGATCTCAGGAGTGCCGGGAATATATTTTGGCATGTATCGGGCAAAGAATCGCGCCCAGCGGTCATAGAATCCTCCGGGGGTTGAGCCGACGATCAAGCGGATGGACTTGCCTTTGTAGAAAGATTCTTGCGCTGCGGCGAGAGGGACAGAACCGAGGTAACTAAGGCAGGCGAGCAAGACAAACATACCCATAACTAAGCGCTGCTTCATGACTCCTCCACAAACTCGTACTTCACGCGAACGTCCGATTTTACCGAACTTGGAACTCTTTGATTGCGTCATCGTTAAGCTCCAGGCCGAGCCCCGGCTTTTCAGTCAGAGTTATCCATCCTTTGACCGGCGCCGGCAGGTCCTTATAGATGACGTTTGCCGTCAGCCAATTATTTACGTGAATCTCGGCGCGCCAACCGTTGGGAACAGCAGCGTGCAGGTGAATATCGAAATGATCGCCATTTCCAACCGGCAAATTGAACGCGTGCGCCAGTCCCGCCGCTTTCATGCCCATGGTGAATCCGCCTACGGAAAGGACGTGGATGTTTAAGAAATCGACAGAATTCTGCTTTACCAGGTCGGCAAGCTTGAAAAAATTGTCCCACTGACCGGCGGCGATAGGGATTGACGTTTGTTTCCGCAGCTCGGCTAATAAGTGTGGGTCGTTGTGGATGATCGGCTCTTCGAACCACATGAGATTATAAGGCTCAAAGCGTTTACACCATCGAACCGCGGCATCATATTTCATCAAACAGTTGGCATCGGCCATCAGTTCGACATCGTCGCCTACCGCTTCGCGCACCGCTCTGATGCGAGACTCATCTTCCGCCGGATTGTCTTCGCGATGCTCGCCGCTGGCGCCGGAAGGATCCATCTCGCCACGAATATTTGAGCGGCCGACTTGAATTTTGAGTCGGCTCTGTCCGTCGGCGACCCAATGCTTGGCCGCCTGGGCGAGCTCGTCACGACTATAAGCGCGCAATCCGAAGGTGATGTAGGAGGGAATGGCTTTTTGCGCGCCGCCCAACAAACGCCATACGGGAGCGTTGTAGAATTTCCCTTTTATGTCCCAGAGCGCGACATCAATCGCGCTGGCGGCAAAATTCCACACCCCGGCGTGGGCGCGCGTGTTGAATTTCCAGAGCATCTGATGCATCAGGCGCTCGTTCTCCAGCGGATCCTTGCCCTTTAAAAACGGCAAGAGGTCCTGCTGGATAAACGCCGCCGTGGCCGAGTGCATGAACCCACCGAGCTGGGAGATACCGATTCGGCCGTCGTCGGTTTTAACTTTCAGCAGCCGCACGGCCGTGCGCAACGGCTGCTTGAACAACGGCGGAGTCACCGGAATATTTTGCAGCTCGAGAATTTCGATAGCAGCTACTTTCAAAATGGTTCTCCTTTGAAGTTTTTATCGACGCGTTAGGTAAACAGCAGGCACTGACAGCCCCGCGAAGATGATCGCGGCGATTGCACTGTCAGCAACTGACTTCTCCGCCGCCGTTTCGTTACTGCGCCAGTATTTTTCGGATGCGATCGACGACATCCTGCGGCTGATCGATGACTTCACGAGCGATCTTGGCGAGCTCCTCGCCCGATACCGGTGTTATGTCCAGCTTCTTTTGCTTTGCTTCCTCCAACAGCCCTGGATCACTCATGCTTTTCATAAAGGCATCGCGTAGCAACTGGGTGCGATCCGGCGGCGTGGCTGGGGAGGTCACTACGGGTCGGCCGAGCTCGCCGGAACCGAGCATCACCGTCGCTACTCGTCGACCCAGGTCCGGTGTTTTGACTTCGTCCATCAGCTCGCTCAAAAGCGGGGTATCCGGCAATCGCGGATCGCGGGTGCGGCCGGTTTGCATAAGTATCCGGACAAAGTTTTTCTTGCGCCAAGTATGATATGGCTCACGCTGGAAATAGGCCTGAGTAGTAAATGAGCGGCAAACTACCTCGTTGCGCTCAGTGGCGAGGTCGATCTCGTTGCCGCCCGCATAGCCGGTGACGATGGTGAATTTAGTCCCGAGAGTTTCCTCGAGCATCCGCGGGATATAGTGACCGCTGGTTCCCGTCCCAGTGGCGCCGCATTTGGGAGGTTCCGCCGCTTTGCGGACGTCCTGCATGGTCTTGTAAGGTGTATCGCTGCGCATGTAGAGCATGTGCTCCGATTTGTCCATGCTGGCAATCCAGGCGAACTTCGTCCAGTCGAATTTCACTTCTTTATTGCCCTGGAGCTGATTGAAGTAGTGCGCCGGATTGATGGAAGCCAGAGTCAGGCCGTCAGGCTTGGCAACTCCGTAAACATAATTGGCTGCGACCAATCCCCCTGCCGCAGGCATATTCTGCACGACAACGGTGGGGTTGCCGGGCAGATACTTTCCGATGTGCGCCGCCAGCAACCGCGAGTAGATGTCATATGCCGTGCCTGAGCCGGAGCCGACGATGAACGTAATCGTTTTGCCTTGATAGAAAGGCGCTTGGGCGTGCAGTTCAGTAAGAAGAGCGAACACAATCAAAAGCGATAAAAACAATTTCTCCATATGACCTCCGTACGCTGTTTCGAAGTTGGCCTGAGCGCCGCATACCAGGCCTCGATGAGAATTGTGAAATATTTTTGGATCTATCCGCGCGGCGGCAGCGGCTCATGCTCTGCTAACTTTTTATAAAGCCCAATGACTTCCGGGTCGCGCGGTAACTCTTTTACCAGCTTCTGAACATCCTCTCCCGTGAGCGGCGTCGGTTCTCGCCCCATCAGTTTCTTGAATTCCTGCTGGAATGCCGAATCGTTGAAGGTTTTGATCATCGCTTGCCGCAGTATCATGACCAGTTCCGGAGGAGTTCCGGGCGATAGATGATGCGGCCAGCGCGGCACCTGGAAGGCACGGAACAATTCTATGACGTTTCGTTCTTTGTCGTTCTTGGCGAATGTGTCGAGGTCAGGCAGGCCAGGGAGGCGGGGATCGGTTCTCCCTTTGGGATTGCTGATGGTGGCGTGGACGTGAATATTATCCATCATGTCTTTTCGCAGCAGGCTGTCGGTGTTGCTCGTGGTTCGGGCGTCGAGCTCGTTGTTCTGCATGGCGACGTCCATCTCAGGATCGGTAAAGCCAACGACGAACTTGGGCTCTTTCAAATCCAGCATATAAGCAAACATACGCGCGGTCACATACACCGAGTGTCCCACCGAGTGAGCTCCTATGCGCAGTGCCGGCGCGCGCCGCATTTTGTCGAGAGTGTCCAGTCCGGCTGCTTTGCGGGTAAATAGAATGTACGGATTGCCGGTTTCGGTAGAGCCTATGTATGGAAATTTGTCGATATCATAATTGCTGCCTGGCAAGCCCAAAATAGGCCCGGGAATCATCGCGCCGGCGGACGCGATCTTTAGACCATCAGGTTTGGCGGTGTAGAAATAATTCGCCGCCTTCCTTCCACCCGCGCCCGGCATGTACTCCATCACAATCGTCGGATTTCCTGGAATATATTTCTGCAGATACGGCATCAGAGCCCGCGACTGAAACTCACCCGAACCACCGGGGCCTCCGCCGCGGATAATCGCAATCGTCTTGCCGACATAGTACGGCGTCTGTGGAAGCACGGGCGCCGCGAAAAACACGTTGCTGAATGCCAGCGCGGCCAGCGCGCACCGGATGACCCTTCTATCCGCGCGATCCATGCTACCTCCGAGAGATTTGCTACCGGTATGCCGATGTTGTGAAATCTGTGATTACTACATATCTAAATTGCCCCTTAGCTGTCGAGCAAATTCTAGCGGACCACATCACAGTTCGGCGCGCCCTTCGATTCCGACAGAGGCGAAATGGAAAAATCGTCACTCTCGGCAAGCCGATGCTTTGACATCGACGATTGAATAAGCAATTTGATCGGGTTGCCGGGCGATGAGACCACCCCGGATCGCGTAGCGCTTGGGCCAAAAGTCTTCACCCTCATCATAGAACCGCTTGATCTGTTTATTGACGACGATGCCGAATGGCGCGCTGTCTAAAACGGGTAACGATCCGCGCGGTCGAACTTGGGCGCCCGCGGTCGGGCTCGAGATGAGGCGCGATCGCCCAAGTTCGACGCCGCGCTCGAGGAGCTCTTTTGACATTCGTCCCTGGTTGTGCCGGGTGCCGCGGATGATGAAGTTGTCCGCGGCCTCGCCCCAGTACTCTCTCAACCACGATGAAAATGTTACGCGCCGCGCATGCTGGGAATCGAGTCGTCACTGCTCATCTGGTCCTAACTTAAATACTTCAAATCTCGAAAGTACTGCTTCTAGCATCTCGGTACTGAGATAATCCTATTTTCTTGACTCGCCATTCGCTCACGACTAGTGTCCACATCGAGTGAGATTTACTGTCAGGCAAGACCCGAAACGATAGGAGTCGAGGATGAACCAACAGAATACAATCAGTCGCCGGGGTTTCTTGGAGGCCGTGGCCGCATTGGGCTCGCTCGGTCTCGCGAGCTGCGCCAGCAATGACCGGCAAGCGTCAAGATCGGCGGCGCGCGGCCGAACGGGGCCGCTCCCCCATCGCCGTGAATTCGTGGTGCGCAATGCCTATGTGGTGACCATGGACCCTAAACTCGGTGATATCCCGCGCGGCGATGTCCACGTGCGCAACGGCGAGCTGATCGCAGTAGGCCCGAATCTTACCGCGCCCGGCGTCGAACAGATCGACGGCAGCAACCGCATTGCTTTACCGGGCTTCGTCGATACTCATTTTCATCTGTGGGGCAGTTTCGCGCGCGGCATCGTCGCCGATGGCGAGTTCGATTATTTTCCCGTGATGAGCCGGCTCGGACCAGCGATGACTCCCGACGAAGCATATGACAGCGCCCGGCTCGGCATCGCCGAAGCCATCAACTCCGGGCTTACGACGATTCACGACTGGTCGCATAATATTATTTCCGGCGCTTACGCCGACGCCGATCTACGCGCAATTCGCGACACCGGGATCCGCGCGCGCTTTTCTTACGGCTACAGCAGGAACTTGCAGACCAAGCCGGAGCAGACCGCCGACTTCGCCGATATCGCCCGGGTCAAGGAAGAATGGTTTGGCTCATCGAACGACGGTTTGACGACCCTGGGATTCGCGTCGCGCGGCGCGGGCGATACGCCGCCCAAGGTTTACCGGGCCGAGTGGGAGTTCGCTCGCAGCCAGGGACTGCCGATTACACAGCACGCCGGGCGTTCGCTCGCGGAGATCAAAAGATTTCGGCGCATCGAAATGCTGTACAAGGACAGGCTATTGGGTCCCGACGTGCAGCTCATTCACACTTACAGCGCCTCGCCCGAAGAACGCGCCATGATTGCCGAAACCAAAACACACGTGAGTATCGCGCCGTTCACCGCGTCGCGGCTAGCTTCCGGACTTCCCTACCTCGGCGATCTCCTGAGTAGAGGGGTTCAATGCAGTCTCTCTGTCGACACCACGACCGTAGGGGGTAATGCGGATATGTTCGGCATCATGCGGCTGATGCTCCAACTCAATCATCTGCGCTCGATGAATGTCATGGAAGTGCAACCACGCCGGATATTAGAGCTGGCCACGCTCGATGGCGCCAAGGATCTCGGCATCGCCGATAGGATCGGATCGCTGAGTCCCGGCAAACGCGCCGATTTGATCCTGGTACGAACGGACGACCTCAATGTCGCGCCGTTTTTCAATCCCGCCCTGTTGCTGGTGCAGCAGGCGCAACCCTTTAACGTCGATACGGTGGTGATCGATGGGCGCATTCTCAAGCGCAAGGGAGAGTTGCTCGCGTTGGATGCTCAGGAGGTGATCCACAAGGCTGCCGAGTCATTCAATGCGGCGCGCAAACGGGCCGGCGGCCCGTACTAGATTGCACGAAGATCATTGAAGAGAGATGCCCAGATTTCTAGGTTAGGTAACGGTGGTTAGAAGCTAAGACGTTCCGCCAAAGTGTCACTCCGAATGTTTGGTAGCGGTCATTTCGGAGTCTCGCTCAAATTCCACTAAAACATAGCGGAAAGACGGACTTTGATTCAACCCACAAATGGGCAGTTAAGTTGCAGGCTGTTCAAAAAGCGTCCAGATGCGAGGCGCGCGATAGATCGATGAGCGGAGGCGTACTTTTAGTACGTTGCAGCGAGGCGATTGAGCGCAACAAAGCATGTGGGCCTTTTTGGACAGCCTGCTTCATGCTCGCGTCAGTGGCCGATACTTGATTCGATGCGGTTGTTCCGCTGCGGCGCCCAGCCGCTGCTTGCGGTCCGTCTCGTACTCCGAGTAATTGCCATCGAACCAAACGACTTTGCTGTCGCCTTCGAATGCCAGGATATGGGTCGCGATGCGATCGAGAAACCAGCGATCGTGGGAAATTACCACGGCGCAGCCGGCGAAATTCTCCAGCGCCTCCTCCAGAGCGCGCAACGTATTAACATCCAGATCGTTGGTCGGCTCGTCGAGCAACAAAACGTTGGCGCCCCCTTTCAACATCTTTGCCAGATGGACCCGATTGCGTTCGCCGCCGGACAACATCCCGACTTTCTTTTGTTGATCGGTTCCGGAGAAATTAAACCGCGCCACGTACGCCCGCGAGTTCATCTCGCGCGCGCCGAGCTTCAGTGAATCCGCGCCGCCGGTGATTTCCTCCCAGATCGATTTTTCCGCATCGAGGATTCGGCTCTGATCGACATATCCGAGGACCACCGTTCCACCGATGCGAATCGTTCCGCTGTCGGGTTGCTCCTGCCCTGTAATCATCCGAAACAACGTCGTCTTGCCGGCGCCGTTCGGACCAATGACGCCGATGATGCCGCCGGGAGGGAGCGAAAAGCTCATATCGTCTACCAGCAGGTGATCGCCGTAGGCCTTGGAAACCCCTTCCGCTTCGATCACGGTGTTGCCCAGGCGCGGCCCTGGCGGAATGTGAAGGTCTAGATCTTCGCGGCGCTTCTGTGATTCCTGCTCAAGCAGCGCATCATAGGCATTGATGCGCGCCTTGCCCTTGGCCCGCCGCGCCTTCGGCGACATACGAATCCACTCGAGCTCGCGCTGCAGTGTCTTTTGCCTTTCGCTTTCGGATTTTTCCTGGCGGCGCAGACGTTCCTGCTTCTGTTCCAACCACGAGGTGTAATTCCCTTGCCATGGAATGCCCTGGCCGCGGTCGAGCTCAAGAATCCAACCCGCGACATTGTCGAGAAAATAACGGTCGTGGGTCACCGCGATGACGGTTCCGGGATAACTCTGCAGGTGATGCTCAAGCCACGCGACGGACTCGGCATCCAGGTGATTGGTAGGCTCATCGAGTAAAAGAATATCCGGCTTCTGCAAAAGCAAGCGGCACAAGGCGACCCGGCGACGCTCGCCCCCTGAAAGCACCTTGACCGGCGTTTCCGGAGGCGGGCAGCGCAGCGCATCCATGGCCATCTCCAGCCGCGCATCAAGATCCCACGCATCTTGATGATCGAGCTTCTCCTGCACCGCACCCTGGCGCTCGAGCAGCGCGTTCATTTCATTGTCGGACATCTCTTCCGCAAACTTGGCGCTGATGTCTTCAAACTCTTTCAACAGATCAACGGTCTCTTGGACGCCTTCTTCGACAACTTCGCGCACGGTACGCGCCTCGGCAATCAATGGTTCCTGCTCAAGATGGCCAATGGTGTAGCCCGGCGAGAGGATCGCCTCGCCGTTGAAATCCTTGTCAACTCCAGCGAGTATGCGCAGCAGCGAGGATTTGCCCGATCCGTTGAGACCGATGACGCCGATCTTGGCGCCGTAGAAATAGGAAAGATAAATATCTTTCAGGACGGCCTTCTTGTCGTAAAACTTACTGACGCCGACCATGGAATAGATGACCTTATTGGGTTCTGTGCTCATTGTCTAAATCATTTCCCTTGAAAGTGGGTTTTTCAAGCTAGCCTGTCAGATCGGATTGTGCAAGAAATAATCAAATCGGCTGCGATTACGTTATGGGGACAAACCTGAAGTTCGGGCTGCTGCTACCGCATTTCTGCGAGCATGCATCAGTGGCAAATTGCCTTGAAGGGGCGCGACGCGCGGAGACCTATGGCTTCGACTCTGTCTGGGTGCGGGATCACCTGGTGTTCGAACCGCATGGTATCGAGGGCAGCGACAATACTCACGTTGAAGGCTTGTTGCTGCTTTCGGCGATTGCCGCTGTGACAAAAAGCATATCGCTGGGGACTTCGATGGCGATTTGCCATCGCCACCCGATCCACCTAGCGCAACTCTTTGCCGGTTTGAGCGTGATTTCGCGCGGCCGCGTCATCATGGGCATTGGTTTGGGCGGATTCCCGCACGAGTTCGCCGCGGCAGGTTACCCGACGGCGATCGATCAACGCGCCGAGTTGGTTAGAAGCAACGTGCAGATTTGCCGGCGGTTGTGGGCGGGTGAAAGGGTCTCTTTTAAAGATGACTATTTTCAGTTTGCCGAAGTCGCGCTGAAGCCCTGTCCGGTTCGCCCGATTCCAATCTGGTACGGCGGTGGCACACCGGCCGCCTGCCGGCGCGCGGTGGAGTACTGCGACGGCTGGATGCCGGCGCGAACCACCTTGGCGACTTTCGAGAAACTCATCGGTTACCTGCGAGAGCTCTGTCGAAACGCGAACAGACCGATGCTTAGCGCGGCGGTGATGCCCTTTACCAGCGTCAGTAAAGATCGCGAGACAGCGCTGAGCAAGATAAGCATCGAGTCATTGCTGCGAGAGGCCAACAAGTTTCCAACCTGGGTTAAACCGCCGAGCGGCGTGTTTTCAAGATTGGATGATATCCGGGGTTTGATCCTGGCGGGAACGCCGGCAGATGTGATCCGTGAGACGCGCGCCTATGAAGACGCCGGCGCCGATCACATCGTTTATGATCTGCGTTTCCGCTATGCCGATTGGCACCAACAAGTGGACCTTTTGGGACAAGAAGTCTTGCCGGCGTTTACACGCCGCTGAAAAAGACCCATACGCTTCGTTGCTCTTAAACTTCTCGCGTCAACGTACTGCAGGCGTACGCCTCCAGCGCGTCGAGGTTCGATTTCACGCGCCTCGCCTTTGGATCTTTTTGAGCAGCGTGCTAAGAGCCTAAGCGCCGTGTGAGAGATAATAGACGCGGCGCACTACAGATCGTAAAATCTCGACAGCATTCTCGCCGAGGATCTTTTTCTTTACGGTTTCGGAAAGATCGCTGCGGGCGCGCACGACGTCCATGGAGCGCTCACGCGCTTCACCGTGCGGAATATCCGCGGAAGCCATCATCTGGTCCTCGCCGAGCAGCTCGAGGACCTGCGGCAACGACGCCTCCTCGGCTTCGCAGGTGAAGAACACCCGCCCTTCTTTTAAGTATTGCGGCGGACGCTTTTTTGGCATGTACCCGCCCCGCGCATTGCCGGTATCGGCGTGATAGTAGTGATCCATCCGGCCGATCCAGTACGGCAGCCACTCCGAGCCGGCCTCAAGGAAGGCCACGCGCAAGCGAGGGAATTCATCCAATACGCCGCCGCCGAGGATGGACCAGAAGGCCGCGAGCACCGGCAGGGTGAATGAGATCCTCGACATGTAAATATTCTCGCAGCTCTGGTTGAGCCCGGGATGACTCCAGCCGACGTGAACACAAAACGGCAGGTTCTGCCGTTCCATTTCCGCATAAACCGGGAATAAGGACTTATCGTGCAAGAGTCTCTCACCGGCTGTTCCCATCGTGGTGATCGCCGAGGCGCCGAGTTCCTTGCAACGCCGCACCTCTTTGGCTGCCTCGGCCGGCGAGCGCAGCGGCACGACACCCGCCCATTTCAAACGATGCGGAGCCTGAGCGCAGGCGCGCGCGAGATAGCTGTTGTACGCGCGCATCAGCGCAGCTTCGAAGACCAGGTCATCGGTTAACGTGGCGAGAAACAAGGTGGGATAGATAACCTGAACGTCAAGACCAAAATCGTCGAGATCTCTCAAACGCGCCTTGACATCGGTAAGGCCCTGGCTGCCGACGCTGAACGGCTTGGCTTGCGCGTAGGTTGAAGTCAGCGGCGTCGCAATCAGGATCGTGCCGGGCCCCTCGAGTTTCGGCACCGCAGCTCCGTCTATGTACCAGAACGCGTTGAGATTCGTGTGGCCGATATTCTTCTCGAGAGTGACGGGAAACGGTCGCCGTGATTGGAACTCCGGCTCTAGATGATCCCAGATCTGAGTCACCTCCTCGATATGGGAATCCGCATCAACGATTTTAAACTTTTCCATAACAAGCTCTCCGATGATCTCCTTACAGTCCTAGCTCTTTCTGCGCCTGGCGCAGATAACTCACATCGATATATTTTTCCGGTCCCGGCAGCGGCTCTTTCAGCACCCCGTCCTGCGCCTGCACCTCAATGTTCACTTTGAGCCCCGGCAACGTCACCTCGCCGTTTACGGCATAGACTTTTTTCTTGATGTAATAATCGATCCCGCGACGCGAGTAAGGCGCCTGCAGGCCAAGCTCCTTCGTTAAAAAATCCGCGGCTTCGGCAGGCCGGTCATAAATCCAGCGCAAAGCCTGAATGTGGCCCTTGATGAATTTGACCACTGAGGGGCGATTTTTTTCAGCCCATGCCGGATTTATATTGATGGAATTGAATTGATAGGTCGAGATCACCTCCATCGTGTCGCCCAGGCTCGGGAATCCTTTGTCGACGGCAATGTCCCCGTAGGGAATCCCCAAGACGGCGCCGGCAATGGCGCCGCTTTCAAGAGCGCTCAGACGCGCCGGCGTGCCGCCCGCGATCACCACCATCGAAAAATCCCGCGGATAAACAAGCCCTTTGCTCTTGAGATAAGACAGCAGAATGGACGTGGCGCCGCCGCGCAAGCTCGCAACCCCAAGTCTCTGTCCCTTGAGATCCTCGATCCGCTTGATGTTTTTTGCCCCGACCAGAAGATAAGGCGCGGCGTTGCTCGAACCCGCGGCAACCTTCAGCTCGCCGCCGCCACCGCTGCGCTCGTTCCAGATGATAATGCCGTCGGCATTGATATTAGCAAAATGAAGATCGCCGGTGACCAGCGCCTGAAGCTGAACATCGCTCCGGCCGATGCTCACAAGATCGACTTGCAAACCTTCTTTAGGATGGAAGTGCTTGCGCGCGATGAAAAACGGTAGGTAGTTAAGATCTCGAGACGTATACCCGGCGCGAACCGTCTCGGCTCTGCCGGAGTGCGCAAGGATCAAAGCAGATAGAAGCAGCAGAATGAGAATGACTGTCTGTTTCATAGCGCAATGTCTCTCCTTTTATGCGGCGATCTTTGGCGTTGTATCAGCGCTCCAGCTACACGTCAAAGGAAGCTTCTTAAGCATTTCAGACACGACAGCAAGCATCGCATCGAATCTGCTCTCGAATGAGTTGCGGCTGCGGATTGATAATGGCGAATGCCGGTAGACTAGGTGAATCGTGGTTGCTCCGACAACAACGATAAAATGTTTTCAACTTGAGTGTGACAAAGAAAAATACGTCCGTGGAGTCGCCAGAACAAGAATGGTTACTATAAACATCGTCTCCAAGTCAAATCACACCGATGGGTAAACCGTCACCTGTCCCGCACTATTTGGCTTGCGTCGATCTCGCTCACCCTACCGATGCATAGCCGGTTTACAAACCACAGGACGACGCCGATCGCAATCAGCACGCCCACTCGCACATAAACAGCGGTGTCGCGGCCGGTGATCGGTAGGGCCAGGATCAAGCACACCAAAGCGCCGAGAACCGGCATCCATGTCGGTGCGCGAAAGTGCTCATGATCGACCCGGTCGCGCCGCAGCACCAGCACGGATACGTTGACCAGCGCAAATACGCACAGCAGCAAGAGCACAGTGGTTTCGGCCAGGCCGCCGATATCTCCGGTAGCCACCAGCACAGCAGCGATTGCGGTCGTGAACAGGATCGCGACCCATGGGGTGCCGCGTACCGGGTGGACACTGGCAAATATAGCTGGCACGACGCGCTGACAGGCCATGCCGTAGACCAGACGCGACGCCATAATCATGTTCATGAGAGCGGTATTGGCGACGGCGAATAGCGCGATCAACGCGAACAGCTTGGGCGGAAACGGCAGGCCCGCAACCTTGACCACCTCAAGGAGCGGTCCGGAAGAATTCGTCAACGTCTGAGTGTCGACCAGCATAGCGGCGGTAAAGGCTACCGCCATGTAGACGACCGCCGCTACGACGATGCCGCCAAACAGCGCGTAAGGAAAATCCCTCGCCGGATCCTTCGCCTCTTCCGCAAGATTAACCGAATCTTCAAAACCGAGCAGCGCATAGAAGGCCAACGCGGTCCCCTGCAGCACACTGAGAAAAGCGCCAGCGCGCGGGTTGAACTCTAACGCCCGGCCCGGATCGCCTTCGCCGGTAAGTAACGCATAAATTCCAATGACGACAATCACGACCAAGCCGGAACCTTCGATGACGGTGAGCGTCACATTCACCTTGACGGACTCGGAAATTCCGACAAAGTTTACCAGGGTTACAAGTGCGAGAAAGATCAGCGCGCCGGCAATAACCGGTAGTGTTACGAACTCGGCGAGATATCGGCCGCCGAAGGCCTGGGCCGAGACGCCTGCTGAAGTCACACCGCTCATCATAACCGCGAACGCCACGATGAACGTCACGAAAGGAATTTTAAATGCCTTATTGACGTAAAGCGCCGCGCCCGCCGCTTGGGAATATTTTCCCGCCAGCTCGGAGTACGCAGCTGCGGTCAGTACCGCGAGGACGAAGGCGAGCAAAAACGGCAGCCACAGCATGCCCCCGACATGGCCTGCCACCCTGCCGACCAGCACGTAAATGCCTGCTCCCAGGATATCGCCAATGATAAAGAACAGCAGCATCCTCCTTCCGATGACCCGCTTGAGGGAGGATGGCCTGGACTCTTTGGGTGCTTCGCCTGTATTAGCCATGATTGTTTTCTTTAGCTTTTCATCGGATCTACTAGAGCACGATCCTATGTGCAAGAGGAGGCGCTGCCCTGGTACGGCTCAGGGCGGTATGAAGAAGGCAATCGCGTATGCGTTTGCCCGCATCATTTTCGACGAATATACTCCGACACACATCGGCTCGAAAGGAAGTCCCAATCAGTCGATCACCGAAGGGATATTTCCGGTGAAAGGATCAGAGCAATGTTTCAACTTGGTGTGTTCTTAGCAGTTGTCATGACCGCTTTTGCGGCAAACGTCTGGGGTCTGGATAAAATTCGGATCGGCATGGGCGCATTCAGCCCGACCAACAGCGCGATCTGGGTCGCCGAGGAGCGCGGCTTTTTCAAAAAGCACGGCATCGAAGCCGAAGCGATCTTCATCGGCGGCGGCGCAGCGCGCGGCGTCAATGCCTTGCTTGCCGGCGATATTCAGTTCGCCACCGCGGGCGGCGGGGCCGTGATCACCTCAGCCCTCAAGGGCGCCGACGTCGTCATGGTCGCGGCGCAGAACAATAAAGGAGTTCATCGAATTCTCGTGCGGCCCGAAATCGATACGCCGGAAGCGATCAAAGGAAAGAAAATCGCGATTACTACGTTCGGCTCTTCATCCCACGCCGTGCTGACGATGGTCCTCGACGTATGGAAGATTCGTCCCGACGAGCTGCAGATATTGCAAGTTGGCTCCTCGCCGACCATGCTGATCAGCCTGCAAAAGAAATTGGTCGACGGCGCGGTGCTGACCGATCCGTCTTATTTCATCGCCGAGGATCACGGCTTTCGCGTCATCGCCGATCTCGCCAAGATGAACATTCACTATCTTCAGAGCATGATTGTATCGACACGCAGCTACCTGCGCTCCAACCGTGATCAAGCGACTCGGGTCCTTCGGGCCTTCGTCGAGGGCATCGCTTATTTCAAGAAAAATAAGAAAGACAGCGTGCGCATTATACTTAAAAAGATGCGTATGGATGCGGATCAAGCAAAATACGCCGAGCGCACTTACGATCAGTACGCCGAGCTCTACTTCGACCGGATCCCCTACCCGTCACCGACGGGAATCAAAACCGTCCTGGAGAGTCTCGCCAAAGACAACCCCAAAGCCAAAGGCGCCGATCCAAGCTCCTTCGTAGATGCCAGTATCCTGAAATCGATCGAGGACAGCGGGTTTATCAAGAGTTTGTACGAGTAGTGGTTTGCAGGACGAGTTAAGGGGCGGTTTATAAGCTCTTCACAAAATCGATTATCAATCGATTAACGTGTCTCGCCTGTTCTCGAAACACATAATGACCTGCATGATTAAATGCGTGGAATTCCGTCCTATCTACCACCGAGCTGATCACGTGAAGTAAATCGATTCCCAGCTTCATGGGGGAGGACTGATCGTTGATGCCCCAGATGATCAACGTCGGAGCCTTCAATCCTCCGGCTTGAATCAGTTTCAGGGTCTCATACTTTTTCTCGCGCATACTCGGAAGAAATACCTCATCGAGAAAACGCTCCATCTTCTTTCGCGCGTCGAGGGTCCTTGGGAGCCGGCCTATTCTCAGCATCTCTTGAACGAAATCTTCAGTGATGTGCTCATGCGAGTAGGAGTTGGCGATGGGCTCTTTTAAAATAAACTCTCGATCCGGAACGGCGGGCGCGCCGACTTCCAATTTCGTATAGAAATCATATGGCAGTGACGCATCTTCCGCAGGGAGAGTGTTGCTGTCAAAGATTATCAGGGCTTTAACCAATTCGGGGTGATCGACCGCGAGGCGCGCCGCCGGCAGAGCTCCCCTGGAATGGCCCGCCAACGTAGCGTTTGTTATCCCGAGAGTTCGTACAAAAGCACGGGTGTGCTCGATCACTGCGGCCATCGTATAATCCGCGTCGCTTTTAGGATTATCGGTATCGCCCATTCCTAGTTTATCGAATGCGTAAACATGAAAGTGCTGGCTCAGCTCGTGGAAGTTCAAGCTCCAGTGATAAGCGCTATAAAATGTCCCGAACTTTCCCCCGTGAATAAGAACGAGGTTATCGCCGGTTCCGGCCTCGAAATATCTGGTTCTTATACCGTCTAGCGTGACATATTTGGCTTTGTCCATCGTTTCCTCACGGCGGAATAAAACACAGAGCCGAGCTGCCGGCTACTTGCTAAAAAGTTTTCCGTACTCCCTGCTTTTTTCTTGATATGCATTTTTATCGAGATCGAGCATCTCGACAAATTGGATCTTGTCCGCACCGGGTAACGGCGGCTTGATGCCTTGGCGATTTACGAACTCGCCTCCGATTTTGGTCATGAGCTCCATACTCTCGTCACCGAGAAAGAAATCGATAAAGGCCTTTGCCGCGTTCGGGTTCGATGCCTTACTGCTGGACGCAATATGATGTCCATCGCCTAACATCTTCCCCAATCTCACGTAATCAAGCGGCGCTCCTTTTTGCCCGTAGAGAAAAACATACCTGACGAAAGCTATCGCGATAGGCGTCTCTGCGGTTATCACCCGCTCCGCGGCCGGAATATACGATTCCACCAGCGCCGGCTTGGTTGCTGCCAAATCGCGGATGAATCTATCTGCCTTTTCCTGTCCCATGACTTTATGAAGGCTGGCAAGCCACTGCGTAGTCGTCGTGTGTTGCCTCGGATCAGCCATAACTACTTTGCCTTTGTACTGAGGCTTGACCAGATCTTCCAAAGATTTCGGAGCGTCCGCAGGCTTGATGGCATCTTTATTATAGATAATCCCAATGATCACGTTGCGATATCTTGGACCCAAGTCAGGATCGATCACATCCTTTGCAAAACCTTTGGCCGAAGGAGAGTCGTACTTGCCTACAATTCCTTCCTTGAAAAGGATCTGCATCGGACTGGCATTGTTAATGAGCACGTCAAAAAGCGGTTTGCCGGCGCGGTATTCGCTCGTGGCCCGATCCATGACCTTGGTCGACGACGCCCGCCAATATTCCATTTTGATTCCGGTCTTCTTTAGAAAGGCATTGCCGATGGCATCTCCCGTATCGGAATCGAGAGAGCCGTAAACCACTACTTTGCCTCCCTCTTTTTTAGCCGCCTCGATCAGTTTTGCATCTTGGGCAAAGGCTGTGCTTGATAGGGATAGAAACAAACCAGCTGCGATCAATGCGATGCTCTTCATCTCTGGATCTCCCAATTTTTGTTATGGTTGTTCTTAGCTTCCATTTTCTGATTTGACTAAGGCATCCGAAACATACGACCTCCGCTGGTTAGTACATCTGACAGGAACAACGTTTTTAGGTCCACTTCATTTATGGTCTTTATAGGCGTAGCCACGCTTCTGGATGAACCGATCAACTATCAACATGATCGTTTGGTTTAAGTCGGTGGTTATGTCTGCCAAACGATTTATCAAGTCGGTCAATTGTTTGTTATCGGCCTGCGACTGTAAATATCCTTCTGCAGCAGCATCTACAAAATAAAATCTGGAACCTTTCATGTTGCTTCCTCTCGAAATAAACGCCGGTTCGATTGAATCGGCGCTTTTAAAAGAAATGCTCTCGGTAGCCTCTATACAGTTCTCTCGGATCGTAATGGAACGACACTTTGTTACGAATCATCAACAAGGATTTCGTTAAAGGCGTTGAAGTTGCTTTTGACAGGGAAGCATCAACTAAAGAATTCCATTCGACGCGCACACTGCTAGGTAGCGATCTAACTACTGAAATAAAGAATGGATGGTTAATGGCCGCCTGATTAGCCTCAATTAGCTTCAGCAGTTCATGTATAAGAGCGCAATGAAGTCTTACGTAATGAAGCTTCATTCCACTATACGTACCCCAAGACCGGGAAACCGGGAACTGACTATCTGGTTTTGCTTCAGCCAAAAGCAAGTTACTAAAGATCCCGTTTTTGCAATCGTTATAGATGAGGGCCAACGCTAAAACGAAGCTGCGAATCTCTTGCGGGGCATCGCTATCGCCCACAAAAGCCTGTGGATCGAAACTTTGCAGGGGAGCAAGTTGTGCAGTTTCTTCGGAGAAACTTCTCATCCAATATACCTGTGCGACCAGGGTGAATATGGCTGCCGATCTTGCGAGCAAATTTTGTGGCCCATCATGGAGGCCTCATGACATTACCGGCTCCCGTTATCTATTTTCCATGCATTGCCGGCCGGTAAGTCTCAGGTTTGTTTCCGTAATTCGCCCTTCTTCTACCGTGCTCGTTAGCATACGAATCATCATGGAGAACAGATTTTTTACGGAACTTTTACCCATTATCGTTCGTGTTCGGTGACAGCGAGATAGTCGGTTGAGTTTTTTCAATCACGACAAATGTTGGGTGGAGACGTCGGATTAACGATTCCTGTAAAGTCGATCGATAAAACCTTCACTTACGAGCTTGTCGATGATGCGATTGTCGGCGATCGTTTCGACCGAAATGGGCTTCTTGCCCATGAATTCCACAATCGGTGCAATCGCTTCTTGTTCCACCCGTGGTATGCGATCCAAAAATTTAACTGCGTCGCTGTAAATTTCTTCGATCAACTTCGGCTCCTTGAGGCGGGTATATTTCGCGATTACCTTGAATGCCATTTCCTTCTGCTGGTTGACCGCCGCGACACCTTCAAGATACGCCCGCACCATTCCTTCCACGGCCGGTGAAGAGCGGCGGTAAAAGTCCTGAGGTACCGCAATCACAACGTTGGAGTACTGAATCCCCAGTTCATCCAAATCCACCAGCATCCTCACCGGCGCATCCACGCGCAGCACCGCTAAGACCGCGCCGGCAATTTGCCGGCGCCCAAACGCGACCGACATTTCTGCCGTGCCGCCCATTTGCCGCACGTTGACCGCGCCATCCAACCCTTGTTTGCGAAGCAAAATCCGCGTCAGATTGTCAGTCACCGATCCGAACCGGGAAACGCCCAAAGTCTTGCCGCGCAGCTCGTCGATCCGGGTAATCTCCGGCTGTACCCACAGTCGAAAGTAGGGGCGGTTAACCAGACTCATCACCGAGACCAGCGGAGCACCGGCCATCACTGCCGAGATTACCGCATTGGTTGCCGCCAACCCGCCGTGAAGGTCGCCGCCGATCAGCGCCTGAACGACTACCGGGCCGGATGAAATGAAAATCAGGTCGGCGTTGATGCCATATTTCTCAAAGGCGCCGATCTCCTTGGCCATCCACAGTCCGCTTCCTGACGGACCCACTGTGGAATATGCCAGGCTGAGTTTTTTGAGCTCGGCAGAATAGCCGCCGACGGCAAAAAACAACAAAAATCCCACCGCCAACATCATTGAGGCCCGTTGGGGTCGCGTCTCGAATCTTGATGTCCACTTAACCTGCACGCCTGAATTCAAGTTCGAGCCTTTCTTAATATCGCCGCCTCAGATAGCGTTTCCGGCGCAATATGGGCCCAATTGGACCCCGCGATAAAGGACATAAAAACCTTTTCTCGGCTCGATTTGGCGGCTCACGGATCCAGTAGCGGCTTATCGTACGTTCTCAACCACAATTCCAAGCGAAGGCGCACGCGAAAGTGGACCATCCGCGGTGATAAGCGGCGCGTCACATAGACTTGCTGCCGCTACATAAAACGCATCATAAGCGCTCACATTATTACGGTGTTGCCATGCTGCCCAAAGGAGCGATGTATGAGGAATACGATCGATATGCCAACTCATAAGATCTTCGAGGGCGCGCAATGCGCGCTGCTCGTCAAGCTGCCGGCGCAATACAGCGCGTCTTAGAACCGAGAGCACTTCCACATCCAATAACTCAGGGGCCAACAAGAGACCATCTTCAATGATGTTAGCAACTTTGAGCCCCAAGGATGTTCGAAGAAGGTACTCCGCGGCCGCGGAGGCGTCGATAACATAGCGACTCACAGAAGATCACTGTCGCGATGCCAGCGTTCTTCCTCGAGCAGCTTAGCCGCCGAGCTACGAAGCTGCGTTGAAGGGCGGCCCGAAAAACGTTTGTGCCATTCTCGCCGCGAAACCTCTCGCTCGATGGCTTCTAAAATGATCTCCCCTAGGGTGCAGCCCTTCTCCCGGGCATAGCGACGAAGCTGATTGTGCAGTTTCTCGGGAATATTTTTAACTTGAATATTAGCCATAGCTAACGGTAGCATGCCTGCGGCATGCCCGCAATGATTCGGTAAGATGGAGGAGAATAGTTTCGCAGTGAATAACGATCCGGGGCTCTTTGCTATCGCGGAGCGTTGTTCTGTATTATTTTGATGGTTCACGCCAGCATAATTGGCGTCGCTTCGTGACCTTGAGCGATGCGCGCTTACGGCGCGATTCAGGGATTAGGGTCGCGTCTTGAATCTCCATGGTTCGAGACACGGGTGATTACAACCTGAGAAATGTTTGTCCCAGGCATGCGCGAATCAGTAGCCCACATCCACAGGGCAGCGCCACGTGATTTCGGCGATGCTTTTTCCGGTTGGCGTCAGGAGTCCGGGTTTGGCTTCCAAAATCGGAGCAACAGCGTTAATCAGAATCGCCACGGTGGCCTGGTCACCGGCAATGCCATCTTTGATCGCGACATCGATATTAGTCATTCCCTTAACCACGATCCGATCCTGCGGCTCCGTCGCTCCCACGCAAAAAAGCACTTCGAGGCTGACGCATTCCTTGCCGTTGCTTAGACAGCGCGCGACCTGGCGCATGCCGGAAACCTCACCGGATTTTACTTTTACGTGTTCCGACTCGACGTTGCCTTCCGCGATCACCGGCTCGACGGATTGGGTAATTCGATCGGGAACCATACCGAGTGCGTCAGCCACGAGCGCCGCCGACTCCATCAGTCCGAGATGGCCGAAAATTTTACTGCCGAGACTGGCCTTAAACTGATCAACCCGCAGACCCGCTCCCACCTTCATTTGCAGCTGTCTGCGCCGCAGCGAACAATCCACCACCCGTTTCGCCCACACATGTTCGATATCCGCCGAGGCTGTCGCTAGAAATACGATGAGGCTGTCCATCACGAAGCCGGGATTGATACCGGCGGCCTTGATCGTAACGCCCTTTTCTTTGGCGAGCTGATCGAGTTGTTCGGCCAGCTGCGCGCTTTGCAAAGTTGGAAAAGCGAGCTCCTCTGCCGAGGTGACCACATTGAGCCCGGCCTGGACTGCGGTCTCGAGCTGATCGTATATGGCCGGCAGGAAGGAACCGGTTGTGAGCACCACGACATCCGCTTCAACCTCGCTGAAGAGCGCAGCGGGATCGCCGCTCACTTTTATGCCGAGGTTTTTCTCAAGTCCTAGAACCGTGCCGAGATCGACTCCAATTTTGCCTGGATCAGAATCGATAACCCCGACTACCTCCAGCCCTGGGCGGCTCAAACCAAATTTAGCCACCTCACTGCCGATCGCGCCGACACCGTAAAAAATAACTTTTATTTTTTTATTGCTGGGAAGGTTCATATGAAGAGCAACTGCCTGTGGAATGGATTTGCACAGTGATGAAAAACTGTGTTTGCAGGCTGCTTAAAAGATCTCAGAGGCAAGACGCGCGAAGTTCGCTGAGCTGAGGCGTACGCTTCAGTACGTTGAAGCGAATCAGGCGAGCGCAACGAAGCATATGAGTCTTTTCAGCAGCCGGCTAAGCTAGGCGGCCTTCTTGCTTTGCCAAAGAGTCATCAGACGATCACGCTCCGCCTTGTCGAGATGGCTCAAAGCCTGATCGACGATGTCTAGTCCGACCATTTGGTTCCAGGCGCCGATTAATCGCAGCGTTATCGGTCCCGGTGCACCCTTGCCGATTTGCAGACCGTTGACCGTCTTGATCGGAACGAATGTCGGGCTGGTGCTAGCTAGAAAAGCCTCTTCGGCGGTGTACAGATCGAATGGCGTATAGTTTCCCTCGACGACCTCCACGCCCAACTGTTTGGCGAGCTCGAAGATCGCCGCTTTGGTAATGCCGCCGAGGACGTTCCTGTCCGAGGGCGTGCAGAGCTTGCCGTCGATGACCAGGAAACAATTGTGCGCGCTGGTCTCGCTGAGGTTGCCATCGATGTCGAGCATCAACGGAATCGCCCTGGGATCGGCCTGCTTGGCCTCGAACGCCGCCATGTTGTGATTCATCTTGTTGGTGATCTTTGCTTTGGACTCGAGGCACTGTGGCGGTATGCGTCTGGTAGCCGGAATGACCAGCGGCGCGCCCTCGACATAAAAACTCGCAAACTCGGGAAAATTGACAATCACAGGATAGACGGTCACGGTGGCGCGGCCGCTCACGCGATTGCCTCGCATGGAGCGAACGCCCCGGCTCACTACTTGCCAGAGGGCGCAGTCTTCGTTATCGCGTAAGAGCTTCTTGTTGCGCTCCAAAACCTCCAACGTCGTCTTTTCCATGTCCTCCAGCGACATGCCGCAGTCGATGCGGGTATATTGAAGGGAGCGAAACAGCCGCTCGGTATGCTCCCGCAGCCGGAACGGTTTATGGCGGAACGTGCGGGTCACATCATACACGCCGTCACCGGCGTTAAAGCCGCTGTCCAACACCGAAACCTTTGCCTGGCTCTCCGGTACGAATGCGCCGTTAAGGTAAACGATCGTCTCTTCCATCGCTTTATCTTCCTTTCGTTGTTTCTGGCAGACTGCTGAAAAAGACCCATTTGCTTCGTTGCCGCTCAATCGCCTCGCTGCAACCTACTGTAGTACGCCTCCGGCCGCCGATTTTCCCGAGCCTTGTATCTTGATCTTTTTGCCCAGCCTGCAAGAGGTTTTTTTCAGCACCTCCTAGAGAATGCAACTGAATCACGATTGTGCTGTTCACTTCAATGCGCCGCGGTGATTCATTGGGCAAAGAAGATCTGGCGAAACTCGCTACTTAAATTCTTTGCCTCCTCCTGCGTCGGATTGTCCATGGGTATCATGTTCGGAGTCACCTTCTCAGCGCCTTGAATCGGCGGGTAGACACCGGGCGCCAGGACGAATTCGCCGTCTTGTGCGATGATTCTCTGCCCTTCGGCGGAAACTGCGTACTCGATGTAGAGTCGGCCCGCGTTTGAGCGCGCCGCTTTGGCTCCAAGCGCCAGGTGATTAGGGTCGGAGAGATATTTATCAAGCGGCGACATAAGAAACCGGACCTTTGTATTGCTTGACGAATTTTATGTAGGCGATGCCGACCTGCGCTTCTCCTTTTATGATCGCCGGAGTTACCGGCGCCAGGGATTCCAGCAGAAGCGGTTGTTGCTTCGCCAAACCTCTCACATACTCGCGCCATTTCGGCCCCATCAGTTTTTCGAGATTCCATAAAAACTTTGCCGTCGTCGTGTGCCGCGAGGGATCAGGCATGCTGATTTTTCCTTTCCATTTAGAGTTCAGGAGATCTTCTAAACTCTTGGGAGCGTCAGCGGCTTTGACCAATTCGGTGTTGTAAAGAATGCTGATCGGCAAGATACGCCACGGCGTGATCAGAGCATCTTTTTCCTTGAACTGGTCGGCAAAGCTTTGTGCAGACGGCGGAACATAAGGTGCGAAAATCCCTTCCTTTTTCATTAAAGCCATGACATCCCAACTCGACTCGACCACGTCAAATGCGGGCCGGCTGGCGCGCCATTCGCTTTGTGCGCGCTCAGCTACCGCGGTCGAGGACCCGCGCCAATAGTCGACTCTGATGCCGTGCTTTAATTCAAAATTTTTGTGCAGCTCTTCCATCGCCTGCGGCACCACACTGCCGTAGACGACCACCTTGCCCTCCTTCTTTGCCGCGGCAATATCAATGGCTTGTCCCCGGGCGTCGACAACTAGCGAATAACCACAGAGCCAGAACTATTCCGACGCTACAGGCTTTAACCATATTCATGCCTCCGGTCGCTAGAGCTAGTTCGCCAGTTTTGGCTTTCTTAGATGACGCGCCTGGTTTTCTGGCCGGAGTCTATGTTGAGTACAACTGCCCCATATACGCTTTCAGGGGCACATCAGCACCGTTAGACCACGCGATTGTCAGACCGTCAATAAAAAACTTCTTGAATAGTGTTTGTTCAGAGGTTCGAAAATCGGTCCGGTGAGCCACGACTAAGTCGATGATTCTCTGGTGCTGTCGATACATGGCCCGAAGAACCTCTTACTACATATTCCGCATAGATATTCCACTCCATGGGAAGATTGGGTAATTTGTACCGTCCCGACTGATGCCCTGTTGAAGTCTCCCGTCCGGGTCAGATCGGCAGTAGAACCACGGCCGCGAGCGGGACGGGGAAGCCGGGCAGCTGGCTTATCTTAACAAAAGGAGCTAGCGCGGCAAGCCCGCGCTAGCTCCTAAATCGCTCATTTCTGGACCGCCTACTCTAAGGTTGAGCTTCGAGAATCAGGTTAAACGGGGTTTTCTTGGCCGCCCGGATAGTCCGGAATCCAGCTTCTTTTAAAATCTTCGTTAACTTCTTCTCGCCCGCTTGGGCTCCGAGCGCCATCCCTTCTTCGGACAATGAATGCGCGCAGCAGAGCGTCGTCGACGCGGAATAGTAAAGGCGTCCGATGGGATTTAGATTATCTTCGACCCGGTCGTTGGCGTACGGTTCGACGAGCATGACGGAGCCGTTTGGCGACAACGCTTCGCGCGCGTGGCGCGCCGCGCCCACTGGATCTCCCATATCGTGCAAACAATCGAAGAAACAGATCAAATCGAACCCTTGCGCGGGATAGTTCTTGGCATCCGCAACCTCGAAGGTAACACGATCGCCGATACTGCGCTTTTTAGCATTCCCTCGCGCGGCATCGATCGAATCCGGGTGAATGTCGAAGCCCCAAAATCGAGATCCGAGGAAACGCTTCGGCCATGATGATCGTCGAGTGTCCGTGGCCGCAGCCGACGTCGGCGATCTTGGCCCCGGCATTTAACTTCTCCGTGCCGTTTTCCAGAGCGGGTAGCCAATCTGAAACTAACTGGCCCTGGTATGCGTTTCGGTAAAAGGCGGCGACACCCCGGTACAGTCGCGGGTTGTGCTCGTCCCAGCCGATGCCTCGCCCGGTGCGGAACGCCTCGATTGTTTTCTCTTCATCGAACCACATGGACGCCGGCACTTCCCAGGCGGGCGGCAGGAAAAGCGGGCTGTCCTCGTTAGCGAGCACCATCGCCTGCTCGGGTGTGAGCTCGTAAGTCTCGCTGGACGGGTGATAGACGACATAACCCGCGGCTGCCTGGCTGTTGAGCCATTCGCGCACATACCGCTCTGCGCAACCAGCTAGTTTGGCGACCTCCGTGGAGCTTAAGGGACCCTGTCCTGCCATTGCCTTGTACAAGCCGAGTTTATCTCCCAAAGCGACCATCACTCCGCCATAACCCGCCGCCAGATCATTGATCGCTTTTTCCACGAAGCTCATTTAGCTTTTGCTCGTTGACCTTCATCGTTCTATCCTCCTAAGGTAGATTTGTTTTCACGCCAGTCAAAATAATCTCTCGAGCCTGTCGGTAGAAGAGCGAAAACGGTCAAAACAGGTTCGTTCGTGCCAGAGGGAAAGAAAATGAAGGGTGGAAAAAAATCGATTAGCGTCAGTCTCTTGGCTATTCCCGAGGTCATGGCCTCGACGCTTAATCGGACTCCACGACGTGTTGAATTCGTTCGCTCTGCTTTCCACTTACAATGATGCTTTACCGAGCGATCCGCCGTTCACCGTGGAAATCGTCGCCCCCAGTTCGCGGCCTGACGCACACTGCCAGCGGTATGCCGATCCCAGCCGGGCGATCCATCGATGACATCGATTCGACCGATGTGATCATTGTACCGTCGGTCATCGTTGCGCGGGGCGAGTGGCTTAAAGGCAGATATCCGAGCATCGTTCGTTGGTTAACCGAGATGCATGCCAAAGGCGCGCAGTTGTGTTCGACGTGCTCCGGCGTACTACTGTTGGCGGAAACCGGTTTATTGGAGGGCAAAGAAGCAACCATTCACTGGATTTACGCGCCGACTTTCCAAAGAAACTTTCCCGGTGTTCGTTTGCGCGTGGAGAAAGCCTTGGTTGCGATCGGAGAAAATAATCAATTCATCATGTCCGGCGCGTCCACGGCATGGCACGATTTGATTCTCTACTTGATCTCCCAGCATGCCGGTCCCACAGCCGCGCAAGCCATCGCCAAGTTTTTCGCATTTCAATGGCATGCCGACGGCTTGTCTCCCTATGTCATGTTCGAACCAGCTACGGATCATGGCGACGCCGTAATTCAAGAGACTCAGAAATGGCTCAACAAGCATTTCTCGGTGCCAAGCCCGATCGAGCAAGCGGTGCGCCAATCCGGCATCGCTGAGCGCACCTTCAAACGGCGCTTCAAGAACGCAACGGGTCACACGCCCATTGAGTATGTCCAGCGCCTGCGCGTGGATGAAGCAAAGCGGCGGTTGGAAAGAACAACCGCGCCCATCGATGAAATTGGCTGGCAGGTCGGCTACGAAGACCCGACCTTTTTTCGCCGCTTATTCAAGCGTCTCACCGGCGTTACCGCCGGCGCATACAGACGCAGGTTCAGGATCCCGGAGTCTGTGCCTCTCGCAAAGATGAAAAGTGGGATTCGATTGTGATGGCCGATTCGGTCGTAATGATCCCGGATTCCGCAGTTGAAGGAGAGGTCATGAGCGAGGAGCAAACCTTCCGCAGCGGCGAGCCAAGCATCAAAAAGGACTTTGAAACGGAACACTCCGGTGTCTTCGCTTCTCCAGGCTGCCCCTCGCTCAGTTTTTAACTGCGGAAGGCGGGTTGATATCACCGCGACTGTTTGCAGTTGCAATTCCCGGCGCAACCAGCTGTCACTCATCGGCGGAACGGACAAAATCAATGCTCGTCCAGCACGTTATTTCGGCGGGATGTTCGCCGGAACTTTATTGGGTATCGGCTTGATGGTTCTAAGATAACGATAGATAGCGCGAACATCCTCTTCCTTCATATTGGCATAGATGTTCCACTCCATCGGCGAGGTCGCGTACTTGGTGCCGTCGGACCTGACGCCGTGTTTGAATGTCCGGACGAACTGCTCCTCGCTCCAGCGTCCGAGCCCCGTTTCCGGGTCCGGAGTTAGATTCGCAGCGTAAAAACGCGCGCCCCTTGGTCCCGGAAAGCCGGCCACCTGGCTACGACCTACTTTCGTGCCGGCATATTTTGCCGGCACGCCGGATAGATAAAGGCTCATGTCCGATTCGCCATCGGGCGCTAACGGGAGTGTGACAGCCGACACAGTGGCCGAGATAGATTCACCAAATAGTTGCCTCGCTCGATGTAGCTTGCTTGCTCCCAATCGGCAGGGATCGTTTCCTGAGCCGAGTTAAAGGAGCACGCCGCGCCGAGTAAAGTCAATGCGCCGCAAGCAAGAAAGATTGCATACCGCCATTTCATGGTTTGCTCCGGTTATTTTTGTTCGGCTGGGATTCTTTCGGGCGGCGTATTCTTGATCGGCTTGATCGTCCTGAGATACGCCCATAGCGACTTCAGATCGCGATCGGTTATTTTTTGAAAGGCATCCCACGGCATCTGCGCGTCGAGCACTCGTCCGTCCGGCGTAATGCCGGTTTTCATGGCTCTAATGAACTGGGCTTCAGTCCATTTGCCGATGCCGGTTTCCGGATCGGGCGTGATGTTACTCGCATAAATCTTCTTCCACCGGGGCGAGGACCAGCCCGCGTTTGCCGGCGGACCGGCAGGCGGCGCGGGATTGGGCGAACCGGCATAGTGCCAATTCTCATCCTTACTGCCATCGGGCTTTTCACGCGTGTGACAGCCGCAGCCTTGAATCGCAGTTGCGATGTAGCGACCGCGGGCGATCCTTTCCGTTTCCGTCTCAGCGCCGGCCGGCGCGGGGGGCGATACGAGGAAAGATGTTGCCAGGATCATCAAAAGAGTAGATATCCAATTCATCGACGGGCCTTTCCACAAATCTGATCATCACGATGTACCCTTGGGTGAAACATGTTTGCAACCGAATTCATGCTTTTTGGACTCAGCCGGGCAAAAAATGGCGCGCTGCGGATTCTGATCGTCGCCGGCGTTCTGCTTCTATGCTGCTCAAATGCCCACGCCGATATGGAACAGGGGAAACGGATCTATCGTGAGAACTGCGCTCCCTGTCATGGCGAGGCAGGCAAAGGCGATGGAGTTGGAGCGCGATCGCTGCCGGTGCGTCCGGCCGATCATACCAATTCCGCGGCAATGACTGCACGCACGGATGCTTTTCTGCGCGATGTCATAGCCAAAGGCGGTAAAGCGATGGGCCTCTCCTCTTTCATGCCGGCATGGCAAGGAATCTTTAAAGATAAAGAGATTGAAGATCTGGTTGCTTACATCCGCAGCCTGGCGCTACCTGCCAAATGAATCGGTCTATGGCGCCACAGGATTCATATCCGTTAATTTTTACAGCTCTTACTTTTCAGTCTGAAAACTCCCGCCACGAACACCACCCTTCGCTGTTGATTGGTTGAGACGATTCCCGCGCTCACCAGTCACGAGAGGCGCGGGCGGCAAAAAATCATTCCCGGCTTTCTGACCAGACAATATCATTTATCCAGTGAGCCGGTAGGTCTCGCATCCCTTAACGAGACCCGCGCTTGACTGTCCACCTTTTACAATTTTCGCCAGGATTCACGATTTTGTTTATGGGTCAACCAATCGCAGCGACACAAGACCGGCTTCCCCCCTCGTTTAGACGCGCACTATCAGCACTTTTAGTAGCTTGGCGGAGCAATCACGAGAATTGGCACATATTTGGCGATCGGCTTCGGGCGACTGAACTTTGGCGCCAGCCGAACCTGGTTCAGCCGTTCCGAGCAAAACTGAACTGAACCACTAAACATAGAATGATTCTCCAATTTCTCTCCTCGAACGGTGACAGCGCATGGCTTGCGCGATCGAAGTATCTGCGCGGCGCTAAACATTAGCCTTTCCGGTTCAAATCCGATGTAAATAGGGAGACCACAATGGATGGCACGATTACCTGGATGCTCGTTCTCGCGGGCGCTACCATAGCTCTACTGGGCGCCTTTCTGGTTGCCTCTGAAAAGGAATTAAGAAAGAAGCGCCGGGAAGTGGCGACTCTTGCCGCGAAACTTTCCCGGCCGAACACGGGCACAGCTGCCGATGATTATCAAAACAACCTAGGCAAACTCGAAAACGCCAATAAAGAATTACAGGAACAACTCTCGGCTCTAGCCAGCAGACTGGAGTCGACTGAGCGTAAGTTCAGTCAACTTGACGCCGAGAAGCGCCGGTTAGAAGTCTCTAACCAGAATCTCAACTACGAAGCAGTAGCCCTCCGGGAGCAGTTGCATTCCAGATTAAAAGCGACCGAGGAATCTGATTTAGAGAGAGCTGCCTTCGATGAGCAGCTTGCCGCGATAGCGAACGAGTTGAAGTCGACCACGGCAAAGCTCGAGCAAAGCAAGACGAGAATCGAGGAACTGGAGAACGCCAGCGCACCGTCAGCTCTTGTCAATGCCGAGCGTTCCCTCGCCGAGTCCCGCGTCGAGTTCGAAAATAATCTCCAAGCACTTGAGCGAGAGCTGGCCGATTGTCAGGAGAAGCTGCGGACGGTCGATACGATCAACCGTCAGTTGCTCGACCTCGAACAAGGATACGACAAGGCGCTGCTCAGTAATCGGCAACTGCAACAGGAAATCATTGGCTACCAAGAGCGGCTTACTAAAAAGGAGGCCTCGCAGCAGCCTATGGGGATCATTCGCGAGCAGATGGATGATTCACCTTTGCAAAGCGACATGTCGGATGACCCGGCGCAAATGCAGTTTGATGGGATCAGGTTACTCGAGAACCGGTCCAGCAGCCGCCAAGCTGCGCCATCAGGAATAGTTCTTCGAAGCGCAGCTTCCCCGGGGCTCTCCGGAATGGACGGCCTCGAGAGTTATGGACAAACCACCACTTTGCATACTGCCATCGGTTATGTTGAGCCCATTCAGGACCAAAGCAAGGTCGCCGACATGGATCTGGAACGGCGGCAGTCAACGACTAGGCGAACCGCCCAATTGTCCCACCTGCTCGCCTGGATACGACTTCATGGTAGCGATACCTACCGAGAACAGATCGACTCGCTCAAAGACTTTACCGATCTTTCCGAACGTGAACGAGAAGTGGTTAGGGATATTTTCCTGGCGCGCGCGGACGAGGCGCAAAAGCGCGGGCGCGACGATGAAATGCTGCGTTACCGCAGTTGGGCGAAAAACATCGTCTATCATACCCGATTTGCCGATGACGAGATCGAGTATTTCTCTAAAAATGGGGCTCCAGAAAACAAGCCCAGCTACGAGGAAAGCCATGATCGAACGGCCATCGATACGATCTCCGGGACGACGGACACAAACGCCGGCAAAGCCGTTTTGAGCACCCTTCCACCGGCCGGTACTAAGAGCCCGGCAGGGAATATCGCCCTAGGGATAGGCATAGGCCTAGGATTGGTTCTGATTCTCTTGGTTCAGCTCTTATTAGATACGTCCGCCGAGATCACTGTGGCCTCCGACGGTGCAACGACACCTGCCAGTTCTCGAGCCGTCGAGCTTCCGAAAAAGCAGCAATCCGTAGATGAGAACCGTTCAGCAATCGCGTTCCGAGAGTGCCCTTAAGGTCGAGGCTTTGCGCTCGGACGAGCACGTCAGAGCAAAACCGGACGACGCTAAAGCTGCCGCGCGCAACACCTCCAAAGAACCCGCGGGGAAGGCCCCCAGATCGCCGAGCACTTTTGGAGCGCATACGATCGTCAGATCAACGCCGGTTTACAGTGAACCCAGTGAGGACTCGGCCTTAATTACCCGTCTGGATCCGGGCACTCAGGTCAACGTAGTCGCAGGGAACCGGGGGTGGTACGAGATTCGCTCTAGGAGCGGCCGTCCGCCGGGATTCATCAGGCAGGACGGCGCCTCGCGCAATCGTTAATACGTCATCACCAAAACGGGTCGCGTCATACTCGATGAGGCCCGGCGATCGATGATCTCCTGCGCTAAGCGCTGGAACTCGAACCGCGCACCCCACTTCGCGTGTTCAACTCACGTTAGAACGGCGTCAGATCGCGCGCGTCAATCGCGGGGCATAAATCGTTGCACCGATACCGCCTCGCAGGCGAGCAACCGGTCTTCCGCCTACTATCAGCGCGTCTTCGGCTTTCTTTTAAACGCCAATCTTGTCAGAGTTTGTTTTTTGGCTCATGAAACTTTACTGCCGCATCGAAGGATCGGGTTTTCCTGTCATCATTCTTCACGGTCTCCTCGGCTCGTCGGATAACTGGCGCGCGATCAGCACACGGCTTAGTCCAAAGTACAAAATCTATACGGTAGACCTCCGCAATCATGGACGGTCACCGCATAGCGAAATAATGACGTACCCGGCCATGGCCGACGATTTGCGCGAACTCATGGAGCGTGAAAGTATCTCGGAATGCCACGTTGTCGGTCACTCGATGGGCGGCAAGGTCGCCATGCAGTTCGCCACCAGTCACCCGGACCGGGTGAGCAAATTGGTAATCGTTGATATCGCGCCCAAAGCTTACCCGCCGTCGCAGCGCGCCATGATGGCGGCGCTCGAAGAGCTGGAGCTGCAAAGTTTTCAAAGTTTCGGCGAAATCGATGCGGCCCTCGCGCCTGCTATCTCCGAAGCCCCGCTCCGGCAGTTTTTGATAAAAAATATTAGTCGACTGCCGTCCGGCGGTTTTCAATGGCGGATCGATCTTGGTTCGATGGCCAAAAATTATGATCACCTGACGGAGCCGATCATCGCCGCAGCTTGCTATGACAAACCGGCTCTTTTCATGCGCGGCGGCCGATCGGAGTACATTGCGGATACCGACCTGTCATCCATCAGAACGATATTTACACGGGCTGAACTTGTGACAATCGTTCGCGCCGGGCACTGGCTTCACGCCGAGGCGACGGATGAGTTTCTTCAGATTCTGACTGATTTTCTAACCAAGCCCTAAGCCGGTCGCAGGATCTCACTGCCGGAGTCATTGAACGGCCGGCGTTCTCGACGTCAAGCCATTCTGTAACAACTCCATACAGGTTCATTTCACGAAAACATCGGCGCACGGCGCTGACCCGCCGAACCCGTAGACCGTCATCCGACAGCGTGCTATGAGACAGCTACCTATCGAGCAAAGGAGGCATCTCTCATGGCGAAGCGCAAAAGCATTCACATCGAAGGTATGGAGCACGGCGCGCCGATTCCCAATGGCGTGGTCATCGGCAATCTGATTTTCTCCTCGGCAATTTCCGGCAAGGACGCCAAAACCGGGGTGCTTTCCGATGATCCGGTGGAACAAGCCTACGCCATGTTTCGCAATCTCAAGTTATTCATGGAGAAGGCCGGCGGCACGACCGATAATATCGCGCATATGAAAGTTTATTTAAAAGAGGAAAAGTTTCGTGACGCCGTCAATAACGCATGGCTCGGGATGTTTCCCGATGAACACGACCGCCCCGCCCGGCACGCGCTCAAAGTCGAGTTGCGCGGCAATGTATTGTTTCAAATCGAGGTGGTGGCCGTGCTATAAATCTATTTAGGCAGTCGCTCTTGCGAAATATAACAAGCGAGGAGGTTTTTATGAGCGTCGACGTCATCGATCTGGTGGATCTGGCCCGTCAAGAAAAGCGGCGCAAGAATATTTTCAACACGCCGCGGTTTCACGCCTGGATGCATTATTATAAGCCGGGACAGAAAGATGAAATGCATTGTCACAATGCCGATCAAACCTTTTACGTGATTGAGGGCGAATGCACCATGCGTTTTCCCGATGGCGGCCAAGTGGTCATGAAGCCAGGGCAGGCGGCGCTGATCACGGGAGGATCGTTCTATCAGCTGGAGAACGCCGGCTCCGAACCGATGATCATGATGGGTAATCGCTCGGGGCCGGCCGAAAAAATTCAGATCATCAGCTACGAGACGCGTAAAGATATTCGCCAGCAAGTTCAAGCCGATTTCAATCCCTGACATCTTTCACGGCGGGCGGCCGCGCTGCCATGCGTTGCCGCCCTTGGGCCCGGCTCTCCCCTTCGGCATCAGCCGCTGGTTTATCAACGAGCAACAGCAGCACATTAGTTCTATCTCTTGCATTCCGGGTCAATCTTAGACCTGCGGCCTAGCAAACGGCACAAGCGATTCTCAAATTTCACAGACTGCATCTAGCGGTCTCTAAATTGTTTGTATTTATCGTGACGGCGGTCTAAGAGAGTAGCGTTGCTGCGCCGCGATTTGAACGGACAACGATGTCGCTACGGACTAAACTAACCGATCAGATACGTCAGATCAGAGAGACCGATTCCCTGTTATGGCTGGTTGCTCTAGGTCACACCTTTACGCACTGGTGCCCCGCGACCTTTTATCTGCTGCTGCCGTATCTGGTTCAAGAGTTAGGGTTGACCTATAGCCAAGCCGGCTTTCTTGTCACCATTCGCGCAGTCGCCAACCTGCTCGTTAATGTTCCAGCAGGCATACTCGTCGATATCATCGGCCGCAAAGCTTTGCTGATGGGGTTGGCGCTGCTCGCCACCGGCGTCCCGTATTTCCTAGTCGGCTTAAGTCATAGCTTTTTCTGGGTAGCGGTCTTCATGGCTTTTGTCGGCGTGGGCAACTATCTCTGGCATCCGGCGGCGATTTCCACAATTTCCGAAAGGTATCCCAGCAAACGGGGTTTTGCCATCGCGATCCACGCCATTGGCCCCAACATCGGTGAGAGTATCGCGCCGCTACTCGTCGGCGTGCTGCTCCTGACTTTATCCTGGCGCTCGGTTCTGTTCGTAAATCTCATTCCAGGCATCGTCATCGCTTTAATCCTTTGGAAATTTCTCTTCGGCCGGCTTCAGACCCGGGCGCAGGCCAAGAAAGCTCTGCCGTTGAAAGAGTATCTGGCCGGCATGAAAAAAATGGCGCAGAACCCCAGCATCCTGCTGCTGGTACTCGTGGCCGGCATGCGCTCCATGACCCAGCAGGGATTGCATACTTTCTTGCCCATCTATCTAACGCACGACCTCGGCTTGTCGAGCGCAATGGCAGGACTCTATCTCTCCATCACTCAAACCGCCGGCATGATAGGCACGCCCATCGCCGGGAGTATTTCGGATCGCAGTGGAAGAAAACGAGTCCTCACCGCCGGACTGTTTTCAACCAGCGTCGTGCTCTTTGTTCTGGCTTATTTCCAGATGACCTGGCTATTCATCACAGGGTTGGCGATTCTTGGTTTCTTCCTGTACGCGGTCCGGCCTGTCATCTGGGCTTGGGTGCTCGATCTCAGCCCCAAGGAGTTGGGAGGGAGCATGGTCAGTTTCTTTTCCGGTTCACAGTCGTTGCTAAGTTCGCTCTCCCCGCTCATCTGCGGATTTATCGCCGACCGATGGGGCATTCTCACCGCGTTCTACTTCCTCGCAGGCACGGTCCTCTTAGCGAACCTTGTGGTTCTTGCTATAAGAGAACCGCAACCAGAAGCGCCGGGTCTGGTTGAAGAGCTTGCCTGACGACCAGGGAAGAGATGAGAACTCGTTCTTGACAAGTAAAACAAAAATCTACTATGAATTGCTGCTCGCGCCACCGTTCGCAAACTTCATCTCGTACGACTATCATGGTTAATCACGGATGCCGATTTTGGGCATCGGCCGGTTAATTTCATTTGATTCAAACAGGCTTGATTAGACGGGGGATATGAATGGTCGAATCTCTTAGCTCGGGCGACAACAAAACCTTGGTAGAGACTCACTTTGGACTTCACGACATGCCTTTTGGCGTCGCTCCGGACCCCCGCTTCTTCTTCCGAAACTATCACTATACCGAAGCATTAGACGTACTCGCAGACGGCATTAAAGCAAAAAAAGGGCTATTGGTCGTGACCGGTGAAGTTGGAACCGGGAAGACCATCCTGTTGCGCAAACTGATGCGCCACCTTGAAGCGACTACGCGGTTTGTCTTTGTTTCCACAAGTCATGCTACCAGCGATAGATTGATCGAATTAATCGTCGAGGATCTGGGTCTCCCGGCTCAAGGTAAGACGCGGTTCGAGATAGAGCAGGCGCTCAAGGATTATTTGCTGCAGCAGAACAGCGAAGCAAAAAACGTCGCTCTCCTAATCGATGAAGCGCAAAAGCTAACTGATGGCGCATTGGAAAGCCTGTGCGATCTTTCGAATTTAGAGACAGAGCAGGAGAAACTGCTGCAAATTGTGCTGGTAGGACAACCTGAACTGATCGTCAAATTGCGCAAGCCGGCGCTGCAAAGAATCAAACAAAGAATTGCAGATCCACTACCAAACCCGCGTATTATCGTTCGCCAGTGAAGTGGAGCATTACATTGGCCATCGCCTGCGCGCGGCCGGCTACGAAGGTCCGGAAATCTTCAATCAAAAAGCGCTCGAGGCCATTTGGTCTTATTCCTCTGGAACGCCCCGTTTAATCAACACGCTATGCGACAACGCGCTCGCCATGGCATCGAGAGCCGGGCGGAAGAGAGTTTCCGCTTACGTGATTGTCAAAGTAGCGGCAAAGCTCATGTTGGACCGGCCTGCCGATGGTCGAACAAACGGCGCATCTAATAATGGCGTTGCCGGAGTTTCGGTCCCGGAATTCGGCGCGCACACTTCTCAAGCGACCCAACAAGCCGCTGAATCGCTGGATACGTTCATCAACCGACGGTCGAACCATGTGGCCCCACCTGTAAGCGCTATCAAGGAACGCACCGTCGCATCGCAGTTTTTCGACTTCATGGCTCGAGCAGCTACCGAGGGTATGGGACCCATGGCAAAGCTGATCATTGATGATCAAATTGCCGATCTCGGCGAGTCTCGCGATAGCTTTCCGCAGAGGAAGCTTGACGAGCTTATCGAGCGAGTCAGCCGTGAGATTTTCAACGACACCATGAGAGCTCGTTTTTTGGATAAGATGGAGCAGGCGGTCAGCGCGCTTCAAACGATACGAGCTTTTTAGAGGGCACTCGGTTTTACCTAAAGGAGAAGATGAATTTATGGCTGCAGAATCAGGTGTCAGTTTGAAATGGAAGATCGGCGGAGTTTATACCGCGGTCATGTTTATCCTGGGACTGCTTTTGATAGCGGCGCTCTATCAGCTAACGAGAACAGCGATGCGAGAGCAACTCGACAAGCGCGCTCTCGCCATCGCGACCAACTTCAGCGATGCCGCTGCCGGTCATATAGTCAGTAAGAATCTGCTCGCGCTTCATGCGTTGGCTGCAAAATACACTCTTTTCGAGGGAGTGGCCTACGTTTACATCAATGATGCGCGCGGCGAAGTCATTGCCCAAACACTGGGTTCTTTTCCGCAGCAACTGCGCCAAGGAGCTAGCGCCGGAAGCCCACGTGAAGCACAGCGCCGGACTTTGTCGCTACAGGAGAAATCTGTTTATGAGACAAGCGTTCCAGTTCTGGACGGACAAGCGGGAACTGCCCATGTGGGGTTCTGGAGCGACGCGGTGGACAAGGAAGTACAAAGCTTTATCTGGCCTATGATCGGCGTCATTGCGCTCGTTCCGATTGTCGGCGCGGCGCTCTCTTTTGTCATCGCCAACTGGATTGTTCGACCGATTATCGGTCTAACTGAAGTCGCCGATAAGGTGACCAAAGGTGATCTCGAAATGTCGATCGGCAACTGTGTCGTCTCGCGCGACGAAATCGGTGAATTGGCGCGTTCTCTTGAACGGATGCGCTCGAGCCTGAGAGCCGCGATGCTGCGCTTGAACCGGGAGACCACATGATCTCTCAAACTCCAATGGGAGGATGACTATGCATTACTCGAAGAGATATAGCCCGCTACGATTGCTGATTTTACTTATCGTCGCGCTGTTCTTACCTGCTGGCGCTAACAGCGCCGACACGCCGGGGCGACCGCTCGAGAAGCTTACCATCGCGTACAGCTCTGTTTCCGGCAACATGGCGCCTTTATGGATAACCCACGAGCGCGGCTTCTTTCGCAAGAACGGTCTCGACGTGCAAATCGTCTTCATCGAAAGTGGCAGCACCGCAGTACAGAGCTTGACTAATAAAGACGTGGCATTCGCGCAGATGGCCGGCGCTGGCGTGCTGCAGAGTCGCCTCAGAGGATCCGACGTGGTCATGATCGCGGGCTTTCTGAACACTCTCGATTATCAACTGATGGTTGAGAAAAGCATCACCCGACCCGAACAACTCAAAGGCAAAACCATGGCGGTAAGCCGGTTTGGTTCTTCTTCGGATTTCGCCACCCGTTATGCGCTCGAAAAATTCGGCCTGGTGCCGGAAAAAGATGTTCCGATATTGGAAATTGGATCTCAGCCGGCGCGATTCGCCGCGCTGGAATCCGGCAAAATCCAAGCGGCGATGATCGCCGTGCCCTTAACCGTCAGAGCCAAAGCCCTCGGCTTCCATGCTCTCGCCGATCTCCAAATGCTCGGTCTGGAATATCAACATACCGGCTTGGTGACGACCCAGGCTCTGATCAAATCCCGCCCTGACATTGTTCGTAATGTGATGAAAGCTTACGTGGAAGGGATCCACTACTATAAAACCAATCGCCCTGAATCGATCGCTATTCTGGCAAAATACTTAAAGACCAATGACTCGGAACTGCTGAACGAAGTCTATACCGACTTGGGCCTGACGCTCACGCCGCAGAAACCTTATCCAACCCTACGGGGCATCGACATAATGCTGCGCGAACTGGCGGGGAGAGATGCAAAAGCCAAAACAGCGCGGCCGGAGGAGTTTGTCGACCTGACGTTCATCAAAGAGCTAGATAGCTCCGGCTATATCGATCGGCTTTATAAAACCCAGCCGGTAATCGCCAAGCGTCAGGAGTCCCCTGCCGCGGCACCGGCCGCTCCCAGCGCCAAAGCGCCGCTGCAGCCGAAAGCCGCGCCGCCTCCGGCGAAGGTCGCCACGGCAAAGCCGGCTGCTGCTGCAGATGCTCCCAGTGAGGGTTCGCAAGAATACACCGTTGTTCCCGGAGACACTCTCAGCCACCTGGCACAGCGTTTTTATGGAGATCATTACAGGTGGAACAAAATCTTTGAGGCGAACAAGGCGACGATGAAGAATCCCAATTTTTTGTTCATCGGGCAAAAGATATTCATCCCCTCATGATTTGAAGTGACTTTTGCCAGTACAGCATGACGTTTTGAGACTTGCGGCGGAGTAAGTTTAGTTGAGCGCTGTGATAGTTCTGCCTATCTTCCCAAACGACAACAGGCGCCGCGGTTCGAAGACGGAGGAGTGAAGCGATGGCTCAGATCAAGCATATTGCTATACGGACTCGCGATGTCGATCAAACCGCTGCTTTTTACAAGGATGCGTTCGGTCTTACTCAGGTGGGGATGGGGAAAAATGGCGTCTATCTAACCGATGGCCATCTTAATATCGCAATCCTCAAATACCAGCAGGGCAAAGATGGCGAACCTTTGAGATTGGGCGTCGATCATGTTGGTTTCCAAGTCGAAGATCTTGATACCGCTCTAGCCCAGGTCGAATCGTTGCATGGAAAGGCGTTGACTGAACCGGTCGAAGTTAGCCCGAAAGATGCCGCAGAGCGGCAGTCCTATTACGAAATCAAATGCGTCGGTCCGGACGAACAGGTAATCGACATCTCCACCGTCGGCTGGGTAGGCGCCAGATAGCAGAAAATGTTTGCCGAGGCGCCCGGCGCCCACCGCTTTCCCGATTGGTCGGAAAACACCTCAAAGCGCGATCAAGTTACCAGCTCGAAAAATCGACTTTGCCTCACGACACAATTTGCTGAGCAGTTGACACCCTACCAGGCCCAGGAGCTAAAGGGAGGCTGCAGATAATTCACCCGCCGTGAATTTTTCTGCGGCAGCATGGCGCATCAACCGCCGTGAAAGCCGAACTCAGAGTCACAAACAAGCGGGAGTCTAGCGGATATACCGCGCGCGCGGCAATGCCAGATGAATCGCCAGCATGGCCAAGGCCCCGGCGGTTCCCATGAGCGCAACGGCGGCGCGGGTTCCTGACAGGGTCGCCAAGGCGCCGATCAGCATGCTTCCTAAAGTCATGACAACGTTGCTCATGTGGAAGACAGACATTGTTCGACCGCGAAATTCAGACGGAGAGTAGCTTTGAATCACGGTTTGAACCAGCGCATGAGAACAAACATTGGCAAACCCAACAACAACCATGAGCGTCATTGAAAGCTGAAACCATGGAGAGGCCGCAAATGCCACGACGCTGAGACCGTACAAGGCAACGCCGCCGAGCATGAACAGCCCCCTGGGCATGCGGTCGCCGAAGGATGCTATGAGCACCGCGGTCGCCAACGCGCCCACGCCCATTGCCGTGAGAAGCAGCCCTTGGCCGTGGGCGCCGACGCCGAGAATATCCCGCGCAAACACCGGCAAAAGAGTTGTAAACGGCACGATGAACAGAGACGCAAACATCACCACGAGCAAAGCAGTGCGGACGGCTTCATTATGCCAGCTGAATCTCCAGCCTTCGATGATACTGCGAGCGAAAGAGCCGTGCAGTCCGGCGTGGCCGCCAGCGCTTGGCGAAGACGGCTGCGTCGGACGAAGTTGAATCGTCCAGATCGTGGCGAGAAGGTAACACACCGCTTGAGTGGCAAACGAGCCGCCAGTTCCGAAAGCCGCAATCAGCACGCCAGCCAAGGCTGGGCCTGTGCTGCGCGCGACATTGAAGATGATCGAATTGAGACCTATGGCATTGGTCAGGTGAGTGGAAGGAATCGTATCGGCAATCATCGCTGCGCGCGCCGGCTGCTGAAACGCCTGAACGACGGCCATGCCGAAAGCGGTCACGTAAACATGCCACGGTTCAACCCGACCGGTGAAAATCAGCCCAGCCAGAGCCGCAAGCATCAAACCATCGGCCACTTGGGCGATCATGATTTGCATCTTGCGCGAGTAACGATCAGCTGCGCTCCCAGCCACTGGAGACAGAAGCAGCGTGGGAATTGCCTGAACTCCACGGATTAAGCCGAGCTGCAGCGCCGAGTCGGTCAGTTCATAAATCAGCCACCCGCGTGAGACCTGATCCATCCAGAAAGCGACCGAGCTAAAAGAGTGGCCGAGCCAAAGCAGCCGGAAATCACGATACGCGAGCGCCTCGACGGCGCGGATTTTGGAGAACTTATGCCGAATACCTGGCGGCGCAGTTTCATGGGGATGGGCAATCTCGCCTGCTACAGCAGTGTCGCCGCCATCTTCTGTAGTCGGTGGACTCAGGGTAAACTCCGGCAACGACCTTTCAAGTTCAACGGCTCAAGAGTTCAAGGTTCAATCAGCCGGTAATGCGAAGTGTCCAGCAACACAATTAGCAGATTCAAACTCCGAAAACATCGACGTCGAACTGTTGAGCTTCTGCCAACCGGCGCAATCAATTATTCGGCTCGTTGAGAGGATCAAATACTTTGCCGATCGCAAACCTTATTGGTCGTCCAGTCGGTGCCAAACGTTCAAGGTTTGAACCGGCTTGCTAATCGGATCGCTGCGCCGATTCGACGCCGACTTTCCACAGGTAGAGGGTGTGATGTCTTTCAATGCCGGGGTCTTTGGTCGGTTCCAGTTGTAAAACCGTTGTCGGTTTCCAATCATCGATGTCGTAATCATGAGCGACGATGCGCGATCCCGGTTTTAACTTCTGCAGCTTAGGTTTGATCGCATTGTTGAACCATTTGAACATGTACAGAGTCACTACGGTGGCTTTGGAAATATCGGTCTGAGTACCGTCCTCGGCACGAAACTCAACTAGGTGGCTCACTCCTTCCTCCTTGGCCTTTTGTCTCGCCTCGGCCACCCGTTGCGGGTCTAGATCGATGCCGACGCCGCGTGTACCGTATTTCTTAGCCGCCTGGATCAAAATACGGCCATCGCCGCTGCCGAGATCATAAAGAAAATCGTCTTTCCGGACCTCCGCCAGCTCAAGCATTTTCTCGACGACCGGCATGGTGCTCGGGACAAAAGGGATCGGGTCCTGGGACCATGCCAGCGAAATGCTCAAAACCAACAACAGCGCTGAAAGTGAGCCGATGATACGAACCTTCATGGGGGTTTACCTCGCAATTTAGAATGAATTTAAATCTGCATATCGCCCCAAACTATGGGGGATGGCTTCTAAATGCAACTACTCTGCCCCTGCTTCAGCGCTGGCATCAATCGATGGAATAAATATGACGCGGCTTGGCCTTGACAACACCGATGATGCTTGTTTGGTTTAGCACAGAGCAACTTCTTTGATGAGGCATCGTTATGAACATTCCGGCTGTTTGGACACATCTCAGTGTCAATCTCTTGCTGCAGGCGTTTGACGGAATTCTAACCTATCGGGTTTTGTTGCTTGGCATACCCGAGGCGAACCCTCTTGTGAGCGCCTCCATCTATCACTGGGGCGAATTCTGGGGCTTACTTTTATGGAAGGCGCTTGCGTGCGTTTTGCTGTTGTTCATTTTTAGATTTCGGCACCAGCGCCAGAACCTCACGATTCAGGCCTACAGAATAACCGGCGGGGTGTATGGCTGGTTCGGTGTTTTGTCGTTATGTGAGTTGCTGATAGATCTCGACGCCTGATTGGATTGGCAGCTTAGCGGTCGTTGAAACTTCCGGGCTCCACGGGAGGGGCGTGACTGAGAGTAATCCCTACCCCTCCCTTGCTCAATTTCCGAATTGCAAGCGTCGGCCGTTTTACACTATCGGGCGCCGGCACGTTTTGCGCGCAAGAAGGCAGCCACGGCTAAACCCGCTCCCACCAGCGCTGACCCGGTCAGTACAGGGTGTAACGAAGCCCGGGTATAAAGACTGCTCTCAGCCACGTGTCCGACATAGCCGCCCCGTTCCTTAAGCTCGCCCGAGGAGCGGTACAATCCGTTTTCTTGGCTCGCGCCGGCGGGCCGATTGCTTTGCTGTTGCTTGATCATGGTTCTTTCCATGATTTTGTCGGCCATGCGCGGAGCGAAGCGGCCCAATAGAGAGATGCCTTTACCGCCGGCGCCGACGAACACGTCGCGTTCGGGAGTCTCGGCGCAGTGCAGAATGGCGCGGGCCACCGTCTCAGGGGCATACAGCGGCGGCGGATTTTTAGGCTCCACCGGCATATAGTTTTTCGCATGCTCGGTATAGGGCGTATCGATAGCGCCCGGCTTTACCAAGCTTACGGAGATTGGCGCGCCTTGGCTTTCAAGCTCCATGCGCAACGCATCGGTAAACCCTTTAACCGCATGCTTCGAGGCGCTGTAAATTCCCTGCATCGGGATCGCCCGGTCCGATAAGGTGCTGCCGATGTTGATGATCGCTCCGCCGCGCTCTTTCAAGTGTCGCGCGGCTTCCAATGAGCCGTAGACCAGCCCCCAGAAATTGGTTTCGAAAACACGCCGCATATCTTCGATGGAAACTTCCGACAGCTTGCCGTAGATCGAAACGCCGGCGTTGTTAACCCACGTGTCGAACCCGCCAAATTGTTCCTGAGCTGCTTGCGCCAGCCGCCGGACATCTTCCGCATCGCCGACATCGGCTCGGACCGCTATGGCTTGGCCGCCATTGGCCTTGATCTCTTCCGTCAACTCTCGTAACTCCTCTTCGCTGCGTGCCGACAGAACCAGGCGCGCGCCGTGTTTGGCGGCCATGCGCGCTGTTACCAAACCAATCCCGGAGGACGCGCCGGTAATCACCATGATCTGCTCATTCAGTTTTCTAAGTGAGACTGCCATGTTTTCCTCCGTTCGTCTGATCGATCGCCGCTCCGAGACAACAGCGCAACCACTCCTAATAGGAACGGGTGTTCAAACGCTGTGCCAGGAAGAAAACGTTGCAGCCGCTGGATTCCGGCTTTGTCTCAGGTTTGGTTTTGTCGCACACGCAAAAAGCGTGTCGCTTGTGTGCAACGGACGGCAACTGAACTGATGAACTGGGTTGGCGCGGACGCAAGCTAAAGTGGCAGACGAGGTGTTTAGAAGAGTCAGCGGATCGGCGGCCGCTGCGATTTCCAGCTGCCGATAAATCGGCGGCGCAAGTTGAAGAGCCGGCCGTGAGCCGTTGCGCGCTTCGAAAACAACAATCCGGCGGCGTCTTCAAACATCGAGTAAGCCACGGGTGTCACCAGTAAGGTTAAGAGCAGGCAGAGCGACTGTCCGCCGATGACCACGACCGCCACAGCACGGCGCTCCTCGGCGCCCGGGCCCGACCCTAGCGCCAGCGGCAACATGCCCGCCACCAGTGCCAGTGTGGTCATCAGGATCGGCCGCAACCGGTCGCGGTTGGCGCGCAAGATGGCGGGCAACCGCTCCGTTCCCTCCTCGCGCAGCCGATTCATGTGGTCGATTTGCAGGATCGCATTCTTCTTGACCACGCCAAAGAGCACCAGTATGCCAAGCGCGGAGTAGAGATTGAGGGTATTACCGGTCAGCCACAATGAGAGTAACGCAAACGGCACGGACAGCGGCAGTGACAAAAGGATTGTCAGCGGATGAATCGTGCTTTCATACTGCGATGCCAGAATCATGTACATGAAAATGAATGACAACAAGAAAGCCCATAAAAACTGGTTGAAGGTGCGTTGCAACTCGCGGCCGCGACCCGATACGCTAGTGGTGTATTCGGCGGGCAGATTCATCTCCCGTACGGCTCCATTCAGCGCCTCGATGCGATCGGCAAGTGCATAACCGGGAGCGATCCCGGCGCGCAGACTTACCTGTCGCTGGCGGTCCAGGCGGTCGATACGCGACGCGCTCTGAGCCGGCTCCACCTGCACGAGATTGTCGAGCCGCACCAGCCCGGCGCCGGCGCGCGGAACATAGAGGCGGGAAATCACTCCGATGTCTTCGCGATCGTGCAGCGATAAGCGCAATTGCACATCATATTCTTCATTGACCGCCGGATCGATGAACCGCGATACTTCCTCGTCGCCGCCAACCATCAAGCGCAGCGCCGACGCGATATGCTCGGTATCGACGTTGAGATCCGCGGCGCGTTTGCGGTCGATCACCACCCGGAGTTCGGGGTTGTCGAGCTTAAGCGTGGTATCGGCGTCGATGATACCCAAATCCTTGGAGCGGATACGCAAACGCTCGGCATAATCGGCCAGCGCCTTGAGATCCGGGCCGCGCAAGACGAAGTCGATCTCCCAATTACCGCCGCCGATGTTAAACGACGGCAGATTGCGCACGGAGGTGCGTAGATCGGAGAATCTGCTCAAACGGGCGCGAATCTGCTGCATGATGTCGCGCTGCGAAACGTTGCTGAACGCCGCCCAGGGTCTGCCATTGAGCGTCTCGCGCCAGAGCCGGCCAGACGAGAAAATCCTCTCCTCGTGCGGCGCGATGCGCACGTAGCATCCGCCCGAACCGACGCCGCTGATGAAACCGCCGCCGGCATCGCAAAGCATCAGGCGGACTGACGGAACCGCCCGCAGCTCGGTTTCGACGGCGCGCATGATCTCATCCATTGCCGCCAGACTGGTCCCTTGAGGGGCGGTTATGTTGACATCGAACTCGGCTTCGTCCACGTCACCGGGGATGTACTCCTGCCGGACCATCGTATAGAGCGGAACGGAAGAGAGCACGACCAACCCGGCAAATAGCATCACCGCAACGCGGTGCGCCAAAGACCACTGGAGCATTCTTTCGTAGTGGCGATCGATCCAGCCGTAAAAACCGCGCCGCGACCGCGGGTGATTGCCCTCCCCTTCCTTGTTCGCGTGTTGAGTATCGCTGATCATGCGCGCGCTCATCATCGGCGTGAGCGTAAAAGAGACCAGCAAACTGACCAGGACCGCCACTGAGGCGGTCAGACCGAATTGATAGAGAAATCGTCCCGAGATGCTCGACATGAATGAGACCGGAACGAAAATTATCACCAGGCTGAAGGTCGTCGCCATGACCGCCAGACCGATTTCAGCAGTGGCGGCGCGCGCCGCCTCGAAAGGCTTCATCTTCTTTTCCTCGACGAAACGGAAGATGTTTTCGAGCACGACGATGGCATCGTCGATGACAATGCCGACCATCAGCACCAGCGCCAGCATGGTGACGCTGTTGAGGGTAAAGTCGAGCGCCCACATCATGCCGAAGGCTGAAATGACCGAGCTCGGAATTGCCACGGAGGCAATGATCGTGGAACGCCAACTGCGCATGAAAGCCAGCACTACCAGACAGGCAAATAGGCTGCCCAAGATCAGATGGAAAGTGATCTCGTGCAGAGCGGCATAAATGTAACGGGACTGGTCGCGGATAATTTCAGTCCTGACATCGCCCGGAAGTTGCCGGCTGACCCGGGCCAGATTTTCCTTCACCGACTCGATCACGGCAATGGTGTTGGCGCCCGACTGCCGCCTTACCTGGAGCTGTACCGTCGGTACGCCGTTGAGCCGCGCTAGCGATCGCTGTTCCTTGGTGCCGTCTTCCGCCGCACCGATGTCGCGGATGCGAATCGGGACGCCGTTCACCGTCGAGACCACCAGATCATTGAAAGCCTCCGGAACAACAATCCGCCCCATCGTGCGAAGCACCTGTTCGCGCGCTCCGGCGGTCACATTACCGCCCGGTATGTCGGCGTTCTGCCGCTGGATCGCGTCCCTGACCGCGGTGATGGGTATTTGATACGCGGCTAAACGGTCGGCATCTACCCAAATGTTGATGGCACGTTCCAAGCCGCCGACGATACGAACCTCCCCTACACCCGCAGAGCGCTCGATCTGCACCTTGACGATTTTATCGGCGATCTCGGTCAACTCGCGCAACGATCGGTCGCCTGAAAGAGCGAGGGTAAGAATCGGCGAATCTTCGTTGTTGAATTTTGAAATGACGGGAGGATCGACTTCGCGCGGCAAACGGTTGAGCACCGTGGCCACCCGGTCACGGACATCCTGAGCCGCGACATCGATGTCGCGGTCCAAATTGAACGTGGCGATCACGAACGAGGTTCCCCGCCCGGATATGGAACGCAGCTCGTCGATTCCTTCGACGGTGTTGACGACTTCCTCGATGGGCTGTGAGATTACGGTCTCGACCTCTTCGGGGGAAGCGCCGGGCAAGGTAGTGCGCACCGAAACGTTGGGCAAGTCTACGGACGGGAAACGATCGACACCCAATCGGAAATAGCTCGCCGCGCCGACGACCACGAGCGCCAAGACAATCATCGAGGCAAACACCGGACGTCGGATCGATACTTCCGCGAGCTTCTGCATCAGTTCACTATTTTGACGGGCTGCCCGGCAACCAGATTTCCCGGATCGACAATGACGTGATAGCCGGCGGCAATGCCTTCGATAATCTCGATCTGCTCACCGATACGACGTCCGGTGCGCACCCGCTTTTCCACGGCTTGTCCCTCTTCCACGCTCAAAACCTTATCGATCCCCGCAAAAGTAATGATCGCGTCGCGTGGCACGGTAATAATCTGCTCGCCGGCTTCCACGATGATATCGGCTTTGGCAAAGGATCCAGGACGCAGTCCGCCGTCCCGATTGGGTACTTCAGCCTCGATCAGCAATGTTCGATTGTTCTCACTGATCGCCGGAGAAAGCCGGACGACCCGGCCGGAATAGCGACGGCTATCGCCTTCGACGGTCAGTTCTACCGCCTGGCCGACGCGCACGGATCCGGCCTGTCGCTCGGGCACCGCCAGCCGCAAGCGCAACGGATCCATGCGCACCAGCGTGACCACCGGTGCGCCGGCAATCAAATATTGGCCCACCGAGGCCTGACGTTCGCTGACGGCGCCGTCCATCGGCGAAACGATGATCGTGTCATCGAGTTGCTGGCGCGCGATCTCGAGCTCTGAACGCCGTTGAAATAGTAGTCCCTGGCGAATTCTGGCTTCTTCAAGAGCATTCTGGTACTGGCCTTCGGCAATCGCCAGTTGCGCCACCGCGGCATCCAGCTCAGCGCGCGCGATGTAATTATTTTCCCACAATTTTGTCATGCGATCGTGTGTCAAACGAGCTTCTTTGAGGCCGGCTGCCGCTTGCCGCACCGCCGATGTTTGCTCGGGTTCGATCTTATCGCTCTTCCCTTCGGCCGGGAGCCCGAGACGAACTCGGGCCTGCTGAAGAGCAGCCTCGGCTTGATCCACGCGCAGCCGGTAATCGCTGGGGTCGATGCGCGCAATCGCCTGGCCTTTGCGCACTCGGCTGCCGAGATCGACCGAGATCTCACCGAGCCGGCCGACAACTTTGGTGCCCAGGACAACTTGATCTTCGGCCGCCAGCGTTCCGGTGGCGCTCACCGTGCGGGCCACTTTGGCCTCCACCGCTGTAGCGATTTTTACCTGGCGCGGCGGCGGCGAGTCGATCACGGCGGTAGCTGATTGATCGCCGCCACATGCCGCTAGCGCGAATGGCAGCAGCAGAGCCACGGATAGCAATCGGCCCCAGCCCCTCCCCGTTGATCCGAGCCAAGTCATCGGTCGATCTTCCTAACGCGCTTGAGCCGGGATCGATTGGTCTTCGCAAGCTGCACAGTGCGGCGGCTCTTTGCACCCGACCCGCGGCTATTGCCTTGGGCAAAATGCTGCAAAGCGCCCTGAGAAAACCGTGTAATATGATCCGCCAGTTGAGCGATGTCTTGGGAGCCGTATTCCTGTTGCGGATAAAGGCGGCTCAGCACCGAGCGAGCGTGATGGTAGTAAACACATTGACTTAAAATACTCAGCGTGCACAGGCGCACGGCATCCGCGGCCGCCCTCGAGCCCAGCAGCTCGCGGACAATGGCAGCCAACTCCTGATGGACCGGCAGAGCAACGTCGGCGACCAGAGTATCCAAAGCACGGGTGGGCTCGATCATTTCCCGGGCCATAATCTTGGTATGCCAACCCGGCCGTCCTTCATCGAAAACCCGATTCAACAAGGATTCGATGTAAGCCGCCAGCCTCTGTTGCACGGTTGCTCCAGCAGCAAGCCCCCTGTTGGCAGGGAACTTCTCGGCATGGGCATCCGGGACCGAGCGCAGCACCGCCATGTAGAGTCCTTCTTTGTCGCCGAAGTGGTAATTCACCGCGGCGATGTTGGCGCCGGCCTTCTCACAGATCTGCCGTACCGTAGCGGCGCGATAACCGACTTCCGCAAAAATCTCGCCCGCCGCTTCGAGCAAACGACTCTCGGTGGCTGAAGACAATTCGGTGGAATGTTTTTCCGGGTGATTAAACATATGTTTCAATCAAGCGTATCAAACAGCCGTTGGGCACACAAGCCATATAGTTCGCGCGATCTGTCCGCGCGCTCGCATTTGCTTCAAAGTGCGCCGGATGCTAGACGAGAACCATCGCATTCAGGAGGAATGATTATGGCAAAACTAAGGCATCTGGCATTGTTGACCCATCAACCGGAGAAGCTCGCCGAGTTTTACAAAAAAGTCTTCGAGCTCAATGAAGTTTTCCGCACCAAGAATGGCTCAGTGCACCTGTCCGATGGCGAAGTGAATCTGGCGATTTTGAACGCCAATGATCCCAAGGATCCGGACGATCTTAAACACATGGGCATGTACCACTTCGGCTTTCATGTCGACGATCAGGAGACCGTGGCCAAGAGAATTCAAGACATCTATCCGCAAGGGGCGCCGAAGAAGCGGCCCAGCGGCACCAGTTACGCTGAAACACGAGGCGCCGATCCCGACGGCAATATTTTTGACATCTCGACCTGGGGATGGAGCGGAAAGCCGCTGCCGAAAGACAAAGGCGGACCCGAACAACAGTAGCCAATGGAGTTAAACATCAGATGATGAAGTTCTTGCTCAATCTATTGCTGACACTCGCCGCGGCTTCGATTCAATCGATCAGCGACGCCGCTACCGTTGCCGAGGTCTTAAAGAAAATACAGCCTCTTCAAGCAGCGCAGAGAAAAACTGCGTTGGAGCAAGGCGCGAAAAAAGAAGGCCAGGTCGTTATCTACACGTCGGTGAGCTTATCGGATTACCCCAAGATCCTGGCGGCTTTTGAACAAGCGCATCCGTATATCAAAACTCACGCGTTCCGTTCGACGCCCTCGGGTGTATTCCGCAGGGTCGATACCGAGGCCAAGACCGGCCGTTTCGCCGTGGATCTGGTCGGCTCGGCGCCGATAGAAGTTTGGCAGTTAAAGGAGCGCCAACTCTCAACTCCCTATGCTTCCCCCGAACGAGACAGTTTATTCAAAGGGTCATTTGATGCCGACAGCTACTGGACTGCGTTCGATATCACCCCGATCGTGCTCGCTTACAATACCAAGCTGGTAAGCGCCCAGGAGGTGCCTAAGAATTATCAGGATCTTTTGAATCCCAAGTGGCGCGGCAAGATGAGCCTCGGCACCGAAGATTACGATTGGTTCTCGGTCATGTTGGACCACATGGGCAAAGACAAGGGACTCGACTACATGAAGAGCCTGGCGAAGCAGAATTTGCACATGCCGGGCTCGAGTAGCGTGATGAGAGTCCAGTTGTTGCTCGCCGGCGAATCATCGATCGCCATAGCGGCCCGCGGCCGTCGAGTCGCCGAGCTCAAATCCAAAGGCGCGCCCATCGATTTTCGAATTTTCGATCCTTATGCCGGCGAACCCGATTTGCTGGCATTGCTGCAGCGGGCGCCGAACCCCCACGCAGCGATTCTCTTCTACGACTGGTTGATCTCGCAGGACGGTCAGACCAAGATGTCCGACCAGACCGGCCGTATATCGGTCAGAAAAGGAGTCAAGCACCAGCCCTGGCTCCAGGAGTTACTGCAGAAGGATTTTGTCTTCGTCACGCCCAGCTCGAGAGCCGTGAACTTAAAAGAAGTGACAGAGCTCTACCATCAGGTGTTCGGATTGCATCAGGCGCGATAAGAAGCCCAGGACGGCGATCTCGGGCCGTTTCAATAGTTCAAAACGTTCAACCGCTTCGCTCCGACCAAAACGTCAGTCGAAGAAAAGCCGGTTGAACGGCTAGTTATTTAATCTCCACCTGCGCGGCGCACCAGGAAAGCATTTCGATCTGTGCCATGGTTTCGACGATGGACCCCGCCCGCGACACCGCGTTCTCCGCTTCATCAAACGGTTCGCCCAACGCAAGCAGCACCGAGACCGCAAGCATGGCGGTGCGGCCGACACCTCCGGCGCAATGAATCAGCAAGGCTTCCCCGGAGCGCAATCGATTCGCTAGATCATTGGCAAACGTCCAGAAGGCGTCCCGATCCGCGGGCACGCCGCCTTCACGGATTTCAAAAGGCACGACGGAACAGGGAACTGTCCCGGTTTCCAAAGCATCCGCATATTTGGAAGATTTCAAGCGGATTTCGTACTCTTCGGTGAGACAGATAATTGCGGCCACCGCGTCACTCTTCAGCTGCTGCCAAACCTTCTCGATGGTTTCAAAGCGGCCCGGCATGCTGTGCAGCAGCAGTGTTCCAGTAACCCGAGCGGGAAGTTCCACGCGACGAAACATCTCAAATCTCCGTTGTCTGCAGCCCATCCATGTTGCTGTTCAACAATCTTTGCTAATCGTCATCGCACGCCGAGATGATTCTGTAAAGATTGAACGTCAGCGAAGGAGACGGCTTGAACGGATAGCAGCGGTTGAACGGCTGAACCTTTGGGATGCGTTTGATGATCATACTGCCGTTGACACCTGATTTTTGAATCCGCTAGATTGGCGCTGCTCACGACAATGCGAAAAACTTTCTGCTTTTCATTCATCTGGCTTCTTGCCTTTCTTTCGGAAAACTCTTTCGGACACTTCACCGCCAAAGGCCATGTTCACACGGTTTCGGAAACAAAACAGGATTTTCTGAATTCCGATTGCCGCGCCACCGCATCCTGCGATCTTAAAAGATTCACGTTGACAACGTCGGTTTACGAAGTCTGGTTTAGCGACGATCCGATCTATCCCACTTATGGCAACAGCGTGGTCATGGAGTATCAGACCGACTCAGTGGCTGCGCTCGAGAAATACGCGATCGTTCAATTCAAAAAAGGTTGCGTATTTTACAGTTCAAAAACTAATGGCGGGAAGATCACCAGGAAAATAAATGACACCGTGCCGAGCTTTGGCGAGAACGTTCCTTTTTGCTTTCCCGAATGGGTCATCGACTCACAGGACACCGATCCGGCTTACAATAGCGATCCGAAAGGCGGGAGATTCTCTTTACTGAGATGGAATAAACCGGGGTCCTATGATGAGCGCACCCAGAAATTCTACGGGACTCAGAAACCGAGAAGACCGGTCGTTTACATGGCCGATCATCCGAGCGGCGCCTTTGTTTCCGGAATCGGCATAAAAAATGTCGCGCTGGAATTCAACACCTGCATCTACAAGGCAAGTGAGGTCCCGGAAAAAACCCGACGAGAGGACATAAACTTTGCGACCCCCCTCACCTGCTTTGGCTGGCAAAATGTGTATGTTTACGACTTCGATAGAGGAAACTTCCAGACCGATATAGCGGATGTTCCGAGGTGGGAAGAGCCATCCGCGCGGATCGAAAAGCGGCAAGAGACACCGGCGCGGATCGATCTATATCTCATGGTGATTCTGGTCATTTTATTCATTGCACTAGCGCTGCTGATTTTTACGGCGCTAAGCAACTTCCTCCGCCAAAAAGATAGTCGCCATCCGTAGAGCCGCGACACCGCTGCTTGTGGATTCCAAGGAATCATCGGGAGGAGCCAGATCCATTCAGATCCGAGTTTATGGCATCTGTGGACCGTGCGCTTTGAAACCGCACGATCAAGACGATCAGCTTTGCACGATACTTTCTGGCTCCATGCGAACTCACCGGCTATATCAGAGCCAATGAAATGGAGTTTCGGTTCATCGGACAACTGCCGAAACGAAAGAGTCGCCGAGATCTAGCAGTTAAATAGCCGACGATATCCGCCAATCCTGACTTGACCCGCTTCGTTGCGATCCTGTATAGCTCCGAACACGGAGGGCACGGATAATGAACAAGACGCGACGACGATCCGCGCGCGCAAGATGGGCGCAAATAGCAGCGTTGGCGGCTTTGATTGTGATGCTGCAGGCGCCGATGCGCGCCGCCGTAGCGGCCGAACGACTCCGGGTCGCCCATTCGACTCTCACCGCAACCAATTCCGTGCTCTGGGTAGCGCGTGACCGCGGCATTTTTCCGCGCCACGGTCTCGATGTCAGCTTGATCTACGTCGCCGGTGTGCGCTCGATGCAAGCGCTGCTCGCTCAGGAAGTCGAAATCGGCTCGGTCTCGGGAACCACCGCCATCCAGGCGAATTTGTCAGGAGCGGATAGCGTCATCATCGGCGGCATCTCCAACAGCGTGCTCATGTCGCTTGTTGCCACTCCTGATATCACAGCTGTCGAAGCTCTGCGCGGCAAGCGGGTCAGGCGTCACCCGTTTCGGTTCTCTTTCCGATTTCATGGCCCGCTCTTACTTGACGCGGGCTGGGGTCACGCCGGACCGGGATGTCGCCATTCTTCAGACCGGCGGGTACCCGGAAAGCGTGGCGGCGCTGCAGGCAGGCGGAATTCAGGCGGCGATGTTGAGTCCACCGTTCCATACGATCGCCATCAGACGGCTGGGTTTTCGCGAGTTGATCGATCTGAGCCGGACGACAAAATATCAGTCCAATGCTTTGGTCACGCTGCGGCGGTTCGCCCAGTCAAAGCCGGCCGTCCTCACCGCGTTCATGGAAGCCTATACGGAGGCAGTCCGCGTCTTCAAACAGGAACCGGAGTTCACGATTGGAGTGCTGGGCCGCGCTATGCGGAGCAATGATCGGCAGATCTTGGAAGAGACGTACGGCTTCTACCGCGACTACTTCGCAGATATACCTCAGCCGACGCTCGAGGGGGTACAACTCATTCTCGACGAGCTGGCGCCGCGTACTCCGAAAGCGCGGGAAGCGCGGCCCCAGGATTTCGTCGACCTGCGATTCGTGCAGGCGCTCGATGGGGCGCGCGGCAAGAAAAGTCCGTGAAATGATGAGTTCTCTTCCGCAACCTACACCGGAGAATTTAACCGCATAAGGAGCTCGATGGTGAATGACATAGTCTCTATAGACGCAGAGCGCATGATCGACGGTCGCGGCGGTCCTCCGGTGGAGCCAGCGCGAGTTGTCATTCAAGGAGAACGGATCACCGCCGCAGGGCCGCCGACCGGATCAAAGCGCCGGAGGGCGCCCGCCGGATTTCTTTGGGAGCCCGCACTCTCCTTCCCGGCCTCATTGATGCGCATGTTCACCTCAAAGGCTGGCGCAGCTCCAATCCCGACGACGTACTGATAACGCCGCATCCACTGGCGGCATTGCGCGCCGCGGCCGACTGTCGCAAGTTGCTCCATGCGGGATTTACCACCGTGCGTGATTGCGGCGGTTGCCTGGGGCCCCACTTGCGCGATGCCATCGCCGCCAAAGAAATCCCCGGGCCGAGAATTCTCACCGCATACCGGGGACTGTCACAGACGGGACGCGTGAAGAAGGTCACTTGGGCTCTGGATATCACGCCGCTGCGCCAGGAAGTCGATGGAATCGACGATTGCGTGCGGGTTGTCAGAGAGCAGATCGGCCTCGGCGCCGACTTGATCAAGGTATCGATCACCGGGCGGGTCTATGCCCCGCAAAGCGATCCAGGGCAAACCGCGTACACATCGGAGGAGATCCAGGCGATCGTCAAGGAGGCTCACCGGATGGGCCGGCGGGTGGCGGCTCACGCTCAGGCGACCCAGGGCATCAAGAACGGAATCCTGGGCGGAGTCGATTCCATCGAGCACGGAATTTATTTGGACGAAGAAGCCTGTCAATGGATGCGCGAGCGAAATACCGTGCTCGTCCCTACCCTCGCCTATTTCTATCGCATCGCCACCTTGGGTGAAGGTCTGGGATCGCCGGCCTATGCTGTGCGTAAAGCCAAAGAGGTGGTCGAAGCCCACATGAAATCATTTGCCCTGGCGATGCGCATGGGAATTACCATCGGCATGGGGACCGACTTCGAAGGCTCGGCGCTTTTCCCGCACGGAGAGAACGGCGCTGAATTCGACCTGATGGTCGACGGAGGCATGGCGGAGCGCGATGTGATTGTCGCGGCCACCGCTACCAATGCGGCGATTTTAGGTATCGAGCAGAAAGTCGGAACCATCGAAATGGGAAAGTTGGCCGACATAATTGCTGTCCCGGGGAACCCGCTCAAACAGATCTCCGCGCTGCGCCAGGTGGAGTTCGTAATGCAGGAAGGGCGAATCGCCCGCTGCCGCATTGAAGGCGTCCCGGAGGACCTCCTCTAAAGGAGCAGCACTCATCATCAGGGGATGCTCTCGACGGAAAGCCGAGGCTCGAAAGTTATCTTGCAGAATCGGCGTTAGTCTTGCGCGACCGCTGGACCAACTGGTTAAAAGCTTGAGAATGAGCCCGGTGCCGATACCCCATACGCCGTTGATTGAAAATGCCGTCAGCAGCAGAGGCGGATGCCAACCGCCGCCCATGGGTCTTCCCTTGAGCGGTAAAACCACCATAAGAGCAACCAAGGACGGCAGGATGGCGCCAAAAAGAAATGCCGCAACCCAGTAGCCGCCGCGAGGAAAGCGACGTTGAGCCAGCGCAAATAAGATACCCCAGACACCGCCCCAGAATGCCAATGAACAAAACCGCCGGCACGCCAAACGGTCGAGTCGGCGCCATTGGAAACGGAAGCGATGGCGCCACACCTATGATCCACAGTAAAGTTAGCGCCAGCTGGTGAAAGATGACAGTGGCGAGCAAGCCGGCGACAAAACCAAACAGTAGCTGTGCCGAAGAGTTCGGGCGCATGCCGTCAGCCATAAAGCGATCCTCCCTGAAATTTTTTGGAGACCTACCTGTACGCTATCGCTAGCGCGATCGGCCCACATCGTAGTCCGGGCCCAACCTAAAATTCTTGCTACGAGAGGCTTGATTTTCAGAGACATTCGCGAAAGTTTACCCATAGGATCGCGAAATAACGAAGTCCGCAGCTATTCAGGCAAGATGAAACAGGCCTTGAATCCCCATGCAGATTGCTTGATCAGTTTAGCTAAGCCGGATTCAACTTTGAAGCGGCGTGCTCCGTATGGAAATTCCAAATGGCTTGTGGATCTTTCTTATAGATCCTTGCGGAGGATACTTACTTGGCGCAATCCAGCATAAAGTTTGGCAGCAACCGGTTTATATGTGAAGGTGATTTCACCATCATCGGCCTCAATGATGCAGGAGGTGTCGTGATCGGCGCCACATTGCCGCCGCCGACTCAGTCAGTGTGGGTCGAATTCAAAGCAGGTGGCGCATTCTTGAATGCTGACCTGTCGGATGCCGATGGAGGTTTAGTCGCCAGGGTTCGCAGTAACGCAATCGAATTCAACAAGGATAATATCTATTCGGTGCAATTGCTTCCGCCCAACCACAATCCTCCCGAGCGCATAGTCGTAACCGACAGGCATGGGAAAACAGCCATCGATTTAAGCCTCAAAGAAAATGCCTGGGAGTTCACCGGAGACTTCTATGCCCAGGGACAACATATTGTAGTGACAGGACAGGGACTCACTCTGAACCCGCAGAGTTCACAGGGTTGATCGGGCTTCTTCTCGGACCGGCAAAGCCATCCACCGAGATTCTGCCAGCGGATGAAAAAAAGCTGCACAATCTATCGGTACTCTTTTTTTAAGGTTATATTGTCATAAGCTCTGAGGCACACTCTAGATTCAATGTTCAACAACGTCATGCATGCACAAGGAGGAATCGGTGAAAATTCTTAAACTGTCGTACGTGCTCGCATTTGCGCTTTCATTTAATGGATCTTACGCAAGCGCCCAGGACCAGCAGCCGGGGTCCAAGGCGCCGAAGAGCCAAGGCACGACCGCGGAGAAGCAGCTTCGCTCGCCCGATGTCGTTTACGTTCCCACACCCGCTGAAACCGTGGACGCGATGCTCAAAGTTGCCAAGGTCGGCAAGGAGGACATAGTCTATGATTTAGGTTCGGGGGACGGGCGTATCCCGATCATGGCGGTGCAGAAGTACAATGCGGCGCGCGCCGTCGGCATCGATATCAATCCCGACCGCATCAAGGAAGCTCAGGCAAATCACAAGGCCGCCGGCGTCGGCGACCGCGTACGTTTCCTCAACGAGGACTTGTTCCAAGCGGATATCAGCGAGGCAACCGTCGTCACGCTCTACTTACTGCCTAGCCTCAATCTAAAATTGCTGCCAAAACTGTTATCTGAACTAAAGCCGGGGACCCGTATTGTCTCGCACGCTTTCGACATGGGCAGTTGGAAACCCCAGCAGACATTGAACGCCGGAGGGAGCACGGTCTATTTCTGGACGATTCCAGCCAAGGGAACGCCCGAATACGAAGCGGCATCTACCGCGGCAAGCAAGACCTGATAGCGACTGCTGCGCTATGGCTGAGAGGCGTGGTTTGAAAAACCGTGTCTTTCGCCCTAGCGGCATTTTCTTATCGTTCGGACGCTTTGACGCTTTATGGACTCACCGCTTTTTTCTCTGACTCACGCTCCAGCGGCTCTTTCATCAAAAAAATCTTTGAGGCTCATGCTGACCTCGTGCTGCACTATCCGCGACCAGCAGATAAAATGTATAACATCGAACTGAGATTGCTCGTTGGTGCGCCGTAGGGAGCCGCTGAGTTAGAGGAGTGGGATCTTTGACGTCCGTTTATCTGAAGATGTTGGCGCCAGTGCTTTGGGTTTCGAGATTTAATTCCATGATCGTCTTAGAATGAGTCAATTCATTTTTGCGTGCTGGCTGTATGCTATCGCTTAATCCCTGTCCGCTCGCCTGAGGCACTTTCTGCGCTAACGCCGATCACCTTCGTGCCCTTAAGAATGATTACCGGTCCGACCCCGCCCAAGTTGGCATATGTTGTCAATGATTGACAATAATTGTTTGTGCGTGCAAGATTAGGGAGGAACAAATACTGGTTGGGCCCGTCGGCTCTCGTTTGTCAGTGACGATTCTCACGCGCGCTCCGGTCTAGGAAACGCCCGCAACACGATCCGGTATGCCTACGTCGCCTCTTACTAATATAGAAACTTGTAACCCAAAAAAAAGCGAAGGATGATACAGCTCTCGGTTCCTGTCGACCCCGCTCCCACTTAGAAGAAGTCTCATACCCGCCCGCTAGCTTCAAAGGCGTCCATTCTCGAATACCCGTAGAGCCAAACTCTTGAGAGTTCGTTCTGTGTATTTTGCGCAGCAGTAGCCATGGAAAAGCGTCAGATCAAAACTGAGAAGGTTAGAGTAGTCGGTATCGGTGCATCTGCGGGTGGCCTCGATGCGTTAAAGGATTTCTTTCGCGCCATGCCTCGCGATACGGGTATGGCGTTCGTAGTAATCCAGCATCTGGATCCACATCAGGTAAGTCATTTGCCGAGCGTGTTAGCGAAGTACACGAAAATGACAGTGGTCCATGCCAAAGATCGCGTTGTCGTCGAGGCCAACTGTGTTTATACAATTCCTCCGAATAAATTTTTATCGATACGGAACGACAAGCTACAGCTCTCCGAGACCTTTAAGAGTAACAGCTTACGGCTACCGATTGATTTTTTCTTCCACTCACTTGCACAGGAGCATCATGACAAGGCGATAGCGGTGCTTCTCTCCGGTGGCGGCTCCGATGGCAGCGTTGGAATTCGGGAGATTCGCAGCGAAGGCGGCATCGTTATGGTCCAGGACCCGACCACCGCACAATTCGACCTTATGATCCGCAGCGCGCTTGCCACAGGATTGGTCGATGGCGTAATGCCGGTACCGCAAATACCCGCAGCGATTCTCCAATGCGTCGCACAAGAGTCGCACGGCGATGAGAATCTTGACCCTGAGGGTGTGCAGAACGAAGTTCAATCGATCCTCACGCTGTTCGATCAGGAGAACAAAGGCTACTTTAAATCTTATAAGAAAACGATGCTCTGGCGGCGCATCCGCCGCCGTATGGGGCTCAATCAGTTGAGTAGCTTGTCAGGATATATCTCCTTCCTTCGCACCAATCCAGACGAGCAATTGCGGCTCTCAAAGGACATGTTGATCGGCGTCACGACCTTCTTCCGCGATCATGAAGCATTCGAAACCCTCAAGGAGCGGGCTATTTTGCCGTTGCTTCAGGGCGAACAAAGCGGCGATTCACTGCGCGCGTGGATTGTCGGTTGTTCAACGGGAGAAGAGGCTTACTCGATCGTAATATTATTTATGGAGGAAATGAGTCGGATTAAAAAAACGATTCCTCTTCGCATCATCGCGTCGGACCTCGACAACGAGAGCTTAAAGTTTGCTCGGGCAGCAATTTATCCAGACAGCATCACAAGCCATGTCTCGGCGGAGCGGCTCGAGCGTTTCTTCATGAAGAAAGATCATTCCTATCAAGTTAACAAGGAAGTCCGGGACTGCATCACATTTGCGCCGCACAATATACTTGTCGATCCGGCATTTCTAAAAATGGACTTGATCAGTTGCCGCAATCTTTTGATTTACATCGAACCGGAAATTCAACAGAGACTTCTTGGTCAATTCGCATACTCGCTAAATCTCGGTGGATATCTTTTTCTTGGCAAGGCCGATACCAGTGTCGATCAAGAGAGATCTTTCGAGGCGGCGTCGAGAACTGCGCGTATTTACCGCCGCACCAGGACGGCTGCGATGCCTGTGTCAAACTTGCCGTTGCGTACTGCGATGCCGCCAAAGCAACGGGCGACAACCGAAAAAACACTGTCCTTTAGGCTATCAGACGTTAACCGGGACGTAGTCTTAAAGCACTTCAAAGCCGCAGTGGTTCTCGTCGATGAGCAGGGCGTGATCTCGCACTTCTATGGTTCGACCAATAAATACTTGCAGCATCTGAGTGGCATCGCGACGTTAAGCCTCTTTGAAATGGTCGAGCGGCATTCGTTTAGACTTCGCTTGGCCGTCGAAAAAACTTTCCGGGAAAACGTGACAGTAACGCTCGCCGGAGTTGAGTTCGATTGTGATGGGTCTGAGTGTCCGGTCGATATCACCGTATCGCCATGCGAACCTCGGCCGGGCGCTAAACTTGTCGCGGTAATCTTTCAGGATGCGCCACTGACGCGGACGAGCGAGCGAGCGGAGGATGTGCCCGACCACAGCGTATCTTCTGAGACCGATCAACTGATTAAGCGTCTTGAGTCTGAAATCAAATCCTTGAAAGACGAGCTTTCGGCCACAAATGAAGGCTTTCAAATGTCCCATGAGGAGTTTTCCGCCGCCAATGAGGAGACTCAGGCGATCAACGAGGAGCTACACTCTACCAACGAAGAGCTTGAAACATCGAAAGAGGAGCTGCAATCGGTGAACGAGGAACTCCTGACGGTCAATAATCAACTCAACGAGAAATTAATCGAACTCAATCAAAGCAATGACGACCTGGCCAATTTCTTGAACTCCTCGGAAATGGGGACCATCTTTCTGGATTCCCAATACCGTATCCGGCGCTTCACGCCATCAACCACAAAGCTCTTGAATCTACTCTCAATCGATGAGGGCCGGCCGATCGAGCACATTACCACCCGTTTTATCGGCATTGACTTGGTAGCTCTCGCCAAAAGCGTGCTTAGAAGATCGCAACCGGTTGAGCAGCAAGCTGCAACGACGGATGGAGGCTGGTATCTGATCCGATGTCTTCCCTACCGTACGCACGGCAATGAAATAGATGGGGTGGTCCTTACGTTTACCGACGTGGCGCAGTTAAAGCATTCGGAAGAAGCAATGCGCGAAGCACATCTTTTCACTGAAAACATTTTTAATACCATCCGCGAATCACTCTTGGTGCTTGATCCAGCACTCAAGGTCGTGTCGGCCAACAGGGCTTTCTATTCGACGTTTGGTGTCACTCCCGATGAGACGATTGATTCTCTCGTGTTCGAGCTCGGCAATCATCAGTGGGATATTCCTAGACTGCGAGAATTACTGCAGGCAGTTCTAGATGGTAAGGAAACTTCCGAGAATTTCCAGGTGCAGCACTACTTCCCCGCCATTGGAGAAAAAATACTGTCTTTAAATGCCAAGAGGATCTTTTCCGCCGAACACCATAGCTCAAATTTTATACTGCTGGCAATCGAAGATATCACCGAGCGCTGGCGGCTGGAAATGAAAATACGACACAATGACCATCTTGCCGCACTCGGTCTAGCCATCGCTCAAATTAGCCACGAGATCAGAAATCCGCTGAATGCGATGTATACAACCACCCAACTTCTCGATAGCTATTTTAGAAAGAACAAAGAGAATATAGATCAGCGGGTTATTGAAATCTCGGCAGATCAGTTGGCGGAGATCAAGCGGCTAAAGTCGCTGCTGGATGACTTGCGGACTGTTTCCCCTCCGAGTCTGCAGAACCTCAATCTAGAAGAGACTAATGTAGGCTTATTGGCGTTGGATGTTCTTCAGCGAGAGAAGATCAACTGGGGCGAGCGGATTCACATCGAGCATCATATTCCGCCGGATTTACCTAAGGTGATGGTCGATGGAAGCAAAATGAACCAGGTCTTCTTAAATCTCTACAAGAATGCTGCGCAAGCCACACCCGGCGAAGGCAGTCTTACGATCCGAGCCTATCGATCAGGTGCGGCCATCTACGTTGAGATCGCCGATAGCGGAACTGGCGTTCCAGACGACGTCAATCTTCTGGAATATTCAAGCGAGCTCGAGCAAGGCATGGGATTTGGTCTGATGGTCGTGCAACGGATTATAGCCGCTCATGAAGGATCACTCAGCTACACTTCTGTCGTGGGTAAAGGAACAACCTTCCTTATCAAATTACCTTTACACTCATCCGCAACGCTTAGACTAGGAGCCTCCCAGAGCCACAACAATTGATATTTTTTAAGGATCGGTGAAATCGCTTTTAGCTTTCTCATTGCTCCACTGGTGCGAGAGTTCGTCTATCCGGAGCATTGCGGCTAGCATCTCTTTGGATTGTTCTGCAGCGTTAAGGAGCCGATGGCTTTCCTTTAGTTGAAGAAAGCTGCGATCGATTAATCGCCTGGTAAGATTGACACAGCTTCTGGTCTTGCCTTGGGTCTCGTGAAGAATCGAGCGGAGTTCGTCTAGTTTTTTCATTGTGCAGCTATATGAGACCGATGGTGCGGTCGCAGAAGTCTTACCCCAGCATTAAGTCTTTGTAGATCGATGTTAACAAAGGTCGGCAATTATTCCCTAGGAGCGTCACGGACCCAAAAGCAATTGACGGACCATGCTGCACAGGAAGGTAGTTCCTAGGAAGGAAGATAAAAACTGAGGCACTCACTGATCGTTCAGTGACAGAATTGCACGGATTGCGCGAAAAACGAACTAGCGAGTGAACGTCGCGACGCCGGGACGATTCTTGTACAAACGACTGCATGACCGCTTCGTTTCCGGTGAACTCGAGAGCGGGTGTGTTTCATCTCGATGCCTTAAATTTTTTTAAGGACTGGCTGTGGTCTAAAGAGCTGACGTTGTCGTGGAATAAAAACCACTCGCCCTCTTTGCTTGCTCAGTGAGTCTGGAACGTGAATTGCCCAGCTCACGGCAGGCCGGCCTAAAAAGCGCAGCTGGTGCGGCAGCAACGTTTGCTTGACTATCTTTATCGACCCGTTCAACCATGACAATGAAGCAGAAGCTCGGTTTGAAACCCGTCCAACAAAGCCACGTGAACACCCGCGAAGACTTTTTTGCAGGCGCCGGATCGAAGCGCAATCTGGCGGTGACCGGCGTCATGCTGGTGATTTTTTTGTTTGCCATCGATGCCACCATTGTCGCCACTTCAATGCCGACGATCGTCGCCCAGCTCGGCGGCCTGGAACTCTATAGCTGGGTATTCTCGATTTACATGCTCAGTTCCGCGCTCACAACGCCGCTCTTCGGCAAGCTCTCCGATCTCTACAGCCGGCGCAGGCTCATGCTCATCGGTATCGGCTTATTCGTCGTTGGCTCAGTATTGTGCGGCGCGGCGCAAAGCATGGAGCAGCTCGTGTTGTTCCGCGCCGTTCAGGGTCTCGGGGGCGGCGCGATCTACGCGCTTTCATTCATCGTCGTCGGCATTTTGTTCCAGCCCGAGGAGCGGGCTCGAATGCAGGGCATCATCAGCGGCATCTGGGGCGTCGCATCGGTCCTCGGCCCCGTCGCGGGCGGCATCATCGTCGAGCACTGGCATTGGCGTTGGGCATTTTTCGTCAATTTACCGATTACCGCGATCGCCATCGGCTTGATTGTCGTTGGCCTCAAAGAGGCCGCCGTCAAACGGCGCGAGCATAAACTCGATATCGCTGGCATGCTCGCCCTGCTGGCAGCGTTGTTGCTGCTGTTCTACGCGCTCTCCCACAGCGCTCATTCGCAGCAACCTCTCGACATGACCCTTGCCGGCCTTATTGTTCTGGCGCTGATCTTTCTCCTGATATTCTACTTCATCGAACACCGAGCCGCCGAACCAGTGATCCCGCTGGACTTGTTTCACTCGAGCTTTTATAAAACCTCGACCGCTGTGGCGACGCTCGCAGCGATGGGCGTGTTCGGCGCCATCAGTTATCTGCCACTCTACCTTCAAGGCGTGACCGGTCTCACCGCTTCCCGCGCTGGAATGGTGTTGTTGTTTCTGAGCATGGCGTGGACCTTGGGCAGCTTGGCCGCCGGGCAAGCGAGCAATCGTTTCGGCTATCGCGCCGTGGCCGCCACCGGCATGTTGCTCATGGCCGTCGGCTACAGTTTCTTTGTTCTTTTCGCAGCGGCACTGACGGTTCCCTGGGTGATTGTAAGCGCTACGTTGATCGGCGCCGGCATGGGCATGGCCAATCTGACAACTCTAGTGGCAGTGCAGAATTCCGTTTCACCTCAGCGCATTGGCGTGGCCACTTCGACCTTGATGCTGTTCAGAACTTTCGGCGGCGCATTCTCCGTGAGCTTGATGGGGACAGTGCTGCTGCATCAGATGCAGCGTGGCTTGACTAAACTTTCCAGTAGCGGACTTTCGAGCGCATTGCTCGATAAACTCGCCCATCCGCAAAATCTTTTAGAACCGGCAACGCGCCTGCAGATTGCGCCGGAACTGCTGCCGAGACTTATCGCAATTCTCAGCAATGCCATTTGGTACGCCTTTGTCACCGGATTTGTGCTCATGGCGATCGGCGTGATCGCCAGTCTGCTCATGCCTGGAGCCAGGCCCGCTGAGCCGGCTCAAGGGCTTCAGAAACCGCGGTAAATCCATTCGTTTGCGCGAGTCCGCCGGCAACCACCGCCGATCGTCTCGGCAAATTTTCTCTGTCCGAATTCCTATCACCACCGCGTTTGACGCGCCGCTCATCAACTTATACACCTGATTGTCAATACTCTATGCTCCCAATAGTCGACACTTACTGGCATGAACCCGGATTTCGCAGTAGAGACGGATACCTGCAGAGTGATCGAGGGGCGAGCGCGGAGGAGCGAAGGCACAGAAGCGAACAATTTCAAAGCCGTCTATGGTGCTTGGCCCTGGGCTGGCAATTTTTTCAAGCGTCCGCTAAAGCACGGAGCTTGCAAGCCACTATCAGCCACAGACCTATTGCCTTCGTTCCGGAGGGTTCGTCCCTTGATCGCTATGTCCCCCTGAAGTGCGGAATTCGGGATGAATGATCAAACTACCTCTGTCGTTACCGCAACCGTCGCCTCGGACGAAATCCCGACTCTCGAAGCTACACTGCGCCAGAAGCGCATGGCGCTCGGCCTGATCAGCGGTTGCCATGTTTTGAATCACCTCCAGTACAGCATCACTTCGGTGATCTTCCCGGTGATGATGACCGAGCTCGGCTTCGGTCTGGTCGGACTGGGCTTTATCTCGGCGCTATCGAGCTTTGTCGGCCAGGGGCTGCAAGTTATCTACGGTTTTCTCGCGGCTTTTTTCAAACGCACCACCATGCTGGCAATCGGTAACATCGTGGTCGGACTAACCGCGATGTTGCAATACTTCATCGGCAGCTACCCGCAGCTGGTTGCGGCGCGCGTCGCCATCGATGCCGGCTCCAGTCCACAGCATCCGCTCGGCTCTAGCATTTTGTCGCGCTACTATCCGAAGGCGCGCGGCTGGGCGCTCACGTTTCATCACTCGGCGGGCAGTCTCGGATCATTTATCGGACCGGCGGCGGCCTCACTCGCACTCCTTTACATGGGCTGGCGCAGCGCTTTCGTGATCTTCGGATCGCTGAGCTTGCTCATGGGATTGACGCTTTTCTGGGTCAGCGATCATAGCAACGCCCGGGACAGCGCCGGCGGCAAGACAAAAACCAAAGCAGGTTTCGACGCCTACATTCAGTGCCTAAGAAATCGCAATATTCTGTTCACATCGCTGGTGCTCATGGCCGGCGCTGCGGGACGCGGCACCGGCGTCAACATGACTTACCTGGTGCCTTTCTTCATGGCCCAATACGGCGTCAGCGCGTCCGGCGGCGGGCTGCTCTTAACGGTTATGCAAGGCGCGGGACTGGTGGGTCCCCTGGCAATCGCGTGGTTTTCGGATCGCAGCGGCAAACGCCGCGGCATTACCCAAGTAACCCTGCTGTTATCAGCGGTCATGACGGTTTGGCTTGTCCAACATCAAACGTTGACGATTTTGTTCTATCTCAACCTGATTCTTTACGGCGCCTTTGTCCAGGCGCGTGGCGCGCTGACCCAAACCATGATCGGCGACTTTGCCACTCCGGAGCTCACTGACGCAGCATTTTCGATTTATTATTTCGTCGGATTCATCTCCGGGCCGATCTGGACTCTAATCATCGGCTACGTCATGCAGCATTACGGTTTTGCTCCGGCATTTTATATCGCCGCCGGGACCTATATCGCCGGCATGGTGCTTCTGACGTTCGTTAAAGAAGAGCGCCAAACCGGCACGGCCAGGTAAACCAATTCTCTTCTTTGCCGGACATGCGGGGTACGCCTGAGAAAGAGCTTCTTATCGCCAGCGCGTGAATTCGAGCGCGTGTTGCGAAAGTCTTTGAGCTCCATCGCATTCGCGAATCCTGACTCGACTCCAACATCGACGTGTTCCTGGGCGATTGTGATCATTCCGCAGCGCGAAACCTGCAGCGTCAGGAGCGTCTCGCAGTCGTCGGATTGAGGGCTCTCGCCCTCTTCTGGATCGTCACCATCGACTTTGTGAAATATTGACTTTGCGAGCCCTTCTCGTAAAAAAAGTCATACAACGCCCCTCGACTCAAAGGAGCCAGCCATGCCCAAGATCTCGCTCAGAGTAAACGGCAAAGCACGAGTGGTAGATACCGAAGCCGATGTTCCGCTGCTCTATGTCCTGCGTAACGACTTGGAACTCAACGGCCCGAAGTTCGGCTGTGGCATGGCGCAGTGCGGCGCCTGCACGGTGATTATGGACGGCAACGCGATTCGCTCCTGTGTCACGCCGGTGGGCGCCGTACAGAACAAGCCGGTCACCACGTTAGAAGGTTTAGGCACGACCAAGAAACTGCACAAGATTCAGCAAGCCTTTATCGATGAGCAAGCCGCGCAATGCGGCTACTGCATCAACGGCATGATCATGACGACCAAGGCGTTGCTCGATAAAACTCCCAAACCCACCGATGTGCAGATCAAGCAAGCGCTGGACGGCAATCTCTGCCGGTGCGGTACCCATATCCGTATCCTACGAGCGGTGAAACGGGCGTCCGGCCAAAAAATTTGACCAAGGAGCGACGAACATGAAATCCCCAGAGATCACTCGCAGGCAATTTCTGAAAACCACCGGCGCTCTCGTCGTCACTTTCAATTTATTCTCCCCGGCGCGCAGAGCCCTGGCCCAGTTCGCCACTCTCCCATCCGGCGACATCGATCCGACTTCTCTCGATTCCTGGCTCGCCATCACGCCGGATGGGTTGATCACTTTCTACACCAGCAAAGTGGAACTCGGTACCGGCACGATCACCGCTCTGGCGCAGATCGTGGCCGAAGAACTCGACGTCCCTTTTGCAAAAATAAAAATGGTGCAGGGCGACACGTCTACATCGATTGAGCAGGGATCCACCGTCGGCAGCCGCACCATCGAGCGGGCCGGGCCGCAGGTCCGCCAGGCGGCCGCCGCCGCGCGCCAGGAATTGCTCAAGCTTGCCGGGGCACGTCTTAACACGCCGGTGGAGAAGTTGACGGTCACCGAAGGCGTGGTCAGCGTTGCCGGCGCACCCGAAAAGAAAGTCTCCTACGGCCAGCTGATCGGCGGCAAAAAATTCAACACCAAGATCAGCGCCAGCGGCACCGGCTGGGACATGAAAGTCGCGCCGGAGGTGAAGGCCAAGGATCCCAAGCAATACAAAGTGGTCGGCCAGTCGGTCAAACGTGTCGAGTTGCCGGCGAAGGTCACCGGTGAGCATGACTACATTCATGACGTGCGCATTCCGAACATGCTGCACGGCAGAGTCGTGCGCCCTCCCGTAATCAACACCGAACCCGTGAGCATCGATAATGATTCCATCAAGGGAATTCCGGGCGTGGTCATGATCGCGCGCGAGGGAAAATTCGTCGGCGTCATCGCAAAGACCGAATGGGCAGCGATCAAAGCGTCGCAAACCCTAAAAGTCACCTGGTCCAAGCCGACGAGTAAAGTGCCGGCAACCCCGGACGACGTTTTTGCTTATTTGAAAAACACCAAGCCGGTGCGCACGACCAAGGCAGTGGATAAAGGTAATGCAACCGAGGCGCTTGCAAAGGCGCAAAAGACTTACCAGGGGAGCTTCCGCTGGCCGTTTCAGATGCATGGGATGATCGGTCCTTCCTGCGCCATAGCCGATGTCAAAGGCGATAAGGCAACCATCTGGTCCGGCCCGCAGGGGCCGTTCAGAACGCGCGGCACCGTGGCGAAACTCCTCGGGATTCCGGAGCAGAACGTCCGCATCATCTACCACGAAGCGTCGGGATCGTACGGCCGAATGAGCACCGACGATGGCGCCGAAGATGCGGCGTTATTGTCGCGCGCCGTCGGCGCGCCGGTGCGCGTGCAGTGGTCGAGGCATGATGAACATGGTTGGGAGCCCAAAGGTCCGGCTCAAGTGGACGAAGCCAAAGCAGCGATTGACGGCGACGGCCGGCTTGTCGCTTGGGATTTTACCGATTACGGCCAGCCATGGACGGCATCGGGGTCGACGCCACTGCTCGCATCGCTGCAGGTCGGAATACAACCGACGAATCCCGGCGGCAACAACGGCAACCAAAGCGGCGGCGAAATTTACGCTGTGCCGAACCAGCGAATTCTTGCCCACCTGGTTAACTGGCACTTTCCCGAACCCATCACCCTGCGCACCAGCAACCTGCGCGCGCCAGGCGACGTGGCGCGCTGCTTTGCGAGCGAAGGTTTTCTCGACGAAATCGCCGCCGATTTGAAACTCGACCCGCTGGAATTCAGGCTCAAGAATTTAACCGGTAATAAGCGCGCTATGGAATGCCTGCAAGCCGCCGCCGATAAGGCGAATTGGCAAAAGCGGCCCTCCCCGGCGCCGCCGAGCGGTAACATCGCAACCGGGCGCGGCATTGCGATTACGCAGCGCGCCGCAACGTACGTTGCGGCAGTCGCTGAGGTGGAGGTAAACAAGACCACGGGTGAAGTGGCGGTCAAGCGCATCGTCTGCTCCCATGATTGCGGTCTGATGATCAACCCCGATGGGGTCAAGAACCAGGTCGAAGGCAACATCATTCAAGGAGTCAGCCGCGCGCTCTATGAAGAGGTCACCTATGATGCCAATGGCGTAACCAGCCTCGATTGGGGGACGTATCCTATCCTGCGCTTTTCCGATGTGCCCGAGCTCGATATCGTTCTGATCAATCGTCCGGAGATGCAACCTCTGGGCGCCGGCGAAGGCGCGACGATTCCACCGGCAGCCGCAATCGCCAACGCAATCTTCGATGCCGTCGGCGTACGGTTAAGAGAAGGACCGTTCACTCCTAAGCGGGTGTTAGGGGCGATGCAAAAGAAAGCTTGAGCGTTTCGGGCCGGCTGTTTTTTCCTCGTCTGAAGAAGCAGCCGATCCTTTACTCGCCTCCGTAATCACCTTTGTCCTGTAGCACCGGTAGCACGATCTCAATCAGCTTCAAAAACAAACGCCAGCCGGTATCGGTTTAAGCAACGGAGTGCCCCATGCATGATGAAATTTCATGGCAAGTTGAACTTACCATCGCCCCGGAGCGATTGGACGCGTTTTGCTCTCTGACCAACGAGATGATTGAATCGGCAAGGCTCGAAGGCGGCGTTCTCGTTTACGAACGATTCTTGAGCCAAGACGGCGGGAAGATCTTCGTTTACGAACGTTACGCCAACTCTGACACGGCGATTTCGCACCTGCGGAGCTTTCAGGATAAATTCGCCGATGCATTCGGGCGACTGGTGAAAAGAGAACGCTTTATTGTGTTCGGCACGCCCAACGATGAGCTCAAGGGGATGCTGAGCGGATTCGACGCAACATTTATGCGCCCAATAGCCGGCTTCTCGGCGCTGGATAGGAGTTTTAAGAAATGATGCCTAAAAACAATTTCGAATTGATGGCGCGCTACAACCAGTGGATGAACGAAAAACTATACCAGGTCTGCGCAAGCATTCCCGATCAGGAGCGAAAGAAGGACTTGGGGGCATTCTTCAAGTCCATTCATGGAACACTCAATCACCTGCTTTACGGCGACAGAGCGTGGATGAGTCGTTTCGTCGCAATGCCGCTGGCCGTGACCGCCATCGGAGAAGAGTTGCATCAGGACTTCGATGAATTGAGAACGGACCGCACAGCGCTGGATCAGCAGATTCTGGACTGGTCGCATGGATTGAACCCCCAGTGGCTTGACGCACCATTCAAATACACCAGTAACGTGGACGGAAAAACCCGGGTTCTCCCCGCGTGGGTCCTGGTCATGCACATGTTCAACCACCAGACCCATCATCGCGGGCAAGTAACCACGTTGATAAAGCAACTGGGACACGACCCCGGCATCACGGACCTGCCTTGGCTGCCGGAATTCGAGTCCCCGGACGCAACACAGGACTGGGCGGACCCTGTGACATAATACTCTGACCGTTCCGGGCGATTAGTTCGCTTCGAGCTTTTTGACCAACTCCACAACGGCCGGTGGCTGGTCCATCAGTTCCTTATAGATATCTTCGATTTCGCCACCGGTGATGGGGTCCATGTCGAGCCTCGATCTTTTGACCTCGTCGAGTAAATCGGGGTCCTTAAGGGATTTGTTGTAGGCATCACGCAGAATCTTGACCCGTTCCGGCGGGACTGCCGGCGGCGCCACCATGGGACGGCCCAACTCGTCGCCGGCCAGAAGCACGCGAGCGAAGCGGCGGCCGACTTCCGAGGTTTTGTATTTGTCCATCAGCTCAAAAATCGTGGGGATGTCCGACAGCCGCTGATCGCGCCTCTCGCCGGCTTGAACCAGATGCCGGTCGAATCCCTTTTTATCCCAGCTGAGAAATGGCTCCCGGCTAAAGTGAACCGTGATGCGCGTCGCCCGACAGACGATCTCGCCCCTCTCCATGGCGAGATCGACTTCGCTGCCGCCTTTGTAGCCGAGCACGCGTGTGAAACGCGCGCCGATGGTTTCTTCCAACAGACGGGTGAATAGGGTGGTTTGATCCGACAATCCCGTGGCGCCGCATTTCGGCGCCTCCTTAGCCTTCATGATTTCGTCGATGGACCGGAAGGGCGAATCGCCGCGGATGTAAAGCATCATCGTGCCTTTCTCCTGGGAGCCGAGCCAGTTGAACTTGCGCACGTCAAACTTGACTTCCGGGCGCTGCACCATCTGTTGAAGGTACATATGCGTTTGAAACATGCCGATGGTGAGGCCGTCGGGTTTGGCGACATCATATAAATAGTTGGCGGCAACCATGGAACCGCCGCCCGGCATGTTCTGCACCACCATGCTCGGATTGCCCGGAATGTATTTCCCCAAGACTCGGCCAAACAGACGTCCCCAGCGATCGTAGAGTCCACCGGGCACGGTGCCGACGACGATGGTAATCGTTTTGCCCTGGTAGAAATTCGTTTGCGCTTGAAGCGCGTACGGCAAGCCGATGAACAGGCTGAGAAAAGCGGCCGCGGCAAGATACTTATTTTTTTGCATATTGCCTCCCGTGTGCCTTGGTAAAACGACCGATCACTACCAGTCCTCAAAGAATTTCACACGATATACGCCTCCGGCTCTGTGGCCTTCAGCAATGATCTTACATGCCGTTTTCCTTTTGCCCGGTCTGGAAATGCAGATCGGAGTATCTGACGTTAGTTGAAGAGTGCATTGCCGGTCAAGCAGACGTTACCGAAATAAGCCGCCGCTGGTTGGGCAGATTACCCGCCGTGCCGGTCGGCTTTCGGCGGAATAGGAATACTCAATGCTGACAACATTCGATCAGTTGGTGGATATTGCGATCGAATTGAACTTTCTTGTCCCAGCCGTCTTTCGGGATAAGCCGACCAGTTATTGTCACTACCCACAGACTCACCTGATAGTTAAGCCGCACTAGAAAGTACCTATCCCCGTCGCAGAAAGGTTGTTATTACGCTGCGAGCCATTCTCATCCTAGCCGCGTGCGATGATGAGTTCGATGTTGTGGGCCTGGAGGTTCAGTTACGCACTATTAACGTTGCTCATGTTGGCATTTGAGCCGCTGGGAGACCACAACGGCTACATCCAGATCGATCTCCTGCGACGGCATCTCGATGGCTTAGAAGATCCCCATTTCGAGCAGGAACTCGCCGACGAGGATCGGTTCAAAATTCACTGCACATGAAATAAGCCAGGTACAAAATGCAATAGCTTTGACTGTCGTAGAATTCCTCATCTTAAAATTAACTCTCTATCTGGACTGCCACAGCTCCCGGCTCGCCAATCGGGCACCCTCCGACAATGCGGCAAACTTGAGCCATGCCACGCAAGGGTGGGTATCGTTGAACCTCAGGGCGGAGGCGGCAAAGCCGCAGTCGGCTCCGGCGATGACGTTCTCGCGCCCAACGAGTTTAGCGAACCGCAGGATTCGTTCGGCAATCAATTCCGGGTGCTCGACCAGATTGGTGGTGTGGCTGATCACGCCCGGAATAAGTATCTTCCCGGCGGGCAGCTTGACCTGCTCGAAGACATGGTATTCGTGTTCGTGTCGCGGGTTCGCCGCTTCGAACGAATAAGCGCCGGCGTTGATCTTGAAAATAATGTCGACGATATCCTTCAGGTCCATTTCGTGAATGCGCGGGCCGACATCGATCGAGTAGCAGGTATGGAAGCGAACCTTCTCAGGCGCGATGCCGCGGAGCGAGTAGTTGATTGCTTCGACGCGCTCTTCCGCCCACTTCCTGCAGTCTTCGACGCTCAAGTGCGGATTCATCATGTAGTAGGTGACCAGGCGCGGATCGTCGATCTGTAGGATAAATCCGGCATCGACAATGGCTTGATACTCTTCGCGCAGCGCATCGGAGACGGCCTGCTCGTATTCCCCGTAGGTGCGGTAGTATGCGTTGGCAAAGGTAGACGCGACGTAGGAAGAAGCGATCGCAGGCACGAAGACGTCCGCGTAGGTCCGGCCCTTCGTTGCCGCCTTCAAGTTGTCGATGTCCGCCTCAACCGCCGCATGGCCGCGATAGCTGACCGGCCCGGTGCAGGTATCGACGCCGTGGCCGCGGCTTCCGCTTCGGCCGCCCAAGGGTTCGGCGATGCGTTCCGACCATGCATAGTATTCGGGAAAGGCGACGTACTCTCTGCCCAATGCCCGTGGTCTCACCTCGCCCTGAGCGAACGGTTTGCGCTCGAAGCCGCTGAAGCGTTCTACGACGTAGCCGAAGAAGCTCGCTTTGCCCTGCTCGCCGTCGTTGACGATATCGATACCCGCTTCGATTTGCCGCCGCACGACGTCCGCTACCGCTTCGCGCACTACTCTTGCGAGATCATCGCGCTCGTAGGGCTGACCCTCTTCCCTCTGTCGAAGGAGCGGAATCAGCGAGTCGGGGCGAGCCAGGCTGCCCACATGGGTCGTAAGGATTCTTTCCGTGCTGCGCTTCATGGGTATCTTCCTTGTCTAATTGGTTGCCGTCAAAATAGCGCAATGTCGCCGTACACCGTTTGGAGCAGGAAATAGCCCCATCAGTGGTGGGTGTGTCAAGTCGCGAAGGAAAACAAATTGGTATATCCGCTTTTTCACTACAGCTATGTCTTGATGTCGAACGATTTTCACTTGGCTTTCGAGCAACTCGACATTCAGATCGGAGCTCTGAAACTTCAGCGATAAAGCGCATCGATAAATCCCGAGCGGTCAAACTCTTCAAGCAAACTAATATCGATGAAATCCTTTGGGTTGGCAGCCTTCGCCGTCGGAACTCTCTCGCTCAAATCCGCTAGAATCGTTTTAAAACCCTCTACCGAAGGATACGGTTTGGGCTTGACGATTTCGCGAAGGGTTTCATAGGCAGGTTCAACTTCCTTTTCATCTTTCGCCTTTCTGTATTTGACATAGGCTCGCTTTGAGACCTCCGGATTGGTCCTCACCATATGAATGGCTTCTACGTAAGCCCGTAAAAAGCGTCGTGCGACGTCGCGTTTTTTTGCAAGCACACGGTGGGTCGTTACCAATCCGACCCCTTGATAAGGCACGTTTAAGTCTGTCAAGTTGAGCAAGACCCTCATACCCCCACGGACTGCTTCCTGGTGATCCGGCGGCGAGGCGAGCGTGGCGTCAATCGAACCGGCAAGCAGCGCGATCAAGCGCGCCGGAGTATCTCCTATCTGCAACAGTGTGACGTCGCGATCGGTCAATCCATATCTCGGCAGCACGTTGAGCACGCGCACGTGCGACGCGGCTCCAAAACGGAATATCCCGATGCGTTTTCCCCTGAGCTCCGCGATGGACTTGATATCGGGACGAGCAACCAGCCGATCGGTAAGCACGCCCTCCACGCCAGCGATCATCACGGGGTCTGTCCCTTGCAGCCTGGCGGAGGCCATGAGAGCTCCGGTCATTTGTCCGAAGTCAATCTCACCGGCCACCAGCGACTCGATAGCCAACCGCGTGTAGATAACCTGTACATCGAGGCCATTTCTCTTAAAGAGCCCGCCCACATCGGCAACCCACAATATCCCTTGAGTCGCTGTGGGAGACGAGTAAGCAACTCTGACAGTATCCGCGCCCGCAGCAATCTTGTGAGTGACGCATACTATGAGAGCGCCAATCGCCAGAACCATCAAAGGTTCAATCCAATGAACAGATCGACGGTATGACATCATCCCTCCCAACACCTCAAAGGTCTGTCAAGAAAGCGCTAAGTAAAAACTCTTTTCTACAGCAAGTCCCTTAGCATCCGTCGGTACTTAAGAGTTCCAGCATCCGGTCCTTTGAGATGTAGTTCCTCGGTTAAGTCCAACGGCAACTCTTCAGGGCGCTGGCTTTCGACGATTTTGCGGTCCTGCGCAAAAATAACCTGTATGAGTTCTCGAAACGCATCATCCGGTTGCTCCAATGCAAAGTTGCGGGAAGAGAACGTGTAGTAGCGCATGCGCTTTGCCGAAATAGGCGAGGCGATGATCGATACCAGCTGACGCCGGGCTCCCTCCATTGGACGAATAGCCTGGGCGGTGAATGGCAGGACAACCCTGTACCGACGCCTGCCCTCGGTAAATGCACTGTAAGACGCTAACGCGGAAGGCCCTCGAAATGCCCCGCTCGGGGGAGCAGTAAATTTGGTCTCAAAACTTAGTTCGAAACCGTTCTGCTTCACTTCGAACTCAGGGATCACCGGATCATCAGGAGTGGCATTGATGCCAGGATGAACATAAGGAAAGTGGGAAGTGTCAATGAAGTTTTCGATCATGCGCGCCGCGCTGGTTTCCCACATTTCAGTCGAATGAAAAAACGTGTGGTAATTCGGATCTTCAAGTTCTGGAATCTCGGGAATAGGTGCCTTCGGCTCTGCTAGACACACCCAGACTAAGCCGTAACGTTCACGCACGTTGAAATACGCGGTGGCGCGAGCCTTGGCAGGAATTGCCTGTCCCGCCGGTAAAGAGGGAATCCGCACGCAATTGCCATCGGCAGCGTAGGTCCAGCCATGATAAGGACAAACTAAATTATCGTCTTGGATCCAGCCCAGCGATAAAGCAGTTCCTCGGTGAATGCATAAGTCCCGGAATGCCGCTACCTTATCCTTCGTCCGCCAAACGACGATTCGTTCATCAAGTAAAGACACGGCAAGCGGAGCATTGCGAAGTTCACTGCTCGTCGCCACTGGATGCCAATAGCTGCGCAGTATCATTTCACTCACCGACCTTGGACCCTGGGGAACCGTTGTAGATTCCGTCATGCTGGATCCTCGTTCATTCACCACACGGTCAAAGACTGTTATTTCAGAATTTCCTTCAAACGAGGTATCAGCGCAGCATCGAGATTGAAGACCTCTCTAACATTAGCCTCCAGTGTTGCCCCATCTAGCGGATTTATATCGAGCTTCGCTTTAGCCGCCTCGGCAAGGAACTCCTGATCCTTCATCGTGCTCATAAAAGCCCGACGCAACATTTCAACGCGGTCCTTTGGTGTACCGGGAGGCAAGACATAAGGCCGTACTGTCGGGGCGATTGTATGGATGACCGATCGAATCATCCTTTTCGCTTCGTCTGTCTTGGCATAATCGATAGCCAAAGGCACGTTCGGAACATCCGGATGACGGGTTGGGATAGCCTGAAGAACCAGCGCCACTTCGTTCCCATCCATCTCCTTGCGCCATGTCGATTTAAAGGATTCCCATGCGTTGCAGATTCCTCGATCTCTCCCGAATTGAAGGCCAGTCGAACTTCCGACGTACCCTTGTAACCAGCCACGACTTGCAGAGGGAGACCGATAGTAGCCGCGAGTACTTTCGGAATATCGTCCGTCGCAGAGCCGGCTCCTATGCCGCCAATTTTAAGAATTCTCTTTGACGCCAGCCACTGTTCCATACTGGTAATGCCGGTCGTCTTTGACAAACCGATCATGTAGCTGTCCTGAGCGGGAACTCCGATGAAATTGAACTTGAGGGCGTCAAATTCGACGCCTGGCTTACCGAGAAGCTGCTGCAGAAACAATGAACCGATAAAATGACCGATCGTCAGACCGTCGGGCTTAGCGACTTTGTATACATAGTTTGCCCCGATCAGGTGGCCTGCTCCAGGCATGTTCTCAACAACAATCGTCGGCTCTCCCGGAATATACTTGCGCAAGTGCCGGGCCATGGTCCGGGTGTAGAGATCATAGCCGCCGCCCGCTGCAGTGGCGACAACGATCCTGATGACCTTGTCTTTATAGAACGATTCTTGTGAAAACGCGGATGTCGAAAAGTTTAGAGTTATAGCAAGAGTTAGTGTTATGACACTCGCCAAGTGTTTAGCCATACTCCCTCCTAGCGCAACTGCCTTGAATTGTTTGGATGCTATTTATGATTGCCACTCAATTGAAGGAGCTAGCCAAGATTAGTGACCGTAAACACCTATCAGCAGCAAGCTAAGCAGGTTCAACATCGTAATGTCCGACGTTAGGAGGCGATTTTGTAAGGCCGACTGCGATCGTCGCCGTTGAGAGGTTTCACACCAAGTTCTCTCGGGTCTTCCGGATAATTTTCTCTCGGGTCTACAATACGATAGAGAGCGAAGTTACAATGCGTATGCGGCAAGATCTTCGCGCTCTCGTCCAATCGGCGAAAAATCAACTCCCTCCAAAGGCTGGACCTTGCCTTGATCGATTTCTTCGAGACGCTCCTTCGAAAGAGGATTTCCGAACTGTTCGTTTTTCATCCGCAAGTGATGCTGTAGGTATCGCGCTAAGACGGTTTTCGCTCTTTCGAGTTGTTCGGGCGTTTTGATGCGTCGGGCGGCAGCGGCGATGTGAATCGGGCCGTGAAACATTTCATCATGGGAGATCTCTCTTGCGGCATGCGCCATCCGTTGTTCCAGCTCGCCTCCGGTAATACGGCTCAATCCGATAAGCCAGCCGGAACCACCACCCTCGCCGATGCCAAGGGCGATCTTAGCCATCTCATCCCCTGAAGCGCGCAGTTCCTTCTCATAGCGAGCTTTTTTTGTATTTTCAGGGAAACGCTCGTTATCACTCCATACGCCGAGTGTCAGCAACTCATCTACATCGATCTTTTCTCCGAACTGCTCTTCGAGAATCGCCACAAACAGACGATAGTGTTCCAGTTCTTCGGAAAATGCTCGCGCGAGGTTCTCATAGTCCTTGCGCTTGAGCTCCTTTTCGAACTTAGGCTGGAGATCTTTCAGATTATCCAGGAACTTCCAAGCCGTCGTGAGCTCCCGTGCCGCCTGACACTTCAACCAGGCGATATCTTGCTCTCTGGATCTTGGGCGGCTGAAATAGGCTCGCACAATTTCAGCATTGCCCGCGGCATATTTGGCGAGAATTTCTGTCAGTGTTTTTTTCACTTCATCGGACAAATCCATTTCGTTCCCCCTTTTTATGTGGGCAATCCGTCTCCTGTCTGTATGAACTAGTTTGGCAGCATAATTTCTTTCAATCGATTTACTAGTTCCGGCTTCATGGCGGAGTAATCGGACACGATTCTGGAAACATCGTCGCCCGATATGCTCTCCACGGAAAGCTTCGCCTTTTGTGCATCTGCAAGAAAGTCTTTGTCCTTCATGGTTTGCAAAAAAGCGCCTTGAAGGATCGCTACCCGCTCTTTCGGAGTGGCCGGCGGCAGGGAGTAATTTCGAGAAATGTCGGCTTGGTAATGAATTCCCATTTTTATAAGCTCGCGTGCCTCATCGGTCTTTGCCAAATCAACAGCGTTGGGCACGTTGATGAGGTCAGGGTGTTTCTTTGAATTGATCTGGACCACGATGTGAGCATTGCCTGCCTCTAACGCTTGGCTCCAAGTGGATTTCATGCCTGCCCAGGTACCGCAGTAACCGGAAACCTCTCCGGAATCGGCTGCGATCCGGATGTCAGCAGTTCCTTTATATCCTTCGACAAGTTGGATCGGAAGCCCGAGGGTAGCTTTTAAGATCTTCGGTATGTCGACATCCGTGCTTCCGGATGCTGTTCCCCCGAGCTTGATCGGATTTTTTGCCGCAAGCCATTCTTGGACGTTCGAAACTCCGCTTGCTTTGGTGAGCCCGCAGCTCTGACTATCTTGAAGCGCTCCAACCCACTCGAATTTCGGCGCGTTGAATTGGATTCCTTTGCCACCCAAGACTGCCTGGAGCACCAACCCGCCAATCCAGTTGTTAATGGTCAGTCCGTCCGGCTTGGCGGTGTTGTAACCATGGTTAGCCGCAATCAAACTTCCCGCGCCAGGCATGTTCTCAACTATAATTGCCGGCCCGCCCGGAATATGCTTCCCCATATGCCTCGATATCACTCGTGCATACGTGTCGAATCCTCCGCCTGCCGAGAAACCCACGATGATGCGCACAGTTTTACCTTTGTAAAACGGTTCTTGCGCGAAGACTCCGTTCGGCAATGCTACTTCGAGCACAAATAGCACATATAACCAACTCAGCTTCCTCAACATTACAGTTCCTTTCCGCAGCAAAGGTTTACTGGATCTATCACCTGATCAGTAGAGCGCCACGCTCCGGACCGTTTCACACGAGTGCATCAGGTCGAAGGCTTCCTTGAGACCAGAAAATGTCCACGCTGCTAAGCACTCGGAGTCGGCGCCCAACCTGGATGACGCGGAAGTCCATCCTCAGGAAGAACAACCAACGGATGTTTGGAGTTTACAAATACCCATCGATCGGGTCTCTTACCGACATCTTGCGCACGATCGAGGGTCGGGACATGGATCAGAACGAAATCTGGAAAGGCATCGACGTATAGAAACATATGACATCCACACACCTTGCAGAATTTACGATGGCAGGTCGGCTTTGTATCGAAGTTTTGAATCTTCTCACTGCCCTGGAGAATTTTGAATGCATTCTTCTCCACGACCGCAATGATAGCCATCGCTCCACCGCAAGTATCAGTGCAGTCGGTCGTTACAACGGATAACCATCGAGCACCCGGAGGATCGCCGTTGCGTGGAACGTTTCACGCAAGCGGCACAGAGCAGATCGCGCCACTGTAATCAGACAATTATGCTGCCGGTAACCCTCACCGAGTTTGGCGACGCTAGGTCCGAGCCTGTACTTTCGTGACTCATCACGTGTGATATAGCCGCGGAGAGCAAGACTCTTCATCACCCTGACCACACGGCTCTTATCAGAGTGCAGAGCTTTAGCGATTTCGGTTACGCCAGCTGTGCCCTTCCAAGAAAGAATTTCTAAAATGTCTAAGGCAAAGAGGACCGTCTGAGATCCGCTGTGCCGTTCGGCGCGTCCCTTTGGTACGATATTCAACATGTCTGGGTCAACTATCACACCAAAATCAAACCGGTCAAGCGCTAGTACCTATCTATCTATCTTGTTGTAAGAAACGATGTACTTCTAATAGATAAAGCAATGTTGCAACCCAAACCGAAGGACATACCTGAAGGAGTTTGCATCGGATTTATGTCAGGTCGTATTCCGTCTCCGACGGCCGTCGCATCGGCCGGCGCACCTTCGGCGGCTTCTCGGCGCTTGATAAAGACATGAAGATATGATCGCAAGGACGCGCATGTGAGACGGTGCCATAGTCCGGGACACGACAATTTACGGTGAGAGGCAAAAATGGCGATAACGGGCAGCTGCCTATGTGGAGCTGTGAGCTACGAGATTACCGGCTCGCTCAAGGCGGCGGGACATTGCCATTGTTCAATGTGCAGGAAGTCTCACGGCGCGGCATTTGCGACATGGGCGCACGTCAATCCGGACCAGTTTCGCTGGACATCAGGCGTGGAGTTTGTGGCGCGTTACGAATCCTCACCTGGAAAAGAGAGGTGCTTTTGCAAGAACTGCAGCTCCCCGCTTGGTCTCAGCGATTCCGGAAAGATCACCGAAGTGGTATTGGGAACGGTCGATGGTGATCCGGGCGTGCGTCCCGGCGAACACATCTTCGTCGGTTCCAAAGCCCCCTGGTACGAAATCGTCGATGCACTGCCACAGTATGAGGAATGGCCCCCGGGAATGGCGCCGTAATGGCGGCGGTAGCGGTTTAGCATCGTGTGCATTTGGCGCCTTTCGCTTCTTGGGCGCCGTGCGTTTTTTCCGGCCCGACATTGACACGAACAGTCCGGCAATCACGAACAAGGCTCGTGCCTCACAGGTATCCCTTCTCTCGATAATACCGCTCCGCTCCCGGATGCAGCGGAAAATCCAGCGGGCCGGCTTCCGTGTTCGTGCACAGCTGCTTCATTGATGGGGTCTCGGTTGCATCGTAGGGAATGTCCTCGCGGATCTTATCCAGCACCCCGGCAATGTGATAGGCCAGTTCGTCGGGAAATTTCTCATGCACGACAATCGGCCAGCCGCTAAAGTCGACCACCGTAGTTGGATCGTTGATGCCGGCGACGCGACCGTGATCGAGCCTGGCCCTTTGAAAGCCATATTTTTCCAACTTCTGCAGCACAGGCTCGGAAAAGGAGAGAAACCTCATTCCATGCTCCACCGCAACATCGCCCCACGAATCCATGCCTTCGTCGATAACCATGTCGAGCGTGCCGGAGACAATTCCTTCCCGCCGGTGCGGATTGCTCGGGCGCACTACTTCATCTACGGTGCCGCCCCACTCGATAAAGTCCTGCCGTGAAATGCCATGTGCCTTGAGCAGCGTCTTGATCGCGAAATCGACGCAATCGTTGACTGCTATCGAGACATTCATCTTGGGCCTTTTGTCGATAAGCTCTTCCATCGTGGGCACGCCCAACTGCGGCGACACCGCAACCACTAAACGATCCCAGGATGGAAACACCGCCAGAGCGCGCAGCGGATACTTGCGCCGAAACGGCCCCACTCCTCGAACCGCCATGGACGGAATGATCGAGGGATTGAGCCAGACCAGATCGAGCTTGCCGCTGGCGACGAGTTTGGCGCCGTTGAGCCCGCTGCACCATGCGGGACTTACGCCGATGGTGAAAGGATAAGGCGGGCCTGAATGCGCCGAACCGCCGGGCAATTCGACCATCAATCGAATGGCGCTGGTCAATAGCGTCGGCGCATCCTCATAGAGTCCGGACAGAATTTTTGTAGCAATCCGGGCGCGCATCAGGCTGGCGCTCATGGGTTTTACACTGCGATCATCGTAAGCCACTAAATATTCTCCTGTTAGTTTGTTGAAAGCTTCAGAGCTATTCTGAATGATTTTCAGAGTCAACAGTTTTGCATCCAGAATGGCGCACTAGCTCACAGCTTTCGAATCGCTAAGAATGTTGATTCATTCTTGACGCCTATTCAGAGCAAGCGATATATCATCAGCTAGCAGACTGCTGAAAAAGACTCATGGTTCAGTGCGCTCAGTCCGATTCGCTTCAACGACTGAAGCGTACGCCTCAGCTCATCGATTCTTCGCGCGCCTCACCTCTGGATCTTTTTGAGCGGCCTGTAATCAGAGCTTCAGTAGCGAGAAATCCAAAGGAGAGTTCATGTACTACCCGGACCTGAGTGCTTTCGGCGTCGATAACGACCGGCTCAAATCGCAGCGTTTGTCGCGCCTGCAGCAAGCCATGAAAGAACACGATCTGGCGGCGCTCATGCTCACCGACTGGCTCAACATTCGGTATGCCACCAACTCGGTTTTAATGATGAATCTCCGGGCCGCTGCGATCCAGCGGTTCGTCTTAGTCCCGGCCACCGGTACGCCGTTGATCTGTCAGCGGGAGTTGTCGAGCAGGGCTCCTGCTCCCGGCCATCGCTTCGATGCCTTTATGTTCGGCATGCGGCCGCCGGTTGCGACCAGGGACTTCGCCGCGCAAACGAAAGCGAATCTGCGCGAATTGGGTATCACCACCGAGCGGGTCGGCGTCGATTGCCTGAACCTTGAAGCAGTCGAAGCATTGAGAAACGCCGGCATCCAACTGGTCGACGGCTCTCGCGCAATCAATCAGGCGCGCGCGGTAAAGACCACCGATGAGCTCCAACTGATTCGCTGGACCACCCGGGCCAAAGAGAAAGGCTATGATCTGGTGCGCGCGGCGCTGCATGAATCGGATCTGCCCGAAGAACGATTGAGCCGGATCATGTTGGATTCTTTGCTGGATCAGGGATTCGAAGCAGGCA
>CAVSLC010000014.1:0-142029 GCA_963728565.1 uncultured delta proteobacterium
GGAAATCACTCCGAAGCACCCCGCGTGCGCAGGATCGATTCGACCGGAGCGCGTCCGAGCCGGATCGCATACCATAGAGGCGTGAAGCCGCGAACGTCGCGCGGGTCAGGCCGCGCGGCGCCATCGAGCAGCAGTTGGGTCAGTTCCGCGTTGCCGTCCCAGGTCGCGAAATGCAGCGGGGCGAGCGATTCGCGATCGAGCGCATTGGGATCGGCGCCGCGCTTGAGCAGGAGCCGCACGAAATCTTGACGGCGGGCGATCACCGCCTGATGCAGCAGCGTGCGGCCGGCCGAATCGCGTACGCGGATGTCGGCGCCGTGACTCACGAGCCGCTCGGCGGCAGAGAACAACTTGTTCGCGAACGCGATCTGGACCGGCGTGCGGCCCTGTTGGTCACGCCGGTCCAGGCGCGCACCCCGCTTGAGCAATAATTCGATCATTGGCTCCGGCGCCGGGGCCGCGCCCGGGTCCAGAGCGCGCATCAGCGGCGTGTTTCCTCTCTCGTCGGGCGTGTCCACGGCGGCGCGATGATCGAGCAGCATGGATGCGGTTCCGACGACTCTGGTGCGCGCCGCCTCGTGCAGCGGCGTGCTGCCGTGGCGGTCGCGCCAGCGCGGATCGGCGCCTGCCGCAAGCATGGCGCCGACGATGGCAAGATCGCCGCTGTAGGTGGCGTAGTGAAGCGGCGTCGCGTCATGGGAGTTTCTTGCCGTGACGTCTGCGCCCTTTTGCAGCAACAGCTTGACCATACGGGCCTGCTTGTAGGTGGCGCAGAGGTGCAATGGTGTGTCGCCGACACCCGAGCTGGCGCGAATATCGGCGCCGCGAGCGAGCAACAGCTCGGCGATAGCTTCGCGCCGGTGCAAACAGGCCAGGTGCAGGGGCGCAAGCTCGTTCGGCCCTGGCGCAGAAGCGAGGGCCGGATCGCGACCGACGAGCCTACTCACTTGCTCGACGTCACCGGAGATAACGGCGTGATGGATTTCGCCGGCGAGCACCGTCTTAGCTAGGCTCAGCGAGACTGCGAGCCAAAGGACAGCGAACCATCTCATCGCCGTTCTCCTTCGAGTCCCTTGCCGGTGACGATCGTTATTTCACCTTTTTCGGTGAGCAGGACGGCGTCGGTAAAATTCCATCGCACGATCTTCCAGGCCGAAAACCGGCCCCATCGAATCAGCGAGAGGTTCAGCGTGATTCCACCGAGCCGCGGTAGCAGGCGACCCATTTGCGCCGCGCTCAATGGCTCGCCCGAGGGGAGCACGACAGGGGCCGGATCGACCGGGCGCGAACCCGTAAGCGCCCCGTAGGTGTCAACGCCCGCTGGCTGGGGAACCGCCGCGCGGCCCCCGGGCACGACCGGAGGCGGCGGCGCAACGAAGCGCGGCTTGGGCGGCTGGATCAGACCCGGTTCGAGCGATGGCCGTATGCGCAGCGACAGTAGCTCGGGGTTGGCAGCGGGCGCGACAACAAAGTTCATGAAAGTGCTGAAGTCGGTCGGGCGGCCGAAGGCCGTAGGGGCCGGCAGTACCCACGGGCGATACGTCTCGAAGCGCAGCGGAACCGCCACGGTGGCGTAGATCGTGCCGTCGAGCAGATACCAGTCGGAGCGCTGCTGCCGACCCGCTGGAGTACCGATCACATAGCGACGACCGATCAAGAAAGCCAGATTCGGGTCATAGCCGGACTCGTACACAAAGTAGACGTCGTCACCGCCCGGATGACGGTAGCGGTATCCCGAGTTTTCGAGAATGCGCTTGGCGCCGTCGAGATCATTGCGTTGGAGGTGCTGAACGAACTCGATCGCAGCGGATTCGGGTTCGGCGGCAACGGTCGGAAGTGCCGGGAGTAAAAAGAAAAGTGCAAGAAGAACCCGCAGCTGATTCAATCGATTGCCTGGCAGCATAAGCCGCCCGATCTTAGCACAAAAAAAGCGGATCGAGTTAGCATGTCGTCAGGTTGCCGATGGGGATCTGGCTCGAGTTCTGGACTTAATCCATGCCGGTGGCGAACCAAACGGCTTCGCGCCCCTCATGTATCGATCATTTCTTTGAGCGCGCTGGTTTATCGACGGGCTCGCCAGTGACACCCCGTCATCGCAACTTGAAAGCTGTATCCGATTTGCCATAGAGAAAAGTCGAGGAGGGCGAATCAATGCCGTTGAACAGGCAACCTTTGTCGGCGAGGTTTGGTGTCGCCATTACAGGAGTAGACTTATCGAAAGAGCTGGATGAGAAGCTCTTCTATGAGATTGTCGATGTCTTCGTAAAGAAGCAGGTCCTGGTTTTTCGCAATCAACATATCGAGCCTCAGCATCAAGTTGCCTTCAGCCGGAGGTTTGGCCCGCTCGAAATGCTGTACGACGAGGATCCGGTGCCGGGCTCCCGGAGATCGCCATCCTTTCCAACGAGAAGGTCGACGGTAAATTCATCGGCGTCGTCGCGGCCGGCGATTTCTGGCATTCGGACCTGTCCTACAGAAAAGAGCCTTCGCTCGCGACTGTCCTGTATGCCCAAAAGCTGCCGAAGTACGGCGGCGATACGGAATTCGCCGATATGCATGGCGCCTATGAAAGCCTGCCCGATGACGTCAAGAAGCGCATCGAGGGCCGGATGGGTATCCACCAGCGCAGCAAGCTGGGCAATCCACGGGTCGCGGTGACCCGCGAAGGCGGCGAGGATTATTATAAACGGCGGGCCATGAAGAATGTGCTCCATCCGATCGTCCGCACCCATCCGGTATCGGGCCGCAAGGGTCTTTATTGCTCGCCGCGTTTTACCGTCGGCATAGAGGGCATGGACGACGCCGAGGCGCAGCCGCTGCTCGACACGTTATTCGCTTACCAGACCGCGCCCGCGAACACCTACCGTCACAAATGGACCCTCGGCGATTTCGTGATGTGGGACAATCGCAGCGTCAATCATCAAGCCTGCGGCGGTTATGCGATTGACGACATCCGTTTGCTTCATCGCACGTGCACGCAAGGCGACCAGCCATTCTGACCCAGTGAGCGCCGGAAAGCGTGAGACGTGAGGAGAAAGGGGAGAGCGCATCAAAAATCATTGTTGAACTACAAGAATGCGCGCTGCGAGGAGCTTACGAACTGGCTGTGCGGAATGGATTTCGCGCTTAGCCGTTCATTGATGGTAATCTCGCGGCGCGCTTTCCCGAGATCGACAAAACGATCCGGCGATCTCCGGAGAGCCTATATCCACTCGGGCTCCCCAGACGGTTGGTTTTGTCGCACAACGTCCGCCATGCGCGCTACGGTCGGGGCATCGAATAAGGTCCTGACGGGCAGGTTCAATTTAAATTCTTGGAGCACCCGAGAAATCACCCGCGCGGCGGCCAGCGAATGCCCGCCAAGATCGAAGAAATCGTCGTGGATGCCGACGGGGCCGACGGCGAGAACCTCTGCCCAAGTCTCTGCAAGGAATCTTTCAAGGTCCGACCGCGGCGCGGCGTAGGCGACTTTCAAATCGGGCCTTCGTCCGTGCGGGACGGGCAGCGCTAAGCGATCGATCTTGCCATTGGGCGTAAGCGGTATCGAAGCCAAGAACATGAAGTCCGTCGGTGCCATGTAGGCCGGGAGCTTATCTCTCACGGCTTTCCGCAGGATCGAGATAGCCGGGAACGGCTTTTCGAAAGCCACGATGTAGGCGACCAGGCGATCGTGACCTCCGCTGGGAGAAGATGCGCATGTTGTGACGAGCGCCTCCTTGACGTTTTGCTGCGCCAGCAACACGGCTTCAATCTCGCCGGCTTCCACTCTGTAGCCGCGCACGCTTAGCTGAAAATCTTTTCGGCCCAAGTGATAGAGACATCCATCGGCGCGCAATCGCCCCAAGTCGCCGGTGTAATAAGTGCGTTGATCGCCGCCGTCAGGATCGGGAACAAACTTTTCTCGGCTTAGCTCCGGACGGCGCCAATATCCCGGCGAGAGATAACGGCCGGTAACGGCAATTTCGCCGGTGGCGCCGATCGGCGATGCGGCGCCCGTGTCATCGATCAAGCGGACCTCCGCTCCTTCGACGCAGTAGCCGACGGCATTCCGGGTCTCCGTGAGAGAGGTCGTCGTGTCGAAATACATTCTGCGCACCGTGCCGGTTTCGGTAGTGCCGAATCGAATCACCAGGATGGTATGAGCGGAAAAGTGGCGCTGGTATTGCTGGAGCTCTCTCGGCGTCACCAGATCCGATCCCAACTGAATGACGCGCAGATGCGGAAAGAATTCTTGTTCGGTGAGAGTGCCGACAAATTGATGAAAGAGGACCGGGACCGAGAAAAATATCGTGACTTCTTCCCGGATGAGCCAATCGGAGATCTGGGTCACGCCTCTTTTCCGGACATCGAACGGACAAAGTGTCGCGCCACTCAGCAGCGCGGCCAAGGTGATCTTCATGCCTTGGCTCACGCTGCAGGAATAGAGCAGGGCAATGCGATCGTCCGGGCAGATATGCAGGCCGTTACAATAGAGCAGACTATCGTGCAGTAGATTGGCGTGCGTCTGTACGACGCCCTTGGGCTGTCCGGTGGAGCCCGATGTGTAGATCAAGACGGCCACATCCTGCGGCGAGACGGACAACCTCGGATTTTCGCTCGAACCGGTCCGGGCCAATTGCTCAACGTTGAGGACGCCACAGTTTTGATCGGCAGATTGTTCGGCCGACGAGAAATTCTCGCCGTCGGCAATCAGCAAACTCGCTCTCGAGTCCTGCAAAAGAAAGGCGCTGCGGTCTCTGGGAAAAGACGGGTCGAGCACAAGACAGATTTTGCCCGCTTTCAACACGGCCAAGATTGCGACGAAGAGCGGAAGCTCATGTTCCATCAGCAAAGCGATCGTCTCTTGAGTCGTTCCTCGCTGTGCAATGATCGAGTGCGCCAGGCGATTCGCGGCTCCGTTTAAATCCTCATAAGTCACGGTTTGATCGCTCGTTGTGACGGCAGCTCGGCGCGGATATTGCGCGGCGAGTTTTTCGAATCGCGCCGGGATTGAGAGCGCGACATCGTCCAGAGGGAATTCCACAAACCGTCCGAAAGGATGGAAGCACTTGGCCTGGATCGCCTGCTGTTCGACGGGTAGATTCATCGGGCTAAATCTCCTTAACCGGCGGCCCTTGTGATTCAGCAATGTTAGATTGCATAAGAGTCACGAGCATGCATGCTCAGATCCGATAAAATCCAAGCATCCGCAGACACTCAGGCCGCTTTTGCCGGCGCGGTGATTGTCGCCGCATTCTTGCTGACGAAAATCCTGCACGCTCAGCGGCCCTTGCCCCGTTAGCGTGCGCACGTCGTCCGCCATCCGGTCGTAGGTGAAGCTTGGGGTCAATACCTGATTTTAGTCATTCACGCGACACCGCGAAAGTTGGGCCGTTTCTCTATTACAATGGTACCCGCCTCGCTGTTGTAGCGGCCGCGCGCGATGTTCTCTAGATTTGTCCCGGTGACGCGGATGAAACGCCCTCCGGCGGGGTAGGCGATGGAGTGAATGGCGCGGTTCTGGAAGATGCCGGCCTGGCCGCGCTCCATGCGATAGGTCTTCGCCTTTTCTATTGTCGCTTTGCCGGGAACGGAGCCGTCGTCCGTACGCTTCCACTCGCTCATGTCGGTATGTTTGACCGCCTGGCCATAAATCGCCCAGGAATCACCATGATCGTGCGGCCCGCCGGCATAGTCCCGGTCCATGATATGCGCCAGGACCTGGAAGCCTAACTCCGGGTCCTCATAGAGTAGATTGGTGCCGACGCTGGCGTTCGGCCCGCAATTGGCGGCGACGAAATCCTCGTTCATCAGCAAGTCCTGCAATTTTTTTCGCACCGTCTCGCGCCCCGCCGGACCTGGGTCGGCCTTGAGGATGCGACGGCAGTCGGCGGCGAACTCATCGAGCGTGTAAGCCATGCTATTTCTCCTGACTTATAGGAAATTCAATCAACTTGTTTTTTGAGGCAAGCTTTTAGCGATTTACTTAGCCTTTGATTTTCATGTCCGCGGCCAGAATCTTACCGTCCGGTGAGCCCTTCCAGATAACGTTTCGCGTCACGCCGTAAAGTTCCGCGAGCGTATAGAGCGGCGCGAACGGCACGTCTTCCATCAGAATGCGGCCCGCCTGATGCAGAATCGCGACGCGCTTCTTGTGATCGCCGGTGCGTTGTTCCTCGTCGATGAGCTTGTCGAATTCCGGATTGTTGTAGTTGATGCGCTTGGAGCCGCCGGTGCGAAAGTATTGATCGAAGTAGACATCGGCGTCGCTGCCATTGCTGCCGGCGTAGTAGAACGGCAGCTTGCCGCCGTTGACGCCGTCCCTGCCCCAGTAGATGGCGTACTCTTGCGGTACCAGCTCAACTTTGATGCCGACCTTGCTCAACTGATCGGCGATCACTTCGCAGACCTCTCTGCCTTTTAGATGGCGGTCCGGCGCCAAATAGAGCTTGATCTCGAGGCCATTCGGATAACCGGCCTTGGTTAGCAGTTCGCGCGCTTTTTTCGGATCGTAAGGATAGCGCTTGATCTTGGGATCGAAGCCCACCCAATTCGAGCCCAGCGGCCCGTTCACCACCGCGCCGTGGCCCTCGTAGATGTGCTTTAGCATGACGTAGGGATCGAGGGCATAGTTGATCGCCTGACGCAGGAGCTTGTTGTCGAAAGGTTTGATCTGCACGTTCATGCCGAGAAAATACATGCGAAAGCCGACCACCTTCTGAATCCGAACGCGCGGATGCTTGGCGATGCGGTCGACGTCTTCGATGGGCACATTGCTGATCAGATCCGCCTGCCCCGCCAGCAGTCCCGCCACGCGCGCCGCTTCTTCCTTGACGCCCTTGATAATGACCTCGCGGATTGGCGGCTTGGCGCCCCAGTAATCGTCATTGCGCAGCAGCACCAGGTTGCCGCCGCGCTGCCAGCTGGCGTATTTGTAGGGTCCCGTGCCCGCCGTGGCGCTGTCCAGATCATCGCCGTATTCCTTCGAGAGAATAAACCGGGTCTCCAGCCTGGTGGGCAAAAGCGCATTGGGCGTCTTGGTCGTAAGAACCGCTGTATAATCGTCGGGCGTTTCCACCTCGACGCCTTGCACGTAGGCGCCCTGCAGGCTGCGCTTGTCGTTCTGCAATTTATCGATGGAATAGGCGACGTCTTTCGAGGTAAACGGCGCGCCGTTATGAAAACGCACGCCTTTGCGCAGATGAAAAATCCATTTGCGCCCCTGAAATTCCCACGCCTGAGCGAGCACGCCGACGTATTCATTGCGGTCGTAATCCATTTGGATCAGCGGCTCGATGATGTGGCGCCAGATCCCGGTGATGCCGCCGCCGCTGTAACCGTAGGGGTGGAGAGAGTCGAGACTGACGCCTTGATAAATGACAATGCGGTCTTTAGCTGCCGCCCAGGCCTTTGGAGGGAAGGCAGGCGCGAAGAGAGTTCCCAATCCTAGAGCTGCGCTCTGCCGCAAGAATCCGCGCCGATCGATCGCTGTGCCGTGTCTACGCATTGAAGTTCTCCCGCGCTCAAGTGAGCCCGTTATATTCAGCCTGTGACGAACCTGTCAATGAATTTCCACGGGGTATTAAGGATCGTGGATGTCTTGGAAAGCAGCGCTCGGCCCGCTGGGCTTCGATCACCTCAACAAGTTTTCGGATATCTTTCAGACTCGGGTCGAATAGATGAAACGACCGGCGGAGGCGCGCATGGTCACCGAGGTAGTCCCTCGGTAAGAAAGCCGGGGGTTCGACTGATGCCAATTGGCTTTCCGGGTTTGCGTCACACTCCGCAACTGCTTGCTCGCACCGGTCGCATTGCGGACCGTCGTCTTTCCAAGTAAAACAAATCCGCCATTGGCCGTTTATCCGGATACTGCACTGCCCGGCCCTGTCTCCCGATAATTTTTCCAATCTATTTCCGGGACTCGCGGCGAAATTCTATCTGTCTCGCCGCATTGACTGTCGCTGCGCCGTCATCTTTTATACAACTGCTTGATAAATCCTGACGTTTCCAGTTCCTGGACGAAACTCATATCGACGAAACTCTTGGGATCGGCTGTCGCGGCTTTTGGCGTTCGCGGCGCAATGTCATCGAGCAGTGTCTTTACTCCCTCGGCACTTGGGTACGGCACCTCCGGATAGGCGGCGTTATAGGCAAGGTAAGCGCGTTCCAAACCTTCCGGGTCATTGCTCTTGAGGTTTTTGCCGATGAGCGCTTTGGTATCTTCCTTGTTTGTCTTGATGTAATGAATCGCTTCGGTGAAAGCGCGCACGACCCGATTGACCAGCGGCCGCCGTTCCTTGACGGTTTTCTCGCGCGTGACCACGGCGTTGACGTGATACGGAATCTTCAATTTGCCGATATCGAACAGGTCCCGAAAACCCATTTTCTCCGCTTCTCTGACTAGCGGCTCGCCGAGCAGCGTGAATTGCGTGATGTTGCGCGACAGAGCGGCGAGGCGCTGCGGGTTTTCCCCGGTTGCGATAATCTTTGTTTCCTTTTCCGGGTCGATGCCGAAACGGCGCAAGGCGAGACGCAAGGTCATGTCCGAGGTAGTACCCAAGCGATTCACGCCACCGGTTTTTCCCTTCAATTGCTCAACGCTGGTAATCTCGGCAAGCGAAACGATGTGATCGATAAACAGCGGCAAGTTAGTCGATACCATGACGGTATCGGCGCCGGCTAAACGGGATGTGACCAAAGTGGCCGATGGGGCAATGATGAAATCCACCTCGCCGGTGAGCAAGCCTGAATCACGATAGTACTTGCGCTGATGCTGATCACCTCGGCATTGAGGCCGTTCTTCCTGAAGAAGCCTTTCTGATCGGCCACCCATATCGGCATATTGGACGGCGTACTGCCGGCCCATGCAATGCGCATGCGTTCTTGAGCTAAGGCCGGCGCACCCGGCGCGAGCACGGCGACAAGAATGAGCAAGACAAGCCGCAGGCATAGATGCATGAGCAAACCCTCCCCCATGCGTTGGTCCGTTGAATGAGCGGTTTTCCGTGGGCAGTAAAAAGAAGCGTGGGGCGAGTTATAACGCTGCCGTGTTTTGACTGTCAATGGCAGATTGAACAGATCGAGTCATTACCGGCATCCGCTCAAGCCAAGCCCCTGACAGAGTAAGGTCAAGCAGAAGCCGGCGTACCTCTCACGATGTTTGCCTGTGTAATCTGTGTTGCGCATAAGATCGGCGCGGCGCCATTCGTTAGTCAAACTAGATCGTGTCAGAACCAGCCACCACTGTGTGCATTAAAACAGTCCCAAGCGCCTGGAGATGGGCATGACACTTCCGCGGTGTGATTCGATTGACTACAACGCCGTTATCAAAGCAGCTTGACACCCAGCCTGAGTTGGGATACTCAGCCGGCAAGTTCCACTGTGAGACAGGAGGTGGCGTGTGAACCCAAGCACGAGATCGATTGTCTGTCTTCTGACGATCACCGTCCTCATCGTGGTTTTCTCAAGCGCCGGCCATGCGCAGGGGCGCACCAAGATCAGGTATGCCTTGGGTGATGTCATCTCGATCGACGAACTGCCGCTTCTGATCGCGGTCGAGCAGTCAAAGCAGCGGGGCGTCGACGTGGAGGTTACTTCATTCAAGAGCGAAGAAGTAGCCACCCAGGCCGTGATCAACGGGCAAGCAGACGTCGGCCAGGGCACACCCTACGCGGCAGTTCAAAAGCTCTCGGTGCCGATCCGGTTTTTCTACCAGTTAAGCTCGCTGCTCTTCTATCCCGTCGTCAACAAGGAAGACTACAAGACTTGGAAGGACCTCGACGGGCAGGAGATAGCAGTTCAGGGCCGCGGTTCCGGAACCGAAGCGATCATGGTGCTGGCGGCGAAGCAACACGGCATCAAGTACAAGAACGTGAGTTATGTTCCCGGTTCCCAGGTCCGAGCCTTGGCTCTGTTGAAAGGCAACATCAGAGCCACCATCCTCGATGCGCCCAACAAGAACCTGGTCATGAAAGATGGCGCCGACAAATTCATCATCCTGCCGCTTGGCAACGTCAAAGCCAGTGACGAAGCGCTTTTTGCCATGAAAGAGTTTCTCGATAAAAATCAGGCTGGTGTCAGAATTTTTATCGAGGAGCTGACCAAAGTGGCGCGAGCCATCAATGCCAATCCCAAATGGGTTCTCGAGCAGCGCAAGAAACTCGGGCTGCTCAAAGATCTTCCCGCCAAAATGGAAGAGGAGATCCTACCGTTTTTTCAGGAGGCGGTGGAAAACGGCGTCTACCCCAATGATGGCGGGTTCGGAAACGCGGTAAAGAACGATCTTGAATTTTTCTATCTGTCGGGCGCGCTCAAGGGTGAAAACCTGAAGGCCGAAGATTTCTGGGATCTCGGGCCGTTGAAGAGCGCTCTCGCCAACGTGAAATGATCGGCGAGTCTCGCCGGGGAATGCCAGTAGTTGCCGCACGATCGAGTTATCATCGCGCGGACTTGTGGCACCGAAACCCAGTGCCGGGGTCAGCCCAGCTTGCGAATGTCGTTTGAAGAAGAACACATCTGTCAAGGCGCACGCCTGATGCTTGCCGTCGCAACTGTCGGTTTTCGGAAAGACCGTCAATGAACTGCTGATCCTGTGCAGCGCGTCAAGCCGATCGCCAATCGTGTTATTTTGCAGTCGCTCTCTTTTGTTTTTTTCTTCGGCGTTTGGGAGCTGGCTGGCCGCTGGCCGATTAGCCTCGCCTTTCCTCCCTTCAGCGAAACGTTCTTGGCGCTGATGCGCATGGTCGCCGATGGCAGCCTTTTGAAAGCCTACGTCTCAACTCTGCAGCCGCTGATCATTGGCATCGTCATCTGTGGGGTCGCCGGAATCGGCTTTGGCATTGCCATGGGGCTCTCGCGATCGATCGAATGGCTGAGCTTGCCGGTTTTCATAATCCTGCAAGCCGCGCCTATGGCGGCCATGATCCCTCTGATCACTTATATGTACGGAATCGGTCTGACCTCGAAAGTTCTGGCGGTGGTTGTGCTGGCGGCGCCTGTGATCGTCATGAACTCCTACAAAGGAATCCGCAACACTAACCCGTCGTTGATTCAAATGTGCCGGGCCTTTCTCGGAACCCGGCGACAGGAAGTGATCAAAATCATTCTTCCTCATGCCGCCGGCCTCATCTTCGCCGGACTCAGACTGGGGCTTGCTATGGGATTCATCGGCATCGTCATCGCTGAGTTGATGATTACCCCAACAGGCATCGGCGATCTGATTACGTATCATAGTTCGGTCGCAGGCTATGCCGAGATGTTTGCCGCAATCAGTTCGATCGTTGCCGTGGCGGCGTTTACCATCTTTGCGCTCGAGCGGCTGGAGCGAAAGCTCTTTCCGCCCGAGATTCGAGAGTCCTAACACTGTGGAAGCAATCATTGAGGTGAGAAACGTCGCCAAGACTTACGACAGCGGCGTCGAAGCGCTCCGCGATATTACTTTGGCGCTCCCCCGCGGCGAACTCAGCACGTTTTTGGGGCCGAGCGGTTGCGGCAAAACAACGCTCCTCAAGATCATCGCCGGGCTGATCTCGCCCAGTGAAGGCGAACTCTGGGTGAAAGGAAACAAAGTAAGCGGCCCCGGTCCGGAGCGCGCTTTCGTATTTCAAGACTTCGCGCTGCTTCCCTGGGCAAGCGTGCTGCGTAACGTGGCCTTCGGACTGGAGCTGCGCGGTATGCCAAAGGACGAGCGCCAAGAAATTGCCCGCAAGTATATTGCAGAAGTCGGATTATCGAGCTTCGAGTCCCACTATCCGCACCAACTCTCCGGAGGAATGAAACAGCGGGTCGGGCTCGCCCGGGCGCTCGCCATCGATGCCGATATCGTGCTGATGGACGAGCCTTTCTCCTCCGTCGATGAACAGACCCGGCGCAAATTTCAGGAAGAACTTCTCGATCTGCTCAAAATCAATCAGAAAACTGTGATCTTCGTCACCCATAGCATCGAGGAAGCCGCCTATCTTTCTAATCAGATCATTTTGTTGTCGCAGCGGCCCGGGAGCGTCTTAAGAATTATTCGGCCGAACATCGAGCGCGGCGCGAGTGCCGAAGAAATCAGACGCGACAAGGGCTACCTCGATGCGGTGGATGAGATATGGAAAATCTTGAGGGACTACGTGTAGTCTTCGGCTTCGCTCACGACCGCCATGACTTTCTTCGGCAAAAGAATTCCTCTTTTTTTCTCGCTGTTCGTCTGGTTTTTCCTTTGGGAACTTGTCGGTCGGGCAGAGTATTCGATCATTATCCCGCCTGTCTCGCGAGTGTTCGTCGCGGCGATCACGATCCTGCCAACGGCGAAGTTCGCTGCCGCGGCATCCATTTCGTTACGCTCTTTCGCTATCGGTATGGCACTCGCGATCGTTATCGGCCTTCCTGTCGGCATCCTGATGGCGCGATTGGAAAACCTCGGCAAAGTTCTAAGTTTATGGGTTAACATCTTTGTCAGCGCGCCGATCTCCGCGCTGGTGCCGATTCTGATGTCCGTGGTAGGAATCGGCGAGACCACGGTGGTCGTCACCGTTTTTCTATTCGCTGTGTTCGTCATCATCCTCGATACCCAGGTGGGAATAAAACAGGCCGACAAATCGCTCGTGGAAATGGCTTTGTCTTTCGGCGCCCGGCGCGGTCAGATCTACACGAAAGTATTGCTCCTGAGCGCCTTGCCGGAGATTCTAGCCGGTCTGCGGCTGGGTGCGATTCGCGGAGTCAAGGGCGTCGTCATCGGTCAGCTGCTGATTGCGATCCTTGGCGTCGGCGAGCTTTTCGAGCTTTACTCGCGTAACTTTCTGATGGAAGAATTCTGGGCGCTGGTCATCGTCGTTTTTCTGTTCGCATTTGCGATTTCCGAAGTCATCTCGTTCTTCGAACGCCGGGTTGAATACTACGCAAGCACCCGTTAAAGGGTCCACCGCTTACGACCCGCCATTGCGCAGATGCTGGCTTGACTTAAAATGAAAACCCCGAATCGCACGATGGATGATTGCGGCGCTGGCCCGGCCAATCTGTCCAGGAACTGCTCTTTAGCAAAGGCGAGAGCGGTGATCGTGTTGCCGGTTTCACGGATGCAACCAGATCAAACCTGTAAAGGCTGCGCCCGGTTATTGTTTCCGGTAGATGCTTAGGCAGAGATTGTGTTTATTTTACCAGAAAAATCTGGCGCATCTCTTCACGGAGCTTCTTAAACTCCTCGGCGGTCGGCTCTTCCATAAGTAGCGTGCGTTGCGCCACCTCTGCGGCGCCTTGAAAAGACGGAGAAATCTGCGGCGCCAGGACAAATTCGCCGGTTGCAGCCATGGCTTTTTGCCCTTCAGGTGAGCAAATATATTCGACGTACAATCTGCCGGCGTTCGGATGCGCCGCCTTCTTGCTCACTCCCATGTAATTGGTATCGGCGAGATATTTATTCAAACGCACGTAATCGATGGGCCCTTTGTATTGTCCGACATATTTCAAGTACGTTATCCCCAAGGGAGCCTCGCCTTTGATAACCGTGTTGACGATCGGCGCGAACGACTCCACCATCAGCGGTTGCTGCTGCGCTAGACCCTTTGCGAACTCGCGCCATTTGATACCCTCATAGCGATCGAGGTCGGCCAGGAACTGCGCCGTGGTGGTATGACGCGAGGGGTCCGGGATGGTGATTTTCCCTCTCCAGCGCGGCAGCAGAAGATCGCTAAGGGTTTTGGGCAATTCTTCTTTTTTGACCAGCTCAGTATTGTAAAGAATGCTGATCGGATTAAACCGCCACGGCGTCAAGATGCCGTCGGGTTCGAGAAATTGTTGGGGAAATTTTCCCGCCGACGGAGGCATGAACTTGTCGAAGACTCCTTCCGACTTGAGAATCAGCTGCGGTCCTTTGTTGCCTTCTATGACATCAGCGCCGGCCTGCCCGACGCGCCACTCGTTAAGCGCCCTTTCCAGGATGCCGGTGGTCGAAGCGCGCCAATAGTCCACTCTGATGCCGTACTTCTTTTCGAAGGGATCGTTGATCACCTTCATGGTCTGCGGCGGCACGGCGGCGTAGACCACCACTCTGGCTTCTTTCTTGGCCGCATCGATGTCGATCGTCTGAGCGAAAAGCGGGAGGCACCAGGCAATCGTAATTGAAAATGCCAAAAAGAAAACACTTCTGCATCGCGTCATTTCAACACCCCCACCGTTAAACAGCTGAGCGCAAACTAAATCGCGCGGGTGCCGGTTGTCAACGTGGTGGACGTATAGTAATGCTCGCGTTGTCGTTTCAAGGAGAAATCGATGCCGCTGTTGATTCGAGCCGAAGATGTTAACGGATTGTTGACCATGGAAGAAGCGATCGACGCGGTGGAGGCGGGTTTTCGCGAGTGGGGCGAAAGCCCGGAGCTAAACGCGCCGCGAAAGCGCATCATGACTCCCGAAGGAGTGCGCGTCAGCGTCCATCCCGGAGGAATTCCTTCACTGGGAGGTATCGGCGTTCTGGCGCACTCGGAGCATGTCGCTGTATCCAAGGAAGTTCAGACCTATCACAACATGGGCGGACCGGTAACGGTGCTGTTCGATGTGAAGAACGCATCGTTGATGGCGATCCTGGTGGGCAGGGTGGCGCTCAAGGAATTGCCGGCAGAAAGGCCGACGCCGATAAGGACGGCGGCGACCAGCGCGGTCGGCACGCGCTGCCTGGCGCGCGCGGACTCCAGGATCTTGGGCATCCTCGGGGCCGGCGGTGAAGCAAAGTATCATCTATTAGCCCTGGCCAAGACCCGGCCGTTTAATCTGGCCAAGGTTTATTGCCGTACGCAGTCGACGCGCGAGCAATTTTGCCGGTCGATGGAAAAGCTGGTTCCCTGCGAAGTCGCACCCGTGTCCAGCGCAAAGGAAGCCGTCGAGAGCGCCGATGTGCTGCTCACCGCGACCAACTCCAATGTTCCGGTTTTTAGCGGCGAGTGGCTGCAATCAGGCGCGCACGTTACCTCGATCATGGGGGGAAATGTTGGCCTGGTGCGCGCCGGGGTCGCGGCTACGCCGCGCCGGGAGCTCGATGACACAACTATCAAACGCAGCGATGTGATCGTGGTCAACTCCCGGGAGCAGGCGATTCAGGATGAGCAGGCAGACCTGTTTGGTCCGGTTCAAGCAGGATTTCTCAGCTGGGAAGATGTCGGCGAATTAGGGCAGCTGCTGAATAACGCCATTCCCGGCCGCACCAGCGCCAAGCAAATCACGCTTTTCAAAAACAACGCCGGTCAGGGAATCGCCGATGTCGCCGTGGCGAGTAAGATTTACTCGCTGGCGCGACGCAACGGCATCGGCATGGAGTTCTAGCAGACTGCTGAACAAATTCATAGGCTTTGTTGCGCTTGACCTGACTCGCATCAATGCATGTGTGAGCTCGATTCCAAATTCTCAGATCACGTTCTCACGGACACGATCACGAGATTTTGCCTCTAAGATCTTTTGACCAGCCTGCAAGCCAAAGTTTTTTCAGCAACGGCTGTGATTAATTCGATGAAAAACTTATGAACATCGATCTTCACTCTCATTTTTTTCCTATCGAGGCGTTACAGAATCCCGGCAAATACGAAGGTCGAGCGCCCAAGATTGTGCTCGACAAGGGCAAATTGTCCGTGACCTCGCGGATCGGAACTCGCCCGGGACTGGGCCCGGGCGCATACGATCCATCCGCGCGCATCAAGGCGCTGGACCAGATGAGCATCGATATCCAGGCGATCTCACCCTCGCCCATTCTGCTGTTTTATTGGGAGGAGCCGGCGGTAGCCGCGCACTTTTCACGCAAACAGAATGAAGCCATTCAAGAAATTGCCAAGAGACATCCGGATCGCTTCGTCGGATTCGGCAGCGTGCCCTTGCAGAGCATTGCTGATTCCATCGAGATTGCCCGGGAAGCAAAATCCATGGGACTTAAAGGGTTGGAAATCGGCAACGCCGTGGGCGATAGACCGCTTGACGATGCTTCTTTCGAAGCATTCTTCGACGCCGCGCAAGAACTAGACATGCTCTTGTTCGTTCATCCGCTCGAAGGCGGATTGGACGCCGACGATCCGCTATCGCCCATTCTCGGTAACGTGCTGCAGTTCACTTTCCGCACCACCATGATGATCGAGCGAATGATCCTGAAAGGAATGTTTGAGAAGTATCCTAATCTTCGGCTTTGTCTTTCCCATGGGGGCGGTCTGCTCGCTTTCAATATCTGGCGGCTCGACCATTCCTACAGCTTGCGGCCCGAGTTGAAGAAGATCATTCGCGACAAACCTTCAGGTTATTTAAAAAAGCTGTACTTCGACACCATCGTCCATTCCATCGCTGCCTTGCAGTACCTGGTTGAAGTCGTCGGCGCGGACCGGGTGGTAATCGGCACCGACTATCCGATGGCGATGGGCGATTTCGACGCGGTGCACAAGGTGATGCAATTGGATTTGCCGGCGGCGCAACGCGAGCTGATCCTCGGCGACAATGCCGCGCGAGCGTTAAGTATCTAATAAGAGGAGCCGACTTGGATCCGCAGAAGCCTGGAGTAGCCCAAACATCGCGACTGGAACGTCCGGCGCCAATGGCATCGTTTTCCATCGTTCCGGAAATCTTTTCATTTCGGGCGGTGGCAGCGGAATCATCTATCGGGTGGGCCCGGATGGAGGCGCGGCGCAAGCCGCGGTTCAAATTGAAAAGCATGCCCGGACACTTCCGGATGGGAAGAGCCAACAGGCGATTGTTGCCAATGGTTTAGAATTTGACCGCAATGGTGTGCTCCATGTCGCCGATACCGCCCGGGGCGCGATCTGGGAAAGGGGTCATCGGCGATGAATTCTCCGACACGTCGCGAGCAAAGGCGTGGGTTATTTGATCAATTACAATACTTCGCTGTTGTCAACGACCGGCGCGCTTGGCGGAATCTTCATTCTCGCGCTCGTGGTTGTTGTCTGCAACGAGGGGATCACCCGCGCGGAGTCCTACCTCTTGCGCTGGCGCCCCGGAGACGAGAAGAAGAGCGAAGGCGAATTGTATTAACGTAAAGATCCGATGTTTCCAGCTGCTTGGGCAACTAAACCGGCCCTAGTGGCGCGCGAGATTCACTTCGCGATGCTATTCTTCCTCCACTGTGACAATTATCAGTTAGCGTCGGATCGGCAGGAACACCGTGAGATCGACACACCGGATTCAGTGGAAAGTGTTACCGGCTGCCACTCGGGGCGGGCTGTGGATGGCGGCCGCGGCGGCTGCATTCACGGTCATGACCACGCTAATCCGCGAAGCGGCCAACGGAGTCCACCCATTCGAGATCGCCTTCTTTCGCGCTCTGGTCAATCTCGTTTTGATGTTACCTTTTGCGCTGCGCACAGGCAGCGCCGGACTCAAAACCCAAAACCATAAGGCATTCGCCCTGCGGGGTGTGTGCGGGCTTGCCTTTCTGATGACGTACTTCACCGGAGCGGCGTTGATCCCTGTGGCCGACTCGCAGGCTCTCACCTTCACTTCTCCACTGTGGGGAACTCTCTTGGCAGTTTTCTTTCTGGGCGAACGGCTGACAATCACTCGCGCCCTGGCAGTTATCGTTGGATTCGCCGGCGTTCTTATCATTCTTCGACCCGGAGTCCTGCAGGTTAGCTTGGGCGCGGTTCTCGTGCTTGCGGGCGCGCTGACTGCTGCAGCGAGCAACACCATCGTAAAATTCACGACCCGCACGGACCACCCGGACGCGGTAGTGTTTTATCAGATGGTGTACGTCACGCCACTGATAGCGATTCCGGCCTTTTACGTTTGGACCTGGCCGGCTCTCGATCAACTCTTGTTGATGATTGGTGTCGGCTTCTTTGCGACTTTGAACCAGCGATTTCTCTCCCGCGCTTACGCTTGCGCCGACGCGATTGCTGTACTGCCATTTGAGTTCGCTCGCCTGCCGTTCGCGGCGATCATCGGTTTTTTAGCCTTTGGTGAGCTTCCGGATGTTGGGGCATGGCTAGGCGGCGCGGTTATCTTTAGCGCGTCGCTCTATATGGTTCGGCAGGAAACGCGCGCGGCGCGCTGAAAAACAGACAGCAATTTCGCTAGTCAGCCGATCATTTTATCGAGCGGGCGCTTGGAACACGCAAAGCAAGCACGAGGTACTTAGAATTAATTTGCGAACGGAAACATCCGCCTTCAGCTTGCGGCTCGATGGTCTTCGAGTGACGCATCGTGAAGCTAATCCAAGGATGGGCGAATTGGCAAAGCCGTGGCGTTTCTGTCGGCGGTACATTGGTTTAAAGGGCAGCAAGGTGGCAGGTCGTTCGTACTACTGCTGGCGGTTGAAAATTGATCTCTGGATTCCTCAGCCGGTTTTTTCCGCAACACCCTCCACGCCACAACAGTCATCGCCATTGCTGCGGATACAGTTAATCCAGCGCCGGAACAGCCGCACTTAAGAAATACGAGGATCAGATCATCCCAGGCACGCCGTTGATTGAAGAAGTTCAACATTTCGTTTTCCTGCGCCGCAAGGACCGGAGACCTTTTTTCAGCGGGCAAAACTTTAGCAATGGCCGTGCCCGGCGATGCAAACATCATGAGCCGGACTCACCAAAGTAAAGCCTGCATTATCAGGAAGTTGCGCTTGACTAGACCCTCGTTTGAGTGGATTTCAGGATCGGATTGCTCCGTCTATTTGTTGAAAACTCACAACTTTGTGCGCTGGCAGTGTCGATGAGATGGTTAGGGGTAGCGCTGCAGCGCCTGACCGTAATCAGGTAAAAGCAGGTCGAGAGCAGACTTATTCAAGAAGATTTCAGATGATCAGCGCAGCACAAATAATGTCACTCGTGCTCATATCATGTGCGAGAACGCCGAGCCGTATTGCCGATCAAGGCGCGATATCAACCGCGTTTGCCGTAGATCTTGTCGATGAATCCTTCCTTTTCGATTTCGCGCACGATGGTGTCGTCGATCAAATTGTCAATGGTCGTTTTGCTGCCCGGATTTTGCTTTAGAGCATCATCGAGCTGGATCTTCATTCCTTCCCGAGTCGTGTAGGGAACTCGCTCGATAAGTTTCGCGGTCGATTCATAAGAACTGTCGAGATAGGCTTTGTTAGCTCCGCGTAAATATTTGGCGATGAGTTTTTGCGTGGCCTCCTTGTTGGTTCTGAAAAAATGCCCCGTCTCGATCAACGCCATCACAGCCCTTTTGACAACCGGACGTTTCTTGGCAAGATAACTTTTTGTCGTCACCGCGCAGATAAAAGGCAGTGGGTACGGTTTCTCCTGATCGGCCATGTTAGCCAAAACCCGGTGCGGCAGGCCACCGGGGATGAGGTGTACGTTTCCTGGTGGAGAGGGAAACCCGGCGATGATTTTGCGGCTAAAGCCTGCGGCCCTCTCGGAAGCGCCGCCGACCTGAAGGATTTTCACGTCTTCCATCGGCTTTAAGCCCAACCCCCTGAGCAGCTCCCGCGCCGCCACGTCGGATACGCTGCCGAAGCGGCTGATACCGATAGATTTTCCTTTGAGATCTTCAGCTGATTTGATGTTGTCGAGGACCACAAGTTCATACGGCAGAGTATTGATAAAGCAGGCGACGCTTACGGTATCGGCGCCGCGCACCGCGGCATTGGCAACCCCGCTGCCTGCTCCGTTGCCGATCTGAACGTCCTGAGCGACAATGGCCGAGACCGCGACCGTGGTGCTGCCGATGTAGACTACCTCCGCGTCCAATCCGTGTTTCTTGTAGAAACCGGCGTCGGCAGCGATGGTCCACAATGAGTTCAGCGTATCGGTGGAGCTGTAAGCAACCCTGATGCTTTCCTGCGAATCGGCAGGTGAAGTGGCAATCCCGATTAGCAGAACGACGACGGCAGAAATAATCTTGCGATAACTGCGCCTGCTGTTCATAAGTCCTCCCCGGCGATGTTGCTGGTTACAGGTTCTTGAACAGTTCGTGTTTAGAAGGGCAAGTCCTCTATCATTCCAGTCAGGTTACGGCTCGCACGTTGCGCCAACCCGATGGAGCGCGGCGTGAAATTGTTTCATGTGCCGCGGCCCCACAAGCCGCAGTAGCGCCTCAAGATGAACGGCAATGCTTGCTCGTAGCCGGGCATGCTGGCGTATTTCGGCAGCTTCATTTCCTTCTCAACGGCATCCCAGCATTTGCCCTCGTGCGCGGCCTTCTTGACCTCCGCGGAAGTCTCCTGCAGAAAAGTAAGCATATCCTGCGCGTCTTTTTTCGTGCCCAGCCGACCGCCTGCGCCGGGATGACCAGGAATGAGTCGTTCCCAATCCATTGCCAGCACCTTTTTGATCGAGTCCTCCCATTCGAGCGGATAGGAATCGATCATGCCGCGTCCTGGCAGTGAACCGACCGGCAGCCAATCGACCGTAAAAATAATTTTCTCCGCCGGCAGCCGCATGACCAAAGTTGAGTCGGAATGATTCAGGCCGAGATACATGAGCTCCAGTGTGGTGCCGCCGAGTGTAATCGTCCTATCATTATCTACTGTCTCGTCGGGAATTACCGTATGCGGATCCTTGAGCCGTTCAAGACGCTCTTTGGCTTTCTTGTGCGCGATGAACGTGGCGCCGGCGTCCTTGAAGGGCTTACCGCCGGCTATATGGTCGAAATGATGATGGCTGTAAATCACGTACCTGACCGGCTGATTCGTGACCTTCTTGATCTCGTCCAAGTAAGTGGTCACCGCCTGGCGGCCGTCCGTAGCCGATCGGATCGGTCGCGATCACGCCCTCCTTGGTGACGACAAACATTGCCTGCGCGCCGCCGTAACGAAAAACATAAACATTCTCGGTGCCGTCTACTTTAGTGGTCGCAAACGGCGGCTGTTGCTGCGCTTGGGCCGGTCGGTCCAAAACCGTTATCGCCAGTGCTGCGCATACCATGATATTAAGTAGAAATGACATGACGCCTCCGAATGTTTTGTCGATCTAAGGACAGTAGAATCAGTCCTTGCGATGGAGAGTATCCAACGGGGTACTTCTGTGTCAATGCTTCGCTACGGTTCTTAGATTCTAACAAGCGTGAATGCGACGGGCTGGGAAGCGAACATAAGGCATATCCCGCCCGGTTCTCACGGCTAGTTGATCGCATGAAATGATGCGACTGAGTGGATGATTCGCTCGGCTAAGTATTCCGCCACTCGACCTGTACATAATTACTTGCGGGAACTAGTGATCGTCGCTTGAACAGAGTGGGGGTATTCAAATCATCGAGCTCTCATACATTTGGGCGCCGGTTAGTTTTGCGTTGGACCTTAAGCGGCTCGCGCTTTTTGTTAGAATAAGTTGACGCTTATGAAAAATCTGCGAAAGATTTCGCTGCCCTCCAACCGTTCAAAAGTTCAGCAACTACTCAAGAAAAGCCCGTCGCCATCAAACGCGGAGGCGAATTTTGGCCGGCTGATTGAGAGTGGCGGGAGTCAGTCGATTGACAAAATTCCAGCAAACGAGTTGCCGGTATTGACCCGGCTTCTCGGCAGTAGCGCGTACCTGAGCGAAGTTCTGATTCAACAGGGAAGAGAAGTGGCCGGAGCTATTTCTTGAACAGATCAAGATTCAGCGAAAGTTCGTTGACGATCATTTACGCGAGCTCAAGCCAGTCACGACAGCAGCCCAATCGTTTGACGAATTCTGTGCCGGACTGCGCCGGCACAAACAACGAGAGTATCTGCGCATTGGCGCGCGCGATCTCGATCCTTCAGTGCCGCTGGAAGAAACGGTCAGAGAACTGACAGCTCTTGCGGAAGCTTCTCTGGAATCAGCTTACCTTTATTGCCGGCGCGAAACGGAACAGGAATTCGGTTATTTAAATCTACCCGGCACAGAGAGGCCCAACGCTTTCGTCGTGCTTGGGATGGGCAAGCTCGGCGGCGGTGAACTCAATTTCAGTTCCGATGTGGATGTCATTTTTCTCTTTGAGAATGACGAAGGCGAGAGCTCCGGTGGCCCAAAGGGCAAGGCTGAGCCGAGAGCGTTCTTCGCTGAGATCGGCAAGAAAATCATTCAAGCGATGGGCAAAGTCACCGAGGATGGCTTTGTCTTTCGCATCGATTTGAGGCTTCGGCCTTTAGGCGTCAATGGACCGTTGGTGCAGTCGGTGGACTCGGCCATGCTCTATTACGAATCCTGGGGGCAATGTTGGGAGCGTGCTGCCTTGATCAAGGCGCGGCCGGTGGCCGGAGATCGAAATCTGGGCAATCGTTTTCTGAAGGAAGTGGAGCCGTTCGTTTATCGCCGATACCTCGACTATACCACCGTCGAGGAGCTTCGGCATATGAAGCTGCGGATCGAAAACGAGCTGTTGAGCTCACAGGACAAGGAGAGAAATATCAAGCTCGGTTATGGCGGCATCCGTGAGATCGAGTTCTTCGCCCAGGCGCTGCAACTGGTTAACGGAGGCTACGAACCGGCTCTGCGCCAACAGAACACCCAGCGGGCGCTTGCCGAGCTTGCCGCGCATAAGTTCATATCCGCCGAGGAGATGAATCAGTTGACCGAGGCTTATCGGTTTCTGCGCCAGGTCGAGCATAAAGTTCAGATGGTGCAAGAAGCGCATGCTCACTCGATTCCAGAGGGCGCCGAAGAAGAAAAATCGCTGGCCCGCCGGCTCGGGTATCTGCCGCAAGACAAGCGCAGCGAGCGCGAGCAGTTCTGGTCGGCGAAAAATATTCACAGCGAAAACGTGCGGCGTACGTTCGACCGGCTCTTTTACAGCGCGCAGAAGGAAATCACCCAAGGCGGCCAATCCCACGCCGCCTCGATTTGGCACGATCTCGATCAGCGCGAAGTGATTATCCGCGAACTCGAGAAGCTCGGATTCGCCGATGCCAACAAAGCGTACGAGAATCTTCTCGCGGTTCGCGATGGCGAGAGCTTCGCTCCGCCAAGCGCCAAACACCTGAAGATTATGCGCACCCTGGGCCCGGCGCTGATCGCGGAAATCGCTAAATCCGGCGCTCCTGACCAAGCTCTTTTAAATCTGTCGAGATTCAGCCATCGAATCGGCGGCCGCAGCGGCTTTCTGAGGCTGCTAGCGGAGAACCCGGAAACCATGCGGTTGCTGATTACTCTGTTTGCCGACAGCCAATTTCTCACCGAACTTTTCCTAAATCGTCCGGAGCTCATCGACACTCTGATTCGCGTGGATCTGACGCGCATCGAAAAGGGCAAAGAGTCGATGCTCTCAGGCTTGCGCGAAGCCATAGCGGAGCAGGACGATATCGAAGCTAAACTGAACGCGATCCGGCGCTCCAAAACGGAGGAGTTCATCAGGATTGGGCTCCACGATCTCGGCGGCACCATTGACCTTGAACCGATCCTAGAGCAACTTTCGGATCTCGCCGATGCCGTTGTAGAGTGCGCCTTGCAACTGACTCTCGACGAACTGCAGGAAAAATTCGGCATCATTGCCCAAGGCCGATTCACCGTTCTGGGCATGGGCAAGATGGGTGGCCGTGAGTTGGATTACAATTCCGACCTGGATCTGGTTTTTGTTTACGATGCCGATGAGGACGCCTCTAGCAGCGGCGGCGCCCAAGGTAAATTGCCGGCCCATGATTTCTACGTTCGCGTAGGCCAAAAACTGATCACCTATCTTTCAGCCCCAACCGAAGAAGGCATCGCTTACAAGATCGATATGCAGCTACGTCCATCGGGCAAAGCCGGTCCTCTGGTCAGCTCTCTAGAAGCTTTTCGCGATTATCACCGCACGAGCTCGCAGCTGTGGGAGCGGCAATCGTTGATCAAGGCGCGTTATGTTGCCGGGGACTCGAGCCTAGGAACAGTCCTCGAGAAGCTCGCCGCGGATTTCGCGTATGGCTCAGGTTTGTCCAGGGAAGGGGTCGGTGAGATTCATCACCTCAGAATGCGCATGGAACGAGAGCTCGCCGGTGAAAGCGACAGTCATTTCAATCTGAAGAAGGGTCGCGGTGGCATCGTCGATATCGAGTTTCTTACGCAAATGCTCCAGCTGGCCCATGGCGTTCGCCATCCCAGTCTCCGGTGCCGGGCAACTTTGAAAGCTTTAAAGGCATTGCATCAGCAGGGCATCCTCAAGAAAAGGGAATACGCTACGCTGGCCGATGGTTACTTGTTTTTGAGGCGCTTGGATCACCGTCTCAGGCTGGAGCGCGACCAATCGATCGATGCATTTGAACGTGACCCCGGCCGTCTCGACGGCATCGCTCGAGCTTTGGGCTACGAGAGCGCAACTGGGCGCAGCGGCAAGAGCGTCGCCAAGGCCGGCCGCAAGTTGCTTGCAGATTATGAATCATGGCGCGAGAAGATCCGGGCATGCTATGAGCGGTTCTTCCTGGCAAAAGACGATTAGCTTAACGCCCTTTGCGCAATAAAACGTCAATCTATGGACCCGCATAATCGACTGCAGTGGAGCTAAGCGGCTAAGGGGTGGCTTAAAGCGCGAGCTCTCGGTTGCCGCATGTCATCATTTGGTGGTTTTCAGTGGCAATATAGAATTTCATTATTGACAGTAGCACACGATCTGCGATATCGTCACGTCATGAAAAAACAGATTTCCAAGGGCATTGCCCTAGCATCTTTTTTAGCCGTCATGTCGACGCCTCTTCATGGGCAGACGACAGCTGCGGTGGACCAACCCCCCGAACAGCCCGTCACTCAGGAACTGGGGTACGGAGTCGCCTCGGCGCTGGCCAGCGTCTTCTATATACCTGCCAAGGTCACTTATGCAGGACTGGGTCTTGTGACTGGCGGACTTGGGTATGTGCTGACTGGTGGCAGATCCGATGTGGCGAGCAATATAATCTATCCGGCCGTTCGCGGGCACTATGTAGTAACGCCCAACCAAATAAAAGGCATCGAGCCGATTTACTTCGTCGGCGCGCCGCCGGAATCTCCAGAGCCCGAAAGCTACGCTGCCGGCACACCTGCTACGACGCGCTAGCCACCGAAGCAGACGCCTCGTTTCGAAGATCTGATAAACTCCACGAGGGTCATGACATCGTCATCGGCCCTCATGTTTTCCTCTACCTCTGTAAGCGCAATCGAAAGATTGCGTCCTTTTCGGAATAGCACGCGGAAGGCGTTGCGGATGGATCGGATCCGGCGATCGTCAAAGCCGGCGCGCTTTAACCCCACTACATTGACACCGCGCACCGTGTGCTGCCAATCGATGATGGCAAATGGCGGAACATCGCGGCTGGTGCCGCTCAAGCCGCGCATCATGGCGTGCTCGCCGATTCGGATAAACTGGTGCACCACACAGTTGCCGGAAATAAACACGCTGTTGCCGACGTCGACATAGCCGCCTAGCAAAGCGCCGTTAGCCATCACGATATTGTCGCCTAACTTGCAATTATGTCCCACATGCGACGTGGCCATGAGATAGTTGTGGTTGCCGATGATTGTTGATGAGTTCGGTGCCGTGCCGCGATGCACTTGAGCGTGTTCACGGATCACGTTGTGGCTGCCGATAGTTAAGTAACTCTCTTGTCCCTGGTAAGCTTTATCCTGGGGCGGGCCGCCAAGAACCGCGCCGGGATGGATCTCATTATCCTCGCCGATCTCAGTCCAGCCTGTGAGATACGCATGAGCCATGATCCGCGTCCCACGTCTAATCTTCACCGGCCCTTCGATGACCACATAGGGCCCAATCTCAACTTCCGAATCGATTTCCGCCCGGGAGTCAACCACAGCTGTCGAATGGATGCTCATGAGACTTTGCGCGACTATCGATCTTGCTTTTCGTCTTCTTCGTCTTCGCCCAACTGTGTTTCAACCTTGCGTCCGGGAATACGGTATCTCTCCTCGGTCCAGGCGCCGAGATCGATCAGCTGACAACGATCCGAGCAAAACGGCCGGTGTGGATTATTGTCCCAAGAGCATTCTTTCCGGCAAGTGGGGCATTTCACATGCAACGGCATGGCCTTTTCCTCAGTTACTTACGTAGTACTGGCAAACAACTCGTCGACCCCAAGCTTTTTGGCCAAAAGACCTTGGTCTTCGGCATAATCGATGAAACGCTCGAGATTATCCCGATTCTTTTCTACGCCATTGGGCCATGGATCATCGCCAAAGGCTTTTCTCTCTTCTTCGAACAGATGTCTGCCCCAAACGAAGCGTGACCAATTAGGATCGTCGTAGTACGCTTTACACGCTTGTTTGGCTTCGTCGAACGCTTGCATTACTTTCGCGGCAAGAGCGGGATCTCTTTCCAGGACATCATCCCTGAAAGCCACAACGTGCATGATCGGATAGTAGCCGTTTTTCTGAAAGTACTTGATCTCTTCCTGCTTCGGATCCGAGAATAAACGGCGGATCTTCTTCGACCCTTCAAGCGCCTCCGCTGGCGGGTGCGGAACCATGAGCGCATCGATCTCACCTTGCTCAAGAAGCACACCGATCTTTTTACCTGGAGCAAGCAGTTCAATATGAACACCGGCCTCAGGCTTGAAGGGCACCGCCTCGTCTTTGGAAACCACCCAATCAATCGTGCGCCAGGGCACATTGTATTCAGATTGCAGATCACCTTTGGCAAGCACGGATAAGGTCGTTTGAAACGTACTGAGGCCGACGCGCTTGCCAGGCAAATCGGCGGGTGAGCTTATCCGCGCGTCAACATTCACCCACATCTGCGATAGGCTGAATAAACGGCGTGGAAAAACCGGAATCGCGGTGAATGGCAAGCCGCGGCTTTTTGCCATCAGATAGGAAGAGAGCGAAAGCTCACAGATATCGAACTCTTGCTTCTGCAACATGCGCTCATGGCGGTCTTGACCATGCTTGAGAGGATGAGATTGTCCGACTTCGAGCACGGTTATGTTTGCTCCCTCGACCTGAATCGATCGGTCGAATAGAGGAATATGACGGTCATAGTGGGATAGCGCGATTGTCAGATCTGCTGTAGTCATACTCGAATACTTTCTTCGTCAGTTGATTCTTGCTTACTCACTTTCCTTAATCTTGTCCAGCTGAAATGGCACAGGAGAGGCTATGCGTGGCGGCGAAGTCGTATCCGATGGCGTCAAACATTGGGTAACTAGAATGGCATGGCCGCGCTAAACGCTCAGGCGGAAAGAGTTCCATGTGTCAATTTTAACGAGAGATCCTGGAGTAGACGCCGGATGTCTGTTGTTCCGGAAGATTCTGACCAGGTAAAATTTAGCTTGGAACGTTCGGCGTTTTTTGGCTGTTTGTCAGCCGCCGAAGCAGAGCTTCGATTTCGTGCAGACGGGCGCGCGCTTCATCCTCGGCTTGTTTGATCTCGTCGGCGGGCGCGCCGCTGCTCACGGCGTCTTCGAATTGGGTTACCGCGACGCCAAAGGTTCTAAGCAACCGGCGCGTTTCATCGCTGGGCATGTGCTCTCCTCCCGTGCTAACTCGGATGGAATTAATTGGAAATTTTAAGCTCGCGCATCTTGCTCTCGGGAATAAAACCGCGATCATTCCAGCCCCGCGCTAAATAATAGCTTTGAATCATTTCATGCAGCTCCGCCGGCCGCAGTTCAGTGCCTTGAGCCACTCCGTCGGCTAATTTTTCATCGAGCAATCTGGGTGGAAGCCAATCATCTTCAGGCTGCCAGCCTTCTCGAATGTTGAACAATTTCTTTTGTGCGTTTATGCGTTCACCGATTTGTCTCAGCTCAGCACTGGAGTAGCCCCAGCCGGTCACTTTGGCGAGTAGATCGGCAGCTTCTGCATAGAAATCCGTAAAGCATTTGCGCAGAAATTTGCAAACGATCAACGAGTCCAGTACCGCGGCAAAATCTTCGGAGGCAGCGACGAGTAATCCGCGGCCGGCATCGCCATGCAGGCGGTCGACTTCCCCGGAGAAATCAAACTCATAAGCGCCGGAGCGGTTATGACAGGCGCCACGCGGGCTGACCGCAAGTCCGAGCGCCATGGTTTTCAAGCTGCGCGGTTCGTATCCCGGTAATTCCAGTCCCTTCACGTGCATTGCCCATCGTCCGGCATCTTTGCCGACGACGGCCGCCGCTCGTTTGGAGCCTTGGGCCAGCAGATCGCCAAGTCCCTGACGCTCGGCAATCATCGGGATAATCTTCAAAAATGCGTCGGCTCGGCCAAAGCGCAGCCCTAAAGCGCTGGCTTCCGGCAACAGCCCCTTCTCGGCGCATTCCATCGCCCAGGCGATGGTTGCGCCGGTGCTGATGGAATCCAAACCGTAATCGTCGCAGAGCCGCGCGGCTTGAAGCAGGGTGTGCGGGTCCTCGATCTCACACATCGGCCCCAAGGCGAAGAGTGTCTCGTACTCGAGGCGCTGATCCTGTCCGCCCAAAGACTTGAACAAACGTTCGCAGCGGATCGTACAGGCGGCGCAGCCGTTTCTCCGGCTAAAGTTATTTTCGGTGAGACTTTCGCCGCTCAAGTTCTCCGCGTGCGCGAACGTGGAATGCTGAAAATTGCGGGTGGGCAGGCTGCCGAGACGGTTGAACACCGCAAGGTTGGCGACGGTTCCGATCTGACGATACTTAGATGTTACCGTCCCGATGCTCTTGTGTCGCATAGCCAGCGCGAGCTCGGCGACGCCTTCCGAATCGGCGATCTGCGGTATCCATATCGCCGCGAATCGCAATCGCCTTCAAACGCTTTGCGCCCATGACAGCACCGACGCCGCCGCGTCCCGCATGGCGCCCATCATTGCTGATAGTCGCGAACCTGACGCTATTCTCGCCGGCCAAACCGATGGCGGCCACACGGAAGCTGTGGTTGTTGGACTCGGCACGTAGATAGGAATCGGTCTCTGTGGCGCTCTTTCCGATCAGGTGAGTGGCCTCTCTGAAGCAGAACCCGACCGCCATCGATGGCCAGATACATCCAAGTCGATGATCGACCGGTGATTACCAGAGCATCAACTCCCAGTCTCTTTAGTTCCAAAGCAAAGTAACTTGAAGAGAGCGAGTCGGCGATAAAGCCGGTCAGCGGAGACTTAGTGACGACAGCATATTTCGCCGTGGTGGTCAGCGGCGTGCCGACCAGCGGCGCGCTGGCGAAGATGAGTGGATTCTCTGGCGCCAGCGCATCGATTCCCGGCGGAGCAAATTCGTAAAGAAGATCAGTGCCAAGGCCGATGCCGCCGAGGCAGGCATAGAGGCGCGACCTGTCAAGCTCGAGAAATTTATAGGTTGCCGACGTCAGATCGATGTGAAGCAGGTGGCCATGAAAGCCATACATGAATACCCCCGAGTTGGCGAGCTTTGCTGTACTCTATTCGAGCCACCAGGAAACAACAAACGGCTAGAAATCTGCAATACGACTAGAGTGCAATGAGAACATTCCCCCGAGACCCAAGCTTGGCTCCCGCGACTCGCCGCTCCGACATAACTAAATCTTAAGCACGACGATTAGCTAGTTTCCAATCGCCGAGTTCACTGCAGCACGCCTCGTGATACGCTTAGCCGCAAGTGAAGTGCCGATGCGCTCTCTCGTAGCAATTGTGGAGCAGCTACTCTGGATCGTCCCGGCATTGCTACAAAACTTCTAGCAAAGTGGTCAAATACAAGACGGACTTGTTCAAAATTCTTGTTTGGTGTATGGCATAGCCGTTGCTCGTTTTTGCAGCGCGTAAAAGTCAGTGCACGACAAACCCTCACCAAAGGAGTTCTAAATGGAACTCTCCCGACGCAGTTTTCTGCGCTATTCGGTGGCCGCAGGCGGCGCTACTGCGCTAGGCGGATTAATCGGCTCAGGCGTAAATCTCGGACCGGCGGTTGCCCGGGCGCAAGAATTAAGGATCAAAGGCGCCAAGGTGACTCCCAGCGTCTGTCCCTATTGCTCCGTGGGATGCGGCACGCTCATCCATACTATCAACGGGCAGATCGTCAATATAGAGGGCGACCCGCGCAGCCCACACAATGAAGGGACTCTCTGTCCTAAAGGCGCCGCCATCTTTCAGCTGCATGTCAATCCCAACCGTCCGACCCAGGTTCTGCATCGTGCCGCAGGCGCTGCCGATTGGGAGGTATGGGATCTGGAGCGGGCGATGAACCGGATCACCGAGCTGATGAAGAAGACCCGCGACGAGACGTTTATTGAAAAGCTGCCCAACGGCAAGCTCGTCAACATGACGCCCGCCATTTTCGCGTTAGGTGGAGCGACGCTTGAGGTCGAGTTCAATCACATCTGCCAGAAACTCATGCGTGGGCTCGGAATTGTCGCGATCGAGAATCAGGCGCGGATATGACACAGCTCTAGCGTCCCCGGTCTGGGGACACGATTCGGCCGCGGCGCAGCCACCCTTTATCCCCGAAGCATGGCGGACTCCGACTGCATCGTTGTCATGGGTTCGAATATGGCGGAGAACCATCCCGTCGCCTTCCGCTGGCCGATGAAGGCGAAGGTCGAGCGGCGCCAAGATCATCCACGTCGATCCGCGTTTCACCCGCACCAGCTCGGTAGCTGATATTTACGCTCCGGTTCGCGCCGGGTCAGACATCGCCTTCCTGGGCGGCATCATCAACTACGTACTCAACAGCGAGAAGTGGAACAACGACCCGTTCTTCAAGACCTTCGTCGTGAACTACACGAATGCGGCGACGATCATCAACGAGGACTTCAAGGACACCGAAGAACTGAACGGAGTATTTTCGGGGCTCCTGCAATCCAAGGGCGGGGTAAACGAATGGCCGTTCAACGGTTTTATCAACCAGTACGACGGCGCAAGCTGGCAGTACGCCGGAACCAAGGCCGGGGAGCAGGGGCGGCGCTGCGTCGACCGCGCAGTCCGGCGAGGCGATAGGTCCTCAGGTCCGGAGGGAACCAAGTCGTCAGCGACGCCGACAGGCGGCGGCCAGCAAAGCTCCCGCGGGGCCGCCGTTTGACGCCTTTGGTGGCGTCTCTCGTCAAGCCGCCGGCGCAGCGAGACGAGACGCTGCAGAACCCCCGGAGGGTTTTTCAGATCGTCAAGAAGCATTTCGCACGCTACACGCCGGAGATGGTGGAGAAGAGTACCGGCTGCCCCAAGGAAACCTTTCTCAAAGTCGCCGAGACTATTCTGGCCAATTCGGGCGCGGACCGGACGACTTCATTCGCCTATGCCGTGGCCTGGACGCAGCATACCTACGGCGTCCAAATCATCGGCGCCTGCGCGCTGCTTCAGCTTCTGCTGGGAAATATCGGCCGGCCCGGCGCGGGCGTCATGGCGCTGCGCGGCCACGCCTCGATCCAGGGCTCGACGGACGTTCCTACGCTCTACCACTCGATCCAGGGTTATATGGCGGCGCCGACGGCGCTCAAGAAGCACGACACGCTGCAGGATTACCTCGCGGCTGAGACGCTGCCGACGGGCTATTGGGCGAACATGCCGAAATTCGTCGTTTCGTATCTGAAGTCGATTTATGGGGACGCTGCGACCAAGGAAAACCAGTTCGGCTGGGACTGGCACCCGAAGATTCTTGGCGACCATTCGCACATGGCCATGTTCGTGGCGATGAACGCCGGCAAGGTGAAGGGAATGTTTTGCGTCGGGCAGAATCCCGGCCACGTCGGTGAATGCCAAGCTGGAGCGGTCGGGGCTAAGGAAGCTCGAATGGCTGGTCGTGAAAGACAACTGGCTCACCGAGACAGCCACTTTCTGGAAGAATGCGCCGGAGGTCAAGAAGGGCGAGGTCAAGACCGCGGACATCAAGACCGAAGTCTTTTTCCTCCCCGCCACCCAGGTCGGCGAGGTCGAAGGCACCTTCACCAACACGCAGCGCCTGCTGCAATTTCATCACAAAGCCGCCGAGGCGCCCGGCGATTGCCGGTCCGATACCTGGTTCTACTACGATCTCGGCAAGCGCTTGAAGAAGCTCTACGCGCAATCGACTGCGCCGCGCGACGAGGGATTTAAAAATCTGGTCTGGGACTACGAGCACGAGGACGAAAACGAACGCAAAAAGGGCGAGCCTTCGGCGCTGAAAATTCTAAAAGAGCTCAACGGCTTTCAAAGCGCCGATCCAAGTAAGCACGTCGCCGGCTTCGGCGAATTGAAGGACGATGGTTCGACGACCTGCGCGTCGTGGATCTATTCGGGCGTCTATCCCGGCGGTGGGAAAGAATCTCGCCGATAGACGCACGCCCGACGCGCCCGGCCAGCCCGGCGCGCAACTGAATTGGGGTTGGGCGTGGCCGGCCAACCGCCGCATCATGTACAACCGCGCTTCCGCCGATCCCGACTGGCAAGCCATGGAGCGAAAAGAAAAAATGGGTATGGTGGGATGCGGAGCAGAAAAGATGGGCCGGCTACGATGTGCCGGACTATATCGCGACCAAACCGCCTAACGACAAAGCGAAGCCGGGCGCAGCGGGCATGGATGCGCTTCCCGGAACCGCTCCTTTCATCATGCGGCCGGACGGCCTGGGTTGGCTCTTCGTGCCGGCGGGCTTGGTGGATGGCCCGCTGCCGACACACTACGAGCCGGTCGAGTCGCCGGTCAACAATTCGCTCTACAAGCAGCAGAATAGCCCGGTGTTCAAATACTGGAAGGATACCGGCAACGAGCTGGCGAAGATGGGCGACCCGAAGTTCCCCTACGTGATGACGACCTATCGTCTGACCGAGCACTATCTGGCGGGCGGCATGAGCCGCTGGCTGCCGTGGCTCAACCGAGCTGCAGCCCGAACTCTTCGTCGAGATCAGTCCCGAGCTGGCTCAGGAGAAAGGCATCAAGAATCTCGACTGGTGCAGAATCTCCAGCCCGCGCACGCAGATCCGCGCCAAGGCGCTGGTCACGCGGCGGATGCGGCCATTCAATATCGACGGCAAAGTCATTCACCAGGTCGGCATGCCCTGGCACTGGGGTTATGAAGGGCTGTCCACCGGCGACGTCGTCAACGAGTTGACTCCTTGATCGCCGATCCGAACGTTTCGATGCACGAAGGGAAGGCTTTCGTCTGCAACGTCGAAAAAGCATGAAAGCCGTGATCGTGCTCGTGACATTTTGCTCCTCGGAAGCAATCAGCACGGAACACGTTGGGGGCGGTCAGGCTAGGAAGGGAGATGAACATGGCTGAACCAATGGGATTTTACACCGATACGACGGTCTGCATCGGCTGCAAAGCCTGCGAAGTCGCCTGCAAAGAATGGAATCAACTGCCCAGCACCAACGGTGGTCAGAATACCTTGAGCGGCGACAGCTATGACAACACCCGCCAGCCTCGACGGCATCCACTGGCGCCATGTGAAATTCGTCGAGCAGTTCACCGAGGACCGCAAGGACGGCCGCTGGCTGCTGATGAGCGACGTGTGCAAGCACTGTGTGCAAGCCGCCTGCCTCGAGGTCTGCCCGACCGGCGCGATCATGCGAACCGAGTTCGATACGGTGGTCATTCAGTCCGACGCCTGCAACGGCTGCCGGGATTGCATCGCGGCCTGCCCGTTCGGCGTCATTGATATCAATCCGGTCTCCGGGACCGCCCAGAAGTGCACGCTTTGCTATGACCGGCTGCAGAGTCGGCATGGAGCCGGCTTGCTCCAAAGCCTGCCCGACCGATTCGATTCAGTTCGGCACGATCAAGGATCTGCGCGGCAGAGCGCAAAAAAGGGTGGAGCAGCTGCAACAAGGCGGCGAGAAACGCGCCTATCTTTACGGCGCCGACGAAAAGATGTTGGCGGGCTTAATTCATTTTACCTGCTGGTGGACAAACCGGAAGTGTATGGACTGCCGCCGGACCCGAAGATGCCGACGCGCAATCTCGTTTCCGGTTCGCTCTTTTCGATGCTCGGCGCCGTTTTGGTCGGTTTAATCGGCATATTTAATTTCCGCAATCGCGGCGCGCGCGCGCGCGAGGAGACCCAGCCATGAATGGCATTCCTTCCAGCACCTACTTTACCGTTCCGCCCGATTGGGGTTGGCTGATTGTTTTTTACTTTTTTTTCGGCGGCCTCGCCGGCGGCTGTTATTTTATCGCTGTGTTGATCGATTTTTTCGGCAGGCCGGAAGATCGCCCGCTGGCGCGACTCGGCTATCTCATCTCGTTTCCCTGCCTCATCATAAGCGGCATCCTCTTGACGGTTGATCTGTATCGGCCGGAACGCTTCTGGCACATGCTGATCGAGTCCAATACATTCCAGCCGATGTTCAAATACTGGTCGCCAATGTCGGTAGGCTCCTGGGCGCTTTTGATATTCGGGATATTTTCTTTTCTATCTTTTCTCGGAGCGCTAGCTGAAAGCGGCCGAGTAACCTGGTCTGCGGCGCGCAGGTTGCGCCCGCCGGGGACAATCGGCGGCATCATTGCGATTATCGGCGGGCTCTTCTGCTTTTTATGTTGCCGGTTACACGGGAGTGCTTCTGGCGGTGACCAACCGTCCGATCTGGTCGGACTCCCCGCTGCTTGGGGATGCTTTTTGTCGTCTCGGCGGCATCGATCTCGGCGGCATTGATGATTTTGCTTGCCGAGCGCAACCGCTGGACCATGCCCGGCCTCGCCGATTTGCACCGGATGGACATCTGGGTCCTCGCGCTGGAACTCATCGTCTTGATCGCCTTCTTGATTTCACTCGGTCCGGTATTCCGCGCCTGGTTTAGCGTCTGGGGCGTGGTGCTTTTGTTGGGTGTTGTCGTGCTTGGAATGCTCGTGCCGCTATCGCTGTCGTGGCGCCGGCAGTGGCTCGGGGGTCTCAATGCCACGGCCAGCGCGGCGCTGGTGCTGATCGGCGGCTTTATTCTCCGCATGGCGATCGTGCTCGGTGCCGAGGCAGTATGACATGAAGTTAGCGTTGTTGATGATCATTACGGCCGTTGTAACTGCTGGCTGCACAAGCCCGGAGGTGAGCCGTAGCCGCGGCGGTGGGCCGGGTGCCGATTGGGTAATCGAGGTTCAATCGTGCGCATGCACGAAGGCTCCCATCCCTTTGAAAAAACACCAAAAATTATCGGTGCCAAGCATCCGCCTCTGAATCCGCGCGCCAAGCTAGCGAGTTTGACCGTCGATGACGGTGAACGACATTCAGGCTCTTGCTCGCGAGTACCCGGATTGGCAGCCGTGGCTCCTGGTCGTCGACGCAGTGATGTGCGAAGCGACCGATCCAAGCTGGGAAACGTGGGTTCCCAGCGGCGGAATCTCAGGCCGCTCATGTGCCACTACTAGCGGGAGCCATAACGGCGGACATCGGCAAAGTTCGCCGCTGGCAAGAACATCTCCTACAAACCGCGGCCCGAAGCGGCGCACCTAAAATGTCGCCGCTCAAGGTCTTCGCAAAAACTGCAATGAACACTGCGGCGATTTTTGAAGCGGCCTTGTGTGAGAATGGCGCGGGGCTGAAGCAGGTGGCGGATGACCTGGGTGTGGATCCCGACCCGTTTTCCGCCGTTACGCCTTGATCCCCATGCCTTTTCTGCACGCCTGCAACCGGCGCTGGCAAGGATCGCGAGCACCGGGGTGGACGGCAGGCTATTGTCCCACATGCGGCGCGTGGCCGGCTTTTGCCGAAATGCGAGGTATAGAACGAAGCCGCTACTTGCGCTGCGGCCGTTGCGGCGCCGAGTGGCAGGCGCATGGTTTATTTTGCTTTTTGCGGCAATAGCGACCATAAAGAACTTGGATCGCTTCTGCCGGAAAAGTCCGGCTCTACCCGCGCCATCGATACCTGTAACCGCTGTCGCGGCTATCTCAAGACATTCACCAAACTGCAGGGCAGCGCTCCAACCAAGATAATGTTGGACGATCTCGCCAGCGTCGACTTAGACATTGCGGCGTTGGAGCAAGGCTTCAAACGGCCGGCGGGACCCGGTTACGCTCTGAATAGTAAAGTGGTAGCCAAGCCGAGTTTGGGCAGCGGATTTTTGGCCCGAGCGTATGAGTCAATCGATCCTTCGTCCCGCGTGGGTGTGCAAAGCTTTGCTGGCGGCACTCGAGGCCTCGGAAGGAAGGCGACGCAGCCGCAAACGCGACCAAACCCCTGACGACATCGGCTTGACATTCAAGCGGGAGTTGCTCGAACAGGCCGTCAGAGACGATCCGGAGCCGGAAGCTTTCGAACAATGGCTGCTCGACTACACAGCCATCCATGATTCGGCCGGCGGGATCTTGCGATGGCGAGAGCGGTTTTTGAAGAATGGCGGCTGGCTCATTCTATGGGTGAATTTAAATCCTGGCTCGAACAGGGCGCTCCATCCGACGATGCCAGTGAAGACTCCTCGTCCCGGCACTAAACCAACAACACGAATCCGCAAAAGGACGTCTCTAGTTGCCAAAAGCCGCACCTCCAGACCTGCGCGAAAAAATATCCAGCGTCTTTACCCGCATCGAAGATGTGACATACGTCGGCCTCGGCGTTTTGACTGGCGGTCAGCGCGTTAGTACTTCTTTTTGCCGCCGCATGGTCGTTGATCGAGGGGCTTTCTTCTCCGGTCCTGCAAAAGATCTCACCGTCGATGTCCTCGATCAAATTCTTCTGGTGTTGATGATCATCGAGATCCTTTCTACCGTCCAGGTATCGTTTCGCGAGCATGTACTGACACCCGAGCCATTCCTGGTCGTCGGTTTGATCGCCGCCATTCGGCGCATCCTCATTATCACCGCCGAATTTTCCAGTCCATCTGAAATCCTCGAAGCTGCTTTCCGAAACGCCATGTTCGAATTGGGTCTGTTAACGGTTTTGATATTTTCCCTGGTATTTTCTCTGTACTTCCTCAAAAAGAATCGAGCCGGCCAGCGTCGAACGCGAGTGATTGTCCCCGACACGTCGCGAGTCAAACTTTTCCCGCCAATGTAAGTTGCCTCGCTCTGCCGCCGCGGAACTAGTCGCGTACCGGTTGGCGCTGTGCTTTTATCCATAGCGGTGAGCCTATCCATTTAATCTTGTTCAACCGGCTAATTTGGGATACATACCTGCCGAGCAATCTATCCACAGTATAGCCGATGTAAAGTCAGTTGCGGCAACGGAGAATTAAGTTGGAAACGAGTGGTTATCTGGGCGGCGCGACGATTTGATGATCGTTTTTGGCTCCGGGCTTCCAGCGCCTCAGAGCAAATGTTTAGCGTCACAATTGCCTGCACCCGCGACCTTAATGATGGGAGTTGCCAAAAGAGATGATCCTCGAAAGCGGAAGGCATAGATAAACGGGAGGTATTTTACGGCGCAATCTTGGTTTTGTCGGACTCGGCGTGATGGGCAGCCGCATGGTCAAGCGGCTGCTCGATGCCGGCCACTCGGTAACGGGCTATAACCGAACCCGCGCCAAAGCCCAATGGCTTCTCGACACCGGCATGAAGTGGGCCGAAACTCCGCGCGCCGTCGCAGACTCCGCTGACGTCGTTTTCTCAATGGTCTCCGATACTGCGGCACTGCAAGCGATCACCGCAGGAACTCATGGCATCGTCGCTGGACTTGCCGCCGGTAAAATCTACGTCGATATGAGCACGGTAAGCCCTGCTGCCAGCCGTGACATCGCCCGGCAGGTCGCAGCTAAAGGAGCGCATATGCTCGATGCGCCGGTTTCGGGCAGCGTCATTACCTTGGAAGAGGGCAAGCTATCGTTCATGGTCGGCGGCGATCGCGTCGCCTTTGAACGGGTGCTACCGATTCTCGAAGCGATCGGACCAAAGGTCACTTACGTCGGCGGCAATGGATTGGCAGTCTCCATGAAAATTGCCACCAATCTCAGCCTGGCCGTGCAAATGCTTGCCTTTAGCGAAGGAGTGCTGCTGGCGGAGAAGAGCGGCATTACACGGGAGACCGCCGTGGAAGTTCTCCTCAACAGCGTTATCGCCTCGCCGATGGTGAAATACCGCGGGCCGTTTGTCTTGAACATGCCCGAAGAAGCCTGGTTCGATGTGAACATGATGCAGAAGGATCTACTCCTCGCTTTAGAGATGGGTATTAAGCTGGATGTGCCGCTGCCGACTACAGCGATTACCAATCAGATGCTCACGAGCGCGCGCGCCGCAGGGCTCGCCGAAAAAGATTTCGCGATTTTGTTTGACGTGCTGTCCAAGATGGCCGGGGCGAAGAGTGGCGGAATGGACTAACGGGTTAGGAGATCTTTGCATCACTCCAACACTCCATTACTCCAAGGCCTATGACGATACCCCGATGGCGCGATCCAAAAAAGACAAAGTAAAGCCAACAAAAAGCGCCGCGGCTCACGATGAACGGTGGATTCATTTCTATCGGCAAATGGTGAAGATCCGTCGCTTCGAGGAAGAGGTCAATCAACTCTATCTCGGCGCCAAGATGCCCGGCCTTGCCCACTTGTATATCGGCCAGGAGGCGATGGCCGTGGGCGTCTGTGAAGCGCTGCGGCGCGACGACTATATAACCAGCACGCACCGGGGCCATGGCCACTGCCTAGCCAAGGGCGCCGCTGTGGACAGGATGTTTGCCGAACTGCTCGGCAAAGAGGCCGGATACTGCCGCGGCAAAGGCGGCTCCATGCACATTGCCGATCAAGAGACCGGCAACCTGGGCGCCAACGCAATCGTCGGCGGCAGCGCCGCGATGGCCACTGGCGCGGGCCTATCGATAAAGATGCGCAGCACCGATCAAGTGGCGATCTGTTTTTTCGGCGACGGCGCTCTAGGACAAGGACTGCTCTACGAGGCGATGAATATGGCATCGCTGTGGAAACTGCCGGTCATCTACGTTTGCGAGAACAATCAATACAACGAATATACCAATTATCGAGAGACCACCGCCGGCGAAGTATCGGCCCGCGCCGAAGCTTTTGGCATTCACAGCCGAACCATCGATGGTCAGGACGTGCGCATGGTGCACGCTACCAGTCTCGAACTAGTCAAGCGCGCCCGGCGCGGTGACGGGCCGGCATTCTTACACTGCAACACTTACCGTTTCCACGGTCACCATGTGGGTGACATCGATCGCTCCTACTACCGATCCAAGAGGGAAGAAGAAGATTGGAAGACCCGGCGCGATCCGGTAATTCTCCTTGGGGATTGGCTGCAGAAAAACAAATTGGCCGATAGGAGCCTGTTACAAACAGTCGATAACGAAGTTTCGCAAGAGATCATCAGCGCGGTGAACTTCGCTTTGGCGGCTCCTTTTCCCGCGGCCGACGAGGTAGACCAGCATGTCTACGCCTAGGACTCCGGCAGCGTCTCCTCGCCGATGGGCAGAGGGAAAGAATGCTGGGAACCCATCACAGGCGACCAGCGCAAGTATCAAGCCCAGCCGCGAGATCACCTTCAGCCAAGCCATCAACGAGGCGCTATCCGAGGAGATGCGCCGCGACCCGGCTGTGTTTATCATCGGTGAAGATGTCGCCGAGGCCGGAACACCGTTCAAAGTATTATCGGGACTGGTCGGGGAATTCGGCACTCAGCGGGTTATCGATTCGCCGATTTCAGAAGCGGGCATCAGCGGTATCGGCGTTGGCGCCGCTATGACTGGAATGCGGCCTGTGGTGGATATCATGTTCGGCGATTTCTTGACCTTGACGATGGATCAGCTGGTCAATCAGGCAGCGAAAATTCACTATATGTCCGGCGGCAAGCTTAAAGTGCCAATGGTGCTACGAACGACTTTAGGCGCAACCCGCCGCTCAGCGGCGCAGCACAGCCAGAGCCTTCACGCCTGGGTCAGTCATGTTCCCGGATTGAAAGTCGTCGTGCCGTCGACGCCCTACGATGCCAAGGGTCTGCTCAAAAGCGCCATTCGCGATGACAATCCGGTCGTCTTCTTCGAGGACAAAATGATGTACCAGCTGAAAGGGCCAGTCCCGGCCGAGGAATACACGATCCCGTTGGGAGTGGCTGATATCAAGCGCGCCGGCAACGATATCACGCTGGTGGCAACCAGCAGCATGGTGCATGTCGCCCTGGCGGCGGCGGCAGTGTTGGCAAGTGACGGGATTCAGCGCCGAAGTTATCGATGTCAGGACGACCGCGCCGCTGGACACAGACACCCTCGTTCAATCGGCCAAAAAAACCAGCCGCGCCATCGTCATCGACGAAGGTTATGAGAACTACGGTGTCACGGCAGAAATTGCTTCGGTGATCGCCGACGGCGCCTTTTACTATCTCGACGCGCCCGTCAAGCGCATGGGCGCCATGAATGTGCCGGTGCCGTTTTCGCCCGTGCTTGAAGATCAAACCGTGCCGACAACCGAATCGGTCGCTGGGGTGGCAAAGAAACTGTGCAACAAACAGGCGACAGAGTAAGAAATGGTTCAAGCCGTTCAAATGGTTCAAAATGTTCAAACCGTCCGAAAACCAAAATCCGACCCGAAGCTATTGGGACTCATTCACGTCTGAAGCAATGTGGAACGCCTTTAGTGCCTTTAACAGCTTGAACGATTTGAACGGCTTGAACTTTTTGAACAGTTTTGTGTGGGAGTCACTCATGGGTTTGAAAACCTTCGGTCTAATGGCCGTGGATTGGGAAGAGCGGGTCAATATCGAGCGGCTGCGGCAGGAGCGGCTGGCGCGGGTGAAAAATGCGCTGAAGAAATCCGAAATCGGCGCGCTGCTCTGTTTCGATATGAACAACATTCGCTATATCACCGCGACGCATATCGGCACTTGGGCGATGGACAAACTGGTGCGCTTCTCACTGTTGCCGCAGGACGATGACCCGATCCTATGGGACTTCGGCTCGGCGGCTCGGCACCATCAAATTTACTGCCCCTGGCTGGGCGAACGGTCGCGCGCCGGCATCTCGACCTTGCGCGGCGCAACTAATCCGGGCTCCGGATTGGCCGAAGACGTGGCGAAGAAAATCCGCCTCGAGCTGGAGCAGCGCAAGCTCTTGAATGAGCCGGTCGGAGTCGATGTTATCGAGATTCCCGTGCTGTTTGCCTTGCAGTCGCAGGGCATCAAGGTTGTCGATGGCCAGCAACTCATGCACGAAGTACGAAAGATCAAAACTCAAGATGAAATAACCTTGCTCAACACCGCGACGATGATGGTGGATGCGGCTTACGACGAGCTTTATCGATTCATGAAGCCGGGAGTGAAGGAAAACGAATGCGTCGGAGTGGTGAGCAAGGTACTTTACGATCTCGGCTCCGAGCATGTTGAAGGCGTCAACGCGATCTCGGGAGAACGCTGCAGTCCCCATCCGCACGTCTACACCGATCGCGTCCTCCGGCCTGGTGATCCGGCCTTTTTCGACATTTTGCACAGCTTCAATGGTTATCGCACCTGCTACTATCGAACTTTCGCCGTCGGCAGCGCGTCGCCGGCGATGGTCGACGCCTACAAGCGCTGCCGCGACTACATGGACGCGGCGATCAGCATCGTCAAGCCGGGAATCACCACCGCAGATGTCGTCAAGCTCTGGCCCAGGGCAGAGGAATTCGGCTTTGCCAACGAAGAGGCGGCCTTTGCGTTGCAGTACGGCCATGGGGTTGGCTTATCGATTTGGGAAAAACCGATTTTCAGCCGGCTCGTTTCATTGGACCATCCTGAGGTCATCGAAGAAGGCATGGTGTTCGCCCTGGAAACCTATTGGCCGGCAAGCGATGGCTGGTCGGCAGCACGTCTCGAAGAAGAAGTGGTGGTGACCAAAGACGGCTGCGAAATCATCACACGATTTCCATCGGAGAAGCTGCTGGTTGCCGGCACTCACTACTTCACTGCCGGCGGAGAGTTGCCGACCACGCGGGAAACGCAGTCGGCATTGAATAACCCCGGCGCGCTGGAACGGATAAGGGGTTAGGAGGGTGCTGAAAAGACCCATCTGCTTCGTTGCACTCGCCCGACTCGCTTCAACGTACTGAAGCGTACGCCTCAGCTTGTCGGACTTCGCGCGCCTGGCATCTGAGATCTTTTTGAGCAGCCTGCAAAAAGAGTTTTGGAGCTTGTTAGATTTGACTCTTTGTGATCGGACTACCGCTTGTACGTCTTCAACAATGGAGCCGTTGGAATGATTAAAACGATTGGAACAGTGTGTCTTTCCGGATTGGACGTTGAACTATTGAACCTTTGAACTGTTGAACTGAATTTATGCCGACGAATGTCATCATGCCCGCCCTCGGCGTAGCCCAAGAAAAAGGCACGCTGATCAACTGGCTCAAGGCCGAAGGTCAGACAGTGACTAAAGGCGAGCCGCTGATGGAGGTCGAGACCGACAAAGCAACGGTCGAAATCGAAGCGGCGGCCTCAGGAGTTCTGATAAACGTCACCGCGGCCGCTGGGGACGAAGTGCCGGTTGGTCACACTATCGCGCTGATCCTGGCGCCGGGCGAAACTATACCGGAACCAGCGACTGCCCCAGCATCCGCCTCAATAAAAGAAATTTCCCCACAAGCGTCTGCCGAGTCTAAGCTCGAGGATAGAGCTGAAACTCGAAAGCCAACACCGCGAATTCCAGGCTCGCGCATTTTAGCCTCCCCGGCAGCCAGGAGAATCGCGCGCGAAGAAGGGATCGATCTCGGAGCCTTGAACGGTAGCGGTCCGGAGGGCAGCGTGCTAATCGCGGATGTACGGCGGGCCAAAGAAAAACAAACGCCTGAACCGGCAGCGGCGCAGCGGGTCAGCCGGCTGGTGCCGCTAAGCCCGATGCGCCGGATTGTCGGCGAGCGCATGACCCAGAGCAAACAGAGCGCGCCGCACTTCTATATCAGCATGGATATCGACATGACAGCCATTGTCGGGATGAGAAATAGATGGAAGCAGCGCGGCGAGAGAACGCTTCCATCAATCAACGATTTTGTCTTGAGCGCCTGCGCCCTTACCTTGAAAGATTTTCCCATCTTGAATGCAAGATTTACCCAGGAAGGAATCGAGTTTTTGCCAGAGATCAACATCGGCATGGCGGTGGCTCTCGAAGAAGGTCTGGTGGTGCCGGTCATTCGTAATGCTGACCGGCTGAGCCTCGGCGACATGGCGCAACAGAGCCGGCAATTGTCCGATAAAGCACAACACAAGAAATTATTGCCCTTCGATTACGAAGGCGGAACTTTCACGGTCTCCAACCTCGGCATGCTCGGGGTCGACAATTTCGTCGCGATCATTAATCCGCCGCAATGCGCTATTCTCGCGGTGGGCCGCGTTGCGCCGCGTGCCGTCGCCGATGAAGTCGGCATCGCGGTGCGATCGATAATGACCGCCACATTGTCCGCCGATCATCGCGTCGCCGATGGAGCGATCGCCGCGCGCTTCCTGGCGGAATTCAAGCGACGCATGGAAAACCCTGATCGTTGATTTTCGCATGACCCGGATCGTCATTCGAAATCTCACCAAGACTTACAGCGGTGGCAATGTCATCGCCCTGCAGGATATCAATATCGACATTGAGCCCTACGAAAGCATTTGCATTTTGGGGCCGAGCGGTTGCGGTAAGACGACGTTGCTGCGAATCATCGACTGCCTGATACCGCGCGACTGCGGCGAAGTTATCATGAACGGCGCTCCGGTCACACAGCCGCGCCCTGATATCGCAATGGTCTTTCAACATTTCGGTCTCTTTCCGTGGAAGCGGCTCGAGCAAAACATTGCCTATGGCCTGGAGCTCAGAGGTCGTTCGAGAGATGAAACGTCTGCAACCATCGCGCGCTATCTCGAGCTCATGGGGCTCAAGGGTTTTGAGAAATCTTATCCGCATCAACTCTCCGGCGGCATGCAGCAGCGCGCTGGATTGGCGCGCGCTCTGGCTGTAAACCCGTCGCTTTTACTGATGGACGAGCCCTTCGGTTCCCTCGACGCGCAGACCCGTGAAATGATGCAGGAGGAGCTGCTGCGGATTCTGGAAACCGAAAAGAAGACGATGATTTTTGTCACCCACAGTATCGACGAAGCGATCCTTCTCGGCGATCGCATCGTCATGATGTCGCGTCGTCCCGGGCGCATCCAGGGAGTCATTCCGGTCGATATCCCGCGCCCGCGAAAGATCATGTCAGTGCGAGCTCATCCTCGCTATATCGCGCTCCGCAATATGCTGTGGGAAATGCTCACGCAGAACCTCGATAGCGCCGCCACATCCAAGAATGCCCAATGAATCGAAAGATCATAGTTCGTTTGATTTCCCTGATATTCGTTCTTCTCATCTGGGAATATTACGGCCGGCGAGTAAATCCGATTCTGTTCACCTATCCTTCGGCGATCGCCCGTGCGTTCCTCACCCTGGTCGCCAATGGCGAGCTGCAAAGCTACATGAAAGAAAGCCTGTTGGTGCTGGCTTATGCGTCGGTTCTTTCGGTATCGGCCGGTGTTCTACTCGGCGTGGTCATGGGACGTTTCTCGATAATCGAGTGGGCCGCCGATATCTATGTCAATGCGCTGTACTCCACACCCATGGTCGCGGTGGTTCCGTTGATTGTTCTCTGGTTCGGTTTCAAGGTTCCCGCCAAGGTCATCATCGTGTTTCTATTCATGGTTTTCCCGGTGCTTCTCAACACCTATGAGGGAGTGAAAAACGTCGATCGCAATCTCCAAGAGGTCGCTCGCTCTTTTTGCTCGAGCGAGAGCCAGCTCTGGCGCCATCTGATCATTCCATCGGCCGTTCCCTTCATCGTGGCCGGCGTTCGCCTGGCCATCGGCCGCGGTCTGGTCGGGATGATCGTCGCCGAGTTCTATACATCCGTCACCGGACTGGGCTATATGATCGTCCGCTACGCCAATGCCCTGGAAACCGACAAACTCTTTGTTCCCATCGTCGTGGTTATGATACTAGGAGTTGGCTTACTATCATTGGCAAAATGGGTCGAAGGTCGCATCGCTCCCTGGAGAAACTCTGAAAATCGAGAATGATATTCATGAAAATCTGTTTGATTCTTGGGGGATGAAAGCTCGAAGCGAAGGGGCAAGCCTGGAGATTGCAGACGTAGAACCGTGCAGGTGCTGCCAGGCCCGAACTGCTGGAATCAGCACCCCTTTGGGGTGGGGGGCCTTGGAGCCGGAGACCCATCGGCTGTGGCCGGCGGCTTGTCCCTTTGCATCACTTCGGATGAATCCAAAAAGGAGGCTTTATGAGAAAAGCTGCTATTCTGATACTTGCGTCGGTCGGCTTGGTACTAGGACTTCATTCCGCCGAAGCTCAGAGCAAACGCAAGGTTGTGTTCGGCGTGCCGGTTACCCCGCCCAATGTGGTGCACATTCCACCGTATATCGCCAAGGAAATGAATTTCTTCGGCGAGCAAAACATCGATGTCGAATTGGTGACGTTTGAAGGAGGCACACAAACTTTGAGAGGAAGCGTGGCCGGCGGCCTCGATATTACCGGTACCAGTTCCGATCCGGCGATTATCGCCGCCGCCAGAGGCGCCGGAACAAAAGTCCTGGGCACATACTCACATAAGCTTTCGCAATCGATGCTGGTTCAGGGTGACATCAAAAGCTGCAAAGACCTAAAAGGACGAAAGATCGGTATCCAGGAAGTCGGCGCGTTCAACGAGGTGATGAGCCGGGCCGTTCTGGCAAGCTGCGGTCTCACACCCAAGGACGTCGACTATGTGCCCGTGAGCACCAAAGGACGCGTGGCTGGACTGCTGAGCAACCAAATCGACACGGCAATCCTTCATGTCGATCAGGCGATTGTCGCCAAAAAGAAAAAACCGGAGCTCAACATTCTCGTGAATCTTTGGGAACCGCTGCCTAAATGGCTTTACGCCGCTTACATCGCGCCGGAGAAAGAGATCGCCGGCAACCGCCAGCTTTACATCGACATCATGACCGCATTGGTCAAGGCGAATCGGTTTATCTACAGCAACAAAGCCAAAACCGTGGAGATCGCGGTGAAATATACGCAGCAGGATGCCGATGCCATCGGTCAGACCTACGATATTTTGGCCAATGCGGGAGCCTGGCCTGTCAACGAGGGCCTGCCCAAGGACATGGTCGCGTGGACCGTCGACAAACAGGTGGAATTAGGCAGCATCAAAGCCGCGGAGAAACCGACTTATGAAAAGCTCATCGATATTTCCATCATCGAAGCGGCTATCGCCAAGGCCGGCGGACGTTTGAAGGGCGATAAGCGCTGGGATTGAGCCCGGATTCCGCAGTTAAAGGGAAGTGATGAGCGAAGAGTAAACTTGCGCAGCGAAGACCATGCGTTTCTACCTCTGAGAAACCGACAGTTGTCAGTGCGGCGCGTAACGGCGTTAAGCAAATAGAGGCGGCGAGCCAGCATCAAAAAGACTTTGAAATTGAAGGCTCCGGTGCCTTCGCTCCGCCAGTTTTGCCCTTCGCTAAGTTTTAACCGCAGAATCCGGGATGAGGAGCGAAGCCATAGCCTGATCACGGTTCGATGGAAATGTGCGACTGATGATTTTCTAAATACCACGACGCAATCGCCTCCCGGCTGGCAAACCAAACGTTTTTGTGCGAAGCCGCATACTCGATGAAGTCCCGTAGCGCACGAACGCGAAACGGTTGCCCCATGACATGAGGATGTAAGCCGAAGTTCATGATCCGGCCGGTCTTGTGGCTTTCTTCATAGAGCTGGTCGAAGCACATTTTCAGTGTCTCGAGGCCGGCTGAAGTCGACATCCCGCCACGCGCGAACAGATTGAAGTCGTTGACATCGTTGGAATAGGGCACGCAAACAATTTGTCCGTGCAATGTCTGAATCAAGTAGGGCTGGTCGTCGTTTAAGTAATCGCAATAAGCGATCACGCCAAATTCTCTGAGAAACGCCGGTGTGTGCAAAGTGCCCCGGATCGCTGAAGAGAGCCATGCCTTGGCCGGCCGGCCGACCACTTCCTGGTATTTATCGAGCGTGCGTCTAATGACGGCGCGCTCTTCATCAGGCTGATTTGCGTAAAAGGTAAGCAGATCGTTTTGCGCCCAATTGTGCGGCACCAGCTCCCAGCCGCGCTCGTTTACCGCATCGACGATGCGCCGCCGCTCTACCATGGTCAAGCCGTTGATCGTGCACGATGGTTTGACTCCGCTCTTGTCAAATAAATCGATTAGCCGCCAGATGCCGATGCGCTGGCCGTATTCGCGCCATGTCCAATTTGCCGTATCGAGAACATCGCCGGGCAGCGCGTGCGGTATCGTCATCGGTCCGCCGGTAAACAGCGGTTCCTTCTGACCCGGACGGGATTTCTCCCAGTATTCGATATTGATGGTCAGGATGATCGCGAGTCTCGCGCCATTAGGGAAGCGCAAGGGCCCGCGGTCGGGCAGCGCCACATATTTATAAGAAGACGGTGATTCTTCGTTGCTCATGTGCGCATCCAGTTATAATAGAGGCCAGACATGAAAATGAACTTGGACTGACCAGTAAAAGATTCTAATTGAGATTTTAATCGCGTGGCACGAACTATAGTCGGCAACCATGGCAGTGGAGCAATACAGGGAAGGAAGTCATTGTATTCGGGTAATCCGCCGTGCGATATTTCGCAGCAACTGGACTACGAGCGCAAATGGAGGTGCGATATGACAAGGCATCATCTCTATCGTTGGTTGAATGCCATCGTGCTTTTCCTGCTGCTGTTGGACTCGCCAGTGGTTCTCGCGCAGCCGATCAACATTGAGGCGGCCAGGAAAGAAGGCAAGGTGATCGCCTACGGTACGATTATCCCCCAGGTGATGGAGCCGCTGCACCGTAATCTGGAGAAAAAATATGGCGTCAAGGTAGAATACTGGCGCGCGTCGGCGACTCAAGTGATGGAGCGCGCGCTCTCGGAATGGCAGGCGGGCCGGCCGGGCTTCGATGTTACTTTTGCCATCAACGGTGCTCAGGCTATTCTCAAGCAGGCAGGCGTCTTCGCGAAGTACACGCCGGCGTCGGCTGAAAAGTTTCCCGCCGCCTTCAAGGACAAAGACGGCTTGGTCACCGCGTGGCGCCATACGCCGATCGGTGTGCTTTACAACACCGATCTGGTTCCGGCGGCGGACGCGCCGAAAAGCCTGGATGATCTTTTGCACCCAAAGTGGAAGGGAAAGATCGCTCTTCCCGATGCATCGCGCCATACCAGCACGGCGCAATTTCTCGTGAGCCTGAGGAAGATCAAAGGTGAAGGCTGGATCGATTATGTCAAAGCGTTGGCCAAACAGGCGCCGCTGCTCAAAGAATCATTTGCCCCGGTGCCCAACGATATCCTGCGCGGCGAAGTGACCCTCGGATTTACCTATCTCCAGTACGTCTATCAGAACAAAGGGCCTTTGGGCTACGTGTTGATGGACAAGATCCTCACCGATACCAACGATCTCGGTTTGAGCGCCAAGGCGACGAATTCCAACGCCGCCAAACTCTACATGGAATATCTCTGCTCTCCAGAGGGACAGAAGCTGGTGGCGGACCTCGGCGAGTTCGTGTTGTCGCCCGGTATCTATCCCCCGGTCAAGGATGCCGATAAAATCACGGCCAACAGCATCTTCATGGATAATCCTTCAGCGGAGGAATACAAAAAGCTCAGCGCCGAGTTCCGCCAGATTTTTTTCGGGAAGTAGAAAAATGAGAACTACACGTCCCGCTAAGACGTCCGATCACCCGATCACGCGGTTAACAAGCCTCCTCCTTGCCGAGGCGCGCGATTCAATTATGTTTGGTTGTCTCATTTTACCTATTACCGATTGTCAGACGGTTTACGTTGAGAGGAGCACAAGATGGTCAGACACGAAGTTCGCGCGCAACAGCTTGAGCAAGTCCGGGGATAATCTCAAAGGAGAGTTCGAGAGCAAAGATGTCGAAAAAACCCTTGCGACCATGGTTGAAGATGCTCGGTCAACCACATGCCTGTGAACACGGGCGGAACTTAAAGATGCCTTGCGGCGACGATTTTATTCCCTCGTGGCCCGACGATTTTAAAATCTTCCCCATCAACCGGGTCATCGGAGAGGGGCAAATCGTCGATGAGCTGCGCCTTAGTTTACGCATTCGAGCCGATGCCGTGGCTCTTGCCAGACATAACCCCGACCTCGAGAAAAATCGTCCTCGACGTCGTGGTCGTCGCCCAGTTGCGGCGACAAACTCGCTTCTGAGCGCATCTATTGGGACCACGCTAACGTCTTGCGTCAAGTGGGCCTCCTAAACGCATAAGAGTTGTGCCGAACAAATGTCATGAGCGGCGGCGGCTCGAATCCGAATCGCTAACAGCCGGTTTGTTTATTTTTGGGCCGCAGTCACCTCCGTGATCTCCCGAAATTTAGAGAGAAGCCCAGCCTCGACCGTATAAAGATCAGCGACAATCTTTGCTATGCTCGGTCCATCTATGGGACTGACAACCAAACTGGCCTTTTTGGTCTCTGCCAAGAATCCGGGATCCTTCATGGTTTCCATAAACGCCTTCTGAAGGATGAGCAAGCGATCATTCGGCAACCCGGGGGGCACCGAGAATGCGATGGCAGAGGGTCCGTAAGCCTGATATCCAAAGCGGAGCAGATCCTGTCCTTCTTTTGTTTTGGCCTGCTTGATCGCAACCGGAACGTTTGTCAGATCGGGATGAGGCTCGAGCGTCGTCTGGATTACGGGGCGCACGAAGCCGGATTCAACTGCCTTCGCCCATGTCACCTTGATGGAATCCCATCCCCAACAGGCGCCGTCGATTTCGCCGGACTCGGCGGCAAGCCGGATGTCGGAGGTTCCCTTGAAACCCTCGATGACACTGATGGGAAGACCGAGAAATGCTTTGAGCAGTTGGGGTAAGGCCGAGGTGGCATTGCCCGGACCGAGACTCCCGAGTTTGATGGGTTTTTTAGACGCGGACCACTCCTCCAAAGTTTTCACTCCGCTGTTCTCGGTTACAACGCAAGCATGCCGCTCGGGAGCCGGCGTCCCAAGCCAGCCGAACTTGCGCCCATCGAACATCGGCCCTTGATCCCCCAACACATGCTTGAAAATCATCGAACCCGAGAAAAGCCCGATTGTCAGGCCGTCGCGCGAGGCGTTGTTATAAATGTGATTGGCGGCGATGAGATTTCCGGCACCGGGCATGTTCTGAACCACGCTGCCAGGATTTCCGGGAATGTGTTTTCCCATGTGACGCGCGGTTATCCGGGCATAGGTGTCGAAGCCTCCGCCGGGCGCGGTGCCGACAATAAAGAGGAGACTTTTCCCGCTATAGAAATCTTGCCCAAAAGCCGAATGCGCGATAGCAAAAGCAAGGACCCATGCGCCTGCAAACGTCAACAGTCGCAAAAAATCGAGAGACATAGGAACCTCCTTAACTGTTTTTTTGCATTCGGGATGCTTTTAGCCGGTTGAGCGAGCGTTGGGCACTTCCAGCAAGTCGGAATCGAGTAACACGCCGCATGATGGGCAGTAAAGTTTCTCAAGCAAATAGTAACCTTCAAGGTCAGTCATAAGAGCTCCGGCATGAACCGGCGGAAAAATTCTTCTAGTGCACGTCTTTTTCCAGTCTTCTCCTAATCGGCAGAGGATTCGGGAGCATCTGCTGCATCGGATCGTCTTATCCGAGGAATCACCAAGCACCTCTAAGTTTTCACGATACGGATAACTCATTTCAATTCCTTGATTTCACTCTCCCTGAGCGCTTTTCTAAAGTCTTTCGTTGCCGCAAGGTCCACGTTGCGCGTAGCTTCGTCAAGCACGACGCCGTAGATGCGGCGCGCCGCCTCCACTGACACCAAGCCGTTATTGATGTCCTCTTGAATCAGCTGAGGGTCGCGTTCCAACGGATCGCCGTAGCCTCCGCCGCTGGCTACTCTCATATAGAGCACGTCTTGCTGGCCGAGTTCAAAATTACAATAGGGAAGTAACCTAGAGCTACCACCGAGCTGCGAAACATCGATCGGAGAGCGATTCGTTTCCATGATTTTCTGGACGTTGGTGTTTTCCAACAACATCATCAGACTCGGCGCACCCGGATAGCCGCCGAATATTCCATGTCCCGAATTTCTCAGCCCGGCCACTCCATACGCCACACCCCGTAGCTTTCCCTCCGGGGCATCATGCAACGTGTGCGCGGATTCAACTCCTACCCCGCCGCGAAACGCGCCGGCTCCGGCGCTGTCTTTGGCGTGGCGGCGAAACAGGTAGAGCAACGGGTAGTGAAGCTCCATCCACTCGACGTTGGGACAGCTCATGTAGCTTCCGCCGGAATTGACTCCATCCTTGCTGATGCCGGCGCCATTGCCATCAAGCGCGCCGTGCGCCATGTTGATGAAAGGACTGTAGCGGCCATACTGGTTTACGCCCGAATGCCGGCAGTTTCTGTGGCTCGCGTTGGGGGCCACGATCTCTTTGCGCCACTTCTCGCTAGTTGCCAGCATTTGCATCAGGACCGAACTAGCCAGGAACCCGACGCCAAAACCCGAGGACGTTGTGCTCATCGACATAGGAGCGGGATACTTGGCATTGACCAAAGTGCCTTCCGGAGCGATCACGGTCATCGGTCTCAAGACGCCGTCATTCTTGGGAAGATCGTACGCCAGGCAGCAGAGAATCGCTCCGAAACAAAAACCGAACGTGCCGTGATAAGGGAGATTAATTCCTTTTCTCACCTGCTTGTCGGTCCCAGTAAAGTCGAAGGTAAGCTGGTCGCCATTTTTTCGCAGGATCAGATTGAGTCGGCAAGGACCATCGGCTTCGATGGTTAACGTTTCGCTCCAGCTGCCATCGGGAATTTCCTTGATCCGGTTGTGCAGAACCGTCTCGGTATAATGTATCATTTCGGCCGAGACGGCATTCATCATTTCCGGCCCGTACTGCTCATACATCGCCTGCACTCGGGCCTTCGCCACGTTGTTCGCGGCGATCTCGCATTTGAGGTCGAGACCGACGGCCTCGGGCTGGCGAGTCATGTTGGTGATGGTGTCGAAAACGTCGCGTTTAAGACGGCCGCGCTCGACCAGCTTGACTCCGGGAATGCGAATCCCTTCCTGAAAGACTTCGGTGGCATCGGGCGAGTCGCCGCCGGGAGTCATCGCGCCGACGTCACTCACATGAACGAATGTCGCGCTCCATCCAACCAGCTCATTTTGGAAATGAATCGGTGAGATTGCGTAAACGTCGGAGTTGTGGATGGCAGCGAGATACGGGTCGTTGAGCAAAAACATATCGTCCGGGCAAATTTCATCCTTGGCGAAACGCTCGAGAATTCGCTTGACAGCAAATCCTGCGCAAACGACATGCTGGCCATAGGTCTCCCCGGCGGCCATGATCTCTCCTCCGGGCCGGTAAAGCGATGCGTTATAATCATGCTGCTGGGTGGTTGTTACGGTGCCTCCTGTGCGCTCCAGAGTGATGCCCATTTCCCGCGTGATCTGGTGCAATCTGTGCGACAAAACCTCGAAAGTTATCGGATCGACATTTCTGATCAGCATGGTTTACCTATTTTCGCCTAAATAAATTTTGACGTTCAGATATTCATCCACCGTTGCGCGGTCTTTGGGGTTGATGACAATGGTCGTGATCGGAGTCTCGATGATGGCCGGACCGAGAATCTCGGCGCCGGGACCGAGACCGATGTAATCATAGATCCTGGTCGGCACGAAGTCCTTTTCTTCCTCGAAATAAACTCTTCGATCGGTCTTGAGAGCGTTATCCGCGCTTTTGTTTTTTACCGGGTAGCCTTTTAAGGTTGGCCTTTTTAGCCGGCCCGTGGCAGCCACTCGGAACACCATGATTTCTTTGCCAGCCTCGCGGTAACCCGCTCCCGGGCCATAGGTTTGTTCGTAGAGCCGGTCGAAGCGGTCGTACGCCTGTTCCATGGCTTGCGGCGAAATTTCTCCAATACCGGGCTGCAGCGGGACATTAAGCTCGTGCACCTGCTGACGGTAGCGCATGTCCAGGCTTCTGATGATTTCGATGTCATCGTTCTTGATACCCGCCGAGCGCAAGTTGGCCAGCGCTTTTTGGACCAGCACAGAGAAGGTTTCGTTGATGCGTCCGACCTCGGCCGGCACAAACAAACGGTCGGATTTTCCATATTCGTAGACGACGTCGGAGCTGACTAGACCCGTGGCTCCATGAACTGAGGCGGTTAGCGGAACAACGATCTCCTTGACCCCGAGCTCGGCGGCATACCTTCCTGCATGGACCGCGGCTGCTCCGCCGAAAGCAAAAAGAGTAAACCCTCTCGGATCGTATCCTCTCTCCACGGTCGATCTCCTGATAAGATCGCTCATATGCGAGTTGATGATCCGGTAAATGCCGCTGGCGGCCTGGGTCACGCTCATCTCCATGGGTCGAGCAATTTTTTCGTCCAGGATCTTCAGTGCTCGCTCTTTATCGAGCCTCATCTTTCCACCGAGAAAGCAATCTTCATTGAGATATCCGAGAATCAAGTCGGCATCGGAAACCGTCACCTCTGAGCCTCCGAGCCCGTAACAGATCGGGCCCGGCATGGCCCCCGCGCCGTGCGGTCCAACCTTGAGCAGTCCGGTTTCGGGATCAATCCAAACGATACTGCCACCTCCCGCGCCGATGGATTCGACCCAAATCTTAGTGAGAAAGATCTGGTATCGTAAAAAGACCGGCTTATAGTCCTTTTCGATGGCGCCCTCGCGAATGACCCCGACCTTGAAGGTTGTTCCGCCCATGTCCGTGGCCAAGATGTTGGCTATGCCGAGCTGCTCACCTGTGGATCGGCTTCCCGCAACGCCGGCGGCGGGGCCTGATTCGATCATACCCACGGCATTGCGACAGGCATCGTCTACTCCTAGAACTCCGCCATAAGCCTGCATCACCAGCGGCTCGCGGCGCAAGCCTTTCTCAGTGAGGGTCGTTCTTAGTTTTCTCAAGTAGGACGAAATATTGGGCGCGATGTATGCGTTGAAGGCGGTCGTGGCGGTGCGTTCGTATTCGCCTAAAAAGGGAGCCACCTCGCAGGACAGGCTTACATGAATAGCCGGGTATTTCTTTTTTATAATTCCGGCGATTATCTGCTCGTGGGAGTCGTTGGCAAGCGACCAGAGAAGCGAGACGCCGATGGACTGCACTCCTTTGGCGACTAGATGATCAACCGCTTTCTCCGCCTCCGCTGGGTCCAACTTGATCAGCACGGAACCTTTGTAATCGATGCGCTCGCTCACTTCTTCGATATAGGGACGCGCTACGATCGGTTCGGGCTTACTCTGCGTCGAGGCGCGAAAGGCTTCCGTTTCGGTGAGTCCCTCCGTGGTCCTGCCTCGCATCAGCAGTATCGTATCGCCGAAGCCGAGGGTGGTGATGAGGCCGGTTTTCGGGCCCGAACGGGTAATCAGGGTATTGTCGGCCACCGTGCGTATGTGAAAAAACATTTTGGTGGCGGCGAGGAGTTCCGCCTCATCGCGCAGGCCGATATTTTTTGCGGCATCTGCTACCGCATCGAGCGCGCCCTTGGAAAAGTCCTCCGGCGTAGAGAGAGCCTTGCCAACCTTTACGGTCCCTTCGGTATCCAAAGTAACGCAGTCGGTAAATGTTCCGCCGATATCGACTCCGACGACATATTCCATCAATGAATCCCCCGTCGAAAAAATAACTTACGCGGGTCCGCGGATTTTGCCAAGTCCCCGGAGTTGCTCGCTTCATGATCCGCCCCCATTTGGCTCATTCAGCCGCCTAAGATCCGTTCATCTAAAATTTCTATAAAACGGCGCGCCGTTGATATATAGCTTGGCGAGGATGAACAGAGAAAAGGCGGAGAGTCACTTCCAGATATACCGTGAAGCTTTGCGCCGAGAGCTGATGAGACTGGCGGCATATGGCCGTGTGTACCAGAGGCTCTTCGAGCGGAAGGTTGACCGACTGGCGGAACTGGAGCTAGCTTCAGCTTTCTTTGTTACGACAGCCGATGCTCTGTTTTTTGGGATAATTAACGCGGTTGATAAATTGTTCGACAAGAAAGGTGAACGTGGAATTTTCAACTTCTTGAAGTTTGCTGAAGATCACCGCGAATTGTTCGACCCGAAGGAATTGAAACGCCGCGGCAACTATCCCGATGAATATTTTATTCTTCGCGGCCTGGAACCGATTACTTTTCAAAGCATCGAAGCCGATCGGCAGAGAATTGCTGCATTCAAACCTTTCGCTAACTTCAACCTTTGGTGCGACAGATATCAGGCCCATTTTCGACAAGGAGTATTTTTTCGACATCGCCAAACTTCAGAAAGATGCACCGTTGGATGCGCCAGCCGTGGAGCAGGCTGTTAAGCTGGGTGACGTTGACCACCTCCTAGACCTATTGCACAAGTGCTTGAAAAATGGATCGTAGAAATTTTGGAAGTTAGGCCCGGCGGTTGGCAAAATGTTTCGCCCGGTCTTATTGCTTGCGGTGATACTGCTCGTCGTGGCGATCTGGGTTGTTTTCAGTGTAATTGGGGGAGGGGAGACATTACGATTTTAGTTTGCCAAAGCTCGGCGGCTCGTCGTCGGCCTCATCGCCTTCCTATAAAGCGTCTCGACTTCCGCATCGGCTGCGTCGGGCCGGTTTTTGGTCCGATTGTGGATGCGGAACATTCTTTCACTGATGGGCGCCACTGCCTTTATCAACGCATCCTCATCGACCGGTGTCAGGCGCCCGTCCCTGACGACAATTTCGCCATCGACCAACACCGTATCCACCGATTCGCCTCCCTCGCAATACACCAGCTGATGAATCACATCGTTGAGCGGACGAAGGCGAAGATGAGGTTTTAAGATAACGAGATCCGCGCGATAACCGGTTCGGATGCTGCCAATTTTTCCTCTCCATGCCGGGATCGCTTTGGCGCCGTTGATCGTCGCCATGCGTAGAGCATCCGCGGCAGTCACCCAATCATTCGGCTCAAAGGTGTTCACGCGAGAAACAAACGCCGCCAAGCGCATCTGTTCGAAAATGGAATAGTTGTCGCTCGTGTCTCCGCCGTCGGTGCCGAGGGCGACATTGACGCCCCTTTTCTTTAGCTCGCTTATCGGTGCGATACCGCTGCCGAGCTTGAGATTGCTGGCGGGATTATGAACGATGCTAGCTCCGGCAGCAGCCAGGAGATCCATCTCCGCAGCATCGAGCCAGACACCGTGAGCTGCCGAGAACCTGGGTGAAAGAAGACCGAGTTTGTTGATACGGTGAACAATCCCCTTTGGGTACAGCTTGCGCCCGCCCCAGCGTTCAATAACCGTTTCGAGCAAATGTGTGTGGATCCCCAGGTCATTTTTATCAGCCGTACGAACGATCTCGCGCAAGAGCTCGTCGCTGCAATTTTGCGGCGAGGATGGGCCCAGCATAAGACCTAACTTCGTTCCTGAGCTCCTCACAAGTTCCAACACCGGCATCATCTCGTCCTTCCAGGAATCGCGGCTGTTTGCGCCTGCCGGTTTACCATGGGACAGCCTGCGACGCACCAGATCGAGGAAGTTTTGGTCGCGCAGCGACGGAGCCAGCATTCCCCGAATCCCCGTTCTCTGAAAAGCGCCGATGACCGCTTTCATCTTGGCCGTGGTGATTCCGGCGCGCAGCGAGAAATGATCGACCACCGCAGTCACACCGCTCTTGAGCATCTCCGCGCACGCCAGTGCGGCTGCCGCGCCGATGTCATGGTCCGATAGTTCGGCAGCCTCTTCGGTGCCCTGCCTTTTGCGGATCCAAACTTCCTTGCGAACGTTGTCACGAAAACTGCGTTGGAGAATCTCCATGAGGTGAGAATGGGTGTTGATCAACCCCGGAAGCACGATTTTGCCGGAGCAATCAATCCGCCGGTCGATCGCTGCGAGGTCGGTTTTTAGCTGCTCTCCGATCCAGGATATCTTACCGTCCTGAATCAGGAGCTGTTGCGGCGCGTGCACAGCTCTTCGGCTGTCCGGTGTGACTAGAGTTGCATTCTGTAGAAGCGTGTTCATGCTGCCGACCGGTATGTCTGATCGTTTGCCGTCAAGGGGATTACCGGGCTGCATTAGTCAATTCCAGCGCCGCTGAATCTGCGCGCTGGTGTCATTCCATGAAGATTCACCATCAGCCGGCCTATTTTTCCCAGTTGCAGATCTCGGCCGCAGCAAGCGCAAAAACTTGCGCGCCGACGTAGATCTCTTCGACATCGATCTGCTCGGACCGGATGGCGTGCTTTTTCCCGCCTAGTCCGAACTTGAGCGTCGGTATACCCATTTCATTGTAGATATTGGTATCGGTCCAGATGCTGGCGCGAAAAGTGTTCGCCGGCGGCGGCTCCTTGCCGCACACGTTATGATACGCTTGCTTAACCACTTCGATGAGCGGCTCGACGCCTTTTGCCTCATAGCCCATCAAGGAAGCGTACATCTCCATGTCGTACTCAACGCCGGTCGCGGATAGGATTTTTCTCAGCTCACGTTGGACCTGCACCGGACGAAGTTCCGGCGGCGTGCGCACATCGACATAGAGCGAGCAGACGCCGGGGAAGTAATTTGGCCGAAACGGTGCTCCCCCCTCGACGGCGCCAATGTTGACTTTGGGTATGAGCGGGCCGATCGCCGACTGATACACACAGCGTTTCTCAAAATCAGCTGCCCAGGCGTCGATAGCCTGGACCAGCTTGAACATTTTCAGGACCGCGTTGTGTTCCGCCGGCGGTTCCTGCTCGCGTGTAACGCCCCAGGCGGCGTGCGGGTTGCCGAAAGTTCTAATGCGAATCTGCGTCACTCCGTTTTGCGCCCACACGATCGAATGCCCGGAGCGGTCCGCGCAGATTGCGTAGTCCGACTGAATGCCGTGCGTTAGCAGATGGCGGGTTCCGGTGCCCTCTCCTCTGTAGGAGCCGGACTGGTATGGACCGATGGGTGTGCGCGAGATCTCTCCGGCCACGGCCGCGAGAATACAGTCGCCTTTCAGTTCGACGCCGCTCTCCTTTAACGCTTTACCCGCAACCATAAAAGCGGCAACCCCGGATTTCATATTCGAGGCGCCGAGACCGAAGACTTTTCCGTCGCGAACAGTGCCGCGCAATTCGCTCACCGGATCGAGCTCAGCGCAGAACATCCGGTCCTCTTCGGTGCCGGTGAAGCTCGTATCCATATGACCATTGATCTGAACGGAAGCGCCGTCGCCGCGTCCCTCGATCACGCCCACGGCATTGATGCGATTGGGATCGATTTCCTGCCGAATGGATCTGATTCCATGGCGCGCATACCAGTTGAGTATAAAATCGCCGATCTCACGCTCCGATCCGGTGGGGCTCGGGATATCGCAAAGCTGCTTGGTCAATTCGGCGCACTCATCCCGGCTTATTCCCTGCAGAATCTTTGCCTTGTCTTTTTCGTTGATCATCTGTGTTTTCTCCAACTTCAGTCGGCAACAATCTTCGGTCTTCGCGTGTGCCACTCCGTTGCCTGTTCATAAGCATGGGCTACGCTGAAAATGAGTTCTTCCTGGAAAGGCCCGGCGGCGATTTGCATGCCGATCGGTGTGTTCAGTTTAGAGAAGCCGCAGCACACGCTCATGGAAGGTAAGCCGGTTACGTTGAACGGAATCGCGCATAGACTGTCGGCTCCGCCACGTTCGTCCGAGCGACGTATTTGTTTCCCGTCGATGTTGACCCAGCCATCGTTGCATTCCTGAATGGTCGGGACCGTGAAGCCGACGGTCGGCAGCGCCAGCAGCTGAACCCTCTGAAGCAAGCCATGAAACTCGTCACAGATGAGCCGCCGCACTCGCTGAGCCATCAGATAAGAAGAGGCAGGCACCGTCAACGCCGAGAGATAGGCGTAAAGAGTTTGTCGGCTATAATCACGTGCCCGGGTGCGCAGGTTACGGTCGTGAGCCGAGGAGTTTTCAACCCGGCTCGTGCAGACTTTCACGGCCGGTATCAAATCCATGTGCGCAGTCGTGACTTCTTCCGTCTCCACGCCCAAACTCTTGAGAACGGCAATGGCTTGGTAAAAGACTTCTCTGACTTCTGCCGTCATGACCTCTTCGAAATAACCCCTGAGGATTCCCACTTTCAAACCGTTGACGTCTTTACCGAGGCTGGCGCTATATTTCGGTACGGGCTCGCGGGCGCTCGATGGATCTTGCGGATCGTGGCCCGCGACCGCCGCCAGCACGATGGCCGTATCCTCGACGGTCTTGGCTAGAATCCCAACGTGGTTGCACGAATAAGCGCCCGTGCCGGGAACGCTGCCGTGCTGGCTAATTCTGCCGTAGGTTGGCTTTAGCCCGGCAATCCCGCACATGGAAGCGGGATTTCGTACCGATTGTGCGCTGTCGGTCCCGATGGATGCCAGACAAAGACTGGCCGCCACCGCCGCGCCCGAACCGCCGCTGGAGCCGCCGGCGATCCGGTTCGAGTCCCAAGGGTTGCGCGTGGTGCCGTAAAACGGGTTGATCGTCGTTCCACCCAGGGCCCATTCGTGCAGATTGGTCTTACCGAGAATAACTGCTCCCGCCTCTTTTAATCTGCTGACTACAGTCGCGTCGTAGTCCGGTATCCAGTTCTCGAGCACCTTCGATCCCGCCGTGGTTCTTACCCCCCGGGTCGCGATGTTGTCTTTAATGGATAACGGAATGCCATGGAGCGGTCCGCGATGATCTCTACTGGCAATCTCCTCCTCGGCTCTCTTTGCCTGTGCCAGAGCATCCTGTGAAGTCACAGTCACGTAGGCGTTGATTGCAGGATTGAGCTTCTCGATCCGATCCAGAAAAAGGCGCGTTAACTCTACCGGCGAAAGTCTTCTACTTGCGATTTGCGGAGCCAGACCGGCAATCGTGAGAGTCTCCAAGTCTTTTAAATTCATGACCGCTCCGCCGGATCGATTTTGAGCGCGGGAACCACGCCTTCGACATCGACCTCGTAGAGTTGCTGGAAAAGTTTTCGCGACGCCTCGGCCTGTTTGGTGATGGCTTCGATCTCTTCTTCGGTCAGGTCCAAACCGTATTCAACATTGATTCTTTTCACTGCATCTTTCATAGGCGAGTTTCTATAATCGTTCATGCAGGGTGTCAACGAAACTAAACTGTTCTATATTTTACGTTTCACATCTGTAAACGAAGGCTGATCGTGCACTGCAGGTCTTTTAAAGAAAGGTACCTGGTGACCGGCTCACAAGTTTTCAAACCGGAAAAAGTGATAGCCCCAAGGAATTAAATTTACGTACAATCCCGGATCTAGCATTTCACCGCCGTCACGTTCATAACTCTCGCTCGAAAATTGATCGAGCAGGCGCCAGATTTTCCCTCGAATTTCACCTTCTACCGCTTGAACACGGCCTTGAGCCGGGCTATCGCTGAAATTGATGACGATGAGATAACGATCGGTCTCGTTAGTCCAACTCCACCCAAGGAGGTTTTGATAACTTGGATTGTCCGGCCAGCCGGTGCAGTGGCAGAGACTCCACTTGCCTTCTCTGAAAGCCGGCGCTTCGATGACCTTCAGGAGCTTTGAGTAGAAAACTCGTATCGGCTGATTTACGGGTTCCGCGGCTCGCCTCCTGAGAAAGACAGGCACTCTTATCCGTCTTCCTTCCAATTGGCCTTCGTGTAACAGTTTTGCGCCCGGCAGCGTTGCCATCGTCACCGCGGCCGCACGTTCTTTAGGGAACGGGAATGCAACGGCAGCGCGTTGTTCGTCGTGATTTTCGATGAAGCGTAGGAGCTTTCTCTGGTACTCAATATCCGCGGACAGCTGAGATCTTACTGCGGCCGTGTTGCCCTGGATGAGATGGTCGTAGAGCCGCTTGTCATAACAGTAATCGAATCCTTGTTGCTGTAATTCCCGCTCTCGATCCCAGTATGCCTCGGCGATAAACAAAAACTCCGGAGAGCTGTTCTTGACGGCGGCAATCAAGTCGGCCCAGTACTCGGTCGTAGGTTTGAGTCCGGCGCGGCTGCCCCAGGTGCGCTCAAAAATAGAGTTTAGGAAAAGCATCGCCATGTCGCAGCGAACGCCATCGCACTGACTAGCGATGTTTGCGACAGTTTCAACTGCTGCTTGACGAGATCCTGGATGAAAGGCATTCAGTTGCAACACATCCTGCCATGCCGGGAAATGGGGATCTCGGCCGCAAGCAAATACCTTTCCGTTTACCTCGACGAAGGACTGAGGGGTGTCCTTGGCATCCTGCGGATTTCCCTGGATGAAATATTCGGGATGTTCGATGACCCAAGGGTGGTCTAGCGCTACATGGTTCGGGACAAAGTCTAGGACCAAGCGAATGCCCCGCTTCGCCAACTCTCGCCGGGCGACCGTCAGTCCTTCGGGTCCGCCCAGACACTGATCGACATCGTAACGGCGCACGCTGTATGCAGATCCGATGTTGTCCGGTGGCTGGAAATCCGCTAACGATCGCTTAAATTCGTCGAGCAGGCTCTGGTTGCGATTGGCCATGGCGATACTGGCAGGGCTGCGTCGCCAAACTCCCATTAACCAAACCGCATCGAATCCGTAGCGGGCGACGCGGTCCCATTCCGACGAGGGCACGGAACCCAAGTTCACAGAGCGGCCGGTTTTCTCGCTCAGCTCGAACAGCCAGACCAGAGTATTGATTTCGTAGACGGTGGGATAGCGTGGCCGGAATGACATCGTCATTAGTTCTGTCACAGCTCCGATGCAACTGCGAGGAGCTTTATCAATTCACGCGCATGACCTGCAACGTCCCGGCGACGCTTTGATGGATGAAGGTTAAAGGTGGCTAACCGGTCAAAGAACGTCCCGCTGTAAGCCTTGGGCATAACCAGAATCAGAAGCGAATGACAATTGGAGACCGCATCGGAATCGAAGCGGCGGCCCAGGCAAAGTGTATGCAAATGCCGGAAGGCTACAATGCTTTCAATGAATTGAAAAACGGCCGCAGCGATTGAACGTCAAATCGGACGAGATGAACGAGGAATCCACGTTGCCTCATTTTCCGTCCGTTGTACTAGTGGATGTGACCAGATTGAAGGTTTGGAGCGGGCGACCGGGGTCGAACCGGCGACGTCCAGCTTGGGAATTTTCTATTGAAAAGGATGTTTTTTGTTTTGTGAGCGCGCACTTATCTCAGGTTTTGCGCTCTCAAACCCTTTTTCCTGAGTTTAGTGATTTCAACTAGTTTCAAGCCTTCCACTTTGGTCTTGGGCACGTTTTGGGCATGCGGTTTTCATAAATGCTGACACGGAAAACTGCCAGCTACCTGGAATTGTTGGCGGAGGATTTCGTGGAAGACAGCAGAACAGCGCAGCTGGCAAGGCAAATCTATAGGCGTCATAAGAAAGCATTAGATTACATTCTAGAATGCCGCGAAGACCCTATCTCTGAATTATCTGCTGCCATGCAGGATATATTGACCGCCTCGGAAAGCGAATTTGGGATCCTAATGGCAACATCATATAAGGGTTATGTTCGTTTTCTCCCAACTGAATGGGCCGTTCCCCAAAATATTGGAGGCACAGCTTGGGGACCTAATAGCCGATTCGTCTGCTGTGAGGTTTACTTCTGGTCTAAAACCGTCGAACTTCACATAGTCGTCGGAAAGGCTCCAGAATACTGGGCTGATCTAGTCTGGGCCGCCGCGGCCAAGCCGCCGTTTAAACAGGAATGGAAGCAGCGACCGGCCCAGTACATCAAGCCGTTTAAAGCTAGGTCTGAGATCCCGGTCAAGTCACTTGTTGAAATGGCCCCTGAAGATAGGCGGTCTCGGCTTTTGGAATGGATTCAGCGTGAACTGAAAGATGCACGCTTTCGCCAGGCAGTAGAAAAAATACGCGATCTTCTTGCAGAACTCAGAACCCAGTGAGCATTGGGTTACGATAATGTTCGTGGCCGCAATCAGCTCACCTTATCGGCGGCTGGGCTCCTGGTGACATCACATGACGTGCCGCGCATGTTCACGCACCGCCAAGACGGGACTCCATCATGAAGAACCCTACTGATAGATACAAAGCGCATGCGCAGCGCGTTCGGCGCGAGGCATGCCGCATGGCGCGCAAGGGCTCACCAGGACCTCCTGTAATCATTCCGAGACAGCGTGTTTCCCGAGATGAGGTTCAGCAGAAGACCGCTGGAAACTGTCACATGTGCGGGGATCGTCTCAAGCCCGGGTTTCAGATCGGCCATGTGAAGCCTTACCGACGCGGTGGACGATGCACCGTCAAGAACTGCCTCCCGATCTGCGCCGAGTGCAATCGGCTTAGATGGAGTTACCCACCTCGATTACTCCGTTTCATGCTCCTCTTCGGCCGCTATGCAAAGCAGGAGATCCGAGGCAAGAACGGAAAACCCACAGAAGTCGGTGAACGATTGCTTGAGCTCCACGTCAGGAATACCTGGAGGAATAGCAAAAGGAGCCGTAGGGAGGGGAGCTGACGGCACTCCTCGCCATCGGCTTCAGTTCGAAACCCCTTTGTTGAAGCGGCGATCAGAGAAGTTCCGCCGCCAGCGACTAGCCGGAACTCGAATCAGGCGACCGGATGAGCCCTGATAGCGAAAGTACTCTGATCGAACCATCCGATACGAGGATTGCAGGTTCTCGTAGCATCTGTAACCAGCCCACAATAAAGAACAATTTACTAGCTTTGCCACTACTTTGTCGCATTAGAATTCCGGGCAAATTCGAATAGAACTGTCTCTGCGAGATTCGAATCGCGCTAAATCACGAGACGGTGACGTGCATCGCTGTCTGTTCGGAGACACTGGAGGTCCATACTTATAGATAAGCACACGCCGGGCGATTTCTTCTTTAGGAATCCTGCTATATTGTACCGCTCAAGTCGTTTTGATCGAGTGGGATAAAAGGAGCAAGAATGCAAGGTTGTTTAACTTTTATTGTGACGGTAATCGGCATTTGTGTTTCAGCGTCAGTCTTCGCACAGGACACGAAACTAATTGAGGCAGCGAAAAAGGAGGGCGGGAAAGTCATCCTCTATGGCTCTCTTGAGCCGGATACGACGGAGTTCATCATAAAAAGCTTCGAGAAGAGGACCGGCCTCAAAGTCGAATATTGGCGAGCGTCGACAACCAAAGTTGTAGATCGAGCCCTCAGTGAGTATAGAGCCAAAAAGGCGATGGTTGACGTCATTCTTGTGCACGACGCTGAGATGCGCCTCCTCTTCAAAGAGAAAGTCGTCAGCCGCTACGACTCGCCAATGTTTAAGGATTTTACGAAAGAGTCTGTGGACCCGCAATTGGGACCGCGATACCGCGATACGATCATCGGGATCGTCTATAACAAGAGCTTGATTAAGCCGGAGGAAGCACCAAAGTCGCTCGAAGATATTGTCAAACCTCAGTTTCGCGGCAAATTGGTCATGCCAGATCCTACTCAACACATTACCACCACGTCGTGGGTGGCTAGTCTTCCGACAGTGATGGGAAAGGAAATGGCCGACAAGTTCGTTCGAGACTTAGCTGCGGCGAAACCGTTGTTCGTCGAAGGCTTGCTCCCTGCTGCCGAGCGCGTCAGCACGGGAGAAGCGGCAATTGGAGTTAGTTACATTAAATTTAGCTATCTATTCGGACTCAAGGGAGCCCCGTTGGATTACATGCGTTCTGACAGAATGTTGGGCGAGGGAAGCTACATTATGTTGGCAAGCAAGCCGGTTAGCTCGAATGCTGGAAAGTCGTTCATCGACTTCTTTCTGGGTGATGAAAGCATGAAGATCATGGCGCAGCAGGGTGAATTCGTAACTCGAAAGGGAATCCATCCGCCAATTCCCGGGGCGGAGAAGATCAAGTTCATTGAAATGACGCACTTCGATCAAAACGGCCTCGCGGAGAAGAGAAAAGAATATCAGAAAATATTCTTGCAGTAGTTAGGCCAGGCAGCATTTCCGCTGACCTGTCAATCCGGGGTGGCAGAACGGACATCAACTTTGTTCTCGTGTTTAGCCGTCAATTCCGTTTTGCTCAACTCACTACGTGCTCCGACCTCCTGAACACAAATAACAGGTTTGCGTGCTGGGCTAACAGATCTTTTCGTACGCCTGCATCCGAACTACCGTCCGGGAGCTTCGGCTAAATGACCCGTCCATCCTCCTGTGCACCGTTATGTTCGACTTGTTAGTCGACGAGGTGGGTTCTGATCTCGCTGATCAATTGAGGATTGAGGCTGTCCGGAGGCCACAACGGCTGCCCTGATGAGCACGATATGGAGGAACCGTTCTTGAATGAGTAAACTCCAGACTAATCGACAACCAGACGGTGCCGAATCGCCGGTAATTTCTGACGTATCCGCCTTGGGTCCCTCTAGTTGAGGCACTCTCCATCCACCGGGGTTTTGCATGAATCGAATCGACCCACACGAAATTGGAGATCCTCGTGTCGGCCGTTTCGATCGCGCTGCTAGTAGGTTTAGCTGCTTGAGAGCTTCGATTTCTCGGGTACTCGAAGAAATTATCTAAACATCTGACCCTGAGCCGAAAAAATTTAGCATGCTGCGGAAAAACCTAATATTGCAGTAAGTGCGAATTGATCTGATACAGGCCGAGGAGGAATTATCCGAGATCGAAATACAGTTTCTGTGATAGCTAAAGACTTACCCTGCTAATTGTCTCCTCTATCCACCGCACCTTACATTTGCATACGATTATTGTGTAACCGGCTTCTGTTTGTATAGCTGCTTGATAAGCCCGGAAGATTCTAGCTCCTGGACAAAGCTCATATCCACATACGATTTAAGATCGACAGAGGTTGCTCTCGGGTCTGTGACCGCCAAGTCATCCATGAAAGTTTTCACCCCCCGACAGTCGGGTAAGGGGCTTCAGGGAAAATCCCTCTATACGCATTATAAGCTCGCTCTAATCCTTCCTGGTCATCGATTCTCAACCTCTTCGCAATAATCGCCTTTGTTCCTTCCTTATTGGTCTTGATGAAGTGAATAGCTTCCACCATCGCTCGAGTATAACGCGCTATGACTGGTCTCCTGGCCTTTATGACGGATTCACGGGTGTGCGATGCATTCCAGTGAAACGGGATTTTTAAAGAGCCTATATCGAGAAAATCTTTTAAGTTGAGCCTTTCCGCTTCTCGCACGAACGGCTCGGGCATATGGGTAAAGTGGGCGACCCCCTGGGAAATTGCTGCGAGCCGTTCCGGATTGCCTCCCCTTGGCACAAGCTTTACATCTTTGTTCGGATCGAGACCCAGCTTTCTCAGCGTTAATTTAATGCCGAGTTCAGACGATGTCCCGGCCCGGTTCACAGCTCCGACCCTGCCTTTCAGCTGTTCTATCTTCGTAATGCTTGGATGCGTGATCAAATTATTTACTAAGTTGGTATCAGACCCATGATCATAACGGTGTCACCGCCTGCCAGACGTGAGACAAGATTAGTAACTGATCCTATGATCACGTCTACTTCTCCGGATAAGAGTACCTGAACCGCAGTAGAACTAGCGGCGATACTAATTATTTCACCGTCTATCCCATGTTTCTTTAGCAAGCCCTTTTCTTCCACAACCCAGATAGGGGTGTGGGCCGGGCTTGAACCAGACCAGGCGATTCTCAAACGGTCTTGGCCCATAGCTTGATCAGCAATCAATAAGAATACTATTAGAACAAACCAAAACCGGCAGATGTTCTGACCGTCTGCGACATAGAGTATACCTCGTAAACAGTCGGGCGTGTTCCTTGAATCACTCATTCAAGGAACACGCCCGAGTTAATGCCAAACCGAGAATCAGTATCCAGCAACAGCTCGGACCGGAGTAGGCTTCTCTTCTGAGAATCCCTGCTTGAGCCACCATTCTGCCATCTCAGTACCTGTGACGAACCAAACCCCTTCATGGCTCTTCATGTATTCAATCATCTCGCGAAGGGCACTCGCTCGTCCGAGGCGGCTCGAAACATACGGACTTAATCGGAAGGTCGTGAACGTCGGCGCGATTGAGGATTCTCCATAGAGCTCATTGAAGAATCGTTTCCAGAGCGTCAGCGCATTGTCAGGATGATCTCCTGCACGGTTTTCATGGCCGTAAAGGCGGCCGTCTCCAAATGGTTGCCGTGGCAGTTCAACGAGGCTCGATTTGCCGTTGCTCCATACAAATGGGATATCATCGGCAAAGGAATTGCTGTTCCACAAGTATCCTTCTTCCATCAACAGCTCGACAGTATTGTCGCTCTGGGTGCAAGTACGCCAGCCGATCGGAGTCTTGCCGGTCACTTTTTCCAAGATGTCGGTTGTTCGACGGACGACGTCTTTTTCCTCGGTTCGCGAAAGGTCTCGCGCGATCTCATGATGGAAGCCGTGCCCCGCAATTTCATGTCCTTGCTCGGCAATAGCTTTAGTAGCCTCCGGATATTCGTTGGGCAATCCCTCCACAGGTTAAAAATGTTGTCTTAACTTTAACCTCCTCAAGGACTCGCAGTATGCGCCAAATACCCGTTTTCGGACCGTATTCACCCTCGGCATAATCTTCATTGTTCATCTTGCCGCTAGGAAGAGGCCTGACGGGTTCGCCTCCTTGAAAGTCGAAGGTAATGGCAACGGCTACTCGACAGTTGTTGGGCCAGAAATAATTTTGTTTCGCATGGAGCTCTTTGAGCACGTCTGAACCTCCTATGGTCAATTGAACAAACGTTTGCGCAAAGGATTATTGACTCATATTAACCTTTGACATGGATGTCAAATGACCCGGGAAAGAAAAAGCCGCGTCGTATGTTCAGAGATCACGGGGGGCAGAACTTGATTCACGGAGTACTAGTTCTACAGGCAGAACTAAATGGATTCGTCCAAGATCGGACGATGCTTGCGTTGACATAAGCTTGATCAATTGCTCGGTCGCCAGCCTTCCTACGTCATAAAAAGGATACCTAATTGTAGTAAGAGAAGGCTGCACGTATTTCGCAAGAGGTACATCATCACATCCTATGACGGACAAGTCGGCCGGTACATGAACTCCCAATCGATGCGCAACGGCAAGAACTCCCAAAGCGACGAGATCGTTGGCTGTGAAAATAGCCGTCGGATTTCCTTCAGAGGATTTCATGAGTTCAATGAGCGCGTGCTCCCCCGCCCTCTCGTCCATACCACCGGTCGGAATTTGGTGTACGATCTCGGGCAACTCCAACGATTGCATGGTTTCCCGATATCCGGCCAGTCGGCTGGCCGTGCGACTGATCTCTTCAGAGCCCGCAATGTGAGCAATTTTTCGGTGCCCTAGCCGGGCCAGGTACTCGACAGCTAACTGTGCGCCCCGCCGATCATCAGGTATGACAGAGGCATCCTCATCAGTGTCCCGTCGACGATTCATCAAGACATACGGCAAACGCCTGGAACTGAGTTTTCCAATCGGCACATCAGTACGATGAGCGGTAGCAATCAGTAAACCATCAACGTGGCCATCGCTCAGAGCGTCCAAATGCTCCTGAAAGCGCAATTCGCTGTCACCCGTGTTGCAGAGTATTACGTGATAGCCGGCAGCGGACGCGACGTCATCAACCGACCTAAACAGCGCCGAAAAAGAGGGTTCGTTATGTCGGGGATCAACATCCCAATGACCTGACTGCGTTGATATCTTAGCGAGCGAGCCAGACGATTTGGGCGATATCCCGTCTGTGATGCAATATTTAGGATGCGAATCCGGCTTGGCTCGGAAATGCGTAGATTTGGATCACGATTCAATACACGTGAAACCGTTGATGGACTCACTCCTGCCAGCGCGGCGATCTTCCGCAATGTTATAGGACTTTCTACTTTGTTTGGAGTTTCCACGATAATTCCAGCGTTGGATTCGATTCTGCTTTTACATGTGTGACTGGGCCACGCAGCTCCGCAACATGTCGGTAGCGAACGTGGGATCTTGATATCCGAGTGTTCGTGTTATCAAGTAGCTCTCGGGCAGGGATCTTTAACTTGAGAACGCAAACAATTGAAAATCCTAACGCTCCTACCGCTCAGCTGCTACCCTAAACTTTCGCTGCGCCTTAACGATATTACCCCACAAATTTTTCCAGAAGTAGGTTATTGGAAACCGTTTGAAGCCGGTGATGCGCAAATCCGCGGCCAGGCACGCATCGAGCAGTTCTTCGCGGCTGTAGCGGTTCGCCTGCCATAGCCGCTCAATAAGTATTCGGTTGAGCCGGTTCTTGCGGGTGAGGGAAGAGAAGCAGCCAACCATTAGGAGCAAGGCACGCACGCAAAGTCCGTAGCGCTGATGTCCTCCCCGCCTCGATGGAGCGCATACACCCTAAATGAATCGCAACGACACGAGGACTTTCTATTCTCGTAGCATCTTCAGCTGCCAGAAAACTCAACGTAAATTATGTGCTTTGCCATTGCTTTGCCTGAACCGTTCAACGAATGCGATAGCCTGCTTTCGGTTCAAATATCCGTGCTCCTCAAACCTGCTACAGAAGTTCCACTTCCGGTACCCAGCGCCCTAATAGCGTAACACTCGTCAGATTGATATCGTTGGCGTCACTGTCGATGAATTTTGTTTACATCGTATTTAACACAGATTAGAACCATCTGAAGAGCGGTGGAAAACAGGATGACCCCGAAAGAGCTGATTGCAACCATCAGACACGACGTAACGGACACAAAAGAGAAAGGACTATCTTCATACCGGTAGAGAATCTATTCGCCTACTTGGAGGAATTGGAGAATAACTCAAAACATCCAGCCGACCAACTCATGCTGCCTCAAGACTTGGAACGATATAAAGCCGAATTAGAGGCGTGGCGGTCGGATAGAACTGAATTATTGACTTGCGGTAACTTTAGCTGCTCAAAATGCTCTGAAAAGTGCGATGTTGATTAATGGCGGTGCGGCAGTTGCGCTGCTCGCCTTCATCGGTCACGTCTGGACACCGCACGGCTCGCCTCTCCTGAAAGCGATAGCAGGCACCCTGATCTGGTTTGTCATCGGAGTTTTGCTCGACGCCATCTCCGCCGCATGTTTCTACTTCACGCAATGGTCCTATGCAACGTCCGATGATTCAGGAGATAAGTATTTCATAGCGGCAGTGATTTTTCATGTCTCGGCAGTTTTGCTTGTCCTGACCTCTTACGGGACCTTCGCATATGGAACATTCCTAGTCTACTGCGCATTAATCAAGTGAAGGCCGCATTTTGATGGATGTTCTAAAAGGAACAGGAAGCAATAGAAAGCTGGAAGGCATCACCAGAGCAAAAAGCAAGATACAATAGAGTCTTAGAATAAGGTACGAGGTGATGGGGCGAGTCGCTTGAATGAAGTTGGGCCGGCGGCAGGGAGGTCTAAATGATTTATTGGATTCCTGTTCTGCCGCCTCACTCATGTTCGCGTATGAGACTTGCTTCACTGAGTCGACGCTGATGCTCGGAACTCGCTAACCACGCCATAAATGTTGAAAGTAGGTCAACGGATTAACGAACGAAGTCGGCGCCTTCAGCCCCATCAGGACATCTTCTGCGTCCCCGTCCTTTTGCAAGAGAAGCAGCCTGCATTACGCTCCCGGCGAATAGCCATCGTATCAGTAGAGGCGGGTTTATATCGGTGCGGCAGGCTACAAGTCAAAGCGAGTTTTTTGCTTGGTTAGTGGAACGGCCTTAAAGACCCAAGCGATCATTATTCTCTAGAAACTATAAATTTGCCGGCTCGAACTGGATAAAAAGATGTTCGGAAGTTCAGTTGCCGGTCTCCTTGTCGTCACGTCAGTGCTTTTGGTTAGGCGCAGGCGAAGAAACGTGTGCCGTCAAATGTCGTTAGCGCAGTCGGCGATGGTTTGCCCATTGCCGAATCTGCGGTGCGAAGCAGGACTAAGGGGCTCCACCGGGGGCGCCGTCAAGTTTTAAAGAATGCACGTCGCGGCAACGAGCATCATTGAAAGGTAGAAAGCCACAGAGGCGACACCTGTAAACGATGAATAAAACAATCTCAACTTAGGAAGCTCGCCGGCCCTAAAGCTTATGCACCGATAGTAGAGAGGTACAGAAGACGCGCGTAAAAAGCATTCTCCACACAATGATATTCCTTTATCCTTATTGCCACTGAGACAAAGAGCTGAGAACGGAGTTATCTCTACAGTTTTTCGAAAAACCCTTCCGCCTCGAGCTCGTTCATCAGACTCTCATCGAGGACTTCGGCGGCCAGATTTTTGGTTTTTGCCGCAGGGGTCGTTTGCGCAAGCAACTCAACGGCATTTTGCAAACCCTGCCGATCGACCCTCGGAGGATAGGACAATTTCCCGGAAAAGAAGTTGAAAGTATCATCTAGCACGGCGGGATCCTGTCTTAAGACGCTTTCCATAAACCTGGAGCGCTCTTTTTTATTGCTCACAAGCGCGTGCACCCCCTCGCTAAAGGCTTGTAAAAATCGTTTGACTACCGGGCGATTCTTCTCCAAGAAGGCACGGCGAGTCATGATGACGTGCAGGGGAAAACGCGCCTTCAACTCGCTCAGGTCGGCGAGCAGATTAAAACCCATCTGTTGGGCTTTGGTCGACTCGGGAGGAGCCAGAACCGTCGCGTCGATGGCGCCGGCGGAGAGACCCACTAGACGACTCGATGCTCCGCCGCTGGGCAAAAGCGTGACTGACTGCCGCGGAATATTCCATTCTCTTAGGGCCGAAGTGACGGCCAACTCGTTGGAGCCGCCAAAGTTGACGATACCCATCTTTTTACCGACCAAATCGGCAGGCTGCCTGATATTCTTCTGGGTTACGATACTGAAGGGAAACTTATTCAACGAACCGGTTATGATGACAATATCGGCTCCCTAGAGGCGGGCGTTCATTGCCGCCGTGCCATCTCCTTGCGGCGAATTGCGTGGTTCCACCGACCAACGCTTGGATGCCGCGCGAGCTGCCAGCGATCATCACCACTTCCGCGCTCAGGCCATACTTGTCCAGTAGACCTAAATCTTTGGCGGCCCACACCGGAGCCTGAAAGCCGGAAACGCCGCCGTAGCTGATCGTGTAGGTCTCGTTGGCTGGCGATATGGAGGGAGTAACCAAGCACAAGGCCAGAAAAGCGATTTGAGCCATTTTCATAAGATATTCCTTTATTGGTAATGGGGAGATCTATCCGAATCGCAATCAATCCTCCAGGTATGCGCGGGGGGGTCTCCTTTGGCTAAAGCCCCGGCCATGGTGAAACCTTCCACCACACGCACAACGTGAGGTGGTTTTGGACTGAAACATGAAACGAGACGCCGCGGCTGTCTATCCGGAAAATCCGTCCCTATCGCCACTTCCCCGGACCAAGGTCACGACGGATTTCGATAAAATACGCAATGTCGCCGAGGCTTGTTTGAAGCAGCGGGAACTCTACTGTATTTCCGTCAAAGTCTATTACAACGGTAGCCGGAATAGTCATGTACAAGAGTAGTGCATTATTTCCGCAATCCTGAGAAAAAGGTTTGCCACCTATTACATGCTTATCGGCGGGAGTCAATTTTGCCTAGGCAAAATTTGTACTTTTCAACACAAGGTCGGCCGATGGGGACCAAAGTTGCGTCTAGCTTAAGCGCAGAATTGACGTAAATCAGAAGTAGTGTTATGGGGATTGTCCACAGATAGTCCGAACCCGATCAAATCCAGCCTACAACAAACTGATAAAGATCGCGGCTGTCGTTCACGATGGAGAAATCACGCGCATGATGGATCAAGAGACGGTGCAAATTTTCATCGAGACCCTCAAGGAGGAGGGCATCGAAATGGTTGTAACATTGCCGGAGGATCCCAGCTATTCATTGACGGCAGCAATCCGCGCCGATCCCTATTTTACCGATATTTCCGTGGCCGGCGAAGGGCACGGCATAGCGCTTTGCGCCGGTGCTTCGCTCGGCGGCAGGAAATGTGTTTTTATGACGGGAATCGCCGGTCTGCTCATGGGAGGATTTGCTTTGGCGCAAATCAGCTCCCTTTACGCAATTCCGCTCTTGATTACGGTATCCTATCGAGGCGACGTTGGTGATCGCAGCGGCATTCCGTCGGGGACCCTCGCAATGTTCAATAAGTTGGCCGAGCCGTTTTTGCAGGGTTTGCGAATTCCGTATCGCATCGTCGACGAGAAACGCCGCCTGAAAGCGGTATGATTCGCGATGCTCATTTTTCCTGCCGGCAGTACAGTTCACCGATTGTCTTGCTTTTAACGGGGGAGGTTCTGTGGTCAAACGGCTAGATTGTCTGAAACTTGTGGCCTCCTGGATGGACGACCACATGCTGTCGGTAAGCAGCCTTTCAAACAACGCGCGAGAATGGCCTTCCGTTTGCGGGAATGGGCATCACTTTCATAATTTGAACATGGGCATGTGCCTGTCATTTGCGCTGGGCTTAAGTCTGGCTTTTCCGAAGAGAAAAGTTTTCGCCCTGGAATCTGACGGAAGCCTGCTAGTCGATACCAGCAGCCTGGTAACACTCGCCGATGTAAATCCGCCGAACTTAATTGCGCTCGTGTTCGACAATCAGGAATACGGCAAAATGGGGCCGACCGCCACGTCCAGAAAAGCCGATTTGAAACTTATCGCTCAAGGCGCTGGCGTCAAGGATACCGCAACGGTCAGAACCATGGACGAATTCAACTCACGAGCGAAGGCCGCCGTTGACGGTTCCGGTTTGAAATTCTTCGTCGTTAAAGTCGAGCCTGGCAGAGCTCCGGTAGGTGATTATCTGCGTACGGACGGCCGCGCAATGAAAGAGTTGTTTCTGCAGAAGTTGCTAAGCCATCCCGATTATTGGGGGAAGGAGAAAATCGTCACGGTGAACCCTAAGTAAGCCGCAAGGTCCCAAATCAAAAATTGCTTGAGCTGTGGAATCAGCGAGTCAAACACGTTTGCTCCTGAATTCGCAAACCCATACTCGCATGGAGTGGAGAATGGCCAGTCTTAACAAAAGCAGTCGCAATCGATCCGTTGTTACCCACAAGGATTTAGTGCATGTCGGCCCGGGAACTCTCGCCGGACGGTATCTGCGGCAATTTTGGCATCCGGTCGCAGTTTCCGCTGACTTGTTCCCCGGCGAAGCCAAGCCAGCGCGACTCCTCGGCGAAGATTTTACCCTTTATCGAGGTGAAGGCGGGGTAGCGCACGCCGTCGCTTTTCGGTGTGCGCACCGCGGAAGTTTGCTCTCTACCGGCTGGGTGGAAGATGACTGCATCCGCTGTATGTCTCACGGGTGGAAATACGACGCAGACGGACAGTGTGTGGAACAACCTGCTTCAGGATCCCCCCTTCGCAAAAAAGATTCGCCTTCGCAGCTATCCGGCGCGGGATTATCTGGGACGATCTTCGTCTATCTGGGAGAAGGAGCGATCGCGCCGTTTCCCAGATATCCGCATTACGAAGATCAGGGAGTCCTGGAAGTACTTCCGGTGCAGAACTGGCCGTGCAATTATCTGCAGGTCCTCGAAAACTTTCCCGATATTGTTCATGTGGCGTTTGTCCACCGAAATTCCTATCTCTTGCAAGATGAGCGAACCGGGATTCCGACATTTTTAACCGACGAGAGCGACTGGGGCTACACCACGCAGGCTTTTTTTCCGGCGGGGATGTATCACTGTTTTCAATTCGGTATGCCGAACATTACCGATTTTCGGCTACCCTCGATTGATCCGGAGATTCCCTATCAGGATCGCCTCCATTCGAGCGTCCCGCTAGACGACGAGAACGCGGCAATCTTTCGCCTGCGACTCTCACGAATTACAGGGGAAGCCGCCACGCGCTATTGTAACGAGCAGGGTGCGGCACCGGCTGTTCGCAATGGGCCGACAGTCGCGGAGCTCGGGGAAAAAATTATTGCGGGTAGGGCGAGGCTCAAGGACCTCGGCAAGCTCACGGATGATACTGTGGTCATCTCGAATGCCCAGGACTACGTCGCCCAAATCGGGCAGGGACGCATCGTCGATCGGAAATACGAGCATCTCGGTCGGTCCGACCTAGGGGTCATCCTGTTGCGCAAAATCTTCGAGCGCAAAGCTCCGCGCGTTTGCCGAGGGGCGCGAACAGAAAAAATGGTTTCGCCCGGAGAGCCTGCCAGTCAAACTGGAAAACCGAAACCCGGCAGCGAGCTAGCCACTGCCCTTGCTGCGACGCGCTCGTCGACGATATCACTGTTCCAGCAAATGATAGTGCCGTCCTTTTGAGATCGGCGGTATTCCGCTGATGATTTTGATCCAGCGCTCGCCTTCGTCGTCGCTGCAGAAAATCCGCCGTCAGTTGTACCTGCCAAAAATGAGTACGATCCGTTCCAAAATTCCATCAACATCGCCTCGATGTTGCCGCGGAGATGATCGGCAGGCCGTTTTTCAGCTCGTGCCAGGTCCGGCCGGCGTCGAGGCTACGCAAAACTCCCGCATCGGCCGTCCCGTTCTTGCGCCATTGAAACGGCGAGGTCCGTGAACCGGCCATGAACATCAACTCTTGTTTCTCGGGATGGATGAATAAGGAATCAGGATAGCCGATCCTGTCCGATTTGGTTGTCAAATGCTCCCATGTCTTTCCGCCGTCCTTGCTGTGGTACAACCCGTCGCCGCCGGTGACATAAAACCAGTTCGGATCCGACGGGCGAATCAAGAGCCGATGCGTGTCCAGATGAAAGCCATGCAGTTCATCCCATGTCCTGCCTTCGTCTTTGCTTTTCAATAGCGCACCCTGCTCGATACAGGCATAGATCGTTTTCTCGTCCTGAGGATCAAATACCACGTTCTTAAGGTGTGCCTGGTTGGGCGGAGCCGGAAAGTCCCAGCTGTCCACGCTGGAAACAGAACGCAAGGACGAAAACTCATGCCAGGTTGCTCCCAGATCGTCGCTCTCGAAGAGATGAGCCGGCTCGGTTCCTGCGTAAAGCTCAGTTTTCCCGCCGCGCTGCGCATAGTTCAAACAGAAGATATGTTTTTCGGTGATCCCATGATCGCTTACGCCCCAGGTTCTTCCGGCATCCTTGCTAACGTAAAGAGAGCCATTATGCACACCGGCGAAAATATAGTGTTTGGAAGGTTCGATAATCAGACAACTTATATGATGATTCTCCAAACTTTTATTTGTGACATCCCAACGTCCCGCCCCGATCCTTTGGATTGTAATCACGCCGCGCGCTGTAGCGACGAGCACTTCAGAGGACGGAGCCTGTGAATTAAACGTATCAGGGCTATTTTGCGCTAAACAGATCGCCATGAATGAATCTCCTCGGATTGATTAAGCGCAATATCCGCGATATTTGAAGGCGTTGTCAAGCTACCGAAGCATTTCGGCTGTGGATCCTGCCGAAGATAAACCGTGCAGGTTGATGTAATACTCACAGCGCGCGGTTACCCGAGAACCTTTAAGGGCTGGCCTAGTCGCTCTGAGGCAGAATTCTGATGAGGTGTAAAAGATGTTGCTTAAATTATTGATCGGAGTTTTCTTTTGCCTCGCCGGCAGCTCGGTTCGTGCTGAGGATTTGCGGATCGCCTATAGCGCGATCAATGGCGCTCAGGCGCCATTGTGGGTGGCCGTCGAAGAAAGTATTTTCAGCCGCCACGGCTTGAATGTGGAACTTATCTATATCGGCGGCGGCTCCGTGGTGGCGGGAAAGCCGCTGATCTCGCGCGATGTTCAGCTGGCGCGTGTTCGTCCAAACTCCGTAATTCAAGCATCGCTCAAAGGCGCTAATCTCAAGATGATCGCCAATACGGTGAACACGTTGGTCGGATCCTTGATGGCGAAGCCGGCCATCCGATCACCGAGAGGATTCTGGTCGGAAAGAAATCGGTGTCACCCGATTGTCGGGCAACACGGACTATGCACTTGAGTTCATTCTGCGGAAGTACAGTCTGCAACGCGGCAAAGATGTGGCTGTGCTTCTGACCAGGTGGTTTGCCGCAGCTACTCAGGGCCATCGACGCCGGAAGCGTGGACGCCGGGCTGTTGACGCCACCGTCCAATTTGCAGGCTGTGAAGCTGGGCTTGCACGAAGTGGTCGATGTCAGCAGCCTGGAAATGCCGTATCCGAATTCCGTGGTTGCCGCCACCGGCACTTATATTGCCGCTAATCGCAACGTTCTTTTGCGCTTTATGAGGGCCTATAGCGAAGGAATCGCGCGCGTGGCCAACGACCGGCCTGCAACCCTTAAGGCTTTTAGCAAATACACCAAGGAAAAAGATCAGGCCATCCTCGGGGCACTATACGAGCTTTATGGCGTCAAGCAGCTGGAAAAAATCCCTTATGTGAAGATCGACGCCGTTGAAGAAGTCTTGCGTACGGAAGAAGTCAAGGGAAAGGTTGACCCCATGTCGTTTGTGGACAACACTCTCGTGGCGGAGCTCGAAAAGGAAGGTTTCTATCGAAAACTTTATCAATGAGTTTTCATTGAATGTTTTATCGGAAGCAATTTTGGAGGTATCGATGAGAACGGCGGTTGTTGATCTGCGAACGGCTTTGGAATCCTGTGAAAAGCAGCGCGAGCTCATTCGCATCCGCAAAGAGGTTTGAGCCCTACGTGAACTGCCTTCCATCATGAACGCTGATGGGAGACAAGATCGGCCGTGCGCTTTATTGTTCGAAAAAACGAAAAACTATCCTCATGCGCGGGCGGCGGCAAAATTTTTGGGCGGACCGCAACGCTTTGGAAGCTATTACGGCTTGGCGACGGACTTCAAAACTTTAGAAATGCACTTTCTCAAAGCGCTGGAAAATCCCTTGGCGCCGCGCACGATTGCCGACAGCTTCGTCAAACAGAACATACGTCTGGGCGCGGTGGATGTTACGGAAATCATCCCACCGGTGCAAGGCGCCCTTAACGTCGGCTCGCTTTACTAGGAACCCGTGGTCGTGACGAAACATCCGAAGACCGGCGTGCGCAATACCGGCATTTACCGCGCGGCAGTCCAAAGTCCCGGCAAGCTCACCGTCAACGCGCGCACTGACCGGCACGGGGGTTTGCAGCTTACGGCTGCCAGAGGCTGAAACCTGACAGTTCCTGCGGCGCTCGTGATCGGCGTGGAGCCAGCCGTGTGGATCGCAGCCAACGCTAAGGTGCCGTATGGCTATGATGAGCTGAGCTATGCCGGCGCGATCAAGGGCAGCCCGGTAGATCTCATCAAATGCGAGACCGTCGATTTCGACGTTCCGGCGAACGCCGAAATCATAATCGAGGGCGAGTTAGGGCCGCCGTTCGAATTGGGGGTGGAGGGTCCGTGGCCGGAATATCTCAGATATTCTCGGCATGCAGATCAACCCTCCAATCATGGACGTGACTGCGGTAACTTTCAGAACCAATCCCATTAACTATGTCAGCATTCCCGCGAGCGGCAGAGGGGATGAGGCTTTGGGCTTGCCAAACCAGGCGCAGCTGCTTCGGCTATTGCGGGAGTTTGCCGCGGATTTCGTCGTGGATGCATTCTTGACACCGGTGACTCTGCTGCATCATGCCATCGTCAAGGTTAAAAAGAGCGAGCCTCATCACGAAGGCTTGCAAATCAATGTGGCGTTGACAGCTTTCAGCTTTTCACCGACACTCGACACCGTCACGCTCGTGGATGAAGACGTCAACATCCACAATCTGGGCGATATCAACTGGGCAATTTCGACGCGCTGCAATCCCGCCAAGCAGATCCATATTCTACCTGAAGGCCGCACTACGCAGATCGTCCCGATTGCGGGAGTGAGAGAGCTCGATCACGAGCCGATCGTTAAAGCAAAAATGATCGTCGATGCGACTATCCCATGGAATTATAAAACGGCGGGAAATATCGCCCGGCATGACATTTTTTAGCAAAAGCACCTGGCAGGAGGTCGACTAGTCAGACTATATGAGTGAAACCGATCTTGCTCAGCTGAAGCGATAATGCGCCGCGGGCTAGCAAAGTATTGGTGCCGCGGTTTCCAGCCTCGTGCCTGAAGGGTTGCGTGGGCTTTCCTTAGGAACGAAAAATCAAACAACCGCTCAACCGGCGGGCCGTCTTTGATGCCCGCCAATTTCATTATCAGAGCAATCATCTTCTTTTGAGCATCGTCGGAAAGATCGGCTCCAGCCGTCATCGTTGGTTTCGCGGACTCATACATCTTGGCGCCCAAAGCTTCGTCGACCGTTAACGTTGAGCAATGATGTGTCGGAGCGGCGGGGTTCTCACGCAAAAAACGAAATCCCATGAGCGAGGCTCGGATGAATCTCTCGACCATGTTCGGATCCGTCCGCAGCAGATCTTCCCGAACCAGAATAGCGCCGCCGGGTAGAAGAAAATTGAGATCGCCGAAAAATACCAGCTCTTTCAGTCCCATGTCCTTCGCTTTGAATGTGAGAGGAGCTATAAGGGTGGCTGCATCGATCGTTCCGGTTGCGAGTCCCGCCAGCCGTGTTTCGGCACTTCCCATGGACAATATCGTCACGTCACGTTCTAAGCCGTGATCGGCAGAATACGCAAAGACGAAGATCGTCGATGACACCGGTTCCAGAGACGGCGATCCTTTTTGCCGCGCAGTTTTTAATGCTCTGAATTTCTGCTCTGGCATAAATACCATGTTGCGGCTTGTCGAAGGGACAGAAGTGAGCTGACGAAGCATCGCGTAGCGCCAGCATTCAGGCCGACCATGGGTACATTCGAAAACTCCACATTACCGGCTAAAACTGCGAGGTTCGCAGTTGGTGCTCGCATGGAAATGAGCTCCGCATCGAGGCCTTCTTGAGTGTAGTAGCCCTTCATATGCGAGGTCAGAAATGGCGCCGAAGTAATCGTATGGCCCGGCAACGCTATCCGGACCTTTCTATTTTGCGCGATGCCGGAGTCGTGCGACAAAACAACAAGCATAGAAGAATACAAAAAGAGAACGTTCTATGCATTTATACCTCCCGCCCCACGAAACGGGATTGCTCTAAGAACAAGCATTTGAGGCGTGATTTTTTAGTTCGCTGCGCTTATAGCAGACCATAACCGGTGCGTCAATTTGATGCGCTTCCGTATCGCACGGCATCGACAGGGGACTTACGCGAAAACAAGACGTAAGCTTAGGCACGCGTAATACGGCGTGATTTTCCCCCTCGATTGATGTTTCTCTGCGCTTGATTTTCGATTAGGGAAGAGTGGAGGAGCATGATGGCTCAGATATCACCGTCGGGATCTTTACGAGCAACATCGTCATCGCTGTGGCGGAAGCGAAACATTGCTTCGCCCAAGAGAACCTTTCGGTCGATATCCGTGCGGTCACGGATTCCGCAACATTATTGCGCAGTTTTATCGGCGGCAAGTATGACATATTCTGGCGAATGCCGACAACGTCGTCAGTTGGTGTGAAGGGCAGGGCGGCGATCCGACACCCAACGATTTGGTTATTTTTCTAGGCGGCAGTCGGGGTGTGAACCAGAAACTGGTTGTAGCGCCGGCAATCGACAACTTGGAGCAGCTGCCAAACGCGTTTTGGCCGTCGATGCACCGACGACCGGTTACGCGATTGTTGGTATCTACGTCTTGAAAAAGCACGGTCTCGAGTTGAGCCGTGACTACAATCTTTGGTCCTTCGGCGATACCAAGGCGAGGGCGCGCCATACGGGAAGGAAGCCGCCGCTGCAATGATGGGAATGGCCGATGACAAGATTGAGAAACTGGGATTCGCATTGGCGTCCACGCCGAACGTTAGTCCGGTACTACGCCGCGCCCTTTGTACGACACGGAGAGAATGGGCGGAGGCGAACGATGACGTATTGGTGCGTCAGTGGGGCTATGATCCATGCGTCTGATTGGCTGCTGGATCAGGCAAATGAGAAGGAGGCGATGGACCTCTTGGCGACAACAATTCATCGAAACCAAGTCGGGCGCATTACACGGAAGCGCTCAGCGATGAGTTCGGGTCGTGCGTCGGTGTCAATCGACCTGGAGGGAAATCAGGGAGCCATGGCATTGCGCAATTCTATCGGGGTGGATGGATCTGCTCTCGGAGCCGCAAAAGTCTGTTGACGAAGGTCCCACATGAAAGCTCTGGCGACATTGGAGCCGTAATCGCCTCGCTCGGTGTTGCCGCGGAATCGGCCATCGGTAGTCAGGGCTTGACGCAGAAACAAAGGAAAGGCTAAACGATGAACTGCCGATGACCAACGGAGAAAAACACTCAGATGCAGCCGGATTACACCATCTACATTGGTTTAGATCCGACACTCAAAATTGTTTTTTCCGCAAGTGCACGGTTTTTAGAATCGGAACGAAAAAATCGGAGTGAGACAATGAAACTCTACGATCGCCACACGTCGCCGAACTGTCCAAAGAACCGCGTTGTGCTCTACGAGAAAAACCTTTCTTACGAGACGATTCCCGTCGACCTGGTAAAGAAGGAACAGAAGAAGCCGGAATCCTCAAGATGAACCCCTACGGCAAGGTTCCGGTTCTCGTCGACGGCGACACCATTCTCTACGAGTCGTGCATCATCAACGAGTACCTAAAAGAGAAATATACAGCCCACCCACTTTTGCCAAAAGATCCAGGGCAGCGAGCGAAGATCAGATCGCCATCGATTACGGCGTTAACGGGACTTACAGCTCCTACGAGAAGCTGCGCAATGAGATGTTAAAGCCCGATAGCGAAAGGGAGGCGACGGTGATTGCCGAGTCGAGGGCGGAGCTAAGAAAATTACTGCAGAGATTCGAAGACGATCTCAAGGACAAAGCTTACTTGGCGGGAGAATCGCTCTTGGATGCGGCGGTCATCCCCCGTTTTCTTCGCCTTGCCCACGGGGAGCAATCAGCGCTTCCGAACTGCCTCGGCTGAGCGGCTGGCTAGATCGAATGAAAAGCCGATCATCGATTCAGAAAATTGCTTCAGGAATTCCGACAAGTGCACAGCCGGAGCGGGTGTGACATGGGACCAGCAACGCTATGCTCGCAACATCGTCTAGGCAAGAACAAAGGCCTGTTACAGTTCTCAATGGCTGTGCTTACTAAAGCAGCGCGACTTCACCATTGTCTAAATCACGACCGGCCACCTCGCTCTGTGCTACCTACTTACGCGCGAACCGGTTGATGACCATCATTTCGGCATGTTGATAAGCGCTCGACATGCTGGGCGCCACCATACACGAGAAGCGGTTTCATAACGTGAACTGGAACCTGCAGAGGCCCGGATTGAGAGATCGTAGGATCAAGCCCATTACCCAGAGATACGTTATCTTTCGTTCTCTTCTGCATGCCACGAGGATCCCATATCCTTATGTCATTCCAGCATTTTGCAGCTTCAGCCCGGGCAAGTAGTGCCTGCGCCTCATCGGAGGATGGCCAGTTTCTCTCCACCTTCTTTTTAGCATCGCCTCATCCACCCTCGCATAGCGCGACGAGTTTCGGTCGTATCGCGGTTGCTCACCAAGAAGTTCTTGCGGCCGCTGGCACGACTTAGATGGGCGAGTGCTCGTCGCCACTTCTTTGACAGAGAACTGGAGAAAATCGATTCGGCATTTGTGAGCTGCCGGAAGCGATCCTAGGTGCAGGTCGAATGCTCATCGAGGAATGAACCCGTACTCCACGGGTGTCAGCGAGCGACACACGTCCGCTTGTAAACGCTTATCAATCCGCTGTCGGAGGAATGATAACCAATTGATTCTAAGTAATTTGGAGCGGGCGACCGGGGTCGAACCGGCGACGTCCAGCTTGGGAAGCTGGCATTCTACCGCTGAATTACGCCCGCTCAAGTCAGGGTGGATGTGCAGTTAAAATATGGCTTTAGCCTGAGCTTGTCAATGAGAGTGAGCCGGGTGACGGGAGCAATTTGGACATCGCAGTGCCAGCGGGATCGATCGATCATCGTTCCTGATCTTGCGCATGGCTGCAAACGTGTTTTATGTTGGCGCAAAAACCGGAGGATGAATGAAATACCGAATTCTTGGTAGAACAGGCTTACGAGTGAGCGCTGTTGGTCTGGGCACGATGGTTCATGCCGGACATTTCGGGCCCATGGATGACCGTGAATCCCTGAGCGCTATTGAAACGGCCATGGACTTGGGTGTGAACTTTATTGATACCTCCGATGCCTATGGCGCAGGCTATTCAGAAACATTGCTCGGACAAGCACTGCGCGGTAAACGCGATAAAATCGTTTTGGCGACCAAGGGCGGTAACGTGATGGTCGGTCCCGACCGCGGCAAGCGAAATTTCACCCCTGATTATATCGATCGGGTCATGGACGAAAGCTTAAAGCGGCTCCAAACCGACTATGTGGATCTGTATCAACTGCACAATCCCACTGTCGATGTGATCGAGCGCGGCGACGTGTGGGAGGTGCTCGAGCGGGCCAAGAAAGCCGGCAAGATTCGCCATTATGGGGTCTCCATCAATACTATCGAGGAAGGTATCGTGGCAGTGAACGACGGCCGTTCGGATACGGTACAACTGGAGTATAATCTTCTCGCGCAAGAGCCGGCGGAAAAAATATTTCCTCTGGCACAAGCAGCCAATGTAGGCATTATCGCGCGCGTGCCGTTGCGTCGCGGAATTTTGACCGGGAAACTAACCGCGGCCGACGATGGCAGATTTCAGGGTGAAGATGTGCGGGCGCGCAGCTTCAAGGGCGAGCCCTTTCGCCGGGAGCTCGAAAAAGCGGAGCAACTCCGATTTCTAGCAGAACGGAACATACAAACCTTCGCTCAGGCTGCGATCGCTTTTTGTTTGGCTCATCCTGCGGTCAGCACCACGATACCGGGCGCTCGCAACGCCCGGCAGATGCGTGAAAATGCCGCAGGAGCGGATGTGATAATCCCTCCCGAGCATTTACAAAGGATCGACGAGTTATGGCGCGGCAGTTTCAGTTCCTGACGGCTGATTCGTTCCGGTCGGAGGATTCATGCACAAGGTAATTTCCCATTGGCCGGGTAATTATAAAATGGCCGTTATGATCACGGTGATGTTCGAGGTCTGGTCCGAAGGTAAAGCGCCTCCCTACTCACCGATGACCACGGCGTTAAAGCCTGGAACGCCGGACCTTTTAGGAATCTCCTGGTCGCAATACGGCGGCAAGAGCGGTGTCTGGCGACTTATGCGAATACTCGACGAATGTGATGTCAGAGGGACGGTTTGCTTAAACGCCAAATGCGCGGAGGATTTCCCCGATGCCGTAAAACAGCTTCATGAGCGCGGGCATGAAATCTCAGCTCACTCTTACACTCAGGATCTCGTGCTGCCGTATCTGTCGGCGCAAGAAGAGAAAGACGTGATTCAGAAATGCAGTCGCATTATCGAAAGCGTAGTCGGAACCCGCCCGGTAGGTTGGTTCAGCCCGGTGGCCGCGCCGACCGTCAATACCGCGCGATTTCTCGCTGAAGAAGGATTTCTCTGGCACGGGGATTATAACGACACTGATCTGCCTTATTCGATGAACATGCCTGCAGGCCGGCTGGTTGCGATCGCGCACAGCGATTTTACCGACAACCGAACGCTTCGCAGTAGCCCGCGAGATTTTTTCAACGTGTATAAAGACACTTTTGACTTTCTATATCGAACCGAATCGCCATCGCTGATCAATCTAACGGTTCATACTCATTTTGGCGGACGCCCGTTAATGGCCGCCATGCTCAGCGAGCTGCTCCATTATATGAAAGGGTTTGCGGATATCTGGTTTGCTCGTCACGACGAAGTCGCGCGCTGGGTGCTGGAACAAGCGGAAGCATGAGAGGTGGGCAAGTTAGGTGCCCGTACGCTTCACCTCTGACTTGGCATGTCACAAAGAGGCTATAGGCCCAAACTGAACCATCACCTGCACATATTAAAACGCGTAAAGAGTTAAAACTCGCCGCGAAAGATGCCGCGCTGTCCGCGTGCTTCTTCGACGCCGACTTCCATGCTGCGGATCCGGGCGTGCGGAAACTTCTTACGAATTTCGCGCCGGATCTGATTGGCAACGTGTTCGGCCAACAACTCGGTGCTGGTGTTGACAAGGGGAAGGAGAATCACGTCTTGTCGCGGCAGTAAGAGCCGCTGGGTTTTGTAGCGCACTTCGATTTCCTTGCCTCGACGGTTTACTTTGATTATCGGGCTCTCGGTTTGAATCAAAGTGCGATGATCCAAGCCATCGCAAATCTGCTTGACCAAAGGTTTGAACGTGATGAAGTCGAGCACGACTCCGGCATGATCGATTTCTCCTTCGAGCGCCACCGAAACCTGGTAGTTGTGGCCGTGCAAAGGTTCCCTCTGGCCATCTGGGAAAATTAAGAAATGAGCCGAGGCAAAATTAAAGTAATCTTTCGCGACTTCAATGCTGAAAAATCGTGACATTCCTCGGACGTTAGCCAAAAGCCTCCACTGTTTCAAGCAATCAGTCGTGAATTGGCGCGAAAAGAGCGGTTTTTAAAAACGCTCTTTACCTTGAATTTAACTTGCAACCGGAGCTTGGAAGAGTTAGGTGAGGAACCTATGCAACTAAGGGAATCTCTCGGCGTGCGCGATGGCGAGATGGTGTCGCTGATTGGCGCGGGCGGAAAAACCACAACATTGTTGCAATTGGCCAAGGAACTGCGCGATGCGGGGAAGAGAGTTCTGGTCACAACCACGACGAAAATTTTCAAACCAAGCAAACCACACGTTGACCGACTGTTTATTGTCGAAGACGTCGATGCGCTACTGCGCGAGGCAAGCAAGCTCGACGCGCCGCTGATTATCGGCGCCGGTTCTAAGCTCGATCAGGGCAAGTTGATCGGATTGCCTCCTCGCTGGCTCGATGAGATCGCGAGGAGCAAGCACTTCGCTGCGGTTTTGGTGGAAGCAGATGGAGCGGCGTCGCGGCTCTTCAAAGTTCCGTCGGAGTTCGAGCCGGTGATCCCAGGCGCTACCAGTCTAACGATCTGGGTTTTGTCGATCAAAGTAGTGGGCAAACCGTTGGATAGTACTTCGGTCCATCGAGCGGAAACGGCCGCGGCGCTGTCAGGCATGCCGCTGGGAACTCCGGTCACCGAACAACTGATTCTGAACCTGGCGCGGCATCCTGAAGGTTGTCTCAAAGGCATTCCAGCGGCAAGTCGAAAATCAGCGATGATCAATCAGGCGGACAGTCCGGAAGAAATCGAACGGGCGAAACAGCTAGGCAAAGCTCTGCTCCAGTTGGAATTCGATCGCGTGGTGATTAACAGTTTTGTTGATAGCGGGCTCAGCAATGAAGTGATTTCCCATTAGTCAAAATTTTACATCATGATTTCCGCCGTTGTTCTGGCCGCCGGCCGCGCCGAGAGAATGGGCGAGCAAAAGCTATTGCTGCCGCTCAACGATAAGCCGGTGCTCCAATGGGTGCTGGAGAGCGCATTGGCTTCGAGCGTTCATGAGGTGACTTGTGTCGTGCGTGATCTCAAGGCCGTGCGACAAAGAATCGCGCTGGCGCATCATCGACTCCATTGGCTAATCAACTACGCCGCGGATCGGGGGCAGAGCACCTCGGTGATAGCCGGGCTATGGGCAATCGAGCCAAGGAGCGATGGCGTGCTATTTCTGGTCGGCGACCAGCCGCTGGTCAGAAAGGATCTGCTTGACGCCTTAATTCAACGATTCGAACAGAGCTCGGCTTTGATCGTTGCGCCCTCATTCAAGGGACAAGCGCGCAATCCGGTTCTGTTCCGGCGTGAACTCTTTCCGGAGATCCTCCGCTTGACAGGCGACCGCGGCGGCCGGTTCTTGATTGAGAAGCACAAAAGCAGAACGGAGTACGTCGAGTGGCAGCAAGAGATGCCGTTTATGGATATCGATGTGAGAGAGGATTACGAACGACTGAAGGAACTGGCATAGCTCAACAATTCAATTTGCTTGTCCGACTGCTTCTCCCACCGATCTGAATCCATCTCGTTCGAGCAGCTTGATCAGGCCCTGGTTGATCCGCTTAACCGCCGCCGGACCCTCATAGACAAATCCTGTATAGATCTGCACCGCGGATGCTCCGGCGGTAATCTTGTCATACGCGTCCCGGGCATTGAAGATTCCGCCGACACCGATGATCGGCAGCCGTCCTCCGGTATTCTTATAGATATGAGAAACGAAGTTCGTCACCATGGTTGTGATTGGCCTGCCGCTCAAACCGCCGGGTTCCCGGCGCAACGGTGATTTCAAGCTGTCACGCATAAACGCGCTGGCGTTGGTGGCGACGATGCCTGCTAGTTCGAACGAATTCACCACCTCGATAATTTGATCCACCTGCGCAAATTCCATATCCGGCGCAATCTTAACAAACACAGGTTTTTCTTGCCGCTGCGCCGCTGCCGCAAGTTGCCGGTTTTTTTCCCGGACAGCGCTAAGCAAATCCGCAAGCAGCGTTTTCTCCTGCAGGTCGCGCAGGTTCGGCGTATTGGGTGAACTTACGTTCAAGGTAAAAAAGTCGCCGTGCGAATAGAGCTTTTCAAAAGTCGATAGGAAATCCGCCACGGCGTCCTTGGTTTCGACGATCTTGGTTCGGCCGATATTAATACCCAGCGGAATTCCCGGGATCTTGCCGTGAGCTCTCAGGTTGGCCAGTCTCGCGGCAATTGCAGTTGCGCCTTCGTTGTTGAAGCCAAGACGATTGATCAGGGCGCAGTCTTCGGGCAGGCGGTACAATCGCGGCTTTGGATTTCCCGGTTGAGCCTGGGCCGTCACCGCGCCCAATTCCATAAAGCCGAATCCGAAAGCGGAGATGGTCTGAAGCGCGACGGCATTCTTATCAAAGCCTCCGGCCAGGCCGACCGGATTGGAAAAAATCAAAGATTTAATTTGCACGTTGAGCCGTTTGTCCGTCACACGGTAAAAGCGATCGAGAGGACCGTGCACGAGCTGTAATCGCGAGAGTAACTTTAGAGCTCGGTCGTGGCTTTGTTCCGGATCTTTACTAAACAACCAAGGACGAATGATCGATTTGTAAAGCATGATTAAACGATCTAGCGGAAAGTTTATCGCTGGGCCAGCGATTGAGAGATTCGGAAGCTGAAAAGTCTTCCACCGAAGCAGGGAGAACCATTGGGTCCTCCCTCCTTGGCTCTAAACCCGAGGCAAAGTGCTACTTTTCGAAACCGCCCGAAATACGTTCTTACCCCACCGTAATGAAAATTACCCCGATCTGCAGTCGCAAGAATCGGGTCGGCTAACATCCCTTCGGATGAGCCGCGACATTGCACTTAATATTTATTTGAAAGGTGCGCACGCCGATGGAGTCATCAACATGTTTTCCTGCATAACCATGTACTGCCTGGTTTCCGGCGGCCAGCCGGCGACTTTCTTCGAGGCTTCAGCGCGAATCCGTTCACGTTCGCCGGCATCGCGATATGCCCATACATGAATGAATTGGTTAAGCGGACCGATGGCGCTGACCCATATGCCAATCAGGGGCGAGAGCTTCGCCCGCTCTGGAACCACTTTGCCAAAAGCCTCAAGGACCTTGGGCATCGTGCCGGGCTGGTAAGTATAAGTGCGAAATTCGTATATGTTGCCCTGCTTCGTTTCAGGTAATGGCGGCGAAAATGGCGCAGGCTGCAAAATCTTATTCTCCTGGGTGACGATAAATTCTTGGGTCTTCGGTGGCCACATGCCGGTCTTTCTGGCCTCATTGCCAATCCGTTCACGGTCCTCAAAACTTTCGTAAGGCCAGACATGGACGACGCGATTAAGGCCGCCGACCTCCGATTGCCAGAGGCCTAGCAGCCGTGAAAACTGCAGGCGCGCCGTCAATCCTTCGGCAAATTTTTCGACGAAGTTAGCGGTCATTCCGGGCTTCAGCACATAGGTTCGCATTTCTAAGATCATAAAGATTTCCTCCGTCCTGAGGGTTTTCTATCCTTTCCCACAAAGCGGTGAACAAATGCAACAGGGATAGGCGACTCAGATCGGCAAAACTTTCCCTTCCAATAAGAGTTGGGGAGCGCGGGCCTGCGCAGTGATCCAAAGATCGTTCAAATCCATCGGTTACCTTGAAGATCAATGGTGAGCATCATTTGCGCGACTTGTCACTTTTGTCGAGAGGCCGAGATTTGTTGACGCAGTTTATCCTTGGAAACTCCCGCAAGTGACGAAAACACTGCACTCGCGCCTGGTATGTTTGTTGCTCGATGATGAGCCTTCCAACCTGAAAGGAGCGTTTCACTCAGTCTTAACGCAACCACACCATGAACTTATTCGCACGCAAACCAACCGAAGACTCAGCATCGGCCGGAGACCGATCCGGTACGCAGCAAACAGAGCCGTCAACGCCTGTGAGCTGGAAAGATTTTGGCGCGGCTCAACAACGGGAAGCCGATGAAAATCGATCGAGCACAATTTGGCAGCGGCAACATCGATCGTTCTATCTGCCGGTCAAAGGCAAGTTCGCTCTGTCCACGGCTTTTGCTTGCGCATGGGTTTTTCTATCCTGGAATCTCGCCCAGCCTTGGCTAAACGAGCTCGCCAATGATATCGGGCACGCGCCGGCTGTGGTGATTATTTTCTTTATCGCGCTGTTTCCCGGTTTCTTGAATGCGCACATCATCTCGAGTGTCATCCTGGACCGGCCGCCTGAGCTCCGCTTCGATATAGAGTATCCGCCGATTAACCTCTTGATTGCCGCTTACAATGAAGCTCAAGAGATTGCCGAAACCATTCGCGGTATAAAGGGACAGGACTACCCCGGCCGGATAGATATCATCGTGGTCGATGACGGTTCCACGGATAACACTACCGCCATTCTCAACTCCTTCGATTTGCCCAATCTGAAAATTATTCGGGCGAATCACGGCGGCAAGGCAAAGGCGCTTAACGAAGGACTCAATCATGTAAGTCACGATATCATCGTTTGTATCGATGCGGATACTTTCCTTCAGCCGGAAGCATTGAAGCGACTCGTCGCCCGCTTTTTGAGTGATCCGCAGGGCACGGCGGCGGTTGCGGGATGCGTGCTTGTAAAAAATTCTCGCGATACTTTTATGACACGGCTACAGGAGTGGGATTACTTTACCGGGATTGCATCGGCTAAACGTCAACAATCTTTATATCAGGGAACGTTGGTTGCCCAAGGAGCCTTTAGCGCCTTCAACAGCAAGGTTGTCAAGGCGCACAAAGGTTGGCCCTCGGTTATAGGAGAGGACATCGTGCTGACCTGGGCGCTCATCAAAAGCGGCTGGCGTATTGGTTTTGAGCCGACCGCCATTGGCTTTACCGCCGCGCCGACGACCCTAAAGGGTTTTTTCCGTCAGAGAAAACGCTGGGCGCGAGGCATGATCGAAGGATTAAAGCAGCACGGTCATTTGATCTGGAGCAGTTCTCGATTGTCAGCTTTTTTCGTCGGGATTGATTTCGTCATCCCGCTGATGGACTTGTTCTATACGTTTGTATTTCTACCCGGCATCATTTTAGCCCTCTTCGGCTACTACTATATCGTCGGTCCGACCACGTTGCTGGTTCTACCGATGGCGTTTTTGATCGTGTTCTTTATGTATCGAAAACAGCAAGTCGTCTTTAAAACACTCAGTCTTCGGGTGCGACAAAATTTCGCCGGCTTTATCGTGTACATGCTTATCTATCAGATAATCATGTCCCCGATCTGTGTTATCGGCTATGTCCAAGAACTACTCGGAACTGCCAAACGGTGGTAACAGATGCGCCACTGCATGGCGTATCCTGAATAACGCCGCTCCCGAAATAAATCAGAATCTCGCCGGCAAGTAGATCTAAGCTTCAATTCAACGGGCCCAAACCACAGAAAAATGTGGACCACTGAAAACGTTTGTGGCATTTTAGCGAATCTACTTACTTTCAGTACCTTGAGGAAACTTTGATCGAATCAAAACTAATTGATCGCGTTCTACGACGGCATAGGGCCATATTCGCAGCGACTTTGACAATGATGATAATATTCATGTCATGTTCGCCGATGCTGGCCGCCGAGTCGGCCGATTCTGTTGATGAGCTGCAGAGTAGGATTAAAGCCACATCCGACCGATCGACTTTAGCCAGACTGCACAAGCAGCTGGGCGATCGATATATAGCTCAAGACCGGATCGCGGATGCGGCTGAGGCGTACGGTGATGCGCTGGAAACTGACCCGGATCAATTCTCAAGTGCAGAACGAGTGCGAATGGCTATCTATCTCTCGTGGGCGGATAAGTTAAAACGGTCGGAGCGCGAGCTTAGAGCGGTGCTTGATCGGGAACCGAAACACCAGGAAGCGCGCACTCATCTGGCGCGGGTACTATCCTGGCAAGGTGAGCTGTCTGAAGCCATTGAAGAGGCCGACAACGTACTTAAGGAGCATCCAAATGATCGGGAAGCCTCACTGATCAAAGCCGATGCGTTGCAATGGCGAGGAAACTACAGCGAGGCAATTCCGCTATACAGGCAACTCGGCGCAAACGATAACTTCGATGCGCGGGTTGGGCTCTCCCGGTCTCTTCTTGCGACGGGAAACCGGACTGGTTCCTTAGAAATCATGAGCTCATTGAAACCCGGCAATGCTCGACAAGAGCGGGAGTTGATAAAATTGCGGGAATCCATCGATCAGGAGACTCGACCTTCTTTAGATGCCCGTTACAATTATTTCAGTGATTCCGACGACAACCGCCTGAACCGCTACTCGCTTTCATCGAATTTCTCAATTGGCAATCAGAAACTCGGCGTGACCTTCAGGCACACAGATGCCGAGGACGAGACACGAGACAATCGAGCTGAGGACCTGTCGTTCCGAGTTTATACCAATCCGACGGAGCGGCTTATCCTTGGCGGCGGCTTGGGGTTCACTCAACTCCGGGATGGCCGAACCTCAACCTTCCCGACCGGTCACTTAAGAATTGAAACGAAGCTATTTAGAGGCGCCGCCGGCGCTACCGTGCATCGGGAGGTTCTCAGTGAGACGGCTGAACTGATCGAGAATCGTATACGGATGACAGATGCCGGGTTTTACCTATCGCAACCTCTAACCGATCGAATAACCGTCTATGCCGGTTACAACTACAAGGATTTCTCTGACGGCAACCACGCCAACGATGTGCGACTGGTGTCCCAATACGCGCTGTATTTTAATCCGCGCATTGCCATCGGTCACCGATTTCGCTTCCTGGACTTTCATACGCAAAGCCGCAGCGGGTTTTTCGATCCCAGCAACTACATCGCCAACCGCGTTTTCACTTCCTATTGGTTAGAACGGGACAAATATTACACCTATCTCGAAGGTTATTTTGGCTACGAAACTTTTCGTAGAAACCGCGTTGCCTCCGACAACTTCATCTACGGCGGCTCCGGCAGTATCGGCTTTAAGCCGATTTCTACTTTGGCTATAGAGTTTAACGCCGAAGGTGGCACCTTCGCCGCCGGCTCAGCATCCGGCTTCAACTATTTCGTTATCGGCCCGAGAGTTCTGTTCAGATTCTAAGTCGCCGCACCTCGCTGACAGGATGATGCCGCGATTCTCAGCTAGCCCCAAGCGCTCGATCTCCCATTAGCCTTTCTCTGCCGTTGCGGAAACACTCGCCAAATGGCGGAGTTCTTTCCGACCAAAGCGCAGAGCACATTCAAAACGGAAATAGCGGCCAGGTATCTTGGTCGCGTCTCGCAGGGAAGTTTTGCGACGGAGTAGTTTTACAAAGCCGTCAATCTTGATAAGAAAAGATTCAGTGGAGCTTCGGTCCGGCGAAACGCCAACGACGACGTTTTTTTCACCGGGCTGATCTCGTCTTTTGAGCAGTAGCAGGGGGAGTCATGAAGTCACGGGCCGCGGTTGCTTGGGAAGCCGGCAAACCCTTAGTCATTGAAGAAATCGAAGTAGAGGGACCGAAGAGCGGCGAAGTCCTGCTCAACGTAAAAGCCACCGGCGTGTGCCACACGGACGCTTTCACGCTTTCGGGAAAAGACCCGGAAGGAATCTTCCCCGCCGTCATGGGGCATGAAGGCGGCGCCGTCGTTTTGGAGGTTGGCAAAGACGTCGCTGGGGTTACTATCGGCGATCATGTGATTCCGCTGTACATCCCGGAGTGCGGTCAATGTAAATTCTGCCGCTCGGGGCGGACCAATCTATGCGGTGCAATCCGGACCACGCAGGGTAAAGGCGTGATGCCGGATGGCACGTCGCGTTTCTCAACAAAGGGAAAAGCCGTTTACCACTACATGGGCACCTCGACATTTTCCGAATACACGGTAGTGCCTGAAATAGCCCTGGCCAGAATAAATCCTGCCGCTCCTTTGGAAAAGGTTTGTCTGCTCGGGTGTGGTATCACGACCGGAATTGGCGCCGTCCTAAACACCGCGAAAGTTAGACCCGGTTCGACCGCAGCCGTCTTCGGCTTGGGCGGCATCGGTCTCAGTGTCATTCAAGGTTTGGTGATGGCAAAAGCGAGTCGAATCATAGCTATCGATACCAACCCTCAGAAATTCGAAATGGCCAAGAGCTTGGGCGCCACGGATTACGTCAACCCGCAGCAGAACGGCAGGCCGACTCAAGAGCTTATCATCGACATGACCGATGGCGGCGTGGACTATTCGTTCGAATGCATCGGCAATGTCAATACGATGCGGGCCGCTCTCGAGTGTTGCCATAAAGGTTGGGGGGAGTCGGTGATCATCGGTGTCGCAGCGGCGGGCCAAGAGATCAGCACCCGCCCATTTCAACTGGTTACCGGACGAGTGTGGCGCGGCACGGCATTCGGCGGTGTTAAAGGGCGCAGCCAATTGCCCGGCTATGTGGATCGCTATTTACAAGGCGAGATCAAAATCGATCCGATGATCACTCACAACCTGCCGTTGGATCGGATCAATGAAGCATTCGAGTTAATGCACGAGGGGAAAAGCATTCGCTCGGTTATCCATTTCTGATAGCGCCGGGTTTAAGCTTACGGAAGCCTGCTAGAATCAGTCTGATATAAATCCAGTGCGTGATCACGGCGGGGCTGAATTCGGGCTGCTTTGCTTCAGGCAAACGGCTTGCAGTTTAGACGAATTCTTTCTATAAGTTAGGCCCAGTACTTATCCGCATCACTACAAACCATTTCGAAAATTGTGTGAAAGGGACCGCGATGGAGAAGAAAATCAAACTGCGCGTGAATGGCAAAAAGCATGAGCTTGAGGTTCCGACCAATCGATTATTGATCGACTGTTTGCGTTACGACTTGGGTTTGACCGGTACCAAGGAGGGATGCAGCGTTGGAGTCTGCGGCGCATGCACGGTGTTGATGGATGATGAAATGATCAGTGCTTGTATCACGCTCGCGGTAATGGCCGATGGGCACGAGATCACGACGGTCGAAGGTCTTGCCCAAAACGGTGAGCTTCATCCGGTGCAAAAGAGCTTTATCCAGTACGGCGGTTTTCAGTGCGGCATCTGCACTCCCGGGCAGGTGGTTGCTGCTAAGGCTTTGCTCGACGAAAATCCCAAACCGACCGAGGACGAGATCAAGGATTGGATGATGGGCAATCTTTGCCGTTGCACCGGTTACTACAAGATCATCGAATCGATTCAAAAGGCGCACCAGTTCGCAAGATAAGGACACAGCCATGATACCCTTTGAATATCGTACGCCTAAAAGTCTCAAGGAAGTGCACGCGACGTTAAAAGAATTCGGATCCGACGCGAAGCTCATCGCCGGCGGCACCTCGCTGGTGATCATGATGAGGCAGCGGTTGGTCAGGCCCAGCTGTCTGGTGAGCTTACGGTCCGTGCGAGGGCTGAACAGCATTGAGATTCATGATGGCGGCACCCGGATCGGCGGCTTGGCCACACATCGCGAAGTGGAGTCGTCCTCTTTGCTGCGCCGCAGATTGCCATTACTCGCGGAAACGTATCACCATGTTGCGACGATTCGGATTCGTAACATGGCCACTGTCGGCGGCGGATTAGCCCACGCTGATCCCAACCAGGATCCTCCTCCCACTTTGATTGCCCTTGGGGCTACGGTGAAGGCAACATCGGCCGACGGGAGCCGGGTCCTTCCCCTAGATGAGTTTTTTACTGACTACTATGAAACCGTTCTCAAACCGGATGAAATCGTCACCGAAGTGTTCATTCCCAAAATGGCGCCCAACAGCGCCGGCGCCTATTTGAAATTTCTGCCGCGCACCGCGGATGATTATGCAACCGTTTCCGCGGCCGCGGTGCTCACTCTGGATAAAACTAGAAGGACGATCAATGACGTGCGCATTGCCTTAGGCAGTGTCGGAGTGACCCCGATCAGAGCCACGGCGGCGGAAGCCGTCTTGCGCGGCCAACCTCTAAAAGCGGAAGCTTTTGCCGAGGCCGGAGAAAAGGCCAAAGAGGCGGTTGATCCAGTAAGCGATTTCCGTGGCTCTGCTGCATATAAAAAGGAAATGGCTGGGGTGTTCGTTCGGCGCGCGCTGGAGAAAGCTTTGGCCAACCTGCGTCAGCAAGCTAAACCGAAGCCTGCTCTGAAGGCCATCAAGAAGGCCATCAAAAAGGCCGTCAAGAAAGGGAAAAAACGTTGAAATTCACTCAGAGTGCGCAGATCCCCGTTGCCCGCGAACCGCTTTGGGAGTTTCTCATGGATGTTCCGAAAGTGGCCAAATCGCTCCCGGGCGTGGAGTCGGTCCGCAAAATCGATGATAAGACCTATGAAGGAGCTCTGACGGTCCGAGTAGGACCGATCAAACTGAACCTGCAGGGCAAGATTATCGTTGAAGAGCAAAGCAAAGAGAATTGGCGCGCAGCGCTGCGGGCGGAAGCCAAAGATCGAATGGCCGCAGGCGCCGTTAACGGGAAAACCAACATGGTGTTAAAGGAACTCGGCGCCAATCAAACCGAGTTGTTAGTCGACACCGATGTCAACATACTCGGCAAGATCGGTGAATTTGGCCAGCCGATTATTAGAAAAAAAGCGGACTCTATGCTCAAAGAGTTCGTTGAAAATATCAAGAAGCAACTAACTGCCTAGTGGCCGGCCGCTTTCGATAACGCGACGGATTCATTACGTGAGTTTCCTGACGCGGAGCAAAACTCCCTGACGCGGAGCGTCATTGATACTCGTCGCTGACAAGCCGAATGGCCAGCCTGTGAACTAACGATGCTTCCAATTGGGCGTCCTTTTTTCTAGGAATGCCCGGACTCCCTCATCGACGTCCTCAGTGTGCAACAGTTCATGGCAGTAGATTTCCTCGGATCGGTTAAGCGCGCCGGAAAAATCTCGCAAAGACAACTCTCGTAAGCCCTTCAGCGCAATCCGCATTACGGCTCCGCTTTTTGAAAGAAGTTCGTCGAGTAACGATGTCACACCGTCGTCGAATTGATCTTCCGCAAAGACACGGTTGATCAATCCAACGTCAAGCGCTTCTCGGGCGCTATAGCGCCGTCCGGTAAGAATCATTTCGGCGGCGCGATGGTATCCGATCAGCGTAGAGAAACGCGCTAGCGCAACCGGCGGATAACAACCCACATGTATCTCGGGGGTGGCAAATGAGCTGTTTTCCGATGCGACGATAAAGTCACAGCAAGTTGCAAGCTCGCAACCGCCGCCGAAACATACTCCCCGAACCGCTGCGATGGTAACCTGTGGCAGACCCAACAGCTTGCGAATGACCCGGTGTACGATCTCGAGCATCTCGGGAACCTTTTCCCGGGTGTGATCGCGAACATCCACGCCGGCAGAAAAGGCGCGTGTGCCGGCGCCCCGGAGGACGACGACGTCGGTTGTGCCATCCGCAGTGCATGCCGATAGTTCTTGGTCTAGATCTCGCAACAATTCGATACCGAGAACGTTTACGGGCGGATGCTCAATGGTAATGGAGGTTACCCGCGATTTCTTTTCTTTATCTAACCCCATGTCATCCCTATACCGTTGAATGTGACAAAAGGCGAGTCAGTCACCTGTGTAACGAATGGGATAGAAGGATACATCTCGACAAATCTGGTTTGACAAAGAAAACACCGCAACCTAGACTTACGGTTTCGAGCTCTTAAGGAGGGCTTCTATGAGACACTCACGAGTGATCGCCGCGGCTTTTGCCGTCTGGTTTGCGCTGGCACTGAAACCGGCTTCCGCGGCCCCGGATGAGTATGATGACAGCCAGTCTCATCCATTGAGAATCGTCGCGTATTTGCTTCACCCGGCCGCATGGTTGGTCGAACAAGTAGTTTTTCGGCCTTTTCATTTTCTCGTTAGCGCGAATGAGCCAATGGAGGAAATCTTCGGCCATCGACCGCATCCGCCGGTTCTGGCCGAGCCACAGCCCAATCGAGATTACGGCATGCCTAGACGCGCACCGGTGAAACCAGCACCGCCTCCGCCGGTTGCAGCCGTCACTCAAGAACCTGTGCGTGAGATCGTCAAAATCGTCGAAGTCCCCAAGGAAACGATCGTCTATAGGGACGTTCAAAAAGTGGTTGAAGTGGAGAAGTTCGTGTTTCCGGGAATCGCTTTTCAGTTCGATTCGGCCGAGCTCACTGACTGGGGAAAGGGCAACGTATATCTGGCGGCGGAGAAACTTAAGACAAAAGGCGATATCTCCGTGGTCATCGAGGGGCATACCGATGAGGTAGGTAGTGCGGAATACAACAAAAGCCTCGGACTGCGCCGGGCGCAGCGTGTCATGACGGAGTTAACCGCTTTAGGGGTTGATCAAGCGAGAATTTCGACAGTGACTCAAGGAGAGGAGAAGCCTTTGATCAACCAACCGACGGCATGGGCGCGTGCGGTAAATCGACGAGTAGAGTTCGAGGTCAGAGGGAAATAGGATAAACTTCAATCGTAGAAGGCCCAGCCTCAAGCTGGGCCTTTTTTTTGGTACCAGCACTATGGTTAAATGAGTTACAAGCTCCGCGACACCTACTATAAAAAGGCCAAACAACAAGGCTACCGCTCTCGCGCGGCTTATAAGCTGCTTGAGCTGCAGGAGCGTTTTCGCATCTTTAAAACGGGCCAGTTAATTGTCGATTTGGGCGCGGCGCCGGGCGGCTGGATTCAAGTGGCGGCAACGCTGGTCGGTCCCAGCGGTAAAGTCCTTGGCGTGGATCTTCAGCCGATCGAGGCGTTTCACCAGAAGAACATCATCGTCATACAAGGTGACATTAGCGCGACAGAAACAGAGCAGCGAATCATGGAATATTTAGGCCGTCCTGCTGACAGCGTCATCTCTGACCTCGCGCCTAAGTTGACCGGCATCCGTGATACGGATGAAGCGCGCTCCTTGGAATTGAACCGCACAGCCATGGAAGTAGCAAACCGACTGCTTAGAGCAGGCGGCAGCTTTCTCATCAAGAGCTTCGTCAGTGAAGAACTTCGAATCTTTTCCGCGGAACTGGAAAAGCAATTTGGCTCGGTTCAGCGTACCCGGCCTGATGCTAGCCGGAAAGGATCATCTGAAATTTATTTTTTCGCTAAGGATTACCGGCCCAGGTCGCAGGATAGCGGACTACGGTAATGTCAAAAAGGACGACGACAGAACCAGGCGTAACACGGCGAGGGCGGTGACTTGTTGCCAGAGGGGCGCCGTGAACCAGTCTAAATCGGCAGATGGCAATATCGCAATTAAGAAAAGACCCAGTTGTCGACCGCTGGGTGATCATCGCCACTGAACGAAGCAAGCGTCCTCATGCTAACCGAACAAGGACAGAGTCCGGCCGAGACGAACCATGTCCTTTCTGCGCCGGCAGGGAGGGGAACACGCCACCTGAAGTTCTTGCCTATCGTGATCCATCGACTCCAGCCAATACGCCCGGTTGGCGAGTCAGGGTCGTACCTAATAAGTATCCAGCTCTGGACAGTAGGGGAGACATCTCTCTACCAACCGGTTCGGCCTACGTTGCTGTGGGCGGAGTCGGCGCTCACGAAGTAATCATTGAGAGTCCGAAACATTGCCTGAGCATGGCGGAGTTGGCTGAGGGACAGATTGACGACGTCTTGCGAGCGTATCGAGAACGTCTGATTGTTCTCCAGAACGATCGCGCTGGAAATCGATTCTTATTTACAAAAACCAAGGAAGGGCGGCGGGTGCGACCCTGGAGCATGTCCATTCGCAACTACTGGCAATGTCCATAGTTCCGCGTGAGATAGACCACGAGTGGCGCGCACTGGTCTCCCATCATGATATCGACGAAGAGCTGCCTCTATTGCGAGATGCTTGACAGGGAGCGCTCGGATGGGCGCCGCATAGTACTTGAGAGCGCGGCGTTCATTGGCTTCTGCCCATTCGCGTCTCGATTTCCCTTTGAAATCTGGCTTATGCCTAAAGAACACTCGCCCATGTTTGATTCGGTAGCGAACGACGAGCTCCGCCAACTCGCGTTCATGCTACGGCAATCCTTACAGCGCCTTGCCGCTATTGTCGATGCACCGCTTAATTACGTGCTTCATTCGGCGCCACTCAAAGAAGCGAAGCGCGAACACTATCACTGGCACCTCGAGATTTTGCCAAGAATTTCTAAAATCGCCGGGTTTGAGTTGGCGTCCGGCTATTATATCAATACCGTGGCGCCGGAAAGCGCGGCACGGCAACTGCGCGAGCTTGCGCTCTAACGGCTTGCCGTCTGAGTTTCGGGCACATCGTTTAAGGGCGTAATTCAATTGAATTCCGCCCAGGAGTACGGCTTATTCAACCGTCACACTCTTGGCGAGATTGCGCGGCTGATCGACATCAGTGCCGCGATGAACCGCAATGTGATACGCCAGCAACTGGAGCGGTATCGTCATGACGATGGGGGTCAGGTAGTGCGACGCTTTCGGCAGTGTTAGGAGCCGATAAGCGGAGACGTCGTGGCTCGTCTTGATATCGTCGGTTAGAACGATCACTTTACCGCCGCGGGATTCGACTTCCTTGAGATTGCCGATGGTTTTTTCAAAATACCGGTCTCGAGGCGCCAACACGACCACGGGCATCTTTTCATCGATCAGCGCAATCGGCCCGTGTTTCATTTCGCCGGCCGGATAACCTTCGGCGTGGATGTAGGAGATTTCTTTCAGCTTGAGAGCCCCTTCAAGGGCAATCGGATAATTAAGACCCCGGCCCAGATAGAGAAAATCCTGACTGTGCATAAGCTCGCGCGCCAGTTCTTTGACTTCACTCTCCAACTTCAAAGCATCTTCAATCCAGGTCGGTAAATGCATCAGGTCACGCAGCAATTTTCTGGCATCGGCTTGCTTCAGCTTGCCGTTGCGCCTTCCGAATGCCACGGCTAGCAGATACAGCGCGGTAAGTTGCGTTGAAAATGCTTTGGTACTGGCAACGCTGATTTCCGGTCCAGCGTGGGTGTAGAGAACTCCGTGCGACTTACGCGCGATAGAGGAATCGATGACGTTGCAAATCGCCAGAATTTTCGCCTTCTTCGCGCGCGCGATTTCGGTTGCCGCCAAGGTATCTGCGGTCTCGCCGGATTGACTGACCATCAACAAAATCGATCGAGGGTCCATCAGCGGCGAACGGTAACGGAATTCCGATCCGTAATCGACCTCCGCCGGAATTCCCGCGATCTCTTCGAGCATGAATTTGCCGACTAAGCAGGCGTGCCATGCTGTGCCGCAGGCAACCAGATGAATTCTATTGATCGCCTTCACCTGGCTCTGAGTTAATTGAATTCCCTCGAGAGAAACGTCACCATTCTTCAATGAGATGCGACCGCGAAATGTGTCTGCTAAAGCCCTCGGCTGATCGTGAATTTCCTTGAGCATGAAGTGAGCATAGCCGCCCTTGCGTGCCGCCACCGCATCCCAGGTGATCTCTTTGACCGGCCGGCGAATGGCTTTACCTGTGCCGTTAAAGAGACGATACGAACCGACAGTCACTTCGCCGATCTCCCCATCTTCCAGGAACGTCACCTTGCGAGTGTAGTCGAGCAGCGCGGGGATGTCGGAGGCAATGAACGTTTCGCCATCGCCCCAACCAATAACAATCGGCGTGGAGTTTTTCGCGACGATGAGCCGCTGCGGATCTCGACGATTGAGAAACAGCAAGGCGTAGGAGCCGCGGATTTCGCGCAAGGTACGGCGCACCGCGTCCAGAAAATCCATTCCCCTGTCGATTTTTTCGCTGACCAGATGGGCGACGATTTCGCTGTCGGTTTCCGAACTGAAGTGAGTTCCTCTCTTCGTCAGCTGCTCTTTCAGTTCCAAGTAGTTCTCGATGATGCCGTTATGAACGACGACCACGTCCCCGGCGCGATGCGGGTGAGCGTTGGTTTCTGAAGGACGGCCATGAGTTGCCCAGCGTGTATGACCGATGCCGACCGGGCCTGACATAGGCTGCCGGCCGAGCAGGGTTGCCAGATTGCTCAGTTTGCCTTCGCATCGGCGAATCGCAATCTCGCCGTGGTTGAGAACCGCAATGCCGGCCGAATCGTAACCCCGGTACTCGAGCTTTCGAAGGCTTTCCAAAATCAATGGCGCCGCGTCGCGACTGCCGATATATCCGACAATACCGCACATTACTTCTTGGTTCCTTTCATTTTAATGCGCTTTTGCTCGGTCCAGCCTTCGCGAAGCCGCTCTTGCCTGTCGTTAAAGACCAGAGCTCCGTCGGGAACATCGTGACGAACCGTGGTCGCAGTGGCGACATAGACGTCGTCACCCAAAGTGATCGGCGCGACCAACGTCGAATCGCTACCGACCTGAACGCGATCGCCGATTTTGCTTTTATATTTCTGAAATCCATCATAGTTGCAGGTGATCGTGCCAGCGCCGATATTGCTATCGCGGCCTATCGTCACATCACCGAGGTAAGTAAGATGATTAGCCTTGGTGCCATCGCCGAGCCTGGCTTCTTTAGCTTCCACGAAATTGCCGATATGAACGTTGCGGCCCAAGTCCGTGCCCGGACGCAAATGGGCAAACGGGCCAATGATTGCGCCGTTAGCGACTCGACAGCTGGTTAGGACGACGGAAAAACGCAAATGAACTTCGTCATCCAGCTGCGCATCGGTCAGATATGCGCTGCCGTCAATACGGCATCGCTCACCGATCACGGTCGTGCCGCAGAGATGAGTGTTCGGGCCGATGACCGTATCTTTGCCGATGGTCGCGCCCCGTTCGATGTAGGTGGTCGCCGGGTCCTTTAACGTGACGCCTTGGGCCATCCATTTGCGGTTTATCTCTTCTTGCAAGCTCTTCTCCATGCGGGCGAGCTCCTCCCTAGTGTTGATGCCCATCATCTCACGAGCATCATCGACCTGTAGGTTTGCCACGGTCTGACCTTCGCTCAAGGCGATCGCGACGATATCGGGCAGATAGTACTCCCCTTGGCGATTCTGGTCGCTGACGCGCGACAACGCAGGAAAAAGAAATGGCGCGGCAGCGACATAGATCCCGGCGTTCACTTCATGGATCTGTTTTTGCCAATCCGAGGCGTCTTTCTCTTCAACGACACGGGCAATCCGTTGCTTCTTATCCCGTACGATTCGGCCGTAGCCTTTCGGATCCTCTAGCTTTGCGGTTAATAACGTTACCGCTGCTTGTTGCCCGCGGTGCTGATCGACCAGTCGCTTCAACGTGTTCTCATGGATCAGGGGAACGTCGCCGCTGAGGATTAGAATATCCCCTGTGAACCCGAGAAATGTTGGTTTGGCGCACAGCACCGCATGCGCGGTGCCGAGCTGTTTTTCTTGGATCACCCACGATAGATCGTCGCCCGAATAGGCCTGTTGAACAGCGGCGGCGCCATGGCCGACTATAACCGCAATCCGGGACGGTTCTAATTGCTGCGCAGCCCGTAAAACGTGCAGCAATAACGGCGTGCCGCCCAGGCGATGAAGCACCTTAGGAATGTCCGATTTCATCCGGGTACCTTGCCCAGCCGCTAAAACAATGACGCCGATACCGTTCATGATGATTATCGATTATAGCGAAAGTAGACTTTCAGTCAAAGTAAGCGATCTTAGCGATACCTGTGCGTTGATAATTCGGAAATTGCCGCTTTTCGAACGATTAAATTGCATTTATTATGAGCCAATGGCGTTGCAACGACGGCAATCTATAACCACAGTCTGGTCCGGATATTTCGCGCGCGTCGGGTGATCTACCGAATTGTTCTCGCACAACTCGGTGTTAAAGAGCCAGAATCATGAGAGGCTCGACAATCTTGATGCCGCCGCTGCGCGGCGCAATCGCGCTCCTGCGCGCCACGATGCGAGTGGAAGTGCTTCATGCCGAGTACTTCGCCGATCTGCGGAGCCGCCGTGTTCCGATTCTTCTGGCACTTTGGCACGGTCGGATGTTTCTCGTTACCGATGCGCACCGGGGGCAGGGGTTTGTCACCATGGCTTCGAAGTCTAAGGACGGCGACATCATCGCAGGCTGGTTGGAAAACAACGGTTATGTGGTGGTCCGAGGCTCGACCACCCGCGGCGGGAGCGAGGCTTTGCGCCGCATGGTCTATCTCATGCGGGCGGGCCGCAACGGCGCTTTAACGGTTGATGGTCCCAAAGGCCCGGTTCGGGTTGTGCAGCCAGGAGTCGTGCGTCTCGCGCGATTAACCGGCGCTTGGATTCTACCTGTGAGTTTTTCAAGCTCATGGCCATTGTTTCTTAGATCGTGGGATCGCCATCTTGTTCCCAAACCTTTCTCGCGCAACTTCTTATCGTACGGCGAGCCATTCCCGATCGGTTCTGAGTTATCGGAGGAAGCCGCGCTAACAAAAATTGCTGCGGCGATTAATAAGATTACCGAAGAGGTCGACAATATCGCCGGGATTTGCCCGCGCCGCTTAAGACCGCTAGTCGGGCGATTGGGATTCAACGCCCTTTTTTCTTGCGTTCAAACGAGTGTTCTTCTATGACGGCTGTCAATCGCCAACCAATGTGGCCTGGCCGAAAAAACCGAAACGCTGAATTGTTGCAGCACTGTTGTCGCAAACGGAATCTGTTTCGAGATCTGTCGCCGGTTATAAGATTTAAAGCCGATGAAAACAAACCCTCAGAAGAAGATGCAGTCCATACGAGATTTTAGAAGCAGGGTGCTCGACCCACTTTGGCAAGCTGAACCCGCCGATCTCACTCGGGTTAAACGGCTGCTCAGTTCTTTTATCAAAATCGTTTTTCTGGTTGGACGAGATTTCATTGAGAATCTCGTCAAGCTCCAGGCCATGGCGTTGGCATTCAAAACGCTGCTTTCGATTGCACCCCTGCTCGCCGTCATATTTTCAATCCTGAAGGGGTTTGGGGTACACAACCGCATTGAGCCCGTTCTCGCCGAAGCGCTTGCTCCGTTAGGTGACAAAGGCCAAGAGGTCGCCGGTCATTTGGTCGGGTTCGTTGACAAGATGAGCGCAGGAGCCCTCGGCAGCGTGGGCGTGGTGACTCTCTTTATTACCGTGCTGTCTCTGATGGGCACCATTGAACAGGCCTTTAATACTATCTGGCGGGTTAGGTTTCCGAGAAAGCTTGCGCGGAGATTCAGCGATTATTTGAGTGTCCTTTTAGTCGGTCCGGTGCTGGTGTTCGCGGCGCTGACGATTACAGCTACATTGCAAAGCAATTCTTTCGTTCGTAATTTGCTTGCGCTGGAACCATTTGGAACAGTCATGCTGATGCTGCTTCGCCTGCTCCCCTATGTCACTTTATGGGGAGCATTCACACTTTCTTACCTGTTTATCCCGAATACCCGAGTCAGATTGCGTTCAGCGCTGGTCGGCGGTCTCGTCGCCGCGTTACTTTGGCAGACCATTGGTTGGGGATTTGCCACATTTGTAGCCTCGTCGACGCGTTACTATGCCATCTACTCCAGCTTTGCCATCCTCCTGCTGTTTCTTCTCTGGCTTTATGTCGGCTGGCTGATTGTTTTGTTAGGAGCACAAGTATCGCATGCGCATCAGCACATACATTTCTATTACGGTGAGCGTGAGAACCTGGCGCGGAGCCCAGCGGGGCGGGAGAAGCTTGCGTTGCAGTTGCTGCTCCTGATAGGCCGCAATTTCCACCAAGGACTCAATCCGATGAGTATTGCGGATCTGGCGAATCGGCTGCAATTGCCGGCGGCTTTGGTTAAAGATTTATTGGACATGTTTCAGCAATCCCGGCTGGTGTTGCCGTTGGCTGATGAAGAAACGTTTGTGCTCGGCCGCGCTGCCGAAAAAATCAGGATCAAAGAGATCTTGGATTGCGTCAGAACTGCCGGAGGTATCACCAAAGGCACTGGCATCTATCTCAGAGAGCCTGATGGTATCGATGAATTGCTGCTTGCGGCGGATCAATCGGTTGCCGCGACACTCGATGGTAAAACCCTGCAGAGCTTAATCGTTCGTCAGGAACCGGTTACGGCCGTTACCTAAACTGCCGATTAGCTCGCGCTGTCAGCGGCGGAAGAGCTGCCGGAAAAAGGTTGCCAAACTGTTTTCCATCGACGGCGGGGCGCCGCGCCGCGCCAATTTCCCGCTGTCTAGATCTACCGTCGGATTCTGCGCATTGCCGGTAACCGTAAGCGGCACCACCAGCTGGCCGCGCTGGTTCTTGAACAGTTGGCTGGTTCTGCCACGGCTGGCTTTACCGGAAGCCTGAGGCGAGAGAGTTGCGTCGATCCCGATATTTAGCGCCTGACGCGCCAGGGTCATAGTTCCGCCGCCTTTGAGTTCCAGCTGCGGGTTTACCAGGTGAGATGCGTGAGAAGTCGACGACACCGTTGCTCAAAGTAAATTCCGTATCCAGAGTCCTAAATGTGGTTGCTTCGCGCCGTTGTTTGTCGGAGAAGCCGATGGCGCCGGTGGCGCGTTGAATTTTTCTTATCAGATCAACGTTGGTCAATTCGCCCTCGCGCGCCGATAGTTTGCCATTGCCTTGCAATTGCTTGGTCGGCTCGGAGCCGCCGCCGGCACCTAAACGAAGCGTAACTGCGCCGTTTAGATTTCCCTTGATCGCCCGCTTGCCATATAGCCTTACATTTTTGAACTCGCTTTGGATCTGGGTCATCAGATTGCTCGCCGGGCCGCTCACCGCAATGCGCAGGCCCATCGGCCCGGAAATGTCGATCTCCGCTGGCGCTAAACCGAACACTGCGAGAATCTGCATCACCGTTCCAGCATCCACGTTCTCGTCTGCCAAAACCAAGTTGAAGCGTGGCCCGGTGGCCAGATTGCTGATGCTTCCCTCAAGCGGCAGAGTCAAGTTCCGCACTGTTAGGTGATTGTCGTTAAGGATGAGTTTTGTTTCTTCATCCTGGTAATCGAGCTGTCCTGCTAATGTAACCGTCTTTAAGCCCGGATAATTGAAGGTCGCGCGATATGGGAAAGGTCCTTCGCTTGAGAACTCCTCCATGAAGAGTTCGATGCCATGGATGCGCACCGGGGTTGGTTCTGCGGTAATGATGTTTAACTGCCCGTTTTTGATGCGCAGCCGGCGCGGAATTGTCAAAGCCATAGCGGCACTGTCCGGCTGTTTAGGTTTCGGCGCGAGCTTGTTTGATTCGGCTCCGCTGTTAGCCGGAATTGGTTTGTCCGCCAGGACACTGGAGCTAGCGCTGCGCTTGGATGCTTTTTGCAGCGTAAACACGGGCTTGTCCAGCACAAACTCGGTGATTTCGAAGCGACCGCTTAGCAGCGGCCATAACTTGAGGCGCAGTTCAACCTCTTGCGCGGTGAAGAAGCTTTCGGCGGGAGAAGCCGAGTTGGCCGAGATGTTCAGGTTCGATACTCTGATCGAAGGTCTTGGCACCAGACTTAGCCGTACCTCGTCCAGATCAACGCGCCGCTGCAGAGTTTCTTCGATCAACGGCAAATAAATGCTTTTGAAGCGGCCGAGATCGACAAACGTGGGCAAACTGATAACTGCTGCAATCAGCAGGGCAAGAACAGTCGCGCCGGCGATCAAGGCTTTCTTCACAGGATCGCCTCCGGCTCGATCGCCCAAATTCTCAAGGCAGTTCCCTGGTTTCGGTGTCGTCATTTCCCGGGACATTATACGGACCGCAGTCCGGTATTCAATGCTGGCAACCGTACTCAAGTCCTTGCGAAGAGTAGCCACCAAGGGCAGTATTTGTTAGGGTAACAAACTTCGAAAGGTCGCTGACATATTGGATTTGGCGCTGGAAATTCTCCCACAGGTATTGCTGGAGGGTCTCGTACTAGGATTCATGTACGCTCTGATCGCTCTCGGCTATACCATGGTTTATGGTGTCCTGGAGTTTATCAACTTTGCTCACAGTGAAATTTTCGTCCTCGGTGCGTTTGTCGGTGTCGAAGTTCTCTTTTGGCTTCAGGACGCCGGACAACTGGCGGTCTTACATCCGGCCTTCGTCTTGTCGCTGGTGATTGCTGCCGGCATGTTGATCAGCGGCCTGGCCGCCATGGCGCTGGAGCGTGTGGCATATCGTCCGCTTCAGGGTGGTCCGCGTCTGGTCGCGCTGATCTCCGCCATCGGCGCGTCATTTTTTCTCCAAGATGCGCTGCGTTTGTTCGAAAGTCTCTGGCGCAACACCTTTTACCTCAATTATCCGACTCTCGATGTGCTCGATGAGGTCTTACCCTTGGCAACTAATCTTGTCGTGCCGGTGAAGTCCCTGATGGTCATTGCCACCTCACTGCTTAGCCTGGCCGGCCTCTATTACTTCGTGAATCGGACGCGCATCGGCACGGCGATCCGCGCGGTCGCGCAGGATCCGGAAACCGCCTCGCTGATGGGGATTCCGGTCAATCGCGTCATTGCGCTAACATTTTTTGTCGGCGGCGCGATGGGAGGTTTGGCTGGGGTTCTGTTTGGCCTTCACTATAGCCTGGTCAATCCCTACAGCGGATTTGCGCCGGGGCTGAAAGCTTTCACCGCCGCGGTCCTGGGCGGCATCGGCAATATTCCGGGTGCAATGCTGGGCGGCATGGTACTGGGTTTGTTGGAGGCATTCGCCGCTTCTTATCTGTCGATTCTTACCGACGGCGCCTTCGGCGCCGAATATAAGGATGTCTTCGCCTTTCTTGTGCTGATCATGATCTTGATTTTTCGTCCTAGAGGGTTGCTGGGTGAGACCGTGCGCGAGGGCCGGGCGTGAGTGGTTCGCTACCGTCGTTGGGCTTGTTGGCATACATCGCTGCAAGCTCCGTGCTGGCCTTTGTCTTCCCCCAATCTGTCTTGGCCTTTCTCCTGGTCGAAGCTTCATTGCTGTTGCTCTGCTACGTCTCGGCGCCGCTCAAAATAAGAATATACTTGGCTGCTTTGGTGCTGCTGATCCTGATCCCCTTCCTGGGGACGTTTAACGGTTACTATCTGGAAGTTGCCATTCAGATCGGCATCTATGTCGCGCTTGCTCTGGGGTTGAATATCGTCGTCGGCTTTGTCGGCCTGCTCAATCTCGGCTTCGTTGCCTTTTACGCCATCGGCGCCTACCTGTGGGCGATCTTCGGTTCGCCACAAGCCAATGAATTTATTCCCGGCGGATTCTTTCCCTTGTCGGCGAATTGGTTTTTTATCTTTCTTATTTTCAGCATCGCTGCCGGGGCGCTGACGGGAACGTTGCTGGGGCTGCCGGTGCTCCGTTTGCGCGGCGATTATCTGGCTATCGTCACCTTGGGGTTTGCCGAGGTGGTGCGCGCGGTCGTCAACAACCTCGATAAGCCGATCAACATCACCAATGGTCCAAAAGGCATCTCCCCGATCGTTAAACCGCCGCTTTTTTTCAAACCGTGGCTGGAATTCTTCGGGTTGGAAATCGCCGATTCGACATTGTACCCGCTGTATTTTTACTTTCTCGTGCTCCTGATGGCGCTGCTCATCATTCTTATCACACGCCGACTCGAGGACTCGCGCGTCGGCCGGGCGTGGAAGGCGATCCGCGAAGACGAATTGGCGGCGTCGGCAATGGGTGTTCCGGTGGTGCGCATGAAGCTGTTCGCGTTCGCGGTGGGCGCGTCCTTCGCTGCGGCCGTGGGAGTGTTGTTTGCCGCCAAGCAGGTTTTCATCAATCCCGAGAGCTTTACCTTCATGGAATCCATCGGAGTTCTGGCGATGGTGATCCTCGGCGGCATGGGCTCGATTCCAGGCGCCATTCTCGGCGCTACCGGTGTGACGATTCTCAACCTCCAATTGCTCAAGGGCCTATCGCTATGGCTCAACGGCCTGCGCCAATCAGGCGCTGAATTGACCTTGCCGCTTTTGGGAAGCTATTCGTTGAGCCAGTTGCCGGCCCAGTTCGAGCCGGCAAAATACGAACGAATGGTTTTCGGTCTGATTTTGATTCTGATGATGATTTTCCGCCCGCAAGGTATTTTGCCGCCGCGGCGCGACCGGCGAACTTAAATGGCGCTGCTAGAGCTGCGGGATATTTCCAAACGGTTCGGCGGATTGCAGGCTTTGGCGCGGGTCAAGCTCGACATTGAATCCGGCACCATCGCCTCGCTTATCGGCCCTAACGGCGCGGGCAAGACGACACTGTTCAACATCCTGACCGGAGTCTATCAGCCGGATGGCGGCGAAATCCGTTTTCTCGACCGGACCTTGGTGGGTTTAAAGCCCGACAGAATCACCAAGGCGGGGATCAGCCGGACGTTCCAAAATATCCGCCTGTTCTCGCATATGACGGTCCTGGACAACGTGCTAGTCGGTATGCATTCGCGCATGCACACCAGTTTCGCTGAAATCCTGCTGCGCACCCGGAACTTCCACAATCGCGAAGACCGCGCGCGCAGCCGGGCAATGGAGCTGATCGAACTGACCGGCCTCGGCGGCCGTCAAGGCGAGTGGGCGCACCAGCTCTCCTACGGAGAACAACGCCGGCTCGAGATCGCGCGGGCCTTGGCCGCAGCCCCGAAGCTGCTGCTGCTCGATGAGCCGACTGCGGGAATGAATTCCACCGAAGCGCAGTCGCTGGTTAACTTGTTCAAAGATTTGGTCGGCAGATATGTCGAAGCGATTCTGCTCATCGAGCACAATATGCGCGTGGTCATGGGCGTGTCGCATTGGGTCCATGTTCTCGACTACGGTGAAAAGATCGCCGAAGGCCATCCGGACGAAGTGCGCCAAAATCCGCGGGTGATCGAGGCCTACCTTGGCGCATGGGCGGAGCATGCTCAGCGTTAACGGGATCCACGTCTATTACGACGCCATTCATGCGCTGAAGGGCGTAACGTTTTCCGTCGAGGCGGGCGAGCTCGTCACGCTTCTGGGCGGCAATGGCGCGGGCAAGACGACTACCTTGAAAACAATTTCCGGACTGCTGCGTCCACGCCGCGGTAACATCGAACTGGAGGGCTGCGCTCTAGATGAGATCGAGGCCCACGAGATCGTCCGGCGCGGGGTAGCTCATGTGCCGGAAGGCCGGAAAGTTTTTCCTCGTTTCACGGTGCTCGAGAATTTGCAGGTCGGCGGTTACAGCCGCAGCATCAAATCGCTTGCGCCCGACCTCGACTTTGTTTATCGCATGTTTCCACGCTTGCACGAACGGCAGAAGCAATACGCAGGCACCCTGTCTGGAGGCGAGCAGCAGATGCTGGCGATCGGCCGAGCCTTGATGGCCAAGCCGAAATTATTGCTGCTCGATGAGCCATCGATGGGGCTGGCGCCAAAAATCGTCGAGCAGATTTTGGAGAACATTCGCGCAATCAACCAATCCGGCGTCACGGTTCTGCTGGTCGAGCAAAATGCCGCGATGGCCCTGGCGATCTCGCATCGCGGTTACGTGCTCGAGACAGGCCAAGTGATTCTAAGCGGCGCGTCCAGCGATTTGGCCGGTAATGATCTGGTGCGGCAAGCCTATCTCGGGGGCTAGCAGACTGCTGAAAAACCTCACATGCTTTGTTGCGTTCGATCGACTCGCTTCAACGTAGCGCATAGCTAAGCCCGCGTTCGTCGGCTTTTCGCGCGTCGCCCTTGTGAACTTTTTGAGCAGCGCGGCTTGTGGCGTCCGCTAAAGCGCTGGAGCTTCGGACCGCTAGTACTCGCCGCTCAATTGCCATGTCACGTTCGACCTGCACAATTCATCGTTCACTCACACTTGACAAGCCAGGCTTGGGCTCATATTTCTGCAAGCAATTCACTTCGGAAGGAATTTCATGGCGGCAAAGAGAAATTACATTATCGGCGTCGATACCGGCGGCACGTTTACCGATGTTGTGGTCTTGGCGGACACGGGCGAAGTTTGGACAGCAAAGGCTTCGACCACCCCGGACGATTTTTCCCGTGGTGTGATGGATGCGGTCGGCGAAGCCGCGCAGATCATGGGAGTTGAGAGTTCGGATCTTCTCGGTCGCACGACACTATTTAAGCACGGCAGCACGGTCGCAACCAACGCGTTGATCACGCGCAGCGGCGTCAAGGTGGGTCTGATTACGACTCGGGGGTTCGAAGATACCACCGAGATCATGCGCGCGATCGGCCGGGTTGACGGTTTGTCGGATGACGAGATCAAACACGTCACCTGGATCACCAAACCAGAACCGTTCGTCCCTAGGGAGCGGGTCATCGGCGTGCGCGAGCGCATCGACTATCAGGGCAACGAAATCGTTCCGCTCAATTGGGATGATGTCATGGAGGCGATTCGCCGGCTTATCGAAGACGATAAGGTCGACGCCATTGCCGTCAGTCTCATGCATGCATGGGTGAATCCGCAACACGAGAACGAAATTCGCGCTTTGACGGCCGAAGCGGATCCGCACCGAAAAGTTTATTGGTCTTTCGGTAGTTCGTTGTCCCAAGTAGCCGGCGAGTATGCGCGCGCCAATACGGCGATTTTGAATAGCTATCTCGGACCCACGGTGGAGCGCTACTTGAAAGGCTTGGAAGACAAACTTGCCAGCGGCGGTCTCAAAGGACCGCTGTTGATCATGCAAGGTAACGGCGGCGTGGCGCATCGCGAGCACGTCAGTGCGATTGCCAACCTCCAATCCGGTCCGGCCGGCGGCATGATTGCTTCGGCTTACATTGCCGGCCTCCTCGAACACAAGAATGTCATTACCACTGACATGGGCGGGACCAGCTTCGACGTCGGCCTTATCACCGAAGGCTATTGGCGCTATGCGCAAGAACCCATTGTCGAACGGTTCCGCATGTTGCAGCCGATCATCGATATCGAATCGATCGGCGCAGGCGGCGGCACCATCGCCCAGGTAGAAATCGAAACCGGCCGCTTGCTGGTCGGCCCGCGCAGCGCCGGCGCCAGTCCCGGACCGGTTTGTTACGACGCCGGCGGTGATCAAGTGACGGTTACCGACGCCGATCTCGCTCTCGGCATCATCGATCCCGATTATTTTCTCGGCGGTAGAAAGTCTTTGAATAAAGACAAGGCGCTTAAGTTGATCGAGGAGAAGATTGCTCAGCCTCTAAAATTAAAAGTTCATGAAGCCGCCGCCGGAGTTCACGATATCGTCAATGCCAAAATGTCCGATCTGATTCGCCGGCAAGTGGTTCGCACCGGTTATCTTCCGGAAGAATTCGTCATATACGCATTTGGCGGTGCGGGAGCGGTGCACGCTTCAGGGTTCGCCGCTGAGTTGGGGATCAAGCAGATCTATATCTTCGCCACTTCGCCGGTTTTTTCCGCTTTCGGGGCAGCCGCTGCCGATGTCATCCGCACGCGCGTGATGAGCTGCCAGTATATTTTACCGGCGGATCCGGTCGTCATAAACCAGCGACTCGAGGGCATCGAAAAAGAGATGAGCGCCGACATGAACCGTGAAGGGTTCAAGCCGGGCCGGGTGGAATTCCGGCGTTTCTTCACGATTCGCTACCGCCGGCAAAGCGCCGGGGTTGAAATGCCGGTTAGTTGGGATCGGTTCAATCCCAAGCGCATGACCGAAATGCAGAGCGCGTTTGAAAAGAAATATGAGGAGCTGTACGGCGTCGGTTCGGGTTATGCCAAGGCGGGCATCGAAATCAGCGAAATTCGCGTCGATGCAGTGGGCAAGGTAGCCAAGCCGAAGGTGACGGCAAAGCGGAAGAGCAACCGCGATGCCCGCTCGGCGCGCAAAGGCAAACGCGAAATATTTTTTACCCGACCCGAACGTAAATTCATCGATACTCCAGTTTACGATTACGAGCGACTTGGCGTTGGCGCCATCGTCCGCGGCCCGGCCGTCATCGAGCTGCCGTTTACTACCGCGTTGGTGCCACCGGAGCACAGGGTGAGCATTGACCCGTATTTGAACCTGGTGATGGAAGTGCCCTGAGACACCGAGCAGTTGAACGATGGAGCAAGGGCAAAAGGAGGACCGTCGGATGATCCAGCGAGCGATCTTCGTTTTTGTCCATGCCTGGGCCTTTCTGATGCTGCTCTGGTCGGTCTCAGTCGCCGAGCCACTACGCATCGCGGTGGGCGCGGCAAGCATCGCGACACTGCCCACCTGGGTGGCCCAGGACGGCGGTTATTTTATGCGTGAGGGCGTGCCCATCGAGCAGATCTACATTCGCGGCGGGCCGCAGACTTTTTCCGCGCTGATCGGCGGTGACGTGCACATCGTTCAGGTCTATAGCGCGCCGGTACTCTCGGCGCGCTTCACCGGCGCGGATGCTGTTATCATCGCCGGGCTAGTGAACCAACCGGTTTTCTCCGTCGTTAGCACTGCTGGTATCAACAAAACGGAAGATCTTCGCGGCAAGCGCATCGGCATCACCACTTTCGGCTCGGCTACGGACTTAGCCCTGCGGCTAGCGCTCAAGAAGTGGGGACTCAAGCCCGACACCGAAGTCAATTTACTACAGATGCGCGGTGTGCCAGAAATCCTGGGAGCGCTCCAGGCAAAAGCCATCGACGCGGGTATTCTTTCGCCACCCACCAACATGGTGGCGATTAAGGCGGGGTTTAAAGAATTATCATACCTGCCACAGGCGGGAATTTCGTTTCAACACACCACACTGGCGACCACGCGCAGATATCTCGAACGGAACCGTGCCACTCTGGTCAAGGTATTGCGGGCCTACGTCGTCGCTATCGAACGCATCAAAGCCGACAAGGCTTTCACCATGACAACAATCTCAAAACATATGCGCACCACCGACAGCGACGTATTGGAGTACAGTTACAACGCCGCGGCGCCTCTGTTCAGGGCGCCGCCTTATCCGACACTGGAAGGCATTCAATCGACACTGGACTTTCTGGCTGAAAAAGAACCAAAAGCTAAGCAGGCTCAGCCCAAAGACTTTGTCGATAATTCCCTGCTCGACGAATTGGTCAAAACCAGCGCTGACATTCCGAAGAAATGAACTAGGAGCCAACAATGAAAAAACAAAAAGAGACCATCGATCCGATTCGCTATGAAATGTTTCTCCATCGCCTCTGGGCCATCGGTGAAGAAGGACGCATGACCCTGCAACGAGTGACCGCTTCGCCGATCGTCTCTCAAGGAGGCGAGTGCATGAGCTCCTTCTATGACGAGACCGGCACGATGGTGCTTGCTTGCTCGGGTCACCTGCGCTTTGCCGCCGCCACTTCGGATGCGATCCGCAACCTGATGCAGCGCTTCAGCAAAACTCCCGGTTTTCACGATGGCGACCAATTTTTTTTCAACGATCCGTATGTCGCCGGCTCGCATACTTACGACATGATGATTGTCAAACCGATTTTCTTCCGCGGCGAGTTGATCGGCTGGACAGCGACCAGCACGCACACCGCCGACACCGGAGGCGTACTCCGCGGCGGCGCCTACGAGATCTTCCACGAGGGTATCTGCATACCGGGATTGAAAATCGTCGAGAAGAACGAGTTCCGCGAGGATGTGTTTCAAACTCTGACGGGGCAGTGCCGTGATCCCCAGTACGTCGGCCTGGATCTCAAGGCGATGATCGCGGGGAATAATATCTGCGCCAAACGATATCTTGGCTTGGTGGAAAAATTCGGGCTCAAGTTCGTGCAATTGGCCGGCGAAAAAATGATTGAGGATTCCGAGAGCAAGGCGCGGGCAAAACTTAGATCGATGCCCGACGGCACCTGGATGACCCGGCAGTACGTCACTACCTTGGATCGCAAGACGCGCAAATCGGTGGCGCAACAGCTCTACTGCACCATGACCAAGAAGCGCGACGAGTTGCTTTTTGACTTCACCGGCACGAGCCCGCAGACCGATACCGACCACAATTCGACCTTGCCCAGCACCGTGGCTCATCTGGCGCTGGCGCTGACCAATACTCTTTTCTGGGACGTGCCCTGGAGCGATGGCAAGATGCGTCCGGTCAAGGTCCAGGTGCCGGAAGGATCCATTTTAAATTGCAAATATCCTGCGGCCTGCGGCGCCGGCCCGCGCATCGGCAACGTGCTCGTGTCGACGGTATGCGAGGCGGTGGCAAAAATGATCTATGCTTCCGGCCGCTACGACGACGTCAATGCATCGACCACGGGGAATTTGGAATTTGTCGGCGGCCCCGGCTACTTCTACGGCGGCCACACCCGCGAAGGGATCGCCGTTGCTCAAGGACTCTACGATATCCATGGAGCGGGAATGGGCGCCAGGCCTCACGGTGACGGCGTCAATACCGGCGGGCATATGAATATTCCATCGGCCGGCATATCGGACATCGAGCGCATCGAAATGCAGTATCCGTTTCTTTATTTCACCCGCTCGCACAATCCGGACGGCAGCGGCTTTGGGCAGTACCGCGGCGGCCTCGGCAGCTATCGCATCTATCTGATCTATGGTTCGAAAGATTGCAGCGTCGATTACAAACCTTATGGCGGCGTCGCTCAAGGTGGCTTTGGCCTTGCCGGCGGTTATCCTACCGGCATCGGCGCAACCCGGGTGATGATCGAAGCCGGTCTCGAAATGCTTGGCCGGGTCAAAGCAGGCGAATATCCCACGGTGGGCGCGATGCGCGCGGGGGAGTGGGGCAAATCAATCTTACCGGCGGGTGTGCCGGAGCGAGTGCCGTTGCCGGAAGGCACTTTGTTGGTCGACTATGTAGCCGGCGGTGGCGGATTCGGCGATCCCATCGACCGGGATCCAGGCGCCGTCTTGAAAGACTTCGGCTACGGCTGGGTGAGCGGGGAGATTGCGGAAAGAATTTACGGCGTCGTCTTCGCCGACAGCGGCAAGGCTGTCGACCGCGCCGCCACCGAAGATTGCCGCCGCCGAATTCGCGAAGCACGCAAGCAAGACGCGCCGATCTCGCAGAAGTCCAGCGATAAAGCCGCTGCCGATAGTAGTGACTCACGACAGCTGCTGCGCTTTCATGCGGCTTTGGAGATTATCGGCAACGGCAAGAAAAAAACCATTCGATGCAGCCGCTGCGGTCATCTCTACTGCAAGGCCGATGAAAACTACAAACATTATGCGCTCCATCGCATTCTGGATCTCAACGACTCCATGCCGCCGCTGCCGACGGGGGAGCGTTACATCGGCGAATACCACATCTATTCCTGCCCTGGCTGCGCCACGCAGCTACAGGTGGATTTGTACAGCCCGAGCTTGGGTGGCGATCCGGTTTTGTGGGATACCAGAATCGCGTGACTCATACCCGTTCAGGAATTGGCTCGGATAAGGCATTCCGCATAGCACGAAATGTAAGCGCCACTGATGTAATTTGATCGAAACTAGCCGGGGAGCGAAGTCCTGTTTGATGCTAAATTATTCGTCCCCGGACGAAGCATAACGGCGCTCTGGAGGAGACAATGAGATTGAGTCGATTCGCGGACATTCTTTTCGCAATAGTTTTGCTCGCCGTGGCGGCGCAAGAAAGCAGCGCGCAGGATCGTATCAGCCTCGGGATCACGACCAAGACCGGCAGCACAGGCCTGCCGTTCGTAATCGCGGAAGAGAAAGGATTCTTCAAAAGCGAGGGCCTGAACGCGGTTTCGGTTGTGATGCAGAATCAGGTCGTGGTCAACGGCGTTGTCGCTCGACAGGTCGATTATGGCGGGACCTTTTCGAATTTCGTTGGAGCGGCTCTTTCGGGCCTTCCCGTGCGCATCGTTATGGCGGTGATGGATGGCTCGGACCATTACCTGGTGACGAGCCCGAACATAAAAAGGGTTGAGGACCTCAAAGGCAAGAAATTCGGCATCAGCAGTTTCGGCGGCACTCCGCACAGCGAAGCAGTCATGATTCTGCGGAAATTCGGCATGAATCCGGAAAAGGATGTTACGTTTCTCCAGATCGGCGGCAGTTCTTCCCGTTATGCGGCTTTGGACAGCGGCTCCATCGACGCCGCTATGCTTGTGCCGCCTTTCAACAAGCTGGCTGCGAAAAGAGGATTCAACGAGATTCTTTCTTTTAATGAGATTATGAGCATCCCACTGGGTGGCCTGACCGTTCATACCCAGAGAATGAAAGAAAAACCCGATGAAATCGTCAGGATGATCAAGGCCATGCTGAAAGGGGTTAGTTATATTCGAAATAACCAAGCCGAGATTCTTGCAATTATGGCAAGCAAATGGGGTATCAAAGAGGCTGACGTGCGTGAGGGCATTTACCGCGATATCGTCGGGATCTACACTCGAAACGGCGTCGCCTCCGATGAGACAATGAAGAACGTTATTCAACTGGTGCGCGACACGCGAAAGTCCAAGGATGATTTGGGTTTATCCGACGTCGTCGACTGGAGCTTTGCAAGAAAAGCACAAGCGGAATTGAAGATTCGCTGACCTACTGTTGCGGTTCAAGTCGTTCAAATGGTTCAAGCCCTTCAAGTCCAATTCAGATGATTCGCGGATCCGGACGGTTTGAACTGCTTCAACGACTTGAACCTTTTGAACCAGCCGTGCGCTAGCCGCCCAGCTTCTTGAAAAATCCCTCTTTTTCAAGTTCATCGAGCAGCGAATGATCGATGAACTCCTCCGCCGTTCGGTTTTTCAATTCTGGATTATGTTCGGCATAGAATCTGATCGTATCCCGCACACCGGTTAAGTCGACCCGCGGCGGCAGTGAAAAACGCGGCGCGAAATAATTATAGGTCGAGTGGAGCGTTTCCGCGTCATCAATGCGCATGCGTTTGGCAAACACCTTCAAGGTTCTCTCCCGGTCATTCTTCATCGCGTAGACGGCTTCCGAGTAGGCCCGCACGAAACGCTTCACCCGATCGCGGTCTTCCCGAAGAAAACTGCCTTTGACGTAGAGAGAGGACTGCGTGAAGTTAGCGCTCATCTCGCCCATATCGGCTAATATCCGATAGCCCGCCTGAACCGCCTTGGTCAAATGCGGCGGTGAAAGTATCGTCGCGTCGGTTCGGCCGGTCATGAGGGATAAGAGCCGGGTCGGCGCATCGCCGCCGATCATGACTTGAACATCCGGCAGCTTCAAACCCCATTCCTTCAGCGCCAGCTGAAGGGCAAGATCGTTGGAACCGCCGAAGTTGAGGATGTTAACTCTCTTGCCGCGCAAATCCTTGGGTGTGCGAATCTCGGGTTTTACGATGAAGGCGTAAGGAAATTTGTTGTACGAAGCGGCGATGACTTTTAGGTCCGCGCCCCGAGCCGCGGCTACGATCGGACCGGTGGCCGAGCCTGTGGCAAACTGGGTGCTGCCGCCCAGCAGCGCCGCCACCGACCGAGCACTGCCGTTGATCATGATTACATCGACATCCAGGCCGTGCTTATCGAATATCTTTAGATCCTTTGCCACCCACACAGTGCTTTGAAAACCGGAGAGCCCGCCATAGTCGGCGACGAGCTTCTCCGCTGCTTGCGGGCTGCTGATCAGCATCGACACGAGCGTCAACGCTGAAACAAAGATCGAAGAGAGCTTCATCTTAACTCCTTCCGGTGGAAGACTTCGACTGAGCACAGGCTTTGCGGTTCGAATAATGAAAGTGGGTCGGCTCTGGCGTCAGTTCAGTCTCGGCATGATTTCTTTCTTGAACAGATTGAGAGAAGAAATGACTTTCTCATGAGCGAGGTTACCGATGTGGAACATGCCCATGAAGTGATCCGCGCCGATTTGCTTCATCTGATCCTGAATCTGGCGCGCAACGCTGTCGGGGTCGCCGGCGATCATATAACCACTCTTTATCAAATCGTCCCAGCCAAGCGTTGAAAAATCGATCCGTGAACGATTGCCTTCGCGGAAGTAGTTGAAAGAGCGTTCGCTGGTGAGCTTGGCCAGGAGTTTCTGTTGATCCGCCGCTGCTTGGTTAATGGCATCGTTAAAGCCCCGATTGTAGACGGAGAAAAAATACCGCATTGCCGGCTCGGCGATCTCTTGAGCTTTCTTGTTCGAATCGTCGATATAGATGTGACGGCATAGAATAAAATCGTCCGGCTGGGCTTCCCATCCATCCTCCTTCGCCTTGCTACGGTAGTAGTTGAAGGTATCTTCGATCTGACCCGTGGTTTGGTATACCTGGGCGCACGGCAGGTGCCGCTTAACGCACCATTCGATGGACTCGGCGCTGCGCGCCGCAATCCAAATGGGCGGATGGGGTTGTTGGACCGGGCGTGGCCAGATGGCGCAATCTTTGAGCTTGTAAAATTCTCCGTCGAAGCTCCAGACCGAATTGGTCCATGCGGTCATGATCAGATCATAAGCTTCTTGAAATCGCCCGCGAGATTCTTCCGGGTTTACTCCGTACCATACATACTCCGCGGGAATGCCGCGCACGAATCCAGCGATCAACCGGCCCTTCGAAAGGCAGTCGATCATCGCGTATTCTTCGGCAACGCGCACCGGGTGATCGCGCAGCGGAAGAATATTTCCGAGCACGCCGATTTTGATCTTCTTGGTTCTCTGGCTCAAGGCCGCGGCGATAAGATTTGGCGACGGCATGGTGCCGTAGGAACTATAGTGATGCTCATTGAAAACAACGCCGTCCAGGCCAAGCTCTTCACAGTAGGTCATCTCGTCTAGATGTTCGGCATAGTTGGCCGCACCTTTTATCGGATCGAAAAAACTGCTTGGCACCGGCGTGCGCGGAGCGTCTTTGGGAACGTGGGGATAAGCGAGGAGATCGAAATTATATAGCTTCACGTCTTCATTTCTCCTTAGGGCAACTCTCGGATGCTAACACTGCACTCCAGGAGCGTCAAATCGACAGGCTCCTGAAAAAGCCTCACCTGCTTCGTTGGGTTCGTTCGCGTCGCTTCAACGTACTGAAGCGTACGCCTCAGCTCGTCGGACTGCGCGCGCCTTGCCTTTGAGTCTTTTGAGCAGCCTGTGAGTCGAGTCTTTGATACGCGGATAAAGATTTATTAAACGGGAACCCTGGTTATTTAACGTAGCCTTCTTTGACCAGCTGATCGACAATGCTGGTATCGATAAAGGAGGCCGGATCTGCATTTGCCGCTTTCGGAGTATTCTTTTTGATGGCTTCCAATGTGGTGCGAATCGTTTCGATCTTCGGACGAGGGCTGACATCGACCCAGTTTCTATACATGTTGTAAGCGTATTCGGTTTCTTCGCGGCTGCGGCCCAAATAGGGCGCCATGTAACTGATGGTTTTTTCTTTCTGTTCGAAAAAAAACCTCATCGCCTCAGTCGTGGCTCTCATGAAGCGCACAACGTTGTCGCGGTTGCTCTTCAAATACGAGCGTGGCAGGAGCTCCCCGTTCTGTTGCCAGGGGATGCCCAATGCCGGTAGCGCGAGCAGCATTTCATAACCGCGCTTTTCGGCGATGAGATCGAAGGGCGGGGCGAAGATGCCGAACTGCACATCGCCCGTTTCCATCGCCGCAAGAATACTCGCGGGGTCGGCGCTGGAGTGCTGAACCAGCTTTACATCCTTTTCCGGATCGATCTTCAATCGGTTCAACGCAAATCTCAGAGCGGTGTCGGGGATGGTACCGAAAGGCGCGCCGACATGGCCGGTCTTGCCTTTCAGATCGGCGATTTTCTTAATGTCTTTCTGCGCCATGATCTTATACGGAAAAACATTGACCCATGAGCCGACCAGCACGAACGGCGGCGCGCCTTCCAGTGTCGCCGTGACAAAAGCCGCCGCGCCTGCTCCGGTTGCCATCTGCATGCTCCCGCCGAGCATTGCCTGAACCGCGGCTGTAGTATTGGTCTTAACGATGCTGACATCGAGCCCGTGCTTTTTGTAGAGGTTTTCTCTCTCGGCGATGACGAAAAGGCCGGCGCCCGGATTGACGCCCGCCTGGCCGGCATTCATTTTCGCTCCCTGAGCCAAGCCCTGCGAAATCCCAAATGTCAGGATCAAGAGAGTCAGCGTCAACGTTTGTAATGAAATCCTAGCTGCATTCATCGATTTCCTCCTGCGTTCAATCCACTAGCACGCTGCTTACTTTTGCGGCTTCCACTTTTCCAGACGCTGCTCGAGCGCTTTGAGCAGCTCGTTCAAAGTCGCGCCGAGAACCGCGATAATAACGATGGGAACGAACATCGCCGACATCTGAAAACGTTGCGCCGCCACTGAGCTTAGATAGCCGAGACCGGTTGCCGCGCCGTATTGCTCGGCGACGACGATGTAGACCAATGCCCGGCCCAGGGCCACGCGCATGCCGGCGACAATGTAAGGAAGCGATCCGGGAACCGAGACTTTGAGAAAGATGGTGCTGTCCTTGGCGCCGAAGGCACGTGCCATTGTAATCAGACGATGGTCCGTGTTGGCGATGCCCACCATGGTATTGATCAGGATCGGAAACACTGCGGCAAGGATCGTCATGATGATTTTCGATATCGGGCCCAGACCGAAAACCATGATGATCAGGGGCAGCAAGGCAATCAGCGGAGTGGCGTAAATACCCGAGAGCAGCGGATCGAAAGCCTTGCTGAGGTTGCGATACCAGCCCATTGGAACTCCGATGACAACACCGAGTATCACCGAAATCACAAAGCCGATGGAAAAATTGGTCAGGCTGAACCGCATGTGCTCCCAGATCGAGCCGTTGGCGAAAAGCTCGTAGCCTTTGGCGAGAATCTGCGAAAATGGCGGAAAATAAAACGGATTGAGAATGTGCGTGCGGGTTGCGATTTCCCAGGCTAGAAAAAATATCAGGATGCCGATGATCCCGAGCCAGTTGGATGCAACCTCACGCAAGCGCGCCAGCCACAAGTTCGAGCTCGGCGGATGCGCCTCATCGATGGGCACGACTTTCAACGACTCTTGTTGCTGCTTGGACGTGGGCGGCTCCGGTGTTCGTGGTCATCGAATCTATTGTCATGAATAGCCGGTGTCAAGCATAAGCGCGTCCTGGATCAGCTTGATCATGACGAATGCGTCTTGCAAATGGCGCCGCTCCAAAGTCGATAGCTCGGCTAGGACGATCGCATGATCCAGGGGCTGTTTATGACGATAAGCAGTGAGTTGCCGGCGCAGCCGCAGGTGCAGGAGAAAAGAAAAAATCTCGCTCAGCGTATGAGCGGTTTCGTTATTGAGGAGCGAACCCGACGCGCCGGCCGCTTCTAATCTTGCGAGCGTGGAGCGCTCATGTGAACCGGCGCATAGCGCAGCGGCGCGCGCCAAAGCTACGATGGGCCCGATGCCGCCTTTTTTCAGATCCACTTTGCCGTTATCGGCGCGAATCCTTTTGAAGAAGCCCAGCGGCGGCCGAAATCCAAGGGCTCCGCGAATCATGTGCCATAAGAAAAGCTTTTCACGGCGCGCGCCCGCAAGAGTTTCTTCCAAAGGTATCAAAGAGAGATCACCGACTACGGAGCGGAAGTCGAAGAAGATCGCGCTCTCTAACAGCGCTTGCGGCTCGGGCGTCTGTATATGGCGGATAAAAAGCGCTTGCCACTCGTTTAACGGCTTGCACCAATTGGTTGCCATGTAGCCGCCGGCGCAAGGCGGAAAGCCGACTTGGATCAGCGCCTCCACAAGATAATTCGCCAAGGCTGCGAAATAAGTTTGCGTCGCTGCAGATTCGCTTTCATAGACCAACGCATTGTCCTGGTCGGTCAGTAAGGCTTGTTCCAATCGTCCCTCAGAGCCGAAGACGATCCATGCAAATGGCGCCGGTGGCGCGCCGAGACTCTGTTCGCCAAGATAGACCAACCGCCTTACCAGAGCATCATTGAGGCTGGAAACGATCCGGCCGATCTCAGTGGCCGACACACCGCCGCTGAAAAGTTTTTCGACCAACGCTGCAATCTCGCCCGCATAATTACCCAGTGCCGACGGTTCCTGGATTTGATCCAAGGTGCGCCGGAGGTACAGCGGATTGTTGATCTGGTGACGCAGAAGATCGGTGCCGCTGATAACGCCGATAATCGATGCCGCATCGACGACGGCCAAGTGGTGAATGTTATTCTCGAGCATGAGTTGTAAAGCGGCAAAGATCGGCGCGCTGGCATCGATTGTCTTCACCGGCCGTGACATCACTTGACTGACACGCGCCTCCGGCCCGAGCCCTGCCGCCAATACGCGGCCGCGGAGATCGCGATCGGTGATAATCCCGGGCAAATCGCCTGCGATCAATACCGAGCCGATTCCGGCTTGTTGCATCGTCGAGGCCGCCGCGGCCACGGACGCATCGGCATCGATGAAGACCGGCGCGCGCTTAATCAGATGCTTGACCGGCAGATTTAAATTATACGCGGACTCGGTGAGGAGAGAGGCGGACATTCGATCGGCTTAAAGCGACTGTGGCGATGAACCGGATAGCACTCGGCTCAGCGCCACGGCAACCAGCCACAGCACGCCGTAGAACATCAAGGCTATCCATCGCAATCGCTGTTCAGGCACATCGCCCGAACGCCAAACTCTGACGGGTCGAGTAAGCGGCCCGGTCAATACCGAGAAGAACCAAAGAACTTTGTGTTCGGGTCTTTTGATGATCCGTGACACCAGGATATGCAGCATCAGATAGAATACGGCTATGAAACAGATAAAGCGCAGGAGGACGACCAGCTGCAAGACAAATCCATTCATAAAAAGTCCACGCGAGGCGCCTCCCCCTCGCGTCGACACAACTTTAGCGCGCGCCGATCGGTACCCCGCGGCCTAATGGATCGGATGTTATAGCCTGTCCGGATTTTGGATAACGAACGCTCGCCACTAGATCCTGAACCGGCTTGGGTGGCGCCTCGGTTAAGAGCGACACGATCCAGATCGTCAGGAAACCAACCGGCAATCCAAAAACCGCCGAGGCAATAGTCTGAGTGCCAAACCATGAAACGCCGTAGAAGCGGCTGCCGATCATATAATACGCGGTCACCGCGAGACCCGCGAGCATGCCGGCGCAAGCCCCGGCCTTATTGGCGCGCCGCCACCAGATGCCCATGACCAGAGCAGGAAAGAAGGACGCGCCCGCCAAACTGAAAGCCCATGCGACCAACTCCACTATGATGGCGACCCGGAAAGTTGATACCCAAGCCGCTACCAGCGCGGTTATTACCAGCAAAATCTTGGTGATCGTGAGTCGTTTGGTCAGCGACGCTTTGGGATCGATGACGTTATAGTAGAGATCGTGTGAGAAGGCGTTGGCAATGGTCAATAACAAGCCGTCCGCCGTAGACAATGCCGCGGCCAGGCCGCCGGCCATCACCAGGCCGGTGATGACAAACGGCAGGCCGGCGACCTCCGGCATCGACAGGACGACGAAGTCGGTGGATTTGACCACGAAGTCCGCCCACTGAACGATGCCGTCGCCGTTTTTATCGATGACCTCGAAAAGACCGGCGGGCTGCCAAAGCGTTACCCAACGCGGCAACTCGGCAATTTGCGTTCCGACCAGCCTCGCGTAGATGACAAACCGGGCGAAAGCCGCATAGGCCGGCGCAGTGAAATAGAGCAGGAAAATAAAGAACAGCGACCACGCCACCGATGTCCGCGCCTGGCGCACCGACGGCGTTGTGTAATACCGAGTAAGAATATGGGGCAGGCCCGCTGTGCCTACCATCAGGCAAAAGGTCAACGCCAGAAAATTCCACATGCCGACGCCGCTCGGTACCGTGAGGTAACGTCCCACTGTGGCGTCGTCACTGGCGGCGGGGGCTGTGGCTTGCTGCGTAGCAATTTTTGCAGCTGCCCTGAGTTTTTCCGCAGTCGCTTCATCGACTGCGCCCGCCTTGAGCTTGGCGTTGGCCTGCTCCGCCTCCTTTGCCCACAGCGCCCGGGTCTCCTTCTCTCTGGCATCGCGGGTGATCTCGATGGCTTTGGCGTTATTGGTCTGGAGCACGCGGCCATAGGTGATTTCGGGAATCGGTATCGCAAACAGTTGATAGGAAAGATACACAACGGGAACCAGATAGGAGACAATCAAGATGATGTACTGCGCCACCTGGGTCCAAGTCACCGACTTCATGCCTCCCAGCACCGAGCAGAAGAGTACGCCGATCAGACCGACGAAGACGCCAATATTGAAATCCAAGCCGATAAAGCGCGAGACAATCAGGCCGACGCCGGTCACCTGGGCAATCAGGTAGGTGAACGAGCAGGCGATCGCGGCGACGACGCCGATGATCCTGGCGAAATTGCCGCCGTAACGCGCGCCGAGAAAATCCGGAATGGTATAGGCGCCGAACTGGCGCAGGTAAGGGCCGAGAAAGACAGCGAGTAACAGATAACCGCCGGTCCAACCCATGACGTAAGCGAGACCGGCGAAGCCTTGAGCGGAAAGCGCCCCGGCCATTGAGATAAACGAAGCGGCTGACATCCAATCGGAACCGGTGGCCATGCCGTTGAAGACGGCGGGAACGCCCCGTCCAGCGACATAGTATTGGTCAGGGTTGGAGGTGCGGGTGACGATGCCGATAACAATATAGATACCCAGCGACAAGCCCATAAAGATCCAACCGATCCAATTGGGCGGCAAACCAAATAATTGTTCGGCAATGCCGATCATAATGGTTACGCCAATAAATCCGATGGTGTAATAAGTGAAGATTTTTGCCAGGCTCATGGTCAATCTCCCTCCAGGATGCCGTACTCTCTGTCCAGTTTGTTCATCAGATAGGCATACACCGCGATTTCAATGACGAAGATCGCAAGCGATCCCTGCGCAGCCATGTAGTAGCCGAGTGGGAATCCGAGGAAAGAGAACTGATTAAGCCAACCCGCCCAGAGCCCGGAGATAAGGTAGGTTACAACGAACCAAATGACCAGGAGAATGGTGGTGAGCGTGATGTTGTAACGCCAATACGACTTTCGTTGCTCCTCTGTGAGATCGGCCATGAGCACCTCCTCGATGCTAATCGTTTCCTGTCACCTTGAAGCCAAACCGGTCATAGCGGCAGATGTAAGTCTATCAAAGCGTGCGCCTGCACCGGGCCATCACACTTCGGGGCGGGAATAATCACTGCGCCACAGCTTTAGAGATGGCCATGCGAAACGCAGCAACCGGACTCTGGCACGGCTTGTAGCAAACGCTGCAATGATGTGTCAAATGAATATTTGTAAAAGCACCGGCAAGTATCTGTGAATGACGCGCCTTACTTTCCAACCAGATTCATCAGTTCTCGCGAAGGAGTAAGAGATCAATGAAGAATCCGCGCTACGATTACAGTCCCATCATCGGTCGAGAAAAAATCGCCTGGCCCGACAATGGCCGCATCGCCCTTTGGGTGGCGCCTAATATTGAATACTTTCATTTCGATATGCCGATTCGCGGCTCAGGCAGCAATCATAAGCCGGACGTGCCGGGATATACCCTGCGCGACTACGGATCACGGGTGGGCGTATTCCGGATCATGAATGTGCTCGATAGATTCGGAATACGCGCCAGCGTTCTGCTCAATGCCGAGGTGTGTGAACACCATCCCCAGATTATTGCGGAAGGCAATAAACGCAACTGGGAATGGCTCGGTCATGGTTTGACCAACAGCGTGTCGATGCTGGATTACTCGGCTGATGAAGAGCGTGGAATCATCCACAAGGTTAGAGAAACTATCACTGCAGCGACCGGCAAAGAGCCAAAAGGTTGGCTAGGTCCCGGACTGGGCGAGACATTCGATACGCCGGATCATCTCGCCGCCGAAGGCTTCGAATACGTTTGCGACTGGGGCAACGACGAGCAGCCTACGCCGATGCGGGTGAAGACAGGGAGAATGATCGTCGTGCCCTACGAACTCGGTGTTAACGACATCAGGGTCTTCAATCGCGAGAACCACACGGCCGAACAATATTACCGAATGGTGTGCGATCACTTCGACACGCTTTACCGCGACAGCGTTTCCGGCGGCCGGGTGCTTTGTCTGCCGCTGCATCCGTTCGTAATCGGCCTGCCGTTTCGAATTTCATATCTGGAGAAGGCGCTCGATTACATTTGCTCTCATGACGGCGTCTGGCGCACAACCAGTGGAGAAATTGCCGAGTGGTATTATAAGAACTACTATAAAGATCCGGGAAAATCGGCTTAGGATTGGGGCCGCAGATGCGACCCAATGGTGTCCGGGTTTTGTGGGGATCCGCAACGCGGTCAAGGTTGATCCGAAGCTTTCTTAGTCATATTTGACTCTGTCTCTTCGATTTTCTCCAAGACCTTTTCCGGATCAACATCTTTCTTCAATTCAGCCAGCTCCGGGTGGTCGGATGCGGCTTCTATTCCCATGCGCTCGGCCATGGCGGTGACGAGGCTGATCAATCGGGTTACTTCGTGTTCAGCCAAAAGACTGATGTGCAGGTCGAGGTCGGCGCGACGGTCGGCTTGGGCAGCCATCCGATTCTGCGTGATCAGCACGAAGGTCGAAAGAAAAATCGCTTCCACTGATGCAAACATCGCCAGAACAACAAAAGTTGGATCGAACGTCGGTAGCGGTGTCCATCCGAGATTAACAATGATCCAAACGCCGAAACCGATTAAGTGTATGTAGACAAAAATCATACTGCCGGCAAAGCGGCTTATTGCATCCGCTATTCGGTCTTGAACGCCTTTTGTCTTTTCCTCCTGGTTACGCCGGGATAGCAGGGCTTGAATGTTTCTCTCAACCACATCTGCCATATCGCCGGATTCGCGGGTTATGTTTTTGCTCATGGCTTCTACTTCGATAAGTGAATGGTTGGTTTCGTGCGCCGTGGTAAAGTGAATATCAAGATTCTAACTCCTCCAAGTCATTTAGCTACCCCCGGGCCGCTGGTCGGCATCATGTAACCGGTTCATTCGCTGTGACGCGGCGAAAATGGTCGACATACTAAAGTAGAGTAGGGGTCGACTTTAACTTGTTGCTTGCTCCGTGATATCCATCGAAATAGAGCGCCTTTTTTGGATAGGAGACCGATTATGGATGGTGGTCGAGCAAAGAAGCTTGCCCTGGAAAACATCGAGAGCAACAGTGAACCGATTGCGCTGTTGTGCGACAACATCTTTTACTTTGCCGAGCTCGGCATGCAGGAGTTCGAGACCTCCGGATTGATGATGCAGATCCTCGAGAAAGCCGGATTCACCATCGAGCGCAACCCATCGGGAATGCCGACGGGGTTCATAGCGCGTTACGGGTCGGGCAAGCCGGTGATTGCGCTGCACACGGAATTCGATGCGACTCCGGGGTGCTCCCAGGCGCCCGGTGTGGCGGAGCCGACGCCGATTGTCGACGGCGCTCCAGGGCATACCGAGGGGCACAACGTCAATGGCGCGGTGATGATCGCCGCGGCGTTGGCGATCAAAAAGACCATCGATGAATTCGGCATCAAGGGCACCCTGAAAGTTTTCGGCGCCCCCGCGGAAGAGCAGCTCGTCAGCCGTCCGTATTTTGTGCGCGACGGCTATTTCAAAGATGTCGATGTGGCATTGCACGATCATATCGGCAAAGAGCTCGGCACTGTTTACGGCTTGCGGCAGTATGCGCTTATTTCCGCTGAGTTCACTTTCAAGGGACAGAGCGCCCATGCCGCCACCGCGCCCTGGAACGCCCGCGATGCTTTGGACGCGGCGGTGCTGATGGACATCGGCTGGGATAAACTGCGAGAGCACTTGGAGCCCACTCAGCGAAGCCATCGGGTGATCACCAACGGCGGCGACCAGCCCAATGTCATTCCCAATCGATCGACGATCTGGTGGTTTTTCCGTGAAGCCACGGCCGAGAAAACCCGAGCGCTGTTTGAAAAAGCCAAGCGTGTTGCCCAAGGCGCGGCGATGATGACCGAGACCTCGTACGATGTGAATGTCCTCAGCGCGGTCTGGCCGACCCGGGCCAATCGAACGCTGGCGGAGGTCATTCAAAGGAACATAGAAGCGATCGGCATGCCGCAGTGGACGGAAGGCGAGCAGAAATTGGTTCACGAAGTTCAGACCAAAGTGAAGGCTAAACCAACGGGCATGCCCACCAAAGTTGCCCCGCTCAAAGAATGTGTGCAATCGGTTTCCGCCAACGATTCCGGCGAGGTCTCGTGGGTGGTGCCGACGGGGCTGATCACCTTTCCATCGAATATTCCCGGCGTATCGTACCATCACTGGTCCGCCGGTGTGTCTCTGGCCACATCGATCGCGCACAAAGGCGCGGTGGCCGGAGCAAAAGCTATGGCGGCATCGGCCATCGATGTGTTGCTAGATCCGCAGATCGTTGTCAAAGCCAGGGAAAGCTTCAAACAAGAAATCGGCGACGTCGAGTATCGGCCTTTACTGCCGCCGGACCAAAAACCGCCGCTGGATTTGAATCGAGATTTGATGGAACGGTACCGGCCGAAGATGCGTGAGCATTATTTAAAAGATAGGCCGGAGTTTCGATAAGCAATCGTTCAACCGTTCCACGGTTCAAGATCAGAGCTGAAGGCAAGAGGCTTAACCAGTTCGAGTCGTTCAAAACGTTCAAACCGTTTCAGGGAACGACTGAGTGCTGCTGCTCCGGAGTATGCCGGCGCTTAACGCGGACCGATCTCCGCGCTCAGCGTCACTGACGAGCGCACCTCGATGGTGCCGGCCTCGACCGGTGTCGGTGCGGCGGATGCCAGGGCTTCCGCTTGCATGCCCCGTGTCTGGGCGATAATCGGGCGCACTCCTCGTTCATTTTCCGTCAACGAGAGGACCCTGACGACTTTCAATCCTAGAGAGCCGGCCATTTCTTCCGCCTTCGACTGAGCCTTTTGCGCTGCCATGCGCAGCGCCTGAACTTGCGCTGAATGCTCATCTTTCAATGTGAAAACAAGCCGGTTGATCTGATTGGCGCCGGATTGCATGCCGGCGTCGATTAGCTTGCCGACGCCTGCCAAATTTCCGGTTCTGATCTGCAGAACATTGGCGGCGGTGTAGCCGGTTATTTCCGGCTTCCCGCCTTGGGGATAGCGGTAGTTTGGATTCAACGAGTATCCGGTGGTTTTGACCTCATCGCCTTTGCCGAGGAGCTTCTTGATCTGCGCCAGCACACGGCTAAGCTTCTCGGCGTTTTCTTTGGCTGCATCCGGCGCATTGCGCGCTTGGGTGAGGACCCCGATGTCGATTTGCGCCTGGTCTGGCTCCGCGGTGATGACCGCCTCGCCCTGTGCCGTGACTGACGGCGGTCTGATGCCAGTATTTTCTTGCGCCTGGACGCTCGCTGCCGGGAAAAGGAGACTAGTCAGGAGTATGAGCAGTTTCATATGAGATCTGTCCTTCATGATGTTAGATGAGGCTATCGTATAAACGAGAACGCCGCCAGCAGCCATTACTGCGGCGCCCGGTTAGCCGCTGCGCCGGATAACAGAGAGACTAACGGTTTTATCATCTTGAAGTTCGTCATCTGAGCGACACAAGGTGTCGCTTCACGCCGCACTCGCCTCGCAAATACTGGTAATGTTCAGCTGAGCTTCTTGAAGCGTACTCGGAAAAATATCCCTCGCATTCCGCTTGGAATGACATCATAATACAGGAGCTATTATCTCGAACGAAGTGAGAGAGCTTTCTCTAAATGAACCACGAGTATCCTGTACCAGAAGTTCGCTGCATAACTCCCACGACATTCCCTCCGAAAATCTCCCCCTTACCCCTTTTCCAAAGAGGGGGTTAGGAGTCGACGGAGAAGAATCCCTCTTTGAAAAAGGGGGAAACAGGGGGATTTGAGTTCGACTTCAGCCGCTTTATCGTTTGGACTTCTTCAACGAATTTAAAGAGACACCACACTAGCGAAATACTTCTAATATTGGATGTCGAGTTTGATTCCTGTTAATGGCTAGATGTGGAATCGACGATCGAACAGGCGCGTCCCGCGGCCAAAGAGAAGTTCTTCTATGGTTGGTACATCGTCGGCGTCGGTTTTCTAGCCAACGTTGCCTCCGCTTTTTCTCTCGCCAGCACCATGAGCGTGTTTCTGAAACCGCTCACTGCCGATCTGGGCGTCTCGCGCGGCGTTTTCTCTTTGCTCCGTTCGGGTGAAGGGCTGATCGCGGCATTCCTGGCGCCGGTGATCGGCACGTTAATGGATCGTTATGGCGGTCGCTGGTTGATGGTTTTCGGCGCGATCATCGCCAGCCTTGGTTACATCGTTCTCAGCCACGTCGATAATTTTTTCCAATTCAGCATCGTGCGCTTGAGTCTCATCACCATCGGCGATTCGTTCATGGGATATATCGTAATCAATCTGGCCATTGCCCATTGGTTTTCGCGCAAGCGCGGCCGGGCGCTGGCGCTTACCAGCATGGGCATCGGTTTTGCCAAAGTGGGCATGCCCGTGCTGGCGGCATCATTGATCGTTTGGCTTGGATGGCGCCAGACATGGCTGGTGTTCGGAATTGTCACGTTGGTTTTGGTAGTCGGGCCGGCGCTGCTGATCGTGCGCCGTTCGCCCGAAGACATGGGGCTCAATCCCGATGGCGCTTCCTCAGCGTCTCCGAAGGATGAGCCGATCACCCATACAGCCCAGACTCCTTCGATCACATCCCAAGCGCTCCGCGACGATGTCGACTGGACACGAAACGAAGCGCTACACACGCGGGCGTTTTGGCTGCTCGTGGTTACTTTCGGCATTTCCAGCATCGGCGTGACGGGCTTGAATCTTCACGTGTTTCCGTACGTCAATGATTTGGGTCATCCGCCGGTTGTCGCCGCCACCGTGATGAGCGTCATCGCATCCATGCAGCTTGCCTCGCCGATAGCTTGGGGTATTCTCGCTGAACGAATCGACACGCGCTTTGCGGCCACATTGCGGTTCGTTGTCCAGGGGATCGGCCTCGGCCTCGCGGTCATGACCGATAATCTCTTCTGTCTCTATGCCGGATTTTTTCTCTATGGTATTGGCCTGGGAGGCAACATGGTCCTTCCCGATATTCTCTGGGCAGACTACTTTGGCCGTCGTTCACTCGGCAAAGTTCGCGGCCTGGGTTTGCTCATTTCACAGACTGTGGCCGCTTTCGGACCGCCGTTTTTCGGGTTTCTGTTCGATCTCACCGGCGCCTACGATCTTTCTTTTATGCTGTTCGGCGCGGCACTGATCACATCGGCGTTTCTCAGCCTGATGTTGCGGCCGCCGGTGAAGACAATGAGCGAACAATTAAATTGATGCGATGAGTGAGGGAGAATCCCATGTCTTTGCAAACCGTTCATCTTGATGTCGACAACTCAACTGCAGATCAGCAGGTAGCTCGATTGAAAGAGCAACACGTTTTGCTGCGCGGTAAGGGCGCTGTAGTGCGAGCGCGCGTGCAGGACTTGCCGGTGCGGCAGTACATCTCTCTGTTGGAGCGCGGCTACCGAGTGGGATTGGAGCAAGATTGCGACGGCTTTAACTTGACTCTGGATCCTGATGGATCGACGCCGCGCACAGGAGTTCGAGGCGCGCACTCGGTCGTGAGCCATGACGACGGCCGCGTGTATGCAAATACGACTGACAATCGGGTCGCGGTCATCGATGGGGCGACGCGGCGTTTGAAAAAACACATTCCTACCGGCGACGATCCATCGCATCTGGAATTGTCCGGCGACGGGAAACGTCTTTATGTCGCTAACAGCGGCTCCAACGACGTGACGATTATCGACACGACCAACGATGAAGTACTGGCGACAGCTTCGACCGGAAAGCGTCCACTGCTTCCCTGCGTCTCTACAAACGGAGACGCCATTTATTTGCCGAGCGGCCCGGAACGGTCGGTCACAGTGCTCGGCTCCGATGGCGAGCTTCGCGCAAGGATTGCGGTCGGCATCGCACCCCACGACATTGCGGTTTCCCCGGACAGCCGTTGGGCTTACCAGCCCAACTCCGCTTCGCATACGGTCACGGTCATCGATGGCCGGAACTATTCCGTTGCCGGCGAGATTAAAGTCGGTATGGGTCCGGGGCACATCGCCTTCGATCCCGAGAGTCGCTTCGGTTACGTGGCGAACACCGTGTCGGATGACGTGACGGTCATCGATATCGGAATTCATGAGGTCGTCGCATCGATACCAGCCGGGCGAGGGGCGCATCTTCCGGTGATTAGCCCGGATGGACGTTACGGATACGTCGCCAATTTTGCCTCCGATAATCTGACGGTATGGGATTGTAAGACCATGGCATGTGATCGCCATGATCCCGGTGGGTATTTATCCGCACTTCTTCGCGCTTAGCAACGACGGCGATTGGCTTGTGGTCTCGAACACCGGCGAATCCAGCGTCTGCATCATCGATGCTCGCCGCCACGAAATACGAGCACGACTTGAAGTCGGCCCAGCCCCGGCGCACCTGGCCTTCAGCCCGGACAACGAATGCGCCTTCGTCGGCTGCGAGAGCAGCGATGAAGTGGCGGTCATCGACCTAAGAAAACAAACGATCGTTGAATCGGTCAAAGCAGGTCAGGTCGCCCGGAAGCAATCGCAGTCAAGGTGAATTTTAAGTAGCGAGACCTAAAATTCTCTTGTGCCGGTTGCAAGAGCGCGGTCGCGCTGTGGTGTTACCTCGGCGTGTAGTATCCTCCGACCCGCCACCAGCGGATAATCGACGTAAGTCTTACCGCAGCTTAAATATCTCTTTCCAGATTTTTTCGTACTTGGGGTACTGCTGAATATCGGCGACACTGATAGGATAGATCTTCGCCGGCCGAACCTTTTCCGGAGGCTCGACGTTCGGATGAGCCGTGGTGCGTCCACCCGCTGCCATCACTTTCTGTCCCTCCCGGCTGGTGATCCAGCGAGCGAACAACAGGGCCGTGTTGGGATGAGGCGCGTTTTTAAGAACGGTCATGGAGCCGATCCCCGCAACCCCTTCGGTCAGCATATAGTTCAGCGGCGCGCCTTTTTGGATGCGGCGCGGAAAATGATGAGAATAGCAGGTAAAACAAGCCGCGGACTGTCCGGCGATCAGCAGCTCGGCCAACTGAGAATGGCCTCTGTGGAACTCCGGATTGTTGGCGGCAATTTTCTTCATCAAAGAAATGGCCTTTTCGTCGCTCTTGAACTTGTACCTTGCCAAGCCAATCAGTATCTCGATATCCCGGGGCTCGCCGATCAAGCGGTTTTTCCATTTAGGGTCGGCAAAGTCGTCAAATTGCTTCGGCTCTTCATCTTTCTTGACCAGGTTAGTGTTCCAGCCGGCGATATAAATGTCCAAGTCGGACGCAACCCAAAAGCTTCCCTTCATGCCCTCGGGGTATTCCCGAGCCTCGGGAATATTCAATTCCAACAATAGCTTTTGATCGTGGGCCTGAATCGCTTCGCTTAAATTCACCTGTAAGACATCAGCTATGGTTTTTCCGCCCCTGGCTTCGGCTATGGCGCGCGCAACCAGCTTATCGTTAGTCGAATCGATGTGATTGATCCTGAGCCCGGGGAAGCTTTTCTCGAATACCGGAAGGATTTTTTCAGCGTTGATCTGCGCCAACGTGCCGTAGAAATTCAATGTGCCGCCTTCTTTCAAGGCTTTCTTGTAAAGCTCGTCCATACTTTCAGATTGAGCCCAAGCCGAACAGGCAAGCAGTAAAGAAACCAGCGCAAAGGCGCCCGTCCGTATCGATCTAACCATCGAAAACCTCCTCAGGCCGTTATTTGCTTTCTACCTTGATGCGGTAGATCAGGCGCTTTCGGAAAACATCAACAGACCGGATGCGACGCAATTTTACGCGTCGCTTTGTTGCGTTACTCCCAACTGCAAAATCCCGCTCTACGCATGCGGGGCAGCGGCATTTCCGCTCAGCCGGCTTGACGCACACGGCAGAGATAAGAGCGGTGCGGCAGCGAGCCGCTGATTGAGTCGGTAATGTCCGTGCCGATGAGAGTTGACGGATTGGCGCCGTTGCTGTTGTAGGGATCATAGCCGGGCAGTTCCAGCTCTTTGCAGTCCTGCCACCAGCCGTGCTGGCAACAGATCACGCCGGGGACGATGTTCGTGGTCACCCGCGCCTTCACCTTGATCGCGCCGCGAGGGCTTTCGACAATCATCCACTCTTTGTTGGCAATTCCATAAAGCGCGGCCGTTTCGGGATGAATATCGGCGGTAGGCTGCGGCGAGATTTTACGCAGACTCGGCAGCGCGCGTTGCTGGCTATGAATGAAGGTGGTGAACTTCGCGTTGGTCAGCACAAGCGGATATTCCGCGGCGATGTCCGGCCGACTGACCGGACTCAACGCAGGCTCGATGTATTCCGGCAACGCCGGATAACCGTGCGCGGCAAAGGTCGCGCAGTAAAGCTCAACCTTCTTCGAAGGTGTGGCAAAACCACGCACCGCGCCGTCTTTGTTGATCCCGGCGTATTTCTGGTAGGCCGGCTGCGCTGGAATTGAGATCCCGCCGGCAGACTGCTTGAGTTGCGTTAAAGTCACTCCGGTGGGTTCGAGCTCGTAGGCGTAACCGGCTTCGACATCACCGTCCCAGAATTTGTCGCCGAAACCGAGCCGTTTGGCCAATTCAAAAATGATCCAGGTATCGGAGCGCCGCTCGCCCGCCGGTTGCACCACCGCGGGCCGGTACTGCATGTGAGTCTTGCCCGCCGGCCGGTGTTCAAAGCTCGTCGTGATACCTGCCATCTCCAGGAAACTCGTGGCCGGCAGCACGTAATCGCAAAGCTCCGCGGTCGGCGTCATAAAGAGATCGGCTGCGACGCCGAGTTCAACGGCCATCATCGCCTCGCGGGCGCGTCTCGAGTCCGCGGTGGAGAGGACCGTGTTGGAGCCGAAGTTCAGAAACGCTTTGACCGGGTAAGGCTGCTGTTCGAGAATCGCCGTGAAAATATCGTAGGCCGTGCAGTTGCCGGGCTTGGCCGGCGGGCCAAGCGGTTTTTTCTCGCGGCCGATGCGAATGGCGGCCATATCCCTCGGCAAAAATTCCTTACCGCCGACATCATTGACCTTCAAGCCAGGGAAAATAACGTTACCTCCCTGGCGATCGTAGTCGCCGAGAAGCGCATAGAGCGATGCGATGGCGCGGCTGGTCTGCGTCGCATTGGTATGCTGCCCAAGCCCGTTCCACATGTACATGCTGACCGGTCGATTGTGCGCCAGTAGCAAAGCGGTCCGCCAGACGTTTTTCGCCGGCACCCAGGTGATTTCTTCCGAGCGTTCGGGCGCATATGCGGCAGCGATCTCGCCGAGTTTTTCAAAAACCGGCATACACGCGATTTCTTCGCCGGATCTTCCTTTCAATGCCCGCCGGCCGAACAGCGCGGGCTGAATATTGTCGCGTTCGTAGCCGCCGGTGCTCGGATCGTAGATGACCGCTTGGTTCTGAATCTCATCCCATACGAGATATCGATTCGCCGCGCCATTCGCGACAAGGTCGGCTTCAGTGACGACTTTGTTGGTGGCGGTATCTAAAAGAAAGGCGCCGTTGGTCCATTGACGCGCAAAGCCGGCGTCATACCAGCTCTCCTCCATAAGGCAATGGATTAAAGCCAACGCGAGCGCGCCGTCGGTGCCGGGCCGCGGTTGCAGCAGTATGTCGGCTTGACTGCCGATGCCGACGCGGCGCGGATCGATCACGACGGTTTTCATGCCGCGGCTGCGCGCGCTGACGATATCGTGGGCGAGGATTAATGACGTCGAGCTTGGATTATGGCCCCAGAGAAGAAAGCTTTTGCTGTGCGCCAGGTCCGGAGTTGGAATGCTGCTGCCGAAGGTATAGCTAAAACCGGTGTCTTTGTGCCAGTTGCAGACATGGGTTGTCGAAACCCAATTGGGACTGCCAAACAAATTGAGAAAGCGACCGAGCCAGCGCTCGACATCAGCCACCGAGGTACCGCTCCGGGTCCCTTTACCCAGCGCCAATGCTTTAGCGCCGTGCTGATTGCGAATCGCGCTCAGGCGATTTGCAATATCATCCAGGGCGTCGTCCCAGCTCACTCGCTGCCAGCCCGGATCGGCATCGCCCTTGGGTCTGGTGCGCTTGAGCGGATGATTGAGTCGATCGGGATGATAAACCAGCTCCGGCGCGGCCTTGCCTTTGACGCATATGACGCCGCCATTGGGGTGATCGTGATCGGCATCGAGAGCGACGACTCGGCCGTTTTCCACCGTGGCGATAGTGGCGCAGTGCGCCGTGCACAACGCGCAGTAGCCGCGTACCGAGTGATTGCTGTTGGTTTGTTCGGCAACCGTGATCATGTCGCTCATCGGTTGCGGCTTACTATGGTCGAATGGTCTTGTCAATTAGCAGGTTGCTGAAAAAGACTCATATGCTTCGTTGTGCTCAAATCGCCTCGCTGCGACGTACTGTAAGTACGCCTTAGCTCGTCGATTTTTCGCTCGCCTTGCTTCTGGATCTTTTTGAGCAACCTGCAATAGATTTTTAGCAAACTGTTAGGTAACTAAACTATTCCTGCTTTCTGTTTACCGCATTTCCGTCGTGCTTGGATCATCCGGTCCCCGAACGGCCGTGGGCTGAAGGAGCGAGGAGTCCGCCTCTCGACTTCGTCGTTGTGATCTCTGGTCAATCCTTCTGAGCGCCGCAAATCTCGAGCGCGACGAGTGCATACATCTTCGCGGCATCGACGATGTCCTTTATTTCGACGAATCGCTCCACTGCGTCCGGCGCGCTCTTGCGCGGCATACCAAAAGTCGCCGCGGGAATTCCCACTTCGTTAAAAATATTGATGTCGCGCCACATACTGGTTTCAGCCGTGCTTACGGGCGGCGGCGGAGCGCCTCTGACGAGCAAATGCGCATTGCGAATGGCATCGATCAAAGGCTCAACATTCTTGCCTTCGTAGCCTTTGCGCGCCATGAAACATTCGATTGTTCCGCCCAATCCCACCGATTGGACAACGTCGCGCAGTTCCCGCTCCACCAGATTGAACTTCAGCGGCGGCGGCACCCGCACGTCGACATAGATGCTGCAGCTTTTCGGTGTGGTGCTGGGCTTGTACGGGGCGCCGGCGCGAATCGCGCCGATACTGACTTTGGGAACCATTTTGCCGACCGGATATTCAATCGTGTGTTTTCTCTCGTATTCTACGGCCCACTTCTCGATGGCTTGGATTACCGCGACCATTTTGATCAGGGCATTGGGATTGTCTTTGAGCTCACCCCGTTCGGGTATTCTTGGCGTATAAAAACTTTTACCGTCCACAGTCACTTTGAAATAAGCGGCGCCTGCCTCGATCCAGGTGACGCCAAAATCGGTAGTTTCGGCGATCAAAGCGAAATCGCCGTTGATGCCATGGGTCACTGCATGGCGGCTGCCATAACCTTTGCCGATGAATTTCGCGCCGCGGAATTCATCCACCGGTCCCATGCCGATCTCGCCGACTACCATCGTCATCAGGATATCGCCGGCTAAACCAATGCCGCTGTTTTTGATGGCTTTGGTCGCGATCATGAACGCCGCCATCGGACCGCGATCGTTTTGCACCGCCAGGCCAAAGATTCTTTTCTTATCCTGATCGACTGATGCGGTGGGGCCAGGCGGAGGTTCCTCATCGAGGCGCATCGGCATGCCTTGCTCGGAATCCATATGGCTGTTGAAGATCAAACTCTTACCTGGCCCCGTGCCCGGCAGTATGCCGATCGTGTTTGAGCGCCCTTCGGAAACCAGTTGCTGGTAGGAGTTGTCAAAACCATTTGCCCTGAGCCATCGCAGCACGAAATCCGCCATCGGTTGCTCGTAGCCAGATGGCGCCTTGATATTTCCCATCGCCACAGCCAATTCGACCAACTCCTGTTCGTCGATTAACTTGAGAACCGCGTCCTGCTCCGTCGTTGAACCACTCATCTGAGCCTCCCCTTATTCATTAATCTCCACGGCTGCTGAAAAACACTGCCCTCGCGTTGCTCTTCCGGCATCGCTCCAGCATTACCGCAGACATAACTGCCGGCTCAAGAAAAACCAAGGCAGTGCGGATTGCTTTTACTTTGAGCAAAAGTGCATTAGTTCTGTGTCGAGGTTGAACCCGCGTGATAAAAATTCCTGCGCTCGAACTTCGCGATGTTTCATACGTCGGCAACGGTAAAGCAATTCTCCGGAATATCGACTGGTCGGTTCGATCCGGCGAGCATTGGGCCATTCTGGGTCCCAATGGTTCCGGCAAGACCACACTGTTAAAGATTGCTTGTGGCTATATCTGGCCTAACGCCGGCGGCGAAGTGTTTCGGCGAGGGAAGTCGCTGACCAATCTTCCTGAACTGCGCAAGAGCATCGGCTGGGTAACATCAACTTTGACGGCGCAAATACCGAATCACGAAAAAATCATTAGAACCGTGGTATCGGGAAGGTTCGCGCAGATCGGCCTTCTCGAACAATTTGGCGGCGATGCCGGCAAGAGGGATTACGCGGCCGCTCGGCGCTACTTGTCCGAGATGGGTTGCGATCACCTGCGCGATCAGGAGTTTGGGGTTTTATCTCAGGGTGAGCAGCAGAAGGTATTGATCGCGCGCGCCCGCATGACACGGCCTTACCTGATTGTGTTGGATGAGCCGTGCGCCGGCATGGATCCGGGCGCGCGTGAAAATTTTTTAGCGACGCTTGGGCGAATCGCCCGCCAGTCAAGAATCCCGGCTCTGATCTATGTCACCCATCACGTCGAAGAAATTCTGCCGATGTTCAAAAAAACTCTCATCTTGAAAGACGGCCGGGTAGTTGATTGTGGCAATACGGACCGCGTGCTGAAGGGCGATATCTTGCGGGAGCTCTACGGTATATCCTTGAGCATCATGAAAAGAAAAGGGCGTTGCTGGCCGGTTGTCCAGTGACCGCGGCGTTGCGATCCTTATCGATCCCACAAAAACAAAGCTGTGAGCGATTCTAAAGGGCGACGCGGGAGAGCGAAGTCATGGCGGCGAACAGGTCCGGTGCGCCGGTCCGGAGCTCGCGTCTCAGCCGTCAGCGTAGAAAATCACCTTGCACCCGAGTACCCGAGTATCGAGGCAGGAAATCCAAGCTAACTGATGGGCTGTCCTTATTAGCACACACGGTCAATCATCCGGAACCCCCTAGTCACATCACATTCTTCACACCCATGATTTCGTCCCCCGGTCATGAACCGATCACGCAGCGCCATCGGTGGTGGTCGTTGGCGGTTGTGTCATTAGGAACGTTTATGGTGACCACTGATATCGGGCTGCTCAGCATTGCGCTTCCGGTGATTATCACCGATTTGCGAGCGGACCTGGCTTTGGCAGGCTGGATTGCGGTGATCTATGCGCTGGTGACGGCGTCTCTCTATCTTCCCTGCGGCAGACTCTCGGACATGATCGGTCGGGCCAAGGTATACCGGGTAGGATTCTTTGTCTATGCGGGGACTTCGCTGGTCGCCGGTTTTGCGCAGGACGCTTGGCAATTGATTTTCTTGCGCGGGCTGCAGGCGATCGGCAGTGCGCTGATTATGACGAACAGCTTCGCGATGGTGGCGGCGATTTTTCCGCCGGAAGAGCGCGGTCGCGCTATGGGAATCGCCGGCGGCACGGTTTCAGCGCTCGGCTATACCTTGGGCCCGGTGATTGGCGGACTACTCACTTATGCGCTGGGCTGGCGGTCCAACTTTTTTCTGACTTCGCTGCTGTCGATTATCGGTTTCACGGCGGCCTGTTATCTGCTGCGCGATGACGCCGATGAGCCGGCACGGCCTGGCGCGAAAGAGTCCTTCGACTTTGCCGGCGCGGTGAGTTTCGCGTTGGCTATATGCGCCTTGCTGCTGGGGCTAACGGCAGGGCAGAGGGCGGGTTGGAGCAGCGTTCCGATCCTAAGCGAACTTGGTCTTGGTCTGGCCACATTAGCTTTTTTCATTTGGTGGGAGGCGGGCAGCCGCTTTCCTCTGCTTGATTTGGGGCTTTTTAAGATTCGCGCATTTAGCCATGGCAACATCGCTCGCCTGATCAGCTTCATGGTAATTAGCTTAAATAATCTGGTCATGCCTTTCTTTTTACAGCTCGCCATGGGCTTGGATCCGCTGCAGGCCGGGCTGCTCGTCGCGCCGACGCCTTTGGCGTTGGCATTGGTGGCGCCGGTGGCTGGATGGCTTTCGGAGAAGGTTTCGGCGCGCTTGCTTACCGCGGCGGGATTAACGCTCAAGGCAATTGCCTGCTTTCTGCTGTCTTATGTTTCGATCAACGCGTCTTCTTTTGACTTGGTTCTAAGACTAGGACTCTTAGGATTGGGGTTGGGAATCTTTCAAACTCCGAACAACAATTCCCTGATGAGCTCGATTCCCAGAGAACGGCTGGGAGTGGGATCATCTTTCTTGTCAGTCGTCCGTAGTCTGGGTCATTCTGCCGGGACGGCGCTGGCCACCGCAATTATCAGCGCGCGGCTGGTCGCGGTTACCGGAAGAAATGCAGTCGATGATCTGAAGCACGCCACAGGCGTTGGCGCGGGAGCGGTGCTGCCGGCCTTTATGGAAGGATTCCGTTATGCCTTTTTGACTGCGGCCGCCCTCTGTATCCTCGGCGCGGTAATCAGCGCGCTACCGGCGGAGAATAAACGGTCGAAGCCGGGGCGCGCATAGCAGGCTCCTGAAAGAACCTCTTGCAGGCTGTAAAAAATGAAGATAGAAGGCGCGCGAAAAATCGACGAGCAAAGGCGTACTCACAGTAGCTCGGAGCGAAGTGATCGAGCGCACGAAGTATTTGGGGCTTTTTCAGCTGCCTGCTAGAATTCGCTGACGCCGAGGCGCCCAATGAAGGGTAGCTTCAGCGCGGGCTTGAGAATATCAACGCCGAAACTTAGGCCAAGCAGATTCAATTCGATGCCTTCTTCGCGCGCCAACATGATTCCAAACACTCCCAATAGCGAAAGCTGATAACCAGTTCCGCTGGGCGCCCGATCGATCATCGAGCCGTTGATCGGATAGTCCTTGCCGATTGCGGTGGCGGGAAGGTCCATTTTAAGTTCCGGCACTTGCCGGCCGACGTAAGCCATAAAAGTGTTGCTGTTGGGGCCTGGCCATAGTTGATACTCATCGGCATAGGGATAAGTCGCAGTGGCCTGAACAATTTTTGGGATTGCCGCGGCTGCGACATCGCCGCGGATATCCAGGAGAAGCTCGGGTTCGTTGCCAAACCAGCGTCCGTCGGGAATACCCGGCGCGGAAACCACCACGGGCAGATTGCGGTATGCCCGCCAACCGATAACATGATGGATTGTATATTGAGTCCCATCAGGCGGCTTGGTGGCGATCCACGTATGCACACCAAAAATGCCGCGCCAGTTAAGCGCGCGAGCGCCATAGACTTGCACGACCGCTTCGGGCGTGGTCTCCGCCGCCGGCGCAATCCCAGCGCTCGAACGGTCCGCGGTTCGATAGTCTCTGCCCAGGGGAACCTGTCCTGAAAGAACCGTGTAGAGCGGCAGCCCCAAAACAAACAACAGTGAAAAAATTAGAATCATCGCGGTGTTTACCAGAGCGAGAGTATAACCATCAATATAGGCCAATGCTAGCACGCCGCTGAAGAAGTCTGATAGGCTCGTTGTACTTGCTCGACTCGCTTCAACGTACTGAATCGTACGCCTCTGCATCGAGCTGCGCACGCCTTGCTCTGGGTCTTTTAGCGCCTTGTGATCAGAGTTTTCAAAACCGCTAGAGAGCCACGTGGATAACAGGAACTCGCGAGCGGCTCATACCGAATCGCAAGCAGATCAGGGGTCTTAAACTCCGTAAAATTCGCTATTCTTGTGATCGCTTGCAAGCCAGGATAGATTTCCCAACCATGGCAGCGGAGATACGCATCGGACATGGCT
>CAVSLC010000015.1:0-72545 GCA_963728565.1 uncultured delta proteobacterium
GACATCGAGGCGACGGATGCGCGCATGGGGCAGCGGGCTGCGCAGGCACTTGCCCCAAATCATACCGGGAAAACTGTGGTCCGCGGTGTAGCGGGTGCTCCGGTAACCTTCGCCGGGCCGTCGAGGCAACGCGCGGAGGTGCCTGTTAGGAAAAGTTTTTCCGCGGTTCATGTCTGATGCTGTCGGAGAAATGTTTTTAGTCGAAGCCGAAGATAAAGTGTGGGCGCAGGCTGTCACTCGATATTCGGCTGAAGAGGAAGAGCCGAGGAAAGTTACCGCGAGACGCCGACACACGGTTCGAAAAAGGTTTGATGACGGGAGAAAATCGGATTGGTATATCTGTGATTCTGTGCCACTGTGCTGCGCCTCCCGAATTTCTCTATTCCAACTATTTCCATTGACAAGGTTCTGGCAAGGGGATAAACGGACTTTGGCTTTGTAGTGAGACAAGAGATTCCCTAACGCACCAACGCCTTTCAGGAGGCAACCATGAATAAGGTCGCTCGTCATCTGCGTCATCCTGCGGTCGTCAACATGAACCTCGAAGAGATTGCAGAGCGCTATACGGTTCTCTTCGCCGACATCAAGCCGGACTGGAGCGTGTCCGGTGATTCGAACTACGAAGGTGGTCGTCGAGCGCAGTTGCGTTATATCGGCGAAACTCTCGGTAAGCCGGAGGTGAGACATCCCGCCGGCGCGACGCGGTTGTCTGTGATGTTGGTGCCGCCGGGCGAAGGCAATGCGCCGCACACGCATCCTGTCGAAGAAGTGTCCTTCATCTTGAAAGGCAATGTGACGGTATCTTCGAAGAAGAAGACGGCCGCCGCGTGGAGGAAAACCTCGGTCCTTGGGATCAGCCTCATGCCCGGCCGGAGTCATTCATGGCTTTCAAAACAATGGCCTCGAGCCTGCTTACTTGCAGGTGATGGTGGGCAAACCAGACCCGAGCCGATGGGTTACGCCGATGTGAAGCTTGACGCTAGCGATGCTCGCCTGGCGCGCAGATAGCCGCCGAGAAATCAATTCAATAACGTCCGTTGACGTTCAAGGATGCTCTGTGAATTTAGCAATTCGGCATGGCGCAAAAATCTTCCTCTCATCGGCATTGTTCCTGATCGCTGCCGTTCCGGCCGCGGCTCAAGAGTTCTTCAAAGGAAAAACTGTCGTGGTGCTCGTCGGCACCGCTGCCGGCGGCGGATTCGATACCTACAGTCGCACGATGGCGCGCCATCTTGGCAAACATCTGCCGGGTAATCCGAGTATTATCGTGCAGAACATGCCGGGCGCCGGGCAGCTCATCGCCGCCAATCATTTGTACAATAGATCGGCGCCCGACGGTTTGACCATCGGCCATTTCTCCGGCTCGGTGATCTTCCGCCATGTGTTGGGTGATAAAAGCGCGATGTTCGACGGTAGGAAATTTGGCTGGCTTGGCACGCCGGCACCGGAGCGCCACACCTGCGTAGTGACGGAAAAAACCGGCGTTAAAACGTTGGCGGATTGGTCCGCATCCAAGCGGCCGCTCAAGTTTAGCGCGCTCGGGCCCGGTAACTCGACATCGGCCTGGCCCCATCTGCTCAAGTCCACATTGGGTGTTCCGCTAAGCGTCATCGAAGGTTTCAAAGGAACCTCGGACGTTCGGCTGGCGGCGGAGTCCGGCGAAGTCGATGGCGGATGTTGGGGCTGGGATTCGATCAAGGTCACCTGGTCGAAAGGCCTCGAATCGGGATTCGTTCGACCGTTGATCCAGACCACCCTCGAACCTCATCCCGATCTCCCCAATGTTGCAGTTGCAATTCAGCAGGCCAAGAACAAAGACGACCAGGCGCTGCTGCGTCTTGCGGCGCAAGCCTACGGGCCGGCATCGATCGCTTACTCTGTGCCGCCGGGCTTGGCCAAGGATCGCTTGGAAACTTTGCAGACGGCTTTTATGGAGACGATGAAGGATGCCGAGTTTTTGGCCGAAGTGAAAAAGTCGAACCTGGTAGTCAGCCCCCTCGACGGTCCAGCGATCGAGCAGACGGTGGCGGAACTCTACCGCGCCGAGCCCAAGCTGCTCGAGCGCTTCCGCAACGTCATCGAGATGTCACAGCCGCAACGCTAACCGGATTGGAAGAGCGGCCGGTTGGCGCCGGTTCCAGGTGATGCCGAGTTTATCCCGCTTCCTGAGTGATCTTTGGGCTGCAAGCCGCGTCCGGATTCGATTTCGACTGAATGCGTAAAGGGGCAGTTGCTACCGTGGCAACAACCGCCCCTCCCCTGTCCATCTATTCAACAATCACATCGATGATCGCGGGCTTGCCACTGCCATTGGCTTCGAGGCCGCGCTTCAGTGCCTCCTGCAGCTTCTCCGGATCCGTCACCTGCTCGCCATAGCCGCCGACGGATTCGGCGACCTTAACGAAGCTGGGCGGATTGATATGGGTGCCGTGGTAGAGATCGATCTCCGCCGCGATCCCGTCCGGATACATCTTCTGGTGCATGCCCTGCATCGCGGCGTATTTCTTGTTGTTGAAGATGACCGTCATTGTCGGCAGTTTGTAATCGCGCGCCGCGCCGAGGCTGCCGAGAGCCGGGTTGTACAGAAACGCTCCGTCGCCGATCAAGGTCACGACCTGCCGTTCCGGCTTCCCCAGCTTGATCCCGAGCGAAAGACCCAGCCCCTGTCCAAGACCGCCTTGCCGGGTGAACAGACACTGCGGGTCGTTCCATACCAGATGTTGGCGCAGAGTCGCGGTGTGAGTCGTCACCTCGTCGATGTAAATCGTATCTTTTGGCATCACGGCGTTTAGAGAGGCGCAGAGCCACACCGGATCGATCGGTGTCTTCTTGCGCGCCGCGGCCTGCGCCGCATTTCTTTTCTCGACCAGCGCATCGTGCGCCGCCGCGAGCTCCCTTCGTCTTGCATCCACTAAAGCCTTGTCAACTTTGGCGGCGTTCGCCAGATCGCGCAGCGTCTGCGCCGCGTTGCCTTCCAGGTACATGTCGGCCTGATGGCTTTGGTAGACCATGGCCGAGTTGTGCGGCCGCTCGTCCACCATGGCGATAACGGCTTTGGGCGGGCGGTTGCTCGGCGGATACCAGGGTGCGCGCGACCGGACGACGATCGCCAGGTCCATGTCGTTCCAGAACGGTTTGATGTCGGTTCCCTGATAAAGCGGATGATCCTTGGGAAAGTTGGCGAACAGAGCGCCGGCCTTCTCGACCACCGGCAGAGCGAACTTCTCGCACAGCGCCACCAGCGCCTCATAGGTTTCGACCTCCTGGCCGGCGCCCTCGGTGAGCACCACCGGGCGCTTCGCTTTGGAGAGCTGGGCGGCGAGCTTTTCTATATCCTCCGGCGCCGTCAGCATGCGCGGCGCGGGCGGAACCTTGCGTGGATTGGCCGGCGGCGTCCAGCCATCCATCAGCGTTTCCGTCGAAACGGACAGATAAGTGGGTCCGGTCGGTTGCCGCTGCGCCAGCTCGCCCGCGCGGATGACGCTTTCATAGAGCGTGTAGGAGCTGCCCGCGACCGAAGAATATTTGACGATCGTATCGATCAGGCTGGTCGTACCGCCGACGATGCTGAGATTGTTGATCCACTGGGCGCCCGGATCGAACTCCGGCTGCTCGCCGTAGGTCATCGACTCTCCGGAGATCACCACCATCGGAACTCCGCTGACAAAGGCGCCGTGGATGCCCATGGCGCCCTGCAGCAGGCCGGCGCCCGCGTGCAGCAACACGGCCTGCATCTTGCCCGTGGCCAAGGTGTAGCCCGCCGCGATGTCTACGGCGAGCGTTTCATGCCACACGTCCAGGAGCTTTGGCCCTTCCTTCTTCCGGTGGATCTGGTCGGCCATGGCTTCCCACACGGGCGCCCATTCGGTGCCCGGCGAAGACAGAATGTATTCAACTCCGAGCTTGCGAAATGCTTCGACTAAGGCGCTGCCGCCATCGAACTGGTTTTTTTTCATATTTGGTCTCCCTGAAGTGCTTTTTGATGGGTGTATTATCTCACGCCTGAACACGCAAGACCCTGGCGCGCTGCCCGAGTTTTGATGGAACAATTCAGCAACAGCCCGGTCGCGCAATCCTGATTTGCTATAATGCTGGAGCCTAGGCGAGCAGCTTGGCCCAGGCGATCTGCGCATGGCCGCGACGACCCATCGGGGTTGTTCGACTCTGTATTATGCTCGACCCTGAGCTCTCCCGTTGCACGGATTCATGACCCTACGGCTCTAATTGGAATCGCCTTCCGGGAGGATTCCCCGCCTGGTACTGCAATAGTTTCACGCGCGCGACAGAGACACCGCTGCAAAGCTTCCGAACGTTTATCAGCTCGGTCGGCGCGTCCCACTCGCTCTTCGACTCGCAGCCGACTTGCGCGCAGGTGGTTTTCCTGAGCCAGGAGCACACTGTCACCTCGCGGCCCGCCGTATCCACGATCTCGGTCTCATATCGGGCGCCGGGCTTGTCGTTGCCATTCTGCAAATGCACGCGTTGCACCATCGTGTAGAAAACGCCGTCGACCTCGAGCAAGCTCAACACCTTCTCAACGAACTGAGACAAGTCTTCGGTATAGGAGAAGCCGCCGTACACGTCGCTAATGATCTGGAATTTTCCAAGCTCCTCGCGCGAATACTGCCGCAGGCGCTTGCCCGAGAGATATCGTATACGGTCGTCGCCTAGGCTCGCGGCCTGCTGTTGCCACTTCTCCGTCCGGCGGTCCTCAATCGACATCGCCACCGCGCGCGCCCTGCCGCGATAACCGGTGCATTTTGTCGACGGCGCCGCGCCACCTGCGGGTGCATAGTAGTCCAGTATCGCCTGGCCAGCGCCCGCGCCGATATCCAGCCACCGGTCCGAGCTGCTCAGGCTAGCGAGCGCATCGCAGAAACCGTATGGAAGAATTTCCACGTAGTCCGAGAGCGCTCGGTTGGTGACGTAGCCGCCGGGAACGTCGCCGCCCCGGCTACCATAAATTTTCTCCTGCTTTGCGATCTCCTCGTCGGTCCGGAGTGAAACGGATTCCTGTGGCCAGGCAACTTCCAGCCCAAGCACCGGCACGACGATAACCATCAGAACGGCCAGACCCGTTGCCGCGCTCTTCCATCCTTTCGCTGAGATTTTGACTGAAAACATGATGTTTACTTTCTCCTCCCGTTGAAAAAAATTCCGTTCTTGAGAGCGTCCTCAAAGCTGTTCCAGCCATAGTCGATGCTGCCGGTGGCGGCAAGACCGAAGGCTGAGGCGGTTAGCGCGCTCACGAATGCGATCTGCGCTTCCTCGGTATCATCGGGCTTGTCTTCGAAAGCGCGCAGCGTGTACTCATTGGGATACTGTGCATCTTCGTGAACCGTGTCTCGTATGGAAATCTCGCCCACGGCGCCCGGAATGAAGCGGAAAAATTGGCCGCGGTTGCGGCTAGGCCAGATGTCCTCGTCGGCGCCGATCAGCATAACGGGAACTTTGATTCGATTCAGGAATTGCCGCAATTGCCGGCCGATCCCGGCGGGATCGAGAAGGACGGCTCCCCGAGCCGGGGCGCCTTCTCCCAATGCAGTGGCAACAGCGGTCGCGCCGAATGAGTGGCCCACAAGGATTATTTTGTACGGGTCTATATGCTCATCGACGAGCTCAGGCGTCCGCTGAATGGTTTCAACCAGCTTGGCAAGAGTTCTGCCGTTGGCGCTCCATGGGCCGCTGTTGGGCAAATCAATGGCAAGGCCGTGCATGCCCCAGGAGGCCAAATGCATCGCTTGGAAGGCGTGGTCCTCTTTGGAGTTGTCGAGACCGTGCAACACGATCACCAGCGGAGCCTTGCGCGCCGCTGCACAGAGATATAGGTCCGCTTCCACCGTGAGACGGGAAATCAGCGGGATTTCCAGATCCCTGCGCTGGATGACCGCAAACGGCCCACGCGACCTAAACTGCGTTACATCGGGTTTGCTGGAGAGTAGATGGCGCTGGAGCTCGGCGGGGTTTGCCGCCTTTATCGGCGTGATTTCGGTCACCGGAAAGCGGCGAGCACAGCCGCCGAGATGCGCCATGAAGGCGATCAGCAGAAGGGCTGGAATGCAAAAACTCGATCGGGCGAGCCGGGCTGCGGCTCCCGGCAGGTTACTCCAGAACGACTCAGGTAGAATTTTCGATAGCCTGCTGAAACAGCCCGAGCGCATCAGAACGGATGAATTATGAAAGCTGAAAGCAGCAATTTCCGTTTTCATCCTTCCGCTTTCATCCTTGTCTTTTGCGCATCGAAGCCTTTTTGAACAGCCTGATTCTGAGCGTCAAACTATCTTGAAGCTTGACCGCTCTACTTTCGATTTTGCTCGTTATAACAGTTCGCAATGATTCGGTTAAGCCTGCAATGGATAGGGGGCAGCTCAATTGTCTTCGCGAACCTTCATTCGCTTTTTTTCATCGGCAGCGCTTCTTGATCTTCGGGCAATCCCCCATGCGCTGGAAATGCGCGGCAACGATATTGGGACCTCAGGCGTTTGACCCGTGGCTTGGATTACGTTTGAATCTAGCGATGCACAAACAGATTGCGCTGGTTTTGATCCTCTTATTCGGCGCCGGGTTGAACGGCTTTGCTCAGACGAACTCGACACCAGGCGCGCCGACCGCGGCTATTGTCGCAGCCACGAAGAAATTTCTCGCGACGCTTGACGATGCGCAGCGTGGCAAGGTGGTCTTCGATTTCAAAGACGAGGCGCAACGCAAACGCTGGTCGAATCTTCCGGCAGCAATCTTCAAACGGCAGGGCCTGCGCATGGGCGACCTGACAAAGCCGCAGCGCGAGGCCGTGCTGGCGGTGTTGGCAGCGGCGTTGAGTCCGCAGGGATACACGAAAATTCTGCAGATCGTCGAAGCCGACGAAGTACTGAAGAACTCGGGAGGCCAGACGATGTTCGGGCGCGATGATTATTATCTCTCGTTGCTTGGCCAGCCTTCCACCACCGAGCCGTGGATGATTCAGTTCGGCGGGCACCATCTCGGTCTCAACATCACGCTTGCCGGCGAGCAGCGCACGCTGGCGCCGAGCCACACCGGCGCGCAGCCGGCCGTTTACGAGCTCGAAGGCAAGACGGTGCGCCCGCTCGGTCGCGAGACCGACAAGGCGTTTGCGCTGCTTAGCTCGCTGAACGAAGCGCAACGCAAGCAGGCCATTCTTGACTTTCAGATGCGCGACCTCGTGCTCGGACCCGGCCGCGACGGCCAGACCCTTCAGCCGGAAGGAGTCAAAGGCTCGGTCTTGACCGAGAAGCAGCAAGAGATGCTGCTGAATCTCGCCGGCGAATGGAGCGGCATACTGCACGAAGCGGCTGCGACGGCGAAAAGTCGCGAGATGAGAGAAAATATCAGCGACACCTACTTCGCGTGGAGCGGACCAATTGAAAAAGGCAGCGCCGCTTATTTCCGCATCCACGGCCCGACGGTCATCATCGAATACGCGCCGCAGCGCTTGGGCGGCGACGCGACCAAGCACATCCACACGATTTACCGCGATCCAACCAACGATTACGGATTGAAATGGAAGCCGTGATCCGGACTCTTTGTCATCTGGCGCTGCTGTTGGCGTTGATCGCGTTTCCGCCCGCCGTTTTCGCGCATCGGGATGACCAGTATCTGCAAGCGACGCTTGTGGCCATCGAACCGAGCGCTGTCCGGCTGCAAATCGACCTTACGCCGGGCATCGCTGTCGCTGAACAGGTAATCGCCGAGATCGACCGCGATAGCGACGGCGCGATTTCCAAGAGCGAAGCCGCAGCCTATGCCGAGTTGCTGAAGCACGATCTCACGCTGCGCATGGACGGGCGAGATTTGAAGTTGAACCTCACGGCGTCCGAATTCGTCGAGCCTGCGGAGCTGCGCACCGGTTCGGGAACCATTCAGATGGAATTCTCCGCGATCTTCGGCGCGCTCGCGGCCGGTCCCCACATGCTCACGCTCGAGAACCGGCATTCAACCGCGATCAGTGTGCATCTCATCAACGCTGCTCGCCCCAGATTTGCCACGGTCCAGATCACCAGGCAGAAACGCAACCAGAATCAGAGCGCCGGCCAGATCGAATTTACCGTTTCATCCGCTCCACCCAAAGATCACTGAAGCCTCTGCGCGGTCTTGCACTGGGTGGTGAAAACAAGCAGAACACACTTCAGTTTCGATTCTGAATAGGTAGAGGAAAATGGCGAAAGGCTGAAATGTCCACCTCTCCTGGCGACGTATACCAACTGCTGTAATTCAAAACGTCGGCAAGGAGGCGACAATCGATGCAGATACTATGATAAAGGCCGGGCGAGTTGGCGATTCTTCACACGCGTGCTGATGACGCTGATCGCCGTGTCGCGCGATTACCAGCGGCGCAGCCCGACGACGTCGAGGCGATGGTGCGCGCCTATCTGGAAGGCGTCGCGGCGGCAAGCCAGCAAAAGGAAGGAGCGCTACAGGTGATCCAGAAATACACGCGCCTGCAAGAGCCGAAATCGATCGACGAACTCGACGCGGACGGCATCAAATTCCTCGGGAGAGTGCCGCGGCTGGACGCAGAGGCGCTGGCGCCGATCGTCGAGTTCATGGGCAAGAGGCCGATACCGGTCGAGACCGTCGCTGATAATGGCATCCTCAACCGCCTGGAACGAGAGGGCTTCATCGACAAGCTGTACGGCAAACGATAGCCCTGCTTAGATAAACACTTCGGTTGCTGACAACTGTTGGCGATCACATCCGGTACGGATCGCCTCGAACATCGTAGAAGGAGACCCAGATGCCCAACAAAGAAATTATTCAGGTGAATCTTGCTGCGGCCAATCCGAATCTCTCACCCGCTACACGTTTCGGCGATCTCGTATTCGTCGCCGGCCAAACCGGCCGGCATCCGATCAGCGGAGAGGTCGGCAGAGACGTTCGCGAACAGACCCGCTATGCCATCGAACGCATCAAGATGATTTTGGAAACCGCGGGGACCTCTCTCGACAATGTCCTGACCGTGTTGACGCATCTGACCAAACGCGAGGACCTTGCGCCGTATAACGATGAGTATGCGAAATTTTTCCCGGCCAACAAACCAGCCAGGACCACGGTGGAGGCGATGTTGAACTTCCCCGAGCTGCTTGTGGAGATAACCGTCACGGCTTGCATTCCCGACTAGCAGCTCCAATGATTCAAGATCGATCGCGCTCTCTTAGTGTCTGCGAATAATCATTCACTTCTTTTTCATAGACCATCAGGTTCCGGTGCCCGGGCGTAAACTTCATGTTGATCGTTCGAAAACTCACGTCGGATGGTGGGGTGACGCACTTGCGAGTGTTGAAAACTTTTATCGATACGCTGTGCAGTTTCCTATTGACGGCCATCCCTGAGCGCGCCTAATGTGCCATCTCAGACCCGCTTGTTCCCGCGCGTCCGGGGCTTCGAAGGGAGGTTCGTCCATGTATATCGACTGCGACTCGCATTACTTTCCGGTTAAATTTCTCGAGCCGGTGAGCGCCAAGTATCGTCACTCACCCCGGGTGGTTCGCCAAGGCGACGATGTCAGATCGGTTCTGCCCGACGGAACTTTGATTAAAAACCAGGCGCCGAAAGGCCGCTGGCATCTCGATACTCGCGACCAGCATGTCGACTGGGAAGGCTTCGACGTTCACGTTCTCATTCCCGAAAACCGCGAGCTGCTCTACACCTGGGATCGCGATCTCGGTTGCGAGCTCGCCCGCGCCTATAACGACGCCGTGGCACAAGACCTCAAGGAGTGCGCGCATCCGGAAAAATACATCGGTGTCGCCTGGGTGTTTCTGCCGGATGTCGAGGAATCCTGCCGCGAGGTCGAAAGAGCGGTAAAAACCCTCGGACTGAAAGCAGTCAAGTTCATGGGCGGATTTGAAGGGGCCAACCTGGGCGCGGAGAAGCTCTGGCCCTTCTACGATAAAATCTGCCAGCTCGATATTCCGATTCTCGTCCACGATACCGCTTCGGACCGCGATGGCCATCCCAATCCCGCGCTCGTGGGCATAGAGCAGTTATTCCTGGAAGCGGACAATAATGCTCTGGCTTTTTTGCTCGCCTTCCCGTTCCGCTACATGGTCGATATCGGCAGCCTGATTCTGCGCGGAGCGTTGAAGGAATTTCCAAAGCTCAAGATCTGCTTCGTCGAAGGATCGGCTGCGTTTGTTCCCTGGCTGATGGAGAGGCTCGATATGGATGTCAAAGCGAAGGAACGGCTCGGCAAGCTGCCGAGCGAATTCTTCAATCAAATCTGGGTTTCGGCATTCGCCGCTGAGACCTCGCTAAAATATGCCTGCGATTTCTGGAAGGAGCATAACCTGACTGTGGGCAGCGATTATCCGCACGGCGATCCATCCGCGACTTGGAACATAGGCACCGTCAAGATGATAAAAGAGATGGACGGAATGGCCGCGAGCGACAAAGAAAAAATCCTCGGTGGCAACGCCATGCGCTTATTCGGCATGTAGCGGCGGCATGCCGAGTACTGTTTAGACACTCTGCGGCCGGCGGCGCGCTGTCCGCCACTCGACGGAGTTCTCAAGGAGGCGAGCTATGGCCGGCTATAGAATCGGTATTGTGGCGAGCGCGCTGTTTGCCGGGCTGGGTGCGTTTCATCAGTATGGCATCGCAGTATACGCTGCCGCGGCACCCCCCAAGGTTGTCATCTCGTTTGCCGGAGTGAATCCCCGACAGACTCCGCTCTGGATCGCGCAGGAACAGAAATTTTTCGCCAAGCATGGCGTTGACGCGGATGTTGTATTTATTCGCACGGGGCCGATTCAAGTAGCTGCCGTAAGCTCCGGCGCCACCCAACTCGCCTACTCCGGCCCGGCATCGGTCCTCGGCGCAGCCGCCGGTGGAACCGATCTCCGGCTGATTGCTTCTTTCACCAACAAGCTGACTTACACAATGATCGCCAGGCCGGAAATCAAAAGGGCCGAAGACCTGCGCGGTAAACGCTTCGGCGTCCAAGCCATCGGCGGATCTGTTTGGATGGGAGCGGTATTGGGGCTGGAACACCTGGGGCTCGAGCAGCGGCGCGATAATATCAACATCATCAACGTCGGCGATCAGACGGTGCTGGCGCAGGCGATGGAGAGCGGAACGATCGATGTTACCGTGCTCGACGGCGTTTTCAGCCGCAGATTGAAGCAGAAAGGCTTCTCCGTCCTGGTCGAGCTTGCCGAGACGACCATTCCGTATGTCAGCAATACGATCGTTGGAACCCGGACATTTTTTCAACAGCAGCCCGAATTGACCGAGAACATCATGAAAGGGCTGATCGAAAGTGTGGCGTTCATCATGGCGCCACGAAACAAAGCAATCGTGGTGAATACCATCATGAAGCGCCTGAAAATCAGCGATCAAGCCGTGGCCGAGGAGGGATACCAGGACCTGGTTCAGATCTCCGACCCAAAACCGTACGTCTCCTTGGAAGGCCTGCGCAATATACAGCGGCTGATCAAAATCCAAAATCCGCCCATCGGCAACGTCAAGCTGGAGGAACTGATCGATAACCGGCCACTGAAGAAACTCGAAGACAGCGGTTTTCTTCAAAAGACTTATGCCGCCTACGGCGTCGTACGATAGCTAGAGAGGGAAGAATCAGCAAGGTGATTGACGGCATGATGCATCGAGAAACATTCAGTGTTTCACTGCACAGCAGCGAGAGGACGGGTTATGTCAGCCGGTGGCTCTGCATCTGCTGCTGAACGCGGTTGCCGTTTCATTCTGAGTATCGCGTCAGCGCGGTTGTTCGCAAGCACAACCAATTTCACCTCCCAGGACAAAGATACCGACGAACTGCGATCAGCGACTAAACTGTTCTGATAATCCCATCTCCCGGCGACGTCTCTTGCACTTGGCACAGGATCCGTCGGGCGCCTTTCGGCTCAGCGCCGCGTCAATGTCCGCAGCACATTGCCAGGTTGTTTTTCTGCCTCGTGGTATTCGGCCACGCTCATGCCGCGTTCGGGGTACTCGCGCTTGAACGGCTGCTTTCCAAGAAGCGCCGTAGCGGAATCGCTCCAGCAATCTTTGCCCGACGGGGCGCTGTTTATTCACATTTTTTGCCCGCCTGAATCCATCATTTTCGTACGCTGTCGTACGGACCCACCCCATTTTGCCTGCGTTTTTGTCAGCTAATATGCCCTATCGCGGGCTTTTGCGCCTCCTCGCCGCCGGTGTCGATGCATGATTTAGGGGCATGGTCATTGCGGAGGTAGCCTTGTGCGGTGAGCCATGCACTGTTCGTTTACAAGATCGTCAATTTCGCCGGCCCATGTGTTCTGTTTTGAGTTGCGGATTAGCGCATGGATGATAACGGCGGCGCTGTTGTCGGCCGCTCCAGGCTGCAGCACCATTTCAGATGCACCTCATCGATCGATAGCGACGAGCGCAGTGTTGCCGGCTGAGAGCCTGAGCGACAATCCTCCGGTGGACGAGCCACCGACCGACATTCCCACGCTTGAGAGTTCATCTGCAGCGATTGTTCCGCGCTCTCCCGAGACGCAGGAAGCTCCGCCACCGCCAACTCTCCCCACGCCTGCGCCAGCGGCGATTATAGGAACCGGGCTCGCCTCTTGGTATGGAGCAAAACATCACGGCAAGCGGACCGCGAGCGGAGAAATCTTTGACCAGAATAAATTCACCGCCGCGCATCGAACTCTTCCGTGGGGCAGCATTGTAAGGGTGACTAATCTCGAGAATGGAAAAGCGGTGGAAGTGCGGATAAACGATCGCGGGCCGTTTACCAAAGGCCGGCTCATCGATCTCTCGCGCGCCGCGGCAAGAGCTGTGGGCATGTTGGAATCGGGAGTAACCCCGGTGCGAATGGAATTGCTTTCGCCTCGCGAAAACTCAAGTGATCTGGTGCGGCAAAATAGCCAATCGTCTTCAACAGAGAGTCATTAGATCCCGCATCTCTACACATCCTCATTCAGGCATCGCCAGGTTAGCTACGGGGGTGTTCGCAGTAATGGTTTTCCCCTACGTTTACTGCTTCTCCGCCACAGAATAGCCGCTTGAATCGGAAACGGATCGGGCGTGGGATGGTCTTGGAACAGTAACAAAAGATCGGATCGAGGAATTCTCGGCACCCAGGGATTCTGGAATACGAGCCGTCTGCCTTTTATGTTTAATAGCTTGTCCCTCTTCTTCTCCCGTTTGCTGTGTCGGCTCGTTTCGCGGCCCGGTCAGTAAAGCTCGGTCTTCAGGCGCTCGGCATATTTCTCGTTATAACTTCTGGCGTAGGCAGCATCCTTGCCGTCGCGGGCGGCGGCGAAGTCGCCGTGAGTCGGCGCACCGCTCGGCCGCTCCTTCGCATCCCACAGCTTGGCCCGCACCAGAGCTTTGGGGCAGTGATTGAAGGCTTCCTCGACAGCGACGATCACGACCACGCGCGGCGGCTTGCCGCCCACCTCGAATCGCTTCAGCAACTCCGGGTCCGTGCTGATCGTCGCACTGCCAGTCACGCGGTAGGTTTCGTTCGATCCGGGGGTCATAAAAATGATACCGACCTTCGGATTGACAAGCAGGTTCTTCATCCCGTCGATGCGGTTGTTGCCCGGCCGGTCGGGAATCAGCAGTGTACGGTCGTCGAGCAGCTGCACAAATCCGGGCGCATCGCCTTTGGGCGAACAATCGATGCTGGTCCCGTTCGAGGTCCCGATCACCAGGAACGGCGATGCCGCGATGAAGGCGCGCCCGACCTCGGTGATGTGGTCGGTTTCCTTGGTGGCGACGTGGGGCAACGGCTTGGCATATATCTTCGCGAGATCGTCGAGTGAAGTAACGGTATAGGCATCGTTCCGGTCTATCGCGTCCATGTCATATTCCTCCCCGCTCGGTGACGGTAGCAGTAGTCTTCGTTGAATTCTGCAATATCGATTGCTAACTGAGTCTTGTCAACATTGCAATTTGCCGCCCAGGCCGAACGGGGCAGCGAATCATATCCCCAAGGAACGGCCGCTTATTTCGACGTAATGAGTTTACTTCGGCGAAACGTAGCTGAACTCTTTTCTTCGCACTTATTTAGTCCCTCGCAACGCGCTGCACGCTACTCGACCGTGTTAATCAATGCTGACTCTTCGCCCAAAGAAAGTATCAGAAGCGACGGCCGGAGTATTCGAATCAAGGGGATCGTCATTGGGATTGAAAGCGCGCAACTCGAAGCTTCCTTCCATTTCGTCACACCTTTCAGCGAACCTCATGACAATATCGAGTCTGGCGATCTGCGACGGTGGAACACCACCGTTCACGGGAGTCTCTTTGAAATTGAAGTCCAGGCCCCTCGCCCTGGCGTCCCGAGCGCCGCTTTTCTTCCACACACCTTGTATGTGGCTGAAGCCAAACGCCCTTTCGGCGGAGCTCGTAATCTGAAACCCACCGTCTTGTGACAGCGTCCAGAGACTTTGCGTGCCACTGCCTTCAACAACAAGATAAGTGCCGGGGAAACAGCCGCCCTGTGATCCAGTATCGCGCGAGCTAGCGCTGGTCGAACTCGATAAAAAAGCCGCGCTCGACAATATAAATGCCAGGATTACAAGTCGGTATTTCATGGCGCGCTCCTTGTTGCGGTTATCGTGCAGACTTCTCGGAACACCGGCTTCTAGCATAGGATGCGCCGTCAAACAAATCCGTAACGTCGGTTGAGTCAAATACCGCTGGATTCATCCATGAAGCTCTACGCGAGATCGGCGGCCAGTAACAATGCTTCTTTAACTGAAGACTATTCCCACCAGGGCGACCCGAGACGGTGAACTCGTTGTAGTCGTGGATTGAGTATGGTCGAGAGCGGTTTGTTTTTCTGTTAGTTCTTCTGCGCTAATCGAAGGTCCGCGATGATGGGCAGTTCGAACAGATCGCTACGAAGGAGACGAGTTGAAAAAAACAGTACTTCGAGATTTTCGATTTCTCCCGTTTTCGGATTGAGCCTGGCGATAACCTCGTCCCCGAGTTCTTCGGACTCCTGTTCGGCATAGGGCGGCATCTTGTTGATGTAGAGAATGTCTCCTTGGCGGTCGTATTTAAACGTTAACTTCGCTTCCATTCCCCGTCTCCTTCTGGAATTCTCCTGGTAACATAAGCCGTGACAACCCAATCTCGACTCTTAGGGAGAGCCTCGCTAACGACAACAACGACCAAATGCTTCCCTTTCACGAGATCATCATATCACTTTGAAAACAGACGCGCATTCGCAAAACGCCGGCTTCGCCGGACCTGATCTGGATCATGCAAAGTATCGCCGATCTGATCCTCATGCTCCGGGAGTAGCTCAGGGTGCGTTTCAGCGATGTGGCTCTCCCGTTCGTCTGAGAGCTCGACTTCACCGCCGAGATAGGGACACGGAAATGTTCATCGGCTTACAAAACTAACAAACCGCGAACCATCGAAGGCACATTAGCAATCGCGGTGAAGTAATGCAGTTCTGTGATATCCGCACGTTTCATTCGTCACTCAGCTTCCGCTTCTCGCACCGTACGGTATGTGATGTCTTAATTAATGATGGAGTCCAACTCCTCGTCCGTACGCTCGTATTGCCCGGCCAAGAGGCCCGTCGATTCATCTACTATAGCTTTGCGTCGTTTGGAATCGACTGAATCAATCAGCAGCCCGATCTTTCGCGATGACTCGTGTAGGACGAAAACATCTCGTCAACTTCACTGATAATGCTTTTCAGTTTGCCTTTGTTTCGCTCTGAGGAGATGTAACGGGGACAGACTACTTTTTTATCTACTTCCTCATTTCGCTTAGAGCGGGTCGGCCCCGTAGAGCCATCGTACTCTCTGATTGCATGAATCGGCTCAGAGACTAATGTGCGAAGCTTCAATCACAAAGTGAAAGTGATTCGGCATTAGAGAAAGCAAGCATCTTAACTGGGTGCCGCGTTTTTGCTAGCGCGAGCATGGAAAGAAAGGCTTGGTAATCTTGAGCGTGATGGAAGATAGTTGCGCGACCGTTCCCTCGGTTAATTACATGATAAACAAAACCAGCCTGTTGCGCATGCGGGATTGTCGGCATGGCAGGCCTTTATTATATAGGCGAACGTGATCACAACGATGAAAATAGCCTGTCACCTTTAATCCCCGTCACTCTCGGTTTTAGTGCCATGGTGCCGCGCGATCTCATTCACCAGCTATAATGGAATATGAAAGACCGCTTGACTCCCTCCTTCTTCAGCAAGCGACACGGAAGGTTCTCGCCAGTCGTACTCTGAGCAATTTCAACTGCTCCCAGATAACCTAAGCTCTAGATATCTGCCCGGCGATTAATCGCCAAGCAGAATCGCCTTCATTTTGGCCACCAGAGCCGGCTCCAGATGGAAAAGGCTGTCGATGGCTCTTCCCGCATCCTCACCGGTGGTAGGATCTATCTCGAGATTGGATTTTTTTGCCTCAGCCAAAAAGTCTGCGTCTTTCATGGTCTCCATGAAAGATCTTTGCAGTACTCTTACCCGATCTTTCGGCGTGCCTGGCGGGAGTGCATACAAGCGCGTTATCGGCGCTGTTGTCTGAACGCTGGCTGTGATTAATTTGCGTGCTTCGTCACTTTGAACCAGGTTGAGCGCGAGAGGAACTTTTGGCAGATCAGGAAGAGGCTCGTTAGTCAGTTGAACGACGATGTTCACGGTGCCTGCCTGTAAGCCGGCCCGCCAGGTAGGCTTGATCGACTCCCACTGCCAGCAACCGCCGGCCAATTCTCCACTCTCGGCGGCAAGCCGGATGGGTGCGGTGCCCGAATATCCCGAAACCAGTTGAATAGGCAGGCCAACAACGTGCTTAAGAACCAACGCGGTATTGTCGGTTATGATCAATCTTCCAGTGCCGCCTAATTTAACCGGAGTCTTGGAGGCTTTCCACGCTTCTATCGTAGTGATTCCACTTGCCTTGGTCAGCGCACAAACGATGTTGTCCTTGACCGGAACACCGAGCCACTCGAATTTCTGAAAGTCAAAGTCAACGCCAGGCTGGTTCAACAACCGTCCTAAGGCGATGTCGGCGATGAAGGTCCCAATCGTCAGCCCATCCGGCTTGGCTTGAAAAACATTCTTGGCCGCCACCAGAGTCGCGGCGCCGGGCTGGTTTTCAATGATGATTTGCGGGTTGCCGGGAATATATTTGCCCCAGTGACGCGCGATTGCCCGCGCGTATACATCAAAACCGCCGCCGGGTGCAGTTCCTACGACTACTCTTACAATCTTGCCTTGATAGAAAGGACTCTGTTCCGCTGCCAGTCCAAGTTCAGGTAACGCCAAGCCGCTAACAGCTGCGACAAGGAAAATAAACAGCATCGTATAACGGACGTGACATTCAAGAGTCATCAGCTGACCTCCGCGGCAGTGCCCCATCAAACGGATTGTAAAAACTCTCCGGGCAGTGTGGGAAGAGATCTCAAAGGGAACCACGGGAATCGCTCCCTGAGAGCTTCGGCCCAGACGCAAACGGTTGATCCTGTCTCTTGATTCTGAACTGTTGGCGCGCTTAATACGTCGCAGCGAGTCGTTCAGACAGGCCATCCATGTTCAGAGATATCCACCCGATTGCCTTCGGGGTCCTGTATCCAGCTCTCCGCAATGGCCCCGTAGACGTTTGAGTTCGCGGTGGTACCGACAAACTCTTCGACGGCTTTGACGCTGGTCACTACAAAACCAAAGTGATGGATGCCCCAGGGAAGGTTCGGCGCATTGATCAGGGCAACGTCAACGAAGCCATCGGATAGATAAATCGTGCCATTCGGACCACGTTCCTTTTCTTCCAGCTTGAACACATCCTTGTAGTACTCGGCAGCTTTTTCGCGATCTTCAACGTTGATAGCGATATGGCGAATTCGTGGTCTATCCATAATCAATCTCCTTCGACAGCTTGCAACAAATAAGCGCAGACTGACATGTCTTTGGTGTTTCCTTCATCGAAGCGATTTGAACGGCCTGAACTTTTTGAACGAAAGTATTTTCCGCCCTTACCTCAAGCTATAACCCATCTCGTAATGGATGTAGATGCCGTCAAAAAAGAACCATCGCATCCGTGCGCTTTCGCGCGCGTAAGTGACCGCCATCTCCTGCAACTCGGGTGTAATCGCGTACTCGTCCAGTATGTCGAAACCTTTTCCACCGTGCTCTGTATCGGCTACCGCATGCAGCCAAAAGTGTTCTATGTCCTCCTCCTTCATCCGATAGATCTCGCGCAAGGCGGGAAGCACTTTGCTATAAAGAGGCGGCGATTGGGATTCGGTGCCAACGTTGGTCGCCGCTACGCTGGCAATGAAGGACTCCTCTTTGCACACGCGGTTGAAAAACGTCACCCATGCTTCCGTGGTCGGAAGGCCTCGGCTTCGCTTGACCTGCTCGACGTCGGCTCCATTAGCGGCCGCAAATCTCAGAATGATATCGAGATGAGGACGCGCCGGATCGCTTTCCTCAAGATAATTTTCCAACAACAACCGTTGCACAGCCAACGGTGTATTCGCGGCTTTGAAGAGCTCGCCGCGGTAAATGTTGCTGATCCAGTGATATTGCTCGATGCCCCATCCCATTAATGCGTTGCGGCTGAGCTTTCCCGCAGCCCACTTTTCAGTCAACGGATGATTAACGCAATGGCGCTCCATCACGGCTGCCTCGAGTCGTTCGCGCAGAGCACTTTTGGTTGTCATGTTTAAGTCTCCATGTTTTAGATTTGCGACTAATTCAAAGTCGGATGATCACTTGAGAACGTCTTTAAGCTTGGCCACGAGAGCCGGCTCCAGCTTAAAGATTCCGTCGACTAATTTCTCCAGCTCCTCTCCCGATACTGGATCGATTTCCAAGGTCGATTTTTTTGCTTCCGCGATAAAACTCGGGTCATTCAGGGTTTCGAGAAACGCCTTACGCAAAAGCTGGACTCGTTCTTTGGGAGTTGCCGGCGGCAAAAGGTAGGGGCGTGTCATGGCGGCAGGATCATGGAGTCCCGCGCGAATCAGCTGGCGCGCCTCCTCGCTCTTGGCTTCGTCTATGGCGTTTGGAACCTGAGCCAGCTCCGGATGGCGTTTGGGATTCGTTTGGATGACTATCACCACCTCGCCTGCATCGAGGCCTTTGCGCCACGTAGTCTTGATCGATTCCCACTGAAAGCAAGCGCCCGCCAGCTCTCCGCTTTCCGCGGCAAGTCGCATATCGGCGGTGCCTTTGTAGCCCATTACGAGTTGAATGGGCAGGCTCAAAGCTTCCTTCAAAATTTTGGCATTGGTCGTGGTGGTATCTCCCGGGCCGCCCCCGCCCAATTTGACCGGTGTCTTGGAGGCCCTCCACTGCTCGAGACTGGTAATGCCACTCGCTTTGGTCAACGCACAGGCGCCGTTGTCCTTAACCGGAACTCCAATCCATTCGAAGCGACGGGCGTCAAACTCGATACCGGGACTGCCAAGAACCTGATTAAGAATTTGGTTGCCGTGAATGTTCCCGATTGTGAGCCCGTCGGGTTTGGCAACTTTGAAGAGATGATTGGCGGCAACCAGGCTTGCCGCTCCCGTCATGTTCTCAACGACGACGCTCGGATTACCCGGGATGTGTTTACTCAGGTGACGCGCAATCGCGCGCGAATAGATATCGAAACCACCTCCCGCGGCAAAGCCGACGATTAATCGGACAGTTTTGTTCTTAAAGAAGTCGTCGCTTGCCGAGATCACAGTACCCGGCATCAGAGTAAGGCTAAAAAGGAACGAACAAAGAACGGCAAAATTTCTCTTCACCGCGATTTCGCTTTCTTGAGCAGAGGCATTCGCAGTTGTACGTCCACTCGGTTGCGATAGGACTCCACTTGATGACAACACTTCGTCCGACACAAGCTAATCAAGACGCCTTTCGCTGTCAATCAAAAATTGTCAGCTGTGTTGTAGCAAAGCGATTATGTCAGATGACCGGCTAACAATCTGAGATCAAGAAAAAACCGCTAACGATAATCGAGAGAGTCTATCCAAGAGAGACTCTGCTGCGCCATTGAACGTGGCGGGGTTTGTTCTCTAAGATATTTTCGAGTGAACCGTTAGGGCAACCTCTTGGGGTCTACCATTGGAATTGCGAGCCGCGGCAAGGGCTCTGGCATGGTGGAATCGGGAGTAAGCCTGATGCGAATGGAAATTGCTTCGCCTCACGAAATGTCAGATGAGCTGGTCTTACGAAACAGCCAATCCTGCTCGGGCCACAGACAGCATTAGAACCCCCCCACACACACACATTTTCAGCCCTTGCGGTCGTTCAGACGTCGCTAAGCCCAAGTTACTGTAGAGGCTTCATAACCGCGTAGGTTTTTGTCTCTCAGTAACTAATGCCTATTTTGAAATTTTTTATGAGGAATCGAGATGTTAGACAGTCTGAGGCACATGACGGCCCGGGAGTTTACCACGTCAGCTATGGACTCAGCGAAGACCTGTCGCTATCAGTTCCTTGTGGGTTTTTCATCTTGAAAATGCGTCGTTTTTACAAAAGTTGCCCACCAGCGAAAAGACTCTCCGTCTTCTATCCATGTGCCAACGAGAAGGGCTTCTTGATTGGAGATCATAATTTTACAGTTGGCCGTCCCTTGTATGTGCGTATTGCCGTTAATGGCTGTGAACCCACCGCGGAACTCATTCCCTGCGGGATGTAAAGGGGACACGCTACTTCTTATCTACTTCCTCATTTTGCTGAAACCGGGTCGGCCCCATGAACGCATCGTACTCTCAGGTCCAATAGACCTGCAATCGACGTCTGCCAGTCTGGTTCTCCAAAAGGTCTTTAACGATTCACTGACTAACGAATTGCAGCCAATTGCCGCGCTGATAGCGGTTCGTCCAAATGCGCCAGCCGGTCTGTCTCGACTTCGAAAGGACAGGGATCGGCCAGCTCGTTCCGACAGCAACTTGACTTACGGCCGATCATCTATCGACGCTGCCAAGCCTGATCTGACTGGATTCTGTAACACGTAGCGCACGACCATTAGCAAATGCTCATCGCGCTGCACTGGAAAACTTTTAAACCGGCCCTGCCAAACATGCCCGCTGCCGCCGTAATGCTTGTGATAACGCCGTACGTGACTGGTCAAGATCCCTTGCATGAATCGGCTCAGAGACTGGTGATGCGAAGCTCAATCAGAAAGTGAAAGTGATTCGGAATCAGAGAGAAAGCAAACAACTTAACTGGGTGCCGCGCTTTTGCTAGCGCGAGGATGCAAAGAAAGACTTGGTGATCTTGAGCTTGATGAAAGATAGTTACGCGACCGTTCCCTCGGTTGATCACATGATAAATATAACCAGCCTGTTGCGCACGCGAGCTTCTTGGCATGGCAGGGCTTTATCATTTATGCGAACGTGATCACAAACGATGAAAGTCGCTTGTCCCTTAATCCCGTCAATCTCCCGATCTCCCTCGGCTGTCCTTAGACGCTTTGAACGAGGCGCAGCGATCCAACGGCTTGAACGAAATCGTTTATTCCTCTGGCGCGCGGCATCACTTGTTCATAGAACAAACATTCAATAAACGCTGCGTTCTCCACGTTGTGTTCCTGAGTTTCCTAAATTATTTGAACCAAGCGAAGCGGGTGAACGTTTGGAACGACTGGAACAAGCCCGGGGTTATGGTCCGATGACACCCTGTTCTTATCGCATTGGCAGCGGCGTCGCTCCGGAAAAGGTCTTGAACAGGTCGATCAATTCAGGGTCGCGAGGGGTATCTTGAATGGCCTTGGTCAAATCCTCCGGCATCAACGGACTTGCCTCTTCGCCAACCACCTTGCGGTATTCGCGATGAAAATCCGGATCTGTAAAAGTCTTGCGCATCGCCTCCTGAAGATCAGCAACACGATCTTTGGGTGTCCCGGGCGACAGAACGTAAGGTGAGCCGGTGAGCCTGAATGTTCGCGAGAGAGCGAGCAGCCTGCGTTCTCGTTCGGACTTAGCGAAGGTTTCGATCTCAGGAAGGTGGCCAAAGCGGGGGTGCTTGAGATCTTTGGGAATTGCATAGATCGCATGGAAATCCATTAGACCTTTTTCCACCCAATCAGGATTGCGATGCCAAACTGAGGTTGCGGTGTTCGCCCTGGCGTCGATCTCCCCACTCAGCAGTGCGACGTCCAAGTCCGGCGCCCCGTACCCCGGGATAAACTTCGGGTCCTTCAAAGCGAGAAAGTACGCAAAGAATCGTGCCGCTATGTAGGCGCTATGTCCGACGGGCCGGGTTCCCACTCTGACTCCGGGAGTCGCTCTGAGTTTTTCCAAACTGTTCAAGCCCACGTCTTTTCGGGTATAGAACACTAGATGGCTGGAGCTTTCCGGCGAGCCGAGATAGAGGAATTTATCAACATCGTACATCACTCCGGTCTCACGTAAGAGACTTAGTCCAATGACGCTGCTGCTGAACGCGCCGATCGTGAGCCCGTCAGGGCGGGCGTTGCGAAATAGGTGATTGCCCACTTGTCGACCACCGCCGCCGTCCATGTACTCGATGAGGATTGTGGGATTTCCTGCAATGTATTTGCGCAGAAAAGGAACCGTAGCCTTGACCCGGTTGTCGCCAATTCCTCCGGGGGCGGTCGCGGCAATGATCTTTATGGTCTTGCCTTGGTAATAGGGCGCTTGCGCAAAGGCGTACTCGGGTGAAAGACCGGTTAGCACCACCAGCACGCCAAAGACTGCTAGTCCAACGAGGGCCTTGGTAATCATAGGAGACCACCCAATTTCTTTTTTTCAGTCGGCCGAAAGTTTAACAGAAATCTTTTGCCACACCGGATCTGTGCAAAGCCAACAGATTTGAAAACCTTCCTAACTGATCTGGCGGCTTATGTCCATGCATATGCGGCTGCCTACCGGGCGAATCTGAAACCAGTCATGAGCAACTGTAAGAGAAAAGAACCGAAGGATGGAGTGGGACTTATTTAATAGGGCGGCGACAAGAAACTATCAAGTGAGTAGGCGTGACAAAACCAGGCAACGGCTGACCGCTCTGGATAGAGTACTCAGGAACAACCCCCCGCGCGTTGCGGCGGTTAAACAGATGCTAGATCGATCGGAAAATTTTAATCGTAGGGCGTCGCGCCATTAACGCTTCGCAGGAGCGACGTTGCAGCATAAGACCTGACACCAGGTTCTTGGGCCGCGCCCGTTCTCCCGGTTGATCGAATGATAAAACAAAACCTGCCTCTTGCGCGCGCGGGATTCTCGGCATGGCAGGGCTTTATCATATAGGCGAACGGGATCACAACGATGAAAGTAGCCTGTCCCCTTTAATCCCCTTCGAAAGTAAATGATCATGGCTCAACGACGCGGTGCCGTTCTCCGGCTCATTCGAAGTTAAACTCATTTTCAGAACACGCAGTCGATTAAAGCATCTAGGTACTGTGGCTCAACTAGCTAACTCCATACTTGACTTAAATGAAAAGCAGATGTTGCGAGCTGCACCTCGCAAATTGGGCGGTGACGGTCTCTAATGGACCAACATATTAACAGGCTGACTCTGTGAGGAGTCGCCTAAGCCTAAAGGAGGTGCAGCATGAAAGAGTATATAGGAGTGGACCTGGGGAAGCACAAGGCCGTGGTGGTAAAGAAAGATCGACAGGGAAAGACAACCAGCAAGGTTACTGTACCTGTGACTCAAGCAGCATTGGAAAGTTATTTTTCGAAGCAGGACCGTCGAAGCCAGGTGGTGGTGGAGGCCACGGGGAACTGGATGTATCTCTACGAGACCATCGAGCGCTACACACCGGAGGTCGTCTTGGCACACCCACTTAAGACCCGGGCGATTGCCGAGGCACGGATTAAGACCGACACCATTGATGCGACGACCTTAGCGGAACTGCTACGTCTAGATGGCATCCCGAAAGCGTATATACCACCTCGTGAGGTTCGTGACATTCGAGAGTTGTTGCGTTACCGGGCCTCGCTGGTATCGATACGAGTCGGTATCAAGAACAAGATTCATGCGGTGCTGACCAAGAACGGCATCGATTGCACGTTCAGTGATATTTTGGGGAAATCCTCCCGGCAGTGGCTGAAGAGTCTAGCCGTGCGTGCTTGCTATCGGCTAGAGATTGATGGGTATCTACGGATCGCGGAGGCGTTGGCGATTTCGATTGGAGAGATCACAAAAACGATAAAGGCCGAGGTAGCTGAAAACCCACAGGCTCAACTATTGATGGGTATTCCGGGTATCAGCTACTACTCGGCTCTGTTAATCCTCAGTGAGATTGGTGAGGTAGACCGTTTTCCCAATGCCAAGCGATTGTGTTCGTATGCCGGCTTGGTTCCCAGTATCTATAGCTCGGGAAGCAAGAGCTACAGCGGATCACCAAACAGGGTTCACGGTGGCTGCGATGGATTTTGGTAGAGATCAGCATCCATGCCGCCAACGGGGATTCGAACTTTCAGAAAGTGTACCGCAGAGTGAGTCGACGACGCGGTCCTAGCACGGCGAGAGTGGCGGTAGCGCGAAAGATCCTCACTGTCATTTACGCCATGCTAAAGCGAAGTGAGTCGTTTAACCGTCACAGACCTCGGCAACGACTTATGGCTGTACCTGGGCGAAAAAAAGTGACCGACGTCTCTGGTCATCCTCCTGGGGTCATGGTCCCGGCCTAAACCGGAGATCCGAAGATTTGATTAGGAGACCAGAGTCGAATTCAATAATGTGCCGAAGAGCACGGATGAGTGACTGACCGATTGGTCGACCGAGACCGAACAGAACTCTGGTCGCAAACAACGGCAGTGTGGGTGATTAGACTAACCCCACGCCTCCCGTGAAGAGGTGCATCTAAACGAGACCTTGACAAGTTTCTTTTCATGAGTGACCCCTTGATCCACCTCTCAGTTTTGTACAGACGCACAGCCACCAACAGGCAGTTCGTGGTGCCCTTTTCACTGTTGACCTGCGCATCGTTGATCGGGTAATACGATTTCGGGACTACGTCCTTTACGAGTGGCTGCGAGCCTGGTCCCACGTAACAACGTGTACACAGTTTTCAAAGCCCGGCTCTGACCGAGAAAGCTTTAGGGTAAGGGAGACAAGGTGAAAGCATTCATCAGCATATTGATCCCAACTCAAGGTCGAATCGATCAACTGAGGCGGCTGTTGCGTAGCTTGTCGCGGCTGGACGGTCGAGAAAATGTTGAACACGAAATCATCGTCTGCAACAACGCGCCGGACGATGTGAAAGCCCGCTCCGTAGAAGGTATCGTCAAGTATTACGTTGCAAAAGAGCCGAAACGATGGCACCTGGCGCGAGAACCCTTGCCTGGTAAAAGCCGCGCCTTAAATAAGATTATTCCGCTTTCAAGAGGGCAGATCCTGGGATTCTTAGACGATGACGTGGAGGTAAATTCCTCATGGCTGCAAGCTACTTGCAATTTCTTTTCTCATCATTCCTTTGACGTAATGCAAGGATCTATTCTCGTACCGCCGGAGATGGCTGGTGATGAAAAGTTTCTTAAGCTGCTGAATCGTTATCGAACGATCTGTTACTACCAGAAGCCTGGATTGGAAGTCAGGGAGATCCGCACTCTCAATGCAGCCAATATCGCGTTCAGACGCGAACTTCTTGAGAAGACAGATCTTTTCGACGAGCGCATCGGTCCAGGTCAGTCGGGAACCTCAATGGATGTGGAGTTTGGCGAAAGAGTCCTGAGGAACGGAGGACGGATTGGCTACGATCCCAGTTCTATTGTATACCACGAGGTCGACTGGAATCGCCTCACTGAGGATTATTTTCGTTTGCGTCATGAGAGGCAAGGAAGAAGCCGCCTCCTTTATAAATCCAGTTCACTACCAACTATTATGGGAGATTTGATCCGGGCTACGTGCGGTCTGGGTCTCTATTCGCTATTGAACGACGAACGTAAAAAGTATCGCGCCAAAGGCCGGTATTTTCATTATCGGGCCATGCTTGGCGAGAAAATTCGCCGCTCAGCTTGGCGCATGCGGCAGGTGCAGGGCGAACTATCACGTGAGCCAAGTGGCCGGCCGCCGTCGCTGTGATTGTCGACTGCGAATTGTTTGTATCGGTCACTGTCGGACTCAATCACTGCCGAGGTTAGTTTTCGTATGAGATCGCCTTCATCACGTTATTCGAATCGCGAGAGCCGGTTTCGCGTGATGTACATAGTTAAAAATTATCCACAGATGTCCGAGACTTATATCAAAACCGAGATCGAAGCCGTTGCTGAGCGCTGCGACGTTAGCGTCTTAGCAACAAGAAAAGCTAACTTGCCGGCAAAAGAGCATATGCCATTCAAGTTGGTTGAGGATACTTCAGCAATTGGTGAAGCCATAGAGGCGTTCCAGCCGGATGTTCTTCACAGTCACTGGTTAAATTCGGTGAAGATACTCGGCAAATTCGCGCGAAAGCTGAATATTCCGTTCACAGTGAGGGCGCATTCTTTCGACTCGATTTGGCAGGAGAATAAGACGGCCTTTGACTTTCTGCCCTTTGTTCGTTCGTTCCGTCTACCATCTCGAATCCGCCGGGCCGTATCCCTTATCAACGACGACCTCTGTCTTGGTATTCTCGCGTTTCCCTTCGCCCGTGCCCGCTTGGAGAGGGCGGGCATTCGCGGTGACAAGATCGTTGATTGCTATCCGGTGGTGAATTACCGTCGGTTTCATGACGAATCGCCAAACGGCGAAGCCATCATGAACGTTGGCGCGGCTATTCGGAAAAAAAAGATGGAGGACTTCATTGAGCTAAGCACCCTGGCTCCCAAGTTACAGTTCAATCTCTACGCTTTAGGATATAATGTGGAGCAGTTGCGGCAACTCAGCATCGACAAAGCAAGCCCAGTCAATTTTATTTCACCCATCGAATTGGAGGATATGCCTGCCGAGTATAAGAAACACCGCTGGTTGGTTTATACAGCCGCAAAAGACGGAAGAGTCGGCTGGCCCATGTCTGTCGCAGAAGCTCAGGCGGCCGGGGTCGGTGTCTGCATGGCAAATATCCGGCCGGATTTGCGTGAGTATGTGGGTCCGGCCGGCTTTTTGTACGATTCACTCAGTCAAGTGCTGGAGATCATCTCCAAACCGTTTCCGGCGGAATTGCGAGAGATGGGCTTTGAGCACGCAAAGAAATCCGACATTTTTTCGCACCGCGCCTCGCTGTTCAAGCTTTGGCAAAAGGCGAACTCAGCTCACTCAGTTCAAGGTTCCCTATCATAGCCGAGCATTCTCGGTCATCACACGCCTGGGTCAGGCATGAGTTATTGACTTGTTGAGCCAACGCTGCAACTCCGATTCTGATCGCTTGTCCCGTTTCTCCACATACGCCGCGTGCAGCCGGCTAATCATCGATGCGTCGCGATGGAGGTGTTCTGCCGAACTCTCCATTTGATCCCGCATCACTCCCGCGCCGCATAGACCAACAACGATCGCGGCTCTGCCCAGCTTCGCTTGCGTTCCGTGCGCAGCAGTCGCCCTGCTTCAATGCTATACAGCGACGCCACCCGCTCCACCAAGCGGGTAAATTTAACCTTAACCTTTGCCGGCTCCGTTTCCTTTGTCTTCTTCTCAACTTCGTTGACAAACCGCTCGTCGCCTAAAAATCGTTGCTCTACCGTCTGATAGAGACGATCCAGGTGCCCCTGACCCAGTCCCTCTTTGATAAAACCATGATACCCTCTTCGGGCAACGCTCGGATTGGACCCGAACTGCTTCAGCACGGAGCTGCTCTGAATCGTGACCGGAGTGTGTTCTCCGGCATAGGCCCGATGGCTGCTCCAGCGTGGCGCAACTAGCTAACTCCATACTTGACCCCTTAACCCCCTCCGCCGTGGAAAAGCAGCCGCCTGTTTCGTAGCCGTCGAACCGCGGAAACAACTTGAGCGGCATTGATTCAGAGAGCTAGAGAGGCTAAATCTTTGGTTAGCATAATCAGTTCTCCTACAGAATGCTGTGCCCAGATAGGCGACTAAGCGTCAACCAAGACTAATTTCTATTTGCTATCAGCGATTTCATAGACAGAAAGAAGAAGCAAAATGGATTTCGAAAAAGCAAAGCTGAATCCCGCAGCCGTTTTTAAGAGCCCTCAAGAAGTGGTTTCAAGTCAAGAATTGTCGCGCCAGCAAAAAATTGAAATCCTTCAGCGATGGGAACAGGACGCGACGTTGATGGAAGTCGCGGAGGAAGAAGGCATGCCCGGCCCGCAACCCAAACTGCTACAGCCGATCCGCGACGCTCTGCACGCCCTCGATTATTGGCCGGATACTGAGAACTCGGGCCCCAGCAAAGTCTGAGAAGCGGACCGCAAGAAAGTCGCGATGCGCAAAGCAACTCCGTTCAACCTGACCCCTCAATGCCTTATCCAGGCTCGTCCGTTAAGTCGAGGTTAGGCCAACTCCGCAGGTTTACCTCCGCTTGACACAGTGCCCCGCCGTGCTTACCTTCTCATCAGCTTAAAGAAAAGGTTTAAAAAGGAGCGCTAATTATGGAACTAGTAAGATGGGAACAGGTTGAAGGTGTAAACAGAATTCAGTCCCGGATCAACGAGCTATTCGAAGACGCGTTGGGTCGTACACGGGCGCAACAGAGTGCTGCTGCTGGAGTTTGGTATCCTCCCGTGGACATTCTTGAAAGTAAGGATTCGTATCTCATTCGCGCCGAGCTGCCCGGGATGAGAAACGAGGATCTCAAAACGGAAGTAAACGAGGGCATATTGACACTCAGTGGCGAGAGAAGGCTTGAAGAGCCGGCCAGTGGGGTCGAGTACCACCGGGTCGAGCGGGTTACAGGTAAATTTTCTCGATCCTTCCACGTGCCGCAAACCGTGAACCCCGATGGCATCAAAGCGACCTATAGGGATGGCATACTTGAAGTACAAGTTCCCAAAGCCGATGAGGCCAAGCCGAGACAAATCGCTATAAGCTTGAATTGATTCATCGCAGAACCGTCAAACAGATACTCAGGGGGGAAAGCCAAGCGCTTCCTCCCTGTTTTCTGGTAACCCCGCCAAAAAGCACTTAGCTTAGTATCGAACACGTAATGCTCGCTCTTATGAAACACCGCGGCACGACCGTTGCCGCGGTTTATTATGGCGCAGAGCAGTTTGTCGACCACGCGTATTCCCTGCATAAGCGGCTTCTAACATAGCCGGCGAGTTCGTCGCGATATTTGATTCTCATCCTCAATCAATCTCCGATCTGAGTTTGAGCGCGCCGGCATGGGGAATCTTCGCGGTCGACGGTGCTATGCCTTAGCCATTTCAACAGCTTTGTCCCAAGGAATCGTGTTTTCTGGCCTTAGCGCATCATTTGACCGGCAAATTCGCTGTCCTAAAAGTTTCTGAAATTAGCGCCGCTATGCAACCGATAGCACTGGATCAATAACTTTCTCTGCTTCGACTCGCCGGTAACCAAGTCCTGATACCATCATGAACGAGTTTGGAGCTATTGTCCCGATCACAAGAATTGGACAAGATAAGGAAGCCCCCGAAAAGGAGGATCCTGCGATGCACTTGTTCCTGATCGTCGCATTAGGGTTAGCGATTCTAACGGTCATCTTTGCACTGCAGAATCCTATTCCCGTTGGTGTGACTTTTTTTATTTGGAAATTTGAAGGCTCGTTGGCTCTAGTGCTGATATTAACATTTGCCCTGGGAGTTTTAGTGACTTTGTTGATATCGATCCCCGCTATAGTAAAAAGAAGATCGTCGACTTCACGTCAGACGAAGAAAATAGAGGAGCTGGAGACTCGATCCCGCGAAAGGACCCCACCGCCCCCGTCACTATGACAGTTACGCTGCGGCAATAATACATCAGAGAGAAAGCAAACATCTTAACTGGGTACCGCGCTTTGCTAGCGCACGGATGGAAAGAAAGGCTTGGTAATCTTGAGCTTCAAAAGGTCGTTCTGCGACCGTTCCTCGGTTGATCACATGATAAACAAAACCAGCCTGTTGCGCATGCGGGATTCTCGGCAGGGCAGGGCTTTATCAAATAGACGCACGTGATCACAAACGAGAAAAGTAGCCTGTCCCCTTTAATCCCGGTGGAAGTGATGGAGCCGGACGCGCGGCTTTGTTTTCCTTTGGACGGGCCATCGTTCATCTTAACGGGCTTATTCCCGTTTCTCCCACCGTGCGATCAAGCCCAGCAAATCGCAGACGCGATTGGAGTATCCCCATTCATTGTCGTACCAACTGAGACACTTTAGATATCTACCGCCCGTAACGCTGGTAAATGCCGGGTCGAAAATAGAGGAGTGCGAATTCCCTATGACGTCGGATGATACGACGGGTGTTTCCATGAGTTGCAAAATGCCTTTCATCCGTTTCGAGTCCGCCGCGGATTTTATCGCGCCATGAACGTCCTCGGCACTAATACGTTTCTGGAGCTCGACGAACAAGTCGACCACGGAGCCATCGGGTACCGGTACCCGCGCGGCGATTCCGTCCAGCCGTCCTTTCAATTCAGGCAAGACCTCGCCCACCGCCTTGGCCGCTCCGGTGGATGTCGGTATGATATTTTCCGCCGCGGCGCGGCTCCGCCGCCAATCCGAGTGCGGCACGTCGGCGAGGCGCTGATCGTTGGTGTAGGCGTGCACGGTATTGATGATTCCTTCCACGATACCGAAAGAATCGTGGAGCACCTTGGCCAGCGGCGCAAGACAATTCGTGGTGCAGCTCGCGTTAGAAATCATCCTGTGCTCGGGCTTGAGCCCGTCATCGTTGACGCCGATTACGACGGTATAATCGATCTCATCCTTCGCCGGAACGGTCAGCACCACTCGCTTGGCTCCCGCATCCAGATGCTTGGCAAGTTGTTCCCTGCTAGTGAATATTCCCGTCGATTCGATGACGACATCGATGTCGATCTCGCGCCAGGGCAGTTTGAGCGGGTCCTTTTCACGAAGCATGCGCGTCCGACCGTGCGATGTCACCAGTTCATTGCCTTCGAGTCGCAGGGCGCCCTCAAAACGACCCATTACGGTGTCATAGTTGAGCAAGTATCGCAGCGCGTCATGGTCGAAGAGGTCATTGATCGCAACCAGTTCGGCGTCCGCCCGCTTATCGAGAATGCGGAACACAGAACGGCCGATTCGACCGAATCCATTAATGGCAACTCTCATCGCCCACCTCCGATCGTATCGAGGGTGCTGTAGTGCCGGACCACTTCGAGCACGCGGCACGCATGCCCCAGGCTCTCATACCAGGCCAGCACTTTGATTATTCTTTTTCCTGCTTTAATGGTGGCGAGCGAATCGAAGAGCAAGGATTGCCGGCAACCGATGACATCCGAAGAAACAATCGGATCATCGGTCACGCCGATCAACGTCGGATGATCGGCAGCGGCGGCGCGCATAGCTCCGCTCACTTGCTCGGCCGTGACGGTGCCAGCCTGCATGACGCAGTTAACATCGAGCAATGATCCGCGTTGGACCGGCACGTTAAGGGCGTAACCGCTCAACTTTCCCTCAAACTTGGGCAGAACAAGCTCCACCCATCGCGCGGACTCATTGTTGTTGGGGATGATATTCTCCGCCGCGGACCGGCTGCGCCGGAAATCTTTGTGTGCATAATTCTGCAGCGACTGATCGCTACTATAGGCGTGGACCGTCGTCATCGATGCGCAGTCGACTCCTAAGGCCTGATCCAGAGATTGCAATAAAAGCGCAAATGCATTGGTGGTCGCGGAACCGGCCGAAATCATTTTGTCCGCGGCGGCGGCGCTCCCTTCATTGATTCCCGGTACTACGATACGGTCGATTGATTCCGCCGGCAGCGACGCCAGAATGACCCGCGGGGCACCGGCGCGCAGATGGGCCTCCATGTCCCGACGACTCTTATATCTGCCTGTGGCATCGACGACGCAGTGGACATCCAGAACATCCCATGGAACCTCCTCCGGCCGGACAAGCTGGAGCATTCTTGTGCGGAACTTCTCGTTGATCAGGTAATTGTCCTGGAGCTCGCAGGGCGCCTCGTCCACGCCGTCGCTATTGAGCAGATACTGAATGATTTCAGGTTTGCCGATATCGGCCACCGCGACGATTTCGATATCATCTATTTCCCGCGCAAGGTGATACAGATGCCGCCCAATTTGGCCCAATCCCATAATGCCGATTCGGATTTTACCATTACGCATTTGGCCGCCTCCGTTTCCGCAAAATTAAGCGCTCGAAGTTGGCGTTATCCATAGCCGAGAACTCTAACAACCGATCAACCAAAAGAAAATGCTTTTCTGAGGAAATCGTCAAACTGGAGGTGTAAAGGGGAGAGGCTACTTTTTATCTACTTCCTCATTTCGCTGAGACTGGTGATGCGAAGCTTCAATCAGAAAGTGCAAGTGATTCGGCATCAGAGCGAAAGCAAACATCTTAACTGGGTGCCGCGCTTTGCTAGCGCGAGGATGGAAAGAAAGACTTGGTAATCTTGAGCTTTATCAGAGATAGTTGCACGACCGTTACCTCGATTGATCACATGATAAATGAAACCAGCCTGTTGCGCACGTCGGCATGGCAGGGCTTTCATACAGGCGAACGTGATCACAGACGATGAAAGTAGCCTATCCCCTTTAATCCCCCCGATTTGAACATGGTTCGCGCCCGAGTGGTTACGCATCCCTGTGATTGGACACACAGCGGCGCATCGCGAAGTCATTGAAAGTGGCGGTACATATGAGCTCCGGGAGCAGACTCAAAGTTATGGGTCCAATTTCGGCGGTTAAATGAGGTGCTAAGCTTGGATATACTAGCTTCTGGAACGAAGATTTAAACCTAGTGCAACTTAGGCTTGGTCCGACCCCGGACTTCTAGTTTCACCCGGTAGGGTCGCAGGCTACTGCAGTAGAGCCGGCGGAGTATATGGGCGCGGCAAAATCCTTTTGAGCTGCCAAGAGCCCCGTACGGCAAACTTCAGGGTGAATTACCGTATGAACCCTAACAGTCTCCAATAAGGAACACTGACGCCTAACGCTAAAAAGTTCGCAGCGCATCGTACCACCATGAGTTTCCGAGCTTGCGCATGTGAAAACGCATTGCCGTCTGTACTGTAAAAGGCGATTTGATAAGCATCGTTCTGAGATAGAAGAAACCAGCTCTCATTTGCCATAAGGATGGTGATTAGAAGAATTCCGGGATGCACCCCCAGCTCCTGCCCCCAAGAACTTAGCCCGAGAGTGGATAAGAGAATAACGGTTGGTGTTTTACCGAGAAAGAAACGAATGAAGTACACGGCTACTGAAACAACCGTCAGAAAAGCCAAAGGACCCAACGCCACATAAGAAAAGTATGGACCGATAGATGCCATGAGCCACTGATCGATTTTTAGATGACGCATGATGCCGTCGAAACTCGAAATCACACCTAAGAAAAAGAGGAAACCCCAATCTATTCTGGCTTTGAAATCGTCTTTTTCGAGTACTCTGGTTAGAAGGAAAACTGAGAGCGCGCCCAACGCAACCCATGTCTCGCTCAATCCATGCATTGGCTTTGATAACCACCCGACAAGCGCGAACATCAGTATTCCGAGACTAAGCCGTTCATTACGGGTTAATGATTTCGGCCTATCGAGAGGATGATCTGGTTGTTTCACTTGGCTAGACCGTGAAATGACTTCGGTCGGGAACAGGTAGTGTACTCCGAGGAGTAGGCATCCCAGTGTAACGACTCCCGCCGGAAGCGCGGCCACAGCCCAAGTCGTCCAGCCAAAATCCAATTTGGCTGCTTGCGGAAGTAAGTTCCATCCGATCAAGCAGGAGGTCGCTCCTGTAAGGAACATAAATGCACATTGGGTAAAACCGACATACGCTGAGAGGCCTATTCCCGCCGAGCCGTTCGAGCGCCTTTCAAATCCCATTGTTTCCGAGATCGTTCTACTGAGAGGTGCTGCTATCGCCATACGAGCCTTACTCGTTGGCATCACCGGGGTAACTATGAGACCAGATATGGTGAGTAACCAGGTGTACATCCGGTAATTAGGCGAGATCCGGCGCAGAGTTTCTAAAGCTATACTATGAAACAGCCCAGATTTGTTGACGGCAACAGCGATCCCAAGAACTGCAACAACAAAGCACCATGACGTCTTGGAGAACCCGGCCAGCGCTACTTCTGAGGGCACGGCATCCGAAACTACCCAAAAAAGCAACATCAATATGCCGACAAGATACTCGTCGTATACGTTGAACATGAGAAGCAGCGTTCCGGCGGTAAGACTACCGAGAAAATAGAGTCCGCTCGCATCCAGGAGGGCGGGGGTCGGAAGCTGCATGACTAGCCAACCCATCGTCAAAGCGATCATCAGGCCAATAAGTTTTCCATCAAATATCTGCGCCGCGTTCCGTGCTGACCACAACGAGTCCGTTATCGGCTGGAGAGTCTGGCTGCGATTCATCAACGAACCACGTCAAATGCTAGGCCGCACTGCGAAGGTGTTTCTTCGGCATTTGACAACTGTTCAAAGAGAATTTTAGTCATCGCTTCAATAACAATTTGTCCGCCCATTATATCTTTCCGGCTTTCTAAGCTTGAGTAGCCATTCATGTTAACATCTCTTCAGTGACAAAACCCTTTCCTTCACAACGAGCTACGTCTTCCGGTTCCCCCGGATGACACCCGCGCTACGTAGAAACGTTCTCCTATAGCTGCATCTTGTTTCGGATCAGGCGGGAACTGCCAACCAAAACAGATAAGGCAAAGCCGATGCCGTTTACTGATCGGAGTTTTAACCGTTTGTCGGTAAACCGTGGCACTGCTGGGGTGACGATAAATGCCAAAAGTGACTGTCGCTGCACAAAAGCGTCGTCTGATTTTCTACTCGGCACGTTGGGAAGCTGAGAAACCGCACTGACTCAAGAGTAACATCGATGGAGGGAGGTGGGCCGGTTAGCGCTTATGGCGGATATTTCCAACATAAATACCAAACTGCATCAACCCAGCAATCCTGAGATGTTTCGTCACGGCGCATTTTGGAGACCGCTATCATGCCACGGCCATCGAGATTAACGAGCAACTTCAACATTGTCTCGTTTACATCGATTTGAATATAGTTCGCGCCGGAGTCGTTACGCATCCCTGTAATTGGACACACGCGGGTTATCGAGAGATGCAGAAACCCCCCGAAGCGCTACGGGATTATCGATCTACCGGAGTTAAGTTCGCTATGTGGATTCGGCGACGTTGCAACATTTCAGCAAGCACATCGTCGGTGGGTAGATGATTCACTCGCGCGCGAGGCGATGGCAAGAGAAGGTGCGTGGTCAGAAGCGATTGCGGTCGGCAATTTGAATTTTGTTGATAAGGTGCAGAACGAACTCGGATACAAAGCGGCACACCGCGAAGTCATTGAAAGTGGCGGTACATATGAGCTCCGGGAGCAGACTGAAAGTTATGGGTCCAATTTTAGCGGTCAAAATGAGGTGCTAAGCTCGGAGAACACTAGATTTTGGAACGAAAGTTCCGAAGTTACTGCAACTTAGCTTGGTCCGATAATCATCTAGCAGGCTCCTTCGATAGGCCGTAACGTGCGGGGACATCAACCCACACCCGCTCAAAGGAGGAAGCGAGATGAAATTGTACGGAGCTATTGATTTGCATTCCAACAACAACGTGACGGTGGTGATCAACGAGCAAGATCAAGTGTTGTATCAGAAGCGCTTGCCCAACGATCTTTCGTTGATCGCGCAGCAACTCTCGAGCTATCGCAGATCGCTACAGGGAATCGTGGTGGAGTCTACCTATAACTGGTACTGGCTGGTCGATGGACTGATGGAGAAGGGCCATCAAGTTCATCTGGCCAACACCGCGGCGATCCAGCAATACAATGGGCTGAAGTACACCGATGACCACAGCGACGCGCGGTGGCTGGCCCATCTGCTGCGGCTAGGGGTCTTACCCGAGGGCTACATTTATCCCAAGGAAGAGCGAGCGGTGCGTGATTTGTTGCGCAAGCGCGGCCAGCTCGTGCATCAGAGGACGGCTAATCTTCTCAGTATCCAGAGTCTAATCAGCCGGACCACGGGAAACTCGATCGGCACCCAGTACATCAAAGCGCTCAATATCGAACATCTGGATGGAGTCTTACCTAACCCGGATCACATCCTTGCACTCAAAGCCAATCTGGCAGTCATGAAAAGCGCTGATGCCCAGATCGAGATCTTGGAAAAAGCCGTCCAGGACCGAGTCAAGCTACGACCTCAGTTCGGATTTCTAAAGACGGTACCCGGAATCGGGCCGATCCTGGCGCTGACGATCATGCTCGAGACCGGAGAGATCGAGAGATTTGCCTGTGTCGGCAATTACGCTTCGTACTGTCGCTGTGTGGGGAGCCAGAAGATCAGCAACGGCAAACGTAAAGGAATCGGCAATACCAAAAACGGCAACAAGTATTTGGCCTGGGCGTTTGTAGAGGCTGCCAATTTTGCGATCCGGTTTAATTCGAAGATCAAAGGCTTCTATCAGAAAAAGAAATCTAAGAGCAATGGGATTGTGGCAATCAAAGCGGTGGCCCACAAGCTCTGCCGGGCTTGCTACTACATTATCAAAGATCAGGTGGCTTTTGATCTCACCAAAGCGTTTGCTTAGCAGATCGATTTAACGGTTGGGATGGGATAGTGAGCCTTGGCTGGGGTTGGCTTAGAACCACATGGTCCGATTTGGCGGCTCTCCCGTCCCTGATCATATGGACAACTCGGCGGTGCTGTGATTCGATGGACGCCCACGCCGTGAGCCACAATAGGGTTGGCCCCCAACAGGGAGAGCCACAGGATCTGTGATCCTATAACCTTGGACGCGGCGTGGTACCGATAGTTTTCTGGGGCAATTAAGATTGCCAGGGGCGCGAGATCGCTGCCCGAGAGGACAGCTCTCAAAGCCTTGAACCTGATGGGTGACTGGTGCGTACCTACGGTCCGACACCAACTGATTGAAAACAGGGGCGCGTCAATCAGGGATCACATAGTCGGCGAGGGTTCAAAAAGGGAATAAGAAAAATTCTCACAGGAACGTCTGTGCCTCTTGACCTGCCTGCTAATGGGCGACCCAACGCTTTGTACGCAAAACTGACTTTCACCATGGGCTGCTAAACGTGGAGAGCCTCGAACAAACGCTTGGGGGAGACTCAGAGAGAAGCCGCCCATTGAAAAGTAGGCCGTTTGGCTTTCCCCATCAGAGTGGCGTGGGATCTGATGGGGAAAGCCGCGACCAGAACACTCGACAATCGCTAAAACCGAGCATTGGCCCAGTTGGCGACATAGTTCCACGTATTGAGCAGCACGTTAACATAAGGGCCCGTACCGTGGTAAGCAGCGCATTCATTGCAGTTCCCGCCGCCGTGGGTCGCCCCCTCCACGACGATAAACTCCTTATTGATGGCGGCCGCATTCTCGAAGATCTCCTCGCCATCACGAATGAAATAGTGGCCTTGGTGCGCCAAAACCAGGGTGGGCACCGAGATCACCCGAACCGCGCAGACCGTAGAGTTATTGGTCGAGCACCAATCCAGGTCATCAAGCGCATGGTGAGAGCGGATTGCATTGGCACTTAAGAATGATGTGATTGTGAATTCCTCGGGGCTGTTTTCATCGTCGTCCTTGATATCTGGAGTAGGAACTCTGACGGTACGAATGATCTGCGGGGCCGAGAGCTCCCCGGTCGCGTCCTGTAGAAGTTTCGTTGGATTCAGCGTGCAGCAGTGAACCTGGGTGGTAAGTTGCACCAAACGCGCGTTGACGCGGTTAAGAACAAATGCGTCATCAGCCGGGTCATGCAACCCAAGCTCCATTTTGCGCCTGATTGTTAGAGCATCCCTAATCAGATTGTTCATACGTCTTGACTGCGCAAGAGAGTATTTGTCGACAAAATGATCCGAGTAGGTTGAATCGCCATCCGGTTCGTGGTCTGGCGGGAGGCCGTTGTAGCCGTTTGCCGGGTCGAAAGGGTCGAGCGTTTTATTGATCGCAGGACCGAATGGTTGGTTTTCATTGACGACAGATGCGTTAACCGAACGCAGCCCATTGACCCCGACTCCCGGATGCGCGTCAGTAAAAACGATTCCGTTAGCTCTATCCGCAGCGTTGAAATCTGTGTCTGTAAAAGGGCACTCAGTAATTTTCTTAGGCCCCTGGCAGTAAGATGGGCCATTTTCCGCTAACGCCTGGTAGTAGGACGTGCTCGGACCACCCCCACTGCGCCCAACTAGAATGACGCTTGTGTGTCCTTTGCTTCTTAGGAATCGCACTCCATTCCGTATATCGAGAGCGATTAGCTCGAAGTTGACGGCGGCTTCGCTATTGCCGAACCTAGTTCTGATACCAAGAGTGCCAAAGCCTCGATTTGCCAACTCCACAGATGACTGATGGTTTCGATAGTCATTGGTGCGATGGATAGAAAGGAACGCGATGCGAGGCACTGGCCCCACCGCTGGAACCCGATAACGGCCAAGCGCGCCGTCACCCAAATTAACTTCTTCGATAGTTACCTGGGCAGAAGCGTTGGTCATTCCGAGAACTATGCCCAAACCAACGATGAATGACAAAATCTTTAATCTTACCATAGAAACCTCCCTTGACTCTGTATGCCACTCTTAATACGCCACCACCGTTACCGTCAAATTCTTTTTATGAAAGCAGCCATTTGATTTTTTAATGCCTGCACGGGGGAATCAAAAGCCTGAGATTTCCGCAAATCGAACCAACATCAATGGCGAGGAAAAGCACTCTTAAGCCGCAGTTTGTTCAACACCAAACCATTACGCTAGAGATTTCAACATGAACTTTTCGCAACCTTAAAACTGGTCGCCGACACTTACACGGCTCAAGAGCCATTGCATGAATCGGCTCAGAGACTGGTGATGCGAAGCTTCAATTACAAAGTGAAAGTGATTCGGCATCAGAGCGAAGCAAACCTTAACTGGGTGCCGCGCTTTGCTAGCGCGAGGATGGAAAGAAAGGCTTGGTAATCTTGAGCTTTATGAAAGATAGTTGCGCCGACCGACCGTGATTGATCACATGATAAACAAAACCAGCCTGTTGCGCGCGCGGATTCTCGGCATGACAGGGGCTTTATCATATAGGCGAACGGGATCACAAACGATGAAGGACGAGTGCGGGAGTAATGAACTTCGTGCGGATGTCCGCTTCGGTGAGTTCCTTTTTATTCATGCCAAGTAGCAGCTCGAAGGACCGGCAGGGTTAAAGTATCGCTCATACCGGGATGGGAGCTCGGGAAATACTAATCGAAGTGGCTGGAATTGCGCAAGACTTCTCAGAAGGCAGGGTCATCAGGTTGCCGCGTGAGTTATTGATTTGTTTGCCTGCAACTACCCACTTTGGAGATCGCAGCCGTTCAAAGGTTCAACGAAAGACAAGTCAGATGCGAACTCCACGTTTCGAGAATTCCCGAAATGTCGAAATGGCAATTCTAATACCGACCTGGAAATTGGAAAACTTCTCGTCGCCAGCTAACGGGTTCCCATCTTTGTATTTTGACGTTTTCGTTTTCTGTTGGGTCTCACCACGTGGTCAACGTGAGAGCACCGTCCTTTGTTTCAGTTTGGACGAATTCTTCGGGATAACCCAACAAACCCGGCAGAAGGCCTGATGAGTACCGGAGATCGATCGTGTTAAGTCTATCTAAAAGCACTATTTCTAGCCCGCGCACCGCCATCCACCCGGCGATCAGTGCCGCAGTCACCGGGGCAAACTGAACCGTGCCCATCGGCACCCGGCACCGTCCGCGCAGCGCGGGAAGACCATGGGCTTAGGCATGAGTCGGGATTATCATTATATTGACCACGCGGGAGGTGGATGCTAGCGTTTGGGCCTGGTAGAGGATCACTATCGAGCGGCTGCTGTTGTGCTGTGAACGGGGCTATCAAGCCCGGGAAGGAGCTCTTATGGCACTTCAATCTCACACCACGAACACACCCACCGTCGTTTCTGAATCTACAGAGATTTCTGGCGTGTACGTCGAAGGTCTCGTTGCCGGCCTGATCGGCGCGGCGACGATTGCCGTATGGTTCTTCATCATCGATCTTTATAACGGTAGACCCTTTTACACGCCGAGCGTTTTGGGCGCCGCGCTGTCTCTTTCCGGAGCCGTCCGTGAATCTGCAACGGTTCCGATCTCGATGGAGTTCATCATATTCTATTCCTGGATTCACGGTTTAGTGTTTTGTGTGATTGGCGGATTGGCCGCCAAACTACTCTCACTCGCAGAACGCGACCTTAACTACGGATTTGGTATCTTGCTGCTATTCATCATCTTTGAATTTGGATTTGTTGCCGTCACCATGGTTTTTGCCGAACCCATACTGCGAACTCTGACATGGCCGGCGGTCCTGCTCGGCAATCTACTCGCGGCGGTTGCGATGGCGGTCTATTTTTGGCGCCATCATCCGACGCTGCGGATCTTACCGTAAGTGAGCAGGGCGCCCCGCAGTGGAATCGAGTCTGTCATCTGGATAAGGAAATCCATGGCAGTGCAACATCAATTTTGATGTATATGCCGGCCTATAAGCCGACTTTGAGAGCGATTAAGCTATCGCTCAGGCAGTTTCTGGACCTCAATGTTTTACTTTGTTGTGCGGCTCAGTCCGGATAAAGCCGTTCAACAGTTCAACGAAAGATGAGTGGGAATGAGACCGTTCCAGATGTTTCGATGGCTCAGCCAATATTCGATATAGAACGCGTTCGACCCGTTCAACCACTTCGCTCCATCCAACATGGCGGCGCCCGTTTCCAACGGTTCCAAGGCCGTGTTCGTGGGTGAAAGGCAAGGATAATTATGAAAGATGAAAGTTTAAACAGAGCAAAAGATTCTCCGAATGGCTGCTAAGCCTTCATAAACCGCTCATAGTGAGCTGGTCGACCATGGAACGCCTGCCATATGTAACGACTTGAGTGATTTTAAAGCGCCGGCAGAATTCGCAGCGAATAGATAAACGCCAGTCTCATTCACGGCTTTTCGGCGACGACTTTCCCGTTCTCCCAGATATAGATCGGCGTGCCATGCATGCGTGCGGTCTTGCGGGCGACCTTGGCGGCGCGGCGAAGGGCGCGGCCGACGGCGGCAGAGAATTCCTTACTTGTTTGTAGTTTGGCTTTTGGCTTCATGGCGACCTTTCCAACAATACTGGATTCCGACCGGAGTTATCATACACACTCCACCTATCCGCTAAAAGCCGGTAGTGATGCTCGAAATTATCGCGGCTGCGCGTGAAGCGGCGCAGAACATCCCTTCGCGGGACGTTGTGACCACCTTGTTTGACCCGGGCCGCAATACGACGCAGCGCGAGCTGCGGCGACGAGATGCGCAAATAGACGATTTCAATTCGCCGGCCGGCAGCTTTCCAACGCTTTAATCTACTTAGATAATTGAGGCCACTCAACGTGCTCTCGAAGGCAAAATCACTTCCCGCGTCGGCAAGCCGATCGAGTTCTTGGAGAAACAAGCGTCCGGCGGCAAACGCGGCCAATTCCGGTCGCAATGGGGAGAGCCCAGTGGCGATTAAATCCGGATTGACGAAATGGATTACAGCCGCCTCCTTGGCCAAGAACTCACGCGCAAAGGTGGTCTTTCCTGCTCCGTTGGGTCCCGCAATGATGATGCATCTTGGAGATAAAAGCCCCTGTTTATTCATGGGCGCGATTCTAAGTACGGCAGCCTACATTACACAACTTCTCGCTCCGACCATTCAACCGATTCGACAGGCGTCACATCCATGTTTTATGACGCGACTCGTTTCGCCTGCTCCGGACCGCAACCTTTGCCCTCAGCTGCCGCTCGTGCGGTTCTGCGGCCCGACTTTTTCAATCGTGAGACGGATGGCAATACGCCCTTCAGCGAGAGTCTTCTTGCGGATCTCGTCCCAGCTTGCGGGCTCGCCGCGAATTTGACGGTGCCAGTCGAGCACGATGTCCATCGCCTGCGGCTGCGCAATCACCTCCGCCTTGCCGTCAATCTGTATATAGTTCGAGCCATTGAACTTTTCCCCATATACCAACAAGGATACTTGAGGATTACGCCTGATGTTTTTGACTTTGTAGGTGCTCTCGCGCGCCGTAATTGTGACCCTGCCGTCGCCGCCGATCACCGGCGAGACCAGCGTCATCTGCAACGAGCCGTCGCGCTTGCGCGCCACCAGCACGCCATGATGATTGTGCCTTAGAAACTCTTGAGCGTCCGCAATGTCCATAGAACCTCCGTTTCAGTTGTGATGCCGCTCGCTGAGTAAGGATGATTCGAGATTAGACTGTGGCTTGTAAATTCGATGGAGCCGGCGGGTTACTTCTTCTTCAACACTTCGTCGACCAGCGACGGGTCCGCCACTTGCTCCCACGAGACGTTTGCGGCGCCTTCCGATTGCAAAACGGCTTTAACAGCGGCGCCGGAGACACGAACATCCTCGACGATCAGCGGGACATATATATTATACGATTCGACCGCAGTCGCTTCATCGGTGGAAAAAAACTCGCGCAAGAACCGGATCGCGTCGGCCTTTTGGCTCTTGATCCAATGCATCGCATCGATTTGCCCTCGGATCATCCGTTTCACTTGCTCCCGGTTGCGCTCGATCTTGGCGGCCGTGGTTGAGATTCCGGTAAAAGGAATATTGAGAACATCTCCGGCCGAGCCGAGAAAACGAAAGCCTTGTTGCTTGGCGATCACCGAGTGCGGTAAAGAAAGCGTCGCCGCATCCATTTGCCCGGCGAGCAAAGCTTGATAGCGCGTCTCCGACCCGCCCATCGAGATCACGGCGGCGTCTCTTTTCGGATCCAGGCCGGCTTTTTGAAGCAGAGCACGAGCCACCAAGTCGTCGGTGGCGCCGATATTCGAGATCGCGATCTTCTTGCCGCGTAGCTCGTTGATCGACTGCAAATTCGGCCGCGCCACTAAAGTGTGAAAAGATGACTTGAGGCCGATCGTAACCAGCTTGAGCGGAATACCCTTGGAAGCCGCCCGGATGACCGTGCCGGTCATCCAACTGTAGTCGATCTCACCGGCGTGCAGAGCGACCGCCGAAAGGTTGGGCCGAATCGTGATGACTTCCGATTCGATACCGTGTTTGCGAAAAAACCCCTTTTCATGCGCGACCCAGGGATCGAAGAAGCCGATGGACTTGGATGAAACACCGATCAGCACCCGTTCGCGGCCGGATTCAGCCGCCGGCGCCGTTCCATTACCGATGGCGCATAAAACTAAAACAGCTATTGCCGCACTTTGGAGAAATAACATCAACACCTACTTCGAGGTTTCGGGAAGTTTCACCGCAGAGACGCGGAGTACGCCGAGTTTCGAGAGAATGTTATTGTCAACGCCTGTGTATCTCCGGACTAAGCCCGGACTCCGCAGTCAAACCACGAATGCTGGACGCGAGGTGGAATCCTGGAGCAGCGAAGGCGCCCGACGTGAAGTTTCAAAGTGGTTTTGCGCTCTCGCACGTCGTTGCTATGAGGCTTAAACATCCCATTCGAAGCACCGCTGAGCGATGTCTGCTCAGAGGCAGAAACCCATCGACTTCGCTGCGGAAGGATTGTGCCTCGCGCTTTCTGTCAAATCGCAACTGCGGAATCCGGGCTGAGTGCTACTTCGGAATTGCCGCCTACAATTCCATCGGAGTTTTATCGCAGGAGGCGCGGCGTGGCGCCGAGTTGAAAAAATCTTTTCCGCGGCAAAATATCTTTGCACTATGGTTATTACCTCTTCGGCAGAAGAACTTCTTTCAATTTCGCAACAGTGTCTGGCTGGAGATCAAAAAGAGTGCCGAACTTCTTGGCAATGGTTGGTCCGTCAATGACTTCGATATCGAGCTTGGATTTGTTAGCTTCAGCCAAAAACTCGGTATCTTTCAGAGTGTCAACGAAAGCCTTCTGTAAGAGGTCGAGGCGGTCCTTGGCCATGCCCGGCGGAACGGTGTAGGGGAACTGCGCGCCGTGGGCGCTGTCGGCGACGGTGACTAGCTGCTTGGCCAAATCTGTCTTGGCGTAGTTGATCGCCAGCGGCACTTTCTTGTACCTCGGATGCGACTGGAGCGATGCTTGCAGGACGGCATGAATCTTTCCGCTCTCATAGGCGTTGCGCCAAACCGTTTCGACGGTCTGCCAGGAACCGCAATAGCCGTCGACCTCGCCCGATTCGACGGCTAGCCGCGCATCGGCGCCGCCCTTATAGCCTTCGAGTACGTCGAGCGGCAGGTTCAACGCAGCTTTGAGGAGTCTGGGAATATCCGAAGTGCTCGTCCCCGGGCCTATGGAGGAAATCTTCATGGGACGCTTTGCCTTGAACCAATCGTCTATCGTCGCGATGCCGCTCTTGTCGTTGAACGTGCAAACCGTGTCGTAAGGGCTTGGCACGCCGAGATAGCCGAATTTTCGCGCATCGAACTTGACCGCCTCATTGCCCATGATCTGCTGCAGCACCAGGGGCGCGGCCCAGGCGCCGATAGTGAGACCATCAGGCTTGGCGATATTGTAAAGATGATTCGCCGCAATGATGCCGCTGGCGCCGGTCATGTTCTCTACCAGAGTGGTGGGATTACCGGGAACATGCTTTGAGAAATGGCGCGCAATCACCCGGGTGTAGAGATCAAAGGAACCGCCCGCCGAATAGCCGACGATAAAGCGGATGGTCTTGTCCTTATGGAATTCCTGCGCCCCAGCCGGTTTCCCGGGAAGCGCTGCTAAAAATATCAAAGCGATCCATGTTGAAACAATCCGTCGCATAGTCCTCCTCCAAGTTGCTAGCCCCTGCCGATGAAAGGAATAGTTTTCTTTTCCGTGCGCTCGAGATAGCGCACAAAGGTGTATTTATTCTCGGCAAGATCGGTGTTCGGTCTCGGGATCTCGCGATGCAGCAAGCTTTCTTCGACTTTACAAACAAAGAATGCCAGCTCATTGCCGGCTAAAGCATCGATGCCATGCTTTTTGAAGTCTTCAATATCGCGTATCGTGCGCGCGCTCTTGATGCCCGCGCCTTTAGCCATCGCTTCCAGATCCGTGTTTCCGGAAGTTGCCGTGGCATAGCTGATGCGGCTGCCGCTGTAGACGCCGTTGTCAAAGACATAAACGATAAGGTTCTTAGGCTGCAGATTGCCCAGAGTGGCGAGATTGAACAACGACAACAGCACGCTGCCGTCGGAGTCGAGCACGATCACCTTGCGGTGCGGCAGAGCTAGCGCCAAGCCCATGCCGACGCCGATGGCACATCCCATCATGCCCACCAACAAATTGCCTTGGTGTTTCGACAAGTGCGACCACTCGATACGCTGGCCGCTCTGGGAGGTCACCAGTAATTGATCGGTTATGTTCGCGGCCAGCAGTTCCAGGCATTGGTAGCGAATCATAGCGAAAACTCCCCGGCAAACAGCAGCGCAAAGGGCGCTCGCAAAGCATTCATGCCGCGCACTGCGTCTTTGATTTTGATCTCCAGCCGGTCGCCGTCTTCGAGCAGCATGTGCTCGATGCCCAATCCCTGCAGAACCGGAATCGTATGATTGCCGATGGTGGCGTATAGAAAACTATTGCGCTGATCGGCGACCCCGCCCAAGAATCCCACAACCAGCAGTATCGGCACACCCAATTGCTTGCCCACCGCGAGCAGGCTGTAGCTGGACACATAGATGCCGGTATTTTCCATATACACGGCGGCCTGCTTGCCGCCGAGAGTGGCGCCGCCGGCAATCGTCACCGCTTCCTGCTCGCTTGCCGCTGCAATCAACTCCATCTCGGGGTCGTCTCGAATCAGGGGAACGATCTGGCTAAGCCGGGTTTCCGGCAGGTAAGTAACGAAGTTGACCCCAGCGTCTTTGAGACCCCGAACGATCCGTTTGGCTAGTTCGTCTGTCATAGATGGTGTGATGAATTACCAAATGAACAACCCCGTGGCAAACTGTCGAGGTATGAAGCGGCCCTCAGATTTTCCCCCCGGGTTGTCATCCTCCTGACTGTTTTAATCGGGGATCCAGTCCTACTCGCCTGGATTTCCGCTGTAAGCATGCGGGAATGACGGACTCTAGCAGAGCCTCCAACTGCCGTTGCGCATCAACGTGCGTGGAATTGAGATGAAAGTTACTTCCTCACAGCGGCCGACTAAAGTTTCACCTTTCCGCTTTCAGCTTTCATCCTTGTTTTTCTTCGCCTGTAAGGCGAGTAAAACCTTCTCGGCCGTGATCGGCAAATCATAGATGCGCACGCCGACCGCGTCATGCACGGCGTTGGCGATGGCCGCCGCGGTTGGGATAACCGGCGGCTCGCCGATGCTCATGGCGCCGTACGGTCCATTGCCTACCGGATTCTCCTGGATAATCGTCTGCAGCGGCGGGATATCCATGATCGATGGAATCTTATTGTCGCCGAAGTTGGTGGTCATCACCCTACCGCCATCGATCATCACCTCTTCCATGAGCGCGTAACCGATGCCCATGACGACGCCGCCGTCGATCTGGCCTTGATGCATGAGCGGGTTGAGTACGGTTCCGGTGCTGTGCGCGCTGGTAAACCGCTTGACGGTTACCTGGCCGGTTTCACGATCGACCTCTACTTCGGCGATCTGAGCGCAAAGCGCAGCCTCGGGACCGGATTCGAAATTCTTGTAGAAGCCGTGGCCGCGAATTCCCTCGCCGCTGGCTTGAGCGATCTCGCCATAGCGGATGCTCTTGCCCGCCGGGGTCCGCGCCGTTCCGTCTCCAGCCAGAAACAGCTCTTCCTTGGCAACACTCAATTTGTAGCTGGCAAGCTGAAGCAATTGTTCTTTGGCTTGCGCCGCAGCGAGCCGGGTTGCGTGTCCGAAAATGCGCGTGCCCCGACTTGCGCCGATTCCGGTATCCGGGCCGACCTCGCTGGTATCCAACGTCGCCACCCGGATCTTCTCCAGCGGCAGCTTGAGTTCTTCGGCCGCCACCAGCCGCATTGCGGTGTGGGTTCCCGCCCCTTGATCGAGCATCGCGGTAGCAACGGTAGCCGTCCCCTGGCCATCGATCGTGACCAGCGCGTGGCACTCACCACCCAGCGGCAGCCACTGGGCCAAGCCGATTCCACGGCCGGTATTTTTTCGCTTGGGCCGGCGATAGCCCGACTTTTCCACGATGCTTTCGACGAGCTCGGCGCTTTTGATATGCGGAATGACGTGGCCGATCGGCGAAAGCTCACCGTCGTGGAGCAAATTCTTTTGCCTGAAAGCCACCGGATCCATGCCGAGCTGCCTGGCGATAAGATCCATCTGCGATTCGTTGGCGAAAAAGCCCTGGGGATCTCCCGGCGCGCGCATATGCCCGCAGGGAATTTTGTTGGTGTAAACGATTTGCTCGCGGATAAAAACGTTGGGAATGCGGTAAGGTCCGGCGGCCTCTTTGGGGCCGACCAGATAACCCTGCGGCTTGAAAGCGCCGTAGGCGCCGCTGTCGAATACATAGTCCATGCGATGAGCGATCAGCCGGCCGTCTTTGTTGATTCCGGTTTTTACCCGGACGATTGCAGCGTGACGCGGATTTCCGGCGACGAATTCTTCCGAATAATCCATCACCATCTTCACCGGGCGACCGCTCTTAAGCGACAGCAGATAGCAGACCGGCACATCCATGAAATCGCCTTTGCCGCCGAAGCAACCGCCGATATAACAAGGATGCACCGTGAAATGCTCAAAACCTTTGCCGAACGCTGTTGCCAACTGTTCGCGCAGCGCGAAGGGCACTTTCGAGCAGGCCCAGATGTCGGCATTATTTTCAGCTTGTGCTTGGACGACGCAAGCGTGCGGCTCTATATAAGCCTGATGGACCGGTCTGGTGGTAAAAACATTTTCGACGACGATGTCGGATTCGCGGAACCCCGCTTCGACATCGCCCTTCTTCCAGTTCATGTCGACAAAAACGTTGCTCGGCGTTTGAATTGGATGAAGCAGGCCGCGATAATCGGTTACGTTCGGATGAAGCAGCGCCGCGTCCGGTTTGATCGCATCGAGCGGATCGAGCAGCGCTTCCAGCTCTTCGTACTCGACGTTGATCAATTCCACCGCCTGTTCGGCAATCGCCTCGCTGTCGGCCGCCACCGCCGCCACTTTCTCGCCGATGAACCTGACAACGCCGTCGGCGAGGATCGGCATATCGTAGATTTTCCGGCCGATCAAAAGACCTTTGACATCTTCGCCGGTGGCAACCGCGCGCACGCCGGGCAAAGCCAACGCGCGGCTGGTATCGATCTTGGTGATGCGGCCGTAGGAAATCGGGCTGCGCAAAACTTTACACCAGAGCATTTCCGGCAACACTACGTCAGTGGCATAAAGCGCGCGGCCCGATACTTTTTCCGGACCTTCCAGACGCTGTGTCGGCGTGCCGATGATATTGCGGAATTTATGATTTAGAGGATCGACCGCTTTCACTGTGATCCCCTGCCGGCTGAGTCCAGAGCGGCTTGCAGGCATACGCCGTGCAGATCCACGGCCGTCAGCCCGCAATATTCCAGACTATAGCCGGGCCGCGCGGTGGCCATCCCGTCCTCAAAGAGCCGCTGCAAAACCAGCCGTCTGAAACTGCCGTGACCCATCACGCCATCGTGCTCCTCGAGGTCGGCCTCTTCATGAGTCGAAAAATAGACCGCCTGCTCGCGGCTCAGCCCGTAATGTCCGGTCAGCGCTTTAAAAAATTCCGCCGACCAGTAGCCGGTCTGCTCTTCGGTCGCCCCCGCGGCATAGAACTCGGCGACGGTTCCCTCCCAGAGGATCGATCGTTTGAAATCGAGCTTGGCGCGAAACTCGGCCAGCATCGGCGCGAGAAAAATCTCATCTTCTGTAATGCCCAGCGCCTTGGCGGTTTCCACTACGACATGGACATGACCCGGAGGCTTGGGGTGAATCAACTCATCGGCCAGCTTTGCCGCCATCGGACCCATGAGATCGCGATGCTTGCGGAAAAAAGAAATGTGCTTGTGGTAAGACGCAGCCTCCAGCGTGTTGATCTCGATGGTATACGAACCCCAGTTCTTAAAAAAAATCCTCAAGGCATTCTCGGAAAGCTTTCCGGCCCGCAACTGCTTCATGAACGATCCGTCGGTCACTCTCTCCTGCCAGCGCTTGGCGACTTTGCGGTAATGCTCATCGACTAGGTTTTTGGCCTGCTGGCTTTCCATCGAGGTTGTCATTGATTATCCTTTATTAATCCTAATCCGACGTTATTCTAAGCCCGCGACGCCAGCGAGCCCTACAGCCGTGGGCAATGGGACAGTGCCTTCAAGGCCGGCCCCGCATTCCCCACGGGTGATGTTTTGTGCGTCGAGGCCTTATAGTCAACTGCGCGTTCGGTGCCCACGGCTTCCGGTCTCGCCGTCCTCGCTCACTGCTGACGATGTCGACCATTGTGGGATAGGGTTAACCGTGACTGCGGACGATCCTTTTTCCTTCGGTTCGTTCAAGATACCGAACGAATACATACTTGTTCTCCAGCGGGTCCATATCCGTCCGCGGGATGTTGCGATGCTCTTTGCTTTCTTCCACCTTGCATACGACAAATTTCAACCGGTTTTCATTCATCGCCGCCGTCATCTCCTGTTTGAACGATTCAAGGTCGCGCACAGTCACAGCATTTTCAATACCGGCGGCTTGCGCCATCCTGGCGAGATCGGTTTTTCCCGCAGTGGCCGTCGGTTCGCTGATCCGGGTGCCGCTGTAGGCAGCGTTGTCGAAAACCAAAACTATCAAGTTGTTCAGATCGAGATTGGCTAGGGTCGGCAGATTGAACAAAGATAAAAGAACGCTGCCGTCCGATTCCAAGACGATAACTTTTCGCTGCGGCAGAGCCACAGCCAAGCCCATAGCCGACGCCAAGCGCGGTTCCCATAGTCCCGACCAGAAGATTGCCTTCGTGCTTGGATAAGTGCGCCCACTCGATTTTCTGACCGCTTAACGAAGTCACGACAATCTGGTCGGTAATCAGCGGCGCGAGGAGCTCGAGACAATGGAAGCGGATCATCGGGTAAAATCTCCGCTAAACAGAAGAGCCACCGGCAGCTTGAGCGCCTGGGTGTAGCGCGCCGCGTCTTTGATGCAAACTTCCAGATTATTACCGGTTTCCACCAGCCGGTATTGAATCTCCAGGGCGTCGAGCACCGGCGTGACATACGCTCCCGAAAGCGCGTAGACGGAATTGTTGCGCTGATCGGCAAAACTGCCCAGATGGGCGATCAGCAGCAGAAGCGGCACTCCGAAACGTTTGGCAATCGATAAAATGCCGTAGCAGGAGACGTAGAGCCCGGTGCATTCCATGTAAACTGCAACTTGCTTGCCGCCCAAAGCCGCGCCGGCGCCGATCGTGATCGCCTCGGCTTCGCTGGACACCGCAATGAGCTTGAACGAATCGTCGCTTCTAATCAGCGGCAGGATCTGGCTCAGCCTGGTTTCAGGAAGATAGGTGATCACGTCGATGCCGGCCTCACGTAAGCCGGTGACCAGTTTTTGCGCCAGTTCTTGTTCCATACGGTCACTGCTTTCTTCAGCGACGGAATTGCGCTCTCATCCCGGAGCGCTCACCCGATGATTCATGACACCAAGCCGCTGTAACAGCGACGGAGCGAGGCTGGAAAGGCGAAGTCGGGCGACCGCAGAAGTCCGACGATTTGGCTGGCGCTCGGCCAGCGGTTCTAAGCACTCTGCAGGGTCGCTTGTCCACGGTCCCCGAGGCACACTCCAAGGCACAAACCTTTCGCCTGGCCTTCGAAGCCTTGCCCCGCCAGCAGCATCACAGGGAGATTTAGCCGGCGCGGGGGAGTATTCGTCACTTCACCCCCAGTTCCTGATTAACCTCGCGCTGCAGTGAAAAATCGAAAATCTTCGACGCGTGAAACCGGCTCCTTCAGTTTGAGAAGCTCGGCTTCGGACTTGAGAAACTCCTCGATCTCTTTATCAGAAGGGATACCGTTCAAAGTGAACGCCGGTTTTGCCAGGCGGTAGGATTCCACCGCCACGGGCAGCTCAACGTTCTGATATTTTGCCAGGACTTCGCTGGTGCCGCGCTCATTTTCCATGAAGTAACGGTTCGCCCGCATGCGCGCGCGCAAGACCCGCTTCAGCACATCTCTTTTTTCGCGCAGAAATTTTTCCGTCACTGCTGTGCCATTCTGAAGGTTGGCCAGATCTTCCATTGCCGAACCGAGAACGTTCATGTTGTACTTGTCCCGCGCCAGGATAACGGTCGGCGGCGAAAGCGCCGCGGCATCGATGGTTCTACCGACCAGGCTTTGCAGCTGAGCCGGGACGTCGCCGCCGACGACCACGGTAATATCCTTTTCGTCGACCCCGCCTTTGCGTATCAGACGCATAGCCGCCGAGTGCTGCGAGCCGCCCAACGTGGTGGTGCCCAAGGTTTTACCTTTGAGCTGAGCAATCGAGGTGATTTCCGGCCTGGATACCAGCCAGAAGAGGTTGCGTTTGAGACTGACAGTCAAGATCTTCATGGGGAGCTCGCTGCGCTCCAGAGCTCGGATGACCGTGCCGACGCCGTTGGTAGCTTGAACCTGCCCGCTCAAGGCCGCGGCGATGGCAACGTTGCCGCGAATCTGAACGATGTCGACATCGAGCCCTTCGTCGCGGAAGAACCCGCGATCTCTGGCGATATAAAGATCGATGGCGGCAATGCTGCGGCTCGGAATCGAGAAGATCAGCTTCTCGGCGGCTTGGGCCGGCGCCGACTCGATCGAAAATAAAACCGCGAGCAGGCACAGAACCGCAGGGAAACCGGCGGCATGGAATTTTTGGCTAAGGGTAATCAGCATGAAAGCCTCGGTCGTATGATGTTGTCGCCCGATGATCGCGCTCAGTGGCAGCCGCAGCTACTTAGGGGCCTCGCCCATTTCCTTCAAAATCTCGCGCACGATAGTAAAATCAAATACGTCGTCCACCGCGACGTTCCTCTTGGTTTCAACATTCCAGCGCGTGCTCTCGATCACATTTTCAAGCGTCGGCCGCGACACCAGCAGATTACGGCTATAGTTCTTGTAGTTGTGCTGATAGGCCTCCTCGGCGACTTCCAGTTTCGATCTGCCCCAAGCGGCAAGAATCTTGATCGCCCCCTTGGGGTTATCCAAAATAAACCGGTTGGCCCGCAGCAGAGCGCGGGTTATTTTTTTTACCTCGTCTCGTTCGTTCCTGAGCTTCTGCTCGTGCAGCCCGATGCCGTTCACCGGAAAAGCAAACAGATCGCGGACATTCAGTAATGTTTTGAAGCCGGCGGCTTCGGCCCGCAGATTTCCCGGCGGCGTTAGAAAAGCCGCCTGAACAACGCCGGTTTGCAATTGCGTCAGTCGCGCCGAGCTGCTGCCGGCGGCAACATACTGGACATCGCTTTTCGGGTCGAGTTTGAAGTGAGCCGATGTCAGCCGGGCGAGGATATCGACCAGAGAGCCGAACGAGCTAATCGCGATCTTCTTGCCTTTAAGATCAGCAAACTTCTGGATGCTCGGGTGAACCACCACAGCATGGTTAGGCCGCTCGATCAATATGCCGGTAACTTTGAGCGGCAGCCCGCGAAGATTCGCGGTGACGACGGATTGCAAGATAAGATTGTAATCGATATTGCCGGCCGCCAGAGCCGCAACCGACACATTGGCGTTCATCTGCAGCACGTCGACGTCCAGCCCCTCGTCTTTGAAGTAGCCTTGAAAATGAGCGACACCGCCGCTCAGAAACGACATGTCGGGATTGGACACACCGATATAAATCGTTTTGGCTTCGATGCGCTGCGCTCCAAAAGCGAACAGAACCAACACAATCAAAAAGCCTTTTATCGCACACACTCCACGTTTCATCTTTCATTCTCTCCGTTTGAGCAAGTTGATTGTAACTAGTAAAGTCCCTGCAGGCTGCTCAAAAGATCTCATAGGCGAGGCGCGCGATGACCGACGAGCCGAAGCGTACGTTGTGAGTACGTTGAGCGAGTCGGGCGAGTGCAACGAAGCCTATGAGGCTTTTCAGCAGCCTGTAGCCTGCTAATCGGTAAATTCGCCGGTGAACAATAGGGCCACCGGCAACTTCAAAGCATTCATCATGCGCACGGCGCCGTCGATTCGCGCCTCGAGATGATCCCCTGATTCGACCAGCACGTGTTCGATGCCGATGGTCTTTAGCAGGCTCATCGTTTTGATGCCATAGTGAGAAAACAAAAAAGAGTTTCGCTGATCATCGAAGCTGCCGACGAAGGCTACTATCAGAAGCATCGGCACGCCATAGCGCTCGCCGACGGTAAGAAGGTTGTAAGCGGAGACAAACAGGCCGGTGCCTTCCATGTAGACTGCCGCGCGTTTGCCGCCTAAAGCGGCCCCCGCGGCAATGCCGACTGCCTCCGCTTCACTGGATACCGGCGCGAGGGTAAAAGCCTCGTCCGCTTTCATCACCGGAAGGATCTCGCTCAATCTGGTTTCGGGAATGTAACTGACGAAATCGATTCCGGCGCGTTTAAGTGCGGCAACCGTTTTCTGAGCCAATTCCGGTTTCATAATCCCGGCTACCCACGCCCATGAAAAATCGTTTTGCCTTCGGTGCGTTCGAGATAACGCACGAAACGATACTTTGTTTCCAACAGATCGACGTTGCTTCTGGTAATTTGTCGATGGCCGACGCTCTCTTCGATCTTACAGACAACGAAACGTAAGCCGTTTTGATCAAGGGCTCCTGTCGCCTCGGCTTTGAAATCCTCCAACTCCGAGACCGTCACCGAATGCTCGATGCCCGATCCTCGAGCCACGGCGGCCAGATCCGTCTTGCCTGCGGTAGCGCTCGGGTAACTGATTCGCGTGCCGCTGTAAGCCTGATTGTCGAAAACGAATACCGCCAGATTCGCCGGGTTCAGATTGGCCAAAGTCGGCAGGTTGAAGAGCGAAAGCAGCACGCTGCCATCGGACTCGAAGACGAACACTTTTCGGTGTGGCAGCGCCAGCGCCAGACCGATGCCGACCGCAAGGGCATTGCCCATGGAGCCGAGATTGAGGTCGGCCTCTCGCTTCGACAGATGCCCCCATTCGACTCTCTGGCCGCTCAGCGACGTGACCACCAGCTGATCGGTCATGAGCGGCGCCAGCCATTCGAAACAATCGTACCGAATCATAAGGTAAAGTCCTCTGTGAACAACAAGGCGACCGGCTGTTTGAGCGCGTTCATCATGCGCACGGCGTTTTTAACTTTGCGCTCGAGCCCTGCGCCGCCGCGGATCACATGATACTGCACATCGAGTGCTTCCAATTGCGGGATCAGCTTGATGCCGCGCTGGACATATAGAAAGCTGTTTCGGTGGTCTTCCAGACTGCCGACGTAGCTTACCAACAGCAACATCGGCACGCCGTAGCGAACCCCGACCGTCAGAATGTTGTAGCAAGCGACGTACACCCCGGTTCCTTCCATGTAGCTGGCAACGACTTTGCCACCGAGAGCGGCGCCGGCCGCGATCGACACCCCTTCGGCTTCGCTGCCCACCGGCGCCAGTTGGAAATGGCTATCGTTTTGTAGCAACGGTATGATCTGGCTGAGCCGGGTCTCAGGCAGATACGTGATAAAATCGATTCCCGCCGCCCGCAACGAATGCACCAGGCTCTGCGCCAGGGTTTCCTGCATCCCTATTTCGCCTTGCCTTTATAGAGGCTGTCGATGTAACCGCTGTCATCGAGTTCTTTGATGAAACGGGTATCGACGAATTGCTCGGGACGCGCCGACTTGGCCTTGGGATTTTCATCGGCGATGGCGTCTAGAACCGTCTGAATTCCCGGCAATGCCGGATATTGCTTACGCGAATATTTATCGTCCGTGGACGAGAGCTCGTAACTTCTTTCGAGAATTTCTTTATTGGCGGTCTGCCGCAGATACTTGCCGAGCACGGCGACGCTGGTTTTGCGATCGGTCTTCATCAGGTGGACTGCTTCAACTTGGGCCTTGACGTAGCGCCTTGCCGTTTCTGGATTATCCCGGACAAAGCGGCGCGATGCCGCAATGCCATTATGCAAAAACGGCAATCCCAGAGCGCCGACATCGGCAAGCACGTTGAATCCTTCTCGCTCCGCGACGATGCTGGTGGGCGGACTGAGAAGCGTGGCTTGCAGGCGCTTGTTGCGCATCGAGATCAGCCGCTCCGGCGTGCCGCCGATAACGATGAATTTGACGTCCTTCGTATTCAAGCCAAGTTTTTGCAGTGCGAATTCTGTGGCTACCAATGATGCGCCGCGAATCGAAGCAAGTCCGACGACTCCGCCCTTGAGCATTTCGGCTGTTTTAATTTCCGGCTGGCTCATAAAAATAAAATCCAGGGTGGCCATACCGCCGGCGATGTAAACCAGGTCCGAGCCCCTGAGAGCGCTCTCGAGAACGACCGGACCCGAAGCCTGGATGAAATCCAGCTCGCCGGAAAGAAGCGCCATGACCCCGATGGTGGTGCGAACGCGGACGAGGTCAGCGTCCAAGCCATTTTTGGCAAAAATCCCGGCTTCACGAGCCAGCCACGTGACCAGCGATCCCGGCGCATCGGAACTGTAGCCCACCTTGATCTTCTTGGCCTGGGACCAGGCCCCGGTAGGATTGCAGATAGATGCAACTGTGACCGCGCAGATCAGTGCTTTTATAAGGTTCATTAAACGTAACTCCGAGCCGGAATTATCATGTTGTGTTTGTCAGCCGGGCGCTTTTCGTATCGAAACGCGCCGGCAGATTAGCAAGTCCGCATATTGCTACTTCTTTTCACCGGCTTGTTTCTTAAACTTTTCAATTTCTTCGGCCATGTACTTTTTCTTGAGATCCATAAACTTCGTGCCTTTGGGCACTTTGATACCCTGCTTCGAACTGAACTCGGCATTCACGCTGTGATTGCCGGCGACTGCGTTGCCGGCCTGGATTGCCGCTTCCTCCGGCCATAAACCGAGTGAATATCCGGACCAGGGCGGGCGCGGATTCAATTTCGGCAAGCCCAACTCCACCCAGATCTCGCGGGCGCGCTCCATGAACGGCCGCTGCGGCAGCGCCACCGGCGGAAATGCCGCCTTCAAAGTCGCGTCGACCAGCAACGTCGAATCGGTCACATCATAATGCTCTCCATCTGCGACATATCGAATAGGGTTCCAAGGCAGAGGGCGGTTCGGCACGATCCGCATGTCGCGGTGCGGCTGGCAGCGATTTGCTATCGCCCATAGCAGAGATTGGGCATCGTGCGGATCGATGTCTTCATCGACGCAAACGATCAGCTTGTGAATCACCCGCGACGGCAGCAGTCCTTCGAGCGCGCGCCAGGTATCATCGGGCTTTTCCTTTTTGATCTGAATCACCGCCACCTGGCGGTTGAGCAGATCTTCGTAGAGCGCGACACGGGTTGCTTTCACGCCGAGGTCTTTATTGAGATGCTTTAACGCCAGAGTCTCATAGGCGGATTGCTTGATTTTGCTCGACTCGCTCGGCGTTAGCTGGCTGATCATCGAGACGTAAATGGGATTCTTGCGGTGCGTGATGCAGGTGACTTCGAATACCCCGTTCAGATCTCCCGGGTCGAGATAACCGTGCGCCTCGCCAAACGGCCCGTCGGGTTCGAGATAATCCCACGGAATCTTCCCCTCGATAACGATATCGGCATGCGCCGGAACTTCGAGATCGACTGTCTTGCAGCGAACCATCTCCAACGGGCTGCGCGCCAACCCGCCTGCCAGCGCCACTTCGTCGACCCCGTAGGGAACCGGCTGCACCGCTGCGTAAGTAATACACGGCGGGCCGCCGAGGACGATTGCGGCATCGAGCGGAATTCCCCTCTCGTTGCATTTCTCCCAGTGGATCGCGGTATGCTTGAGGCTTCCCCACATGATGCCGGTCTTGAGAGGACCTTTGATTTGCCCCCGGTACACACCCATATTTCTGACGCCGGTTTCCGGATCCTTGGTGATCCAGCATCCCGCCGTTAGATAAGGCGCATTGTCAAAGCCCGGCGTGGAAATCGGAATCGGTAGTTGGTAAAGGCCGCCCTTGCGAATCAGCTCTTCTCCGTGCCAGACGACTTCTTGTACCGGGCCTTCCTTTACCAGAACCGGGTCGATGGGCTTCTCCAATGCTTGCGACCAGATCTCTTCGACTTCCGATTCTTTGCACATCAACCCCAAAGCATAAATCCTCTGCGAAGCCGCAAGCCCGCCGATAAGAACAGGAATGTCGTACTGTTTGCCTTTGGCGTCATAGATATTCTCAAACAGGAAAGCCTTTCTTTGCTCCTCCTCGAGGCCGCGGAACTGCCAACGAACCAGCGGGTGCATCTCGGTATCTTTATTGATGGCTTTGTCGATCCGGATCAGCAGGCCTTCTCGCTCGAGAACCTGCACATATTCAGAAAGGCTTTTGTAGTACGGCATGGCGAATCCTTTGGGCGAATACTCTTGAGTAAATTAGCAAATTGATGGCGCCGATGATGCGGATTAGATAGTTAAGAAGTTTTCCCAGCCATAGCGCGCTTTGAAGCCGAGCATTTTTTCGGCTTTTGCCGAATTGACGCCGCTCCAGTTGCCGGCGCGAGCGTTTCTCACCGGGATGCCATGGCCGAGATATTTCTCGATTAATTCCACAGTCGGCTCCCGCATGCTGCTCGTCGGCGCGGCGACGATCATGACCTCATGTCCGGCAAAATCCGCCTCGATCGCCAAGCGACAAGCGGTTGCCGCGTCGCGGCCGTCGATGTATGCCCATGACGTGTTGGCGCGGGCGCCGGGATCTTTCCAACGGTCGCGCACCGACTCGTAGGAGACATCGAACACCACGCCCGGAAAGCGCAAACTGCTGATCGTCACATCGCCGTGCAGCAGCGCTACGGAATCGGCGATCTGCTCGCCGACGACTTTAGACAATCCGTACGGGTCCTGCGGCCTGGACGGATGTTGCTCGTCCAACGGCAAGTATTCAGGAATCATGCGCTGCAAAGCGTAAATAAACCCGAAAGCCGCCGTGCTCGAGGCCATCACCACTTTCTTGACGCCGAGATCGGCAGCGGCTTTGAGCACGTTGTAACTTGCCGTCACATTGTTGCTGAATACTTCCGCATCCGGCGCCAGCCCGGGCGCTTGATACGCGCCCAGGTGCACGACGCCGTAAGCCCCCGTGAGAGCCTGATACAGATCACCCGAACAGCGCAAGTCGGCGATCCAGCTCGGACACGCGTTCATTGCCGGCCGCACCCGATCCAAGGAAAGAACCTGGTACTCGTGAGATAGAAGTTCCTGGATGACGAGCTGTCCCAGCCGGCCGCTGCCACCGGTTACCACGATTCTTTGCACGAGGCTCCTAGTTACCTTCGCTCCATGAGCTGAGTCAACGATTTTCCCTCAAGATTTTTTAAACTGTGTATCAAATACTTTTAAATTGACACTGCGTTAAACGCCGCCCTATGATCACCACCCAATCACGGATGAAATGCAGGAGGTTCATCATGCAGAGCCAACCCGCTTATACTCAACGAGCCTACGGAGAAAAAACTTCTTTCGATCAATTCCTCGATTCTGAAGAAATTCCCGTTGTCAGAAACTTCGTCGTAGGTGATATCAGAAAGCTAGAAGTTACTCCATGGCGCAGGCGCGGCGGCCTGGGCTGCTACATCATCTTGGGCCATCCCAAGGAGGCCCCGAACTCGGCGGCTTACGTGTGCGAGATTCCACCGCGAGAAAGCCTGCAACCGCAAAAGCAAATGTTTGAAGAAATGATCTTTGTTTTGAAAGGACGCGGCGCAACTAGCGTTTGGCTCGATAACGGCAAAAAGCAGACCTTCGAGTGGCAGGAGCGCTCACTATTTTCCATTCCTCTCAACGCTTGGCATCAACATTTCAACGGGCAGGGAGATGAATCGATCCGATTTATCGGCTATACCAACGCGCCGTCGGTATTCAACTTATATCACAACTGGGACTTCGTATTTAATAACAGCTATCAATTCACCGATCGGTTTCGCGGCGAAGACAATTACTTCAGCGGCAAGGGAGTCGCAATTCCCGAAAAGCGGGTGTGGGATACCAGCTTCATCGCCGACATCGAAAAGCTCCAATTTCATGACTGGACCAAAAAAGGCCCCGGAGCGACCAATGTCGAGCTGGAATTCTGCGACAACATCATCTCGGCGCACATCACCCGCTCTCCCGTGGGCGCTTACAAGAAAGCGCACCGGCATGGGCTTGGCGCCGACATTCTCGTTCTCGAAGGCAAAGGGTACTCGCTCATGTGGCTTGAGGGAACGAAAATGGAACGATACGACTGGGGGCCGTTTAGCATGTTCTCGCCCCCCCACATGTGGTTTCACCAGCACTTCAATACGGCAAAAGAACCGCTGAAGATGCTGGCATTCAAGCCGTTCGGTCAGAAGTTCCGGATCTTCGATTACGAAAAATTGTTCGTGAGCACCAGCGGAGGAGGTCACTTGATCGAACTGGAAGATGAAGACCCCAAGATCCGGAGCATGTTTCAGGAAGAACTCGAGAGCGAAGGAATTCCGTTCAACATGCCGCCCGTCACTTACCGACGCTGAGGAAATCATCTATGAGCATTCGCAACATTCTTCTTGGGCTTGTAGCGTTATCATTCTTGCCCACGGTTGCAGTCCACTCGATGGAAAAAGCTGTCCTCGGCTATAGCGGGGTCGGCTCCGGCGAGGAAGTCAATCATTTTGCCAAGGAAAGCGGTGTCTTCAAAAAACATGGGTTGGACGTTGAGATCGTCTATATCCCCGGTGGCTCCACGGTGGTTCAAGCCATGATTTCCGGCGGTGTCCAGTTTGGACGCGGCTCCGCTACCGAAGTCGTGAGCTCGCATTTGGCGGGTTATCCATTGAAAATCTTGGCAGCCCTCATCAACAAATTCGTTTATAGCTTCGTCACCTCCCTAGAAATTTCCCAGCCTCAGGATCTCAAGGGCAAGGCGGTTGCAGTTAGCCGGTTTGGTTCCGGCTCCGATTTTATCACCCGCATGGCTTTGAAATCGTGGGGGTTGGAGCCGGTTAGGGACGTCACAATCTTGCAGATAGGCAATTCTCCGGAACGGCTGGCGGCGATCTCATCTGGAAAAGTTCACGGCTCCATTCTATCGCTGTCACAAACTCCCCGTGCCAAGAAACTTGGTCTGCGCGTTTTGGCAGACTTATCACAGATCGATGCGGAATACCCTCAAGGCGTTCTTTATGCGCCGTTATCTTTGATCGAAAAGAGACCCGACCTCGTCAGGACATTTGTGAAGGCTTACGTTGAGGCGATTCACCAGTTCAAAACAAACAGACAATTATCTTATCGAATTATCTCCAGGAGCAGTGGTCTGACAGATCAGGCCGACATCGAAGAATACTTCAATCTATTGACCGGCCGATTCCTCCTCGATTACCCGATGCCAACCGTGGCGGGAATGAAAACTGTGTTGGACGATTTAGGAGCAAGAAATCCCAAGATTCGAGACGTGAAACCTGAAGATCTTCTCGATACCAGGTTCTTGCGCGAACTCAAGACAAGCGGCGCAGTCAAGTAGGCAATTGTCACTGCATCAGCAGGCTGCTGAAAAATCCATGTGTTTAGTTGCGCTCAATCATCTCGCGTCGGCGAACCACCCGATGTACGACTCCCCGTCGATCTCGCGCGCATCACATCTGGATCTCTTTGAGCAGCTGAAAGAGTTTTTTTCAGCGACCTAGGGCTCAAGTACCGTAAAGCTCGTCGATAAAACCGCTGTCATCGATCTCCCTCAGGTAATGAAGATCCCACGGTTCAAGCGGCGCCACGCGAGCCATGGCGGGATCTTTCGCCACGTCCAGTTCATATACATTTTGTATAGCGGCCGGGAGCGGGTAAGGTTTGATCAAAAGCAGCTTTGCCCATTCCTTCTGCAGGTGCTGATAGTACTGTTCCTCGGTTAAACCATAATAGGCGGTCAGGTTTTTTTGCAGAATAGCAGTCACCTTCGTCGGGTTTGTCTTGAAAAAATGAATCGTCTCAATCAACGCCTTTAGAAAGTCTATGACGTTCTCTCTGTTGTCTCGGATATAATCGGTCGTGCTCAAAATGGTCGTGTTGTGAATCACCGGACGGTCAGGTAGCTCAATGATCTTTAATCCTGAGTTTTTGCCATAGAGATCAAAGGGCATGTCCACCAATGTCGCGCTGGCGTCACCCGCCACAACCCGGTCCACATAGCGGCGCCGGTCTGCTGCCATGCTCTCGATGGGTTCGATACGGATCTCATCATCGCGAAATCCGAACTGTTTAAGGATCGCCGTGAAGTTGCCGAGAACGCAGGGCGCCTTGGAATGACACACGATTTTGCGGCCACGGAGATCCTGGACTCCGTTGATTTCCGAGGCGGCGACGAGGCGGTCATCCCATCGGTTCTGAGTCTGCGCCAAATACACGAGCCGCTTGTCGCCTCTGCTTCGGGCCCGATAAGTCTCATGATGCAATCCGCTGACGAAATCGATTTCGCCCGCAAAGATCAGGCTCGTGCGGTGCCCCATCGTTGGGGCTTTCGCCCCGCCGACAACGTCGAGCTCAATTTCGAAATCATATTTTTGGGTGACGCCGCATTCCCTAAATACAGTGAGAAGCGGCAGGTGCGAGGAATCGCTGGCGAGCAGGGCAACTTGACGCATATAGATACCTCAGGTTCTAACGATCATCAGACTGCTGGAAAAATTCTACACTACGCTTGCTCTTGGGAATTGTTCCAGCCGTTGCAAACGTGCAAGTCGTGACAGACAGACTCGGCATCCGAGAACTGGTTGCAGCCGTACTACAGAGTTTCAACCAAACCGCTATGACAGGATCTGCTTGCCCCATTTCTCTCTGACTTGCCGCGCCAAGTCTTGGGGCACGATCACCGAAGCGGGAAAATCTTTGAGCCATTCATAGGGCCGGCAGGCATCGATGACAGCGCGGGAATTGAAGCCCTTTTTGCCTCTTTGAATAATCGGGTCCAGGGGGCCGCTCAAACAGCGACGTAGAATTTCAATGTCTTCGGCGGGATCGCAGCGGGTCGTCATCGCCCACCATACATCTTTCATGTCGGTGGGATCGATGTCTTCGTCGACGACAACGGTGAAGCGGCCCAAGTAGGCGGCGGCGTGACACTGCGAAGCGATCAATCCGGCCTGACGCGCGTGACCGGGGTAGCGCTGGCGAATGGCGACGACGGTAAGTAGTCGGGTATTGCCCTCGGGCGGACAGTAGACGCCGACGACGTCCGGCACACCGGCGCGCTCCAGTTCTTCCCAAACCATCGCCGAACGCCAAAAGCTCTTGTAAAAAGTCGCTTCCGTCGGCGGGCGGCTCGGCGGCGCGCCGGCCATAATCGGGTCATTGCGAAAATACACACGGCGGATTCGGATGACGGGTTCCTCGCGGACGTGACTCGCATAGTATCCGGTCCACTCGCCAAAAGGCCCTTCGGTCTTTACGTCTCCGGGCGAACACTCTCCCTCGATAACGACTTCCGCGCTGGCCGGCACCTGAAGTCCGGTTTGCGCTAATTTGACGACGTCGATCGGCTCGCCTTTCAAGCCACCGGCAAAGTCATACTCCGACAGGCCATACGGAACTTCGAAAGCGGAGGCCATAAAAAGAAGCGGGTCGTGTCCCAAGGAAAGCGCCACCGGCATGGCACGTTTCTGAGCGAAATATTTTTCCATCTGAATGCGCGCGTGCCGTCCCGGCGAAATGTAAAGCCCCAACGACTTGCTGTCATGAACCACGACTCGATAAGTGCCAATGTTGAGCCAACCCTCTTCCGGATCTCTGGTAATCGTCAGATGGCCGGTACCGATGTAGCGACCGCCGTCGCCGATGTTGTAGCGCGGCGTCGGAAAGCGCAGAACGTCCACATCTTTTTCTTCCCAGACATTCTCCATGAACGGTCCTTCTTTAACCTCGCGCGGCACAATCGGCTTCAGGTCCTTGATTTTCTTCCGCATGCTACGGACCAGATCCATGGTCGCCATGTCCGTCGGCATACCGCAGGTGAGCGCAACCCGTTTGATCGAGTTGAGCTGGCCGGCCACGATCCGCAACCCCTTGGCAAAGCCTTTGATGGAATCAAAAAGCAGGCATGGCGCCACCTGAGACTCCTTGCGCGCCATCTCGATGATCGCGCCGATCTCCAAATCCCAATCCGCGCCTTCCACGGTTTTGAGCTCGCCCAACTGATTGACTTGATCCAGCCACTCCCGCAAATCTCGGTACGCCATTACTGCCCCCTATCGGTACAACGTTTGAAACAATCCCTGCTGCTCGAGCTCCGCCACCAAACTATTATCGACGAAATCACTCGCCTTGACTCCCGTCGCCGTTTTTACCTCGGAGCGCAACACTTCTTCGACGGCATCGAGCCTCACCCTTGGAATAGGCTCGAGGTACTTGACGCCGTAGATTCGATAAAGCTCGGCGAGGATCTCCGGGTCATCGACTTTTGTATATCTTGAAAGCACCTTCATCGTTCCTTCTTTATCCGTCCTGACCCGATGAATGCCCTCGGAATAGGCGCGCAACACGCGCAACGCTGTGCTCCGATTCTTGTCGAGGAACTGTTGCGACGTTGCCAGGGGCGAATTGGGGTAAACGATGCCAATTTCGCCAAAATCGACCAGCTCCCTGAGGCCAAGCTTCGCGGCAGTCAAGTTGGTCGGCGGCGACACCACGCCGGCATCGACAATGCCAGCAGTGATTGCCCCGAGCAGTTGCGGCATGCCGCCCGTCTGGATGACCGCAACCTCGGAACCGCGGCGCATTCCCCATTGTTTGAGCGCGAGATCCAGAGCGAAATCCGTCGAGCCGCCGAGACGGGTCACGCCGATTTTTTTCCCCTTCAAATCCCTGGCCGTTTGATTTTCCGGGCGCGCCATAAGCGAGAACACCAGCGTATTGATGGTATTGCCAATCATCTTAAGGCTCGCTCCTCTGAGCGAAGCCTGGACAACGGAATTGGCGCCGAGGCGAACGAACTGCACATCGCCACCGATCAGCGCCTGAGTCACCACCGACCCGCCGCCGATATAGAGAAGCTGTACATCCAATCCCTGGCGGCGAAAGTAGCCGTAATCATGCGCCACCCACAACGGCGCCATCGCGCCGCTGATCGCGCTGTAAGCTAATCGAACCGGCTCCGCTTGGACAATTGAGAAAAAACAGGCCTGCGCCAGTGTCGCAAAGAAAACTAGACAAAAAAGGGTTCGAACCTTGGTTAGGACGGCTTTGATGGCAGGATTGGTTAGGCTCAAACGACTAACGTTCGAGCCGCATTTCGCTCTAGCGGGAATAACGGCTTCGTTCATAGGCGTAACGGATGTCGATCGGCAAGAGTTTAAGAATCGCGTTCACTGCCCAAGAATGCCGGCCTCCCTCAAATCGCGCTCCAGCTTCATGACCTCATCCTTGGGCATCTGCTCGGTTTCCCACTTCGGGAAGCGTTTTACCGCGAAGCCGCGCATACGAAAAACTTCCTGCAACGGAACACGGCCATACTTGCGCAAGCGCGCGGCGACGATTCGCGTCGCGGTATCGACCCGCTTCTGCGCTTCCACGGCGCGCGGGTAGTCTTGGCTGTCGAGAGCCTTGAACAAATCGACGCAGAGCTCGGGCACGAAGCTCGTCGGCGGATTGATCATACCGGCAACACCGAAGGGAACCAGCCCAAATAAATCTGCGTTTCCGGTAAAAACCGATATATCGGGCAGTAGTCTCACGTATTCGAGCAATGCGCCCTGACCGTAGGCGACTTTGATGCCTTTGAGCGCCGGCACCTGCTCTTTCATGCGCACGGCCAAGCCCGGCGGAATAGAGATACCGGAGTACTTGGGATTTTCATAAATGAAGATCGGCAGCGGCACAGCTTTGTGTACGGCTTTGTAGTGCGCGATGATCTCATATTCGGTGTGATCGGAATAGTAATAGGGCGGCACGATAGCCACCGCGTCGGCCTTGTGCGCGGCGGCATGCTCGGCCAACTCCACCGCGCTGCCCGCATCGGCGGTGCCGACGTGAATGATCACCGGCACTCGGGACTTCGCCTGATCGAGCGCGACGGCGGCGGTCTGCTTGCGCTCTTCGACGGTCATGGCGGGGCCCTGGCCGGTGGAGCCAAGCACGAACAATCCCTGCACGCCGGCTTTGATGTGAAAATCGACCAACTGCCGCATCATCTGTTCATCGAGCCGAATTTTTTCGTCGAACGGCGTGATAACGGGCAACAAAACTCCACGAATCATTCATTTCTCCTTACTAAAATCAGTTCCTAACTTCGGAATGACGAGTCCCAGCGAATGTCTCCGAGGAGCGCAGCAACGAAGCATCTGCTTTCTTGAACCTCACAAAAAGTCTGCGTCCGTAACCTAGCGGGATCTCTTGGTCCGCAGTCCCACCTGAGTATCCAACCGATACACCTCAGTCGCTTGTTTTTTATCGACGATGCCCTTGGGCGTGCCGCCGTTTAGCGCTGTCTCGATCGCATCCACCACGATCTTGCGAAATTTGATCACACCGCGATCGGACACGCCGAGCTGTTCGCTGCGCTCGCCGAGCAAACCCTGCGTCCCCTGCGTAACCAGATCCTCCTTGCGAATGTTCCCCTTATAGGGCATGAACTGGCGCTTGTCGTACGGCTTTACTTCCTGCGCGGGCATCTCCTTTGCGCGAAGCGTTTTGAGTTTTTCGAAGAAATTCTCCTCCGGACCGCGGTAATTGTCGGCGGTGAAAAGCATGAAGTGGTCGTCGTCATTAGGGGTGACAAACATCCAGTGCTCGCACTGCGAACCTTCCTTGACCAGTGCCGCGGCATCGATTTTAGCATGCACGAATTCGGTATCGCCGACCTGGACGATACTCGGCAAAGCCAGGCTCATTTCATCGACGAATTCGGTGCCCGGCTCCGGGCCGGGCTTGGTCATGACGACTTTCATGCCGTAGTCCATTTCGACAAATTCGAAGTGCGGCATGTCCGTATAACTGAAAAACTGATTGCCCCAGGATTGTTGGCCATAGCCGGCAGTCCGGTGAAGGATACAGACGTGGGCAGGGTCCGCGGAGTTTTCGAAAAAGTTGAACCAATTGTAGTCGGCGTGACGCACTGGCTCGATCTGCCACTGGCTGCCGCGGTCCACAAGCGGCGAATATTTTGGCAGCGGCGGCGGATCATTTTGATTATCCCCCATGTAGGCGAAGATCAAGCCGCCCTGCTCACGCACCGGATAGGACAAGTGCTTCACCTTCTGCGGAAACTTGCTGTCCTTGGGTTCCGCCGGCATTTCCAAACATTGTCCAGCGACGTTAAACAACCAGCCATGATATGGGCAGCGAATCCCGCCATCTTCGATGTCGCCGTATTCTAAGGACGTTCCACGATGGGGGCAGTGCAATCCCAGCAGGCCGAGCTTACCGAACTCGTCGCGAAACAGCACCAACTCTTCTCCTAGAACTTTTACCGCCTGGGGAATGTCGTGCAGGTCTTGAGTCGTCCCAACTACCAGCCAGTATTTACGAAACCACTCACCGGCCGGAGTCCCCGGCCCAACCCGCGGGATATCCGCCAACGAAACCTTCTTAGTTTTTCTCTTGGTAACTACTTTCATCCGACCCGCTCCTAACCCCAATTCGTCTTTTTCCGAGCCGTCAGAAAGATCTCAGATGCGAGGCGCGCGATGATCGGCGAGCGCAGGCGTACGTGCCTAGTACGTCGGAGCGAGGCGATCGAGCGCAACGAAGCAGGTGAGGCTTTATGACGGCTCGCTATTTGAATCCGTATTCCTTCCATCTTTTCAACACACTCTCCCGCATGGCCGCGGTCGGCTCCGCCACTTCGCCGCGGAAATTTTTCTTGATGGTCAGATCGAGCATCAATTTCGAAGTCAATCCATCGACCGTCGCCGATGGCTCGAGCGAGCTGGTGATGCCGCGCGGGATGATGAACATATCGGTAGCGGGCTGGAAACGGGTGGTCAAGGCCCACAGCACTTCGTTGGGATCTTCAAGGACGACATCTTCGTCGAGAACAAACACATGTTTCCACTTGCCGCTTCGCGTGTACAGCGAAGCGGCAAGAATGTTATCGACGATGCCCGGTCTCATCAGCCGCTTTTCAAGCTGCAACAGCAAAACAATCGAAACACCCCAGGGCGGCGCGTAGGCTTTCTTCAACGCCGGATAAGCCGGCTTCAACTCTTGATAAGCCGCGACCGCATAGGTCAGCGCGTCGACATAGAGATGCTCGTGCGGCGGCTTGCCAAGCCAGATGTTGTGGTAGACGGGATTTTTGCGATGCGTCACGGCTTTGACAGTCATGATGCGCTCGTTCGGCACTTGCGCCGTCGTGTAGCCGCAAAACTCGCCGAACGGCCCCTCATCGCCGGTTTTCGCCGGAATCGTCAGTTCTCCTTCGAGAACGATCTCCGCAAGCGCCGGCACTTCGAGATCGATAGTCCGGCACTTCACCACCTCGACGGGCTCACCGACAAACCCGCCGGCAATGTCTAATTCATAGACGCCGATGCGCGGTTCGAACTGAGATGCCACATAAACCGCTGGCGGCACGCCGATGCAAACCGCGACTTCAAATTTCTTCTGGCCGCGCTTCTCGGCGTTTTTCATGAAATCATAACCGTCATGACCCGGTGTAAAACGAAGTGTGACTTCGTTCTTTGACACCAGCATCATCCGGTAAATCGAAAGATTCATGCCATATTCGGGGTCTTTGATAATTACATGACCGGCGGTGATATAGGGCCCGCCATCGCGCGGATTATTGGTGCAAAGCGGTAATGTGGTGAGATCGACGTCGGCGCCTTCAAGTACTACGTCCTGGGAGGCGCCTTTGGAAACCAACTTCGGCGCAATCGGATTGCTCGCCCTTTGCACGCTCTCGTTAAACACATTTTCTTGGGATAGCCCAAGCGCCAGGGCCACGCGCCGGTCACTCGCCAGCAATTGGCCGACCACCGGAATGGTATGACCTTTAACGTTTTCAAAGAGCAGCGCCGGACTGTTCGGCCGCTCATTGTGAATCTTACAAATCGCTCCGAGCTCGTGCTTCGGATCGACTTCAACTTTGATTTTTTGCAGCTCGTGCTCTTCTTCCAAAACCTTTAAAAACTCTCTCAAATCCATCATGTCAAAATGGCTCCCTCACATCACTGGAATATAAATGCTCAGTCGACCAAAGAACAACGCGGCTCAAAACGCAACAACCTCTTCGCCTTGTCGATACTGTATGCGCTGCTGCGATCATCCAGTCCGCTGCGCAGATCTGTTACCCGAGGCAAGTAGCGTGCGACTAACTCGCGCGTGGGTGTGTCCATGATGGTCGAAGACGCGCAGACGTTAAAAGTTTGATGGCCGCCGACCTCGGCTTCGAGGGCCAGCCGGCAGGCGCGCGCCGCGTCGCGGGCGTCGATATAGCTCCACAGCGCGCCCGTCCCTCGTGCGAGAGGATTCTTCTTGCGGTCGAGCAACATCGAGCGATGCGCCTCGGTATAGATTCCGGCAAATCTAAGACTTGAGACCTGCGCGCCGGTCTTCTGGCTGAAAACATCACAGAGTTTTTCGCCTATGAGCTTGGTCATGCCGTAAGCATCTTGCGGCCGCAACGGATGATCTTCATCGACCGGGAGATAAGCCGGCTGCAGCTCGGTGCAAGAATAGTAAAAGCCATACACGGCCAGGCTCGAGCCGCAGACGACTTTCTTGACCGCGCACGCTTGCGCCGCAGCCAGGACATTGTTCGTCATCGCGATATTGCGATTGAAACGTTCGGCATCCCCTGCGATGTCGGCGAACTCCCACTTGTGCTCGGCCACGTTGTAGCCATTCTCCGTATAAGGGAAACGCACCCGGGCAAGATGCACCAGCGCATCGGCGTTGTTCAAATGTTCGACGAAAGAGTCGATCTTCATCAGATCGACGGTGTAGGTCGGGCATAAACACTCACGCGGTTTTATCGCGTCCAGGGCGGCCACCGCATGGTTATGGGTAAACAGTTCCCGAGCAACGTACTGCCCCAACCGCCCGGAACCTCCTGTGATCACGACCCGCATGAACTAACGATCCAACGTTTTGAACCAGCCGCTCTGTTCGAGATCTTTCAACAGACTATTGTCGACGAAATTGCCGGCTTTGGCTTCACGCGCTTCTTTTCCCGGCGTGCGTTTGAGAATCTCATCCACGCCTTCCGTGCGCACGTAAGGGATGCGATCGCCGCTATAGCGCACGCCGTAAGTCTGATGGAGTTGGGCCAAGGTTTCGCTGTCGGTGACTTTGGTATACTTGGATAGAACTTTCATACTGAACTCTTTATCATTGCGCAGGCGATTGAGACCTTGGCTGAAACCTCGCATAAATCGCAATGCGGTATCCCGAGTTCCTTTGATGAACGATTGTGTCGTCGAGAGTGGCGTGTTGGGGAAAACGATTTTCAATTGGCCGACATCGACCAGTTCGTGCATGCCGGCTTTCGCCGCTCTGAAATTGCTGGGCGGCGAGAGTACCACAGCATCCAAGCCGCCTGCCATCAAACCAGCCAGCCCTTCAGGCATGCCCCCGGTTTGAATCACAGTAATCTCGCGCCGCTCAAGCCCCCACTGCTTCAATGCCGCGTCGAGCGCCCAATCGGTGGAGCCGCCAAGGCGCGTCACACCGACTTTTTTGCCTTTGAGATTTGCCGGCTGTTTGATTTCCGGGCGGGACATGATCGAGAACACCAAAGAATTACCGGTGTTGCCGACTAGAACGAGATCGGCGCCGCGAAGGGAAGCATTGATCACCGGCACTGACGGTCCATATGCAAACGGCACATCGCCGCTGATCATCGATTGGATCAACAGCGAGCCGCCGCCGATATAAAGCAACTCGACATCCAGCCCCTCGCGCTTGAAGTAGTCCCGCTTCTTGCGCTACCCAGAGTGACGACATGGCGCCGCTGATGGCGCTGTAGGCGACGCGCAGCGGCGCGGCTTCGACCGCGCTGGCAAGCGAAAGCATCCCGAGAAACAGTGACATCAGAAAAGGCAAGAGTGTTGGCGAAAATTTAAAAATCAAAAGACTCCTTTGGCTCTAATACCGGTGAACGAGTCGATATCGATCACCTTGGCAGATTCTTCGCGCAGAGGAACCCCGTTCGGAACTCCTCCTTTTTGCATCGTCTCAATCGCGCCGAGAATGATTTTTCGCAGCAGGATGACGCCCTTGTCCGAAGTTCCAAGCTGCTCTTTACGCTCGGCGATGGTTCCCTGCGTTGACTGGCTCATAATGTCTTCGCTGCGGACGCTGCCGCGAAAAGGCGAGTACCGGCGCTGGTCGTAATCTTTCTTTTGCAGTTTCGGCGCAATGCGACGGCTCGGCTCAAGCTTCTGAAAAAAATCCGGATCGGGACCGGTGTAATGGTTGACGGTGAACAGCGTGAAATGATCATCGTCGCTGGGCGTCACAAACATAAAATGCGCGTTGTGCGAGCCTGCGGTCAGCGCCTCTTTGGATTTTTCAAAATGGGTAAATTCGGTATCGCCGATTTGCAAGATACTCGGCAGAGCAAAGCTCTTCTCATCGACGTACTCAGTATCGGCTGTCGGTCCTGGTTTGCGCGATATTACTTTCATGCCGTAGGAAGTTTCCACCGCGTCAAAAGGCGGAATGTCTTTGAAATTAAAAAACCAGCTGCGCCAGGTGCCGTCGTTGGGATCCGCGCGATGGAGGATCGAAAAGTGCGCCGGGTCGGCGCCATTCTCGATGAAATTAAACCAATTATAATCATACTGGCGGGTCGCTTCTAAAGATCTCTGCCCATTTGGGTCGACCAAAGCTCTATACTGCGGCAATGGCGGCGGCCTTTCTTGCTCGGGACCCATATAGGCGAAAATCAATCCGCCGAGTTCCGCAACGGGATAGGAGAGATGCTTTACTTTGCGGCAAAAAATACTTCCCTCAGGTTCCGCCGGTTGCTCCAAGCATTGACCGGAGACATCGAACAACCACCCGTGATACGGGCAGCGAATCCCGCCGTTCTCGATATCGCCATACTCCAGAGAGCTGCCGCGGTGCGGGCAGTGAAGGCCAAGTAACCCAATACTGCGGCGATCGTCGCGAAACAAAACCAATTCCTCACCCAGCACTCTAACGGCTCGAGGGATGTCCCGCAGCTCACCGGCGACGCCAACGGCCAGCCAATAGCGGCGAAACCAATCTCCCGCGGGAGTGCCACGACCGACGCGGCACAGGTCGCTTAGAGAAGCTTTGCCTGATTTCTCCATTGTGTCCCGTGGACTCCTCATCTACCGCCGATCCTATCGAGGCAGTTGAACTGGTGTCAATCTTAATTTACTTAATGATCAGTTTAATTTTTCTAAAGTATTTTTTATGGAGATCAGGCAGCTAAATAGTTTTTGTTGGATCGTAAAAAGCGGCTCCTTAAAGGATGCCGCCAAGCGTTGTTTTCTCACTCCTTCCGCTTTATCCCTGCAGATCAAGGCACTAGAACAGGAGCTCGCCTTGAAGCTTTTCGATCATAAGGGACGCAAGCTGGAGCTCACGCCGCAAGGTGAAATCTTCTATGTTGAAGCCAGAAAGGTACTCAACTCGGTCGAGGAGGCAAAAGAAAAACTAAAAATCATGCCGCCGATTTTAGCGGGAAAATCTCTCTGGCGGCTCCGGCATGCCTGCGTTATTTCTATCTGCCGAGCTTTGCCCGTTTCCGCGCCGCGTACCCTGCCATCAAATTAAGCATTCTTGCCAGGAGCCACGCCAATGCAATCTCGATGGCGCGGTCGGGTGACGCCGATCTGGCGATGGGTCTGTTCCCGCATTCTTCTGTCGATCTCGAAGAGATTCCGCTGATTACGCCCAAATTAACCTTGATTATTCCGCGCCGAGGCGTGCGCTTTACCTTCAGACAAATCGGCTTGAAAGAGCTGTCGCAGCAACCGATGGTCTTGCTGCAGCCTGTCACTACCACAAGAGCAGTGATCGACGGGGCATTCCGGAAAAACAATCTCAAGATGCGCGCTGAAATGGAAGCGAGCACTTGCGTCGAAATCAAGCGCTATGTCGCCAGTGCGATCGGCATCGGCATTATTCATGACATCTGCCTCGAACCGGAGGACAACAGCCGATTTCGCAGCGTAAATCTCGAAAATATTTTTCCTCATCCTGGAGCAAGGCTGATCTACAACCCATCGAAAAGCCTGAGCGACTCACATCAGAAGCTCATCGAGCTTCGTTCGCTTTGTCTCGGGCTGATGCGCGCCTTCGGTGCCTTGCAATTATTATGTTGCTCTCGCTGCTCGTCGCCGCCGTACGTGATCTTGACGGGGCTACTTCCTCTTCGGACTCCAGTATTTGGTAGGAAAGTAGTCGCAGAACCCTCGAGATGGTAGCACGGCTACGGGTGTGGTCTTCAAAGAGCCAATATCTTTTCGGACATGGCGAAACAAGGCTTCATAAACCGACTTATCTTTGCTAAATGTCTTCGGTCGGTCAACGGCAAGGTTTTACAAGCTTCTTTCAAACTCTGAGACGCTTGGGCTTCTCTCGTTAGAGTAGATCGCGCTGCGGTTTTATTGAGAAGTCGTTCTAGACTAAAGTTGGGCGAACATAATCTCCAAGGCGGCCGCAGATGGATATGTCGATGCACCTGGAGAGCGTGTGATTAAAAGTATTGTAATTGT
>CAVSLC010000016.1:0-66241 GCA_963728565.1 uncultured delta proteobacterium
ACGGACCCGGTTCTCCTGATGCTCCTGGCATTCTCGCTGGGACCGGTGGTCGTCGTCTCACCCATTGCCTCCACCACACCGATCTGGACCCTAATGATCACCGCGATTTTTCTCCGCCAGGTTGAAAGGATCACCATCGCCAGTGCCGTTGGCACCGTTCTGGTCGTCGCGGGCGTGGTTGCCATCGCATTAACACATTGAAACGAATATTCGCTTCCGTCCGCATGCGCTTTATTTTTGAGGTCGGATCCTGTCGCGGCGCAAACAACCACACCGATCCGAGTTAGGGAACCCACACAAATCGCCATCGAAGCTCCTTTGTGCTATGTGACTCGGTGTGCCGAAGTAAGTAGTTTCTAGCAAGAATTAGAAAAACTATCGGAGAGCACGGAATGAAATACGGAGTGTTCTTACCGGTGTCGGGTCGCGCTGCGAGTCGCAAGACCTTGATGCAGGCCGCGCAGCAGGCAGAATCCCTGGGTTACGATTCGGTATGGGCCGCCGACCGTCTCGTCATGCCGTGGAAAATCGACACTGCTTATCCTTATAGCAAGGAGTCGACGTTCATCGTCCCGCCCGATCGGCCGTTTTTCGATACATTAACTTGTCTAGCTTTTTTGGCTGGATGCACGGAAACAATTCAGCTAGGGATGAGCGTGATGGTCCTGCCCTACCGCCATCCGCTTCATTGGGCAAAAATCGCGACAACCATCGATCAACTCTCAACCGGAAGACTGATAATGGGGGTAGGCGTGGGCTGGATGGAAGAAGAGTTTGCCGCCATGAACGCGCCGTTCAAAGAGCGAGGCGGAGTTTCCGACGAGCAGCTGACTTTGCTGAAGCAACTCTGGACCGAAGAGCACATCACGTTCAGGGGCAAGTACTACAACGTCAACGACATAGCTTTCAATCCTAAACCCTATCAAAAACCGCGAGTTCCGATCTGGGTGGGCGGCGAAGGCAAATACGCTCAGCGCCGCGCCGGCCGATACGGCGATGCCTGGTTTCCTTACTTCGTGCGAATTACGCCGCCGGAATTAGCGGCGCGCTTCGAATATGTTCGGAAAGTCGCCAGAGAGTCGGGGCGCAGCCCCGATGAATTAACCCTGACCTGCTGTTTGCCCATCGAGTTAACGCCCGACGATGCGCAACAGGAAGAAAATTATTTAAAGGGCAGCATTGAACAAGTCACCGACCGATTGCAAATGTTCCAAAAGGTTGGAGTCACGCACATTGGCCTGCAGTTCATGGTACCGCATTATCCGGAGCGTCAGGAACAGATCGAGCGCTTCGCAAAAGAGGCGCTGCCCGCGTTGAAAGCTTACGGGAAGACTTAATCGTCCTCCTGTTCGCCCGAGCTAACGTTTGCCATCGCATCGTTCGCCTTTTCGCATGAGTAACGTTTGGCGCGTCTCGAACCAAGGAAACTTCTGGAACGACGGAAAGCCTCCGAACGCTTTGAACCTTGATTGGAACATTTGGAGCTATGGGAACGAGTGGAACGATTCGAAACTGCCGCAGTGTCTTGAAGTTAAACCTGTGGACGGGTAAAAACGGAACTTAAACAATCAGAACTCAGGAAGGATTTTTCATGGCCAATTTACCGCGCATAGCATTGATCCTGACGGGAGGAACCATCGATTCATTGGGCAAGGACAGATTAGATCTTGCCTGGTATATCGAAGCGGGCAAAAGACTCAATGATGGAGAGCTTCTGCAGCAACTTCCGGAGCTAAAAGATATCGCTCAGGTACAAGAGATTCCGTTTCGCCGTTTACCGAGTCATGCGCTAGTCGATAAAGATTGGCTTGATCTGGTGCGAACCATTCATGCGATTTTCGACGACAACAAGGCCGATGGCATCGTTATCACTCACGGCACCAACACCATCGAAGAGACTGCGTATTTTCTGAATCTCACTCTAAAAACAGATAAGCCCGTGGTGGTCGTCGGCTCGATGCGGCCGGCATCGGCGATCAGCGCCGATGGGTATTTGAATTTGGTCAATGCCATCAAAGTCGCCGCCGAGCCATCTTCGCGCGGGACGCGGCTGCATGCTGGTGATGAACGATACGATTTTTAATGGACGGGATGTGACGAAGAACGCGACTTACCGGGTCGAAGCCTTCCAGTCGCGCGATCTGGGGCCGCTGGGATTTGCCGATGGCGACGGCAAGATCGTTTACTATCACCAACCGGTAAGAAAACACACTGTCGACACTGAGTTCGACGTGCGCAACCTGGAAACCCTACCGCGCGTTGACATGGTGCTCTCGTATGTCGGCGCCGACGGCACGATGATTGAAGCCGCCGCCAATGCCGGAGCCAAAGGTATCGTCAGCGCCGGCACCGGCGCCGGACGGCCGACGCCGGCGGAAGACGCGGCTTTCGACAAAGCTTTCAAAGAGAAAGGAATGATTATGTGCCTTTGCAGCCGGGTTGCCTCGGGCCGGGTAGTGCGCAGCCCCGGCTTGGCCAGGCGTGGATTCGTTGCCGGCGACAACTTGCAACCGTGGAAAGCGCGCCTGCTGCTCTCTTTAGCGCTTACGAAAACGAATAATGCCGACGAGATTCAGAGAATGTTCGATACGTATTAATGAAACACCTTCTCGGGTCCGAAAGGTGCCGTAGCGCAAGACAAGCCTGCAAAGGATTCTACCATCATCGGCGGAAACTGAGCTGAACTGAGCGCAAGCGGTATGAAGAAGAAATGCAATTGAGCTTAACGACGAGCTACGTGCTGGATACGACTCGCACCTAAGCGCAAAACGAAGCATCCGGAGAAAACACGCGCGGCCAGTAGGGGCCGTAAAACAAACCTCAGGCTAGTGTCCCGGTGTATTGTCGGCGCGAGCGACCGTCGTTGCGGCGAATGCACGTCGCAAATCTTGGAGAAATTGCTATCCCTGATTACGAGCACCGTAATGCATCGTTAATGGGTTGGGGTGCAGTGTAGATTAGGAGAACCGCCGAAGCGAACTTATGTGCGCTCGGGTGCCGATAAGGCATCGGGTTCGGGCGCCGCTCGGCGTACCTTGCCTGCTGCGATCTCGCGGAGAGCTACGACAATCGCTCGATTATCCGAGGCCAAGAGAGGCTTCGCTCCCTTTAGGAGCTGCTTTGCTCTTTTTGCCGCTAGTATTACAAGCTCAAAACGACTAGGAATTTCCGACAGACAGTCTTCTACAGTGATTCTGGCCATAGCGGTATGTTATCTTGCCGCATCGCGTTTAACAAGAGATCGGCGCAAGCGCAGCGTTACCATGGGCGAGCGAGAGTTTTGCCTCTTGCGTGATTGCAGCGCATCTGGCGAAGATCGCGAGTTACGAATCTATATCAACAGTCTCAGCAATCCACGACGACGGTTCACGGACGCGATGGCTTGGGGCGCACGACTTCCACCGAGCAGTTCGCGCGCACAGCGACATCGGAAGAAACGCTACCGATAAGAAAACGTTCGATCCCGCTTAGCCCTCGTGCTCCGATCACGATGCAGTCCGCCTGCCAATCTACGGCGGCGTCCAGAAGACGTTGACTCGGAGCGCCTCTTACAACTTCGCGGGAAATCTCTAATCCTGCGGCCTGTAGCTTGTCGCTCGCGGCTTTCATCATTCGGTCAACCCATGCTTGATCATCATCCGAATCTGCCGCACTCGACCAACGTGCCAAACGCGGGATAAGAGACGGCGTTAGAATTGAAAGCCGGTCATCGATTACGGTAATCAAATGGGCTTGGCTTCCCGCTGGCCACGTACGCTCGGCCACCGCCTCCATCGCCAACTCAGCATCAGGCGATCCGTCTAGACCGATGATAATCCGCACCGAGGTTTCCTTAGCCCTGGAAGAAGGCCGCCCCACTCTGACGGTGCGTTCACAGGCGCCGACGACTTTTCGCAGTATACTGCCCAATTGTATTCGCTCGATAAACGAATGCTTTCCAGCACCGACGACGACCATGTCGGCGCCCCACTCTTCAGCCTTCAAGATGATTCCCCAGCCAGGCCAGTTAACATCCGTTTCGGCGCTTACCGCCCATGATGTAAATAGCTGCTTGATGCGGGCGGCGCCTTGAGCCGCCACCGAAGCAGCCTCTTCCCGCGCCTTCAAAGCTCGCGCGCGCATTTCTTCGGCGCGTTTCCGGATCTTCTCATCCAACGGCGAAGATCCCCAATCCTTTGGGTCAACGGTCGGCGGCAAGAATGCATCTGCGACGGTCAGAACTATCGCTTCAACATCCTGCGGCAGCCCGGCGCGCTGGAGATCGTCGATCGCTGCGTCAGCATGCTCGGATCCATCGTATCCAATCAATAACTTTCTCATGAATGTTCCTTTCAAGCTTGCTTGCGCCGCTGCTGTCCGGTTGTATGCTCCTCAGCGCACGGGTGGCTGTCATGCTCCCTTATAGCGTCGAACGGATCCCCGTTCAACGCGCGTGGGAGACTCTGAGCGCCGAGCATCTCCACGATTTGGCATCGATCCGGAGAGTGTATTTTCTCTTCAACGCTCACGGCCGCCGGCATTTTTATGCCTCATCCGATACGGTTCGCATTCCTATTCGGCGCTAAATGAGCACCACCAATCGGAGGAGTTATTTAAACTTGATACCGTCAATCCAGGGAGAGCGGTGACTCTTTTTCCCAATGTTGGCGAACCGGCTGGCGCGCGCGATAGTCAGTTGGAAAATTTCACTGCTTGCTGCCGAGCAAGTTTCTATCCTTTAGCGCCCCGATGACGTTGTCCACATAAGTCTTAATTGCCGAATCGACATTGTCGGGCGCGGTTGTTTTGAGAGTACCGGTCCAAACGACTTGATTCTTGATCAAATCGTTAAGAGTGGCTTCAGACGTATACTCCTCATACCGATAAACTCGCGGCGCGCCGTACCAACCGTACCATGTAGCGGAAACATGCCGGCCAAAAATACCGAACCCGGGTGAGGGGAAGTAAGTAGGGCTGACTTCTGTCTTCTCTTCAACGCTGACTGACCGAATAATGAGCGCGCCATCCGCGCCGGCTTCTTTCGCCATTTGTTTCAGTTTCGTTCCATCGAGTTTCGCATCCTCGGGAAAACTCCGATAGCTCGGCAGCGCATCAACACCTGAGGCTCTGAGTTGCGCAACAAACTCATCTTCACAGTTGCGGCGGATGCTAAGATGCCCATCGACACAACTCACTGCTATTTTTTTGAAAAACGGCGATTCGTAAGCGCGATTGCTCCATTGGCTCACCAACATCGGCGTGCTAGCGCAGCCGGCAAAAAACAACGTCGCCGTCATCACAAAGAACGTCAAAACCCGCATCTGTCTCATGTAATTAGGCCTCTTGATCAAGTGAACCATGATATAAGGGACGCCATTCGGTGCCCAGGAAATATAAAGATGATAACAATTGGAGCGGGTTTTTCTAAGGAAGGGTGTCGAACGGCAATGCAAGTTATAGAGCCAGGCTCTGATTTGCCTGATCGATTGTTTTGCTCTTTAACAGCATGCGCGGCAACTCGTCCTGGGGGGATGCTGTCCAAAAATCGGTTCCACGGATGCGTCTTCCGCCAGCTTCCCTGAGCCTGACCCACTTTCGAAATGTCACCGAAGCCGTAGATCCGGGTATCCGCAGTGGAGCTCTGATCGCCCACAGTGGCTTAATCGAGGGTCGCGACCGCATCGCTTGGTCGCAAAGATTGGAGATAAGCGGTCACTGCGTGGGCGTCTCTCGGCGCCTTGCGCAGATTTCGCACCAGCGCCTTTAAGTCCTGGGTGGTCTCGTAAAGGGCTACGATGCGATCGAAGTGGCGATAGTAAGCCAAGTCGTGACTGAGCTTAGCTTCGATGGCCGTCTCTGGATGCTGGCCTCGAATCTGGCGCTGAAAATGGCGGTGATAAACGGGATACGAAGGAATCATCGCCACGATCTTCTGTTTCGCGCTCTCGACAGATTCATTGCTAAAAATCGTTTCCGCCGCCGTGACCAATTGGCCGAGTTCTCGTGACAGTTGCCTTTCATCGTCTAGTCGTTCCTGGGCTCTCTCAAGATTGGCTGAATCCGACCTTCGCTTGAAGAACTCCACCGCCGCTATCGAACCTAGGGGGGTGATTAGCGATTCTTCGATCTCCCATGGCAGGTCAAAATTACTGTCACCGTGCAAATCCTCGTGGATCACCACCGTCACCTGACGCACGGCACCCTCGCGCGCAAAGCTTTCCGTGGCCACCGATCTGGGGTCGGCGAACTCGTTGCCCTGGCGGTAATAAACGCTGTAACCGTCGACTCGGTAGACCTGATCAAGCGGAACTTCTTCCTTTGTCTTAGCAAACCCCAGAGTCAAACGAACATCAATCGGATCTCGCAAAGCCAGGGTACCCGCGCGTTGTAGCCAGAACCACAACATCGAAGTTGGAGTTCTTTGCTCGCTAGTTTGCGCCAGGGCCTGAGTAGGCTCGAGTCCCAGATCTCTTTCGAATGCTTTGATCTCCTGGATCGTAGCCGAAGCATCGCGAAGCAACTCTGTTTCGTTCCGGATGGGCATCCCTGTCAAACTACAGGAGGAGATGAGGAAAGCAAAAATGATTGCTCCGATCGCTTGTTTGAAGCGATGACGATTATTTCTTTCCGAAACCAAAATCGACGTCCATACTTGAACGACTTACTGCGGTTAAATCGCAAACAGAGAATGCACCGGCGCTTTGTGCGGAATCCAGCCGACTTCAACCATCATGTCCATCTCTGCATCGAGCTAGCTTCTGCTCGGTTTCGGTCAAGGTAAATTCGATTTTGCGGATACCGCGCAGAAGCAAGTAAAGCCTGTTTATCGCCGGGGTAAGTCTTAACGAACTCGTCGGCAATTTCTTCTAGATGTTCCTCACTGTAAGCGAAAGAGGCGCGAAACGCGGCTTGCAACTTTTCTTTCAAATCGGGCTGCTCGCGCGACAACGTTTCTTGCATGGCGATCATGTGCTTGATGATTTCCGAAAAACCCAATAGCGAATGCCAAATCTCGCCGTCCGTATACAGGCACTGGATTTCCGGATCTTGTTCGCCATGGAAGAAGAACTGATCGAGCAGCACCACCGCGTCGGCATCTCCCCGCTTCAATGCCGCCAGCAGTTGTTCTTGCGGATGGGAGACCCACTGCAAGCCGCCATCATCGATGCCGAATTTGTGCCGCAGCAAGTATCGGTGGATTGCGTGCGGCCCCTGATGCGAACCGATGACACGTCCCGCCAAATCGCGCGGGTCGCGCACTGGGCCGTCTTTGCGCACGAACATGCCGTTTCCTTTCATGGTCGACTTCCATTCCGTGCACAGACCGACGATCGGCGCCCCGGCTAATTTGCGGCGCAAGAAGTTAGGCAGGTAGAGATTCGCGACTTGCACATCGCCGCGAATCAGCGCGTCCTCCTGTTCATGACTCGGCGGATCCGGCAGTTCAATGACTTTCATTGTAAAGCCGTCGGGCCTGACGATACCCTTAGCTAGCGCATAGTAGGTTCGATACATGCAGAAACGATTACGGTAATGGGCAAATGTGATTTGCATCGCGGTCCTCATCCTTTGGCGACATCATCCTTCTTTTGATTAACGATATCGAGCGCGGCCATGGCATACACCTTGGTGCAATTAATCATATTTTCGATACCGACGCCGCGGCGAACTCCGCTGGGCGCGTCCCATTCCGGGCCGGCTTTGGTTTCAGTCGGATCGACCAGATGGGTGCCGAACCCCGGACCATAAGTAATCGCCGGCACGCCGTAGGCGGCGATGCGCGAGCCATCGCTGGTAATGCCGTAACGAATCGGTTTAGCATACGGTACCGGCTGGTTGAAAACCGTCCTGTGCGCCTGTTCCATCGCCTTGACGACGTATTCGCGCTTGGAAATCTCATAGCCCGGCGTGGTTAAATAGAGGTCGACTCGAATATCGAGGATATCCGGTTCTCGTTTGCGCATTCTTTCGCACACCTGTTCGATATCACGCTTAATCGCCAACGGCACGGCGCCCGGAAGCATCTTGACGATGACGAAAATGTCCGTCATCGGCCGCGTTCCAGGTTTAAACGCGTTACCCCCATCGATGGCGCCGATTTGCACGGTCGGCAGCATAAACTTATGCGGGTTCTTCCTTTGATATTCTTTCTCCCAATCCTGAATCGCCTGCGCCACCTTGCAGGCTGCTAATACGAATTTCGTCGCCCTACGCATCGACGCTGACGCGCGCCCATAACAGTCCGGCGTTGCCGATTTGCAGTTGCAAGTCCGGTAGGTTCGCCGATGATGCACATATCAGCCATCACACCATGATCCATCATATAACGCGCGCCGACTCCGGCGCCGCGATAATTTTTGCCTTGAAATCTGCCGATCTGGGCTTTCTCGATCTCACCGACAACTCCGGAGATAATCAGGTCGCCTTTTAATTGAACGCCTGCTTTTTGAAGCGCGGCGACCGCTTCGATATAGCACGGAAACGCTGCCTTCATATTGACCAATCCACGTCCATAAATCCGATCATCTTCGACGACGGTTTCCTGGGGGTTGTCGAAATGGTCCATGTGAGCGCAAAACATCAGAGTCGCGCCGCCGCCGCTCCCCTTTAACGTGCCGATGACATTGGGCCTTCCCTCTTCGACTTCTTGATATTCGACTTGCATGCCGAGTCTCTCAAATTCGCTTCCTAGATATTCTGCGACTTCTTTTTCCTCTCCGGTGATGCTCACCGTATCAGCCAGTTTGCAGGCGATTTCGACAATTCGCTGGCGATCCACCTGCTCAAGCACTTGTTGCATTCACTTCTCCTCTCTCCGGGTGTACGCACTGATAAACAGAACGTCTGTAACACAATGGCGTTGTTGCTGACAACGATTGATATTGACGGACCCGCACAATTTGCCTAGATTCGTCAGGTCTTCTGGTTTCGGCAGACTCCATCATCTTCATGAAGTGGCTTTGTATCCGATGGCCGGCATAGACAATAAAGTAGCGATTATTACCGGTAGCGGTGGAGGAATTGGCGGCGCCATCGCCCTCCGCTATGCACGAGAAGGCGCCAAACTCGCTCTCGCTGACATCGTTGCCGAGACTGCGAAAAGTCGCGCCAGCGAAATTAACTCCATGGGCGGTGACGCTTTTGCCAGCGCAACGGACGTCACCAACAAAGACTCGGTGCGGCAAATGGTTCACACCACACTCGAACGGTGGGGGCGGATCGACATTTTAGTCAACGTCGCCGGCGGCGCCGATCGCAAGCCGGTGGTGGAGATGACCGAAACCGATTGGGACGCATATCGTTAATATGAACCTCAAATCCGTGTTCCTCTGCTGTCAAGCTGTGTATGCCGGCGATGTTGAAACAGAAATCTGGCAAAATCGTTAGCATCTCATCCATCTATGGTTTCACCGGAAACGCCACCCGTTCAAGCTATGCGGCAGCCAAAGCGGGCGTTGCGGTGTTTACCAAATCCCTCGCTCTCGAGGTCGCCAAGGAAGGTATTAGCGTCAACGCCATCGCTCCCGGCCGGGTATCCACACCAAGGGTGCGCGGCCACTATTCAGACGAGCAATGGGCGGAAGCGATGGCGCTAGATTCCCGCGGGCCGTGCAGGAACCCCGGACGAGGTCGCCAGCACTGCCCTTTTTCTCGTTTCCGAGGAGAATCGCTACATCACCGGTCAGACAATTCATGTGAACGGCGCTTGGCTCAACTACTAAGTCGAACTTGTCAGAGGAAATCAAATCCGTAAACAAAGTTTTCCAGACCGGTCAAAAAGTAACAGCTGCGAGGCGCGTAAAATTCGACGAGCGAAGGCGTACTCTTGATGTACGTCGCAGCGAGATGAACGAGCGGAACGACAGACTGTGTAAAAACTCTTTGAGCTTTCGTGGGCAACGATTGAGCGGCTCATTGAATTCGTTTGTCACCTTAAAAACCGCGACTCCTTAAGCTAAGGATCCTCTCTTCTTAGGTAACGGCCTCCATCATTTTCCTTACTCCGAGAATATTCATCACTCGTCTGAGGTTGTATGCCAGTATCGTCAGACTGGTCTCGGCTCCGACTTTACTTAATCCCCGCATCAAAAAGTAACCCTGGTTCATTGCCCGTTTGATGGTACCAAAAGGATGCTCCACGAGACACTTTCGTAGCTCTACCTTCTCGGGATGCTCTGCCACTCGCCGGGCCATCGCTTCCATAATCGCTTCATCGACCCAGCGCGTGATCCTCCGCCTTCCTCTCTTGTTGATGCTACATTTTGACTTTAACTCACAGCTGTTACAGCCATAGATCTGGTAGGAGTGCACCGGCCGGCCCTGCTCCACACTGTCAAAACGATAGCTCAGCTCTTTTCCCGCGGGACACCGGTAGCAGTCCCTTTGTGGCTCATAAAGAAAGTCCTCTTTGGTAAACAGGCCGCGCTTAAGGTTCGATGAATTATTGGGCTTGGGCACGTAAACCGTCATCCCTGACTGCTCGCAGGCTTTGACCTCTTCCCCGTTGTAGTAACCCCGGTCTGCCACCACTTCTAACTTCTTCACCCCAAGCATCTCTTGAGCCTTCTTGGCCATCGTGGACAGTTGCCCTTGGTCAGTGACTTCATTGGTCACCTCGTGCTGCACCACTAACTTATGCTTGTGATCGACCACGATCTGCACGTTGTAGCTGACCTCCACTGCGTGCCCTACACGCATCGAGCGGCTCTGCGGATCCGTCAACGATACTTGACTCTCTTCACTCTGTTCTAGATTACTCTTGATCTGCTCATACTGCGTTCGGCGCTGCTGGTATTGTTCGATCTTATCCTTGAGTTGTTCTGGACTCAGACGCCGTTGCCCGGCTTCCTGCTGATCCTGTCGATCAAGGCCTTAAGATACTGATCGATCTTGCCGTCAATTTCTTTTAGCATCCGCCTGAGCTTCTTTTCCGTGAAGTTGCGCTTCGAACTATTCACCGCCCGAAACTTACTGCCGTCGATGGCCACCAACTCTCCCCCAAATAGCTCCAGCCGCTTGCACCATAACGTGAATTCTCGACACACCTGCTTAATCCCTTGAGCATTATCCTTGCGAAAGTCCGCTATCGTCTTAAAGTCCGGCCTAAGTTTGCGCATCAGCCACATCAACTCAACGTTGCGTCCCGCTTCTTTTTCCAACTGCCGACTTGAGCGCGTCCGATTCAGATACCCGTACACATACAGCCGTAAAAGATCCCAGGATCATATGGCGGTCGTCCCGTCTCTTTCGGGATCGCCTTTAAAAATCCCAGCTCCGATAGATCCAGTCCTTCGATAAACACATCAATAAATCGAACCGCATTCTCCTCACTGATGTAGTCGTCCAGAACCTCTGGAAACAGCACCGTCTGCTTACGGTCTTCTCCCTCAATGTATCCCATCCAACATCTCCCTTGATCTCAACGTTGGATGATTCTACAGTCGATCGAGTTTAACGTGAATAAAAATTTGGTCTTCTTTTAGAGTTTTCACACAGTCTGACGAAGCAGATGGTGCTTTTTCAACGGTCTGGCAGGAGGAAAATATGTACGGTTGGCGGGCAAAGATCGGGCATGTCGCCCCGTCCCGTGGCGATACTCTGGTGTATGAATTCTATCAGATGATGCCGCAAGGCTTCATGATACTGAACAGCACCGGAACAATCCGTCAGTTGGTGGACGCGGACTTTGAACGACAGTTGCAACGGATAGAGGAGGCGGCCCAGGATCTCGTCGAAAATAAATGTGACGCGATCATCATTGGCGGCTCGCCATTGTTTACCAAGCTCGGCTACGGCAGCGACATCGAAATGGAGAAGAAGTTAACTGCCAGGTTCGGCGTTCCGACTTCTCCGGGAATAACCGGCGAGATTGCGGCGCTGAGATCTCTCAATCTCAAAAAGCTCGTGGTCGCCACACCGCATGAAGATTCGCTCAACGATCGGATGAAGGCATTTCTGGAAGCATCAGGTTTCAACGTGCTGAAAATCCAGGGTTACGGGGTGCGCAAGAATGCCGATCTCACGGACATGGATATTCATGCGGCTTATCGGATCGCGAAAAAACTCTACGAACAAGCAAGCGATGCAGACGGCATATTCGTCCCCTGCCCGCGTTGGCCGACCATTACCGATGTCGATTTGCTGGAACGCGAGATCGGCAAGCCGGTCGTAACCAGTTGCCAAGCATACATCTGGCATGCTTTGAAAATGGCGAAGGTCAAAGAAGGTATTGAAGGCTTCGGGCGATTGATGGCTTCGCTGGCAGATTGAGCGAAGTGTGTTCTCGAGGCTTGCGCTGCGGCGCAGAGCTGAACACGGCTGTTGTCTTGAAGGAAGAATGGAAAATTATTTTCGCCGGCCGAATACGTCCTTGAGCAAATCGGTTACCCGCGCCGCCGGATTGGTGCGGATTTTCTGCTCTTCTTGACCGACGACGAAGAAGAGACCATCCGTTGTCTTTTCAGTTACATACTGATCAATATCAAAGGAGATGCTTTGCGCGAACGGCACTGCTTTATACCGACCGATCAAGTCGTTGTATTGCCGCGTTACTCCAACATCGGCCATGACAGTGGCGACGGTAGGTCTGAATGCGCTGTGCAGCTTTTTAGATGTTTTTCCCTTGAAGTAATCAGTCGCCGCGGTATCGTTGCCGTTCAGGATTTTGCTTGCATCGTCGAAGGTCATCTGGCCAATTGCGTCCCAGAAGATCTCCTTGGCAAACGGTACCGCCTTTTCAGCGGCGCGATTCATGCTGATAATGAACTCGTCAATCTGCGGCCCGTAACCGACCAGACGCAGCGGCTGCTCGATATTCTGTAGCGGCCTCGGCATCAGAATTTTGATCGCCTGATTTTTGAGGAAGCCATCCACCGAGCCGGTCTGCAGCACGGCATTCTCAGTGCCGACCTTAAGCGCCTCCTGTAGGCCCGATCCGATCTTCCCGTCATTCGGCCCCCCACTTCCGGCGCCGCTTAGCCCGCCCAACCCTTTGAGCACTTTATCGAATTGCGCCGATACCGGACTGACCGCCATAAGGACGAATAAGCAGGCCGCTGTGAACTTGATCATGACTGAAGGCTCCTTTTAGGTGGCGGACGACGGGAAAATGTCAGCTGAAGAGAATCACCCGGGGATTCCCCGATATGCTAAAGCAAATCTTTCTTGCGCTCGTCAGACGAACCGTTTTCTCCCAATCTGGGATAAATTGTTGCGGCGGCGAAAACCGCATCGACGATTAGATTCATGATCTCGTCTTTAGCCTCATGCGGTGACAGCCTGAACGCGGTGCGCAGCGGTTGGATGGCCGACTTCCAGCGGCCCACGCTGATGTACGATCTACCTAAATAGAGATAGGCTTGCGCGGAGTTAGGATTTTCTAGAGTTGACTTCCTGAAATGCTGAATCGCGGAATCGAACTGGCCTTGATTGAACGAAGCCATTCCCTCTTCGAAGCTGTCGTGCCCGGGAGTAAAGCTTCTGAGAGTTGCACAGGAACTCAATAGCGCCACCGCCATGGTGAAGATTAATGGCGCGAACACTTTACTCATTTTTGACAACGCGAGTTATTGTGGCTTGGCCGGCTGAGCTTGATTGTCTATTTGCCTAGAGCCGACTTGAGCATCGGCTCCAGCTCGCCCCGCTCATGCAGTTCGTGCACGATATCGCAGCCGCCGACGAATTTTCCGTCTATATAAACCTGCGGAATGGTGGGCCAGTTCGAATACCTCTTGATTCCATCCCGCACAGCAGCATCGGCCAAGACATCCGCCGTAGTAAACGGCACCCCGTAGGATCTTAAGATCTCCACCGTGTGAGCCGAAAAGCCGCACTGAGGAAAATCCGGCGTGCCCTTCATAAACAGCATTACCTTGTTGTTTTTGACTTTGGAATCGATTTCGTTCAGGACATCTTCTGCCATAATCCTTCTCCTTATTTATCTGCGAACCTATGAGCCAAGCTTCGCCCACTGCTCCGGTGTAAAGGTTTTGAGCGCGAGCGCATGAATACGCTGATCGCCCATCTCCTCCTTAAGCGCCGCGTAAACCATCTGATGTTGCTCGATCAACCCCTTACCCTCGAACGCTGGCGAAACGATAAACACTTGCCAGTGGTCTCCGCCCCCAGTGAGATCCTGCATTTCGATGGTGGAACCGGGAAGCGCTTGTTCCAGAGTGCTTTTGATTTGTTCCGGAGTGATCATAGGCGAATCTTACCGACTTGATTCGTCCCTTTCAAGCTCAAATTAAACGGCCTTCGGCTCTAAGCTTGAGGATCGAAGTCCGACCGCACTCTTTTCATCATGGCGCGCAGATCCATGCGCAGCTCATCGAGAGTAGGACGGCCGACGTACCAGTAGCCACAGTAGAAGCTGTGAACCGTCAGATCCGGCATCAACGAAAAGGTATAAGGGATTGCTGTAATGCCGCGCGACTTTGAGGTTTCAGTCATATCAAGGGCTTGAACGACTTTGCGATCTTGATCACTCAGAAACGGGAACTCGGCGCCGAGACCGGTTCGAAAGGCCGAATTCACTTCCGGCGGATCGACGCTCACCACCACCAGCTTACAATAGTTAATCGCCAACTCTTTCTGGAATTCGACATAATGGCGCAACTGCACCTGGCATTTGCCTCACCAGTAGCCGCGATAGAACGACAGGATCAATGGAAATTTGCCGGCATACTGCGAAAGCTTAACCGGTTGACTGTCATGATCGACCATTTCGAAATCGGGGAATTGCTTGCCAATATTTTGATTCATAACCTTCTTCCTACATCAATGATACCACAGTACGAGATCAACAGATCACGACTATGGGTAGCGCTTTGCCATTTCGGCAAAGAATCCCTCTTTCTCCAGCTGTTGAAGCAGGCTCAGATCGACGAACTGTTCGGGTTTGGCAGCTTTTGCCTGCGGGTTCTTGGCAGCGAGATCATCGAGCAGATACTGAATTCCCTTGAGGGTTGGGTAAGGCCGCTTGGCAACACTTTTCACGAACGCCGTATAAGTCGCTTCGAGAGCCTCGGCATCCGCGCTGCGTAGGTATTGGCCGACGATTTTCTTCGTTTCATCGCGATTCTTGTGTATGTAGTGGATCGACTCAACGTAGCCCTTTAACGCGCTCAAAGCGGTTTCTCGTTGAGTGCGAATAAACGTCCGGGAAGTGGCAAACCCGTTGCCTTGCACCTCTATCCCTAAATCCAACATATCGAAGATTTCGATTAAGCCCTGTTTGCGCGCTCTCGGGGTTTCCGATGGCGTCAAAATAGTGGCGTCGATGCGATTTGACTCCATGGCCGCCAAACGGTCGGGAGTAGGCCCTGAAACGACGAGCATGACGTCTTTGTTCGGTTCGAGGTTAAATTTTTTGAGAAGGATCAACGCCGCCGTATGCGATGCCGAGCCGAAGCCGCTTACGCCTAGTCGTTTTCCCTTGAGTTGCTCTAGTTTCGTAGTCGCGGGGCGTGCCACGACCGAATAGTTATAAGTACTCTCTGACGAGCCAATGAGAACAACATCGTAACCCTGCAGTCCCGCCGGTACTACTGTGCCGATGTTGACAATCGGCGGATCGCCGGCAACCAGTGCCTGAGTTGCCATCCCTCCGCCACGGAAAAAAATGACTTCGGCATCCAGGCCATACTTGCGAAACAATCCCGCCTCTTTCGCCACCCAAATATGGATTTGATTGTAAGATACCGCGGGATAGCCAATTTTGATTTTCTTAAGCTCTTGCGCCTGCGCCAAGGTCGCGGCACACGTTAGCCCCAACACGAACAAGACCGCGATCATCCTAACCGCTTTCATTTCTTACCTTTCGTTTTTCCAACTAAACCCCTGGCCAATAATGATCCTGAGAAGGGTATCTATAGCCGCCTCTTTTACTCGCACTCCGGTAATACCAACGCCACCGTTTACAACCACCCTTCCATCTCACCCATTCTTTTCTGCAGTGTGCGTCTGTGTCATCGCCATTTCTTCTCGACTAACAAAACTACGGGTAGGTCTGGAGTTGTTGTGAAAACCCACGAGAATGCCGCTTTGTCACCGCGACCATCCAGTAGCCGGTGTTTGTTATGGCAGTAGATCTATTTACCCTGGGCATAAAGTAACCGGTTTGTATAAGCAATTGCGGAACGGATCAATTGGCGGGCCTTGACCAGTCTTGCGCCTCCAACATTTGGCCAGTGAGGTTTTCTGACTGAGCAGAAGCCAGATGAACGAAGATTGGCGTAATCTGTTCCGGTGTCGGTAACGTCAGCGGGTCTTCTTCCGGATAGGCCTCGGCGCGCATCTCGGTCCGCGTAGGTCCCGGATTGACGCTGTTTACCCGAATGCCAAATTCCTTAACTTCGTCAGCCAGAACTTGAGTGAGCCCTTCCAGACCAAACTTTGACACGGCGTAGGCGCCCCACCGAGCTCGACCGACACGCCCAACGCCCGATGAGACATTAATAATGGAACCATGACGCTGCACGATCATACGTTTGACCACCTGCTGGGATAAAAGAAATACACCGTGCAAGTTCACGCGAATCACCTCTTCCCATTGCCTAAACGGGTACTCAACGAGAGCCACCCGTGGCCCGAGCAAGCTGGCGTTGTTGACGAGCGTGTCAATCGTTTGAAATCTTTCAACGACGGCATCGACGATCCGGCAGACATCGGTCTCTTTGCCGACGTCACCTGCGCAACCATCAACATGTGCGTCGGTGCTGTCGTAGCGAAACTCGCGCACGGTTGCCGCAACCTCCTGCTGGTTGCGAGCGCAAATAAACACGCGGGCGCCTTCACGGACGTATGCCGCGGCGACGGCTTTGCCGATGCCGCGCGTTGCTCCTGTGATTAGAGCAACGTTATTGATAAGTTTTTTCTGATGCGCGCTTGTCATGCTTCAGATCGTATACCATAGTTAAACACTCCATGAAATGCATGAGCACACATCAAAGACTGCTTATTTTTCTCGTCATTGTGCTAGCGCTGACGGGTATTCTCAGCCCGTGGTTTGCGATCGCTACGGATTGGGTGGTCGCCCGGTTGCCGGGCGTGGAACGTTTTCCTTTCTCACGCATCTTTAACCGCACATTCATGTTTTCGGGCATCGTGTTATTTTTCCTCTGCCGCCGCCTGCTTAGAATTGGCAATCTTGCCGAACTGGGTTTTGTCAGCCTCCGTAGAGGCGGCGGCGATCTGCTCCGTGGCTGGAGCTTAGCCGTGGGATCTCTTGCGGCGTTACTGTTAGCAATGTCGGTCGCTCAGGTCTTTGAGCCCTATTTCAGGCTGTCGTTATCGCGCTCATTGTCGCGTTCCTTAAGCGCGCTGCTGTCAGGAGTTTTTGCCGGGTCATTAGAAGAAATTTTTTTTCGCGGAATCTTATTCAAGGGAATGCTTCAAAACGGCAGGCTGGTTCGAGCCGTTGTGCTATCAAACTTATTCTATTCGGCGTTGCACTTCGTTAAGCCAGGAGAACCCTACTTCGTCGATGGCTTTGATCCGCTGGCCGGATTTCGTCATTTGTCCTACACCTTCACCCCGTTTCTAGAACCATTAGATATTCTTCCGGGAATGTTCGGTCTGTTTCTGCTCGGGGTAGTTTTGAGCTATGCATTTTTACGGACGGGAAATCTATATCTATCGATCGGCTTGCATGCGGGTTGGATTTTTGGCTTGAAGTCGGTGCGGGTTTTTGGCGACTACACGCGCGATGACTTAGGCTGGTTATTCGGTTCCACCGATCCCAAGATCGTCAGTGGAGTCGCCGCCTGGATAGGGATCATTAGCGTACTCCTGCTGGTTCACTGGTTGACACGAAACCGCTGCGGTCTGACAAGCGACCAAACGCCGCGCCGGGACGTTTAGTCCTTCCGTCTCGGTTAAATTCTCCCGTTAGCCGTTGCGACCTGGAACCGCGTGGCCTAGAATCCGCCCATCTAAATCAATGGGAGGATCCATGGCAGAACAACAACCGAAAATCGTGACCGGTATCGGCAAGGCCGAGCTTCACCGTATTCTCGTTCGCGGATACGATCTTAATAAAGATCTGGTCGGTAAAATCACTTTCACTGATATGACGTCGCTCATGCTGCGCGGTCGGCTGCCCACGCCTAACGAAGCAAAAATGCTCGATGCGCTGCTGGTGATTCTTGTCGAGCATGGAATGGTTTCGCACGTCATTGCCGCTCGACTCATTTATCATTGCGCTCCCGAGGCAATTCAGGCCGCAGTCGCCGCGGCCCTTTGCGGCGCCGGTAGCGTGCATCTTGGATCGTCTGAATGGTCGGCGAAAATGCTTACCGAGGCACTGCCAAGCGACAGCAAGAATCCTGATTTGGAACAGATTGCCACTACGATCTTCGATGACTATTCGGTGCGGAAACAGCGTATCCCCGGAATCGGCCACCGCACTCATGCCGAAGGCGATCCTCGTGCCGAGACTCTCTTCGGAATCGCCAAGGAAAATAAAATCTACGGAAGCTATTGCGAGCTGCTGCAAAAGCTTTCCGAAGTTGCCACCCAACGAAGGAAGAGGTTAATTCCAGTCAATGTCACCGGCGCCATCGCGGCGATTGCTCTGGACATGGGCTTTCCTTGGCAAATCACCAAGGCCTTTGCGTTGATCGGCCGCACGCTTGGCGTCATGGGCCACATTGCCGAGGAGATTCGTGCTCCGATGGCGACGCAAATCGATGCAGCCATCAAACAGGCGATCGTCTACGAGCCTTACCGGACCTGAGATTGCGCTCAAACTACAAAGACGGCGATTCCATGGCTTGGTCCTGCTCCCACAGTCGAGTTTGACTTACTGCATTAAGAATGCTGTGGTATGAAGGCAGCCCTGTCGCGGTGGTATGCCGCCGAAAATTGCGCAGCTTCCGTGTTTCCGTTGTAATCCCGCGTCGACGATGATCCGCTGTGCTTGAAGGAGAGCAGATGACTTACCAGAATATTTTGACAGAGCAGATTGACAAGGTTGCTTTGATCACTCTCAATCGTCCGGAAAAACTAAATGCGATGAGCTACGAATTGGCTCGCGAGCTCGATGCCGAGCTGATAAAACTCGAGAGCAACGATACTGTCAACGCAGTGGTTTTGACTGGCGCCGGCCCCCGCGCGTTTTCCGCCGGCGGCGATATTCATCAGATGGCCAAATCAAGCGATGAGGAACTTGCCGCCCGGACCGAATTCCGCAGTCAGGCGAACTGGCGCATCGCTACATTTGCAAAGCCGATCATCGGCGCCATCAATGGTTTGGCTTACGGCGCCGGAGCGCAACTCACTTCCATGCTCGACATCCGCATCGGCTGCGAGATCACCGAGTTTCGCTTCCTGGCAGCGCGCTATGGACGCGTCAATTCATCTTGGTCGCTGCCGCTGGTGGTGGGTATCGCCAAAGCGAAAGAGCTGCTCTACACTGGACGAGTGGTTCAGGCAGTTGAGGCTGAGAAGATCGGGCTGCTCAATCAACTCGTGCCCGCCGGCGAGCTGCTCGCTAAATCTATTGAAATGGCTCAACTCATCAGTGAAAACGATCCCCGAATGGTGCAGGGGATCAAACGGCTACTGCATGAGAATGTTGGCAGGGATTGGCGCGGGTGCTACGACAATGAGCAAAATGCCAGAAAGAGCCGGCTCAAATCGAATCACCCGCGCGAAGGGTTCAAGGAGTTCCTTAGTCGCAAGGGTATTCGCAATTAGCAAGACGGTTGTTGGAACCTCTGGCCTTCGGTAAGGCCTCGAGCGACCGCTGATTAGATGCTGGTCCCTAACCCGATGTGCTCCTCAGCCTACCGCGACTCGCTTCGGCCGGTTAGCCGGCGACTTCTCGCCTTCGACGACCCCTTCGAGCAGCGCATCCGGGACATTAGTAAGTTCCGCGGCATTGTCTTTGAGCGTGCGGTGTTCGACAGCGCGTGACAACACCTCGTTCTTGGTCTGGCCCTTGCTTCTTGCCCGTGAACGGCTTGACGATTAGATAGATGACATCCCGCAGCGGCATATGGCGTAAAAAGCGGCGCAACAGGCGAAACGTTTGCAGCGGATAATGCGTCACCTTGTATCGAAACAGCCGCCGCAAGCCGGCCGTCCGCTCGTCATTGATTACCGGTCCGGACAGGCAGGTGGGATCAATCTCGGAACACTTGAAATACTTGTACCAATCAGTGGCATCATCAACCAGGTCACGCGCCACGTACTCCTTCCAAAGCGGCGTGCCACGGTAAACGCACAAACGATTGAAACCAAAGGTGTCGAGCTTTAATCGCGACGCGAACTCGAAGGTAGCGCGCATATCTTCAACGGTTTCATCGGGACTGCCGACGACGAAAAAACCATGCACAATCTCGATCCCTGCTTCTTTGGCATTATCGACCGCGCTTTCTACCTGCTCCAGCGTTTGATCTTTCTTTAGCCGATCCAAAACTTTCTGGCTGCCGCTTTCAATGCCGAACATCAACGTACGGCAATTGGCTTTGGCCATTGCCGGGAACAGGTGTTGGGCGGTCGAATCGACACGTCCTTCGCAGCCCCATTGAATGTTTATTCCGGCATCGTTAATCCCTTTGCAGATCGCTTCAATCCGCTTCGGCTGCAGCAGGAAATGATCGTCGACGAAATACACGGCGCCATATCCGTTCTCTTGCAAGTGCTTGAACTCATCGATCACGTGTGGCGGGCTGCGCGAGCGCCACTTACCCTCGTTGAAAATCGGGATGTCGCAAAAAACGCAAGGCCAGGGGCAGCCCCGCGAGGTCTGCATCGTCGTGAAGCGCTCCATTGACAAGACTGCGGGCACATCGAGCGGCATCGATTCGACAAAGTCCAGCGGCAAACTATCTCGATCGGGATACGGCCACTGATCGAGATTGCGATCCAACGGCCGATTTGGATTGGAGACAACTTCGCCGTCCTTAGCCCACGTGAGGCCGGAAACCTGCGGAGGGATCGTCCAGACGTTCAAGCAGGTCGAGAATGAGCTGTTCGCCATCGCCACGGCAAATAAAGTCTACCTCGGGACACTGCATCTTGACCAATTCCGCATTCAAGGTCGCGAAGACCCCGCCAAAGGCCAGCCGCACGCGTGAATCCGTGGCACGGATCTGACGCGCAAGAACTTTAGCATAGGGGTAGCTGGTCGTGCTCAAAAAACTAAGGCCAATGAGATTCGGCTGCTGCCGGCGAATCTCTTCTATGATGACGGAGTTAGGCGTTTCCGGGTTCGCCTGATCGAACATGACGCATTCGTGTCCGGCGCGTTTGAGAACCGCAGAAAGCGACATGATGCCGATCGGCGGAAAACCCATGATTCTGATATTGCCGTTGGCCGCGCGGGTCGTGGCCGGCAGGGCATAGAACTGTGGGTCGCGAATGTGAATCAGAAATATGCGCATTAAGTACTCATTTCGACAGGCCGTGACAGCCTAGGTTGGAACCACACTCGGGAGAGACGGTCGCAGGATTCTAACACTAGTTCATAACACCAGTGCGTGAAAGTAAGCCTGACTTAAAACCATAGCAAAGCATGGCCGAGTTAACAACCCAATTCCGAACGAACAAGATTTCACCTTAGGATTCGGGTCACACGTTATGGTACACAGATGCGCCCCATTGGCTGATCAGATCGGGATGATGCTGTGTTGCTGCTGCACGAGCTTAATTTACTCCGGATGCCGCGCAATAGTATGTAGTATTGTTCGTCCCACAATTGGCAAGTCATCTCCAGCTGATTGTCCTATATTCGCCCCAGCCTTTGCGCACGCTCTCCGCCCTTTTCAGTTGGATTCTCGACGTTCAGCTTCTGAGCTAAGAAGCTGTCGATGGCACATGATTTGCGCCACCAGTACTTGTCCCCGAAACGTCACTTGCACCGACATTCCAGCTCTCGAGTTCGCGGACTACTGGACTGGCGTTGGCTGATTTGATCTGGAGGAAAACCATGGCTGATTCCGAGTTGCAAGAATCCGAACGCGAGCAAGCATCGCCGATCCTACCACGGCAAAGTGAATACGACGAGAATACAAGTTTTCAACGTAGCGGTTATGGCAATCTTTCTCGCATCACCACTAAGGGTAGCCAGGGCATATCGAGAGCGGAACGGGAGGAAAGACTTGCGCACGCGCTCGGATGGCTCAGCATCGGTCTTGGCCTCGCCGAGATCGCGGCTCCCCGAGGATTAGCAAAGCTAATCGGTGTCAACGACAACCGCACTTTGCTGCGTGTACTTGGACTGCGCGAGGTAGCCAGCGGTGTGGGCATTCTTAGCCGTAGGAGGCCAGTGGGCTGGCTTTGGTCGAGGGTCGGCGGCGACATCATGGATTTAGCGGTTCTGGCGATGGCCTTTACTTCGCCTAAGGCAAATCGCCGCAGAGTCGCGGCAACCGCCGCCGCAGTTACTGGCGTGACGGTTCTTGACCTACGAGCCAGCCAGAAACTTAGCAGTCGGCCTGAACTGCGGGACAGCGCGATTTCTGTACAGGTAAAGAAGAGCATTACCATCAATCGATCTCCCGAAGCGCTTTATCAATTCTGGCATGAGTTACAGAATCTGCCGCTTTTCATGAATGATCTCGAGTCGGTGCAAATTACTGGGGAAAAGCGCTCGCACTGGGTTGCCAAAGGCCCGGCCGGCAAGCGTATCGAGTGGGACGCCGAAATCACCGAGGATCGGCCCAATGAACTCATCGCATGGCGTTCGTTAGAGGGTTCCCAGGTGGAGAATTCGGGATCGGTACGTTTTGAGCCGGCACGCGGGAAACCTGGCACGGTGGTTCGTGCGGAGATAGAGTACCGTCCGCCAGCCGGCTTACTCGGCGTCACAGTTGCCAAATTGCTAGGGGCGGAACCTAAACAGCAGTTGCATGATAACTTGCATCGGTTCAAGCAACTGATGGAGACCGGCGAGATCATTACTACCGAAGGCCAGCCGGCGGGGCGCTCACAAAGCACTTCCTGGAAATATGACCGAGCTGGACGCCGTCTCGCCGCTTCAATTTAGCCCATCTAAACAGGAGGATCGATGAAAGCTAATTGCTGGTACAGCAAGCACGATGTGCGCGTTGAAGAAGTAAGCGACCCAAGGATCCTTAACCGCCGTGACGCCATCATAAAGATAACCTCAACGGCGATTTGCGGCTCCGACTTGCATCTGTACAACGGATTCATCCCGACCATGGAAAAGGGCGATATTATCGGCCACGAGTTCATGGGCGAAGTGCTGGAAGTCGGCAGCGAAGTCAAGAACCTGAGCACCGGCGATCGGGTGGTGGCTTCCTTTCCGATCTCCTGCGGAAACTGCTTTTTCTGTCAAAAACAAATGTTCTCTCTGTGCGATAACTCGAACCCAAATGCCTCTATCGCGCAAAAATTGTTCGGCCATTCCCCCGCCGGGATTTATGGCTACTCGCATATGCTTGGCGGCTTCGCTGGCGGGCAGGCGGAATACGCCCGGGTGCCATTCGCCGACGTCGGCACTATCAAGATTCCGGAAGGCTTGCCCGATGAAAAAGTTTTGTTTCTTTCCGACATTTTTCCCACCGGATACATGGCAGCGGAAAATTGCGATATTCAGCCAGGCGATACCGTTGCGGTATGGGGTTGCGGGCCGGTTGGTCAATTTGCCATAGCCAGTGCCAACCTGCTGGGCGCCGAGCGAGTCATAGGGATCGACCGGTTTCCGGAACGGCTCCAGATGGCTAGCGAAAAAGCCGGCGCTACCGAGACCATCAACTACGAAGAAGATGACGTATCCGAGAGATTGATGGAATTAACCGGTGGCATCGGGCCCGATGCCTGCATCGATGCCGTAGGTTTGGAAGCTCATATGCCCGGGATTATCGGTGCGTATGATCGAGTCAAACAGGCAATGATGCTGGAAAGCGATCGTCCACACGTTCTGCGCCAAGCAATTATGGCGTGCCGTAAGGGCGGCACGGTATCGGTTCCCGGCGTCTACGGCGGGTTTGACGATAAGATCCCGCTTGGCGCGTTCGTGAATAAAGCGCTCACTCTAAAAACCGGGCAGACACACGTTCAGCGATATATGAAGCCATTGCTCGAACGGATCGAAAAAGGCGAGATCGATCCGAGTTTCGTGATAACTCATCGGATGTCACTCAACGATGCGCCTAGTGGCTACGAGATTTTCACTAACAAGCAGGATGATTGCATAAAAATCGTGCTGAAACCGGATTTGTAAACCGGGCCTTTTCGAAGCGAGTCAAGCAATGGCAACTTCCGGACGATTAACCTTGACACCGGGCGGCGAGGCGGCCGACATCGTCAAGGGCTCGATCTTTTTCATCGGCAACGCCACCGTTCTGATTCGTTATGCGGGCTATACCATTCTGACCGACCCTACCTTCATCCACATGCATGAACAGGTTTCCATCGGTTATGGGCTGCACGCCACACGATTGACGAACCCGGCGATGGAGATCCATCAGCTGCCGCCCCTGGACTTGGTGGTTCTCTCCCATTTTCATGGCGATCACTTCGATCAGGTTGCCGAACGGGAGCTGGACAAAGCTCTGCCGATAGTGACCGCGAACGAAGCCGCCAAGGAGCTTCGAGAGCGCGGCTTCGCAAACGCCCATCCACTGGATACATGGTCTTCGATGACCATCGGCAAGGGTGAAATCAGTCTCCGGATTACGGCACTACCCGGCCGCCACGGGCCGCCGCTTTCACAGTTGGTGCTTCCCGAGGTCATGGGAAGCATGCTGGAATTTGAGTCATCGCCTGACCAGGTTCTGTTCAGGATCTACATCAGCGGTGACACCCTGGTTATCGATGATCTACGGGAGATCCCGCGGCGCTATCCGGATATCGACCTGGGGCTGCTGCATTTGGGCGGCACGAGAGTGCTTGGCATTATGGTCACGATGGACGGAAAGCAAGGAGTTGATGCGATGCAGATCGTCGATCCCGCTCTTGCGATTCCGATTCACTATAACGACTACGATGTTTTTAAATCGCCGCTCTCAGACTTTCAGCGCGAAGTAGCCGAGGCGGGGCTTGAACATAGAGTTCATTATTTAAGTCATGGGCAGGAGTATACGTTCGAGGTTCCACTTGATGAAGGTAATCAAATGAGCTCCGCGACCCAAGCTCCTCAGGTTAAGTCATAGGCCCATACTGGTTACCGAGCGTTGAAAAACAGCTTACTTGGCGAAGTTAAGGCGAGCGCGATGCTAAACGTGGTGCCCCAAAGATTGCCGTATAGGCAACTTACTGATTATTGGTGGGTATGATCCTCGGGTTAGTTGTCAGCCGGCCAAATAATTTGGGAATCCGCCCGGAATTATCGCCTTTGGTAGGACGCGATCCATGCACTAGAGTCCAGTTTAGCTTATGGCTGCAGACAAGACACGAGCCATTGACCGCTTGCGTCATCGACTTACGTGACCGCTCTCCCAAGGTAACACCTAGATAACCGTTGCAACGCGGGCAGATTCGAGCAATTTTTCGCGCCATCAAAACGACCCCTTTGAATCCTCAAAAAAGCTGGCGGTGTTTGTACCCCATATAGCAGCAAGCGTCAAGAAAAAGATCAGCACACAGCACAAGTCCGAGGGAAGCACCCACAGATCGACATTTACCCAGGGACGCCCTACAACAGGTGGGCACCACTGAAATGCGAACAATCAATCAATCGGCTCAGCCGCCACGAGCTGGCTCAGCGAGCTTGAGCCGATTTCTGCTTGGGCGTTGGTTATCGCACAACCCAGCTTGAGCTGGGCGGTCAGCCGGTTAAAGCGCCGCTGTTCGAAGCTTGCATTTAAACTACTCTCCTGAATCCACGCGATCTGCCTGTAAACATGGTAATCAGGGACTTCCCCTTTACCTGATGGTTTTCAACCCCGCTGAATAAAAATACCGCTTCTTCATTTCCGAGGTTCCATCCGTGAACCGTCAGTCCTACAGAAACGTTTCGTATCAGGTCCCCCGCGAGAATTCGCAGACGCTCGACGGGTCACTCACGTCCGGCCTTTACAAAGCCGCCATGCGTACTTAAATTAGACCCCCTTGGCCTGTAACACGAATGGAAACTATGAAACCTGCATTGCATCTTGTCTCCAGCGAAAATTTCAACGCAAGCGAATCCGCAAGTCATCCGCGTATGGATGATGCCGCTTTACTCGATGCCTACTCCGTAGCGGTCATTGAGGCAGCAGAAAAAATCAGCCCCTCCGTAGTCAATATAGAGATCCAACATAAGGCCGGTGATCCCGCGCGAAATCTTTCACGCGGGCTCGAATCCGCTGAGAGGGAGCGGATCGGGTTTTATCTTTACGCCGGATGGATTCATTCTCACCAATAGTCACGTGATCCATCGTGCCGAACGCATCGATGTAGCGCTCTCGGACGGGCGGCGCTATCCGGCGCGTTTGATCGGTGATGATCCTGATACTGATTTGGCGGTGATCCGAATTGATGCGCCGAATATTGCCGCTGCCCAACTCGGCGATTCCAACGGCTTACGAGTCGGCCAGCTTGCCGTCGCCGTGGGCAATCCTTACGGCTTTCAATGTACCGTCACAGCCGGGGTGGTGAGCGCGATGGGGCGATCGCTGCGCTCGAATTCAGGCCGTCTGATCGACAATGTGATCCAGACTGATGCCGCGCTCAATCCGGGAAATTCCGGCGGACCGCTGGTGAGTTCCCGGGGAGAAGTGATCGGCGTCAATACAGCGATCATTTTGCCGGCTCAAGGCATCTGCTTTGCCATCGCCGTCAACACCGCAAAATTCGTTGCTGCGCGTTTGATCCGCGATGGCCGGGTTCGGCGGAGTTTCTTGGGCGTCGCCGGCCAAAATGTCACTATTCCTCGTTCGGTCGCGCGCCAGTTAAACATGGCGACAGCGAGCGGCGTGCTGGTTTTGTCGGCGGAGAAAGACAGCCCGGCACAAAAAGCAGGACTCTTGGAAGGAGACGTGATTATTACGATGGACGGCGAAGCAATCAAGGGCGTGGACGATTTGCACACGCACTTGACGGACGAAAAAATCGGCGTCGAAACCGCGCTGACGATCCTCCGGCGTTTCGCGAAAATCACGGTCCCGGTCGTTCCCGCAGAAATCCGACCGGTAGCTTAAGTAACCTACACTTAGACTGCGTCCAGCAGAGACTAACCGCCGAGGCTCAGACAGCGCAGAGACGAGAGTCGGCATTCTCCGCGCCTCGGCGGTAAATATTTTTGGTTGGCCAGTACATTAACTCATAGGCGTCATCGCCGAACACGGATGCGGGCGCGGGTCTGGAATCAGAAAACCTGCTTGCCGGGTTATAATTTGCACCTGCCTCTCGAATCAATTCATCAGGCGATAAGTTGACTGACCGCGGTATAGAGCAGTTGCAAGCTGAGAATCGTCAGAGTCGTCTTGAGGGCGATGCGAAAGAGCCGCTCCGGCAGGCGATTGAGTGCCAGCTTACCGGCATAGCTACCGACAAAACTGCACAGAACCAGCCCGACCAGCAGCGGGACATAAGGACCGAAGGCAAAACCAAGCAGCGCAAAGCTCACGATCTTGAGACCATGCTGGATCGTCATCACCACAGAGTGTGTGCTGACGAACTGGTGACGCCCCTGGCATGCGGGAGCGACAAACGCTCCCACCAACACACCGGTCCCGCCCACGAACATCGTCACGATGGTGGTGATCACGCCGACGATGAAAAATTTGATTCTGCCGGTGGAAGCACTTTGGAACTTCGGCGCCCAGGTCGAGACTAAAATGAAAACCGCGATAACGATCTGCAGCAAATACTTCGGCAGCGCGACGACAACTTGAGCTCCGAGAGCAGCGCCGATGATCGAGCCGATTAAAAACGGCGCCACAATCGACATCAAAGTTTGACGCCAGCTTAAAACAGCCCTGCTTAGGTTTGAAGCAAGCTGCACCACACCATGAATCGGCACCAACACCGTCGGCGATAAGAGATTCGCCATGGTCGCAAGAACCAAGACACCGCCGCCAAGCCCTAGCGCGCCGGCAATCAGGCTTCCCAAAAAAGATACGCCGCAAAGAACTAGAAATCCGGCCGGCGAAAGATTAGTGCCCTGGGTGAAGAGTTCGAGTAGGTGATTCACGATTTGTGGCGTATACCATCGAGGTCGCCAAAGCCTGCCGCAAGCATGACAATTATAAATATTGGACAGCGCATTTTATTATTAGGGAAGATTTCAATTTTTCGACTCGCTGTTGCTCGTCGGAAACTCTGTTGGAGTCGTCCTCACCGCCAGCAGACGACAGCGATGGTCGCCACTGCTGATATCGCGGCGGGTCACGTCGAGGACTAAATAACCCCTGCGTCTTTAAGTTGCTTCAAGCGTTCTTTGGATAAGCCAAGCTCGCTACCGTAAATCTCTTCGTTATGGGCGCCCATCTTGGCGCCAAGAAAGTCTACTGAACCCGGTGTCGCAGAAAACTTGGGCACCACGTTCTGCACGACAGCTTCGCCGAGATCCGGGTCCGGCACGCGAACCATCGCCGCACGGGCGCGATATTGGAGGTCGCGGAAAGCATCTTCCATGTCGAAGACTGCCGAGTAGGCCACCCCGAATTTATCGAAGTGCTCGATCACCTCGTCACGCGTGTGCTGTCCGATCCATGCGCCGACGATGCCGTTGCATTCGACCGAGTTTTCCACCCGTGCGGGATTGTCGATGAACTTGGGGTCGGTGATCAGATCCTTGCGCCCGATGGCATCGGCAAGCCGCTCCCAGACATTCTGCGTGCTCGCCGCCAGGGTCAGATATTTGCCGTCCTTGGTCTTGAACATCGAGCTGGGCGCAACGTAGGCGACCCGATTGCCGGTGCGCATGTGTACCGTCTTCATCTGGTCGTACTGAATCGGATCGAAATCCAAGAAACGAAAGACCGCTTCGAAAAGTCCGAGATCGATCACCTGCCCTTCGCCACCGTGGAGATCACGATGATACAGCGCCATCATGATCGATAATGATCCGAAGATCCCGGCAATCAAATCGCCAAGCGGATAGCCGGGTGACATCGGCGGCCCATCTGGCTCGCCAATCAAGTTGGTCAAGCCGCTCATGGCCTCGGCGACCCGGCCGAATCCGGCGCGATTTTTGTAGGGCCCGGTCTGGCCGAATCCGGAGATGCGCAGCAGAATAATTCGCGGGTCGATGCCGCGGATGATATCCGGACCGATTCCCCACTTTTCGAAAGTCCCGGGCCGGTAATTTTCGACAATAACGTCCTTGCCTTTGATCAGTTGCTTGAAAATTTCCGCGCCTTCCGGCTTGCCGAGGTCCAGGGTGATACAGCGCTTATTGCGCGCCACCGCCTTCCACCACAGCGGAATGCCATTCATGATCGGTTCGAGCTTGCGCTGGCCGTCGCCGTATTTGGGATGCTCGATCTTAATGACATCGGCGCCAAAGTCGGCGAGCAAGACGGTCGCAAACGGCGCCGCAACCATGTTGCCCGCATCGATCACGCGCACGCCTTTTAGCGGCTTATTCTCGCTCTTCTGAGTCAGGGGAAAGTCGTAATGCTCTTTTACATAATCAGGCATTGTATTGGTATTCCTCACTCTCAGAATCGATCCCAGGATTTACCTCAGGTTAAACCGATCCGGCGAAATGCATTTAAGAACCGCTTTGCAAAGTAGCCGGCCGACGATGATGCTGGGCAGGACTCGATGCGCCGAAGTGACGTACTGTAGCGTATAACAGCCGGAAATAATCCGATCAAGAGAACAGCAAACCGACACACTCTGGATTGTCTCTGCTCGCTTAATGATTACTTACAACAACACAGTGTTCGGGCCGGGCCAGTGCGAAAATCCTTTGGCCCTTGTCATAAAGCTTGGACGGCGAGCCGACGACCCGAAGCGTGAAAGGATGCGGAGCGAGATCGATGGTGTAGTCGGCGCTCTCGCCGAAGTATATTCTGCGCTGCACCACACCCGAGAACACATTATAGTCCTGGCGCGCAAGCGTCTCTGCTTCGGACTGAACGGCAGTCAGCACAATGTTGTGAGGACGCAAACAAACCGCGGCTTCTCCCGTCGTCGAGGCGAGATCCGGGTTGGGCATTACGCCAATTTCCAGCCGCTCGGCTATCTGCATTCGACCGCCACCATCCAGTCGGCCAGAGAGAATATTTGCTTTGCCGACGAATTCCGCCACAAAGCGGGTCTTGGGACGATCGAAGATTTCAGCCGGTCGCCCGACTTGGACTATCTGACCCCGATCGAGCACAGCGATGCGGTCCGACGTCGCCATTGCCTCGGCTTGATCGTGAGTCACGTAAACCGTCGTGATAGCAAATTCTTCGTGCAAGCGCCGGATTTCAAATCGCATCTCTTCTCGCAGGTTTGCATCGAGATTGCTCAATGGCTCGTCCATTAGTAGGATTTGCGGCTCGACGACCAGCGCCCGTGCCAGCGCCACACGCTGTTGCTGTCCCCCGGAGAGCTCGGACGAATAGCGGTCTTTCAACTCGGACAAGTGCACGACGCCGAGCAATTTGGTGACTTTCGCGTCGATTTGCTGCTTGGTGAGTTTTTTGAACTTGAGTCCGTAGGCAACGTTTTGCGCCACCGTCATGTGCGGCCAGACGGCGTAGCTTTGAAAGATCATCGACATGTTGCGCCGCTCCGGCGGCACGAGATGGGATGGCGACGATATGACTCCACCGTCAACACAAATTTCCCCGGCATCGGGCTGCAGAAATCCGGCGATTAACCGAAGCGTCGTGGTTTTGCCGCAACCGGACGGACCGAGCAGTGAGACGAATTCGCCGTCCGCGATTTCCAAATGGAGATCGTCGACGGCGGCTGCGTCGGTAAATTTTTTAGTGAGTCCTCGTATTGAAACGATCGCCATGAACTATTCCCGCGTCGCCACCACGTCACGTCCCGCCAGGCGCTGGACGGCGATGATCACCGCGAAGGAAACCAACAGCAAGAGAATTCCTAAAACGGCAATAACTCCTATCTGGCCTTCTTCCTTGAGGTCGAAGATAACCACGGAAACAACTTTCGACTGCGGGGCGAATAAGAGAATCGCTGCGCTCAGCTCGCGGATGACGCCGATGAAGATAAACGACCAGGCTGCGATCAATCCTGACCGCGCCAGCGGCGCGGTAATATCCTTAAGCGTGGTCAGCCGGTTTGCTCCGATAATCCGGCTGGCATCTTCGAGCTCGGGGTGAATGCTCTTGAAGGTAGACTCCGCCTGGGAAAATCCGATGGGCATCTCTTTGGTTAAAAAAGCCACGAAAAGAATCCATATCGTGCCGTAGAGGACCAGCGGCGGGCGCGTGTAGGCGATGAACAGACCCACCGCTAGAACGATGCCTGGGATGACCAGCGGCGCCAGCGCGAAAAAACTCAGATAGCGCGCCCCCCTAAACAGATTGCGGTTGGTAATGTAAGCAATAAGGGTGGCCAACAGAGTGCCGACCGTGGCCGTGATCAGTCCCAGCTTAAAAGTATTGTAGATCGCCAGCTGGGTATCGCCGTACTCGAAAAAAGTAAACGAAAGATTGTGCAGCGTAAAATTATCCCAAGTTAAAGGCAGCGCCCAAGCTTTGGAGAGCGCCGCCTTGAGCAGGATCCAATAGGGCAAGAAAACCGAAAGCGAAAGAACTCCCAGCACGAAAAGCAGCACGGGAACCCGGCCCCACCCGAGGTGGATCAGCCGTTTCTGTCCGCCTTTGCCGCCGACGGTACTGTAGCCTTTGCGCCCGAGAATTTTTTTCTGCGCGACAATCAGCACCATCGTCGCCAAAAGCAGCGGCACGGAAAAAGCCGCGGCCATGTCCAGGCGTGGCGGGTATTGAAAAAGCGTCCAGATCTGTGTGGTAATCGTGTGCAAGCCCGCGGGCAGGCCGAGTATGGCCGGCGCACCGAAGAGCGACAGCGAATGAAGAAAAGCCAGGATGAAGCCGCCGATCAGGGCCGGCAGCGCCAGCGGCAAGGTAACGGTCCAGGCGGTGCGCCATTTGTTCGCGCCGAGAATCTCAGCGGCATCTTCGAGATCCGACGAGATCAGCTCGCACACATTGGCGATCATGGAAAAAACGAAAGGAAAACTGTAAAGCGTCATGACGAAAATCAGCCCGGCCATCGAAAATATGTTAAAGATCGCCTCCTCTGAGCCGGTGACGGCGCGATAAAGCTTGTTCAGTGCACCGGCGTTGGGTCCGGCGAGCAGCGTCCAGGCAAACGCTCCCAGGAACGGCGGCGTCACGAAGGAGGCCATGACCAGCGCGCGGATCGACTTTTTCCAGGGTAGGTCCGTGCGTGTCACCAACCAGGCGAGCAAAGCGCCGATGATCACTGCGAGCACCCCGACCGAGGTTGAAATGATCAACGTATTCCAGATCGCAGTAAGAAATTGTTCATTGGTGAAGACTTCGAGATACCTGCTGAATGTGAGGCCGGTGTCACCCCACAAACTGGCGCGAAAAATCGCGCCCAACGGGAACAGCATGAGGAAAACAAGAAGAAGCGCCGCGCCGATCCAAACCGGAAAGGTCGGATCTCTAAATCGTAAGGCGGACCAGCCTGTCTGGCCGAGCCGACCAAGGGTATCGGTTTGAGAAACGGGCATGAATATTTCTCCCCGCTGCTATGCGCCGAAAAATTCAACGAAGCGTTTCTTTATCTCGGCATTGCGTTTTTCCAGTTCGTCAGCGTCGGCTGCCAGCAGCTTTAGATCCTTGAGCTTGGGCTTATCCGCCGGATAGCTCACCTCGGGATGACCGGTATACAGACCTTCTTTATCCGCCAATAGCTGCTGCGACTCTTTAGAAAAAATGAATTCGGTGAATAGTTTCGCCGCATTTGGATGAGGCGCATCCCTGGCAATAGCCACCGGTGACACCACCAACGGCACCCCCTCTTTGGGATAGATGATCTTGATCGGATTGCCCTGTTTCAATGTCTTGTAATAGAAATATTCCGCCCCGTTCACGCCTACCGGGCGCTCTCCCGATGCGACGACGCCCGCCGGGTCGTTAGCTGATTGAACGATATGCAATTTGTTTTTCGCCAGATCGCGGAAATAGTCCCAGCCATAAACATTCACCAGCGCCAGCACATGGGTCATAATAATGCCGCTGTAGCCGGGGTGAGCGGTGACCATCTTGCCGCCCCATTTGGGATTTAAAAGATCCTTCCAGGTTTGCGGCGCATCTTTTTCCGCAACGATTTTCGGATTATGAGCGATGACTGAAAGCGTCGCCCTCATGCCATAGTAAAAGCCGGCCTTATCCTTGAAGCCGTCGGGAAAACCGGCAACACTCTGCGGAGTAAACTTCAGCAGCAGCCCTTTGTCTTTCAACAGCTCAAAGTGACCGGCGTCCGAAGTATGCACGATATCGGCATTTTTCAATCCCGCCGTCGCCTCCTGCATGAATCTTTGCAAAACCCGCTGCGAGCCGTTACGGTGCACTTCCACTTCGATGCCTTTGTATTTACCTTGAAAGTAATGCGAGATTGCGGTCGAAGAGGGCAACGCTAAAGACGTATGCCAAACGACCTTGCCTTCTTTTCGCGCCGCCTGGACAAGCTGAGGATCTTGCGCGCGAGCAAGGGGAATTGAAACGAAACATAGGGCAAGAATGAACAAGCAGAACTTTAGTTTCATGATTCGCTCCTCCATTGTACTAGGACTGGCTCTCTCGACTTTACTCGTATTTTCAAGGTTTCAACAGTTCGGTCAATGCCGTAACGTTGGGCATCTGTTCCAGCCGTGCCACGGCCTCAATGATCTGATCGGCCCGGTCCCGCGGCAGACGAAGTGATGCATTAGCGCGAAACTTGGCTTCAATCTCCTCGGGCGGCAGCGGGTCTTCGAACCCGCCCCGCGGATGGGCCTGATTCGCTTCAAGGACGCTGCCATCAGCCAAGCGAATTTTCACGTGACCCGAAAAATGCCGGGGATAATCAATCGTCGGGTCGAGTTCGTAGCGAACCTTTCTCGCTAGAGCCAGCACCGAAGGCTCGTGAATCGCTTCATCAGTAAACTCCTCAAGGCCGGCGCGGCCACGAATGAGCATGACCGCAATACAATAAGGTAAGCTAAATTTTGCGCCATAGGAGCTTGCCGGTCGCTGTTTATCGGCAAGCGGCTCCCATAATCGATGCACCGGCCCCTGTGCCGTACGGCAGACAACTTCAACGATTTTCTCGGGCGCAGGCGCATACTTGAGCCGAAGCTTGAGCGCGCAATCCATGTAGGGGTGAGATATGGAACCGCATGGATAGGACTTGAACGTCAGCCGCGGCGTTTCCCAAATCTTGCCTAATTCGAGCAACTTCTCGAAATGATATTCAGTGGGCCCGCCAAAAGACTGGAAAAAGCCGTGGGTGCCTTCAAAAACTTTTTCCGGACCGCGAAAGCCTTCGCGGGCGAGCAAAGTGGCTATCACTCCGCCATGGGCTGCCCAACCCGGATGCATTCGTTTTGTCCAGGTACCGTCAGCCAGATATTCGATGATGCCCGAGCTCTGACTGCCACAGATTCCAAACGCATCGCTCCATTGACCCAGCTCAAGGCTATACAATTTTCCCGCGGCCGCAGCAGCGCCGAAGGTAGAACAGAGTGCGGTAGGATGGAAGCCGCGCGCGTGGAATTTTCCGGGAGCGACAATCCCGATTTTGCACATGACTTCGGTGCCGGCAACGGCTGCTTCCAAAACCGATCGGCCAGCCGCGCCAATCTCCTCGCCGACCGCCAGAGCTGTCATCCCGGCGCAGCAACCGGTGTGCACGATGGCTTCTTCCAGCGTGTCATCGTAATCCAGGCCGTGCGCCAATGTTCCATTGGCAAGCACGGCGTTGGCAGCAGCAACCTTGCTGTCGCAACCGATCAATCGGCTGTTCGGCGACCCCCCGAGAGCTTGCGCAACTCTCGTTACCATAGCGCCAAAGTCCATTGTCGAAGAGGCCAACGCCACGCCAACCGTATCGAGAAGGACGAGCTTGGCCTTATCGACGAGGGCTTGGGGAATATCGTCTATGCCCAAGCCGCGGACAAATCGTCCTAGGGCTTGCGAGTACGGCTCCACTTGTGCTCCTTACTGTGCTGCAGGCTCGCTTGCATAAATCGTGGTGATATTTTCTTTCGGGCCTTTGAGCTCCCCAGCGCGCGAATCAATGGATTCAAAGTTTTGAGCTCGGCCAGCCGAGCTACCAGATCGATGACCCGTCCGGCATTATCCGCCGGCACCGCAAGGCTCGCACATTCTTTGAACTTTTCGGCTAACTCACTCCAGCTCATGGGCTTTTCCGGGTGGCCACGAGCAACATCATACCGCCCTTCGATGCTCCGGCCGTTATGAAGTCTGATGCGAATGCGCGAGCGCACCTGATCGAAACCCAGAGCTTCCAGCTCACCATCGACGTAAAGCCTGACCCGTTTCATCAGTTCAACGACTTTCTTCTGCCGTACTTTACTATCGGCGAACTGGGCTATTCCGGCCTTGCGCTCGAGCACCGCAATGGCCATGCAAAAAGGAATGCTGAACTTTGCTTCCAGCGCCGTCTTCGGCATCGGATAAATTAAGGCGTTGGGTACGTTGGAGTTGGTGCCAACCTCAATGGATTCAATATCCGACGCATGGAGATCATGCTCTCTGACCAGATCGAGAATCAAGTCCTGGGCCGGATGAGACAGGGACCCCGAAGGGTAAGGCTTGATCGAGATCCCGGGCTCTTCGATAAAATAAGGGCGGCCGAGCCGGCCGGCAATCTTGCTTTCATCGTAGCCGCCGGCCATGGCGTGATAGAACCCTCGCTGCGCTTCGAGAATGTTGCTGGCAGCGGTAAAGCCGCTCTGCGCTAGCAGAGCGGCCGTCACACCGTTCTCAGCCGCGCGGCCGGCATGGAGCGGCTTGGTCATGGTACCGAAGTTCTCCCGCAGTCCGGCGGCCATGCTGGCACAGATACCGAGAGCCTGAACCAAGACATTTTCCCTCAGCCGCAAAATCTTCCCCACCGCCATCACTGCGCCGAGCCCGCCTATGGTCGCAGTGGAATGGAACCCTGACTGATAATGGCGCGGATTGATCGAGTCGGCGATGCGGCACTCAACTTCGACTCCGACGATGTACGCCAGCAGGAGCTCCGCGCCGCTAATTCTTTGTTTCTCGCCGACGGCCAAAACGGCGGCCAGGACCGGTGTCGTCGGGTGCGTCAACAATCCATATACCGCCTCTTTGGACGTGGAGAGCTGCGTATCGTCGTAGTCCATAGCATGGCCGGCAACACCATTGGCTAATGCCGCTTTAGGCGCCGGCGCCGACCAAGCAGTCCCGAGCACCGCGCACTCTTCCCTGCCGCCGAAATTCCGGACATGCGCCTGCACAATGCGCGAGCACTCATCGGTCGAGCCCGCCAGCGCCACACCGAGTCCGTCGAGGATGAAACCCCGCGCCAAACGAATCACTTCCGAAGGAATATCCTTGTAGCTCACCTTAAAAACGTAATTCGCTACTTCTTGTGTCAAACCCACCGAAGCTCCTTCAATGCATCAGATTTATCGAAAAACGCAGGAGACTGATATCAGAACTGGAATCGTTTTTCACCTTGTTTCAAATCGCCACCCGGCATAGAGCGGTCGCTCGAATGACGGTCACTCGCTCAGCGGCTACTTTGGAAGCCTGGATACAAGGAGGAGTGCCGCGTAGAACCCTTGTTTCGCCGACTACGCATTCTGATGTCCACTTGATTGCTTGACACTAGGAATCACCTACGATACGTTCACCACTAAATATTCTGAACCTTATTCAGAGTGGTGGAGGGATCGGCCCTTCGAAGCCACAGCAACCGGTTCCGAAAGGAACGCTGGTGCTAATTCCAACCCCTGCCATGCGGGGGAAAGATAAGGTGAGGTGATTTGAAAACCTCTTCTTATCGACAGAAGAGGTTTTTTTTTGGACAAAAGTTTATGAGCCTCAGCCTGACAACAGAACAGATTGAACGCTACAGCCGTCAGATACTTGTGCCGGATTTCGGCGGCAAAGGACAAATACGCCTGCGCCAGGGTCGAATTCTGATCATTGGCGCGGGCGGCTTGGGCTCGCCAAGCGCATTTTATCTAGCCGCAGCCGGCGCGGGCACCTTGGGGTTGATTGATGCCGATAATGTCGAACTATCAAATCTGCAGCGTCAGATTCTTCATGCCACCGCCGATCTGGGCAAGACAAAAGTAGAATCCGGCAAAGAGACTCTTACCCAACTAAATCCCGACGTCGAGGTGATTACTTATCCTGTAAGGCTTGATTCCGACAATATAGATGAACTCTTTTCGCAGTATCAATTTATTGTTGACGGCAGCGATAATTTTGAGACCAAGTTCCTGGTTAACGATGCCGCGGTGCGTTTGAAAAAAGCTTATTCACATGCCGGCATCGTCAGATGGCAGGGCCAAACCATGACTGTGATTCCCGGCAAAACTGCTTGTTACCGTTGCCTCTTCAAAGAGCCGCCGCCGCCGGCAGAAATCTTGAATTGCCAGCAATCCGGCATCCTCGGCGCCGTCGCCGGAACCATTGGCTCGATTCAAGCCACCGAGGCCATCAAGTATCTGATCGGCTTCGAAGAAGGACTGTTGACCGATCGTCTCCTTACTTATGACGCCAGAGCCATGAAGTTTCATCACGTAGAGGTAAGAAAAGACCCGGATTGCGCGGCGTGCCGGCCGTTGATGACAACCGAGACGCCGGTTTCGAAAATCATCTCGGAGTAGCGTTAGAAAGGAAGATTCATGAGTTTTGTCAAAGGACTCCAGTGTCGAGAGTGCGGTCAAGACTACCCTAAAGAGCCGCTGCATGTCTGCGAGACTTGCTTCGGGCCACTGGAAATCGTTTACGACTATGACGCCATCGCTAACGCAATCAGCCGCGAAAAGATCGCCGGACGCGACAAAAATCTTTGGCGCTATCGCGAGCTGCTGCCGATCGATGGAGAACCGCAGGTTGGGATGTATTCGGGGTTTACTCCGCTGGTCAAAGCCCATCGATTGGCGGAAGCATTAGGAGTGAAGGAGCTTTACCTCAAAGATGATTCAGTCAATCACCCGACCTTTTCATATAAGGATCGGGTGGTCTCCGTCGCTATCTCCAAGGCTATCGAGTTCGGCTTCGATACGGTCTCGTGCGCCTCGACCGGTAATCTTGCGAACTCTGTCGCCGCTCACGCCGCCAAAGCCGGGCTCAATTGCTATGTTTTTGTTCCCGACGGGCTGGAACAGGGAAAAATTATCGGCTCAGCTATTTATGGACCAAAAACGATCGCCATCAAAGGGAACTATGATGACGTTAACCGGATCTGCAGCGAAATCGGCGATAAGTATGGTTGGGCGTTCGTCAACGTGAATCTACGACCCTACTATTCGGAAGGCGCAAAAACACATGCTTATGAAATCGCCGAACAGTTAGGCTGGAAGCTTCCTAAACACATCGTGGTTGCCTCGGCGGGCGGAACCATTCTGCCCAAGCTGGCCAAGGCGTTCAAGGAGCTCGCCAAAGTGGGACTGGTGCAAGATACCGGTTGCAAGATTTACTCGGCGCAGGCCGCTGGATGCGCTCCGATCATCAATGCCCTTCATAACGGCACGGATTTGATAAGTCCGGTAAAGCCCAACACGATTGCGAGTTCGATCGCGATTGGCAATCCGGCAGATGGCTACTACGTCGTTCACGCGGTCAAAGAGTCCGGCGGTTGGGGTGAGAGTGTCACGGATGAAGAAATTGTTGAAGGGATCAAGCTGCTCGCAAGGACTGAAGGAATTTTTACCGAGCCGGCGGGAGGAACCGAAGTCGCGGTAACCAGGAAACTTATCCAAAAAGGACGAATTCCGCGTGATGAATCGATCGTTATTAGCATCACTGGTAACGGCTACAAAACTTTTGAGGCGGTAGCCCGCAGCGTCGAGCAGCCCTACACGATTAAAGCCACGTTGGAGAATTTCGATCAGCTCTATCAACATCTGAATCCGCCGGTTTCACAGGCGGCAGGCAGCTAATTCTATCATGCCGGTGTAACGGCTTGCATGGCCCCAGGCTACGGACTATGTTAGCTAAGACTAGAACGCCGGTAAGCTTTCAGGAGGATGGTTATGTCGGTTCGAGTTCGTGTTCCTACCCCACTGCGCAAATTCACCCAAGGAGTTGACGAGGTCAACGCGCAGGGAAACAATATCCGGTCGATTGTCGAAGACCTGGAAAAAAACTATCCCGGGATCAAAGAGCGAATTTGTGACGAGACCGGCAAAGTACGGCGATTCGTCAATGTGTATGTCAATGGCGACGATATTCGTTTTTTACAAAACCTGGAGACCGCGCTTAAAGAAGGCGACAACATCTCTATCGTTCCCGCCATCGCCGGAGGGCGTTAGCGAAGCATCGCTTTGAGCCTATGGTGAAAGCCAATCACAACTTGCGGCTGGTTCACGCGCTCCCACGGGAACCAAAAGAGATCGGCTCGGTGCTCGATCTCATCGGCAACACTCCGCTGCTGGAGATCCGCAAGATTACCGAAGGCTTGCCTGCCGGAGTTCGCATATTTGCCAAATTAGAAGGGTTCAATCCGGGCGGTTCGGTTAAGGATCGGCCGGCGTTGCGGATGATTCAAGAAGGGATTCACGCCGGAACTCTAACGACCGACAAAGTCATTCTTGATTCAACCTCGGGCAACACCGGCATCGGCTTGGCGTTAATCGGTAGAGTGTTGGGCTATCCCGTCGAGCTGGTGATTCCGGCCAACGTTAGTATTGAGCGCAAGCAGATTATCCAGGCTTACGGTGCCAAAATTACCTTCAGCGATCCGCTAGAAGGCTCTGATGGCGCGATCCGGCTTAGCCGCGAAATTCTACGAGCCAATCCCGACCGTTACTTCAAACCCGATCAATATTTTAATTCCATGAATCCACAGGCTCACTACGAAACAACCGGCCCGGAAGTCTATCGTCAAACCGATGGCAAGATCACTCATTTCGTCGCGGGTATCGGAACCGGTGGAACCATAATGGGGACGGGGCGTTATCTTAAAGAGTTGAATCCGGGCATACAGATTATTGCTGTCGAACCCGATGACGCCCTACACGGTCTCGAGGGGCTCAAGCACATGGCCAGCTCAATCGTGCCCGGCATCTATCATGAAGAGGAGCTGGATCGTAAGATTCCGGTCTCAACCGAAGATGCCTATGCAATGGTGTACCGTTTGAGCCAAGAAGAAGGAATTTTAGTCGGCCAGTCATCGGGCGCAGCCATGTTTGCCAGCCTGAAAATAGCACGCAAGCTGCATTCCGGCATTATCGTGACGGTTTTTCCTGATTTCGGGGACAAGTACCTATCCACCAGCCTCTGGGTCGGCTGGCGCGACCGAATGGCGGTTGGCAACCTGAAGTTTTCGATTTAGAAAATGAAGAAGAAGCGAGAAGCAGTCCGGGAGAGAATCTACCTCACGTTCCCCAGGACTCTGGTGCGAGAACCCGTGCTGTCTTCAATGGCAAAGCAATTCGACGTGGTTTTCAACATTCGCGGCTCAACTGTCACGGCCGAGATGGCATTGATGGCTCTCGAGATCAATGGCGCACAGACCGAAGTAAACAAAGCCGTTGCATGGCTCAAGGAAAAGGGAGTGACGGTCGAGCCCATCGAAAAAAACGTGGTCGAGTAGCTATGGCGCGAAGGCGGATATCGATATAACCAAAGCTCCGCCTTCATGCGGCGGCCCACCTAGTAGAAAATAACCCTGGTTTTGCAGTCGCACTGTGGTATCCAACAAAGGCTTCGTACCCTCGGTCAAGCGAACCTTCAAAGCGATTTGTTTATCTTTTGTGTCTTGAGGCGAGATGGCAAGCGACCTGCCTCCGGGAATTTCAAATGTTGCATTATCGTTCCACGGAACCGCCTGGCTATCTTCTTTCAGCAGGCGATAAGAACGATACTTCATCACTTTCAATTGCCTCTCCATTGGCTTAAGCCGCGCATCGAACTGATCGCTTTCGTTTGACGCTAGGATGGTGCCGATCTTTACCTGAACAGGCCTCGATCCAGTCTCGGCGCCCTCCGCGTACACCGCCAGCAATAAGAGGCTAGAAAGAAGGCTTAGTTTCAGAAGGTTCCGTAGAAGAGTCATTCTCGCTTTCTTGAGGTTGGTACAGCCAAATCACCGTGGTGTTCGTTTCACCCTCATGTAGCAGGGCGACATTGCGTCCGTATGCATCGATCGATTCAACCGTAGCCAAATTGTCGCTCTGGGTGCCGATTTTTGCATCGGGGAGGAACGAATCGATGGACAATCCTGCGAGCGCAATTACGATCACTGCGGGAATGGCCCATGCGAGCCTAGGAGCGTTGAAGATGCCTCGAATCCGATCGCCGAGTTCGTCGTACCAATTCCTCTTCTGCGCGATGCGTCGCTGTACGCCCTGCCAAAATGGTTCAAATTGAATCTCTGACCCATTCGATTCCAAGACCGACCGCATAGTGGAATGGAGACGTTCCAACCGGTGCCTCTCTTCGCGACAGGCGGCACAGACTTCAAGATGGCGACCGGTCGCCTCGGCTTGCGTCGCGGCGAGTTCGCCATCAAGCCAGGCTCCGACAGTTTCTCTAGTAGTTTCACAGTTACTCATAAAAAGGCGCTCAGCTTATGCTGAAGTTTTTTTCGGGCATAATGTAAGCGACTCATGACCGTTCCTTCGGAGCAGCCGAGAATTTCGCCAATGTCTTTATAGGACATGCCTTCCAAAGTCCTCAGAACGATGACGGCTTTGTGTTCGGGAGTCAAATCATCTATTGCAGACAACATTTTCTCTCTCAGCTCGCGATCGTGAACATCTGAAAACGGATCTTTGGCAACCTCATTCTGCTGTTCAAAGACCTCATCCATGCTCTCGCGAAACTCCAGAGGGCTCCTCTTTTCACGCCTCTGGTGATCGATGCAAATGTTGACGGCGATCCGGTAAAGCCAGGTATAAAAAGAAGATTGACCTTGAAAGCTGGTGATCTTTCGATAGGCGCGAAAAAACGACTCCTGCGCGACCTCCATGGCATCATCCGGGTTGCGTAGTAGGCCAACGATGACCATGTAGACCTTCTGATGATATCGCGAAACTAGTTCTTGAAAGCTTGCAATATCTCCAGCTTGACACTTTTGGACCAGCTGCCAGTCACTTAGCTCCACATTAACCCTGCCTGTTTGACGTTTTCCGCTATCTTTTATTCAGTCGAAACAAAACGTGATATCAAAACCTTGAAGTTTTCGCGAATTGGCTTAGAATACCCATGATATCTCTCCATTCCGTCGATCTACTTTTCACCAAGGAACCATTCAATGCTGGTCAGATGCCCGAGTTGCGCGACCACTTACAAGGTGGCCGACGAAATTGTAACCGGCACCACCCCGGCCTTTCGTTGTTCTCGCTGCAAACACACGTTCGAAGGTGACCTGGATGCGTCGGTCGAGGCGGCGGTGCCGCCCAGAGAGGTGGACTCAAAGATGCCGGGTGACGCTGACGGCGGCGAGTTGAATCTCGTATTCGAGCCAGAACACGAGGAAGCACGGGCCGATCGCGACCAACACGAAATCAATGCTCCCCTGCCGATCCATTTTCCTCTGCCGGATTCGGTCGATTCATTGATCGAACAAGAAAGGCAGCGGTGGTCATTACCAGGCGAGGTCAAATCTGAGGAACCTTTCACGCTTTCTGCGGATCCGTCATCGCAGCGGGTCAGAGGAGAAACGGAGCATCGTGAACCCGCCAAGCGATCAGGAAAAAATTCCGAAGAGATCTCGCCGGCAATGCCAACCAGTAACATCTCGAGTCTCGAGCCCTATCGCGATCAGCAAACGTCAACGCTACCTTATTTTTCCTTGTTCGCTTTGTTGATTCTGTTCTTTTCGTTAGCGACTGCGTTTCAATACGCCTATCCCCAAGTTTTGGACCGGTGGATAAAGAAAGTTCCTTTGATTGGCGCGGCCATCGCCAGAAATGACCTATTAAAGGAGCGGGTGGCATTACAATCGTTGCGCGGCAGTTATCAGGTGATACAAGGAAACCGAGAAATCTTTGTAGTCAGTGGTGTAGCGATGAATCAAAACCCGGTTGTCATCCGAGAAGTGCGTATCGGCGGTCAGACCTATGACTCGGACGAAAAAGCCATCGAACAGCAAGAAATGTGGATCGGCAACGCGATCTCGGCCAAAATCATCCGGGGCATGACCGCACAAGATATTTTAGACTTGCAACGTTTGAAGCCGCTGAAGACCTTCGAAATTCCCCCCGGAGAATCCGTACCTTTCACGATCGTTTTTTTAAAGCCAGCGAAAGCCGTCAAAAAATTTACTGCGACCGTACTGGCAGCTGAAGAAGAGACCTAGCCTAGGGGGACCTTTTGGCGGGCCTGTCTTTGCTCGCGGCTTCATTTGGCGTAATGTCGATTTCGTCGGATTCCTTGAGGGATCTGCGGAATTTTCGAATGCCTTTGCCCAAGCTATCGCCCAAGTCGGGCAGGCGCCGACTAAACAAGATAATCAGGATGAGGAGAACGATTACCAGCTCTCCAAGCCCCAGACCAAACATAGATCCTCCTATTCTGTTGGCATTATTTCACCAATCGGTTTCATTGCAAGCACGAGATTTGCTTAGACAACTGTTGCTGCAGTAACATACGATCGTGGAATACGTCTCCCGACCAATGGCGGGTTTCTTCGCCGCATCGTTAATCATCCATATAGCGTTCCTGCTGCTCTGGTCACAAACCTCCATGCGCCGTGCTCCGCAGGAAAATATCAGCGTATCGCTGCTGCCGGCCGCAAAAGAAGAAGCCAAGGCGCCGGCCGCTGACCAATTTAGTTCGCTGCCGCCGGATGTGCCGACTCGAGGCTCCCGCTCTCCGGCGCTCATCGCGAAAAACAATTCACCTGAAGCAAAAAGACCGGCGCCAGTCAGACGCGTGACACCGCCGCAAAAAACGGTGGAGTTAAAAAAAGAACAAGAACTCAGAGAACCAGAGCCTGAGCCGGCGCCGATGCGGGAACCGCCCCGGCCGCCGGAAAGGGAAGAAAATTTATCGATAACCGAACGAAGGCTACCCACCATGCGGGAATTATTGCCGCCTGGCAACTGGTCGTCGGCAAACACTAGCGGCGATGCGGCAATCGCGCTGAACACGCGAGACCCCCAGTACATAACTTACTTCAGCAGCATCAAACGCAATATCGAGTTTGTCTGGGAGTACCCCGAGCCCGCCCTCAGGTACGGCTTGCAAGGAAAACTGCTGCTGCAATTTACCATTCTTGCCAGTGGGGAGTTGGAGAGCGCGCATATCATTCGCTCGTCGGGGTCGAATCTGCTCGATCATGAGGCGTTGCGCGCAATGAAAGCGGCGGCGCCGTTTAGACCGATTCCGCCCTGGATCGACAAGAAACGGCTCACCATAACGGCCAGCTTCGAATACCTCGACAACCGCCTCAACTACCGAGTCACACCTTAGTCGGCCCTGCCCATTGTCGGCGCGCGATCGCTCCTCAATGACATAGGCGTTAGGAACAGAGACTAGCGTTCCACTTCCGGCCGCTCCCAGCGAAGCACGGGTTTTCTGGCGGCCTTAGCTTCGTCGAGTCGACGTACCGGAGTGGTATGCGGTGCATTCTTTACTAAGTCCGGAGTTTCGCGGGATTCCTGGGCGATCGCGATCATTGCTTCAATGAATCGATCGAGCGTTTCAGGCGTTTCAGTCTCGGTGGGTTCGATCATCAACGCTCCCGAAACCACCAGGGGAAAATAGATCGTCGGCGGGTGAAATCCATAGTCGAGCAATCGCTTGGCGATGTCCAGAGTTGAGACGCCATTTCTGTGTTGATTCCGATCGTTGAACACACACTCATGCATGCACGGCTCGTTATACGCGAGCTGATAATGCCGTTCCAACTTGCTCCTGATGTAATTGGCATTGAGCAGCGCCATCCGGCTGGTTTCTTCCAGCCCATCGCCGCCAAGCGAAAGAATATAGGCATAAGCCCGGACCAGCACGCCGAAATTGCCGAAAAATGATCGCACGCGCCCGATCGACGCCGGCAGGTCCTCGATCAACTCATAACCGTTAGCGGTTTTTACAATCCGAGGCGTCGGCAAGAAATCGCGCAGGAACGTTTTTACCCCAACCGGACCGGCGCCCGGCCCGCCACCGCCGTGCGGCGTGGAAAAGGTTTTGTGCAGATTCATATGCAGCACATCGACGCCCATATGGCCCGGTTTGGCTATTCCCATCAAGGCGTTTAAATTGGCGCCGTCCAAGTACACCAAACCACCCTTGTCGTGCACAACCTCGGCGACCGCTTCAATATTTTTCTCGAAAATCCCAAGTGTGTTCGGGTTGGTAATCATCAGTGCTGCTACATCCTTATCCATGGCGTTGGCCACAGCCGCGGCTGCGATCACGCCCTGCTCATCGGAGGATACTTGCACGACGTCATAGCCGCACAGCGTGGAGCTCGCCGGATTTGTCCCATGGGCGGTATCCGGCACAATGATCTTCTTGCGCGAATTTCCCTGGGCTGAAAGGTAGGCGCGGATCAGCATCAAACCCGTTAACTCACCTTGGGCGCCGGCGGAGGGCTGAAGGCTGACATCATCCATGCCGCTAATCTCGGCGAGCATCTGCTCAAGACCAAAAAGCAATTCCAGCGCGCCCTGATTCAGAGCCGGCGGCGCGAGCGGATGTACGAGCGAGAAGCCGGGATAACGCGCCACCACTTCATTGATCTTCGGATTGTACTTCATGGTACAGGAGCCAAGCGGATAGAACTGGCTCTCGATCGCATAATTGCGTTGCGATAAACGGGTGAAATGACGCAGCAGCTCAAGCTCGCCTAGCTCTGGAAAGTCCGCGATATCCTGACGCAAATAAGTTTCAGGAATGCTCTCCGATGCCGCTGGTGTTTTATCCGGCCAGGAAAAGGCGGTTCGTCCGGGCGAGCCGCTCTCGAAGAGCAGTCGCTGCGAGTGATTGGACTGTGGCGGGTCAGTTCGAGATGGCTCGGACAAGGCGATCGATCCCTTCTCTATCGTTCATCTCGGTGACACATACAAGCAAGCAATCCGGTAGCTCGGGATACCATTTCGCCAAACTAATTCCGGGCATGATTCTTCTCTCTGCACAGCGACGCATGATCTCGTCGAGCTGTTTCCCCCTGACCACGAACTCATTGAAAAACGGCGCCGTGAAGCAAGCTTCGACTGAGGAGTACTGGATCAAACGGTCAAACGCTTCATGAGCACGCGCTACATTAACCTCCGCCAAACGACGCATGCCGGTCTTTCCCATAAATGCCATATAAACAGTTGCAGCCGTCGTGCACAGCGTCTGGCTGGTGCAGATATTCGATGTCGCCTTCTCCCGGCGAATATGTTGCTCCCGGGTGGCCAGGGTCAACACATAGCCGCGCCGGCCTTCGCCATCGACAGTCTCGCCGACAAGCCTGCCGGGCAGGTTGCGCATAAATTTACGCGCGGTCGCGAGGAAACCAAATCCGGGTCCGCCCAGCGCCATGGGTACTCCCAAGCTTTGCCCTTCGCCCACCGCGATATCGACGCCGAACGCTCCGGGCGGCTTTAACACCCCGAAAGCGAGAGGCTCCGTGGTTGCGGTGATGAGTTGAGCACCGGCGCGCTGGCAGAGATCATGTAGCGGGGCCAGGTTCTCAATCACTCCGAAGAAGTTTGGATAGCCTACCAGCACGCACATTGTCCCTTCGTTCAGCTGGCGCGCCACCTGATCGATATCGGTTGCTCCGCTGCCGTCAAAAGGAATCTCTTCCAGGCTGACATCGGTCAGATTGCGGAGATAAGTAGCAAGCACGGCGCGATACTGCGGGTGAAGTGCGCGGGAGACTAAAACCCGCCTTCGGGACGATGATTGAATGCGACGCGACATGAGAATCGCTTCAGCGCTCGCCGAAGCGCCGTCATAAACGCCGGCATTGGAGACTTCCATCCCGGTGAGCTGGCAGATCAAGGTCTGATACTCGAAAAGAACTTGCAAAGTACCCTGGCTCACCTCCGGCTGGTAGGGAGTATAGGAGGTCGAGAACTCCGAGCGTGAAATAATCGCATCGACCGCGCTCGGGATGAAATGATGATAGATGCCGCCGCCGAGATAAAGCTCCCAATCGTTTGCGGCGGCATTCTTGGCGGCAAGAGCGGCCAGTCGTTGGCGCACTGTTAATTCATTGACGCCGTCCGGCAAATTGATTTTGGCCGTCGAACGAAACTTTTCTGGAACATGGCGGAATAGATCTTCGACGCTGTCCACTCCAATCGCGTCAAGCATTCGTTCTTTGTCCGCCTCCGTGTGCGGCGTGTAGCTCATAGATTGGGATTATTCCTCGTCCTCATCATCGTCTTCGGCCTCGTCGTTCTCTCATCATCGTCTTCCTTTTGCTGCTCGATATATTCCGCGTATTCCTCAGCGCTCATCAAATCTTTCAGATCGTCCATGTCCTGCATCTCAACCCGGATCATCCAGCCATCTCCATAGGCATCATCATTGATTGTTTCCGGGCTGTCAGGAAGCGAGTCATTGATTTCCAACACCGTTCCGCTCACCGGCGCATAGATGTCCGACACCGCTTTGACCGATTCGACGGCGCCGAACGGATCGTCTTTTACAATCTTCTCGCCGATCTCCGGCAACTCGACGAAAACGATATCACCGAGTTCCTCCTGCGCATACTCGGTGATGCCAATGGTTGCTGTTTTGCCCTCGACCAGAACCCATTCGTGTTCTTTTGAATATCTGAGTCCCTCAGGAATCTCCATGACCTTCCTCCTTAGCCTGCTAACGCCGTCTCAGCGCCGGTAAAACGGCAACGGCACTGTCTTGGCGCGAACTCGTTTGTTGCGGATTTCGACTTCAAGTATATTTTCGGCGCGGCCTTCTTTCGCCTCGACATATCCAAGCGCGATCGACCGTCCCAGCGTCGGCGATCGGGTGCCGCTGGTTACTCTGCCGATACACCGTCTATCTTTCAACAACCGATACTCACTGCGCGCGATGCCGGGTTCGATCAGCTCCAGGCCGACAAGTTTGCGTTCAACGCCTGCTTGTTTCTGCCTTAGCAAGACTTCACAACCTATGAAAGAGCCTTTTGAAAATTTCACCACCCATTGCAGTCCTGCCTCCAACGGAGTCGTGTTGTCGTCGAGTTCGTGACCATAAAGAGGATAAGCTTTCTCCAAGCGCAAGGTGTCGCGCGCGCCGAGCCCGGCCGGCACCAAACCCGCCGGCGCGCCGGCATCGAGTAGATCGTGCCAAAGCTTTTCGGCGTCTTGGGAAGAACAATACAGCTCGAACCCGGCTTCACCGGTATAACCCGTGCGGGCGATCAGGCAGCAAGTGCCGGCAACTTCGCTATCGGCAAAATAGAAGGATTTGATGTCGGCGAGAGCAATCGGTACCAGGGGCTGCAATATGGTTTCTGCCAGCGGCCCCTGTAATGCCAATTGCGCATAGTCTGCGCTGACATTTTCTACTTGAATCTCTCCGGTTGCATGCTGCCGCAGCCATTTGAAATCCTTCTCGCTATTCGATGCGTTGACGCAAATAAGAAAATCATCCGGATGCCGCTTATAAAAGATTACGTCATCAATCACCCCGCCGTGGTCATTTAAAAGCAAATTATACTGAGCTTGATACACTTGCATGCGCGCGAGATCATTAGCAGTAAGCCTCTGGCACATCGCTTCTGCTCCGGCGCCGCGCACTGCAATCTCGCCCATATGGCTGACATCGAAAAGTCCGGCCCGGCTGCGCACGGCGATATGTTCGGCGATGACACCGCTGTACTGGACCGGCATTTCCCAACCGGCAAACTCAACCATGCGCCCGCCGGCGAGGCGATGAGCAGCGTATAAAGGGGTTCGCTTCATGAGGTCCGAAGAAGTTAGGAGGAAGCTGGCTTGGCTAACGTTCGCGTTGAATCGAATCCTTGGCCGCCTTCAGAGTGTTATACAGCAGCATGCAAATGGTCATTGGACCGACGCCGCCGGGCACAGGGGTGATCGCGGATGCTCGTTCCTTAGCGGTTTCAAATTCAACGTCACCAGTAAGTTTACCGTTGGACAAACGATTGACGCCGACGTCGATGACGACGGCTCCAGGCTTGATCCAGTCGCCTCGAACCAATCCCGCTTTGCCGATTGCCACGACCAATACATCCGCCCGGGCTACTTCATCGCGCAGGCTTGCTGTGCGAGAATGACAAATTGTCACTGTGGCATGCTTTTCGAGCAACATCAGCGCTACTGGTTTGCCAACGATATTGCTCCGGCCGACGACCACAGCATTCTTGCCTTTGAGAGCACAGCCCGCCGCCTCGAGAAGTTTCATAACCCCCAACGGCGTGCATGGCCGAAATCCATCGGCGCCGATAACCAGCATTCCCTGGCTCACTGGATGGAAACCATCGACATCTTTGAACGGTGACACGGCTTGGAGGATTCTTTCCGAGCGGATGTGAGCAGGAAGCGGCAGTTGAACCAGAATGCCGTGAACATCTTTATCTTTGTTCAAACTGTGAACCAAGGCAAGCAGTTCCTTTTCCGAAACAGTCGCGGGAAGGAAGTGCTCAAAAGATTTTATTCCCACTTCTTTACAGGCTTTTTCTTTGTTCTTTACATAAATATGGGATCCCGGATCATCGCCAACCAACACAACAGCTAGTCCCGGCGCCATCCCCCAACGCCGTTCCAGCCCGTCAACTTCCTCTTTGATTTTCTTTTGAACTTCTCTGGCGACGGCTTTGCCGTCGATGATCGATGCCATGCCTACCTCTTGGGGAATTGACAATGTAATGGAGAAAAAAACATTCTAGAGAAGCGACGTTCCTATTGGCATGCCACGCACTAAGCCAAAGGTCAACCCTAATCGCAGGCTGGCTGCCGGCGAAAACTCGCTGGTAAATTTTCAAATTTCGCGCTTTTCTGTCAGTCGCAGAGTAGCGCCTCTTGATCGTCCAAGCAAAAAAATTTTACAGATGGCATGCAACGAATAGAATCTTGGAGATGTAAGCCGGCACAGGTGGCCGCCCCTGCCGGCGCCTGTATCGCCAAACCGACTCTAAGATTGCATTTATGCCCCCTGCCGATCTATGGTTTTTGACAGATGCGGTGGTAATTTAATGCGCGACCAACGAGGAGATGTATGAACCCGCCACGTAACCTTGAAGAGATCAAGAATGACATTCGCGCTCGCCTGGGTCAGCGCGCACCGTTTCTTCATGCCGACAAAGCCGAAGCTGAAGAAGCCCTCGCCAAGATGACCTCGGTGCAGGGCGAGACATGGGCGCGGGCGTGGAATGAATTGGGCGCGCGCTGGGAAGAGAAAGCAAGGGCGTCCGAGAGCGCCGGCAACAAGCAAGAAGCCAGGGAAAGCTATCTAAAGTCGTACGGCTACTACGGCATTGCGCGCCACCCCTTTCCCAGCACTCCCGGTAAACACCACGGCTATGTAAAAACTCGCGAAATGTTTCTCGCTGCTTCGAAATATTTCGAGATCCCGATCGAACGTGTGTCCATTCCATTTCAGAGCAAACAAATCATCGGTCATCTGCGGCTGCCCAAAAAAGTGCCCGCTCCACTGATTATGCACTGGGGCGGCATCGACAACTGGAAGGAGGAACGCCATTCCTTTGCCGAATCTTTTGTAAAAGAGGGTTGGGGCTGTTTCGTAATGGATAGTCCGGGAACGGGCGAATGCCCGGTGCTTGCCGGACCCGAGGCGCACCAGGTTCACACGACCGCGTTGGAATACCTGAGAAAAAGACCGGAGGTGGATACAACTCGCATTGCTGTCGTCGGTGCCAGCTTCGGCGGTCACTGGTCAACCAAACTGGCCCATCTCGCGCCCGACAAATTGCGAGCGGCGGTCAATTGGGGCGGAGGTATTCATTACTTCTTCCAGCCTGAGTGGCAAGAACGATCACGCAACGCCGACTCCTATCTGTTCGATCTAATCGAAGCACGCGCCAATCTTTTCGGCAAAAAGAGCTTCGACGAACTCTGCCAAGTTATGCCGGCGCTATCGCTGCTCGATCAAGGCTGGTTGGACAAGCCCTGCGCGCCGTTGCTGATCGTTAACGGTAAAGAAGACAAACAGGTGCCGCTTGAGGATTTTTACCTGCTCTTGGAGCATGGCGATCCGAAGACCATTCGCCTATTTCCCGGCGGCCACATGGGCGCTATTCCGAACATCTTTAAAACTGTCATCACCTGGCTGCACCAAAGATTGGACGGCTGATATGAGTCTCTATCAGCTACAAAAACTCATCTATGACGTAAACCGAAACCCGGAGCGGCGCGACGCCTACCGAGCCGACAAAGCCGGATTTCTCGCTCGCTACGAACTGACTCCCGGGGAGCAAGCGGCCATAGCGGACCTGGATGTGCGCCAGCTCTATAGCTACGGCGTTCATCCGCTGTTGCTGCGCCCGTTCACGTTACTGCACCGAGTGTCTAACGAAGATTACGCCAAGGCATTGGCTGGATTGGAGTAAACTATGCCGATCGTATTTGCCTGCGCCGCGAGTCATGCCCCAGGAATGACTGCCTGGACCGAAGCCGCGCCCCAAGAGCAAAGGGATAAAATTCTCGGCAGCTATCACAAGCTCGGTGACATGCTGGCGGCTTCGAAGCCGGATGTTCTGGTCGTGGTCAGTGTCGAACATTGGGCGAATTTTTTCTTGAACCAGATGCCGACATTCTGCATCGGCCGCGCCCAATACTATGATGGGCCGGTGGAAGAATGGCTGAGAATCTCCAAGACGCGGGTGCCCGGCGATCCAGCTTTGGGCGCGCAGCTGCTAGACGCATGTCTCGACAGCGGCTTTGATCCGGCATTTTCCGATGAACTATTGTTCGACCACGCGACGATGTTGCCGCTGCATTTTCTAAATCCTGGCATGACCGTGCCGGTTGTCCCGCTGATTATCAACACCTTGACGACGCCGATGCCCTCACCCAAGCGCTGTTTCGAATTAGGCCGGGTGCTCGGGAAAGCGCTGGAGCAACAACCGAGACGAATTGCATTGATTGCCACGGGCGGCCTCTCCCACTGGCCCGGGGAAGCGAAGATGGGCAAGATCAATGTAGCTTTTGACGAGCAATTTCTCGAAACCTTAGTTAACGGCAAGCGCGCCCGTCTGACCGAATACTCCCATTCAGGGATCGACAAAGAGGCCGGTTCCGGCGGTCACGAAATTAGGACCTGGATCGCCGTGGCAGGCGCGGTGGAGGACTGGCGGGCGAGCTTGCTCGCCTACGAGCCGGTTCACCCGTGGGCGACCGGCTGCGGCTTGATGGCATTTAACCCATAGGCAACCGGGTCCGTGCCGCCGGGCGAGCGGAGCTGAGCGAGCTCGTGCCTTGAATTCAGGATCCGAATGGCTTGCTTGGGCATGACCAAGAAGTCGTTGAGGCTGTGCGGTTGCGCGTTAGCCTCTCCGAGTACGCCATCGGTAGAATGTGACTAAAGCGTGCTCGTGCGAATTACCTCGTGCCTGATGCCTCGTGTTGGAGAAGCACATGTCGCTTAAATTCAGCCTCCATAGTCTTCACGGTGGCGTAAAAAGCATCGATGAAATTCATAAGCGCGCGCAACGCGCCGAAGAACTAGGCTACGACGGAATCTTTCTCGGCGAAAGTCATTTGAGCTCCATCGATTCCTTCCAGACCTTGGCCAGCTGCGCGATGCTGACCCAACGCGTTCTTCTAGGCATTGCCGTAACCAACATGGTATTTCGCCATCCAACGGTGCTTGCCGGCGCGGCGGCATCGCTGAATGAGATATCCAAGGGACGTGCGATTCTCGGGCTGGGCACCGGCGATGGACCGGTTTACACGCAAGGATTGAAAGCTACCCCGATGAAGCAGTTTGAAGAAGGCGTGAAACTGATCCGCGATCTCGTGCGAGGAAATTCCGCCCGGTTCCCCACCGGTGAGTTCGGCATCAGCTTTACCATCAAAGAGCCGGCGCCGATTTATGTTTCAGCCGAGGGTCCCAAAGGACTGCAACTCGCCGGCCGCTGCGCCGATGGCGTGATTCTCGGCACTGGGTTCGATTTGCGCGTGTTTGACTGGGCAAAAAATAAAATTCGTGAAGGAACTGGATCGGCGGGGCGCGACGCCAAAGAGGTTGCGATGATTGCCGCGGGCATGCTCTGCGTGTGCGACGACGGCAAGGAGGCCCGTCGCATAGTGCGCAATCGCATCGCCAACCGCGCCCATCATAATTTCCGCTTTACCCTGGAAACGGTTCCAGCGGAAGAGCTGAACGGTGTTCAGAAATTCATGGCGGGCTTTGACGTCATGAAGCCGATGGAAGACCGGGTCGATCCCGATCTGGTCAACGATTATCTAGTTCGGCGCTTTTCAATTGCCGGCACGCCGGGAGAATGCATCGCGCGCATTGAAGAGTTAAAAGCGGCGGGCGTCGAGCATCTCATGCTCACCCCCGCCCGAAAGGTTTACCACGAGAGCGTCGAAGCCTTTGCCAACAAAGTCATGCCGCACTTCAGAAATTAAGTGCGCGTTCCGCGCGCTTAAGGTTCAACAGTTCAATTGTTCAACCGTTCAAGGACAGACTGTTAAGTTCAAGTACAATGGCGCAGGTGAAGGGCGTTGCCGGGACGATGATCCCCGAGTTAGTCGGTCTGACGTTGAACTATTGAACCGTTGAACCTTTGAACGGGTGTTATGCAGCTCATGAGGTGACTTCCCACCAGTTCTTGCTGATGTCGCTGAAGATAAAATGGGTCCGTCCGTTTTCTTCCAAGTCCCAAAGCTCGTTGATGCCGATCGCTTTACCTCTGTTCGAAAATTCTTTGTGCGCGTCGGCAACTTCTTCGGCCGACGCAAGTTTCAAGGTAAACCGGTTGGCTGCGGTCAGATATTCACGGCGCGTGGTCGGTAACACAACGATGTACCACGGCGTGCTTGGATGGCTGATGTAGGTAGAGGTGCGGCCGCCGCCGATGATCTCCAGTCCGAGAACTTCTTTGACAAAGCGATCATTGACCTCCTTATCATCGCAATTCAAAGTCCCATGAGTCATCGCCTGCGGCACGTAGCCCTTTCCGGGAAATTTCTCTTCCGGCAGCGGGTCAGTCCAATGCGGCGCGGCGATTTTACGGCCCTGCTTGACCGCCGCCGGATTGTAGTACTCGATTTCGAGATCATTACCGCCCGGCTCTTTGAAATAAACCGAATAGGCGAAATGAGCTTCATGAGGCTTGGTCACGCTTTTGATTTTGTACTGGTCTTTGTGGTCGGTGAGGTATTCGTAGGCCTTGGGAATTTCCCTTGAGCTTGAAACCCGAAATCCGTAATGGTTGGTGTGCGGTTTGTTGGCCGCGTTAGGTCCGCCCTCATGGACAACCAGATGCCACGCCGTATTCGGATGCTTCAATACCGCTCCGTCGTCTTTGCGCTCGACGACTTCGAGAGCTAGCAGGTCGGTAAAAATCGGCAGCGTTTCATCCAACGAGCGGCACTCATAGTGTCCTTCCGTCAATCCGATGGGTTTCAACATGGCTTTCTCCTGGTGGTGGCAAACTTGTGCTTTATTTTAACGAATTCTTATCAAAACCATAGTCCCGGGCACATCAGCTACGGTGCTATGGCCGGCATACGAACTTCCGCGCCCGACTTGGCGCATTCCGCTTCGAAGATTTTGCGGATCATCGGATCCTCATCCTCATACTCGATCTGCCAACCGCCGAACGCCAGCGGCACATCGGACTGAATTTTTCCCGGCTGAAGCTTGTATTTTCGGCTGAGGATTTTGAGAGCTAGATATCGCGCCGGCTCCGCGCTGGAATTGAAATGTTGATGAAACCAGCCTTCAGGCGGCACGACGATGGAACCTGGCTTCCAATCGACTCGGGTCATCTCTTTGCCTTCCGGCCATAGTAACGAGTAGCCTCTCCCGGTGAGAATAAACACATGCGCCCCCGGCCCATGACGATGGGCCTTCTTGTAAATGCCCACCGGAAAGCGCGAAACGTGCGAACCCATCATGCTGTCCGACATCTCGAAGAAGATCGTTGCATTACCCTTGCCGCGTTCGGTCCAGGCCACCGGTTCGATATTGATGGTATCGGCAACGAAATTCGTCTCGACGACTCGGTCGCTGTAGAGCGTGCCCTTGCCGCCGAAAAATCCCTCTTCGCCCTTGAACCGGTCGGTGAATGAATAGGGATTGTTGATAACAAAGTCTTCGCAGTGAAACAAATTGAAAACCAGCGGCGCCGTGGTCACCGCTAGCAACCGCGCCTCGCGGTCACCCTGGCCGTTGAAATGCTGGTACCAGGCATTTAACGGAATCGCGAAAAGACTGCCGGTCTGCCATTCGAAACTTTGCTTGCTGCCATTGGTCTGCCAAACCGTCGTCGCCCCCCGGCCATCGAGAACGTAAATCAGCGCTTCGTATATGTGTCTCTGCGGATTGAGGCTCTTACCGGGCGGGATGCCGCAAACATAGGCATCGTCGAGATAGCCGGTGCCGTCAAGCATGATATAAACCCCGTTGCCGCCGATGCGGTCCCACCATTTAAGCGGGATCGTATAGAGATCCTCCACGAAGAACCCTCTGATCACATCGATTCCCTGCGACGCAATCCAGCGGTCATAAGGGGTGTCCATCACCTCCGCTTTACGGTCTACTTTCTCGTATGAAGCCTTCTGGGAATCTCCCCTCATCTGATAGCCTCCTTGGCCTATTTAATGTTCTTTATCCTAGTTCTCCACGATCCATCAAGCCAAGCAGAGCATACCATGACAAGCCAATGTAAAGTTGCAATGCGGTTGACATCGGCAGCCGCTCGCAAGATAGGTAAGGGTCGAGATCACAACGAACAATCTGCCAGTTAGGGAGGAATGAATGAGCCAGGACGCAATCAACAGGCTGGTTGCCGCGCTAAAGCACGGTACCGGCTTGCTCGACGACTTTATCTACTACATGACCTTTGATGACTATAAAACACTCCCCGATCCGTTCGCGCGCACGGAGTTTACCGTCCAAGAAGTGCAACAAACGATTCATCGTTACGCCAATCCGGAGAAATCGGCAGAGCTGTTTCAGTGGGACATCCATGGTCGGCTGTTCAAGCCGGTCAAAGCATCGATCGGTAACATCGCCGTGGTCATGATTCACGGCGGCGCGGCCAACGAGTACGAGTTTATCTTTACCCCGGATGGTCCTGAAGAGTATCCGGATCTGACTAGGACCGATCCGGCTGGAGCACGGGTAGGCGTTGCCCAGCATATTGCTTCTCTCGGTATCCCGGTGCTGGCGGTCTCGCTGCCCGGCCATTACAGCCGCAAACCTTGGCTGCCCATCGCCGAGCGCCGGCCCGAGTTTGTCATCGGTGAAACTCCAGGCGACACGGAGCTTAGAAACCGGCTGGCCGTTTATACTTTTCGCATGTGCACCGAGGCGATCAGGACACTGGTCGAGCGAAGTTTGCCCGATCAAGATATTTTCATGTGGGGGCATTCCACAGGCGGCGAATATTTTTATCTGATGGAACAGTACGGATTGAAAAACAGACTGATCGGGGGCTTGGGGTTCGGCACCGGCATGCCGGCCTGGGTGCGCAAGGAATGGGATCTCGCGTGCGCCACGAAATCTGCCGAAGAACGCGCCGCGCCGTTTCGCAATCTCACCGATCTCAGTCGCCGCTCTCCCAAAGGTTACATCAAGAGCGGTTATGTCGGGCCGAATCAGCCCTGGGGCAGCGCCGAGAATTGGTTCGAGTTGGAGAACCATCGCCGGCCGCAATTCAAACCGTTTTTACAAGATATCGAGCACAGCGCTCACGATATCTTGATGCCCGAGATTCGCAGGATCTCCGGCCTGCCGGATGAGGAACTATTCATCACTTACAAATCCGATTTAAATCGCCTACGCGGCAAGAAAATGCTCCACATCGTCGGCGAATACGATAAAGGTCACTGGATCGAGGGCGGCGAAAAAGGGTTGGAGTTTCGCCGGGAGGTTTATGCCTTCAAACGTTTCGCTCCGTACGCCGTCGGGCTGCGGCTGGTTCACATTCCGAACCTCACGCACTACGGGCACGTTGAAAGTCACAACGAGAGATTGGCAAATATCATGGTGACCGGCTTCAAGGAATACTTTCTGGACTAGCGGAAGCTGCCGTGCGGGATAGCAAACGGACCATCAGCCAAGCCCCGGCGCGATCTTCGATGCTCCGGGGCTTGGCTGTCATTGTTCTTGGTTACCGATGATAGCCGTTATGATTGAAGCGGCCATCGATTCTGGTCACGTCGATCAAATCTGTGATCGATACGATTACCTCGGCGATCCCAATAAGCCTCGATCCGGTCGCCTTTCTTGTCGAGATGCCGCTCGATGCGGTCGCCTTTTCGATCGAATCGTTCAGCTAATTTGTACTTGCCATCCGCTCTGGCCCTTGCCGCTCTTGCGTCTAACCTATCGTTGATCCTATCGCCTCTGGCATCGAGATGCTGATTGATACGCGCTCCTCGCGCGTCCAGCCGTTGGTTGATCCGATCGCCGCGGCGGTCATAAGAGCGATCATCAGCCGAAGCCGTTACCGCGCTGCCAAGGACTAAAACGCTCAGGCCGATCACAATTGATTTTTTCATGTTGTTCCTTTCTAGATTGACGTGTCTTCAGAGAGTTGGACGCCTCAGCGCAGCAAAGGTTTACAGTTGCCGGGCTGAGAGAAAGCGCTGCCTATGCGAGCTCTGGAAATGCCCGATCCTAAGTTGACCGCCCGGTCCACCACAGCTTCAATTACTTGACAGAAGAGGGTAATCTAACTTAGAGATTGCTCACGAGCACCCACAAATGGATAGAGACAATCGGATAAATTTTCTTGTTTATTTACGATATCTATTCGGCCGATTCTGGCTGGTCATTATCTTTCTAAGCCTCTCAACAACTTCCAATGCAGAGCCTTTACGGATCGCCTATACGTCCATTGCCGTGGTTTACGGCCCGCTCTGGATCACCCAAGAGGCGGGAATCTTCAAAAAGTACGGCATCGATCCGGAATTCATCTACATCGCCGGCGGGCCGCCGTCGTTGCAAGCCTTGATCGCAGGCGATGTCGCCCTCTCCTTCACCGCTGCCGGTGCCACCGTGGCGGCCAATCTCTCGGGCTCTGATGTCGTGCTGCTCGGCGCCAGCATTGATTCCCTACCTTTCGAACTCTGGTCGATTCCCCGCATCAAGCAGCCGGCCCAACTCAGAGGCACAAAGCTTGGGGTCAGCCGCATCGGCGCGACCACGGATTTTGTGGCGCGCTATCTGCTGAAGAAATGGGGCATGCAAGCCGACAAAGACGTCGGCATTTTTCAAGCCGGTTCTGGGCCGCAAGTCTTTGCCGCTCTGAAGAGCGGCTCGGTTCAGAGCGGCGTGCTTTCGATCGGTCCCGAGACACTGCGGGCCGAGAGCGAAGGATACATTCGTCTGGCCGATGTTCCATCTGAATTGGTTTATCCGTTTGGGCCCTTCGCCGCGCGCCAGTCGTTTCTGAAGAAAGAACCCGATCTGGTCACGCGCTTTATGAAGGCTTACGTGGAGGGGATTCATCGATTTAAAACCGATAAAAGAACCGCGCTGACGACACTGGAGAAATATACCAAGCAAAAGACCACTCCTGCCGTCGAGAAAATTTACCAAGTCTACGCGACGAAACATTTCAAGAGAGTCCCGGAAGCTACGCAGGCGGGAGTTCAAACGATCTTAGACGAGCTCGCTGCTACACGGCCGATACCGCCCCGGATTGAGCCCGAGAGGTTCGTGGAATCGAAATTCGTTCGTGAATTGGTCTCCAGCGGTTTCGTCGATAATCTCTATAAGGAGCGTCAGGCCGCACGCCCACCTCCGTAAAATCGACTAAAACGTGAAAACAAATCTCGCAGAGCAAATGCCTCACGACACTGGCTGGCGGCGAAGTAAACCATGGCCAAACCATCGCCGCATTAAGGCAAACAGTCCATGCATTTCAAGTCAGCAGATGGAGATAAATGAATCATCGGCAAAGTGGACACGCAGGTTTGCTCGAAGCAGATGGATCTGCTGGTGGCACTGCACGACTGTTCGATCTGGCGGTCAGGCGGCAAGCCGGTGGACGTGACGATTTACCAATCCTGACCTTTACCCGCCGCTAAGCCTAACAGTAAAGGAGACCACGACCATTTCGATTGTGATCGTAGCAATGCCCTACGGCTGCGCCGGTTCAAGGAATCTTTCACAAGCATCACGCATCGGCTTTGAGAAAGCCATCGACTGGTGGCAGAAGTCGATGCAGACTTCCAAGCACAAGACCTATTTTATCGTGGCGGGTTATACCGATGATGGCGGCGAGGAACTTGCGGCCCGCAGGGAGATCATCAACAAGGCGACGATAGACCCCGAACTATTGAACAACTTAATCGAGATCAGCGCGCGCAACGAAGAGGCGCTGGCGCTGAAGATCTCGCGCGTGCGCCAACTGTTGCCGATCGAAACGATGACGGTTTTCGTTGAAGCGCGCAACGCGGTCAGCGTAAGAGCAATCTTCAAAAGAAAGTTCGGCAAAACTCTACAAATCAGGAAATTCAAAGCGCGGTTTGAATTTAATCATCAGTGGATAACCACATCCACCTCTTTTGCCTGGTTCTCCAGGAATTGGCTGCTGCGGCTTTGGTTCGCGTTGAAAAAGCGAATGGGGCGCCGGCTGCGGAAAAAGATACGTTTTCTATTTCGATCGTATTGATAAGGTGCGGTGCGTGTCGGAGCGAACTGTGTATTCGCCTCGGATGGAGTGCTGCAGGCTTGTGGCGCTTAACAAGCGCCACAAGCCGATTACTTTAGGCTACCTTGGATACTTGCGCTGCTGAGTCAGCTGAAAAGCCCTTCTCAAGCCACCACTTTGCAATTTCACTACCGGTAGCGAACCAAACGCCCTCATGGGATTTCATATATTCGATCAAATCAGACAATGTCTTGGCTCGGCCGGGCCGGCTAGAGATATACGGATGAAATTGGAACGGGCAGAACGTCGGCGCTATTTTTGACTCTTCATAGAACTGGTCGAACATAGCCTTCCATACCGCTAACGTGTCCTTTGGATTGCCTGAATCTCGATGGCCGTAGGTCCTGCCGTCGCCAAACGGTTGTCGGGGTAGTTCGACGAGCTGCTTGTCTCCATTTTGCCAGACAAACGGTAAATCAAACGAGAAAGAATTGCTGTTCCACAGAAACCCGTGTTCCATCAGCAATTCCAAGCTATTCGGGCTTTGCGTGCACGAACGCCATCCGACCGGCGGTTTTTGGGCGCGGTTGAGAAGCATTTCACTGGTTCGCTTCATAACATCGCGCTCCTCCTCCTTGCTCAGATCACGGGCAACTTCATGATGATAGCCATGGCCCGCCACTTCGTGCCCTTGAGCGATGATCGCCGCAACGGCTTCCGGGTACCTTTCCGCGATCCCGCCGCAGGTAAGAAATGTTGCCTTTACATCGTTGGCCGAAAGGATGCGCAGGATTCGCCAGATACCGGTATTGGGGCCGTATTCAGCCTGAGTGTACTCTTCATGATTGATCCTGCCATTCTTGTCCGGCCGAACATCCTCGCCGCCTTGGAAATCAAAGCTTAGAAACACCGCGATCCGATTGTTGCCGGGCCAGAATACGTTGCCGCGAGAATGACGTTGTTGCAGCTCCATTTTGAACCTCCTCAGTTCGCCTGCCTAAGTTGATTGAATGACTTCTCCACGCTCTCCATCGATGCGATGTTTGCATTCACTAAAGTTCCTTTTAATCCACCCGCGTTAGCCTTGCAACCTGAATGCGCCACGTTGTTGCTCTGGAAAAAAGAATGTATAGAAAGAACGCGCCGGAAGGAAATAAACAGAAACCGCCTTCATAACCTGGAGTTCACGGCAGAGGAGGTTCGATGGTTTGGCAGAATGCTATTCTGTTGCTGGCGCTGTCGCTTGCAAGCATAGGCGAAGCGCAAGAACGAACACTTCAACCGCTGGTGGTCTCTTATAGTTCGTTCACCGGCAACCGCGCGCCATTGTGGATCGCCAAAGATCTCGGACTGTACGAAAAATATGGGCTCGACGTAAAACTTGTCAGCATCGCCGCTGGCAGCGTATCCCTGACTGCCCTACTCGCCGGCAATGTCCATTTAACCACCGATTCCAGCTCGGGTGTCGTGGGCGCGGTCGCCCGCGGCGCGCCGATTGTAACGGTTTCCACCAACGGCACATTGCCGTACCAGCTCATCGCAGTGCCTTCGATCAAATCCGCCTCGGAGCTGAGGGGAAAAATCGTCGGCAGCAGCCGCATCGGCGCGGGCACCGATTTTCTCCTGCGCCGAATCCTCACCAAGCTAAGCTTCACTCCAGGGAAAGACGTTTCGCTGATTCCCACCGGCGTGAGCGAATCGGAGAAGAGAATCCAACTCATGTTCCAGGGTAAGATCGATGCAACTATCGGGGAATCCGACAAAGTCTTTCAATTTACCGAGTTGAGCGGGCAAAAGATCTCAGTGCTGGGCGAACCGAAGGACTTTGGCGTTCCTTCACCGGGGAGCGAGATCAATACCACCCGGCAGATTCTGAAAGACTATCGGCCGCGGCTAAAGGCCTTTTTCATGGCTTACAGTGAGGCGATTGCGGCCGGCAGAAAAAACAAAGAGCTTGCCTATCAGGTATTCCGCAAATACATGCGGGTCGATAACCCGAAGCTGTTGGAGTTTACCTACAGAGTTCAGTTTCTGGAGGCGATTCCCGCCAGGCCCTATCCGCGGGAGGATGCCATTCAGGCGAGCATCGAGGACCTCAGGGAATCGACTCCCAAACTCGAAGGGATGAAGGCCGCAGAGTTTTTTGATCCGTCGTTGATCAGGGAAATAGATCAGGAAGGTTTTTTCACGAGAATAGAAAAATGAATACCAAAAACGTGACAAGACTCGGGTTAACGCTGTTCGCGCTTATTGTTTGGCCGCAAGCGTTGGCGCACTCGCAAGAGCGAGTTCGCATTGGGATCTCCGCGGCATCGCTGGGCTTTCTGCCCACGGTCTTGGCGGAAAAGAAAGGATTCTACAGTAAGCATGGAATCAACTCCGAGCATGTGTTGGTGCCTTGCGCGATTGCCACCAACGCTCTTCTCTCCGATGACTTGGATTACGCCGTCTGCACCGGACCCGGCATTGCAGGTGCGATAAAAGGGCTGCCGATAAAGCTGGTGATGACCACACAAGACAAACTCGGCTATCTTCTATTGGTCAAACCCGAGGTGCAGAAATTAACCGATTTGCGCGGCAAAACCATCGGCATCAGCACGTTCGGCAGCCAGTTGTATCTGACGAGCGTAACCCTGTTTCGTCAGGCCGGGATAGAACCCGGTAAGGACGTCAATCTTTTACCCGGAGGAGATAATACCGCCCGGCTAGCGGCGATGGATGCGGGAAAAATTGATGCGGCTTTCGTCTCATCGCCGGCGGATATCTTTGGAGCGAAAAGAGGCTACAAAGTTCTCTTGTGGACGCGCGACCATGTTCCGCTGACGCAAAACGCCATGGTTGTGACAGACAAGAGCCTGAAGCAATCGCCTGAACAGGTAAAGCGAACGATCAAGGGAACCATCGAGGCTCTTCAATTTATCAGAGATCACCAGGAAGAAAGCGTCGCCATCGCTTCCAAGTGGTTGAAGCTCGATCTCGCCACCACACGCGCTGCTTTTGACAACTACCTGCCCTGCTACAGCCGCGATGGCGGCTTGTCTGATCAGGCACTCAAGGATCTAGTCCGCTACGAGCTCGAGCGGGCAAACCTTAAAAAAGACATTCCGCTGAGCCAGGTAGCCAGCCGCGATCTGCTCCAACAAGCACAAAGGGAACTCAATGTCCGCTAACCCCGGCGGTTCTAGTCGCACCGCTGTTCCTGCGCCACTCGATCATATTCGCGTACTCGACTTCACTCACGTCTTGGCCGGTCCGTTCTGCACCCGCCTGCTCGCCGATTTAGGCGCCGACGTGGTTCGGGTGGAAAGCAGCAAGCATCCCGACCATCCCTGGCAATCGACATACATCAGCGATGACCAGCGCCATGCTTCCTATTTAAATACCAACCGCAGCAAACGCTCCATCAGCATCGATCTTAAAAACGATGCAGGACAACAAATCGCCCTCAAGCTAGCCGCGGTTGCGGATGTGGTGATCGAAAATTTCAGCGCCGGCGTTATGCGTAGGCTCAAGCTCGATTTTGCGACGATTGAAAAGCTCAACCCGAGAATCATTTACGTCAGCATGTCCGGTTATGGTCACAACGGCCCGCGCCGCGATTGGACCAGCATGAATATGAACCTGCAAGGATACAGCGGACTGATGACGGTCACCGGCGCGCGAAGGCGATCCGCCCACGGCTATTTCCAATTCATGGAATGATTACATCGGCGGGCTGCACGCCTGCTTCGCTGTTTTGCAGGCGATTGACAAACGCCTCGGCAACGGCCGTGGCAGTCATATCGATTTGAGCCAGTTCGAATGCAGCGCGGCGATGATTGGACCTCTGTTGCTGAGCAGCGCCGTCAACGGGAAGGTTCCGCATCGGCTCGGCAATCGTTCGGACATCGTTGCTCCCCAAGGGGTTTATCGCTGCGCCGGAGCGGACGATTGGTGCGCCGTGAGCATTGAGAACGGCGAGCAGTGGAAATCACTGGCCGAACTGCTGGGGAATGAAAAACTAAAATCGGACACTCGCCTAAGCAGTGCCGCCGGCCGGATGGATCAACATGATGAGATCGATCGCGAAATTGGAACCTGGACCAAACAGTATTCCAGCGCCGAAGTTGAACGGCGTCTGAAAGCAGCCGGAATTACCGGCTGAACGGGTGCGGCGCATCGATCAGGTGATCGATGAACCGGATCCGGCCACAGTTTTTTCACGCATGGAAGAGCGACGGATCGGTTCGATGCTGACGACCCGCCTACCCTTTACTCTTTCACCGGTCTCGTTGCCCGGGCCGCGCAGCGCTCCCAGCCTGGGCGAACACAATGGCGGACGTTCTGCGCCAATGGCTAAATCTATCCGGTGAGCAGTTCGAGGAGCTCGAAAGGCGGCAGGCTTTCACGTGAGCCAAATAAGTTCTTCCATCATAACGCCGGAACTGCGCGCCTCGATTGGCCGGCAAAGTCCGGCGCGGCCTCTGGAGGTTCTCAGCGCCTCCGATGTCCGCCGTTATGTCGATGCCACCGGCGATACAAATCGGTTGTGGCTCGACGATCAGTTTGCCCGGGCGGCCGGGTATCGCGGCCGGCTTCTGCCACCGACCTTGGTCGGTTGGGTTCCGTTCAGCTTCAGAGAGAGCACCGAAAGAGCTAACGCGGATCCAATGGACCTGCGGCGGCAGCTGCCCTTGCCGCCCGGCTATACCAACGTACGTAATGCCGGATCCGAGACCGAGTGGATCGCGCCCGTTTATCTCGGCGAGCAACTTTTCACCCGGAGCTGCATTGTCGACATCGTCGCCCGCGAGGGCCGCGCCGGATTAGGCATCTATATTACCCAGGAAGAACAAGTTTTGAATCCGGACGAGCAAATCGTCTTGCGCCGGCGCCATACGCTTGCGGTCTTTCCTGATAAGACCTATTCCGACCGCACGAAAGAGCACAATAGATGACGCGGATAATAGACCTGACCGGAATCATAGGAGCTTATGCCACCCGGCTTTTTGTCGAAGAAGGACACGAGGTCATCCGGGTCGAAAAAGCGAACGGCGACGATTTGCGCCTCCTGCCCCCTTTTCTCGCCGACAAACGGGATTTGGAGCACAGCGCGTATCACCAGTTTTTAAACGCTGGTAAGAAGAGCCTTACCCTCGACCTGGATTCCGCCACCGGCCGAAAACTGTTCATTGATCTGCTCGGCCGAAGTGACGTTCTGGTTGCTGAGCCGTTGCCGATTGACGAGCAACTTTGCTTTGACGCCAATCCAAAACTTGTTCTTACGAAAATTGAGAATGACGCGCCGGAAATCTGCGCCATGGCGCGATCCGGACTGCTATCACTGACCGGTCAGCCGAATCAGGCTCCGATGATTTTAGGCGCTCACATCCCCTATCTAGCGGTGGGGGCGTATGTCGGCGTCGCCACCGCCGCCGCTTTGCTGGCAGCTAGAAATTGCGGACGCGGAATCGCCGCTACCGTGTCGGTGCGCCAATCGTTGGAATCTTTCGTCGAGCAGGCCATGGTAGAGTACAGTTTTTCTGGAACGATCACCGAGCGCCGCGGCAGCAAGGGGGCCATCACTGCAATTTCCGGAGCCCTGCCGTGTAAGAACGGCCATTGGGTTATCAGCCAGATACACCGGCCCGGGCGCTGGGACAAATTCGTAAACTGGGTGCAGGATCCGGACCTCAGCTCGGATCCGTCGCTGGCCCAAGAAGAGAACCAACACAAGCATCGCGACTTCATTATGGATCGGCTGCACACCTGGGCGAAGCGTTTCACCAAAGAGGAATTAGTGGAAGAAGCGCAGCGGCGACACTTTCCTGCTTCGCCGGTATCGACGACGCTCGATCTGATCGATGATCCGCAACTGGTCGCGCGCGGTTTCTTAAGAGAGATGAACCATCCGCTGCTTGGACGAATTATATTTCCCCAGGGAGCCATCGCCACGGTAGCAGGCGTCCAGCTTACCCCGGCGCCGCGACTGGGCCAACACAACAACGAGATCCTGAGTGAACTCGGCTACGCTCTCCCGCAGCACACGAACTTCAACACGGGAGCGTAAGTAGCAAAGCTTGCAACATGCAACAAACGATTTTTTTTGATCAAGTCCGAATTGGTGATTCGATTCCCCCGCGGGAGCACGGCCCACTCACGATCGTCGACACAGTACGGTGGGCCGGGTTGCAGGAAAACGTTCAGCACCTGCACTTTGATCGCGACCATGTGCGCCAGCACAATGGGCTGCCAACGTTTATCGCGAGCGGCGCCTATCGCCAGGCGCTGCTCGTTCGGATGTTAACGGATTGGATCGGCCCGCGCGGCTGGCTGCGCAAAATAAACGTGCGCCACACCTATTCGACATTCGAGGGCGATAGCATGCGTTTCTTCGCGCGGATTACCGAAAAGTCAAGTGATTCTTCTGATCCATGGATTAGCTGTGATCTGGAAGGCAAAAATCAGGAGGATAGACAAATCCTGACCGGACACTGTACATTGATTCTTC
>CAVSLC010000017.1:0-60179 GCA_963728565.1 uncultured delta proteobacterium
GAGAAACTTATGCCTAAAAAAAGCTCGTCCAAAGGCACGCGCCAAGGCACTGCCAACGACCGAAAGAGTGTGCGCTACAACGATCAGGAGGTGACGATCGGCGCGGGCGGAGAAGTGCACCAGACCGCGGGGGCAGCATCCCTGTGTTGACCACGCAGCAGGGCATTCCCGTTTCCGACGATCAAAATTCGCTCAGGATCGGGCCCGCGGTCCGACGGCGCTCGAAGACTTTCACTTGCGCGAGAAGATCTTCCATTTCGATCATGAGCGTATCCCCGAGCGCGTCGTGCACGCCCGCGGCTTTGGGGCGCATGGCTATTTCGAGAACTACGAATCGCTGTCCGACATCACAAAGGCCGATATTTTTCAGCGCGCAGGGGAGAAAACTCCCGCCTTTGTGCGCTTCTCGACCGTGGCCGGCAACAAGGGCTCGCCGGACCTCGCGCGCGACGTCCGCGGCTTCGCGGTGAAGCTCTACACCAAAGAAGGCAACTGGGACATCGTCGGGAACAACATCCCGGTGTTCTTCATTCAGGACGCCATGAAGTTTCCGGACATGGTCCATGCGGTAAAGCAGGAGCCGGACCGGGGTTTCCCGCAAGCGCAGACGGCGCACGATAACTTCTGGGACTTCATTTCCCTGACGCCGGAAAGTATGCACATGATCATGTGGGTCATGTCCGACCGGGCCATCCCTCGCTCCTTCCGTTTCATGGAAGGCTTCGGCGTCCATACGTTTCGCTTCATCAATGCAGAGGGGAAGTCCACCTTCGTCAAGTTCCATTGGAAACCGAAGCTGGGGATGCAGTCGGTGGTCTGGAATGAAGCGGTGAAGATCAACGGCGCCGATCCCGACTTTCATCGTCGCGATCTGTGGAACGCGATCCAAATGGGCGACTATCCCGAATGGGAACTGGGCTTGCAGCTCTTTGACGAAGAGTTTGCTGACAAGTTTGACTTTGATGTGCTCGATGCCACCAAGATCATTCCCGAGGAGGAGGTGCCGGTTCGGCGCGTCGGTCGACTCGTGCTTGATCGCTGTGTCGATAATTTCTTCGCCGAGACCGAACAGGTCGCTTTTTGCACGCAGAACATCGTGCCTGGGATCGACTTTACCAACGATCCGCTTCTTCAAGGTCGCAACTTCTCTTACCTCGATACGCAGCTCAAACGGCTCGGCGGCCCCAACTTTACCCACATTCCCGATCAATGCGCCGAAGTGTCCGTTTGCGCATTTCCAGCAAGACGGGCACATGGCCATGGTCAATCCAAAGGGACGGGTCAACTATGAGCCGAATTCTTGGAGCGGGAAGGAGAGCGGTCCGCGCGAATCGCCCGAGAAGGGCTTTCGTTCGTATCCCGCGGAGGAAGAGGGGGCCAAACTCCGCGTCCGGTCAGAGACCTTCGCCGATCATTACAGCCAGGCACGCCAGTTTTACCTGAGCCAGACCGAGACCGAGCAGACCCATATCGCCGCGGCCCTCACCTTCGAACTCAGCAAAGTGGAACGTCGAAGATCCGCGCTCGTATGGTCTCGCATCTCCTGAACATCGATTACGGATTTGGCAAAGCAAGTGGCGGACGGTCTGGCGTCTCAAGGAGATGCCCGAGCCGGCAGACGCCGCGAAGCCAACTCGCCAGGACCTGAAGAAATCGCCAGCCCTGAGCATCCTCCTCAACGGCCCGAACAGTTTTAAGGGCCGCAAGGTGGGCGTCCTTGTCACTGATGGGGTGGATATGAACATCTTGAAATCGCTCAAAGCCGCTGTGAAGAGGAAGGCGCGATGCTTGAGATCGTCGCGCCGCAAGGTCGGCGGGGTCGAGGCGAGCGATGGTTCGTGGATCGAAGCGAAGCAGAAGATTGACGGCGGCCCATCGGTGCTCTACGACGCCGTGGCGCTGTTACCGTCTGAGGATGGCGCAAAAATGCTTGTGAAAGAATCAGCCGCGCGTGATTTCGTCGCCGATGCGTTTGCTCACATGAAGTTTGTCGGTTACACAGAAGGCGCCGTCAGTGTAATGGTGCACGCCGGAGTGCTTGAAACCCGCGATAAGGGTTTTATTGCCATCAAAGGCCAGGATGATTGTTCGACCTTTGTTGCGGCGTGCCGGCAGCTGCGCTTTTGGGAGCGCGCCAAGATGTAATCATCCCTTATCCCATGGATGACCTTTGCACATGAAGGTAGGACGATCCTTACCTCTGCTGGCGGCTCCGTACTCCCGTTATCGCAGCAACGATAACGGGAGTACGTTCAAAGCCTTGAAATAAACGCGGCGGGTAATCACGACTAAGCTAGTTTGGCGGTCGTGTTGCGGATCTCAAGTAGTCAACTGGCTTGCGTGCAAAAAAGTTCACCCCCTGCACGTAAAGATCTATTGATAATTTGGCTTTGGCGGAGGTGCCTTCGTAACAATCGAAGCGCTCGACGATCCTGCCGTCGGCGAAACCAATTTGAGCACACAGCTGGTAAAGCTCCGCCTCCGGCAGAGCCCCGCCGATTCAGGCGGCCCACAGATCGACATCGCTGCGCGCCGCCAGCGACAGCTCTCGCTGCACGACGACATCGGCCAGATAGAAGCGGCCGCCGGGACGCAGTACACGATAGATCTCGCCAAACGAGCGAAGCTTGTCGGCGGATCAGATTGAGCACGCCGTTGGAGATAACGACATCGATGCTGTCGCTATCGACCGGCAGCTCTTCGGCCATGCCGCGCCGAATTTCAATGTTTTCCCAGAGGCCGGCTTTCACGGCGGCGCGCTTGGCGCGCTCGATCATGGCCGGCGTCATGTCGACGCCGATGGCGCGACCTGTCGGGCCGGTTCGTCGCGCCGCCAGGAGTAAGTCCATGCCGGCGCCGCAGCCGACATCCAGGATCGTTTCTCCAGGCTCGATCGGCCCAATTCTCTGGGGATTGCCGACGCCGGCAAACGCTGCGGTGGAGTCCTCGGGAATTAACGCCAGTTCATGCGCATCATACCCCAGCGTTTGTGCGGCGTAGTGCGAGCCCCGATGAAAATGAAAGTTTGCTCCTGGCTCACGCGCCACCCGGTCGTACTCCGCTCGCACGAGCTGGCGCAACTTATCGACATTGAAGCCTACCGGACATGTGGTAGCCACGTGCTTATCTCCTTTCCGGGTTCGTGATCCATATTATTGCTTTGCCGATCCGCACGGGTCTCTCGCGGAGCGTAACCATACGAAATGGCCGTGTAGATCAGCGCAAGCGCCAGCAGTAAAAATTCTTCGACGATCATGGTCGTGCTCATACAATGTCAGGCGGATGCCTGGAATTGGTTGATTTTTTCGATGCCAAAGAGCTTCTTTTTCTGATTAGCTTCGATGCGCCTGGCTTTCGCAGCATCGGAAACAACGGCGGCGACGAGCCGACCTGAACTGTGCCGAGCAGCTCAAAGCCGTGCCGCTCATACAGCCGGAGGCTCTTAAGGCTCGTTGATTCCAGGTAAGCGAGTTTACCGTCTGCATCGCAGCGCGCCAACGCATGTTGCAGCAACGCCGAGCCATATCCTTTACCTTGTTGCTCCGGATCGACGCCGATCATGGGCAGATACCAGTGCGGCTCGGCCGGATGGTTACCGTCCATCTGTTCGAACAGCGCGAAGACGCCCGGCTGATCGCGCTCGGGAACGCTATGCCGCAGCAGCGTAAAGAGCGCGTCGTCGTCGGGATGGATACCCGGTGGGAGCCAGAGCGCCGCGGCTGAATAGCCGTCCACAAAATCCGCGCTTCGATGCTCGAAGGCAGCGCCGGCAAAGGCTTTGACGAAGCTGGGAAGATATTCCCAGTAATGCTGTGAATCAGGATACATCCAGCGTGCCACCGGGTCGGCGCTAAAGGCTCTCACTATGGCGCTGACGGCGGCATCCTGTTCGGCTGTTCCGACATTTTTGATCGTAATCATTGCTTCTCTCCGTTTGGAATTGACGGACACTACGAAGGACAAGAAGCGCACCAGTTCTAGAGCTTCCCTCAGCGCTTGTTCCTTTCTGCGTCATGTGCTTCGTAGTGTAATCGTAAATACCCTTTCAACTTTCGACCTCGAGCTTGGCGTCGAGCCGCACCGGCTGCGAAACATTGAAGTAGTTCGGCGAGGTCTTAATTACGTTCTCATGGATCTCGCGAAACTGCTCCGGTGTGCCGTTGCCGGCGATGTGCACCACGTACTGGAGCGATTCATACCCGGCCTTGACTCTCGGGTCGATGCCAAGAAATCCGCGCAAGTCGAGCTGGCCGGTTGTCTCGATTTCGAGCTTAGTCAAAGTGATTCCATTGACCGCCGCGCCCGCCACATAGCCGACGGTGATGCAGGCGTTGAGCGCCGCCATCAGCAGCTCCTGCGGATTGGCAGAGGTGTTCTCGCCTAATAGCTCGAGCGGCTCGTCCGCGTTGATTGTGAAGCGACGTTTGATCTCCTTGCCGCCGAGCTTGTAGGATTCGACAGCCGTTTGCGAGCGGGTTTGTCCTTTCCAGCCGGTCTTGACCTTGAATTCAACGATCCCTGTTGACGGATCCTTCTTCACCTCGTCAATGACGCCATGCAAGGCATCGACATCGAGCCCGTTCACAGTACCGATTTTTTTTGCTTCAAGTGCAGACATGGTAAAACTCCTTCTTGATTATGGTTTGTTGCGTTATGGTTTGTCTTTAATTAGCAGAACGCCGGGGCCATAGCCTCAATCTGCTGTTTTGCCTCCGGCTTGATCGCCTCCACTGTAGCCAGGAAGTTCGGGTGGGTCATGCCCGTGCCTAGATACGTCCAGCGCATTCCCTTGAGCACCGCGTCTTTGACCTGCTCGCGCTCGCCCTTGGACAGGTTTCTCCCCGTTGCCTGGACGAAACTCTCCACGTCAAATTCAGCCTGCTGCCCGATCCCCTGGTCGATAAACGCGCCGATCTCGCCGTACTCTTGAAAGGCCTGGTCGATCTCCTTAGCTGTCGAGCGCGCCACGATCTCCTCGACCATCAGCGTGTCGAGCTTGGTGTGCTGCGACTCCTCCAACCAGTGGTGCTTGAGCAGGCTCTTGAACTGCGGGTCGAGATCCTGGCTGTCCCGCACCCCTTCGATGTAGTGGCGCAAGGTGATCCACTCGATGTGCAGAATCGCGATGCCGGCCCCCAGCGGGCTATGCGACAGCACGAAGCGCTTGACGTCTTCAGCCGGGCCGATGAATTCACACTTGCTGCCGAAGCCTTCCTCGAACTCCTGCTTGAAGCGCTTGAACAGGTGGATGTGCTTGGCCTCTTCGCCGGCAAACTGCAGCAGCGCGCGCACGCGGTAGTCGTCGCCGGAAAGCTGCGGCCGCGCATGATCGACCACATAGGGAAGAATGAACTCTTCGACCAGGCCGAACATGGACAGATACTCGTGGCCGCGGATCTGATTGAGTGTCAGTTGCTCTTCGGCCGTGAGAAACGACAGCTGCTTTACCTGGGCCAAGGACTCGGGCATGAACGGCTTATCAAAGTCGAGCTTCTTGTCACCGCCGATTAGATCCTCCACTCTCCAACCGATTCGCTCCGATGCCGCCAGTGCCGTCTGATACGAGTAATTGTGTTGCATGATTCATCTCCTTTCAAAGTTCGTTAACAGCCCTTAGAGCAGCTAGCGTGCCAGCAGACCCAGCTCGACTTGTTAAACAATTGTCGGCACTTAGAGAATGTGCAGCAGCGTCGCAACGTGTGAGATCTCACGACTCGCGAGATCTCACGTCGCCGGTTGTGAGATCTCGCGTATCTAATCGGGTTCCGCAGTAGAGATTAACAATGTGTACTGATCAAGGGGGAGCCCGGAGGAGCGAAGGCACAGAGCGAATAAATTACGATGGCCGTCTAGGTGCTTGGTTCAGGGCTGCTAAGTTTCAGGAGTCCGCTGCCGCAGACTCATCTCGGCCGCTGGATGCCCAGAGCGCGGATGCGGGAGTTAAGAGTAGACGGATTGATGCCGAGCATGCTGGCGGCGCCGTCCCTGCCGGCTACACGCCAGCCCGATGATTCGAGAGCGCGCAAAATGTTCTCTCGCTCCATTTGCTGAAGCTCGCGAATCGGTAGAATTCGCCGCGCCTGCTGCATCACGCCGTCCACGGCCGGTACCGTTTCAGCAGCGACCTCCAAGGGGATTTCCGGCAGAGCCCGGTCAAGGTTGATAGACCCATCCCGGGAGGTAATCACAGCCCGCTCAATCACATTCTGCAAGTTCGCGCACATTTCCCGGCCAGGAATAAGCCTTCAACCGTTTCTTGATCTCTTGTGAAAGAGGCTCGATGCGCTTACCCATTCGCTGCGCGAATTTAGCGGCAAACTCCGATGCCAGGATCACGACATCTTCGTTTCTTTCACGCAATGGCGGCACACTGATCGGAAATACGTTCAAACGATAGTACAGGTCCTCACGAAAACGCCCTTCGCGTATCGCTTTTTTGAGATCGCGGTTGGTTGCCGCGATAACACGCACATTCACTTTGCGCAGACTGGGAGCCGCCCGACGGGAGTGAATTCGCCTTCCTGTAAAACCCGCAACAGCTTAGCCTGTAAATCGAGCGAAAGCTCGCCCACCTCATCGAGGAAAATCGTGCCGCCATCGGCCAAAGCAAAACATCCCTCGCGTCTCTGCGTCGCGCCGGTAAAGGCGCCCTTCTCATGCCCGAAAAACTCGCTTTCCATGAGCGCGGCTGGGATCGCGGCGCAGTTAATCGTGATCAGGGGCTTGTCGGCGCGGCGGCTGGCGCCGTGAATCGCCCTGGCGATCAATTCTTTGCCGGTGCCGGTTTCGCCAAGAACCAGGACCGTGGTGTCGCCGACCGCGACTTGCTCGACATCCTCCAGCACCGTTTTAAGCGCGGCGCTTTGCCCGATAATTTGCTCAAAGCCGCCAAGCTTGTTGAGCGCTTCACGCAGATATTCGGCTTCCGCGGTGAGAGAGTTAATTTTCCGGTCGGCTTCGAGCCGCTCATTGATGTTTCTCAAGATAACCGTGTAGAAGGTTTCCCTGCCGATTTCGAAGCACGAGATGGTGGCTTCCGCTGGAAACTCATTACCGCCGCTCGCCACTCCGCGTAATCCGCCCGGAACCCATGCAGAGCGGCGTTCCGGCGGGCACGGCTTGAACTCATCGATAAGCCTTAAAATTGTTTGATAACTCTTGGTTGAAACGAACCGACTGAATTCATCACCAACCGCCTGCCGCGCCGGACACTGAAATGCGTGCTCGGCGGCGGGGTTCACCCGGGTCACTTTGAGATTCTGATCAAGCTCGATAATCGCATCCATGGCGCTGTCAAATAAGCGCCGTAACTTCTCCTCGCGTTCTCGGAGCTGTTTTTCAACGCTTTGCCGTTGCAACTCGGCCGCGGCTCTGGCGGCAAAGATTTTAAATAGAGCCTGAACCTTGGGCTCTTCTGGAATTGGCCGTCGATCGATCACCGCAAGATGGCCGAGAATTTTGCCATCGACGTCTTTCAAAGGCATTCCCAGATAACTCACCGCGTTGATCGCGATTATGTCCGGATCGTCTGGAAAGAGTTTAAAAAGATTATCGGGAAAATGAACTATATCGGCGCTGTCGATCACTCTTTCACAAGGCGTGCCGGCAATATCGGTTTCATAATCTTGTATCCACTTCCCGTCCATCCAAAAGGCAAGGGCGCGCAGCCGGCGGCGTTCCTGGATGTATTCAGTGACCCATGCGCCATGAGTGTTCAACGCTCGCGCCAGATTTTCAACTAGCGCGGCAAAAAACCGCTCGCCGGTCTCATTTGCGGTGCCTTCAAGTATAGTGCGAAGCGCGGACTCTTCATTCAGCTCAGCAAGGGGGGAAATTGCAGGGTCATGATTGATCATAAAAACACCTCGGCGGCCCTTGGGGATCGTAATACAGCCTGGGCTGCCTGGACCTCAGAACAGCCGTAATATCCGGGACCGACTTGCTTGTGTCAAGCGCCAGAACTGCCGTCTAACAGCGCTCAATCGGCTGGATCAGAACCTTGAACCGTAATCACCGGCTGGTAATCGTCACGATGCCTGCGAACATGAGAAGCGCGCCGAAGACGATGCGCCGGTTGACCGTTTCCACTTTGCGCAGGAAAAGAACGCTCAAGAGCACGGTAAATAGCGGTGTGGTATTCAAGAGCGGAATAATCACCGACAACTCGCCTCTGCCTAAAGCGACAAAATTGAGGACTTGAGCCGCCGTTGCCACGCAGCGCCGCGGCGAAAAAAAATGAAAAACCCTGGCGTTCCATGCGCAGCGACTGGGCTCTGCCGGTAATCAGCACAAAAATCAAAAATAGAATTAGCGATACCGTGGTGACGATCGCTACGGCAACAAACGGATCGGGTAGAATTTTCAGTCCCTGCTTGCGCAAGCTTTGCGAGATAGCGGAAACCAACGCCGCAGCTGATCGGGAAAGCGGTATCAAGAAGTCGCCACTTTGCCGCGCCGTCGTGCTGGCCGGAAATCAACCAGAGACTTGTCATAATCAGTATCGTGCCCATATAAACCAGTGCGCCGGGCTCTTCGTGCAAAAAACTCACGCCAATAATCGTCGCAAATAACGGCTCAGTGCCGCGCAGCGGTCCGGCGCGAGCGACGCCGATTCGGGTAATGCCTTCATAGAACAGGGCTCGCGCCAGCAAAGGTTGCACGCAACCGCTGATGACGAAATAGAGCATCGCCGGCGAGGACAGAAACTCGAGCGAGGTGGTGGCAATCAGGTAGCTCCACATGCAGGCGGTGGAGACCGCGAAGCTCATCAACATCGCCGCGAAGATATTCGATCGCCGTAAGCCCAGCCGGACCAGAACAGAATCGGAGGCCCAGCCCATGGCGGAGAAAATAGCTGTGATTTCAGCAAGTAGAGACATGGGCGCGCCAAGATGCGGGACGGTCCAGATAAGCCCACGTCCTGATTATTTGCAACCGCAAAAATTCGTGAAGCGCCGTGTTTCTTCGATCGTGTATTGCACAATAGCGACGACCTGACCTAGAATCGTGCCCGGTAGCCACGGAACAACCAACAACTAACAGGAGGAGTTATGGAAAACGGCAAACAAACCGAAGCAAAAGTGGTTAAGCTGCGAACTCAACTGGTAAAGGAAGGGCACACGCGCAACCTGCTGGCGGAAACAGATTTAATGACATTGCGTATCCATTGCTACGCCCCGGGCATCGGCGAGAACGCGCTCCACTCCCACACCAAAGAGGATCATATTTTCCTGGTTCTTGAAGGAACCGCTGAATTCAACACCGGGCGCGACGGCAAAACCGTTCTCAACGCGAGCAAGCATCAAGCGATCGTTCTTCCGGCGGGTTGCTACTACCAGTTTCGCAATTCCGGAGATACCCCTCTGGTGATGACTCGAATCGGCGCCGGTCCGGACAAACAGGATCAGCGTCTTAACCCGGACGGCACACCGATTCCTGGAAGAACTCACGAGCAAGGCGCGGCCAAGCCGGTGCTGATTGAAGGAGCTTTTTTCGAATAGTGTGATGGGATTTACAGAAGGCAATTACCCGCAGAAACCCAGACCGGAACCGCGGCATCGCGGCGATGCCGCAGTTCATTGTTCAAGCTATTTTCATGCGCTCGATGGTAACCTGAAGCTTCCTCAGCTCGGTCACCAACGATTCGTGCTTCAGCCGGTGCCGCGCAAGATGCGGCTTCAAAAGTGAACTGGGATAAATCTTGGCGCCACACTCGACGCACTTTGCCGCATCCAATTTCTTGTCGGCAATTGATATCGCCACCCGGTCGCTCGCCAGTGCTGTTCGCATGTGCAGTCTCCTTGATTGAAAAGTTGGAACGGTCATTGAGCAATGCTGATGCCAATAGCATCTTGCGAATTCACGCAAGCGGTGATGCGGGTTTTTGATTCCGTTAACGTTAGATCCGGTTCTTCCCCTGCTCGATCTGACAGTAATCGTATGACATCCTGACAACCTGTCACGATTGGATGCCGGCCGCGATTCCGCTGATAAAACGCGGATGCAGTTACCGAAAATGGGGATCGGCTGGGGGCAGATGCGCGGCGGCGCTCAGGAATGAGCCAATAACTTCTTCACCGATTGGACAATTCGCTTCTGGCCAGGGAGAAATTCTTTCTCCAATGCCGGGCTGGCGGGAACCGGCGCGAACGGCGCCGCGACACGCAGAATTGGCGCGTCCAAATAGTAAAGCGCATGTTGTTGAACTGCAGCGGTAATCTCCGCGCCCACCCCGCCCTGTTCCACGGCTTCGTGCGCGACAACCATGTGCCCGGTCTTTCTGACCGATTCGACAATAGTTCCGATATCCAGAGGTGAAACGCTGCGCGGGTCGATCACCTCCGCGGAAATTCCGCTGGCGGCCAATTCATCGGCTGCCGCCAATGCCGTGCCCACCATATTTGCCAGCGCGACAATAGTGACTTGTTCTCCGGCATGCAGAACCGCCGCCTGGCCGATCGGCACCAGATGATCATCGTTCGGCACGTCGCCGCGGCCCCAGTACAAACCACGATGCTCAATAAAGACCACCGGGTTGTCGTCGCGAATGGCGGCCTTGAGCAGCCCTTTGGCGTCTGCGGGATTTGACGGCATCACAACCTGCAATCCCGGAACATGCGCCAGCCACGACTCCAGGCTTTGTGAATGATGCGCGCCCATGGCGCCGCTGATGCCGCATTGCACCCGCACAGTTAACGGAATCGCGAGCTGGCCGCCGGACATGTAATAGAGCTTGGCCGCGTGATTAACCAGTTGATCGAGAGCGAGCGTGATGAAATCGATGAACATGATCTCAATCACCGGGCGCAATCCTGCCGTAGCGGCGCCAATGGCCAACCCCATGACCGTGCCTTCGCTGATCGGCGTGTTGACCACGCGTTGGGTCCCGAAATCTTCCGCCAATCCTTTGGTGACGCCAAACGGTCCGCCGAGTGAAACGTCTTCGCCGAAAACGTAAACCGCCGAGTCGCGGCTCATCTCTTCGTGAAGTCCGGCGCGAATCGCTTCTAAAAAAGTCTGCTCTGGCATATTAGATTGGTTTCCAATGTTGAAGAAGAGCTTGCTACTTCCACACGGGTTTCGTCGACGACATTGTCCCGGACCCTGGGAATCACCTAAAAAAGGGTTGAGAGTTAATTGTCGTAACTTGAGTCGCGACTTCCTCACTGGCTGGCCACGATGATGAGAGGGAAAAGCCGGCGGCTTCTTCAACCCGGGCGCGGGCTTCAGATTCAATCGCTTGAAGTCCCTTGTCTGTGATCATTTTCTTGCTTTTTAGCAGGCGCGCGAATCTGGCAATCGGATCTTTCTTCTTCCACTCGGAAAGTTGCGACAACTCTCGATATTTGGCGGGGTCGCCTTCATAATGGCCGCGCAGCCGATGCGTTAAACATTCGATAAATACCGGTGCTTTGCGTGCGCGTGCGATCTCGAGCGCCTTGCTTGTCGCCGAACGCACGGCTAAGAGATCGTTGCCGTCCACCGTGCTGCTGGGAATCTCATAAGTCTTTGCATGCTGCGCCAACCGCTCGACCTTCGTATGCGCCGATAACGGTGTGAACTCCGCATAACCATTGTTCTCGCACACGAAGATCACCGGTAACTGCCACAAGCTGGCGATGTTCAAAGACTCATGAAACGGACCCGCTTGGCCGGCGCCATCGCCGAAAAAAACCACGGCGACTTGGCCTTGTTTTTTTTCTTTGGCGGCGAATGCTGCGCCGAGCGCCAACGGTATCGTTCCACCGACCACCCCGGTGGCCGTGATGAAGCCCGCATCCAGCGCGACGATGTGCATCGAGCCGGCCTTGCCGCCGCAGTAGCCGGTGGCTCGACCGGCGATTTCCGCCATCAGCCGATTGACATCCGCTCCTTTGGCCAGGGCGTGACCGTGAGAGCGATGCCCGCCGAATACGAAATCGTTCTGGCGCAGCAAACCGCAGACGCCGACCGCAACCGCTTCTTGGCCGATGCCCAGGTGAAGCAGGCCGACAATCTGCCTTTCGGCGTAAAGCGCCGAGACCTTTTCCTCAAAAGCGCGAATCAACCACATGCGCCTTAGGAGATCGACGAGATCCTTTGAGCTTTCTTGTTTGCTGGCCATGATCAGGAGCTGAGTGAAAACTAATGTGGAATCGGATAAGACGATCTCACCACGGAGGACATGTAGGATTCAGAATTTCATCGGCTTTAACTGTGAGCTCTTCGCAGTTAACTGACTAGTCTGATCGGTCGACGCTCTGCTGCGCCGAATACCTGCTACTGGCATTGATACCGTTATCGGCCAAGAAGCTTATGCCACCGCTGCGCGGATCGCATCAACGATGCGATCGTCTCGCGGGCCGATGTATTCTTCCAATGGCGGGCTGAAGGGCACCGGCACATCCAGAGTGCAGACTCGGCGAATGCGCGTCTTCAACTTATCGAAACCGCTCTCGGCTATGCGCGCGGCGATTTCGGCAGCGACTCCGCAACTCTGATGCGTCTCGTCGACGAGCACCACGCGATGGGTTTTCTCGATTGAGGACAGGATGGTTGCCAGGTCGAACGGCACCAGCGTCCGCGGATCGATGACCTCGACGTCGATGTTCTCTTTGGCCAGCTGGTCGGCAACTTTGAGACAGCGCTGAATCGTGTATGAGGTTGCGATCACCGTCACGTCGCCGCCCTTGCGTTTGATGTCTGCGACACCGAATGGAATCGGCTTTTCGTCTTCGGCAACTTCACCGCGCACGTCCAGAAGCTTAACGTGATCGACAAAGATCGTCGGGTTGTCAGTGGAAACGGCTGTCTTGAGCAGACCTTTAACATCGCGCGGCGTAGATGGAAGCACGATCTCCAAACCAGGCACATTCCACAGCATCGCCTGGGGGCTGCCGGAATGCTGTGCCGCGCCACCGCCGCGGAGTCCGTGAAATATATGGAAGACCACCGGCACCCGGGTCTGGCCACCCGACATGTAATAAGCGTTGGCCGCTTCATTGGCGACTTGCGGCCACGCCTCATAGATGAAGCTACCGGTGCTCAGATCGACGATGGGACGGAGACCGGCCATCGCCGCTCCCGTGGCCAGCCCGCAGAAGCCAAGTTCGGAAATAGGCGGCGAGATCATGCGCTCCCGGTATTTCTGCAGAAGGTTCTGATAGACGTGGCGGTGCGGGCTCAGGCTCAGGAACGTGCCATTGATCAAGTGCACTCGCCCATCGCCGGCCATAATTTCGTCCAATGCCTCGAACTTCGCTTCGTAATAGTTTAGCTCTCTCATATAAGGTCCTCAGGCTGCTCTTGGAAAAGATGGATTATGAAAGCTGAAAACTGACTTCCGATTTCAGATTTCCGCTTTCATCCTTGTAACTCGCCCGTCTTGCATCTGGGTCTTTTTGAACAGCCTGTCAACATTTCCTCGAAGTTAAATTAGGCGAAGAAGTCGCGCTCTGCTTCTTCGGGTTTCGGATAGGGGCTAGCCACCGCAAACTCGAAGGCAGCGCCGATTTCGGTTTTGACTTGCTGTTCCATGCCGGCGATCTCTTGACGGCTGGCGTGATTCGCATCCACCAATTCGCGAATGTAAATCAGCAACGGATCGCAGGTGCGGTACCATTCGCGCACTTTCTCGGGAACGTTGCTGACATCCCACGCCAGCGAGCTATCGGTAGGCTGCGCCACTGCCGGCCAGTTGGTCTCGCTGCCTGGCCAGCGCACAGTCTGCGCCTCGACAAATTGCGGCCCTTCGCCGTGGCGAATTTTTTCCACTGCTTGGGAAATTGTTGCATGCACAAGCCCGGAATCCAGGCCATCGATCTGCTGCGCGGGAATTTTGTAAGCCGCCGGTAAGTCGGTTAAAGGATAAGCCGCCATGGATGAGGACTGCGCCGCCGCCGTGGCACGACCGCTGCCATACTTGCCGTTGTTCTCGCACAGGAAGAGCACCGGCAATTTGTAGAGTGATGCCAGATTGAACGCTTCCGGCGCCGCTCCTTCCTCCAACGCGCCGTCGCCGAACAGGCAAACCGTAATCCGGCCGTTCTTTAGCGCCTTGGCGGCGTAAGCCGTACCGGTCGACAGCGGGATTATACCGGCCACCACTCCCGAGCTATGAAGAAATCCCAGAGAGGGCGCCACCGAATGGAAGGAGCCGCCTTTGCCTTTGTTGAGGCCGTCGGCGCGTCCCAAAATTTCGGCGCACAACCGTTTGGGGTCAGCGCCGCGCGCCAATAAATGGCCGTGGTTCCTGTGAGTAGTGAAGAGATAATCATCTGCACCTAGGCAGGACAACGCCGGCACGCCGGTGGCCTCCTGGCCGATGTACAAATGATAGTGACCGCTGAAAACACCCCGGTCATGCAGCGGCACCAGATTTTCTTCAAAATGACGGATCGTGAACATCCGCCGGCACAAATCCAATAACGCCTCGCGCGGTAAATTGGGTAACATGAGCCTGAGATAATCAAAAGGCTTTGCTTTGTCAATGTCGAATGATTGACAACATTTTGATATCGCGACTATATCCGGATAGATGAAGTGCTCAGGAGGGATCATCGATGGCTCGTCATAGGATGTTCGTGTCGCTCAGCATCTGCTTTATAAGTCTTTTCATGGTTACTTCGTCGCTTTTCGCTCAAAGCAAATCGCTGAAAAAGATTCATGTGGGTGTGCCGGCAATCAGCATGGGCAATATGATCATCTTTTTCACCAAAGAGGCGAAGCTGTTCGAAAAGCATGGACTGGATGCGGATGTCGTCGTTATGAGCGGCTCGGGGATTTCTTCGCGAGCATTGGTCGGTGGCAGTGTGGAAATATCACCGATTGCCACGCCTACCGTGATGCTTTCGGTAGTGGCTGGATCGGACATGGTCATTCTCGCCCATACCATGCCCGGCGTGATTCAGTCGATGATGGTGCGGCCCGATATCAAGAAAGACGAAGATCTCAAAGGAAAAATCATCGGTGTGACCACCTTTGGCTCCCTCACCGATTTTCTTGTGCGTCATCTTGCCAAAAAGAAAGGCATGAACCCTGACAAGGATTTTGCGCTGCTGCAAACCGGCGGCGACGCTGAAAGACTCATCGCGCTCAGGCAAGGCAAAATCCATGCGGCGACTCTTTCCCATCCGGCATTCATTCTCGCGCAACGAGCCGGCTTTGTACCGTTGTGGGACTTTTTCAAAGAAGTTGACTATCCGTGGAGTGAGATTGTGTCGCGGCGATCGACGATACAAAGGGACCGCGATCTGATCATGCGCTACATGAGGGCGCATATCGAAGGCATCGCCTTATTCAAAAAAGATCCTGATTTGGCCAAGAAAGTTATCAAGAAGACGCTACGTCTGGATGACGACGGCCTGGCCCAGGAGTCTTGGGAGGTCTTCGCAAAGTACCGCCTGGCGGCGCCTTATCCAAATACAAAAGGGATGAAGACAAGTTACGAATACGTTGCCGCGACCCGGCCGGACGTTAACAAATACAAGCCCGAAGAGTTCGTCGATGCGAGCTTCGTTGAAGAACTCGACAAGAGCGGATTCATCAAAAAGCTCTACTGAAGATGCTCCAGCGAAAATGAAAGTCAGAATCGGGATAACTCTCGGGCAACTTCTAGGCAAAGATAGAAAGCCCGAGGAGATTCTCGGCTTTGTCGATCATCTCGAGGCTTTGGACGTCGATTCTTTGTGGGTCAGCGATCGCCTGGTTTCTTCCGCTCTGTCGCTCGAACCGATCACTTTTCTTTCCTATATCGCCGGACGGCTGCCTCGTATGAAGTTCGGCACCAGCACCTTGGTGCTGTCGACCCGCAACCCGGTGATTCTCGCCAAAGAACTAGCGACATTGGATTTTATCTCGCAGGGCCGTTTTTTTCCCGCGGTGGGACTCGGCAGCGATGACGCTAAAGATTTCGCCGCTGTAGGTGTCAGCAAAAAAGAGCGAGCTCCACGTTCGGATGAAGCCATCGTTTTGATGCGACGCTTGTGGACTGAAGAGAACGTCAGCTTCGACGGAAAATTCTATTCCGTCCAAGACGTGACGATTACGCCAAGGCCTTGGCAGAAAGGCGGCCCGCCGATTTGGATCGGCGGGCGGAGCGAAGCCGCGTTGCGCCGTACCGGACGCCTAGGCGACGGGTGGCTTGTATCCGCGGTCTCTGCCGGGGAAGTTGCTGCGGGGATCAAAGGCATTCGCGCCTACGCTTCTGAAGCCGGTCGGGCGGTGCCGGAAGATCACTACGGCGTTTTGCTGCCGTTTTATTTCGCGCACAGCGCCGATGAAGCGTATGAACGCGCTAAGAAATCAATTCGTCCGCGTCCGGACCGGTCGCCATTGGAATATCGCGGCCCTGGGCACGCCCGAACAAGTGCGTGAAACAATCCAGCAATACCTCGAGGCGGGCGCAAGCAAATTTGTTATGCGCCCCTGCGGGCCTTTTGAAGGGTGGCGAGAGCAGGTTGGAGTACTTGCGCGGGAAGTGATTCAGCCACTGCAGACCCCGGAAACATTAGGATGAACCCCGGTTTTCGCCGGGGTGACATCCCCAGCTATGAGCATTCCCTCTCGTTCGTTCAGCAATTTATCCGGATTACAGGAGCCAGGAGGAGTAAGCGCGCCAGACCAGAGGCCGCGCCGGCCTTTTTTGGCGCTTGGCTCGGCAGGCGCGCCTTTCACGAGCGCGGACTTTATTAATCGGATGAAGGCCGGTTCACGCCATACGCGGATTGCGCTTAGTCCGGAGGGCTTGCTCCTCGATCTCTATTGATAATGCCGATTGGTTACCAGGACCGCAGCGCCGATAATATTACCCGATCGCAATTTCTCTAGAGCTTCATTGGCCTGTTCCAAGGGGAAAGTTTGCACCTCGACGCGTACGGGAATGCGCGCCGCAAGCGGCAGAAACTCTTCGCCGTCGCGGCGGGTCAAATTGGCAACCGAACAGATCGACCGTTCCTGCCACAGAACAGAATAGGGGAAAGACGGGATGTTACTCATGTGAATACCGCCGCAGACTACGGTTCCGCCTTTTTTAAGCGCGCGCAGAGCTTGCGGCACGAGCTCGCCCGCCGGTGCAAAGATGATTGCGGCATCAAGCTTCACCGGCGGAAGCTCGCTGGAGCTTCCGGCCCAAACGGCACCGAGCCCGAGCGCAAATTTCTGTGCCGCGTCATCGCCGGGCCGGCTGAAAGCGTAAATCTCGCGGCTCTGATACTTTGCCACCTGCGCGATGATATGGGCAGCGGCACCAAAGCCGTAAATTCCCAGCCGCTTACCATCGCCGGCCTTTACCAAACTGCGGTAGCCGATCAATCCGGCGCACATCAGCGGCGCGGCTTCCGTATCACTGTAGGAATCCGGAATGGCAAAACAAAAGCGCGCATCGGCGACGGCATACTCGGCGTAGCCGCCGTCGAGGGTGTAGCCGGTGAAACGCGCCTGGTCACACAGGTTCTCGCGGCCGGATCGGCAAAACTCGCAGACATCACAGGTCCAACCTAACCAGGGGACGCCAACCCGATCACCAACCTTGAAACGATTTACCCCTTCGCCGATTTTCTCCACCACGCCAATGATTTCATGCCCGGGGATCAAAGGCAGCTTGGAGCCGTTTAGTTCGCCGTCGGCGATATGTAAATCGGTCCGGCACACGGCGCAGGCTCGCACCCGGATCAAAACTTGTCCGGCGCCAGTTTGCGGAAAAGGCAGCTCTGCCGAGCGCAACGGCTCGCCGGCTTTGTGGAAAAGCATCGCGCGCATAGGCTCAATCTATTCCTCTCGGCGGTGGTTTAGAAGCCCGCGGACTGCGCGGGCAGGCAATGATTACCGAGCAAGAGATCTACTGCATTTGAAACTTGGTCAAAGCAGGCGTATGCACCTGAGTTAACGGGCTTCACCAGGCATCTTTGCGAATGCGAAAAAATCGCGGCAGTGAATATTACTGGCAATTGCGACTGCGTTATTATTTAGCAGCAATCATTAACAACCGTCAGGGCTAGAGGGAAAAAATCGTGAAGTTACTATTGGTCACGCTCGGTGTTCTCATGGTACTGGCCACCGTGCTGCCGTTTTTGAAGAAAGATGAATGGTGGATCAGAATCTTCGATTTCCCTCGCTTGCAGATTACTTTGATAATTGCTGCGGTCTTTGCCGCGTACCTGCCCCTTAGAGGCAACTCCATCGCCGATTATGGGTTTCTCATCGCATTGATACTATGCCTAGTCTATCAGGGCTACATGATGTTTCCCTACACGCGGTTGTCGCCCAAACAGGTGCAATGGAGCAAGAACCCGGCGCAAGAGTCGAGCTTCAGTCTGCTGTTTGCCAACGTGCTGATAGAAAACCATAACGCAGCTCGCTTGAAAGAAATTATCAAAAGAGCTGATCCTGATCTGATCTTGACTGCGGAAACCAACGACTGGTGGCGGGAACAACTAAAGGAATTTGATCAGACACATCCGTACGTCGTCGCGCAACCGCAAGACAACAGCTATGGAATACTCCTTCAATCCAGACTCGAATTGATAAATCCGCAGGTCAAATTCCTGGTCCAGGACGACATACCTTCCATCCATACGCGAGTCAAATTGCGGTCAGGAATGGAAGTTGAGCTACGTGGGCTTCATCCGCGGCCGCCGGTTCCAGAGGAGGATGGCAGGTCAACCGAACGCGATGCGGAGCTGCTTGTGGTCGGAAAGGAAGTCAAAGGGAAAAAGGATCCCATCGTGGTTTTGGGCGATTTAAACGATGTGGCGTGGTCGAGAACTAATAATTTGTTTCAGGACATCAGCGGACTATTAGATCCACGAATCGGGCGCGGCTTTTATCATACCTTTCATGCCAAATACCCGTTCATTCGATTTCCGCTGGATCACTTCTTCCATTCGAATCAGTTTCGCTTGGTGGAACTCCGACGGCTGCCGTACTTCGGTTCAGATCATTTCCCGGTTTATATCAAGCTAAATTACGAGCCGGATGCCGAGAAGGAGCAGGAAGAATTGCACGCCGATCAGTCTCAGAAAAAAGAGGCCGAGGAGAAGATCGACGCCGCCGTCTGAATGGCTAAAGAATCACGCGCCGACGGAGTCCGCCAGTAAGTTCACCGCTGATAGGCTGGCTTCAAAAAATCAATTTCACACGCTGATGGAAATCCGTCACTTAGAATCCTCCGATTTTGATTTTGTGTCCGAGGTTGTCGATGAATGGTGGGGAAGTCGGCCTGTGCGCGGCTTACTGCCGCGTCTCTTCTTCGAGCACTTTCGCCCTAGCAGCTTCGCGCTTGAGACCAACGGCGCGATCGAGGGATTTTTGGTGGGTTTTCGATCTCAGTCATCACCTACCGTCGCGTACATTCATTTTGTCGGTGTTTCACCGTCTTGCCGCGGACGGGGTTATGGGCGGATGCTTTACGAGCGCTTTTTTGAAGTAGTCGCCGGCATGGGCTGCCAGGAAGTGCGCTGCATCACGTCGCCGCTCAATAATGGCTCGATTGCTTTTCATCGACGCATGGGGTTTGAAATCCTTCCTGGTAACGGAAAACTAGACGACGTTCCGGTTACTTTTGACTATGCCGGCAAAGGCCAGCATCGAGTGCTCTTCCGCAAAAAATTAACGAATTCTTGACTCCCCTCCGGCACAGATTCCAACTGCTCTACTCTTAAGAGCGAATCAGAAGGCTGATGGGAGGAAACCAGTAGCGCTAGCATTGACCGGGCCCGGCGTAAGAAATGAAAATATTCCGGATTTAGGGCAGATTAGTCCAGATCGATATCTTTTATAGGCTTGGTGATCGGCTCTTCTTTTGCCTTCTTGAACAACTCTTGAAACTTGGCTTCCAGAACCTTGGATTTATTTTTTTCGGCAGAAGCAATCTGTTGGTACTTTTCGTCTCGCTTGGTGGCTTCAGCCTTGACGTATTGCACGGCATCCTTCAGATGTTCTACCAACTGCGCTTTCGGCGGCATTTTATGATCGAGAACGGCTTGAAGAACTGGATCAATCGTCAGTGTCGCGCTGCAACAAGGACAGATCACAGTGATGTTTGCGGTCTCTTTCTCAGCCATTACTACCCCTCCCACTTTTCATCATTCTGCAGAAGCACTCCAACGGAGATTTTGGATTTGGATTGCGGATCGGGTTCGGAGTTTGAAATCAATCAAAATCGCCAATCAAAATCCGCAATCAAAATGCATTATCCCCGTAGTTCGATCTGCTCCCCGTCGGGCCCGGCGAAAACGACCCGACGCCAGCCTTGTTCTCGCGCTTCCCGAGCGGCAGTATCATGGGGCGCGCGAACTAATTGGACGCCATTTTTTTGCAACGCTTCGACGGTCTCATCGAAGTTATCGGTTTCCAAGCAAAAGTGAAAACCACTCATGGCGCCATCGGATTTATGGGTCAGCTCCAACACCGAATCTCCCAATTTCAGATACGCGATCTGCATCCCTCCTGTGGCGGCATGCTGGAAGTAGTGCTTGAAGCCAAAGTGTTTTTGGTAGAATTCGATGGAGCGGCCAAGATCTTTGACGTGGATCGCTACATGGTCGATGCGCTTGAACATACTGTGCTCCTTAGCGGAAGGATAGCCTCGGAGTGCGACGGTTTGCAAGCGAGTGAAAAAGCGCCGGCGAGAGAGTAAGCTAAAGCTATGTTAAGCTGCTGGTTGTGAATTCCGCTTCTGCTGACTGTTATGAAGCCCAGGAAAATGAGAAATGTTAGTAGACTTTCAATGTAGGCTGCTCAAAAAGATCTCAGAAGCGAGGCGCGCGAAGTTCGGCGAGCTAAGGCGTACGTTTTAGTACGTTGGAGCGAGCCGGGCACGCGCAACGAAGCCTATGAGTTTTTTCAGCAGCCTTACCAGGCTGATGGGATGCCCATTTTTCGACTTGTCGACGAACCGATTTTCCCGCCGCCCGACTATGCCGATCCTAGCGGGCTCCTCGCGGTGGGCGGCGATTTATCGAGTGAGAGGCTGCTGGAGGCTTACCGGCTGGGCATTTTTCCATGGTATTCCGACGATCAGCCGATTCTTTGGTGGTCGCCGGACCCGCGCTTTGTACTGCAGCTGGAAGAATTCCATATCTCAAGGAGCTTAAGAAAGACGCTGCGGCAGAGTATTTTCCAGGTTACGATCGATCGGGCCTTCGACGAAGTCATCGCTGCTTGCGCTAACGTGCCGCGCGTGGGCCAGAGCGGCACCTGGATCACTCCGGAAATGCAGCAAGCTTATAGCAATCTCCACGGGCTCGGTTATGCGCATTCCGTGGAGACCTGGTTCGATGGCAAGCTGGCCGGCGGAATCTATGGCGTTTCTCTCGGCAGAGCATTCTTCGGCGAGTCGATGTTTCACCGCAAAACCAACGCCTCAAAGGTGGCGCTGGCCGCTTTGGTTGAAAAGCTGAAACGCTGGAGTTTTCATTTTCTTGATGCGCAGATGACCACCGAGCACATGATGCGTCTGGGCGCGACAGAGGTTTCCCGACGCATTTTCTTAAAGCAGCTTCGTTTGGCGTTGGAGCATCCCACCAGACGCGGCAAATGGCGCATCGAAGACTAGCTGCGTGCTGAACAGGTCATTGACGTTGCCCCGGTGGCTCGAGCTTCTGAAGGACTGCCGAGAAAGATTTCTCTGAGGGAAATTCCACGATCAATAGAACCACCGCCAGCGCCGACAATAGATACTGGTCGAGCAAAAAGCGGCCCATCAACGCCAGAATCATACCGTACACCGCAATCGCTTCGATAATGGCAAAGAGCACGATCTTGCGGGTGACGTAAGTCGAAACCACCGCGGCGGCGCGCTCTTCATTGGCGCCTTTGTACCCTTCCAACGCACGCAGCCGTTTGCTCTTCTTGGCGTCGCGCAGCACTGCTTCCGGCGCCAGATAACGCTTCCAGTAAACGTAGTAGCCGAAATCAATCAGCGCGAGAAGCCAAAACACGGCTCTGGCGGCGGCAGCATAAGAAAACCCGCGTGCGAAATCGGGATTCGCCAACAGGTGACGTGAGATGAAAAGGTAGATGGCGATGGATATCACAAAGAAACTCCAGATGATGACGGCCGCGCCGCGCTGGTCCAGCAATATTGTTTTGAATTCGGGACGAATCATTCGGCTAATATCCTCGTGCGGGTCGATTTAGTTCTTCCTTCTAACTTGCCGCGAAGGTCTCGACCCGGCTGATAGAGTACGCGATTACATTATTCTTCCGCGCATTTCCTGTCCATGGAAAAGGTAGAGCCATGCAGTGGCGGAGTCCAAACAGCGCGCGCGTCTTGTCGGATAAAAGCTGCGATGCTATAGCGGCAAAAGCGATTCTGTACTGGAGGCGAAATGGCTGAATTCGATATTGTCATTCATGGCGGGCAGATAATCGACGGCACTGGCAACCCTTGGTTCTATGCCGATATCGGAATTAGCAATGGGAAGATCGCCGCCGTCGGTAAGATCAACCCGGAGGCTGGCCGGCGCGCCATTTCGGCGAAAGGCTTTGTCGTGAGTCCCGGCTACATCGACATGCACACCCATAGCGATCAGCCCGTGATCGCCGACGGCAATGCCGAAAGTAAAGTGCGCCAGGGAGTGACCCTCGATATCATCGGCGAGAGCCAGACGGTGGCGCCGCTAGAAGGCGCAGTGCTCGAAGAATATCGACTCGAGCACCGCCGGCGCAATGGCATCGAGGCCGACTGGAAAACTTTCACCGATTATTTCAACAGGCTGATGAAGGACGGGACTTCCATCAATGTGGCTTCCGGCGTCTCGCCTCAGCAGGTTAAGCGGGTGGTATGCGGCTTTGAAGAACGGCCTGCCAGTGCCAGTGAGCAGGAGAAGATGAATCGCCTGGTGGCCCAAGCCATGGAGGAAGGCGCTCTCGGGCTCACCGCTGCATGGCATGCAAAAGGCCCTGAGAGTCCGGAAGAAGTTGTCGAGATGGCCAAAGTGGTCAAGCGCTACGGCGGCTACTACGGCGTTCACGTCGGCAGCGAAGGCTTCGATATGATGGAAGAGCTGGCGAAAACGCTGCGCATCGCCCGGGAATCCAGAATTCCAATCCATGTTTATCACCTGAAGATGCGAGCAAAGGCCAATTGGGGGCGCATTCGCCAGGTTATTGAACAACTCGAGGAGGCGCGCCGCGAAGGGCTGGAGATTACCGCCAATCAATATCCCTACACCGCCATGCAGCATCCCTGGCGCAGGCTGTTTCCGCGCTGGGTTCAGGATGCGCCGGTTAACGAAACGATATCGCAGTTTAAGAGCGCGTCGTTTCGCGAGCGAGTCATGAATGATCCTGAGTTTGATCAATACGTCAACGAGCATGGCGGTTGGGAAGGCATCGTCGCGGCGCGCTTGGACACCGAGCAGCTGAAGCCTTTCGAAGGTAAAACCATCGCCGAGATTGCCAAAATTCGCGGACAGGATCCGGTGAGCACATGCTTCGACATGATCTACGAAGAGGGCGTGTTCATCCACGGCGTGCACCACACCATGTCGGAAGAGGACGTCAAAACGGTCATGCGGGTACCGTGGGTGTCGATCGGTTCCGACGGCAGCGCTTTGAATCTCAAGTTTCCCGGGAAGCCTCATCCGCGCAGCTTCGGCACCAACCCGAGAGTGCTGGGCAAGTACACGCGAGAGGAGAAAGTGCTCGCGCTCGAGGATGCCGTGCGCAAGATGACTTCTCTGCCGGCGCAAGTTCTCGGCTTGAAAGATCGAGGTTTGTTGCGCGATGGCTATTGGGCCGATGTGGTGGTGTTCGATCCCGATCGGGTCGCCGACATGGCCACCTACGAAAATCCCAAGCAGTACCCGAAAGGCATCGATTACGTTTTGGTCAATGGCGCACTCGTTATTGACAACGGCCATCATACCGGCGCCCGGCCCGGTAGGGTTGTGTACGGGCCGGGAAAACGGGACGGGTGAAACGCGGGTCCGCATTTAAAAGTTAGAGGCGAATTCATTTGCAAACACGTCGGGCTTCCTGAATGAGGAGCATGGCATGGCAGCGCCGCTGATTTCGGACACGTGGGAACGGGGCGATCCTTATGAGCAGTATGTCGGCCGCTGGAGCCGCCGAGTCGCGCCGCAGTTCCTCTCGTGGTTGAACATTCCTGCCGGGCGGCGCTGGCTCGATGTTGGATGCGGTACGGGAGCGCTAAGCGCGGCGATTCTCGACCAGTGTGCGCCGGTATCGGTAATCGGCGTCGAGCCTTCGGAAGGTTTTCTCGATCTGGCCAAGGCGCAGCTAGGGAATCGGGTACTGCTTCGGCGCGGCAGTGCTGCGGAGATACCGCTGGATGACAGGGCGGTTGATGTTACGGTTTCGGGATTGGTCTTGAACTTCGTTCCACATGGGCGCGCTGCTGTGAGCGAGATGGCACGGGTAACCGCATCGGGGGGTACGATCGCGGCTTACGTCTGGGACTACTCGGGAAAAATGGAGCTGATGCGCCACTTCTGGGATGCAGCCGTCGAGCTCAATCCAGAGGCAGCGAAGCTCGACGAAGGGGTTCGCTTTCCAGTGTGCCGTCCCGAGGCGCTCAAAGAACTTTTTGCCAGCGCAGGCCTGCGCGGAGCCCAGGTGACGGCAATCGACATTCTGACGAGCTTTGCCGGTTTCGAAGACTATTGGCGGCCGTTTCTCGGCGGACAAGGACCGGCTCCGGCGTATGCTATGGCGCTCGATAACAGGGCGCGTGCGCGCCTAGCCGATCTCATAAGAGGGCGCCTCCCGTTTCAGGCTGACGGTTCCATCTTGTTAACCGCTCGGGCTTGGGCAGTGCGCGCGGCAGTCGCGGCGAGCTAAGCATGTCAACCGCTCAACTCATGATTCAATTCTTGGCCGCCTTTCCACGCCTGTTGCCGTTAACCGACGCATCGAACTGCGGCTGTATAAACACCGAACACCGTCCGTTCAGATTCATCTGACGTTACGATTTCGATTAGAACTGTGTCGTTAAATCGATTTCGAATTGACCGGCCGGCTATCGGTTAGATATAACAGCGATACTATCTGCTCGGAGGTCCCCCTATGCGCTATATCGATGCCGACGGTCATGTCGAAGAAAACCCCGCGACCTTCGATGACAAGTATCTTGATCCGGCCTTTCGCCCGGTGCGCCCGCGGGTGGTAAGGGATAACGAGCTGGTTTACTGGTCAATCGACGAGCAGCTGTTTCCGCGCCGCGTCGGACGCGCCTGCAATAATCTGGGCACGCCGACCAACTATGAGGGCAAGCCATCGATCCACACGATGGGCAAACCCGAGAGCATCCCTTGCATGGAGTTGAGCGATCTTAAAGCGCGGCTCGACATTATGGACGAAGAAGAAATCGCGGTTCAGGTGCTGTACACAACATTATTTCTTGCGTATCCCTTAAGCTCCGATCCGCGGCTGGTGACCGCGCTCTGTTCCTCCTATAACCGCTGGCTCGGCGACCGCCTGGGCAATCATGAGCGGCTTAAATGGGCGGCGGTGGCGAACCTGGATGAAGCAGATCAAGCCGTAAGACAAGTTCGGGAAGCCAAGCGGCTCGGCGCTTCGGCAGTGATGGTTCTGGGCACCGCGGGGGATCGCCAGCTCGATCACCCGTCGCTGTTTCAGTTTTATGAGACCTTGTGCCAGGAAAAACTTCCGTTAGCCGTTCACGTCGGTTGGGCCTGTCCATCGATCAACAATCTCTATTCGCATATCTATCCCTCCGGCGTAGTTGCATTTCATTTCCCCGTTCTCATGGCGTTTGCCGCGCTGATTAGCGGCGGCGTTCTCGACCGTTTTCCCGATCTCAAAGTGGTTTTCTTGGAAGCCGGCTCCATGTGGGTCCCCTACATGATCGATCGGCTCAACCACCGCTACCAAAACCAGGGGAAAAAACTTGCGCAGTTTCTGCCCCAGACCAGGCCCATCCAGCAATTGCCGGTCATGGATTACATCAAGAACGGCAATCTCTTCTTCAGCGCCGAGCTGGAAGATTTCATCCTGCCGCAGGTGCTGGACTTGGTGGGAGAGAAGCAGGTGGTCATGGGAACGGACATGCCCCACGGCGACCGCGAGCGCTTCGCCGCGCGCCACCTGCGAGAGAGAAAAGATTTAAGCGCCGCGGTCATGGAAAATATTCTGCAAAATAATCCGGCGCGGCTTTATAGCTTGGGGGTTTGAGGCGCGTGTTTGCGCAAGCGTAAGTGATCCGTCGAGTGGGATTCCGCGATACCGTGTGCCGAACGCTCCCGAACAACCGGGTGGAAGCGACTTCGGGTAACACGCGCCGTCGACGCTTTGCGCGTCATCAAAGCGCCTCACCTTGACGGTTCGGCTGCAATCTGTTCCTTGGAGGGTAGGATGATCCAGGGTCTGCAGATGCTATGTGGCGTTGTTCTCCTGGGCGGTGATCACCGCGGGGCAGACATGGGGTGCTGAGGCCATCGACATTCGGCTGCAGAGCGGAACCCGCTCGAGGAGCGCCGGCGCGACCAACTGCGCCGTTTGCTGCGCACATACGACCTGCACAAATCGCTCTTTACACCCGCCGCGCCGCAAGAAAGGCCTACAGCGGACTTCCCCCGGCGTCCGCTCTTGCGTCGCTCCCGGCTTGGCTAGCGGCTGAGGCCCGGCGTTAGGTTCAAGCGGCCCGCAAACTTGAATCCTCGGGTGGTATGAAGAATCGTCATACCTGGAGGTGAGTGATGGGCAGATCCAAGGTAGCGATTTCTTTAGACGAGTCCACCCTTAATCGTCTTGACAAACTAGTTCAGAAGCGAGTTTTCCCCAATCGCAGCCAAGCCATCGAGGAAGCCGTAGCGGAGAAACTCGCACGGCTGGAGAAAAGTCGTCTCGCTCAAGAGTGCGCGAAACTTGATCCGACATTCGAGAAAGCACTCGCGGAAGAAGGGCTATCCGAGGACTTAGAGGAATGGCCCGAATACTGAGGGGGAGATCCGGTGGGCCGACTTGAATCCGGTACGAGGGCGAGAACAAGCCGGACAACGTTCAGTTTTGATTCTAAGCCAGGACGTTTTCAATGAACGCTCCGGAACGGTGATCGCCGTTGCTCTCACCAGTCAGCCGCAACGCGCCGGCTTTCCTTTAACGCTCGAACTTCATGCGAGGCGACTTCCAAAGAAGTCATGGGTGAAAATCAGCCAAATCCGAACGCTCGCGGTCGAACGGATAGGAAAGGTGATTGGTCGCGCGTCTCCAGAGGAATTGGCTCAGGTCGTTGAAGGATTGAACGAGATTATTGGAACCTAACAAACGGCTTGATCCGATTGCGGCTCAGCCTCTGCTTTAGGTGCACAAGGGAGTTCGCATGTCCGAAATGAAAACTGGTACGCGAGGAAACCTACAGGCGCTAATCCTGTTCGGGACATAACGGCGTACGTTCTTGTGGTACTAGTAAACGGTGGCGCAATATTGGCGCTGCTTACATCTGTTGGGAAGCTGCAAGGCAAAGTAGTCCGTATAGCGGCACCCTGGAATTCTCGTTGCATGCAGCACTCCTTTTGGTGTTTTGCTCACCGGACTTATTTCCTTTCCAACGAGACTCCGGCGCGGTCGCTATCACGAAAGATGAAGATTTCGTGCATCTTGTGGCGAAATAGCCTTTGGCTATCTTTGATTGCGGCATTGAGACCGGCTTATGCGATTGACCCGAGATCATATGCACGACCGCGCCCCCATCTTGCGGTAGTCCAAGTTCATCGAGGCCCAGCCAACCGCCCGCCATCAATGGAGCCGCTAAGCTCGAAGAACTATTGATCCGGAGTACGCTTTTCGGTAGCGTTCACGCCAACTCATTCAGCCGAAGGAGGCATTGTCAGTATATATGGAGAGAAAGAAAGCCAGTGATTTCGATCCCCAATTACTTAGTCTATTCCACCGATACGTGCATGGCGGCATCAGCCGCCGCGAGTTTTTAGATGGCGCGGCCAAATTCGCCATTGGCGGCCTGACCGCCACGGCTCTCTGGGACATGCTCCGGCCCAACTATGCGTTGGCGCAGCAAGTGGCCAAGGACGATCAGCGCATCAAAGCCGAATATACGATGTATCCCTCGCCTAAAGGAAACGCGTCGGACGGCAGCATGCGCGGATTACTCGCGCGCCCGGCAAGCGGCGAAAAATTTCCTGCCGTGCTGGTGATCCATGAAAACCGCGGCTTGAACCCCTATATCGAAGATGTCGTGCGGCGCTTGGCCGTTGCCGGTTTCATGGCCTTTGGGCCGGACGCGACCTGGCCTCTTGGCGGTTATCCGAGCGTCGACAAGTATGGAGCCGAAGCCGATGAAAAAGCGGCAGCCATGCAAAAGCAGCTCGACGGTGGAAAAATCACCGAGGACTTTGTCGCAGCCGCGGAGTTCCTGCTGCAACATCCGCAATCGACCGGCAAGCTCGGCGCCGTCGGATTCTGCTTCGGCGGCACTATGGTAAACAGGCTGGCTGTGCGGATGCCGCAACTTGCGGCCGGCGTTCCCTTTTACGGCGGCGCGCCGGCGGTTGAGGACGTCCCGAAGATCAAGGCCGCTTTGCTGTTAAACTTTGCCGAGCAGGATCCCAACGTCAACAAGAGGTGGCCCGAATACGAAGCCACGCTTAAAGAAAACGGCATCAAGTACGATGCGTATATTTATCCCAAGACCAACCACGGCTTTCACAACGACACGACGCCGCGGTATGACGAGGCCGCGGCCAAACTGGCCTGGCAACGCACCATCGATCATTTCAACAAGACGTTGAAGGCGTGATCGGATCGCCTTGTGAGAGGCCGGTACAGCGAAAACCGTCATTGACGATGAACGGGTTTGGACGTTTCAAACGTCGAACCCGTTCGATATGTGCCAGGCATTCAATAGTTTCAGACAAACAGATCAGCGCAGGTTGCGGTTGAAATAAACCCACTCACCTGAGTCCGTTGTACTATCTCAGCCGGTCGAAGGCGCGAACCGGTCTTGACCCCAAGCCGAGTTGTCGCAGAGCACATCAGCCTCGCAGGTCATTTATTGACAGCTATTGTGGGATTCGGTAGCGTCTGCTACGCATCTTGCGCATCGCAGGACCTTTTTAGTCAGGAGAGATAATGGATATAAAGCCGGTCAAAAGCGGCAAGGTAAATGTCGACGGCGTCAATCTCTATTACGAGCTTTATGGCCAGGGAGATCCGCTGGTGTTGATTGCCGGTACCGGCATCAGCCTGGCGCCGTGGCGCATCGCTCAAGTGCCTGAGTTCTCCAAGCACTATCAGGTTTTGATTTACGATCATCGCGGGCTTGGCCGCAGCGATAAACCGGACGTTCACTACTCTACCCGGCTTTTCGCCAAAGACTGCGCCGGCTTGATGGATGCGCTGGGTATCAAAAAGGCGCACGTCATGGGGCATTCCATGGGCGGTCGGGTTGCCCAGTGGCTGGCTCTGGATTATCCCGAGAAAATCCGCAGCCTTGTGCTATCCGGGAGCGGTTCGGGAAAATACAGCGAGCTGCTCGAAGACTATCCGCGCGGCGTGCCGCTGGATGCGGCCCTGGAAATGATCGAAAAGGGCTATGAGAAATACCAGCACGACCATTGGGGTCCCGGCTTTATGTTCAGCGAGCAGTTTATGAAAGAGCATCCGGACGTCGTGCAAAAGTACCAGGAGCTGATCGTCGACGAGGTTCCGCCTTTGAAGTGCTATCTGCGCCATGTGGTCGCGCGGCAGTGTCATGAGACCACCGACATCGTCGACAGAATCAAGGCGCCGACTTTGGTCATAGTCGGCAGCAAAGATACCCATGAAGGCGGCACCGGCAGTCACGTCGATTCGGCCAGAGCGCTGGCAGACAAAATTGCCGGCTCAGAGTTTGTTCTGGTCGAGGGCGGCAGGCACGGCTACTTGCGAGAAATGCCGGAAAAGGGGCATCCGCCGATCATCGACTTCCTGCGACGCCACTAAACAGGTTGACCAAAAGATCTCATATGCTTCGTTTCGCTCGATCGCCTCACGTCAACGTACTGAAACAGTACGCCTCCGTTTGTCGCTTCGTCGCGCGCCTTGCCTCTGAGACCTTTTAATCAACCTGTACTGAAAGTGAGTGAAGCCGAAAACACGACCTTGTTCCCAGGGAGAGATTATTTTGGATCTCTATAGAGATCATGAGAGCTAGGTGACACGTGAACAAACAAGAGATTATCGACAAACAGAAAAAGTATCTTTTTTCCTGTGTCGCCACCTATTATGACCAGCCCCTGGTGATCGATCATGCCAAAGATCATTACGTCTATGATGCCGACGGCAAAGAATTCCTGGATTTCTTCGGCGGCATTCTCACCGTAAGCGTCGGCCACTGTAACGAGCGGGTCACCAAAGCTGTCGATGAACAGAGCCATAAGCTGCAGCATATGTCGACATTGTACGCCAACGAGCCGCAGGTTCAGTTGGCGGAGAAGCTGGCGCAGATTACCCCGGGCAGATTGGAAAAGTCTTTTTTCACCAATAGCGGCACCGAAGCCAATGAGACCGCGGTATTGCTGGCGCAGATCCATACCAAGTGTCAGGACGTCATCACTCTGCGCCATAGTTACAGCGGCCGTTCGTATCTGGCGCTCAGTCTGTCGGCGCAATCGAGCTGGCGTCTGACGCCGAACGTCGTGCCCGGCGTGCACCATATCGCCAATGCCTACTGCTACCGTTGTCCCTTCGGACTGACCTATCCGAGCTGCAATATCAAATGCGCTACGGATATCGAAGAGGCGATTCAAACCATGACATCGCAGGGGCGGATCGCCGCGTTCTTGGCCGAACCGATTCAAGGCGTCGGCGGCTTTATTACGCCACCGAAAGAATACTTCAAAGAGATTGTCGGCATCGTCAAGAAATACGGCGGGCTTTTCATTTGCGACGAGGTCCAGACCGGCTGGGGCCGTACCGGCGGCAAGATGTTCGGCATCGAACATTGGGGCGTCGAACCCGACATCATGACCTTCGCCAAAGGCATGGCCAACGGCGTACCGATCGGGGCAACCATTGCAAGCCCGGAAATCGCCGACAGTATGCAAGGCAACACGATTTCAACTTTCGGCGGCAATCCGGTCACATGCACCGCCGCCCATGCCACCATCAGCGTGATTGAAGAAGACAACCTGGTGGAGAATGCCCGCGTGATGGGCAACCGGTTGCGCGAAGGTTTGAATGCACTACAGGACAAATACCCGATCATCGGCGATGTGCGCGGCATGGGCTTGATGCAAGGAATGGAGCTTGTCGGCGAGAAGAAAAAACCGGATGCCGAGAGCACGAAGCGGCTCATGGAGTTGACCAAGAACCACGGCCTATTGCTGGGCAAAGGCGGAACCTATGGCAACGTCGTACGGATATCACCTGCCCTGAACGTCAACAATGACCAGATCGATCAAGCGCTCAAAGTGCTGGATCAATCCTTCTCCCAACTGGGGCTTTGATCGTCTGCCGGTGAATTCCCGAACGGCCTGTTCTCAATGTTCTAAAAGATGAACACTCTGAGCCGCAGAATACTCGGTGCGATACCGGTCTTACTGGGCATTTCGTTTCTGGTTTTCATGCTCATGCATATCGCTCCGGGAGATCCGGTATCGTTGCTCCTCGGCGACGATGCCACGCCGGCGGATATCGAACAGACCCGTCGCGAGTTAGGCCTCGACCAGCCCCTCCTGGTGCAGTATTGGGATTTTTTGTCGCGCGCGGTTCGAGGCGACTTCGGCAGATCGCTCAAGTTTAACGAACCTGTGATGAAGTTGGTTTTTGAGCGGCTACCGGCCACGATAGAGCTTGCTTTTATCAGTTTGATTGTCGCCATCATTATCGCCGTACCCCTGGGCGTCTACTCCGCTATCAAACACAACTCGCTCTTTGATCATGCCGGGATGAGCGTTGCGCTTATCGGCGTTTCATTACCCAATTTCTGGCTGGGAATTATGCTGATCTATTTTCTCGGGGGACAACTCAATCTGTTGCCCGTCGCCGGACGGATTGAGTACGGCATCGAGGTGAAGCCGATCACCCATCTCTATCTAATAGACAGCCTGATCACCGGAAATTTTACCGCCTTTTGGAGCGCGCTCCAGCACCTTCTGATGCCGGCCTTTACCCTGGGCACGAGCCTGGCCGCGATTGTTACCCGGATCTCGCGTTCGAGCGTTCTTGAAGTTATGCGGCAGGATTTCATTACCACCGCACGGGCCAAGGGGTTGAGTGAAAAAGACGTCATCTGGCGGCACATATTGCGCAATGCGATGATCACGATTGTGACCATTCTCGGTCTCCAGCTAGGCGCTCTGCTGAATGGTTCCGTGATCACGGAAACCGTGTTCTCATATCCCGGCATCGGCGAATTGTTGATTCAGTCGATCTCAGCCCGAGATTACAAGCTAACGCAGGTGCTGATTTTGTTCTTCGCGGTTATTTACTTCGTGGTGAATTTACTGACCGATTTTCTCTATAGCTGGATCGATCCAAGGATAAAATTCTGATGATCGGCTTAAAGCATTTGAAGATCTGGGTCGGCGGCATTATTTTGGCGGCCCTCTTCGTTTGCGGTGTCGCCTCACCTCTGTTGGCGCCGCATGATCCACAGGCGCAAACGCTCGAAGATCGGTTGCGGCCGCCGCGCTGGGCCGAGAATGGTTCACCGGCCTATTTGTTGGGCACAGACAATCTGGGCCGGGATATCCTAAGCCGGATCATCTATGGGTCCCGCATCTCATTATTGGTCGGCGCCGCAACCGTCATCTTTGCGGGTTTGATCGGTTGCACCTTGGGAGCGGTCGCGGGTTACTTCGGAAAACTTGCCGACGATATCGTCAGCAAAATCTCCGAAATTTTTCTCGCCTTTCCATTTCTGCTAATCGCCATAGCCATCATGGCCTTCCTGGGACAGGGCGTGGTCAACCTCATCATGGCGCTCATGCTTAGCCGCTGGGTCCAATACTGCCGCGTCGTACGCGGCGAGGTGCTGTCGTTGAAGGAGCGTGATTTTGTCACGGCGATCAAGGCCCTGGGCGGTCGAGACGGTTATGTTCTGCTCCGTCACGTGGTGCCGAATACGGTTGCCAGCATCACCGTGATCGCAACCTTCGCCATGGCAATCGTTATCATATCCGAAGCGAGTTTGAGCTTTCTCGGACTCGGCGTGCCGGCGCATATCCCAACCTGGGGCTCGATGCTGAGCGAGGGCAGGAGTTATATCAATCGCGCTCCATGGCTGACGATTTTCCCGGGTCTGGCCATTTTTATCACGGTATTTGGCATCAATCTTTTAGGAGACGGCTTGAGAGATATCTTCGACCCGAAATTGCGCAGACAGAGATAACAACAGTCCGGATCTAGGAGGATCGAATGGCTAGTAGAAAAACCGATGTCAGCCGTAGAAAGTTTTTGAAGAGGAGCGCCGCCTTGGGTGTCGGGGCAACGGTATGGCCAGGATTGTTGCGCCGCGCGTCGGCGGCCTCACGGGACCGCGTCGTGATTTATCACAGCAGCGTCGCCGATTCGATTCATCCTTATAATCATAGCTCCAGCCCGATCTATGGGAACTGGCAGCATGTCATCGAGCCGCTGGTGGAGCTGGATTACGACAAAAAAGAGTACGTCGGTGTCCTCGCCGAGTCATGGGAGTTTCAGGGCAAGCAGTGGGTGTTCAAGCTGCGCCAAGGCGTCAAATTTCATAACGGCGCTCCACTGACGTCCAAGGATGTGGCGTTCTCGATTGAGCGGATGCGAGATGAGAAGGGCGGCAGCTTGCAGGCGCCCAACTTCAAGGATGTCACGGAGGTGCAGACGCCGGACGATCAAACCGTCGTGTTCGTGACCAAACAACCATTGGCGATTTTCTTGGATCGCTTGGAGAACCGTTTCATTCTCAGCAAAGTCGCCGGGGATAAGTTCGGCGATCAGCTCTATCAAAACCCGATCGGCACGGGTCCTTATAAGTTCGTCAGCTATCAGCGCGGCGGCAACATGGTGTTTACCCGCAATGACGATTACTGGGGAGGCAAGGCAGCGATCAAAGAAGTAGTTTTTCGCAAAGTGACGGAAGAAGCGGCCCGATTAGCGGCGTTGGAATCCGGTCAGGCGGACTTCATCAATAATGTTCCGGTACATGAGGTTGCCCGCTTCCAAAAACACCCCCGCGTAAGAATCGACAAGTTAGAAGGGTTGAGAATGTTTTTGTTGGCGATGAATGTCGCGCATAAGCCATTCGACAACAAACTGGTTCGCCAGGCGGTCAACTATTCCGTCGATGCGCCTGCTATCGTCAAGAATATTTTCGACGGCATCGGCTACCCGCTCAACGGGCCGGTCGGCTCCAATGTCATCGGCGCGGATCCGAAACACAAGCGTTATCCGTACGATCCTAAGAAAGCACGAGAGCTTCTCGCGCAAGCGGGATATACGGACGGCTGCGATGTTCAGCTTTATTACTCACCCGGGCGTTATCCCAAAGACCGCGAAGTTTGTCAGGTGGTTGCGGCGCAGATGGTGAAGGGCGGTTTCAGAGTCGAGTTGATCTCGCAAGAGTGGGCGCTTTTTTGGGACAAGACGGGGGTCAACGGCGGCAGGTTGCCGTTCTACTACATCGGCCGCGGCTCGCTCACGGACGCTGACACGCTTTACGATCAGTACTTCCGAACCGGCACGACGAAGCGCACGAATTACAGCAATCCGGAACTGGACAAGATCATCATAGAACAGCAAAAAACAGCGGACCCGAAAAAACGGATCGCGCTGTTACAGCAAGCCGGGAAGATCATCATGGAAGAAGCTCCCATGGTGCCGCTCTACAATTTAGCCGACATCTATGGTGTCGCTAGAAATGTCGTGTGGAAAATGCGGCCGGATGAAAAAGTTCTCGCTTGGGATATGAAAATCAAGTAAGCGTTCTTCAATGCTGAAACTCTATGCGCACTCTTTGCCGCTCTGCTAGTCGGGCCGACGGGAGGGCACCATGCCTTCGAACGAACCGGTGATGAAACGAAGAACGTTTCTCAAGCGAAGCGCCGTCGCCGGGCTTGGCGTTGTCGCGAGCAGCGCTTGGCCGCGGCTCGTTTTCTCAGCGTCCAGAGAACGGCTGATGATTCTGAGCAGCATTGGTTTGGACGCCCTTCACCCCTATGCGCACAGCTCCGGTCCACAGTATGGCATCTGGCAACATATGATCGAGCCGCTGGTGGAAGTCGACTACGGGAAAAAAGATTACTATGGCGTCCTCGCTGAATCATGGAAATTCCAAGGCAACAGTTGGGTGTTTCGGCTCAGGAAAGGAATTCGTTTTCACGACGGCTCGCCCTTTACCGCTCAAGACGTGATCCACTCCGTCACTCGCATCAAGAATGACAAGCGGAGCCTGCAAAAGTCGAACTTCGACGACTTGACTGAAATTAAAGCCCTCGACGATCACACCGTCGTTTTCACCACGGCGCAACCCAATGCCGTTCTGCTCGATCGATTACAGAACCGCTTTATCCTCAGTAAGATCGCCGCGGAGAAATACGGCGAGGAAGTCGATCAACGTGCGATCGGCACCGGCCCTTACAAATTCGTCAGCTGGCAGCGGGACGGTAACCTCGTCATGACGCGCAATGACGAGTATTGGGGCTCCAAGGCCGCTATCAAAGAAATCGTCCTGAAAAAAGTTGGCGAGGATGCCGGGAGGATCGCGGGGCTGCTGGCCGGACAAGGTGATGTCGTCAACAATGTTCCGGTGGAAGATATCGCCCGCTTGGATAAACATCCGCGGGTACGCGCGGAAAAAGTCGAAGGCCTCAGAATGTATTTCTTGGCGATGAACGTCACGCACAAGCCCTTCGATAACAAGCTCGTGCGCCAAGCGTTCAACTATGCCGTCGACCCGACCGCCATCATCAAACATATCTATGAAGGCAACGGTTACGTGATGAGCGGACCCCTCGGCGCCAACGTGATCGGTTACGATCCCAAGGTCAAGCGCTATCCCTACGATCCGAAACGGGCCAAGGAGCTACTCACTCAAGCAGGCTTCGCCGATGGTTTGGAGATCAAGCTGCATTTTTCGCCGGACCGTTATCCTAAAGCGAAAGAAGTCTGCCAGGTCATCGCCGATCAGTTAGCCAGGGCAGGTGTAAAAACTGAGCTCGTCTCTCAAGAGTTCGCCATCTTCTGGGGGTCGGACGGAGTCAACGGCGGCAAAATTCCTTTTTACTACGTGGGCCGGCCGGCCATTGATGCGGATACGGTTTACGATCAATATTACCGATCCGGAAGAACCAAGCGGGTCGGCTTCCACAACGCAGAGGTCGACCGGCTGATCGACGAGCAGCACCAAACCGGCGATCAAAAAAAGCGGGTCGCGCTGCTGCAACAGATAGGCCGCATTCTAATGGAAGAGGCCGCCTTGGTGCCGCTATACACCTTGGCGGAAATATACGGTGTCGCACGCAACGTGATCTGGAAGGCGCATCCGGAGGAAAAAGTTTTGGCCTTCGATATGAAAATTCGCTAAAAAATTGACTAGGCAATGCTGGTAGACATTACAACTGCCAAGTGGAGGAATCGAATGAGTTCAAAGGCTAAGGGCATCAAGCGCAGGGATTTTCTCAAAACAGGGGTGCTGGCCGGCCTGGGCGCGGCGCTGGGCGGTTCGTTGATCAAGGTGAGCTATGCCGCTTCCAGAGATCGGCTGACCGCGCTCAGTAGCATCGGCTTGGATTCGCTGCATCCGTACGCCCACAGCTCGAGTCCCCAATACGGCATCTGGCACAACATGATCGAGCCGCTGGTGGAAGTGGACTATGGAAAAAAAGAGTACTACGGCGTGCTCGCCGAGTCATGGGAATTCCAGGGCCAGAAGTGGATTTTCCGCCTGCGCAAGGACGTGCGTTTTCATGACGGCACTCCCTTCAGCGCCAAAGATGTGATTCATTCGATCAACCGGATCAAGAACGATAAGCAGAGTTTGCAGAAGGAAAATTTTCGAGATGTCACCGAGATGCAAGCGCCCGACGATCTTACGGTGGTTTTCACCACTGAGATCCCCAATGCCGTCTTCTTAGATCGGCTGCAGAATCGCTTCATCGTCAGCAAAGCGCTGGCCGATGCCAAAGGAGACCAAGCCGATCAAACGCCAATCGGCACCGGACCATACAAGTTCGTCAGCTGGCAACGGGACGGCAATTTGGTCATGACCCGAAACGATAATTACTGGCGCACCAAGGTCGCGGTCAAAGAAATCGTCTTGCGCAGAGTCAAGGAAGACTCGGGACGGGTTGCCGGCCTGCTCTCCGGTCAGGGCGACGTCATCAACAATGTTCCGGTGGAAGAGCTCTCCCGATTTGAGAACAATCCTCGAGTACGGGCCGAGAAGGTCGAAGGCGTGAGAATGTATTTTCTCGCGATGAATGTGACGCACAAGCCGTTCGACAACAAGCAGGTGCGGCAAGCCTTCAACTATGCGATCGATCCCAGAGCGATTATCAAACACATCTATGAGGGCAACGGTTATCTGATGAACGGACCTCTGGGCTCCAATGTGATCGGTTTCGATCCCAAGATGAAGCGTTATCCGTATGATCCGAAGAAGGCCAAGGAACTTTTATCGGCGGCAGGCCACGGCGATGGTTTGGAAGTGAAGCTCTATTTTTCACCGGACCGTTATCCCAAGGCGCGGGAAGTGTGCCAGGTCATAGCCGATCAGCTCGCTAAAGCCGGTGTCAGGGCCGAGCTGGTGTCACAAGAGTTCGTTATCTTCTGGGGCAAGGAAGGAGTCAATGGAGGGAAGCTGCCGTTTTATTACGTCGGGCGGCCCGCCGCGGATGCCGATACCGTTTACGATCAGTATTTTCGTTCCGGCGTCAGTCCACGGATTCAGTACAAGAATCCTGAATTTGACAAGCTCATCGACGAGGAGCAGAAGACCGGCGATCCGAAAAAGCGGGTCGCGCTGTTACAACAGGCGGGGCGTATCTTGATGGAGGACGCGCCGTTGGTGCCGTTGTACACGTTGGCGGAAATCTATGGTGCGGCGCGCAACATCGTTTGGAAAGCGCGGCCGGACGAAAAGATTCTGTACGCTGAGATGAAAATCAAGTGACCCGACGAAATCTATCTCGGCGGCGCCACAGGTGTTACTGGAAAGGGTTGTAATGAATTCGCGATCAAAAGAACCCACTCGGCGAGATTTTCTGAAGCAGGGAGCTCTGGGCGGATTAGCCGCATTGATCGGGGACCCTCTGCTAAAGGTGAGTTTCGCGGCGACAAAAGAGCGAATAACTCTCTTGAGTAGCGTCGGCCTGGACACCCTCCATCCCTACGCCTACACGTCGGGTCCGCAGTACGGCATTTGGCTGCACATGATCGAGCCTCTGGTGGAAGTCGACTACGCCAAAAAACAATACCGCGGCGTGCTCGCCGAGTCATGGGAATTTCAAGGCACCCGATGGGTTTTTCGCTTGCGCAAGGGAGTTCGTTTTCACGACGGCACGCCGTTTACGGCGAAGGACGTCATTCATTCGATCAACCGGATCAAAAACGATAAACAGAGCCTGCAAAAGGAAAATTTTAGAGACCTGACGGAAATGCAAGCGCCGGATGATCACACGGTGGTCTTTACCACCGAAATACCTAATGCGGTCTTTCTCGACCGTTTGGACAATCGCTTCATGATCAGCAAGGCGGCCGCGGACAAGCACGGCGACCAGGCGGATCAGTACCCGCTGGGCACCGGGCCGTACAAGTTCGTCAGTTGGCAGCGCGATGGCAATCTGGTGATGACGCGCAATGATCAATACTGGCGCGCGCCGGCGGCGATCAAAGAAGTCGTCTTGAAGCGAGTAAAAGAGGATGCCGGTCGGGTCGCCGGGCTATTGGCCGGACAGGGCGATGTCATCAACAACGTGCCGGTGGAAGAGCTCTCGCGTTTCGCCAACAATCCGAAAGTCCGCGCCGAGAAGGCCGAAGGCGTGAGGATGTACTTTCTCGCTATGAACGTCACGCACAAGCCCTTCGACAATAAACAGGTGCGCCAGGCGTTTAACTACGCGGTCGATCCAACGGTGATCATCAAGCACATCTACGAGGGAAACGGCTACGTCATGAATGGGCCGCTTGGCTCCAACGTGATTGGCTTCGATCCCAAGATGAAGCGCTATCCGTACGATCCGAAGAAGGCCAAGGAGCTTCTCGCCAGCGCCGGTTTTACCAACGGTTTGGACGTCAAACTTTATTTCTCGCCGGACCGTTACCCCAAAGCACGTGAAGTTTGCCAGGTTATCGCCGATCAACTTGCAAGGGTTGGCGTCAAGGCCGAGCTTGTTTCTCAAGAGTTCGTGATCTTTTGGGGTAGAGAAGGAGTCAACGGCGGAAAGCTTCCCTTTTATTATGTCGGCCGCCCGGCCATCGATGCCGACACGGTTTACGATCAGTATTATCGTTCCGGAGTCAGTAAGCGGGTCGAGTACAAAAATCCAGAATTCGATAAATTGATCGACGAAGAGCAAAAGACCGGCGATCAGAAGAAGCGGGTCGAGCTGTTGCAACAAGCGGGGCGTATCTTGATGGAGGATGCGCCATTGGTGCCTCTGTATACACTCGCCGAAATCTACGGCGTTGCCCGCAACGTCGTTTGGAAGGCGAGACCGGATGAAAGAGTCCTCAGCGTGGAGATGAAAATCAAGTGACGATGAGGTGATTGAGTTACCATAATCGTCATCAAATCGCCATGATAGTTCCTGGGTACGTCGTGATTTGCGCTTTCGCCGGAGTCAAACCCGCGGTTCTAATTGGTGCACCGCCGCGGGCCGGCCTTGCCCGCGATAATGAACAATGACTAGATCAAAAATCTCCTGAGGAGAACTTGATCCCCAGCAGTTGCTGCATTGTTGACCGCAAGATCTGACCACAATCCTCCTGCAGCACACGGGCCACGAGATCAGGTCATATTACAAGCCCGCTTTCGGAGCCTAATTCATCTTGAGCAGCCGCTTGATATTGCCCGCCATGATCAGGCGGAGATCTTCGATCTTGAGCTTTAAGTGTCTCTGCGCGTGCTTGACGATTTTCTCGATCTCCCAATCCATCGGATTGAACGGATGATCCGAGCCGTATAGGACCCGATCGGGTCCGGCCCACGAAATCGACTCGCAGAAGAAAGGCAGCCAGCCCACGCCGGAGCTGTCCATGTGGACGTTTTCGCAGCGCTTGGCGATCTCGACGACCTCACGCACCCCTTCGACCAGACCCGAATGACCCATGATGATCGGCAGCTTGGGGAAATCTCTGGCCACTTCGCCGATCCTTTTGGGACTGGCATCCTCGCCCAAGCCGCAGTGAAAGAGGACCGCGAGCCCGTGGTGCTGTGCCGCCTCCATCAGCGGATAGACCTTCTCTTTGTCGTTTGCCGGGCAGTGTTCGATCAGCGGATGAATTTTGATCCCCTTGAGGCCCAGCTTGATACCTTCCTCCAGCACTTTAAGGGTATCCTTCGGACCGTTTCCCGGACTGAGCCTCATGAAACCGTGAATCCGTTCCGGGTGCTGTTTCATTGCGCCGGCGATGTACTCGTTGGTCTCCCTGTAATCCGACGGCTCTCCGATACCGATCGCGAAAGTTACGACTCCGTCCACCCCGGCGTCGTCCATCGATTGCAGCATGTCCTCAGCCATGAACTTCATAATCGGCGGGATCTGATGTATGGCGAGCTTTTTTCTTGCGCCCATATGAGAGTGCGCATCGACGACTTCGATTCGCTCTCCTTCGACGTTGATCATAGATACCTCCTTCTTCTGGCGTTGAAGGAAACGTATCGAATCGAGAGTTTCCTGTCCAGACGATTCTGCAGTCGATATGCCGGGCACAAGGCTTCTCCGCCGATACGCAACAGCGGCATAAGATGTCGCGATCTGATGTGTCGGGTTGTCGGTGACCAAGAGAAATAAAGCGCAAAGAGCGCGCCCTAGGTTCCTTCGGGTGGCGGATGCAATCCCTGTAATAACCTCCCCGTGCGTCACGCACCGCATCGCTGCAATTGCCAAGCTTGAGCATGGGAGATATTGTTGCAAACGGACTTTCGTTGGATGTCCCGATATGTTTAATCAAAACCGTGCCGGAGAGATGAAAGCGGTATAACTCACAATCGTGATTCCACTTTCGCGGAGGTTCTATGAAAATAGATAATCGCATTGGCGTCCGCGCATTGGCGCGCTCCCTGCTGATCGTGCTCTTATTATGCATCTCTGCGGGCCAGGCTTTTTCACAGGCCGACTTCTACAAAGGAAAAACCATCAGGATCCTCCGCGGCGGCGGGCCCGGCGGCTCGGGGGAGTTCCAGACCAGAGCGCTGATGCGCGTGCTGGAAAAGCATATCCCCGGTCATCCTAATTTGCTGCTTGTCTTCGTCTCCGGCGCGGCCGGCAGAAAAGCCGCCAACATGATTTATAGTTCAACACCGCCGGACGGACTGACTATCGGATCCATCGGCGCCGGACTCGTGGTTGGGCCGATTCTGGGCCTTCCCGGCAGTCAATACGATCTGGATAAATTTATTTATCTCGGCTCGACGGATTCCGGCGATCCTTACGTCTTCTATACCAAGGCTGATGCGGGCTGGGATAATCTAGCCAAGCTGCAAGCGGCGAGCGGCGTGCGCTTCGGCGCCCACGCCGTCGGCCATCCGGTCTATGTCACCGGACGCATGGTGGCGTATCTGCTCGGCTTGAAGGACCCAAGATTCGTCACCGGCTTTACCGGTCCGGAGATTTACATCGCCATGGAGCGCGGCGAGCTGGATGCCCACGCCACCGGCGCCGCCCGCTTTGTCATAGAGAAGCCGGAGTATATCGAAAAGAAGCTGGCGCACCTCCATGCGACCCTGACTGTGCCCAAAGGCCGCCATCACCCGAAATTTGCAAATCTGCCGGAGTTCGGGAGCTTTGCCAAATCGGATCGAGAACGGAAGCTGCTCGATATGTTCCGCGCGTTCCAGTACCCGCGCTGGCCTTTCATCTTTCCTCCGGGAACACCCCAAGAGCCGGTGCGAATCATTCGCGAGGCGATGCGCAAGTCATTTGCCGATCCGGAATTTCGCGTCGAATTTACCAAGCTAATGGGCGACCCGCCCGCGCCTCTAAGCGGCGAAGAAGTGGAGCAGGCGATCAAAGAATTGCCACGCGATAAGGAGGTGGTCGAGCTCTATAAACAGATGGCCGGCGGCGGTCCGCTGCCCGCTCGCTGATTGTTTTCTAATAGCGCAGGCTTCAGGCTAAATAAACGAAACCGCGGCGTGAAGTCCTAAATAGACCTTCCCACGTGCACCCTGGTGCAGATGGGGAAGTTGACGTGACCCGAGTTCCTGCTGGACGTCAACACCATCGGTAATCCATAAGGGGAATCGAGATAAAAACCCCCTGCCTGCGGGACGGTTTGAATCTAAAAAGTTTGTATTAGTTCCTGCAGCCGCTCCTTCGCCGATTGCAAAATCGGTGAGCCGTCGCCGACCAGTAAAATATCGAAATCGAGTGCCAGCAGTGCACGCGCACTTTCGCGAAAGCGCCGCGGATCCTCCACTACCTTGTCGGGCAGAAGCTTGCATTTCCCCGGCGGATCGCCGACAACCGCATCGCCAACGAGCAGGATTTTTCGCTCTGGCCAGTGAAGCACGACTTCTCCCGGCGACTTCCCGGGCGCACCGACGACCACAAACGGGCCAACCTTGTCGCCGATCTTCAACTCGTCATCGAGTTCCGCGCCCTCGCCGCGCGCGTGCGGCGCATCGGCGGGATGAATCGCCGTGCGCGCGCCGGTGCGGGCACGAATCTTGTTGGCGGCCCGCGAGTGATTGCGGTTGGTGATCAGGATGCGCGCGACACCCTGCCGCGCTATTTCCTCCAAATCTTCCTCGCTCGGCTCCACCGGATCGACGCATAGATTGCCTTCAGCGTGCCGGATAAAGTGCCCGTTGAAATTGTAGCCGTGCGGCTCCGAAAACCAGGGCCAACTGTAGATACCTGTCAGGATCTCGCGCATCGTTTCTCCTAGAGCTTGTTTCCCTCAGTGCCCGCTTCAACCGGGCTTCCTATTTCGATCTGCGACCGCGATTCGCCGCAAATAGTCCATCTCAATCAGATCGACCGTCGCGTGTCTAGCCCACGAGCTTACCTTCTCTTTTCTTTATGCGGCGCAGTTAAGCGCGTAGTTGGAACGTTGAAAGAGTTGTGGGGTTTTACAACAAAGGCGCACACCGAATCAGGTGGCTTGAACGAAAGACGCTCGCTCAATCCAATCTATCCCTGGACGAGCAAAAAGATCTAGTTGTGTTTATGGAAGCGTTAACCGGTCAACTTGCGCCAGACGCAACGACTCCGCCGAAATTGCCGAAGTAAAAAAGCAGTTGGGTGAGAGGCGAACCAAAAAGCGGGCAGCTTCCGTGCGAGGCAGTTTCCGCTAGTTCCAAGTTATTGTTTTCTTAGATTATGGGTAGCTCAGTAAGGAGCACGCCAGAATCGTACTTCTTTCCCGGCTGCGATTACGTTCCGCTCCCTCCTAAGGACCCCAATAAAATCTGGAATAACCCGCGCTCCATTATGGTGCATTTTGGTAGGTGTGTTCGTCTGTTCTCGGACAGAAGGCGGACATGACTGCAAAGTTCAGTGAAGGAGAAATCAGTTCAATCTCAAAGGCGAACGCGAAGGCTGAGGAACGCGCAGCGCCTCCTCAAGCCGATGGTTAGCGACGGCTGGAGCGGTCGCGCCAATAGCCCGGACGACGGTGTTGGTGAGCGACGGCAACGAGGTAGACGTAATCTTTCCAAACACGATAAATAATGTCGTAGGGAAAACCAGAAACGATCCGCTTACGGAAATCACTACCGAGCGGGGCGCCCGCCTCTGGTCGGTCGGAAATTCGTTCCGCCATCTGCTCGACGGCCGACAAAAATCGGAGACCGAGTCCATCGAGCCGAGCCTCATAAAACTCGACTGCTTCGCGCATCTACGCCCGAGCTTCCGGGTGGAAGATGATCTCCTTCACGACCGCTTGTTCCGCAACTCAGCAAAGACTTCACCAGCGGGGATACCTTGCACAACTCCGTCGCGCAGTTCTTGAAACCGCCGCTCCGCTTCTTTTATCCAGAGTTTTTCGATCTCCTCGGGCGACTCCGTAAGCCCTTCCAGACTCGATAGTAGCCGCACCGCAAGCCGTGCACGATCCTCGGGCGGCAAACCCAATGCGTCCTTCTCAATCTCGGGTAAGGAATGCGCCATATGATTCTCCTAGTCGGTCACGATAGCACGGGATTGGAACTCTCGCTAACGTACGGGTGAGAGGCGCGTGCTCGCGTCCTTCTCAACCCAATGGTTAGGCCTGCTCTCTCGATGCAACCGGTGTAGCTGCCGCCGGATCGTCCTATGTTCCCGAAAGACTATCGATCAGTGTGTTCGTTCTGTGTTCGATCCGCTTTCGTCTCCAGAACGGAATGAACAGGCGTCCTGTCGTGGCAATGGGTGACCACCCATCACTGTCGAGGGATTCCACGGTCCACTTGACGGGGTGATCGCCTCGGAATGTAATCTCGAGTCGGCAGCGACGCGAGAGACCGAAGCCGAAGCATGCGATCGCCTCGTCTTCTGTTTCAAAATGCTCATGCCAGCCATCGACGGACACGTTGAATTCGCTTCCATCGACCTAAAGTGTCACAGGAAATCCCTCCTGCGTGGAGCGGAAGGACTCTGAGTGAGCTCGCTGCCTCTTCAAGTCGAGCCTGTGGATAGCGCTCGAGCTTCGAACGCACTTTATCGAAGACGCTCATGTTTAGTGCCTAACCGCTTGCCTTCAGCCGGCGTCGAGGAGCGACGCGGCTATGGACCGCAGGCGAACGTTGTGACGGTCGGCTGCAAGGCATTGTCGGAAAGCCTGCTCCATGGCCTACGAAAAATCAATCGTGAAGCACCGGAGCCCGCGCTCCTATCCCGTACCAATCCACTCGCCGGGTGGCATACATGATCGAGGCGAGGATTAAGAAGAGGCCAACCGATCCAAAGAGGAGAGCGTAGTCCTCGTTCATAAGAAGGATATAGAGGTATGCATATAGGGTGGAGACGGCACCTACGACGACAAAAGCACGCTTAATATGATGCAGCACGACTACGGAGTATCCGGCGACCATCGCGACGACCGCGATACTTGCAACCGTATATGCCAGTGGGAAACCAAGGTGCTCTGAAAGCGAGAGCTCCAACAGATAGAAGAGACAGAGCGCTCCGCCGAGCATGAGGTACTGAATCGGATGGACGCGTACACCGGCCAATACCTCAATGAGCCAGAGCGTGGCGAAGGTCAGAAGGATGAAGAGCCCTGCATACTTCACGCTCCGCTCCGCCATGCGGTAGTGATCTACCGGATTCACCAGCTCGACTCCGAAGCGCGAGCCGTCGATCTCTTTGCGCATCCCCACTTCGGCCTTCCACGCCTGAGGATAGTTACGGCCGAGAAACGGAATGGCCCACTTCGCTTTGAATGCAGCCTCCGACACGGATCGCTCGACGGGGAGCCAGTTACCTTGGAAGCTTGGATGGCCATAGTTCGACTGGAGTTCGACGGTAGTGTTTTGAGCGAAGGGCGCGAGGTAGACGCCAAGGCTCCCATTGAGAGAGAGCGGGAACGAAAATTGCGCTCGCTGCGCTCCATCAGCGAGACCGACGACTGCGTGGATTCCCGTGCCGCCGTCTGTGAAGGCCCCGGTTCCGGGAAGGAACGAGACCGGCTGGCCGTTCCATGTTACGGCGGTCTCTTGCTGAATGACACGCGCATCCGATATGCCGATCGCCAGCTGGGCGCGCTCCCAGGCAACCGCCGTAGGCTCAATCCCTATCTCTGAGAAGCTAGAACGTGTGAACTCACCTTCAAGCGTGAGATCCAGCTTGTAAACAGGTACCGAGTAGATGCCACGATAGCGAAGTTCGGAGTTGATTGACCCATGGACCCGGAGCTGCTGCGGTAGAAAGATTGCGTTCCGAGTTTCGGTGCGCGTGATCTGTTGGCCGGCCGCCGAAATTTCGGTCCAGCGATACGCATATGGAACGACGAGCGCCGGGCCGATGATGAATTGGACGTTTCCCCACTTGGAGGAAACCTCGGTCACGGCGGCTTGACGTCTCTCTTGACGTTCCGAGACGAGGCCGCCGATCATCGCGATTGGAATTTGGAGCAGTAGCGCGAGAAGGCCCACAGAGAAAAGGCGCAGCATTTGGGAGCTGGCGAATTAAGGATATAAGCCTTTCGACCGAGTCGAGCATCAACTACGCCTCTCTCAAGCAACCCAACATCATGAGGCTAAGCCGTGGCGAAAAAAGCGAGCCCCAAGGAGAGCGTTCTCGACATCAGTCTTAAGCCGCGAGTTAGATACCTTAGTTGATCCACTCATACCCTTCGACCCGAAGAACGCATTTACGGCCGTGCCGTTTCCGTTGAATGTTTTCGACCGCGTGTAAAACAGCGAATTGGAACGGTTCCTCTGTATCTGGAATCACGCGAAATGATACTCCGTTACTAGCGGCCCAGACAAACTCGGCAGTCGGAGTATCAAGCCGCCAGAAATAGTAAATCCACTTTTCGTTTTTGGCACGTCCGTCGGCCCCCTTACGCAATTCAAGCTCAATAGTACCAACAAACGGTTTGTCGACGTCGTTTGGACTGTAAATACCACGAACTGCCGCTTTGCGCGTCGCTAAGACCAGCGGGTATGCAGACATTGCTCTAACGCGTTGCCACTGATCCGCTAAACCCAACAGGTTCATTCATGACGAACCCTCGTCGTCGCTTCCTTCGCCCACATCACTTCTATGCCTAACTATTGAGTATACTGCCGACTGTCCGGCGGTATATCACGTTTTCTCTTCGATTCCCCTAAGCACAAAACCGCCTGAAATATCCTCCGGTTGCTAGGATCTTGTCGAGGACATAATCCGGTAAACGCTGCCATTCTGGCAGTATATCCAGATATTGGCCCGCAGTATATCTAGGCGAGCTGCGATGCAGATCGTTGCAGGATTGAACTGAACGACGCTTCAATTCAACTGGTTAATAAGGAGTGGCCCCTTGATGAGCAGTCTAATGGCTCTCCTCTAATGAGCGAACTCTAGGGTCTTGTAGCACTACATCAGTCCCGTAAAACGACTGCGCTGTGTTAAATTCGCTGGTGCCATCTACCATCTGACCAATCGAGGTGAAATGGGGAGCGTACTTGATGAGTTGACAAGCTTCGGTAGGTGAAAGCGATCAGTCAAGAAAGTGGGAGTAAGTGAGAGGCGAATTCGTGCGATTTTGTGACCGATGTATGATACTCGGAGGGGAGGTTCTGTATGCGAAGATATTTCTTGCCGGCGGCATCGCGCCACTGCTCTCGCTGCAGCGGTTGCTGGCGTTTGTCTACGTAGTCACTTACGTCGCTAATGACGCCTCTATCGCCTACGCGGGACTCAGTTCGGTCGTTCCAGAATCTTTTCCCTAGGCAATTCAAACCTAGCTATGGCCTCTCGGTTAGGACCGTTTCGCCGCAGCAGAACGAGCACGCTCTTGTCGAAGTAGACCGGTGCCCAGGCGGGATCGAGCAAGCGCCGGATCATAAACTGCTCGCCCCAGCTGGAGCGATCACGGTGATTGAAAAACAGCACGTTAAAGCCGTATGAGCTGCTTACGCTTTGCCACTTTTGTTCGTTCAGGTGAAGCGGTAAATAGACATCGGTGAAAAAGGCTGTGGGATATGCTTCCGGCCGATTATCGATGAAAACTCGTTGGCCCGGATAAAGAAAGTAGATTAGATATGCGCCCACGTCATAGTTGTTATAGATCGGTCCCTGCAGTTTTTCTTTGAGAAAAAACTCCGCCGCCGCATTATTCTCTGCTTCCAGTCCGACTCCTCTGGGCCCTCGGCCGCTGCTCAATAAATACGCCGGGTTGATCCAGATAAGTACGGCCGCGATCGCTACCAGGACACCCGAGATCTTGAGCACCGAAGGCGATGAGCTCGCTTTGCCGTCGCCCCCGGCAGAACTCTTCAAGTTCATCGCAGTCAACGGCACAGCAAAGTAACCGAAGAAAGCGAAGTTTCTGATCGCCCACCAGGCGAACAGTGAAAAAAACAAGCTCATTAGAAAATTCGCGACGGAAAGAGTCCGGGGCGCTTTGACTGCCGCATAGATCCAGCTAACGCAAAGCAAACCGAAAACGATGGCAAAGTAAGAAAAGGGAAGAAACCGGATGCCCTCCTGCAAAACCGCGTGCACCGGGTAGTTCTCGATGACAGGAACTTGATAGCCCTTCAAGATGAGAAAGGGATAGAGCGCGCCGGTGACACTCGATGGATTGAGGCAGGCCGCCAACAGGGTCAGGAATAAAGCCAGTGCCATAAATTTCACACGGACCCAATCGTCGCGATCCTTTTTACGCCAGAACTCAATCAAGCACTGAAGAAAAAACGCTCCCACCAGGAAAAAGCCGACGAAAAAATAGATATGCAGGTTGACCCAAAAGATTTGCAGTAGCGGCAAACAGAACAGCCAGCGAAAACCGAGTTGTCCAGATTTGTAGCCCAGCAGAACATGGAGAAACAGACCGCTTAAAAAATAGCTGAACACCTCCGGTCTAACTTCGTGCCGGGTGATTAAAACCGGAAGAGCCAGCAACGTCAGCGGCGCGGCCAGCGAAAAAGAGCCGTACCTGACCGCGAGATCGAAAAACAGCCAGAGGGTAACCAGACTCAAGACGATAAATGCCACCGTCAATCCCGGGAAGCCGCTGACCTGTTCGATCAAGTAGAAGACAACACCGCTGCCCCAATGATGATTGACGAACGGATGGTCAGGATAGGTATAGGAGTAAAGGTTATGCGTCGGGATCCGTAGATCCTGGACGAATAGCTGTCCGTTCTTTAGATGGCGCCCGAGGTCCCCTTTGGTCAGATCAGCCTGGTGAGCAAGAAAAGTTCCGTAAATTAACAGAATCAGTGCAGTGACGGAGAGCTGAAAAAAGAGCGGCTGCTTTTCCGGTTTTTGCTCTTTGGTGGTTTTAGCTGTGCCGGTCTGCTTTCGCGTGGATCGTTTTTTCGCCATGGTGACGGATTATTTCTGTTAACAGAGAACGGAAGGGCTTGGCGGGCTGTTCCAAACTAATTTAACGAGCCAGGCAAAGCAAACGGGTCACTCGTTATCCGGCCGCTCAACTAGGCACATTCTTAGATGGCGAGATTAGGGAACGAAGCGAAGGGTTGAACGTCAAAAGGTTGAACGAATACAGTGATTGACCCGTCTCACCCAACGGTTTCCCGGCGCGACCAGGGGAGGATGAGTTTCTCCGCCAAAATCACCAAGCCGTAAAGCGCCAGCGACATCACCACCAGATAGAGCAGCGCGGTGAAGGCCATCGGCGTGTTGAAATAGTTGTTGGCCGAGAGCACCAGATAGCCCAGCCCAGACCTTCCCGAGATGAACTCTCCGACGATCGCTCCGATGACGGCCAAAGAGATCGCGATCTTGCATCCGGCAAAAAGATAAGGAAGTGAATGGGGCAGGCGAATTTTCCAGAACAAGATCCAGCGACTTCTGGACATGGAACGAACCAGCTCGAGCAACTCCGGATCCATGTTGGTGAGCCCCATGATGGTATTGAGCACGATCGGAAAGACTGCGGTGAGAAAGGCGTTGGCGATCTTCGATTCGATGCCGATGCCGATCCATACGACAAACAGAGGGGCGATGGCGACCTTCGGGAACGAGTTGAACATGATCAATCCCGGATAGAGCGTGTCACGCAGAAGCGGGAAGTGGACGATGCCGATGGCGCAAATGACGCCGAGCACCAAAGCGAGAGCAAAGCCCATCACGCTTTCGTACAAAGTTACCAGAGTGTGCGACAGCATCACCGGATTCTTGTCGACGATGACATCGATGATCTGAGAAGGCGCGGGCAGAAGCCAGTCCGGCACCTGGAGCAGCTTGACGAGCAATTCCCAGAGGAGGATCGCGCCGGCATAGAAGATAGTTCCGCGCGCGACTCTTCCGGCTTGAATCGCCTCAAGCATCGGCTTCCTCCCACAGGCAGCGCCGGATGCGGCTGCTAAAATGGATGAACCCAGCAGTGTCTTTGATGAAGATCTGACGTGGTCGTGGGAGATCGACCGTAAACGAGCCCAGGACCGTTCCAGGTCGCGAAGACATCACCAGTACCCGGTCGGACAGCATCACTGCTTCGTCAACGTCGTGGGTCACGAACAAGACGGTGCTTTTCCACTCTTCCCACAATCGGAGTAGCTCAAAACCCATTCTCTGCCGGGTCAGTGTGTCGAGCGCCCCGAAAGGTTCGTCCATCAAAAGCAGCGAAGGTTCGGCGACGAGCGCGCGGCAGAGGGCAACCCTTTGCTGCATGCCGCCGGAAAGCTCAAACGGATATTTGGTGAGGAAATCCGCCAGACCGGCGGTATCGAGGAGCCGGCGCGCTTTCTTCTCATATTCTTTTCGATCGAGCCGGTAAATCTCCACCGGCAGCAACACGTTATCCAGCACCCGGCGCCATTCCAACAGCAGCGGCTTCTGGAACATGAGGCCGATATCGCTGCGAGGTCCATCCAACTCGCGATCTTCGATCGTGATTAGGCCGCTGGTCTTGGAAAGAAGGCCCGCAAGAATTTTCAGCAAGCTCGACTTGCCGCAGCCGCTTTGGCCGACTATGGAAACAAACTCGCCGCGGGCCACGGTGAAGGAGATGTCGCGAAGCGCTTCGACCTCACTCCCATCCCTGGACCGGTATAGCTTGGAAAGCTGTTCGACGCGGATTGATTCGGGCATGCTACGTGGGAGAAATGCTTAGATGTTATTTTGCGAGTCTTTCCTCGTTGCATGAAGATTCAGCGCTAACTCCCATCCTCCTTCGTAGCGCGCCGTTCACGCCATTCACGGGTGGGGTCATCGTCAGGGTCGGGGGTTTCTTGCGCCGGGCGCACTTCTTCCGGCACATTTCGCAGGTTCACTCGGATGCGCGTCCAGGTGGACGAGCGGCCGCGCATGGAGTCGATCAGCACGTCATCCAACGCGAGAAGCGCAGCCACTTCGGGATGTTTCCTATTCCATCTTTCCAGACCGGCGAGGGCTGCTTCTCTGCTTGGAGAATTCGCGACCACCAGAAGCGGCGCCCTGGTCCTTGGCTTCTTGACGATCGTTTTTTTCGTCGCCGAGCGCGCGCGCGAAGGCTGCACACGCGGCGCTTCGCCCTCCATCTTACGAAAGTGTGGCGGCCACGGTGCATCGCCAAGCCCTGCCGCCTCGTCTTCTGCCGCGAGCTCGAGCAGCTTCTCAAGCGAGCCCGCCGCGGCATCGATCTGCGCGTGTGGATCACCGAGCTCGGCCAAGCGCTTGGGAACGGTGAGCACCGTGAACTCGGCGGGATTGCAATCGGGAACTTCGTTCCAGCTAAGTGGTGTGGATACCCGAGCATCGGGAAGCGGACGCACCGAATACGCAGAGCAAGTGGTACGGTCTTTGGCGTTCTGGTTATAATCGAGGAAAACGCCGTGCCGCTCCTCCTTCCACCACTTCGAGCTGGCCAGAGTCGGTAGGCGCCGCTCGACGGCGCGCGACAATGCCAGCGCGGCGCGGCGCACCTCGAGGAACCTCCAGCGCGGTTCGATCCGAACATTGACGTGCATTCCCCGTGAGCCGCTGGTCTTGGGCCATCCACGAAGCCCCATCTCCTCGAGAAAAGATTTCACCTCGAGCGCAACACGGCGCACGTCCTCCCAATCAACGCCGGGAATTGGATCGAGATCAACGCGCAACTCGTCCGGATGCTCAAGATTGCCGGAACGCACCGGGTGGGGATGTAGTTCGATGCAACCCAGGTTCACAATCCACGCAAGTCCCGCCGCGTCATCGACTACGACTTCTTCCGCTTTGCGTCCCGACGGAAACGACAACGTCACCGTTCGCAACCACGGGGGCCGATTGGCGGGGGCGCGTTTCTGATAGAACGCCTCGCCTTCCGCGCCATCGACGAAACGCTTGAGAACCAGGGGGCGATCGCGGATCCCGGCCAGAGCCCCCGGACGCAACCGACAGATAGTAGCGAACGAGATCGAGTTTCGAGAGTTTGGTCTGCTTGGAAAAATAGGGTTTGTCGGGGTTGGTCACTCGGACCTCCCGTCCCTCGATTGACAGAATTTCGACTGAGTGGTTCTTTGTCACCGAATTACCTTCGTGAGCGCGATTGGCCCGCGTCTATGAAGCTTAACAGTTCCGCCGAGTCAATCTAGCAGACTGCTGAAAAAGACCCATATGCTTCGTTGCCGCTCAATCGCCTCGCTGCAACGTACTGTAAGTACGCCTCCACTCGTCGATTTTCGCGCGCCTCGCATCTGGATCTTTTTGAGCAGCCTGCAAAGGCTTTTTTCAGACCCTGCTAGACTTCGTCTCCCTACTGCAGCTTGCCCCACCTCGAGTCAATCGACCGGCTGCGGCTATTGTGAGGGTCATCCGCCGAAACCGTCGCTCCACAATTGTGACGTTTTGAGGTTGCGTTATCGTTCGCTCGAGATGCGCTACAAAGGACAAAACAAACCGCTCGTTATATTCTCCCATGCGGGATGATCTTCCATCAAGCCTGCGCAAGCCGGAAAGGATACCGTCATGGCCCAAGTCAGCGGAAGTCATCTTATCTGCAGAGCGCTCAAACTCGAAGGCGTCAAGAATATCTTCGGCCTCGCCGGCGACCCTATTCTGCCGCTGCTCGACGTGATGTCCGATCAGGACTTTCGCATCATCGACACGCGCCACGAGCAGGGCCGCCGTGCATATGGCCGACGCCTGGGCGCGGCTCACCGAACAGTCGGGCGTTTGCCTGTACACGACTCCCGCCTTTGCCAATGCCATCTCCGGGTTGACCAATGCGCTGCGCACCGAAGAGCCGCGGTGCTAAGCAGATAATCTTCGCTGACGCATTGATCCGGTGTTCCTTCTGCTACTTGATTGACTGCCTAGTGGATCGGAGGACGAATTTGGTTTATCAATTGCCCAGTGCATATGTCACCGTCGTGCAACTTGGCTTTCAACCGCGTTACTCTTTTCTTATCGAGGAAATTGCGATTACTATTTCAACGAGGATACGCCTATGAGTGAAAAAAATGCGCCTTTTCGCGCCGACCACGTCGGCAGCTTGCTGAGACCGCCGGAACTGTTGAGCGCTCGTGAGCAGCATCTGGGAGGAACTCTATCGAGCGCCTCGCTGCGGGAAATCGAAGACCGCTGCATTCGCGACGTAGCCAAGCTGCAGGAAGAAATCGGCCTGCAGGGCATCACCGATGGCGAATATCGCCGCACCATCTGGCATGCAGATTTTTTGCGCCAGATCAAAGGCGTCAGCGTCAAGGAAGGCGTCGCCGACGGCGGTGGCGTTGCTCGCAAGTTTCAGTCGGGTGGGCAAGAAATCGAACGGTCACCGACCCGGTTTTATACCACAGGCCATCTTGAGCGCAGCCGGGGGATTGAGACCGACAATTTTAAATACTTGGCCTCGGTGACTACTCGCACGCCAAAGCTGTGCATTCCATCGCCGACAATTCTGCACATGCGCGGCGGACGCGACGCGGTCGACAGACAGGCGTACCCTGACATGGAGCGTTTCTACAGTGACCTGGCGCAAGTCTATCGTGAAGAGATTGGCGCGCTGGCGGAGCTCGGTTGTACCTATCTACAACTCGACGATCCCAACATGGCCTATCTTTGCGACGAGAAGATGCGCGAAGGCGTGCGCCGCATCGGCGAGGACCCGAACCAGCTGCCGCGCATATACGCAAAACTAATTAATGACTGCATCGCAGACCGGCCGGCAAATATGACCGTATGTATGCATATCTGCCGGGGCAACTTCCGCAGCGCCTGGGCCGCCGAGGGGGGTTACGATCCGGTGGCTGAGATTCTATTCAACGAATTTAAGCTTGACGGTTTTTTTCTCGAATACGACTCCCCTCGAGCCGGGAGTTTTTCACCGCTCCGCTTTGTCCCCAAACAAAAAAAGATCGTCCTCGGACTGGTGACAAGCAAAAGCGGTGAAATGGAAACCGCAGACCAAATCAAACGGCGCATCGACCAAGCAGCCCAATATGTACCTCTTGAACAGCTCGCGCTCAGCCCTCAGTGCGGCTTCTCGAGCACAGTCTTGGGTAATAACATCAGCGTCGATGCCGAGGTTGCAAAGTTATCGCTGGTCGTACGAGTGGCCAGTGAGGTTTGGGGCTAACGTTGGGGCCGATGTCGATATTGGAGTTATTCCGGATTTGAAAATATCGTAGAACTCCTTAGCCAGTTGTTTTGATTGGTTCACCAGCGAAACATCGGTAGTAATGATATTCAAGCCGCGGGTGAGCTCGGCGGGCTCAGGCGGCACATCGGGACGTGAAGGAATGCGGCTACGCCCGCGCATCATGGTTTGCGCCTCTTCTGAGAGCAGAAAATCGACAAACAGGCGGGCGGCATTAGGATTGGGAGCGCGCGCCGTCCCAGGGGCTCTATAGAGGCTAACCATTGAGTGACTTCGATTAGAGACCGATAGGCCTGTACATACTCGAGAGACATCGCCTTGCCACCGCTAGCTCCTCTGCGGTTGGCTCGTCAAGAAAATTATGCCGTGAAGAGCAGGTGGTCAGCACCAATGTAACAGCTATCGCTGCACCATCGGCACACCAGCAGCTCATATTTCTGCTGCCAGTTCAGTCTAAATCACTAGCGGTGAAGCGAAAGCCTCACATTGAAAACGTGAGCTTATTGATGTTGAAAACCGCAGCATCCCGTTTAGCAGGCCTGCCGATGAGTAGCTGCTGAGAGCTTAATCGGCGGATTTTTTCGGCGGGTACGGGAGATCGCGATTAGCATCCTTGATCGGCGGCGGGACATCTCCCGATAAACCATCGAAGTCGGCCTCGCCGGAAGAATGGTGAACGACCGCCCCATCACCTGGCTGCGGCCCCCTCTCTCCTCCCCAACTACGCCCACCCCAACCGAAGATACGCGAGAAGAAATCTCCTATCGCTTGAAATGTTGCCATGGTAATCCTCCCCGAATAAGACTAGCTCTGCTGAGGGTGAAGCCAAGACCGATTCCCGTCCTTCATCCATAAGGAAACCAGCAACGTCCATGCCATTAAAGAAAGTAAGTCGGGGACGCTGAGGGGGAGATCTCCAACGTCCATTTATCTGATTAATGAAGAGGAATTTCAAAAATGGGATTCGGTAGGGGCTTTGGAATCGGTCAGGTCGCATCATCCCTGTCCCAACTCTAAGATCGGCAAATGGCTGTTGACGCTTCCCGGCTTCGTATATTGTTGCGGGCCAGTGTTTTAGATTTTCATTTGACGCGGCCTCTCGGCTTACGTAGCTTCTTCGGATGAGAGACCAAAGCCCGGGATCCATTCACAATCCCTACCGGAAGGAGGCAGGCCAACGCTGGCGCGCGCTCGTCTATCTATCCATTGCTGAATTATTTGCGCTCTCACTCTGGTTTAGCGCCACTGCCGTGCTTCCAGCGCTCTCGAGCGAATGGCAGCTCAGCGATAACGGCCGGGCGGGACTCACCATCGCTGTCCAGGTAGGCTTCATCATCGGCACGCTCCTGAGCGCGCTCGGCAATCTGCCCGATATCTACTCTCCCCGCATTCTCATGGCGATCAGCGCCGCCGTTGGCGCAACGGCGAACGGCGCGCTGGCTCTATGGGTGGACAATCTTGCACCGGCTCTGGTCTTGCGCGTTATCACGGGTATTTGCATGGCCGGCGCCTACCCGCCGGCCATGAAGATTATGGCAACCTGGTTTCGCGACGGCCGCGGCGTCGCGATGGGAATCTTGATCGGCGCTCTTACGGCTGGTTCGGCGATTCCGCATCTGATTCGCGGCGCCACCGACCTTCCGTGGCGCCAGACTCTGCTGGCGTCGTCACTGCTGGCGGTATTGAGCTGTGTGATCATCTTGGTCTTAGTCAGGGATGGCCCTTACCGATTTCCACCCGCGCGGTTTGACATTCGCATGGCCGGCGCCATTTTTCGCGAGCGTGGATTGCGGCTCACGTGCTTCGGCTATTTCGGACACATGTGGGAGCTATATCCGATGTGGGCATGGATCGGAGTTTTTCTTGCCGAAAGCATTCAAATCCAAGGCGCCAACGATTACTTCGGCATGCATCCGAGTGTTGCGGCCTTTCTTGTGATCGCGATCGGTGCGCTCGGCTGCTATATCGGCGGAGTGGTATCGGATCGTTGGGGGCGGACAACTCTTACGATGGCCGCCATGGGTTTGAGCGGTCTCTGCGCCCTCCTCATCGGTTTCACCTTTGGAGGTCCTCCCGGTGTCACTCTCGCCATAGCTATTCTATGGGGCATTACTGTCATTGCCGATTCGGCTCAATTCTCCACCGCGGTCACTGAGCTTTCGCAGCCCGCCTATGTCGGGACAGCGCTGACGATTCAGACTTGCGTCGGCTTCGCTCTCACAGTGGCGTCGATCTGGATGATTCCCGTAGTCGTCAGCTGGGTAGGATGGCGCTGGGCATTCGCCGCGCTGGGTGTGGGACCCTTTCTGGGCGTGGCCGCCATGGGCCGCCTCCGTGACCTTCCGGATTCATTGAAACTCGCGGCGGGCCGGCGCTAACTCGCAAGGGCCACGGCAAAGTATTTCCCGGAGCGACATCAGATGGACGCAGGGCGGCATAGGACTTATGTGCGAATTCGAAGCACAAAGTCCAAAGCTCGAAGTAATTCGAAGACCCGAACATAGGTAGACAATGTCCAACCGAGTTGGATCCATTCGGAGGTTTGGCTTTTATGCTCGAGATTCATTTAGCTGCTGTATTGTTTCGGATTTCGTGCTTCGGATCTCGGATTTGTTGCGCGGTTTCGAATTCGGAACTCGGGAACTCATATTTACCAGGCGTGCTAACCTTGGATGGAAAAGGAATGGCTCAACACGATCAAGACTCCGGATGCGAGTAAAGCCACACCGACGGGAGCGCTCAGCCTGCGGCCCCAAGGCATGTTTTTCTCCATTGCCATAAGCGCGCCAAGGGCCAGCATCCAACCGACATTGCCGATGCCGACAGCGAACATCAAGAGCATCAAGGCCCAGCAGCAGCCCACACAAAAGACCCCATGATGGACTCCGAGCAAGAGCGCGTTTCGGTGTTCATGCCGGCCGCGCCAGTGTTCCATGACAAAACTCAAAGGCGCTCGGCATTTGTCCAGACAGCGGTATTTGAGCCCGGTGAACTGAAAACCGCCGGCCAACAGCAGCGTGCCCGCTCCAATGACCCAGCCGTTGGTGTCGAGCCAACGACTGCGTTCTACAGCTTGATGCAGTAGCCAATCGGCTGAATGGGCGGCAATGCCGAAGACCAGCCAAACACTTAGATAGCCGGTAATCACCTCGATCATGAGTTGCCGTCGATCCGGCCGGCGCATGATCAGGCGGCGAAATATCTCGAGCAGTGGCAAGGCGGTCGGCAACATCATCGCCGCCGTCATCAGGACCCAGCCAACCAGGTAGAGCACGATAGCGAGAACGGCCGATCCGCCGAGGCCCAACTCGCCCAGATCTGCATGATGGAGATAGCGGCCATACGGTGAGCGATCCCAGATCCAGAGAATCAGCCATGCCACGCCGATCAACGAGCCCATCAGCCACAGGAAGAGTCGACGATCAGCAGCGGGGCTTATGCGCAGAGCTTGCATAACGGGCTGGGGAAAGCCGCAAACAGGAAACGATTATCACACCCAGTTAGAACAGGAATTTTTCGCGCAAAGACGCCAAGATAAGCGAAGCTTCCGCAACTTTGCAGCCTGCCGTGAGCAGGTTACTGTTGCATTCCCAACCGGCATCAGCCTTCAAATACAAACTTTCCCTGAATCGCGTTGTGATCCTTAAGGTCGATGCTTTGGCCCAATTTAGGATTGTCCATCTTGTATTTGGTTGCCTTGGCAACGTATGCCGGTGAGCCGGGAATGGTCGAAAAAACCGAATCGTGGAGCGTTGTCACATCACCGTTAGGACCGCGGAAAGGTTCCATCTCACAATCCGCGACATTGCCGATCCGCAGGGTTCCCTTGCCTTCCTCAACCGTGAAGGTGATGGGCGAGCGCTCAACCGCGACTACTTCGCCGATCAATTGGAAAAGGTCCGCCAGCGGGCCGCCCTGCTTGCCGGTGTAAACACTGAGCAGCGCATCTTCCTGTTCTTTCGTCGCCGCTTGATCGATATGGACCACCGCGCGCCAGTTGCCTTTGAGTATGTTTCCCGGAACGTGCGCAGTGAAACCCATCGTGAGCCCGGATACGTCTACACCATCGATTTTCCCTCTGTCAAAATGATGCGCAACCACGGTGTCGCAAGTGCCGTTGTCCGGATCGACCCCGATCCAACAGGGGCAGAGCACCTCGCAATTGCAGACTTCGAGAAGACTTCCCTCGAGTTTGTAAGCCATATGCATTCCCCCTTCGATTCAGCTGGCTCATTCCCCGAATTTGGACGAAATAATTCTAAACGTCGCTTAGTAGAGTCTCGAATGAGTGTCAAGTGAAAAAAGCGACTCAATCTACTGGACTGCCACGATGCCGGTTTTACCGCTCGCCGCCGCAGCCCTGCCCTGGAACATCAAGGGGAAGCCGCATGAAATCTTAGTTACGGCGAATCGCCACAGGATTGCTGTTCAGCACATTTTTAAGCCGGCAAATGTCTGTCGGTTTTGCTTGCTGAACCTAGCCCGAGGATTTCACGACGTCGGCGCGGATCACCTGTTGCAGCAATCAGATTGCTTTTTTCAGCGGCGCTGTGCGATGTCTTAGTCATTCAAGGAGGGCTTATGAAAGGCACGTTGATCATTGGTGCTCTCGCCGTCTTACTTTTGGTCCCGCAGCAGGCGCCCGGACAAGAGCCGCTTAAATTGATTTACAGCCAATTTACCATGACCAACTCCGCGACTTGGTTTGCGCGCGAGGCTGGGCTCTTCGAGCGCCACGGCTTAAACGCGGACCTGATCTACGTGGACTCCGCGCCGGCGGTGCAGGCGCTCACCGCCGGCGCAGCGCCTCTGGCGACGATGTCCGGAGGCCTGGCGGTTGGGCCGTATCTGAACGGCCTTGACTTGGTCATGCTGGCGGGCTGGTGCAATTTAAACTCCTACCAGCTTATGACTCGTCCCGAGATCCGCCGCCCTGAGGATCTGCGCGGAAAAGTGATCGGCATCGGGCGCTACGGCGCCGCCGCGGACTGGGCATTGCGATTGATTCTTCGCAAGCTCGGAATCAATGAGAATAAAGATGTACAGATCATTCAGGCAGGCGGCGGCGGACCGGCGACTCGCCTTGGCGCCATGGAAGCTAAAAAGCTTGATGCTACGGTGCTCGACTCGCCGCAAACCGTGCAGGCCCGCCGCTTGGGGTTTCGCGCCCTGGCTGACGGCGTCGAATTGGGTATTCCATTTCTACAAGGCGGGCTGGTGACCCGGCGCGCTTACGTGAAGGCCAATGAAGACACGGTTCGAAGAACTGTTCGAGTCATCGTCGAAGCGATCCACTATGCTAAAAGCAATCGCGAAGCAGCGCTGAAGATCATGCAAAAATATCTGCGCGTGCAAGACCGCGAAGCCCTGGAAGACGCCTATGAGTCGTTCGTCGTAAAACAGTTCCCGCGGGTGCCGTACGCCGCGCCCGCCGCCGTCGAGATTATCTTCGAACTCGCCGCGGATCGCGACCCGCGCGCCAAGAGCGCCGATCCTAAAGGGTTCGTCGACATGCGTTTCGTCCGCGAGATAGAGCAGAGCGGCGCCATCGATAAGCTGTACGCCCAGACGCGCTAGCCTGGAGCCGAGTGTAGAGTAACCATCGAAGCGGGCGCCGATCATTCGCCACGGTTTGGGCTTTCGTCGGGTTGGTGCGATGCGATTAGTTGAAAATTTGCCGTGCTTTGCCGATGCTAGCCGTGAACCGGGAATTGCTCATCGCAAATATTTTTGGTCGAGCGCGACTTGATGATGACGGTGGCAAAATCGCCGGATATGAATTTTTTCTATTCTTTCCCCCAAGTATTAAAGTATTATCAGACACGTTAAACGTCAGTTGCTTAGATGGGTGACCATTGAAAACTTAAGATAAAGGAGAACGATGCATGGCGAAGAAGGCAACCACAAAGAAGAAGTCGGCGGCGAAAAAA
>CAVSLC010000018.1:0-148191 GCA_963728565.1 uncultured delta proteobacterium
TCCTCGCCGAGCGCCTTGCCCTGCGGGCCTTGCTGCGCGCCGACGTAGCCGCCGCCAAACTTGGCGACGACGCCCGGAAGCGGTACGTTCTGGTACATCATCTTGATGCCGGCCTTGGAGGCTTCCTCGGCGAGCGGCATGATCGACGCTTCGCCCGGGTGGCCCATCATGGCGATCCCGTCCGGCTTCGCGGCAATTGCTTCACGCAGCTGCTGGACCATCGTCTCTGCCTTCCAGCCCGAGAAGACGTAGTCCACCTGCGCGCCGGTGTCCTTCGCCGCCTGCAGAGCGCCGTTGTAGACGATCGACGCAAAAGCGTCGCCTTCCGCGCCACCCGCGAAGAAGCGCAGGTGAACGTCCTTGCACCAATTGTCGCGCAGCAACTCTGCGCTGGCAGTCGTCGCCGACGCCGTGATCGCGAGCGCGCTGACCGCTGCGAACAGCACGCCGCCCAGCTTCCTCATTGCATGTGTCATTGACTTCCTCCCTTTTGCCCGGGTGGGCTCCAGCGTTCTCCGGCAAACTGCCGGCATTCCTGTTCCGGCGGATGCCGGACGTTCAGGTCGCGGCGGGCACGTAGGCCAGTCCTCCACGGCACTGTTTCAGAAATTCGAGCGCGCGCGCCTGCCCGGTCATTTCCAGCGCGTCGCGGTAAACCGGGTCGTGCCAGCCCTCGATGTCGATCGAGCCACGATAGCCGGCCAGCCGCAGCTCGCTGATCACGCGCGTCCAGTCGCTGTCGCCGAAGCCCGGTGTGCGCATCTGCACGAAAGGGAGTTTGCCAAAAACGCCGTGCTCGCGGATCACGTCCCAGCGCACTGTCGCGTCCTTGCCGTGCACATGGAAGATTTTCGGCGCCCATTTGCGGATCTGCGGGATCGGGTCGATCAGATAGACGAGCTGGTGGCAGGGCTCCCATTCGAGACCGAGATTGTCGTTGGGCAGTTCGTTGAACATCAGCTCCCAGGCGTCGGGATTGTGGGCGATGTTCCAGTCGCCGCTCGCCCAGTTGCCGTCCATCGCGCAGTTCTCGAAGGCGATCCTCACGCCCTTGTCCGCCGCGCGCTTGGCAAGCCTGCCCCAGACCTCGCGGAAGCGCGGCAGGCTGTCGGTCAGCGGCTTGCCACGGACGCGGCCGGTGAAGCCGCTTATGGTGTCGGTGCCGAACAGATGCGCGTTGTCGATGATCGTTTCCCAGGCGGCGAGCACCTCGCGGTCGTTGTCGCCATCCTCCAGCGGATTGCCGAACACGCCGATCGAGCTGATGGTGACGTCGGCATTGCCGATCGCCTCGCGCAGCTCGCCGGCGAGGCGCGGAATGTCCTTGCCGCCGAGCGTCTGCCAGAAGAAGGGCTGGATGCTCTCGAAGCCGAGCGGCAGGATCTGCCGCACATATGCCGCGGGATCGTCGAGATTGGCCCGCACCATCGTGCCGATCCGGATATCGAGAAGCGGGTTCGGCATCGTCATGCGTCCTCGGTGGTGATGTCGACCCGGCGCCCGGTCTCCGCGCTTTCGATCGCGGCGAAGACCATGCCGAGGCTTTTGATGTTGTCGGCGCCGCGCGTCTCGGGCTCGGTGCCGCTTTCGACGGCGCGGACGAAATCCTGGATCACGCCAAGATGCCCGCCGATGCGGTCGCTCTCGTCGAGCGGCGGCACCTCGACTGGCTCCACGCGGTCGAACAGGCCGTCGCGGACCGGCCGCGCGGCCTCGGCCTTCAATTCGTCAAAACCGTCCCAGATGAGAGCTGCCGCGCTCGCCGACGATGCGCCAGCCCGCCTCCCAGCTGCTGCGGAAACCGTCGGCGCACCAGCTGCCGCGATAGGTGAACACCTTGCCGCCGCCGAACTCGAAGACGGCCGTCGCCGACGAGCCTTGCGCGTACCAGGAATTGGCCGGCTCCCATTCAAGGCAGAAGACGCGCTTCGGGTCGCCGTTCACCATGTAGCGCGCGGCGTCGAAGGTGTGGATCGCCATGTCGAGCAGCAGCACATGGCGCATCTCCTCGCGGAACCCGCCGAAATGCGGCGCGACGAAGAAGTCGGCGTGAATGCTGGTCGGCGCGCCGATCGCGCCGGAGTCGAGAAAGCGCCGGATGCGCCGGACATTGGCGACGTAGCGGCGGTTCTGCACGACGGCATGGACACGGCCTGCCTGCCGGGCGCGCTCGACAATGGCGCGTGCGTTCTCCGGGCTGTCGGCGAGCGGTTTTTCGGTCAGCAGATGGCAATGATGCGAGAGCGCGGAGAACGCCACCTCGCGTCGCGCGGCGGGCACGACGACGTCGAACACCGCCTGCGGCTTGGTCTGGTCGAGAACGGCGTCGAGGTTCGTGCCGATGGCGACGCCATTGAGCTCGTATTCGCGCGCCCGCGTCCTTCGCCCGGTCGGCGTCGAGATCGACCAGGCCGACAATGGCTATCTCGGGAACCTCTCTGGCGGCATCGAGCCAGGCTTTGCTCATGGCTCCGCAGCCGACCAGGACGACATTCATCATCCCAGTGCTCCTCCCGCGCGGCCCCTCCAGGCCGGCATTCACGGATTTCCGTAAACGTTTTCCGTAAACGTTTACGACAACACACCCGATGGCGTAGAATGTCAATCGGATTCTTGCAGCTGCTATCGGGGAGCGCTAAATCGAAAGACGTATTCCGAATTGGCGGCTAAATCGCCTTGGCCGGAACGCTCGCGAATGCTAGCGGGAAGTCTGAGGAGATTTGCCTTTGGCGTCCAGCATTCACGATCTTGCGCGGCATCTGAACATTTCGATCGGCACGGTTTCACGCGCGCTGAACGGCCGCGCGGACGTCAACGCCGAAACGCGGCAGCGCGTGCTCGATGCCGCCCGCAAGTTGAACTACTCACCCAACCAGTCGGGCCGCAACCTTCGCCGCGGCGCCACCCAGTCGATCGCATTCATGCTGCAGCCGCATCCGGGCGACCAGCAATATGGCGAGCCGTTCTTCATTCCGTTCCTCACCGGCTTGCAGGCGAAGCTCGCCGAATACGGACTCGACCTGATGGTGGTGATGGGCGCGCCTGGCGACTACCAGCAGGAGCGCCTGCGCCGCGTGGTGGAAACGCGCCGCGCCGACGCCGTCGTGCTCGCCGCGACCCGCCGCGAGGACGACCGCATCGACTACTTGACCGAGGTCGGGCTTCCCGTTCGCCACGCTGGGGCGCAGCCTGTCGGGTGGCCGCTCGTATCCCTCGCTCGACCTCGACTTCGAGAAGGCGGGGTCCGATGCGGTGGATCGCCTCGCCTCGCGCGGCCACACGCGGATCGCAGCCGTCCGCCCCTCGCACAATCTGAATTTCGGCTATCTCTTCATGGCGGGCTACCGCAAGGCACTGAAGCGGCATGGCATCGATTTCGATCCCGAATTGACGGCAGCCGGTCTCATCAACGAGTCCGGCGGCTACGCGGTGACGCCGGACCTCATGCGCGCCAAAAAACCGCCGACGGCGATCATCTTCAACAATGATGCGATGGCTCTCGGCGGCTGCCGGGCGCTGGTCGAGATGGGGCTGGAGCCTGGCAAGGACGTGGCGGTCGTCGTCATCGTCGACACAGCGCTCTGCCGCTATTACTCACCACCGCTCACTGCCTTCCGCCCGGCGCTGGAGCCGCTCGGCCGGCGGATGGGGGAGATGCTGCTTGCCTTCATGCCCGCTTTCGCAGGCCCCGAGGGCACGAAAATCATCCGCGAAGTCTGGCCGCTGGAACTTGTCGTTCGTGACAGCGACTAGGCGGCCGCTTTGACAGTTGCGGCCTCGAGGGTCGCCAACAAACCGACTCGAATGCTCGATGAAATCCGCGGACGCGAGGGTAGACGCCCAATCACTTCGCCAGCGATCGCAAGAGCGTGTTGCGCGCTGATCGCAAGTGCTTTCGGCACGCCGATTTCGATCCTGCGACGGTTTCTGGACTGGCAGCGCTTCGATGTATGCCAGGTGCTCCATGATCGCCGCCTTGTTGCGCTCCTTCTCGTCCGCCTTGTTCCACTGGTAGTGGTAGTGGAAGATGAGGGTGATGATATCGGAGAAATCGTCGATGAACCGGTTCGGCGAGCTTTCGTTGACCAGCCGGTGGAAGCGGTTGTCGAGGCCTGAAAAGTCATGATAGCGCGCCTCGATGTTGTCCAGCAGATCGATATGCTGGTGCTTCAGCGCTTCGAGGTGCGCCCACAACGGCGAATTCTCCGGCAATTCGGCAAACAGGCGTGCGGATCGCAACTCGAACATCATGCGGATCTCGAACAGCTCCAGCGCGAAGTCCTCCGTGAAACCCTTGAACAGCCAGCCTGAGTTCCGTTTCTTCTCGACCAGGCCGAAACGGCTGAAGCGGATCAGAAATTCCCGGATGCCGTTGGTCGCGACGCCGAACTGACGCGCAAGCTCCAGCTCGTTGATAAGTGTGCCTGGCTTGATGCCGCCGCGCAGCATCCACTCCATGAACTGCTGCTCGACATGCTCATTGCGCGACGTCGTTTCGGGTCCGCTATAGAGATCGTCATTGCCGACCGGACGGCCGGGAAATTTCGGGCCGTCCTCCTCGCACAACAATGCCGCGCCTCGGTGAGTTCGCGAAGAACCTTGCGCACCGTCGTGCGGCTGACGCCGATCTGGCCCCGCAGCTGGTTTTCCGACGGCAGTCCGGCGGCAAACTCGCCGTTGCCGAGCAATTGCAAGGTCGCATTGAACGCCCTTTTGTAGACGGTGTCTGGTTTCATTGGCGGCTCCGCGGATGTCTTTTTCTAATGATTTTTATGCATAAAAAACAACTTGACGCAAATCGCATTCGCCGTTGTTTTTTATCGATACAAAGCAAAGCTCAGAAGCTTGTCGTGGCGCCGAAACCGATCGGGTTTCGGCGGGGGAGCGAATTTGTCCGACGCCGGAGAAAGCGCTGGAGTAGGCATGGCGGCGCACCGTGCCGTCGCGGAGCGTCGGTCGCGATCGTATTCCGGTCTCGACATCGGATTGAAGCTGCTCGGCATCGGCCCGGCGCTTATCCTGATCGCTCTGATCATCGTTCTCAGCTTCCTGTCGCCGGTCTTCCTCACGCCGCGCAACGTGAGCAACATCCTGGCGCAGACGGCGGTCATCACCGTCGTGGCGATGGGCCAGCATCTCGTCATCCTGACGCGCGGTATCGACCTTTCCGTCGGATCGAACCTCGCGCTCGCGTCCGTCGTCGGCGCGCTGCTGTTTCAGGCGGGCGGTTCGGCGACCGCGGTCATCCTGGCGATGATCGCATCCGGCGCGCTCGTCGGCGCGGTGAACGGGCTCTTCTACGTCTTCGGCCGGCTGCCGCATCCGTTCATCATCACGCTGGCGACGCTCAGCATCTGCAAGGGCATCGCCCTGCAGCTCGCCGACGGCCGCGCCATTCCGGGCATGCCGGAAGCGATCCGGGTGCTCGGACGCACTGCCTTCTGGGGCCTGCCCGGCTCGGTCTTCGTCGTCATCGGCGTCGGCCTCGCTGCTCCTCGTGCTGACCAGCACGATGGTGTGGGGGCGCTGGATCTATGCCGTCGGCGGCCGGCCGGAAGCGGCGGTCGCAATGGGCATTCCGGTCAACTGGGTGCTGGTGTCGACCTACGTGATCTCGGGCGCCTGTGCCGGCATCGGCGCGGTCATCCTTGCCGGCCGCACGGATGCCGGGTCGCCGCTGTTCGGCAATCTGCTGGAACTCGACACGATCGCCGCGGTCATCATCGGCGGCGCGAGCTTCCTCGGCGGGCGCGGCCATCTCGGCCATGCGGTCATCGGCGCGATCATGATCGGCGTCATCCGCAACGCGCTCAACCTGCTCAACGTCGACATCTTCTTCCAGCTCATCGTCATCGGCGTCATCATCGTCATCGCGGTCGAGTGCGACGTGCTGCGCAACTATCTCGAAGGCCGCGTGCGCGTCGCTCAGGCGGGGAGGGCGCAATGAGCGCCGCGGCTCAGCGCCGGCCGAAGCCGCGCGACAGCCGGTGCTTGTCGGTGCGCGGCGCCACCAAGCGCTTCGGCTCCGTGCTTGCGCTCGACGGCGTCGATCTCGAGGTGCGGCGTGGCGAGATACTGGCGCTTCTCGGCGACAACGGCGCCGGCAAGTCGACGCTAATCAAATGCATCAGCGGGCTGCATCATCTGGATTCCGGCTCACATCCATCTGGACGGCCTCGAAACGGCAATCCGGTCGCCGGCGGATGCCCGTTTCGCCGGCATCGAGACGGTCTATCAGGACCTCGCGCTGTTCGACAATCTGACGCCGGCGCAGAACTTCTTTGCCGGCCGCGAGATCGCCGGTCCGGCGTGGCTGCCGCGCGGGCTGCGCTTCCTCAAGAAGCGCAGCATGGACGCCGAGGCCCGGCAGGTCATCAGCCGGCTCAAGGTCACCCTGCCCAAGCTGGACGTCGTCGTGGCAAAGATGTCGGGCGGCCAGCGCCAGGCGATCGCGGTGGCGCGCTCCACCGTCTTCGCGCGCAAGGTGGTCATCCTCGACGAGCCGACGGCGGCACTCGGCCTACGGGAGTCGCGCCAGGTGCTCAATCTGGTCGCGACGCTGCGCGATCACGGCAACGCGGTGATCCTGATCACCCACAACATGGAACACGTCGTCGAGCTCGCCGACCGCGCAATGGTGCTGCGGCAGGGCCGAAAGGTCGGCGAGATCGTACCGAACAGCGAGCAACAAGCAGGATCTGGTCTCGATGATCGTCGGGGCCTGAGCCTGAATGATTGCGGGCGCTTCGCGTCCGCGAACTGGCCGGACGTCTTCCGCCGGAAGGCGGGCCAGCAACGTAGGAGGAGGAAATGAAGCTGAAGCATGAAACTGCTCGGGGGCGTCGCGATCGCTTTCGCGCTCGCCTCGCCCTCCTTTGCGGCCGACAAGGTCAAGGTCGGCACTGATCACCAAGTTCCCGGTTCCGTTCTTCTCGACGATGGAGGAGGCGGCCAAGAAATACGCGGCCGACAACGATGTCGAGCTGATCGTCGGCCAGGGACAGTCCGCCACCGACATCGAGGGGCAGATCGCGCTGATCGAATCGATGGTCACCCAAGGCGTCCAGGGCATCGCCATCACGCCGGTCGATCCGACCGTCGCGCCGGCGCTCGACAAGGCCGTCGCTGCCGGCATCAAGGTGGTGCTCATCGACAACAGCATCCCGGACTGGAAAGGCCAGACGGCGCTCGTCTCGACCAACAACCTCAATGGCGGCAAGATCGCCGGCGAGTATCTCAAGACGGTGCTGAAGGATGGCGACAAGATCGGCATCCTCGAAGGCGTTCCGGGCGTGCCGGCGCTCGACGACCGCGTCAACGGCATGATGGAGGGCCTCGGCGGCCTCAAGGTCGAAGTGGTCGGCAAGGGCGCGACCAACTGCACCCAGGAACTCGGCACCTCGGTCGCCGAGGACATCCTGACCGCCAATCCCGACCTGAAGGCGATCTATTCGGCTTGCGGTCCGCCGGCCGCCGGTGCGGCTCAGGCGATCACCAATGCCGGCATTGCCAACGACGCGATCATTCTCGTCGGCTTCGACGCCTGCTGCGGCGAGCTCGAGGCGATCAAGTCCGGCGTCGAGGATGCGACCGTCGCGCAGTTCCCGGCCAAGATGGGCGAACTCGGCATCGACACGGTCGTCAAGGCGATCAAGGGCGAAAAGGTGGAAGCCAACGTCGACACCGGCGCCGGCCTGGTGACGGCCGCCAACGTCAAGGACTTCGAGTGACTCATGAGCCGGCCCGGCGGCGTCACCCGCCGGGCCGGCTTCAGTTTGCTAGCAGCCAACGCCTCGCACGGAGCGACAGCGCCGTACATGAACGCCAGCATGAAACTCGTCCGATGCGTCGCTCCAGGAGAGCTTGAGTTCGCAGACCGGCCTGCGCCCGGCAGCCCGCCGGAAGGCTGGGCGCTGGTCGATGTCAGCCATGTCGGCATCTGCGGCACCGACTATCACATCTTCGAGGGCAAGCATCCGTTCCTCGCCTATCCGCGCGTCATGGGCCATGAGGTTTCGGGCACCGTCGTCGACGATCAATGGACCTGCCACCGTTGCGGTCGGACAGGACGTCATCGTCAATCCCTATCTGTCCTGCGGCAAGTGCGTCGCCTGCCGCCAGCGGCAAGCCCAACTGCTGCGTTTCGATCGAGGTGCTCGGCGTGCATCGCGACGGCGCGATGAGCGAACAGATCCTTGTTCCCGTCGCAGAACCTGCTTCCCGCCGGACGGCCTGTCGCTGGTCGAGGCGGCACGGTCGAGTTCCTGGCCATCGGTGCTCATGCCGTTCGCAGATCGATGGCCGTTGGGGGCAATCGCGCATTGGTGATCGGCGCGGGCCCGATCGGTCTTGGCACCGCGCTTTTCGCACGAATCGCGAAACAGCACGTGACGATCATGGACCTGAGCGCCGAGCGGCTGGCCTTTGCCGCGCGGCAACTCGGCTTCCTGGTCGATCGACGGATCGAAGGGACGGTTCCGAAAGGGTATCGGAACGAACCGTCGGCGCGGGTTTCGACGTCGTCTACGACGCGACCGGAAACAGCCATTCGATGCAGGCCGCCTTCGCTTACGTCGCGCATGGCGGCGTGATGGTCATGGTCAGCGTCGTCCAGGACGACATCACCTTCTCGGACCCGGAATTCCACAAGCGCGAGATGATGCTGATCGGCAGCCGCAACGCGACGCGCGCCGATTTCGAGCACGTGATCGCGTCGATCCGCGCGGGCAAGATACCGATCGACCAGCTTGTCACCCACCGCACAACGCTGCGCGACAGCCCACGCGACATCGCGCCGCTGGGCGCATCAGAAGTCAGGCTTGATCAAGGCAATGATCGACGTCCGTGGCGCGAAGCTGATGGACGCCGAGACACTACGAAATCTGCAACGGGAGGAAGACATGAAGAAAGACTTGGAAATCACCAGCAGCGGTCGCCGCGATTTTCTGAAGGGCGTGGTCCTTGGCACGGCCGCCGTCGGCGCTGCGACGAGAAGCGCGAGGAATGCCGCGTTCCTACGTTGACATCGTAGGGGTCACAGGTTCAATCCCTGTCACGCCCACCATTCGCCCAGTACGTTCAATAGGTATACCGAAAAAGGCGTGGCGCCGGCAACGCGAAGCGGCGCAGTTGCGCGCACTTTGCGCACTGGCAGCGGGCGAGTGGCGAACGCCTGAAGCTGCCCGATGATGCTATCGGTTGCTTCCGCGCAGTCAGCCAAATAGTCCGGGTCAAACGATTGATAGGAGTTTGCGGTACGCTTCTCGTCGTGCCCGACGTCCCGCCCCGTTAGACGCACGGCGGAATTCCGCCTGGCGGAGCGGCTTCACGAAGCTCGACGATCTCGGTGGAGAAGCCGGCTTGGGCGCCGCAAGGGACACCCGTGGCGCAAGGTGGACAATCTTTTTCACGCGCGAGGAGCAGGGCAGATTTGCAAGCGAACACCGCGGCGTATTCGCGCCGCCACAGGTGACACAGATTTTTTCGCGTTCTGCTTCAATCGGGGATTGGTCTAAGTTTGTCTTTCGGCCGGAACTGCGCAGCCAAGTCGTTCATTGTGTGGAGACGCTGAAACTGCTGCGGCAGACGTTTGCAGCCGATTGAGATTCCACTGGCGCTCGGGAGTGAAAGCGATGGCTGGACATGGCGTTTTGACCGCGCAGACGGTTGAAGACTGCATCATCGACCAGGGCTGGGAGCGCTACACCGCCGAGGAGCACGCCATCTGGCGCGTGCTGTTCGAACGCCAGCAGAAGACGCTGAAGAGCCATGTGTGCCAGGAATTTCTGGACGGCCTCGAGGCGCTCGGCATCGGCCCCGAGGGGGTGCCGAAATTCGAGCGGATGAACGAGCGGCTGCGGGCCCTGACCGGTTGGGAGGTGGTCGCGGTGCCCGGGCTCGTTCCGGGGCGGCCGTTCTTCCAGATGCTGGCTAGCCGGCGGTTCCCCGCAGGCACCTTCATCCGCAGCCGGGCACAACTCGACTATCTCGAGGAGCCCGACATCTTCCACGACATCTTCGGTCACGTGCCGCTGCTGACCAACCCGGCCTATGCCGACTACATGCAGGAATATGGCCGGATCGGGCTCGACGCCATTGAGCACAAGGGGGTGAAGTTCCTCAGCCGGCTCAACTGGTACACCATCGAATTCGGTTTGATCCGAAAACCCGAAGGCATCCGGATCTATGGCGCGGGTATCGTTTCATCGTTCGGAGAGGCGCAATATGTGACGGGCGATCCCTCCGCTAATCAGCTGGCCTTCGATCTCGATCGCGTCCTGCGTACCGGCTATTACATCGATGACTTTCAGGCGACCTACTTCGTGATCGACCGCTTCGAGGATCTGTTCGAGCTGCTTAAGGGGACCGATTTCATCGCCAAGTTCGATGAACTGCGCGCTCTGCCTGTCCATACGCCGTTCGAAATCCTACCCGAGGACAATGTCATTCGGGTAGGCACCGGGCAATTCTGGCGGGACTTCCCGACGACCAAGGCCAAGCTCAAATGAGCCTGATCGCTCGCGTTGTCTGCTATTACGCTGCTTTGATCACGCCACGCCGGATCTGGTCCTGCTCGATCGACTTCGAACAGGGCGCGGAAATTGCCCTCGCCGAAACCCTCGTCGCCCTTGCGTTGGATGAACTCGAAAAAGATCGGGCCGATAACGGTCTTCGAGAAAATTTGCAGCAGGATCTTCGTGGTGCCGCCATCGACGACGCCTTCGCCGTCAATGAGGATGCCATGTTGCTTGAGCCGCTCGATCGGCTCGTCATGGCCGTTCACGCGGGCGTGCGACATCTCGTAGTAGGTCTCGGGCGGCCCCGGCATGAACTTGAGACCGTTGGCGGCGAGCCTGTCGGTGGCGTCGTAGATGTCTGTCGGTACCGACGGCGATGTGCTGGATGCCTTCGCCCTTGTATTTGCGCAGATATTCCTCGACCTGGCTCTTGTCGTCGGTGGATTCGTTGAGCGGGATGCGGATCTTGCCACAAGGGGAGGTGATGGCGCGGCTGATCAGCCCGGTAAACTTGCCGGCGATGTTGAAGAAATGGATCTGCTCGAAGCCGAACAGTTCGCGATAGAAATCCCACCACTTGTCCATATTGCCGCGATAAACATTGTGGGTCAGGTGGTCGAGATAGTAGAAGCCGACGCCTTTCGGCTTCGGATCGCGATCGCCGGTCCATTCGAATTCGGCGTCGTAGGCTGAGCCCTTTTCGCCATACTTGTCGACGAAATAGAGCAGCGAACCGCCGATACCGACGATAGCGGGAACGTCCAGCGCCTTGTCGTCGCCTTCATAGGGCTCGGCGCCCTTGGAGACGGCATACTTGAAGGCGTGCTCGGCATCGACGACGCGCCATGCCATCGAGGGCGCGCAGGGGCCGTGCAGATCGACGAACTTCATCGCATGCGAGCCAGGCTCCGCATTGATGACATAGTTGATGTCGCCCTGCCGCCAGACGCTGATTGCCTTGGTCTTGTGCCGGGCAACCTTGACGTAGCCCATGCGGGCGAAAAGCTCCTCAAGCTTCGCGGGCTCCTGATGTGCGAACTCGACGAACTCGAAGCCGTCGGTTCCGGCCGGATTGTCGTCGCTTACTTGAGCCGGTGGTGCATCGTGTGGAAAAGGTCCCATCGATCGTCTCCATTGCCAACCCTCAGAAGATTAGCATTCAGCGCACGCTATGTGCTTGCAATTCACGCGGCTTTTGCCGCATTTTGTGCAACATGCGTGTATGTGGAGGGCAGATGTGATGGATATCGTGCATCTTGATCGACTTGGATCGCAAGATATTGGCCTTGCTCCAGGAGGACGGCCGCCTCACGAACAATGATCTGGCGGATCGGGTGAACTTGTCGCCTTCCCAGTGCTCCAGACGCCGGCAGAAGCTGGAGGAGCAGGGCATAATTCGCGGCTATCGCGCAATTCTGGACCATGACAGGCTTGGATTGCCCCTCATCAATATGATTTCCGTGACCCTGGCGAAGCACAACAGGGACAACGCGCGCCACTTCGCGGAACTTGTGGTCAGGCTGCCCCAGGTGCTCGAAGCGCACGCCCTGACCGGCGATATGGACTACATACTGAAAGTGATCACCCCGGACCTGAAGTCGTTGTCGAGTTTTGTCAACGATGTTCTCCTGCCGCATAACTCCGTTCAGCATGTTAAGACGTCGGTTGTTCTCGAAACGCTCAAGGACAATGGCGTCTTGCCCGTCGAATTCGCACGACCTTGTCAAGCCCGTCAAATGAATGACCGAGCCCGCATCAATGTTGCTGGCCTCGTCGACGAAAAAGTCGACTGGTTAGCCGAGGCAATCATTCAGAGCAAAGATCAGGATTCTATTAGTGGCGCTCCCGCGCTTAGGCGGCTCGGTGCGGCCTGAGTTGTCGCAGAGAATCTCGTCTAAGCGGTCCATGCCATCGAGAAGCGATTTGGCGTGCGGTCCCAATCGCTTCAACAGAGCCTTTTCGAACGCGAGCGCGCGCGGCACGATAGCCGAGTATGTTTGTCGACCTAACGGCGTCAGCGACAGAAAATCCTCGCGCCTGTCGTCAGGGTTCTGGCGGCGAGCGAGCCAGCGCCTGGTCTCCAATGCGCTAACAGCGCGACTGACCTTTGTCTTGTGCATGGATGAATGAGCGCCGATCGACTTGGCGCTCATTTCCTCGAACTCGCCAAGGGTCGCGAGCACCCGCCACTCTGGAACCGTGAGATCGTGGTGTGGGCCATAGACCCGGCGAAAGTCGCGCGAGACTTGGGCAGCGGCACAATTGAGCCGATACGGGAGGAAGTCTCTCGAGTAACAACTTCTGCATGCGTTGATGGTTACATTTTTGATGGTTACATTTTTGATGGTTGCAGATGTAACTTACTGATGGAGGAGCTTGCCATGAATATCTACCGTTCTGATGCTGGCAAGGGAGGTCGTGACACAGGAGAGAGCGCCATCCAGGCAGGATACATGTCCGGCTTCGGCAACGGCTTCGAGACCGAGGCGCTGCCAGGCGCACTCCCGATCGGCCGAAATTCTCCGCAGCAATGTGCGTACGGCCTTTATGCGGAGCAGCTTTCCGGCTCGCCTTTCACCGCGCCGCGAACCACCAATGAGCGTTCCTGGCTTTATCGTATCCGTCCGACCGTTGCCCATTGGGGCGAGTTCAGGAAGACGGAGATTGGATTCTGGCGCACCGCGCCGGCGCCCGAAGTCGAGGTGCCGATCGCGCCAATGCGCTGGGATCCCATCCCGATTCCGGCCGAACCGCTCACTTTTGTCGAAGGCATACGCACGCTGACGACTGCGGGCGATGCGGGAAGTGCGGCCGGCATGGGCGCGCATGTCTATCTCGTCACACGCTCCATGAAGGACGAGTATTTCTACAATGCTGACGGCGAACTGCTGATGGTGCCGCAGCAGGGCGAACTGCGCCTGTGGACCGAATTTGGCATCATCGACATCGAGCCGGGCGAGATCGCCGTAATTCCGCGCGGCGTGAAGATGCGTGTCGAGCTGCGCGGCGGGCCGGCGCGCGGCTACATCTGCGAAAACTATGGCGGCGCGCTGACATTGCCCGAGCGTGGACCGATTGGCGCCAACTGCATGGCCAATCCGCGCGACTTCCACACGCCGGTCGCCGCCTACGAGGACCGCGATGCTCCGTCGAAGATGTTCGTCAAATGGAGCGGCAACCTTTGGGTGGCCGACATCGATCATTCTCCACTCGACGTTGTCGCTTGGCATGGCAATTACGCCCCGTACAAATACGACCTGCGTCGCTATTCGCCGGTTGGACCGGTCCTCTACGACCACGCGGACCCGTCGATCTTCACGGTGCTGACGTCGCCGTCGGAGACGCCAGGCACGGCCAATATCGACTTCGTCCTGTTCTCCGACCGTTGGCTTGTCGCCGAGAACACGTTCCGACCGCCTTGGTACCATATGAACGTGATGAGCGAGTTCATGGGGCTCGTGTACGGCCAGTACGACGCAAAGACAGGGGGTGGCTTCGTGCCCGGCGGCGCCTCGCTGCACAATACCATGCTGCCGCATGGTCCGGACGTAGATGCCTTCGAGAGGGCGAGCAGTGTCGAACTCAAGCCGCACCGGCTCGAAGGCACCATGGCCTTCATGTTCGAGACCCGCTTTCCGCAGCGTGTCACGAAGTTCGCGGTCGAGGGCGGGGCATTCCAGAAGGACTATGCCGCGTACGGCCACAAGCTGACGAGACATTTTGACCCGAACCGTCGATAGCCGCGCATGACGCAGATTGATAAGACCCACATTTGCTCTCGTTGATTCAGAATTGGCTGATCGGTCCATTGCTGATGTTCGGTCTTGCCGTCCTGTTCCTGCAAAATTATTCCGAATACATGACCGGTTTGATTTTAATCGGCTTGGCCCGCTGTATTGCTATGGTGATTGTCTGAATCAGTTGGCGGAAGGCGACAATCAGTACGTCGCGGCACTCGTCGCATTCAATAGTATATTCCAGCTGCTGTTTTTCACCGTATACGCATGGCTTTTCCTCACTGTCTTGCCTCCGGTTTTCGGATTGGGCGGGCAAATTGTTGACGTAAGTTTTCGCACCATCGCGGAGAGCATATTTATTTATCTCGGTATTCCTTTTCTGGCGGGGTTTTTGTCACGTCTTATTCTGATTAAAAAGAAGGGGCAAGAATGGTATGAGCAACGTTTTCTGCCAAAGATCGGACCGGTCACATTGATGGCTCTCTTGTTCACGATCTTCGCCATGTTCTCACTTAAGGGAGATATGGTGTTAAAGCTACCCCTGGACGTGATCCGTATCGCTATTCCACTGGCAATTTATTTTGTCATTATGTTCTTTGTCAGTTTCATCATGGGCAAATCGATCGGTGCCGATTACGGCAAAACCACCGCCGCTGCTTTACGCAGCCAGCAATAACTTTGAGCTTGCGATTGCCGTCGCCATCGCCGCGTTCGGTCTTGGCTCGCCGATCGGGTTTGTGACGGTCATCGGCCCCTTGGTCGAAGTGCCGGTTCTAATCAGTCTCGTCAGCGTAGCGTTCTGGTTTAGGGGCAAGTGGTTTCTTCCGGTGCGGGCAAATCAAATGTCGGCGGAGCGCAGAGGTGCTTCGTAATCGGGACTTGGCCAAATCCTCCTAAAGGAAGTTTCGGCCCTGTTGAAAAAGTATCCGTCATAAGGCAAGGTTTGAACTGTCAATGAAACGTTTGCTGCTCATCACCTGCTGTTTCCTGGTCGTATTCGCCGGCGCGGCTGCAGCGTGGGAGAGCTGCAAGCAGATTTCAATTGCATCCGACGATCATCACCGCTCGGTTCCGGCACACGGACACGATCATCACTCCGACTCCGATCACCACACTCCGACAATAGTGCGATCCATTGTCCGCCTATTGGGGACTATCTTGTGACGGCCACTTTCACCATTAGCCCCGACCAACGAGTAGAACGCTTGCCTGAGACTCTGGTGGGTGAACTGGTTTCTCAGTTTATCGACGATGGCCTTTATCGTTTGATCCACGGCCCTCCGGGGTCTGCTCATCCACGCATAATTCCTCCATATCTCATGCTTTCGGTTCTGCGCATCTAGGACCAGCTTCCCCTTTCGTCCATTCTCCGCAGTTGTTCCATAGTTTTAATTAACCATCGTCACCGCGGTTCGCGGTTGACGGTGACCATGGTCGTCATCAGAGCGAGAGTTTATTTATGTCATTCCAAGGCTTACTCCGAGTGTCATGTTTTCTGATCAGTAGCGCATTGTTAGCTTTACCGCTTCAGTCTTTTGCTTCGAAACACACCAAAAAGACAACGCCAAATGCAGCCGATATGCATCATCCGATCGGGTGGCGATTTACCATGCCCAAGGGTGATGCAGCCAAGGGCAGGGCGGTCTTCGAAAAATTTGAGTGTCATTACTGCCACGAAGTACGCGGCGAAAACTTTCCTTCTCCCACCGAAAATGCGCCCGAGCTCAGCCAGATGGGCGGCCTGCATCCCGTTGAGTTCTTCGCGGAGTCCATCATGAATCCGAACGCAGTTGTTCCCAAAAACTATCGTGATGCAGAGGGTCAGTCGCCGATGTCAGACTTCACCGAAAAAATGACCGTCCGAGAGCTTATCGATGTATCTGCGTATATTGCGTCACTTCGTCCCAAGGGATCACCGAAGACTGTCGCCGGGGTCGGAAAAGTAATCGCGGTCATCGGCGACAAAGGTGAGGTCGTAATCGAGCACGGCGAGATCAAAGGATTTATGGATGCGATGACCATGGGATACAAAGTAACCCCTCCGTCACTGGTTAAGACGATCAGCCAAGGTGATCAGATTCAGTTCACCATCGATACCGAGCGCAATGTGATCACCCGCATCGAAAAGAAATCCTCACCGGCAGCACGGAAGTAGTCATGGCTACCATTGAAACCCAATTACTAGAAAATGTTCGGGAGTTTACCGCCTTCGCGCGCAAGCGCCTGCGCGACCCGGAGCTTGCGGCTGACGTTGTGCAGGAAAGTCTTCTCAAGGCCTTGAGATCGTCCGATCAGCTCCGCGACGAAGAAAACGCCAAAGCCTGGTTCTACCGCATCCTCCGCCGAACCATTATCGACCTTTACCGGCGCCATGACGTGCGGGACCGCGCACTAGAAGATTTAGAGCGGGAACTGGACGGAGTTCAGAACGGTGAGGAAGAGCTCGTCGTTTGCAGCTGCATGGAGCGCCTGCTGCCGCGAATGGCGGCGCAGTACTCCGAGCTGATCCGCCGGATCGACTTGAATGAGGAGAATTCTGATCTAGTCGCGGCCGAGTTGGGCATTACAAAGAACAATTTGAACGTGCGGCTTCACCGGGCGCGCCAACAGCTCAAGAGCCGTTTGGAAGAGAATTGTCGGGTCTGCGCAAAGCACGGTTGCCTCGATTGCCACTGCGGAAGCTCTAACGGGCCAGCAGTGTAATTGCCCGAGACGACGTGCGTCTGCACGAACAGATCAAAGGAAGGATAAGATTATGACATTGAAAACAGTTGTCTCCCTAGCGTCCTTTGCTGTCATGTCCGGTTGCGCCTCCTACGAGCTGCCGCCCTTCGTCCAACACCACCCAGCCAGCGTCCAAGCGGCGGCATCGGCTTCACGACCGAGATCGAAAACCCTCGAATATTCGCGCGCGGACATGCCTGCCATAGCGGCCGCTGCGGCGGCGCAGGAAGGTCACCAGGATCATCAAAGTTCGGAACCGGGAGCGCCGCAAAAGACCGCGGTCGGAGAAGGCAAAGTGATTGCAACGGTGCCGGGCGCAAATCAGGTGGTGGTCGAGCATGGCGAGATCAAGGGCTTCATGGACGCGATGACGATGGGGTATCGAGTCGAGCCGCCGTCGTTGCTCGAAGGGCTCCAATCCGGCGATCAGGTGCGGTTCACTATCGATGTACCGAGGAAAGCCATCATCAAAATTGAAAAGAAGAAATGATCGCCGTCAGAGGATAGGCCGATTGGAGATCGAAGAGATGAGATGGCGGAAACATATCACGGGACTGCTGCTCGCAGGATTATTTTTGAGCGGCTGTGCATCGGTCACCCTGGACGAGGGGTTTAACGAGGTGCAGTCGGTAATCGAAAAACGCGCCCGCGCTCAGGTCGTCTGGAACAATGGCAGCGAGCTCGATCGACGGGCGGCAGATAGCGTGAAAGCGCTCCTTGCGCGATCTTTGTCTGCCGACGACGCGGTGCAGATCGCGCTGCTCAATAATCGCGCGCTGCAAGCCACCTACTCCGACCTCGGCGTTGCGCAGGCAGATCTGGTGCAAGCAGGACTTCTCTCGAATCCCATCTTCGATGCCTCGGTTATGTTTCCCGTGCGCGGCGGCGGTCGTCCGGATTTGGAACTTGGCGCGGCGATGAACTTTCTCAATGTCTTTTATATTCCTCTGCGCAGAAGGGTTGCGGCCGCACGGTTCGAGGAGATGAAGATCCGCGTTACCGGAGCAGTGCTGGATTTCGCGGGACAAGTCCGCGGCGCTTTTTACAACTATGAGGCGGATGAGCAAATGCTCGAATTGCGGCGCACGATCGTCGATGTGCTTGGAGCGTCCTTCGAGGTAACGCGACGGCTTCATGAGGCGGGAAATGTTTCGGACTTGGACTTCCTACGCGACCGCGCGCAATTGGAAGCCGCCAAACTGGCGCTTAGATCCGCGGAAGTTTCGACTCGGCAGAGTCGCGAAGAGCTGAATGTACTGATGGGATTGTGGGGCGAACAGATTGAGTGGAAGAGCGCGGGCCGATTGCCCGACATCCAAGAACCGCCGGACGGGGTAACGGATATCGAACGATTGGCCCTCGAGCGCAGTATGGAAATCGCCGCGGCCCGCCAACGCTGGAACGCCGAAGGCGAGCAGTTGGGGCTTACGCGGTGGACCGCGCTGCTGCCTGAATTCAGTGCCGGACCAAAAGCCGAACGAAACGATGGAGCTTGGGAGGTCGGTCCGAAGCTGGATTTTTTGATCCCGCTGTTCGACCAGGGACAAGCTCGCAGCGCGCGCACAGTTGCCGAGCTTCGGCGGATCGAGAACGAATACTACGCCCTCGCGGTGCGTGTTCGCTCGCGAGCCCGCGCCGTGCTCGACCGCCTGGAGGGCGCCGGCGATCGCGCCGTCTATTATCGCGACATTTTATTGCCGCTCCATGAGCGGATCGTCAACGAAACTCAGCTGCAGTACAACGCGATGCAGCTCGGTCCGTTGCAACTTTTGCGCGCGCGCGAGCAGCAGATCGAGACCGCGGTCTCTTACATCGGCGCGCTGCGCGACTATTGGTTCGCCCGCGCCGACATCGCCCAGCTGTTGAGCGGCCGACTGCCAGGCGCGCCGACAGCGCCCTCGAGAGGAGCGACGGGGCAGACCGGCAGGAGCGTAAGCGAAGGGCACTAATTGACTCGAAGGAGGGAAGAAATGAGCGGCAAGATATCGCGACGCCAGATGTTGAGCATCGGCGCCGCAACCATAGCCGGCGCGGCGTTATCGAAGAGCGCGGCGCACGCGATCAATCACGCTGGCGGATCGGATTACCGGCCGTTCAGGGGTTATAACCCGGCGCGCGGCGGGGATAGGCCGTATTGGGAGAAAAGCTATAGCGGAGGACCCGTCGATGTTAAACCGCTGCCGCCGGTTCTTCCGGGGCGCGGTTACAAACCCGTCGTCGTTCCAAACGGCACGGCGCTCCCGTTCAAGATTGTCGACGGAGTCAAAGTTTTCCATCTCATTGCCGAAGAAGTAAATCATGAATTCGATCCTGGTTTGCGCGCCAAATGTTGGGGATTCAATGGCCGTGTGAACAGCACCGTCATTGAGGCGGTCGAAGGCGAGCGGGTGCGCATCTACGTGACCAACCGTTTGCCCGTCGCGACTTCGGTACACTGGCACGGCTTCAATCTACCCAATGGCATGGACGGCGTTGGCGGACTCACCCAGCCCTATATCAAGGCCGGCGACACAGTGAAGTACGAGTTCACTGTGCGCCAGTACGGCACCCAGATGTTTCACTCGCATCATGACGAGATGACACAGATGGGCATGGGCATGATCGGCATGTTCATCGTCCACCCGAGAAGTCCGCGCCCCGAGCAGGTCGTCGATCGAGACTTCTCCTTGATGATTAGCGAGTGGTCGATTCCCGCCGGAACTTCGCGGCCGAACACGGTGGAAATGACCGACTTCAACGTGCTCACGATCAACGGTAAAGTTTTTCCCTCGACGGCGCCATTGATCTGCAGGACCGGCGACAAAGTGCGTATCCGCCTTGGCAACCTCGGAGCCACGGATCACCACCCCATGCACATCCACGGACATCACTTTCGTGTAACTGCGACGGACGGCGAGGAGATTCCGCTGTCGGCGCAGTGGCCGGAATCGACGGTGCTCGTCGCCGTCGGCCAAACACGGAACATAGAATTCATTTCAGACGCTCCAGGCGACTGGGCCTTTCACTGCCACATGACGCACCATGTGATGAATCAGATGGGTCATGACTTTCCCAACATGGTGGGTGTCAAACCGGACGGGCTGGATGAAAAACTCCGTCCTCTTTTTCCGGCGTACATGACTATGGGACACATGGGAATGGATATGGGTAAGATGGCTGAGGCGATGCCGTACCCACGCAATACAATCTCAATGAAAGGCGCAACGGGGCCTTTCGGGGATTACATCTCTATGGGCGGGCTATTCACAGTTTTAAAAGTCCGCGATGGTTTGAAGAGCTACGACGAAGACCCGGGTTGGTATCAACATCCAGCGGGAACCGTAGCGCTCAAAGCCACTGATGAGGAACTGCGCCGGGACGGCATCGATGTCAGTGAGGCCATACTTACTCGCGATTCTCGCTCGATTCCGTCAAAGAAAGACGACCGTCACGCAGGTCATTAGATCGGTTGGAGTCTTCAGCAAATCGGATGATGTTAGCTAAGGTTTCCGGTACGGCAGCTTTTTTCGGAGGTCGTTAACAAACATTGCGCAGCATTATTTCGATGACCGATCGATGCGGGTTTAGCATCTAATGCCGCATATTTTTGAAATATTCTGGTCCGGGAGGGAACTCAGTATGAAAGTCTTCAAGCTTCTTCTGATAACGATCGCTCTGGGGTTTGTAATGATGAGCGGCACAATTTCGAGCGCAGCAGCATCCGACCCAACGCAAACTGTGGCAGGAGGCGGTGTTACAGCAAAAGCGACTTTCTTGAATCCGAAAGGTGCCGAGGGTCCCCGGTTTCAGGTGGTGCTCGACACGCACTCTGTCAATCTCGACGCGTACAATTTCAAGAACATCGCCGTTATGCGTGATGATGCCGGCGACAGCTATGTCCCCGTTGCACTCGAAAATAAAGGTAGCGGACCAACGCGAAGCAATAGTCTCTTTCCCGAAGATATCACCGGAATCCAAACGGATTGAGCTAGTCATCAAGGATGTTGCCGGAGTAAAAGAGAGAACGTTTGTTTGGAAACTGGATCAATAAAAAATCAACGTAAATCTAACAAAACAGAGGAGGATATCATGAAAAAAATCGTTATGGCGGCGAGTCTATCGGCGGCTTTGGGCTTTGTTCCCGCGCTAGCGCAGGAAAAAAAGGACATGCCGATGAAAGGCGGAATGCCGGCGAAGGAAGGCATGCCGATGAAAGGCGAGGGGATGCAGGGCGGCAGCATGGATATGAGCCAGATGAAGCAGATGCACGGTAGAATGATGGAGATGAAAAAGGGCATGGGCGGTATGATGAAGGGCCAGGGCATGATGAAGAACGAAGATATGAAAGGCATGGGAGGGATGATGGGCGATATGTCCGATATGATGGGTGACATGGGCCACATGATGGAAAGCGGCAAGATGACGCCGGAACAGATGTCGGAGATGTCGAAGATGATGGGTGATATGTCCGGCATGATGAAGCAGATGTCGGATCGCATGGGCCGGGGAATGAAAAAGACGCAGTAATCTTTGGCTGCAAAACAGGAGGTTCAGATGGCTATCTGGCGCGAGGTCGCAATCGCGATCTCGATCATTTGTTTTGTGCCTGGATGGGCCTCGGCTCAGGAGCGCCCCTATGACTGGGGCTGGGGAATGCATCCGATGGGATGGATGGGAGGCATGTGGGGCATCGGCATGATGTTTATGATGTTGCTTTTCTGGTTTCTCGTCATTGCGGGTTTGATACTCGCGGTCCGGTGGTTCCTGAATGATCAGAAGGAACGGCGCGGCCAGGACTCGGCCCTGGAGATTTTACGCCAGCGCTATGCACGCGGTGAAATCAATAAAGAAGAGTTTGAAAGCAAGAAAAGAGATCTTAGTTGATGTTGCTCAGTTCGAAGTGGCGAAGAATATTATGAATACCGGAGAAATCTGCATGCAAATGGATCGGGGCAATCTCAAACGAGCTTGTCTACTCGGGTTTCTAGCGATTGCGGTTTATTTTCTCTGGATGGAACACAGCGCCCTGATCGTGCAGTTCCTGCTTCTCCTGTTGCTGCAGGTGACTTGAGACCTCGTGCCAGGATAAAAAGAAGCTTGATGGTGTTATGGTGAGTCTGACTTCTCTAGTTGAAAAGCAGCTGGGTCGAGATTTCGTCATCTTCCATCCGTCGGATTTTTCCGCGGCAAGTGAAGTGGCCTTTGGCCATGCGCTCAAGATCGCGATGCAGTCAAAGGCAAAGCTCGACATCATGCACGTAGAGACACATCTTAGCCCGGAGAAGCCATACTGGCAGGACTTTCCGGCTGTGCGAGCCACCTTGAGCCGCTGGGGTATTTTGCCGGAGGGTATTGGGCGAGATGAGGTCGCCAAGGCCGGCCTCCGTATAAGGAAGGCTCTAAAATCAGGTGCCGATCCCGTCAAAACCATGCTCCGGCATTTCCGCAGACTTCCGCCGGATCTAATCGTCTTAGCTACCCACCAGAGAGAGCGCATTGAACGCTGGTTGCATAGAGCAGTCGCGGAGCCGCTCGCGCGCAGGTCGGGAGCAATGACTCTTTTCGTCCCGAACGAAACGAGAGGGTTCGTTTCAGTAAAGAACGGTTCGGTTACGCTGAAAAAAATCCTCATTCCGGTCGATCACGATCCCGATCCGCAAACGGCGCTCAGCAAGGCATTACTTCTGGCACGGGGCCTTGAATGTATGGTGGGAGAAATTCGGCTGGTTCACATCGGGCCGCGCGGAACGGCACCGGTGATTGATACCCCGTACAGGACCGGGTGGTCGTATGACACCGTTGTGAGACAAGGCGATGTGGTCGATGAAATCGTAAAAGCTGAACATGAGTGGCGTCCTGACCTTATGGTGCTCGCAACGCAGGGACATCTGGATTTCCTAGATGCCTTGCGCGGAAGCACAACTGAAAGAGTACTGCGGAGCGTGCACTGTCCCGTTCTCGCTGTTCCGGCTCGGAGATTCGGCCAGTCTTGAGCGCAAGAAGCATACCCGGATGAAGTTATCAGCCCTATGAAGTTGACACGCAAATATTGCGGCTTTAGACTGCGCGCAAGGTAATACGTTGCGTCGGTATAAAATCATTCCCGTAGTACTTTTAGCATTCTACGCTCTTTGTACGGTGTGTCCTGAGCGAGCGCGTCCGGCGCTGGCTTTGCAAACAGCCGCTGCGAGTGAAGCTCATGACTGTCACAACCGCGGCAAGCAGAAGCCGGAATCTAATTGCCCCGCGGCGTTCTCTGAATTTCTGCCGACTTCCGAAGTTAAATTTTCGCACGTAGTAACTGTACATGCGCTATTACTGCCGCTGCATGTTCTCTCGGTTGCATTCGATTTTTCGCTTCGTCTCAGGACGACACACTTTTCTACCGCGGGTCCTCCGATCCCTTCTCTGAAAATTAACCTGCGCATCTAAAATCTCCCTCACTTTCGCCGGCGTGCTTCCGGGATCGCTCACGAGTGACACGTGCTTAGCTTGCTCATTCTAAGCGCCATTGGTGACCTTCCGAGCAATACCGGACTTACGTCTCAGGGCATCTGTTTGTGCGCTGCCAGGCCGGTGGCGCGCGTGTGCGTCCCGATAATTTGTAGTTGCCCGATCTGAACGGAGGAATGATGTTCAAGTTTTCCTTTGGCTCCAGAGTTTCAGTTACGTCTCTGCTGATTTTTCAGCTTGGCTTCACCGCTACTGCTTCTGAAACGCCGCTAACGCTGGCGGCAGCGGTAAAGCAAGCGCTTGAAAAAAGTCCCGAAATTCAACAGCTGCAACATCGGGTGCGCGGCCTCGAGGCCAAAGCAAAGCAAGCACCGTATCTGGATGATCCACAAATCGCATTTCAGGTCGGCGGTGTGCCGCTATCGAACCCGACCAGCTTTAATCAGGCGGATGCGAACTCGATCGGCATACGCCAGATGGTACCGTTCTTCGGCAAGCTCGGCCTCAAAGAAAAGATCGCCCAACGCGAAGCCAACATTGCCGAGCAGGAGATTCGCGCCAAGGAAAGAGAGATCATATCGATGGTCAAAATGGCTTATGCCGACCTTTTCATGGCGGATAGATCGATTGAAATTCTGCGCGAGCAGCTCGAGATCTTGCGCACGGTGATTGGTGCCACGGAGGCACGCTACCGGGTGGGCAGAGTGACCCAACAGGACGTTTTCAAGGCGCAACTGGAACAAAGCGAAATTCTCAACCAGCTGATCGTTGCCGAAGAAGAAGTCAGCGTCTCTACGGTGAAGCTCAACACGGCGATGTATCGCCCGCCACGATCGCCGATTCAGATTCCTACGGATCTCGAGCCCGGCGATATCGCGGTGGACGCTTCCGGTCTCGATGAGCTGGCGCTGGCGAACCGCCCGGAGTTGCGCGGCGCGCAACAGGAGATCGAGCGGGCCGAAGTGATGTACGAATTGGCGGACCGGAACCGGAAATACCCTGATTTCATGGTTGGCTGGGACTACATGCGAATGCCCACTGAAATGAATAAAGATCGTTATGCGGCCATGGTGAATATCACCATCCCCTTTTCTCCCTGGACTGCCGGGAAACGCACCTATGAGGTCGAAGAGAGTCTGGCAGAGATTCGCGCTGCGAAATCCAGTCGCGAAGCAATGAGAAATATGACCGTGAAGGAAGTCGCGCAAGCGGAGGCGAAAGTGCGGGCGGCAAAGCGATCCTTGCAGCTCTATCGTGAGGGGCTGTTGTCGCAAGCCGAGCTGTCCTTCAGATCCGCTCTCGCCGCTTATCAGACGGGACGGGTGGAGTTCGTAAATCTGCTCGAAGCCCAACGAGCGCTGCGGGAAGCCCGGATGGGTTACTACAAAGCCACGGTTAGCTTCGTGCAAAACCTCGCCGATCTCGAACGGGCCGTCGGCAGGGATCTGCAATAGTTAGCGAGATTTAGGTCAGGTTGAATAAGAGCTTAGTCGGGAGATCGAATATGAAGATGCTAAAGGTTTTGGGAGCTCTGATCGTGTTCGCGGGAGTATTTGCGATCGGCTATTGGCGAGGGCAGAGCGATCCGAAAGCAAATCGCGAGTCGTCCGATCATGCCGATACGGCAACGGCCAGCGGCAGTCAATCCATGCAGGGGCACGATATGACTTCGGCCGGAGTCAACGTAAGTCCTGAAAGGCAGCAAATGGTGGGTATGCGAATGGCAACCGCCGAGATCCGGCCGATGATCCAAAAGATTCGGACGGTTGGCATCGTAACGTATGACGAGACCCGGGTCGCCCAAGTCTTCAGTAAAGTTGAAGGTTGGATCGAAAAACTCCTGGTGAATTACACCGGAACTCTCGTGCGCCAGGGACAGCCGCTGTTTACTTTGTACAGTCCGGACTTAGTCGCCACCCAAGAGGAATATCTTCTGGCTCTCAATGCAAAAAAAACACTCGGGTCAAGCTCCATAAAAGAAATCAGTGCAGGATCCGATGCGCTTTTGGAATCGGCGCACCGCCGGCTTAGCCTGTGGGATATTTCAGAGGAGCAGATCAACAATCTGGAGAAAACCGGCAAACCTCAGAGAACGCTAACCTTCTTCGCGCCGATCAGCGGTTTTGTGATCAAGAAGGACGCTGTTCAAGGAATGAGGGTCATGCCGGATAAAGAGCTCTATACGATCACTGATTTATCCACCGTCTGGGTGAATGCGGATATCTATGAATATGAGCTCGCTCATATTCGCGTCGGCCAAAAGGCAAAGATGAACGTCGTTTCGTATCCAGCGCGGGATTTTGTCGGCAAGGTCTCGTGGATCTCTCCGGTTCTCGAAGAAAAAACTCGAACGGCGAAAGTTCGATTGGAGTTTTCAAACCGCGACTTCATTTTAAAGCCGGAGATGTATGCGAATGCAGAAATAGAAATCAACGCCGGTCGGAAGCTGGCTGTGCCTGACGAAGCGGTTTTGGACTCCGGCCTAAGAAAAGTCGTATTTCTGGACAAAGGCGAAGGCCGGTTCGAGCCGGCTGAAGTGAAAGTCGGCAACAAATTCGACGGTTACTATGAAATCCTTGCGGGACTCTCTCCCGGAGAACGCATTCTCGCGAGCGCCAGCTTCTTGTTAGATTCGGAAAGCCGACTGAAAGAAGCGATGGGCGCCATGGCCGGAATGGCGGGCATGCCGGGCATGGAAGGAATGAAGGGGATGGAGTCAAAGCCCCCGTTGAAAAGCGGTCCGCAGGAAAAGAAAGTACAGGACTTGACGCTAACCTTACTCACCCAGCCTGAGAAGCCCAAAGCGGGAGAAAATGTCATTCGGCTAAAGATCGCAGACAAGTCCGGACAGCCGATCAAGGATGCGCAGGTCTCTTTTGTCTTCAACATGACGATGCCAGGAATGGTTCCGTCCAGAGGAGAAGGGAAGCTGTCACAAGACGGATTCTATGAAACCAAAGCGATGTTAGCGATGGCCGGGCAGTGGGAAGTTTCCGTCAATGTGCGGCGACCAGGCGGGAAGGAGATCCAGGAGAAGTTCAGTTTAGTTGCACAATAGTAGCGAGTCAGAAATGATCGAAAAAATCATCGAAGCAAGTGCGAGGAACAGATTCCTCGTGTTTCTCATGGTGGGTTTTCTAACCGCCATGGGTATCTGGGCGTTGAAGAACACGCCGTTGGATGCCGTGCCGGATCTATCCGACGTTCAGGTGATCGTCTACACGCCGTGGATGGGACGAAACCCGACGATCATCGAGGATCAGGTCACTTACCCGATCGTTACGACCATGATCTCGGCTCCCAAAGTGAAATTTGTCCGGGGCTTTTCCGATTTCGGATTTTCCTACGTTTACATCATCTTCGAAGATGGCACCGACATTTACTGGGCGAGAAGCCGAGTTCTCGAATATCTGAATCAGGTGAGTGGTAGGCTGCCGAAGGGTGTTGCCCCCGCTCTAGGACCCGACGCATCGGGGGTGGGTTGGGTCTTTCAATATGCTTTGGTTGATACCACCGGCAAATATGACTTGGCACAATTGCGCAGCCTGCAGGACTGGTATCTGCGCTACCAGATCGCGAGCGTGGAAGGAGTCGCAGAGGTCGCCAGCTTGGGCGGCTTTGTGCGCCAGTATCAAGTCAACATCGACCCGAACCGTTTGGCGGCCTATCGTCTTTCGCCCAAAACGGTCGTGGACGCCATTCGCATGAGCAATAACGAGGTCGGCGGCCGTTCCATCGAATTGAGCGGCGCCGAATACATGATTCGAGGGAGCGGTTATATTCGATCGACCAAGGACATCGAAACGATCGCAGTGGCTGGTGAGCACGGGCACGCCAGTCCTCATTCGGGATATCGGCTCAGTGACTTTGGGACCTGATATGCGGCGCGGCATAGCTGAACTTAACGGCACCGGCGAGGTCGTAAGCGGCATCGTAGTCATGCGCTACGGTGAGAATGCTCTCAACTTGATCGAACGGGTCAAACAGAAAATCAAAGAGATCGAGCCTTCTCTCCCGCCCGGGATAAAGATCGTCACGACTTATGATCGCTCCGATCTTATTCTCAGGTCCATCGCCACTCTCAAGGAAAAACTGATTGAAGAAAGTTTGATTGTCAGCGCCGTCATCATACTCTTCCTCTTTCATATTCCGAGCGCCTTGGTAGTCATCATCACGCTGCCGATCGCGATCATCATCTCTTTTATCGCGATGCATTTGCTCAATCTGACTACCAATATCATGTCCTTGGGCGGTATCGCCATTGCAATCGGCGCGATGGTAGACGCCGCGATCATCATGGTGGAGAACGCCCATAAGCGGCTGGAGCACTGGGAGGAGACGGGACGGCCCGGCAGCCGGACGGAGGTTCTCATCGAAGCTGCAAAGGAGGTCGGGAAACCTCTGTTCTTTTCCCTGCTCATCATCACGGTTTCTTTCCTGCCGATCTTTACGCTGGAATCTCAAGAAGGAAGACTGTTCAAGCCCTTAGCCTTCACCAAGACTTTTGCGATGTTCTTTGCCGCTTTTCTGTCCATCACCCTCGCTCCTGTACTGCTAGTGTTGCTGGTTCGTGGTCGTGTTCGCCCGGAGGCCCGAAATCCGGTGAACCGGTTTCTGATCGCTGTTTACATGCCGGTGATCCATTGGGTGCTGCGGTTTAGAAAGAGCACGATTGCGCTTGCGCTTCTGGCGCTCATTCTTACGGTCCCAGCTTTTATGCGCCTGGGCTCGGAGTTCATGCCGCCGTTAAACGAAGGAATGATCTTTTACATGCCGACGACGCTGCCGGGAATTTCAGTGACCCAGTCGGCTAGGCTGCTTCAGATGCAAGACAGGATCCTAAAGAGCTTTCCTGAAGTGGAATGGGTTTTCGGCAAAGCCGGCAGGGCTGAAACCTCGACGGATCCGGCGCCGTTCAGCATGGGTGAAACGACGGTCATGCTGAAACCGGAGTCCGAGTGGCGGCAAATTCCCGTGGATCGGTCCGGCTGGCCTAGCCCACTTATACCCGTTGGCGATCTCCTCTTCGGCAAGACACGCGCTATCACATGGGACGAGCTGGTCGCGGAGATGGACAAGAAGCTCCGGCTACCAGGCGTGGCGAACGCCTGGACCATGCCGATCAAGAACCGTATCGACATGCTTTCCACCGGAATCCGCACGCCGATCGGCATTAAAATCTTCGGTCCTGACCTGGGCAAAATCGAAGAGATCGGCAAGAATCTGGAGGCGGCGCTTCAAATGATACCGGGCACGCGAACGGTATTCGCGGAGAGGGTCACAGGGGGTTACTACCTCGATTTTGAATTGAAGCGTGACGAGATCGCGCGCTACGGTTTAGCGATCGAGGAGATCCAGATGCTTATCGAATCGGTCATCGGCGGCGAGAGCATCACGACGACGGTGGAGGGGCGAGAGCGCTACCCCGTCAGCGTGCGCTACGGCAGGGAACTGCGCGATGATCCCGAAAGATTAAAGCGCATCCTGATTCCCACTATGAATGGAGCGCAGGTGCCTCTGGGCCAACTGGCAGATCTTCGGCTGAGTTCCGGACCCGCGATGATCCGTGACGAAGATGCTCAGCTCGCGGGATATGTTTATGTCGATATGACTGGCCGGGATATCGGTAGCTATGTGGAAGAGGCGAAGAAGAAAGTGCTAGAGCAGGTCCAGCTCCCGACCGGGTATACACTTTTATGGAGCGGTCAGTATGAATACATGCAGCGAGCCAAAGAGCGGCTGATCTATGTTGTGCCGCTTACCCTGCTGATTATTTTTTTGTTGCTCTACATCAACTTCAAGTCGGTGGCACAATGCGCGATCGTGCTGTTGGCGGTTCCTTTCTCCATGATCGGAGCTGTCTGGTTGCTTTATCTATTGGATTACAACATGAGCGTGGCTGTCTGGGTAGGGGTCATCGCCTTGGCCGGTGTCGACGCCGAAACCGGCGTCATCATGCTTCTCTATCTGGAGCACGCGTACGAAAAATGGCGCAGTGAAGGGCGCATGCGAACGATCAAGGATCTCCATGAAGCGATTATCGAAGGCGCGGTGAAACGAATACGACCGAAGGTGATGACGATTATGGCGATTTTGATGGGCCTGCTCCCCATCATGTGGAGCCACGGCGCCGGGGCTGACGTGATGAAACGGATCGCGGCGCCGATGATCGGCGGGGTCATCACGTCCTTTCTGCTCGAGCTTCTGGTGTACCCGGCTATATTTGACGTGTGGAGGGGTTGGAAGATCAGACGCGCTATGCGCGACGTCTGAGAGACCGATACTCTGAGGCGGCGGCGGAGTAAAAAGATTCCTGTCAGGTTGGGCCCTTTGAATCAGCCGAATCTGACGGTGTAATCGAATCGCTGGTCTTGCGTCAGCAAGGCTGAGAGTCAAAATCACAACTAGGAGATCAGTATGGCCACCGACCCAATCTGCGGCATGAACGTCGATCCAAAAAACGCTGCCGGAAAACACGAATATGACGGACAGACGTATTACTTCTGCAGCCAGCACTGCATGACGCAGTTCAAGAAAGACCCGGAGCGATTCGTGAAACCCGCCGCGGCCGCGCATGCTGCCGCGGTCGAGCAATCCCGCGGGAAAATTGAATCCGTCATCGATCCTGTCTGCGGCATGAACGTGGATCCGCCACGCGCTGCGGGAAAACACGAGCACAACGGGCAGACCTATCATTTTTGCAGTCCGCACTGCTTGACAAAGTTCAGACAAAATCCCGACAAGTTTCTTGCTCAGCAGAACCAACAGGGCGGCCATGCGCACGGAACGACGGCGCACGCCGCGCATGCGCATGAGCACGCACACCCGCTGGCGCCAACTTCGAAGCAAACCGCAACAGACCGTGCCTTTTATATCTGTCCAATGGATCCGGAGGTGCGCGAGTCGAAACCCGGCGCGTGCCCGAAGTGCGGCATGGCGCTCGAGCCTGAAACGCTTGCGGCGGCGTCAACACGCACCGAGTACGTTTGTCCCATGCATCCGGAGATCGTCCGTGACGAACCAGGATCCTGCCCGATCTGCGGCATGGCCCTCGAACCCAGGACGTGAACTCTGGAAGACGCGCCCAATCCTGAGTTGGTCGATATGACCCGGCGTTTCTGGATCAGCGCGGCGCTTTCCCTTCCGCTGTTCATCGTTGCGATGTCCGACATGCTGCCGGGCCAGCCCCTGCAGCACTTAGTCTCGCCACGTTTGCTTACGTGGATTCAGTTCGTCCTCGCCACACCGGTCGTGCTTTGGGGAGGCTGGCCTTTCATCGAGCGCGGCTGGCAATCAATTGTGAATCGAAGCCTGAACATGTTCACGCTTGATCGCCATCGGCGTGGGCGCAGCGTATCTGTACAGCGTCGTGGCAACTCTGTTTCCTGGTATTTTTCCGCAATCGTTTTATGGCCATAGCGGCACCGTCGCGGTTTACTTCGAAGCGGCTGCGATCATCACGACCCTCGTGCTGCTCGGCCAGGTGCTCGAGCTGCGCGCGCGCGGTCAAACCACTAGCGCGATCAAAGCACTCCTCGGCCTGTCGCCGAAGACCGCGCGATTGATTCACGACGATGGCAGAGAAGAAGACGTGCTATTGGATCGGGTGCAGGCCGGCGATCGTTTACGCATTCGGCCAGGCGAAAAAGTTCCGGTCGATGGCGTCGTGGTCGAAGGCGCGACTTCGATCGATGAATCGATGGTCACCGGCGAACCAATTCCGGTCGAAAAATCCAAAGGCAGCAAGGTCACCGGCGGCACGGTGAATGGCACCGGCAGCGTCGTCATGCAGGCGCAACGGGTGGGCAGCGAAACTTTGCTGGCTCAGATCGTTCGCATGGTCAGCGAAGCCCAGCGCACACGGGCGCCGATACAACGACTCGCCGATATCGTCTCGGCTTATTTCGTTTTTGCGGTCCTTGTGGTGGCCGCGCTGACATTTGTCGTCTGGGCGCTCTTTGGACCCGAGCCGCGCATGGCCTATGCCATCGTCAATGCCGTCTCGGTACTGATCATTGCATGTCCTTGCGCTCTGGGGCTCGCGACGCCGATGTCGATCATGGTCGGCGTCGGCCGCGGCGCTACCGAAGGCGTGCTGATTAAAAATGCCGAGGCTTTGGAAATCCTAGAGAAAGTCAACACGTTGGTTGTCGATAAAACCGGTACTTTAACCGAAGGAAAGCCGCAGCTCTCTGAAGTTGTCACGCGTTGCGCCGACGGATCGCAAAGAGATCCTGCGCCTGGCTGCGAGCATCGAGCGTGCCAGCGAGCATCCGCTCGCCGCGGCTATTGTGGCGGCAGCAGAGAAAGAAGGATTGCGGCTCGCGAACGCAGAAGAGTTCCGTTCGCTAACCGGCAGGGGAGTTATCGGAAAAGTGGATGGACGCTCGGTCGCGCTGGGCAATATCAAGCTTCTCGAGGAGCTGTCGATCGAGCCGGGAACTCTGCGCGCGCGCGCCGAGGAACTTCGCCGCGAAGGACATACGGTCATGTTTGTCGCGATCGACGATCGCGCGGCCGGACTGGTGGCGGTTTCCGATCCAATCAAGCAGTCGACGCCACGAAGCGATCGAAATTTTGCATCAAGAAGGTGTCAGGATCGTCATGCTGACGGGCGATAGCCGGACCACGGCTGAAGCCGTCGCGCGACGGTTGGGGATCGATCAGGTGGAAGCCGAAGTGTTGCCCGAACAGAAAGCCGAAGTGATCAAACGGCTGCAGGCCGAAGGCCGGATCGTCGGCATGGCCGGCGATGGCGTCAACGATGCTCCGGCGCTGGCGCAAGCGCATGTCGGCATCGCCATGGGCACGGGCACCGATGTGGCGATCGAGAGCGCTCACATAACTTTGGTGAAAGGCGATCTGCGCGGCATCGCCAAGGCGCGCCGGCTGAGCCGGGCGACCATGCGCAACATCCGCCAGAATCTATTTTTTGCATTTGTTTATAACGTCATGGGCGTGCCGATCGCTGCCGGGATTTTATTTCCATTCTTCGGTATTCTTTTGAGCCCGATCATCGCCAGCGCCGCGATGACGTTTAGCTCTGTTTCAGTGATTGCCAATGCGCTGAGATTGCGTCGAGTCCAGTTGTGATTTTGCTGCGGTTGATGCGGCCAACCCGTGGAATCTTCACCCCTAATCGTCGGCCCAGCTAACTGCGGCGACGCCTATGCCGCATGTATTGAGTTGCAGTGATGGCGAAAGGCGAATCCGGATCGAACTGAGAGGACGAGCACGAGCACGAACACGAACACGGTTTTCGTTGATTTGATTGCGCTGGGCAAAAAGATAGTGCTGTGCTAGTACCAGCCAAAGATTGAGGCCAATATGACTATGTCGATTCGATTGCGATTGTTTCTCGCTCCGATCTTAATCATCGTGATTTTTCTAGCCGCCTGAGTCGAGTCCGGCCTCTGGCGAACTGCTGGTCGCCTACGGCGGGCATAACGAGACCATGGCGCCGATGTGGGTGGGCGTTGATCGAGGTTTGTTCAAAAAGCACGGTGTCGATCCGCGAGTGTTGCAGACCCGCAGCGGGCCGATCATGATGGCGACCCTGGCTTCGGGCGGAGCCCCTCTGGTTTGGGCGGCGCCGACCAGCGCCATCAGCGCGGCGCTGGGAGGAATGAAGCTCGGGTGCTTCGCAGTCGGCAACGATAGAATTCCCCGCGAGTTGATCGCCCGCAAGGGGATCGAATCGCTGGATGATTTGCGCGGTAAAACCTTCGGCGTTCAAAGCATCGGCGGCGGCTTCTGGTTGGCCACCATGGCCGTGCTCAACGGGCTCGACATCGATCCGGACAAGTACAAGCTCAGTATGCGGGTGATTGGCGATACTGGAACTGTGACGCAAGCCCTGACCACCGGCAATATCGACGCTGCGGTGGTGCCTTATAGTTTTGCCGATATGGCCAAGAGGGCCGGCGCCCGCTCATTGGCGGATGCGGGCACGGTAAAACTCGTTTATCAGGGCACAGCGATGTGTGCGCGGAAAGATTCTACCGCCATTAGTAATGAAACGATGATCGGATTGGCCAAAGGAATTGTCGAAGCGCTGGTTTATATCCAAGAGCCGGCAAATAAGCGTGATGTGTCCGAGATTCTCAAGAAGCATCTCCGCCTGACAAGAGACGAAGATATCGAAGCATCATACAAAGTGACACGTTTACAGATGACAGCTTTGGATATCGCCCCCAACGGCGAGGCTTGGCGAAGAATCCAGCGCCTGCTCACACGGGTCAATCCTAAAGTTAAGGAGGCGGATCTGGATCAGTTACTGGTGAGCAACGCAGCACGGACTTTGGAGGAGAGCGGCTTCTTGCCCGAGATGAGAAAGAGACTCGGAAGGTAATGAATTGCGACTAGGAACCAAGCGAGCGGTCTCGTGTTGCTGCTCATGCATCGTGACCTGAGATGAGCTTAGCTGAGGAGCACGAACAGGTTGGCGTGAACCGGATCAGACAGGAAGGAGATTGAATCATGCAAGGTGGACAGGCAATGTTGAAGGCGATCGAGCGAAGCGGCGTCGATTACATTCTTTCTTCTCCGGGCTCGGAATGGCCGCCGGTCTGGGAAGCCTTGGCCGAGGCGGCGGCGCGTGGAGCGCAAAAGCCGAAGTACATCAACTGTCGCCACGAAGCCGTCGCTGTCGCGATGGCGGCGGGTTACACGAAAGTGACCAATCGGCCGCAAGTGGTAATGCTGCACGCTACGGCTGGTCCGCTCAATGCGGCCATGACTTTGCGCGCGGCCTTACACGAGCGTACGCCGATGGTGATCCTCAGCGGTGAAATCGCCGCCTACGGTGAGAATACGCGCGTTGCCGACCCGGGCGGTCAGTGGCTACACGATCTCACGGATCTCGGCGGCTCACCGGATTTGCTCAGAGGCTGCGTCAAGTGGGCGGATCGGATTTCTTCCGCCGAGCTGTTGGCGCCAACGATAGAGCGCGCCATGCAGATTGCCGTTGAGCCACCGGCGGGTCCGGTGCTTATCGGCATCCCATTCGAATGCATGATGGAAGAAGTTCAGTGGATCGAGCATGGCAAAGCCAACGAAGTCGTGCGCTCGGTGGCAGTAGACGATAAGGCTATAGATCAGGCGCTAAAGCTCATTGCCAGTGCAAAGAATCCCGTCGCAGTCACGGAATATGTCGGTGGCGATCCGCGCGCTGTTGAGAGGCTCGTGCAGCTTTGTGAATTGTTTTCCATTCCGGTGATGGAAACGTACCGGCCGGCATTCGTGAATTTTCCGCGCAGTCATCCACTTTATTTGCATCATGACGCGAAGGCCATCGATGCGGCGGATTTGATACTGATGGTGGAAGCTGTGACACCCTGGTATCCGGCGAGCAAGTCGCCCAAGAACGCCAAAGTCATCGCCATTGCCGCAGAGTTTCCCAATTCGCGGCTCCCTTACTGGGGCTACAATGTCGACCTAGCTCTAGTGGCGCCGCCGGCGCAGACGCTGGAGAAAATAGTAACCAAAGCAAAAGCGTCCGAAGAAGTCGCCAGCAATCGCGCGGCTTACGAACAACGCCTAGGGCGCACGCGCGAAAAACATGACGATCATTTCGGCAAGTTGAATACTGAAGCCCGAAAACATGCCGATGACACGCCGATTGACCCAAGATGGCTGTGTCATGCGTTGGCCGAGGCGTTGCCCGAGAACTCGGTGATCTCGGAAGAGACCACGGTTTATCGCACCCTCATACAGGAAGCGATCCCACGCAACCAGCCGCAATCATATTTTGCCCGAATCACCGGCGGGCTCGGCGTCGGTTTAAGCTATGCGTTGGGCGTAAAATTAGCGATGCCCGACCGGCCCGTGTTCGCGCTGATCGGCGATGGCGCGTTTCACTACAATGCCGTGCCGTCATGCCTTGGGGTCGCTGAAGAATATCAGCTGCCGATCCATGTGGTGGTTTTCAACAATGGCCGCTACTTGTCCATGGAAACCAGCCTGATCAAATATTTCCCGGAGGGCGCAGCGAAAAAGACCGGAGTTCACTTTGGCGCCAACATCGCACCGCATCCGGACTACCAGTATTATGCCCAAGCGCACGGCGGTCGCGGATTCCGGGTGACGCGGCCGGATCAAATCAAGACGGCAGTGGAGCAGGCGCTGGTGCAAGAAAGGGAAGGCAAACTCACAGTGATCGATGTCGTTCTCAGCGATTTCAATCCGCGATAGCGCGGCAGAGAGGGATAAACGAACGGCGGGTTTGAGCAGCTAAGGAGAGTTTCTTTTGTTTTTCGGCTGATGTTTGGATACGGCGGTTTTCTTGCGCATCCCAGTACGCTGCTTCGCCGGCAGTGTTTTCTTTACGCGGGAAACAGTCGGGGGTAATCCCAACTTTGTTTTTCTTGTTGTTTCCTGCTCCGTTTGCATCACCAGAGGTTGGCCTACAGCCCACTCGGTAACCGGGTCTTTCTTGCTTTTGTTGGGATGCCGCATAGCTTCTATGATGTCACAGTTGTAGTATCTTTCCAATACCAGAGCGCTGCATGTAACTTTCGGTTAAGTACATATCCTTGGACCGGCTCCATCCGGATGGCATCATGGCGCCGGCACGCATTGGCTCACTACCTCATTTCGTTAGAAAAGATGCCGTGATTTAAAGCGACCGCGCGAGGGGCCGAGCCAGGCGCTTCAGGGTTAAATCCATGCTTCGTGATCAGCATCTTTTTCTTACCATGGGCATAGCCTTTGGTAGTCGCAATGCTTTTTCGGTTTTCTTACTCGCGGTGATTGACGTTAAGAGCGGCGGTTTTTATCTGGACAGCGGGCTCGCGCAGAAGCAGATGAGCTCGGTGACACCACAAAGCAAATGATACTTCTAGTTGTTATCCCGTTTGTTTATCCACTCACGATAACAAGTGTAAGCACGTTTGGTTACCTACCTGCCGATGCACCGAATATGCGCGGAAAGAGCTTTCTCACATTGCCCTCGGTAATTTTGTATCTCTCTTCCTGGGTGAGCCAATCAATTTCCTGAAAAATCGGCACGAGGTCCTCGAAGTTTCTGCCGGTCATGGGATCGATGGCATTAACGGCGCCGAACATCTCAGTGGCAAAAAGCACGTTATCGGCGCCTACCCGCTTGATTAGAAGCTCCATCGATTCTTTGTCGTAGATCGCCATGTCCCAATAAACTCGCCGCGCCGCTTCCTCGAACGGCTCAAGCCCTTCCTTTACGTGCATGCCGCGATTGCGATTCCATTGGTACGGGACGGCGCCGCCGCCGTGCGGAATGATGATCTTTAATTTTGGAAAATCTTTGAACACGCTGGATTTGAGCAGCTCGATGGCGGCCGAGTTGTGATGAGCAAGATAATAAGAATTTGTAAGATGCATTGCCGGATTGAGCGAAGCGCTGGCATGGATCGTACACGGCACGTCGAGTTCGACCATCTTTTCCCACAGGGGATACCACCAGTCACTGCCGAGAGAAGGCGTCAGAGGTTCGCGTCCCCCGGCAACATCGGGGTTAACGTTGCAACCGACGAATCCCAATTCTTTAACGCAACGGTCAAGTTCATCGACCCATTCCTTCGGGCTGACATCCGGCGATTGCGGCAACTGGCATACGGCGGAAATCTTATCCGGCCATAACCGCGCAACGCGCGCGATGAGATCGTTGCACGCCTCTGTCCAGTAGCGGCTAACGAGGGGCGAGCCGAAATGATGGCCCATCGCGGAGGCTTGGGGAGAAAACAGAAGCCGATCGATACCGGATTCTTTCATTCGCTTGAACTGACCTTCCATTGAGCGTGCCAGAACCTCATCGCTGATCTGTAACTTTGCTGGTATGGGCTTCCCTAGATGCGTGATCTGCTGGCCGCGGTACGCCTGCAGCTGCGCTGGAGCAGTGGTGTAGTGGGTGTGGGCATCGATGATCATGAGGTGGCTCCTTCCTATATTTTCCAAAGGCGAATCGGTTTGTCTGACATAGAGCCCTTTGCTATACAACTGGCGCAAGCAACGATACCAAGGAGTACGGTGTCATGTCAGACATACCCCGCTTAAACGGCGTAATCAAAGCCCTCGAGCAAGGCCATACCGCCTTCGTTTCATTTTGCCCGGTCGATATCGAAAGTGCCGTCGCCATGGCGGGATCGCAGCTCGATGGCGTCGCATTTGAAATGGAGCATGGCCCCCTCGATTTCCCCGGTTTACGCCAGGCTCTGCAGTTCATGCTCGACCGGCGTCAGATCGTCGAACAAGCAACGTTAGCTCCCGCGGTCACGCCTATGGTGCGTATTCCGCCCAACGGCGGCGAGCACAATCAATGGATCGCTAAGCAGGTGCTCGATATCGGCGTTTTTGGAATCATTTTCCCGCACGTCAGCTCTGTCGAGGAGGCCTGGAACGCCGTGTGCGCATGCCGCTATCCGCGTCTCGCTACAGTTCCGCGCTACGACCCAGCCGGAATTCGCGGTGACGCGCCGGCGCGAGCGGCGCGCTATTGGGGTTTAACCCAACAGGAGTATTACCAACGGGCCGACGTGTGGCCATTGGCACCGCACGGAGAAATTCTCGTCATCATTCAATGCGAAGATACGCGCGCCATCGATAATCTTCCGAAGATTCTCAAGGAGGTGCCCGGCATCGGCGTTGTTTTGATAGGCGAAGGCGATTTAAGCCAGGAGTTGGGCCATCCGAGAATTACGAGCATCCGGTTGTGGCGGACGCGATCGATAACATTCTCAAAATTTGCAAGGAGCACAACGTACCGTGCGGCCATCCTCACCCAGACTCGCATAATATTGAGCGGCTGGTCGCCTGCGGCTATCGCTTCCTGATGCCGTCTGCGCCGCGATCCTTCAATGTTCTCGAACTTGGCCGCAAGCTCGCCGGCAGAACTGCCGGTTGAATCTCGTCGATAAAAAATAAAACTGTGCAGTTCAATATATCTGACTGATTGACCGCAAGAGCTTGCTATAAGAGACGTTGCTTGAGGATTGCCCATAAGGGACGTGAAGGACGAGGCACTTTGCGCGGCCGCCAGTCTTGATAAACTCGCTCAGAGGAATTCGAAGGCCGAAAATCCCAGCGCCTGCAACTGGCTGCTGATTCGAGGGCAGCCGTGATTCATGATTACATTTTTCTCCACCACAATATTGCTCTTGAGCCAGTAAGTATCTGCTCGGGCGACTGCGATTCATCCCGGGATTGATCTCGTACTCGATGCCGTAAAAGGCAGGCGGGCACATCAACATCCCCATATGAATATTTTACCGCCCTATCGTTCGGGAGAGACGAAAGCGGCCACATCTAACGGAATCGCACCTACGATCAGGTCTACGTTGACAGCGGATTCTTATGTGATAAGAGGCACGACATCTTGCTGAAGGCAGGCTGCCTGCTGGGGTGACAACATGAGACTACTACGTCGGCTGATTCGTGGCCTGCTTGCATTAACGATTTGTCTGATTTCCGTTCCGCAAAAACTAAATTCTCACGGCGGAGACCCTGACCTGATTCACGCCTGCATCAACGATAAGGGGATCGTTCGGATTGTTCGTCCCAAGGATGAATGTGCCAGATCGGAAACGGCGCGTCACTGGATACGAGTTCGACCGGGGGAGAAGCCGCCGCGCGACCGCAATGTGTCCGACGGCAAGTTAGCGTCGGTAGAGTTGTTGGACTTAGCCGTAGGTCTCGCATACACCCGGCGCGGGCTCGCGGAAAGTAAGCTGTTGTTCGCGGAACCATCGCGGAGCTTGCCACTTCCCAGTGACTGAGCTCGATGATACCTCGCGCCCCCGCGTTCGGAATAGCGCTATCTTCGGATAGTAGTTTTTTGGCGGCGCTTATGGCCCCTGCGGCCTTAAACTTATGCTGACGCGGCTAAGATTATCGAGCGCGCAGGATAAACACTGCCGTCCCGCCCCTCGTTTGTTTACACAGATCCGGGTTTCGAATAATACATCAGACATCTAGGCTCGACATTAGGAGGTGCCATGATTTACACCCGCATTTGCGATTTGCTTGGCATCGTTCATCCGGTCGTTTTGGGGGGATGGGAACTGCGACCACCGCGCCGCTCGTCGCTGCCGTATCCAATGCCGGCGGTTTCGGTACTCTGGGCACGTCTGCCTTCAATGCCGCAACCCTTGATACGGAAATCGCGTCGATCCGTGAGCGAACCGAAAAGCCATTCGGCATCAATCATCTGCTCTTTCAAATCCAGGAAGATATGTTCACGGTTACACTGAGCGCTAAACCGACGGTGGCCGCGTTTGCCTGGGCTCGCAGGGATCAGAACCTGCGTGAATATTTTCAGCGGGCTCACGATGTTGGATCTAGGGTCATGTACATGGCGGGTGAAGTTCCTGAAGCTCTCCGTGCCGCAGACGCCGGGGCGGATGTGATCGTGGCGCAGGGCACAGAAGCCGGAGGGCATGTGGGTTGGATGGCGTCCCTGCCGCTGCTACCGATGATGGTCAAAGCCGTAGCGCCGTTACCAGTTCTCTGCGCGGGTGGCATTGCCGATGGCCGCGGGCTTGCTGCGGTGCTGGCGCTTGGCGCCGAGGGCGTACTGCTCGGCACCCGTTTTATGGCCACGCCGGAGGCGCCGATTCACCCGAACTTCAAACAAGCGATTGTTGAAAGCGACGGTCACGACACCGTGCTGACGGAAATTCCTGATCTCGCCAGTCAGCGCGTCTGGCCCGGAGCAATGTCGCGAGCTCAGCGCAACCGTTTCATCGAGCGCTGGTCCGGACGCGAATGGGCGCTGCGACAGAATGCCCAGGACGTTGGCCGGCAGGTTGCGGCTGCCCGCGCTGCCGGCGATATCAATAATGCCTCGCTTTCCTTCGGTCAGGATGCGGGCTTGATCGGTTCCATCAAGAGCGTACGGGAAGTAATTCAAGACATCATCGGCGAGGCGGAGAATATCATCAAAGATCGATTGCCCGGCCTTGTGCGCCAGAGCGGAGAAGCGAACAAGTTAGATAGCGGCAAAAAGACTGCGTCAAAAGGTTCGTAGTAACCGCACCGATTTGCCTGGACGTTTGATGGGTGCGGGCGAGGCAGTGAAGAACAGTTCTTCGGCGGACAGAAGTTCAACACTGCGCTCTACCCGACGAGTGGCTTAAATACTCGCTGGTTCAGCTGAACATGGCAACGATCAACGTGATCTAAAGGCCCCCCGGGTTTTACCTATTTTCAACCAATCAGGTGACTCTTCCAAATGCGCCGACTGGCATCGTTCATCACGATGCTTTTGAATACAGCTCAAGCAGAAGCCGATCACCGGCGAATCAGCGATCTCCTCATAGTAGCGTAGCGGCCAATTCTCGCATTCTCTGCAGAAGTGCCAGATGTCGGTCAGGTTAGACTTTCGATAAAAGGTTCTCAAATCGGACATGCGAGCTCCTGATCAGCAGGGTCGATTACGAGCCACAGGAGAATGGAGCGGCGATGCAATCAACGACTTTGCTCCAGCTTCCCGCCAGTTCATCGCCAATGTTAGTGCTTCTCATGCCGCCCCAGAAAACCAGGGCCACCAGAAATACGATCAAGGTATATTCCATCAATCCCTGACCGCGCTCATTACGCAAGTTCTTTAGTGGTTTCATGACTTTCTCCTTTGTTGCTTTTGCGACGTTGTGGTATCACGACGCGGCATAGCGCAACTCTAATGCCACAAAGCAAGCTCTTGAGATGTTTGAAGACTTGGTGGTAGGGCAATTGTATTTTTGCCGACGTTGACAAAAATCAATTGAAGACTTGTCAGATTCGGCACCTGGGCGTGAGGATTAGCGTGCTTCGAGAAACTGTTAAGTAGCTTTACGCTGCGCTTGATACCGCAGGTTGTCTGAAAAATTGACCGGCTTCATTAGGAATGCTCCCGCTATGCTGGGAGATCGAGGCTTACACCTTGAAGCGAAATCAGGGTCGTAGAAAAATCTCTTTGTAAGCAGTGACCTTGAGGACCGCGCAGATCTAAAGGTTGGATATCAAAAGCATCATCGTACTCACAAAGTAGCCGATAGCCGGCACCACCAGGACACTACTAATTCGCGGAGAGATCCGTTAATTGGTCATCAAACTCCAGCTCATCAGAGACTAGCATTTGGTCGCCATGCTCGTGAACTGCCAGTCAGCGCGGTGTCACCAGCGAGCCAGCCAAAGAATGGCCGGCAGAAAGCGCAGTCACTCTTTGCTTAAAGGAAGCTTTATCGATTCCATATTCGCGCATCTTACGAGAAAGGGTGCGCACGCCGATCCGGCAGCTCTTTGCGGTGAGTCCGACGTTGCCGCCGAAATCATCGAGTTTTTGCGCCAGATACTCCTTTTCTTTTTCCTGCAGCCATTGGTTGAGCGGGGCGTTAAAGGCGTTGCCGCCGCTGCTTGGATGCGCCTCAAAGCTGACTTCCGGCAGATCGACGTGTTCGATGGTTCGGCCGGTGTTGAGAACGATGGCGCGCTCGAGAACATTTTGCAGTTCGCGAATGTTGCCCGGCCAGGAGTAGTCTAGCAGCCGACGCATCGCTTGCTTGGAAATCGAGGTGATCCCCTTGCCCGCGGCCACCGGATGGCGATGGAGAAAATCCTGAACCAATAGGGGAATATCCACCTTTCTCTGCTGTAACGGGATCAGGTGGATCGGGATGACATTTACCCGATAATAAAAATCCGAGCGCATTTTGCCTTCGGCGACAAGCTGCTTGAGCGGCACATTGGTGGCCGTGATCACGCGCATGTCAACGTGGATATCGGCGCTGCCACCGAGCCGCTGAACCTTCTGATCTTCCAGCACCCGGAGCAATTTGCCCTGCATGACCACTGAGATGCTCTCGATCTCATCGAGAAACAAGGTGCCGCCGTGGGCTAGCTCAATCTTTCCTGCTTTGGCTTGTACCGCGCCGGTAAAGGCGCCGCGTTCGTATCCAAAAAGCTCGCTCTCGAGCAGGGATTCGGGAAAGCCGGCGCAGTTAATCGTGACAAACGGTTTGTCGCGCCGCCCGCTATGATAATGAACCGCGCTGGCCACTAACTCCTTACCGGTGCCGGTTTCTCCTTCGATGGAGACCGTCATCTCGGTGGGCGCTACCATGCGGATGATTTCGAACATCCGATGCATCTCGGCCGTTTTGCTGAGCATGCCGCCAAACTCAGAGCCATTCTTAAGACCCCGACGCAGATGGCGAATCTCCATGTAGACCCGGGTCTTCTCCAGAGCTAAACGCGTCGATTCCTGTACCGTGCCCAGATCGAACGGCTTGACCACAAAATCGGCCGCGCCAAGTTTAAGAACGTTTATCGCGATCTCGATATTCGAATGCGCCGTGACTGCGATCACCGGAACATCAGGAGAATTCTCCTGAATGTGAGCTATCAGCTCGATACCGCTCATTCTCGGTAAATTGATCTCGGTAATGACGAAGTCTATGTTTCTCTCGGTCAGCAACCCTAAGGCTTCTTCACCCGAACTCACCCCGACAACGATATAACCGTTATCGAGATATAGCCGCATCATGAGCTCACGGGCGACAACATCATCGTCAACCACAAGAAGTTTGGGTGTCATTGCGTTCGCCGGAGGGCCGCTGATCAGGCGTGCAGGAGATGTACTTATCATTTGATGTATTACCTTAGAATTGAAATATTTGTCATAGCACGACAAAAATACAGCGCTGTCAGCATCTGCAAGAAGCAATCCACAGCTGCCCTTAGATCATTAAATAATAAATATTGTAGGATGATCAAAATCGAAAAACAGATACATATTAAGCGAGTCGAATCTAATTGACTGCACCAGCATGGCGTTACCATAACATTCGCATCTCGCGAGGGAACTAATAAGCTCCTCGCGCCGCTATCGATTCCACGCCGGAATCAGTTACATAACTTGCTCAAAGACACAAAAGTTATAAGGTGGTGCCGAATCTGACAAGTCTTCAATTGATTTTTGTCAACGTCGGCAAAAATACAATTGCCTTACCTCCAAGTCTTCAAACATCTCAAGAGCTTACTTTGTGGCATTAGAGTTGCGCTATGCCGCGTCGTGATACCACAACGTCGTAAAAAGCAACAAAGGGGAAAGTCATGAAACCACTAAAGAACTTGCGTAATGAGCGGGGTCAGGGATTGATGGAATATACCTTGATCGTATTTCTGGTGGCCCTGGTTTTCTGGGGCGGCATGAGAAGCACTAACATTGGCGATGAACTGGCGGGAAGCTGGAGCAAAGTCGTTGATTGCATCGCCGCTCCATTCTCCTGTGGCTCGTAATCGACCCTGCTGATCAGGAGCTCGCATGTCCGATTTGAGAACCTTTTATCGAAAGCTGCCGCACGAGAATGTATGGCACTTCTGCAGGAAATGCGAGAACTGGCCTCAGTTTGGATACGGTGAACGCGACGATACGGATCCCCATTCGGTGATCTTCTGCTTCCGATGCATCGAGCATCATCGTACAAGCCCGTGCGAATGGCTTCACTTGGAATTGTCCCCGGATCCGCTGTCTCTGCGAAGCGTCAGAGGGGCGACCTCGTTTGTCTAAAGCTATGAAGGAATTCCAATGAAGAAGATTTTGATCGCCGATGACTATCCAGACATGCGTGAATTGCTGGGCAGACAGATAGAATCTCTGGGCTTCGTTCCAATTCTGGCTGAAAACGGTAAGGACGTTTTAGAGAAAGCTATCCGTGAGAAACCGCAGTTGATACTACTTGATATGATCATGCCGATAATGGACGGTTGGGAAGCCGTCCGAAGTTTGCGGGCCAATCCTGAAACCAAGGACATACCGATTTTGGCAGCAACGGCGTTATTTCACCAATCGGATCTCAACACCTGCATAGAACAAGGTTGCGACGGCTACATCAATAAGCCGTTTACCATCGTGGAACTTAAAAAAAAGGTCGAGGAACTTATTCGCTAAATGAACGGGCAACCGCGGGCGGTGTCCTGTGTTGCAGTGTATAGATAAACGATCGGCTACGAAGATCATTTATAAAGCTTATCGACGAATCCTGACTTACCGAGTTCCATGAGTATGGAGTTGTCGATGAGACTTTCTGGCTTGGCCGCTTTGGCGTTCTGATGCGACGCGAAGTTAAGCATTGTTTGTACGGCCGCAGCCGGGACCATGGGAAGCCGTTCCCAAGCGGGTACAAATGCTTGATAAGAACTTTCCAAGTCTGCCGCATCGGTTGTCTTGGTATACTTGCCGATCATCTGTTTGGCGAAATCCGCGTCAGTGAGAGCGGTTTTAATGCCCTCGAGATATGCCTGCAAAAACCGCCGCGCTAAATCAGGATGGGTCTTGAGATAATCTCTGGTTGTTGCTAGAGCCGCGTGGATCATTGGAATATTCTTCTCCGTCACATTCACCAGTTCTTTCAGTCCTGCGGTGCGCGCTTTCAAAGTTGTTGGCGCTGTAAAGATTCCCGCCACGGCGTTTCCCTGGTTTATTCCCGCCAAAATTTCCGGCATTCCCCTGAGATAAAGAAGCTTGACATCCTTTCCCGGCGCCAAACCCGATTGTTGGAGCAGCACACGGGCGGCGAAATCAGTGGTCGCGCCGGGCACGGTAACGCCCAGGACTTTGCCTTTTAGGTCGGACATCGAGTTGATCTCCGGCTTTGCATAGATCGACATCACGGCTCGATTGAGAATTCCCGCGATGAATACCACCGGCTCGCCATTCAATCCTGCTTCGACGATCTCACCGCCCGGATTGATAATATCAAGGTTCTTGGCCAGCAGTGCCTGAGTCGCGGTGGCCGGCGCGATGTATCGTAGGTCGACATTCAAGCCGTATTTAGTGAATAAGCCTCTCTCCGTTGCAATCCACAACGGCGCGAAGGCGCCGCTAATGGCTGCATAGTTAGCGCGTACCAGGGGCATCTCAGCCGCGCGAGCTGCACCGGAACCGGTGAGAATGTAAAATAGTGACAGCAGAACTGCCGATCCGCAGGCTCGTACCGAGATTCTAATTACCCTCATTTGGCCTCCGCGTTCCTAACGATCATTTTATCTAAGCTCTATCACAAATCGGTTTCTCGTCAGTATTGCCATGAAACGTCAAGTCGCGATTTTTACCTGCAATCCAAGATGCGACTCGGGTGCAATAACAGCATTATTGCTTATATAATTGTTTGATAAAGCCGGTGGCTTCGATTTCTTGCACCAAACTCATATCGACGAACGCCTTAGGATCGGCCGTCGCCGCCTTTGGGTTTCGTGGCGCAAGGTCGTCCAGCATGGTTTTGACGCCATCCGGAGTGGGAAGCAAATTTTCCGGAAAAACGGAGACATAAGCTTGGTAGGCTCTTTCAAGACCTTCTGGATCGGTGAGCTTGAGATTTTTGCTGTAGATCGCCTTGGTTCCTTCTCTGTCGTTTTTGATGTAGTGAATGGCTTCCATCATTGCGCGAGAAAATTTCGTCAACACCGCTCGATTTGACTTCACGGCCGACTCTTTGGCGAGAACAGCATTCCACCAGAACGGTATTTTTAATGACTGGATATCGAACAGATCTTTGAACCCTAACTTCTCAGCTTCACGGACAAAAGGCTCCGGCATGATGCTGAACTGAATGATCCCGCGAGAAATCGCCGCCAGTCTCGCCGGATTGTCTCCGGCGGTAATAATCTTGACGTCTTTTTCCGGATCAATCCCCTTCCGGCGCAGCGCCAGCCGGAGCCCCAAATCCGAAGTGCTGCCGAGGCGGTTTACCCCGCCTGTCTTACCCTTTATCTGCTCGAGAGTCGTAACGCTCGGATGGGAGATGATGTGATCTAGGAAAGTCGGTACCATTCCTAGAATCATCACGATATCGGCCCCTGCCAGGCGAGAGAGGGCGAGCGTAGTGACGGAAGTTACGATCACATCTACTTCGCCAGCAAGCAAAGCCTGTAGCGCAATCGGGCTTGCGGAAATACTGATCACCTCGCCGTTAAGTCCGTGTTTCTTGAGCAACCCTCTTTCTTGAACCACCCAAATCGGGCTATTTGCCGGACTCACTCCAGCCCAGGCGATCCGAATTCTTTCCTGTGCGAGGGCCTGATCTCTTTCACCTGAGAGAACGACCAGAGCAGTGAGTAAGACTAAAACAATCCGTCTTAAAGATGCCATGATTTAAGCTCCCAACTTCAGTGATGTCACGCAGGTCGTGTTACATCGAAAAGCGCTCAGACTCTCTGCTCCCATTTCAACAGTGATAAAAAATTGCTCGAGAAAACTTTTCTCAAGTCCTCCTGATTGAGTTTGGCGGCCCGGGTTACGTGTCTCGATATTTTTTCAACTTCCATGGACAATGGATTGTAAGGATGATCGGAGCCAAAGAGGATCTTGCTTGTGCCAACGCCGCGAAAGGCCTCGAGCAGCAGCGGCATCCAACCCACGACTGACGTTTCCAGAAAAATATTTTCATTCTGCCGAGCCACCGCCACCGCCAACTTTACATATTCCGAAACACCCATGTGGCCGAGAATAACCGGGACATCTTTATACTTGGCGGCGAGCTCTGCGATAACCCCTGGTGATGCCTTGCTCGACATTCCAGTATGGAAAATAATCGGCACATGATAGCGCCGAGCCGCAGCATAAATCGGCTCCATTAACTCCGCTTCGTTCGGATCGAAGAACTCGATCTCCGGATGGAGTTTGATTCCCTTCAGTTTGAGATTACCCAGGCAATGCTCCAGCGCATCCGCCGAAGCCTGCGGGCCAAAATTAGGATTGATCCTGCAGAAACTGATGATACGTGTGGGATGCTTGGCCATTTCCTCCGCCATGATTTGGTTTGCCTCTGAATAGTCCGTGTATGAAGCTCCCAGAGGAAAGGCCACGGCACAATCGAGGCCTGCTTCGTCGAGATTACGGACTAAATCATCGCCAAGAAAACTCGCCACTCCGTGGCCCAATGGGGTTTTGCGCCGCCCCAAGTGAGAATGGGCGTCGACCGCGTAATATTCAGAATCGTTAATGCGTAAAGCCATTTAAGATCTCCTTCATCCGACTAGGACGCCGTGATCAACGCTTCATACGAATGTCGCGTCATCTGAAAATTCCTACCGACCTAAATTATCGGATTTGAACTCAACAAACCATTGGGACGGTTGCGGGCAATCGGCAGCAACTATTGCGCCAGCTCTAATATGGTTCATAAGCCCTGTCAACCAATGGGAGTTTGGCGCTCCTGGTTTGCTTGTGCAAATGTCTTTGAATCGATCCTGATGATCCGGCCGAGCGCTCGCCCGGGAACTTGGCTGATGAGAGAAGTTTTTGTGGTGTCATAATCAGCGAAATTCTAGCCGGCAGCTACTGGCGACGCTTGAGAAAAACTTGACACGGGTAGTTAGTAAATGCTAACTAACCAGTATGGGAAATGTCGCACGGCTGTCGGCAGATCAGAGAAAGCAAGCGATTGTCGATGCTGTCCGGGACGTTTTTGCCGAGAAAGGGTTTGACGGCACGACCACCCGGGAGCTAGCTAAAGCGGCCGGTGTTTCGGAAGCGCTGCTCTACAAGCATTTTCCCAGCAAAGAATCTCTTTATGCGGCGATGTTGGATGCCTGCGCCAAAGGACCGGCGTTTGTACAGTTCAAGCGGATCTTGGCGCTTGAGCCGTCGACTTCAACGTTGGTTTTGATGGTTTATTTCACCATCTCTCACTATGTGCTGCAGCGTCCGGGCGATCCGCACAAAGCGGCGCTGAATTGCCTGCTCGTACGCAGCCTGCTTGAGGACGGAGCTTTGGTTCGGCTGACACACAAGAAATTTGCCAGCGCGTGGGTCGCCAAGTTCGAGGCTTGCGTGAAGGAAGCGGTCAAGACCGGAGATATCGACGAGACGCGGTTGCGCCGAGATTTACGGGTTTGGTTTGTGCACCACATTGGGTTCTCGTTGATGCTGCACCTCCATCCCAAAGTGCCGGCGATTGATTACAACGTGTCCAAGGATGCGTTGGTCGAGCAGGCGACGTGGTTTGCACTTCGGGGGGTAGGTTTGGGAGAAGAAGCAATCAAACGTTTTTATAACCCCAAGGCATTATCTCTACTGGGTGATTAAATTTAATGTGGTGAGTAGAAGCTCACCGGAGAATGTGAGAGGAAAATGAAAAACAAGACAATGGAACAAAAAGAGACCCATCTAGAAGAAGAACAACAAGAGAAAAGCTTCAGCGCAGAGGATCGCTTGAGCCCATTGTTCCAGCCCGACACTTTAATGTCGGACGAGTACTTCGCAAACTACCGGAGAAGGATTCCTTTGGAGCCGGAGAAAACCTTGCTGCTGGCCGTTTTGGAAGACGGAGTGCGCACCTTTCAGGACAATATCTGTGCTGAGACCGGCAAGAAGCGCGTGCTGCTGGACGAAGCCCGCGAGTGGCTTTTCAGCGACGGCTTTGAGCACGTTTTTTCGTTTAACTCAGTCTGCTCTTCGCTGGGAATTGATCCGGGGTACATCCGTCGCGGCCTGAAGCGCTGGGAGGAGCACACGCGAGCTGCAACAAGGAAGAAGCAGCGAGTATCCCAAGCTGCTCCTGAACGTCTGGTAGCCTAATCGATGAGACGGTTGGCGCTGACTCAGGACGGTGAGAGCCCTCTTAAAGTGAATGAGATTTTGGGCCTGCTGCTGATTCTGTTCTTGTTCGGATGTGACAGACAAGCGCCCGCCTCTCTCGAGCGTCCGCCCGCGCCGGTTTCCGTCGCTGCCGCGCTGACTCAAGATGTGCCGATCTATATCGATGCTGTCGGCAAGATTGTCGCCCGAGAGGTGGTTTCCATCCAGCCGCAGGTATCGGGAAGGGTTACGAACATTCATTTCGCCGACGGCGCCGATGTCAAAGCCGGGGAGGTGCTGTTCACAATCGACCCACGTCCCTATCAGGCCAACCTCAATCAAGCCGAAGCCAATGTCGCCCAGGCGCAGGCGGCATTGAACCTGGCTAGGACCAACTTCGCCCGGGTTGAAAACCTCAGCGATCCTCGCGCGGTTTCGCGGCAAGACTTCGATGCCAAGAAAAATTCCGTGGAAGTAGCCGAAGCCCAGCTACGGCAGAATCGCGCCGCGGTGGAAATGGCTCGCTTGAATCTCGAATATTGCACGATCCGCTCGCCAATCGATGGGCGCGCCGGGCAGCGGTTGGTGGATCTCGGTAATGTGGTTACGCCGGGCAATAGCCCTCTTTTGGTGATCCAAAGGCTGGATCCGATTTACGCCGATTTTACAATTCCCGAGAGCGATCTTACCGAAGTACAGCGTCATATGGCGCGTCGGATGCTGCGCGCGGAGGTTCGGCTTGCCGACGAAATGACTAAAGCGCGCGAAGGAAAGCTGACCTTTCTCGATAATTCGGTGCAAGAAGGAACCGGCACCGTCAAGTTGCGCGCAACTGTGGAAAACAAGGACCGGCTTTTTTGGCCAGGGCGGTTTGCCAGAATCCGGTTGATTCTGGACACGCATCAGTCGGCGGTTTTGGTGCCGGCCGACGCGCCGCAACTTTCGGCCAAGGGGTCATTTGTCTACGTCGTCAAGCAGGACGAAAGCGCCGAGTTGCGGCAGGTGACTGTCGGCCAGCGCCACGGCGACCTAGTCGTCATTCGGCAAGGCGTGAAAGAAGGTGAGCGCGTCGTCACCAATGGCCAGCTTGGTGTTACCCCCGGCGGCAAGGTTAAGATCGCGGCTCCCGGATCAAAAAAAGGTCCAGCAGCAGCCTCGCAATCTGGCATCAAATCATGAGCTTCTCGGAGTTATTCATTCGCCGGCCGGTCATGACGATGGTCTTGACCGTGTCGGTGGTTCTCTTTGGGATTCTCAGTTACCTGCGTCTTCCGGTCAACGATTTGCCCGCAGTGGATTATCCCGTCATTCAGGTTCAAGCGAACTATCCGGGCGCCAGCCCCGATACCGTGGCGAACAGTATCGCTACGCCTCTCGAGCGTCAGTTCATGCAGATCAACGGGCTCGAGCTGGTGATATCGAAGAGCACCCAGGGACATACCAGCTTGACTTTGCAATTTGCGTTGGACAAAAGCGTCGATGTAGCGGCCACCGACGTCCAAACGGCAATATCACAGGCCACCGGCAGTTTGCCGGTGGATCTACCTTCGCCACCGACATACTCCAAGACCAATCCTAACGATCAACCGATCATGTATATTGCGCTGACCAGCGATTCCGTCACCGTGGGTCAGCTCTACGACTATGCCAGCACTCAAGTAGGCCAGCGCATTAGCATCCTGCCGGGGGTCAGCCGGGTCAATGTCTTTGGCGCCAAGTCGGCAGTGCGCATCAAAGCCGATCCGTCCGCCATGTGGGCCCGCGGCATTTCCGTTGAGGATCTCGCTGAAGCGATTCGCAACGGCACCAGCACCATCGGCGCGGGGCAATTCGACGGCTCCGGCGGAACGTTACTGCTTCGCCCGCAAGGTCAATTGGACGACGCCAAAGAGTATGGCGATCTAATCGTCAGCAGCAAGAACGGCTCGCCGGTTTATTTGCGCGATGTCGCGCAGGTAAAAAATTCGGTCCAGGATGAGCGCATCAACATGCGCTTCTGGGTGCGCGGCTATGATCCGCCCGCAGCCACGGTAATTGTCGCGGTTAACCGGAAAGCGGGAGCCAATGCGGTGGAAGTGGCTCAAAGCGTTCGCCAGCTGCTGCCGCTGATCAGCACCGAGTTGCCGGGATCCGTGAGGGTGACTCCGATCTATGATCGTTCCCAGACGATCATTCACTCCATTCTCGACGTCCAGTTGACCTTGGCCATCGCCTTCGCGCTGGTGGTACTCGTCATATTTGTCTTTCTCGGCCGCGCCACCGACACTTTGATACCCGCGGTGGCTTTGCCGTTGTCCTTGCTGATCACATTCGTGGTCATGGACCTGCTGGAATTCAGCCTTGATAATTTATCGCTCATGGCCCTCACCTTGGCGATCGGTTTTCTGGTCGACGATGCCATCGTTTTTCTTGAAAATACCGTGCGTCGGATGGAGCACGGCCAAAAAGCTCTCGAAGCAACCATCGCCAGCGCTCGAGAGATCAGCTTCACGATCATCTCGATGACCATTTCGCTTGCCGCGGTTTTCATCCCGCTGGTCTTCATGCCGGGACTAGTCGGACGGATCTTCCGCGAATTCGCGGTCACTATTGTCGTCGCCATCATCGCCTCGGGCTTGGTTTCGCTGACTTTGACCCCGCTGATGTGCGCTCGGATGTTAAGCGACCGCGGCAAAGGTTCCAAGCAAACGTGGATGGAAAGGAAGATGAGCGCTTGGGAAAAAAGGTTCCTCGACCGCTATAGCCGCGCCCTCTGGTGGTTTCTGCGTTTTCGTTGGGTCTCGGCGCTGATCTGGGTTGTTTGTCTGGCAGGTACGGTCTGGCTTTTCATGCTCGTTCCCAAGGCTTTTCTGCCGGCTGGGGACAGCAGCTTTATATTCGGGTTGATGATCGGCCGCGAAGGGTCCTCGCCAGGGCAAATGCACCAGCTTCAGAACCAGGCCGACGAAATTCTCCGTGCCGATCCAGGTGTCAGAGCCACTTTTACCATGACTGGTAACGGCCAGTTTCTCGCCTCGAACCAGGGCCTGCTCCTGGCGTTTCTTGAAGAACCCGGCAATCGCGCGCCGATCGAGGATGTAGCCGGGGGGTTGATGGGGAAACTGGCGACGGTGCCGGGGGTGATGCCGTTTATGCGGCCACGTCCGGTGCTCGAGATCAGCACCGGCGCGACCAACCAAAATCAGGGGCAGTACGCATTCTCGCTCTCCGGTGTGAACCCCAAGCAAGTTTACGATGTCGCCGGCAAGCTGATGGAGCGTTTGCGGCCGTATCCGGGCTTTGCCAGTTTATCTTCCGACTATTTCAACAATACGCCGAACCTCGACATCGAAATCAAGCGCGAGGAGGCGCGGCTGCACGGAGTCTCAGAGGCGCGCATTCTTCAGTTGCTGCGCAGTGCCTATGCACAAAACTATCTTTATCTAATCAAAAAACCCGAAGATCAGTATCAGGTCATTCTGGAAGCCGAGGATGCGGCTCGCTCTGAAGCGCAAGATCTATCCTTGCTGCACATTAAATCCGACGACGGCAAAAAGCTTGTGCCACTGAACACATTGGTTACCTGGAAAGAATCGCTGGGCCCGCAGGCAGTGAATCATCTCAATCAGTTCACCAGTGTCACTCTGTTCTTCAATCTCAGACCGGGAGTCGCAGTCGGCGAAGCCACAGATTTCATCAACAAAGCGGCGGCAGAAATTGTGCCGCCTACTGTCCGCGCCAGCCTGCAAGGTGAAGCGCAAACTTTTCAGGATACGGTGCGGCATTTAACCCTGTTAATGGCCCTGGCTGTATTTGTCATGTACGTAATCCTGGCAATTCTTTATGAAAGCTACTTGCATCCTCTAACCGTTTTATCCACTTTGCCCACCGCATTGGTGGGAGGTCTGTTAACCCTGTGGCTTTTTGGCGAACAAGCATCGCTCTATGCGTTCGTCGGCATGTTTATGTTGATGGGCATCGTTAAAAAGAACGGCATCTTGATCGTTGATTTCGCTATCCATCGAGTTATCGCCGGCGAACGGGCCGACCAAGCGATTCACGATGCCAGCCTGGACCGTTTCCGTCCTATTCTGATGACGACCCTGGCCGCGGTATTTGGCGCGCTGCCGATTGCCTTGGGCATCGGCGCCGACGGCGCCTCGCGCCGGTCGCTGGGGCTGGTGATTGTCGGTGGGCTGGTCGTTTCTCAATTCATCACCTTGTTCATCACCCCAGTGATTTATCTCTATCTCGAGCAATTTCAAGAAAACGTGCTCGACCGGACCTCGTTCTTTCGATCGCACCGAACCACCTCGACGCCGGCGCTTGGCGCAGACTGATAATCGATTCGACCGCCGAGATACAGATTCCCGGCACCTGAGGACCGAATGATCGAAGTCCGTTTATTGTTGCGTGTCGCTGCTCTGCTCCATGAGCTGCGCCTGTCCTTGCCGCGGCGAAGGAAACTAGTTATACTCAATTAGTTTCCTTGGTACTATATGGCCGTCCCTTCGTCCCGAACCCGAAAGGGTGCCCCGATTCCATCGCACGGCAATGATTCTGCTGCGCGAATCATTGCCGTAGCGCGGCAACATTTTTTTGCCCACGGTTTTCGCGGCGTCACCATGGATGATCTAGCCGGGGAATTGGGGATGAGCAAGAAAACCCTGTACGCCTCTTTTCCGACCAAGACCGATCTGTTACGAGCCGTGCTTCTGGACAAATTTCGCCGGGTCGAAGTCGATCTCCAACGCATAGCCGCCGGTTTTCCCAACGAGATGCTGGGCTCGTTGCGTCAACTGCTGGCATGCCTGCAGCGTCATACCGAAGAAATAAAACCGCCGTTTGTCCGCGACATCAGGCGTGAAGCTCCACAAATGTTCGAGTTGGTGCAAACCCGGCGACGTCAGGTAATTCAAACTTATTTTGGTTCTTTACTGGACGAATGCCGTAAAGCTGGAGTGGTTCGAAAGGATGTTTCGAGCCGGCTGATCATCGAAATTCTTCTCGGTGCAACCGAGGCGATTATGAATCCGGCGAGGATGGCCCAACTGGGTCTGACCCCCAGGACGGGATATTCAACGATCATCAATGTGGTTTTCGAAGGTGTATTGACTGAAAAGGGGCGCAGACGATGACACGCGATGCCGACAGCGTGAGCAGCGGGTGCTCATGAGACGGCGTTTTTTGATCGGCGGACTGATAGCGGTGAGCCTCATTGCCGCAGTCGCAGCCTGGCGGCTGATGCAACGCGAGAGTGCTGCAACGCATCTGACGCTTTATGGCGATATCGATCTTCGGCAAGTACAGCTTTCTTTCAACAACAGCGAGCGTATCGCGGCTGTTTTGGTTCAGGAAGGCGATCGTGTCAAGCAAGGTCAGCTGCTGGCGCGGCTCGATACGGCAAGATTGGAGCCGCAGCTGGCTCAGGCCGAGGCCCAAGCCGCAGCGCAATTGCAAATTGTGAAGCGACTGCGCAGCGGCAGCCGTCCTGAGGAGATCGCCCAGGCGCGGGCGAACCTGCAAGCGGCGCAGGCTGATCTGGCCAATGCGCGGCAACAGTATGAGCGTTGGAAGAGCGCCGCCGAAATTTCTGCCGGCCGCGCAGTGCGCCAGCAGGATGTCGACAATGCAAGAACTGCGGTGCAAGTCGCGGAAGCCAGATTAGCGGTAGTCCAGAAAACATTGGACCTGGCGATAGCCGGGCCACGCCAGGAAGAAATAAACGAGAACGAAGCGCGGCTAAAAGCATTCGAGGCGCAAGCGAGCCTGCTGCGCCAGCAACTAAAAGACGCTCAACTGATCGCGCCCGTGGACGCGGTGATACGCACCCGATTGATGGAGCCGGGAGAGATGGCTTCGCCGCAGCGGCCGGTGTTCTCGCTGGCGATTACCGATCCAAAGTGGGTCCGCGCCTTCATCTCTGAGCCGGATCTTGGAAAAATCAAATCCGGCATGGCCGCCGCTATCGTTGTGGATAGCTTTGCCGGTCGGCGGTTCGACGGTTGGATAGGATTCATTTCGCCGGTCGCTGAATTCACGCCAAAAACGGTGCAGACCGAGGAACTGCGAACCAGCCTGGTGTATGAGGTGCGCGTGTTTGTGAAAGATCCTGACGATGAACTGCGATTGGGAATGCCGGCGAGCGTTTACTTCAGACAAGAACACGGTACGACGAGCGGGAGACGGGAGAGATGAGCGCCGTAAATCCCAGCGTCTTGATCGGCCGCGACATTCGCAAGACTTTCCGCCGCGACAGCGGTGAAAAGGTTGAGGCGCTCAACCGCGTTTCGATCGAGGTGGCTCATGGCACGTTGACGGCGCTGGTGGGACCCGATGGGGCAGGGAAAACTACCCTGATCCGACTCGCCGCCGGCTTGATCCGGCCCGACGGCGGCGATCTAAAAGTTCTCGGCATCGATGTCGCTTCCGAGCCGCAACGAGTGCAAGACCGGGTCGGCTATATGCCGCAAAGATTCGGCTTGTACGAGGATCTTACCGTTCAGGAAAATCTCGATCTCTACGCCGACTTACACGGCGTCTCCATGAAAGAACGGAGCCAGCGGTACCCGAGTTTGATGGAGATGACCGCGTTGGAGCCTTTCGCCGGGCGATTAGCCGGACGGTTGTCCGGCGGCATGAAGCAGAAACTCGGGCTGGCGTGCACACTGGTGCGCGCGCCGGAGTTACTGTTGCTGGACGAACCGACAGTCGGTGTCGACCCGCTTTCGCGTCGTGAGTTGTGGAACATCATTCTGCAACTGGTCAACCGGCAAAGCATGACGGTATTGCTGAGCACTTCCTATCTCGACGAGGCCGAACGCTGCGGACAGGTGGCCGTAATGCATCACGGCAACATTCTTTCGCATGGTCATCCGCATGAGATCAGCTCATTAGCTCAAGGCCGGGTATTTCTTGCCGAGCCACCGACGGGCCAGAAGGCCAGAGAATATCAAGCTCGGCTGCTGGACAAGCGGGACGTGGTGGATGCCGTCCCCGAAGGCGGACGGGTGCGGGTCGTTACAGAAAACCGGGAGGATGGAAGCAGATCCTTGAGAGCAGCTGTTCAGATCCGAGGAAGAGGAGACAAGGAGACCGAGAGACGAGGCGGTCCCCATCACTTAGACGGCATAGCTATTTCAGCGCAGCCGCGCTTCGAAGATGGCTTTATGGTGCTGCTTAAAGCAGGCGGGATGATTGAGAGACCAGAAGACACGGGACACAGACATGACGACAAGCAGACATGGGGACAAGGAGCCCAGGAGTCTGTGCCGGACGCTTCCTCTGCTCAGAATCTTTTCCCTTTCTTGTCTCCTAGTATCAATGTCTCCTTACCTGAATCCCCCGATCACCCGCGCTCTACGTCTTCCCGTCTCCCCGTCTCCCAGCCTCCGAATGCGGCGGTCGTTCAGGTTGAAAATCTGGTCCGTCGCTTCGGAAGATTTGTCGCCGTCGATCATGTCACATTCGAGGTTCAGCGCGGCGAAATTTTCGGACTGCTGGGTCCAAATGGGGCGGGCAAGACCACAACCTTTCGCATGCTCTGTGGTTTATTGCCGGCAAGTGAGGGAATGTTGCGGGTAGCCGGAGCGGATCTGCGCCGCGCACGAGCCTCGGCGCGCCAGCACATCGGCTATGTCGCCCAAAAATTCTCTCTTTATGGGCAGCTCTCGGTCAGCGAGAACTTGGAGTTTTTTGCCAGGGCTTATAATCTGCGCGGCGCGCAAAAAGATCGGCGCATCGATTGGGCTCTACAACACTTCGAGCTAGCAGCCTTGGCAAACCTGCCAAGCGGCAATCTCCCCGGCGGTTTTAAGCAGCGTTTGGCAATGGCGGCGGCGCTGCTGCATGAGCCAGAAACGCTTTTTCTCGACGAGCCGACCAGTGGCGCGGATCCTTTGGCCCGGCGCGATTTCTGGCGGCGAATCACCGCGCTCTCCCAAGAAGGAGTGACGGTGGTGATCACGACCCATTTCATGGAAGAAGCCGAATACTGTGATCGCATCGCAATTCTAGACGCCGGCAGAATACTCGCGCAGGGTACGCCTGCGGCAATTCGCGGCCAGGCGAGTCGAAGAACCGGGAAGCGAGCCGACCATGGAGGATGCGTTTATAGCGGTGGTCGAACAGGCGCGCGCAAAACAGGCGCAAACCACTGCCGCGCGGGGTGCGGCATGACGACAAGTTTCAGTTCGCGGCGCATCGGCGCCTTGGTGCGAAAGGAGGCTAAACAGATGCTGCGCGATCCAAGCAGCATCGCCATCGGCATCATTATGCCGGTGCTGCTCATTTTGCTCTTTGGCTATGGATTATCTCTCGACGTAACCAAAGTGCCGGTGGCGGTTGTTCTGGAAGATCCATCGCCGGCCGCGACGGAATTGGCCGCCGGCTTTCAACTCTCGCATTATTTCGAGCCGGTATTGCTGACGTCAATGGCTCACGCCGAAGAGCTCATGTTGGCTCGGAAGGTGGACGGCATCATCCGCATCCGACCTGACTTCGCTCGCACTCTGACTGCCGGCGGCGCCGAAGTGCAAATACTGGTGCACGGGGTTGATGCCAACCGCGCCCGCATCATTCAAAATTATGCCCAGGGGGCGGTTGGCCAGTGGACTGCGCGGCGAGCGGCTCGAGGAATCGAAGTGGTTGCTGGTCCGGCGACGGTGCAAAGCCGCATGTGGTTCAACGAGGCCAACGAAAGCCGCTATTTCCTGGTGCCCGGATTGATCGTTTTGATCATGACTTTGATCGGCGCCTTACTTACCACGCTGGTAATGGCCCGTGAATGGGAACGCGGCACACTGGAGGCGTTGTTCGTGACCCCGGTCCGGACCGATGAAATCTTGCTTGGAAAAACGATTCCTTATTTCATTCTAGGCATGATCGGTTTGGTGCTCTGTCTGCTCGCCGCCAAGTTTCTGTTCGCCGTTCCGTTTCGCGGTTCGGTAACGGTGCTCGCCGGCGCGTCCATGCTTTACCTGCTGGTGGCTCTCGGGATCGGTCTGCTGATCTCTTCGGCGGTGAAAAACCAGTTCGTTGCCAGTCAGATCACCTTGCTGGTTTCGTTTCTTCCGGCGGTCATGCTGTCGGGATTTCTCTTCGACCTGCGCAGTATGCCGGACTTGGTGCGGACGATCACTTACGTGCTGCCGGCGCGTTATTACGTGGCCTTACTCCAGACGATTTTTTTCGCCGGAGATATTTGGCCTGTGATTATTCCCAACGCTCTGGTGCTGGCTGCAATGGCCGCGGTGCTGGTTATTTTCACCAGAAGGGTCACTACGAAGAGGCTTGCTTAATAAACGATGCTCGACACCCTGTACCGCATACTCGCTCTGACGCGAAAGGAGTTGTTGGCGATTCTCAAAGATCCACGCAGCCGGTTTAGCCTTATTCTGCCACCGATTTTGCAGTGCCTCATTTATGGCTATGTGGCGACCTATGACTTAAATCATGTTCCCTATGCCGTGTTCGACCACGATCGCAGCGCGGCGTCGCAACAACTGCTGGCAAGAATAGACGGCTCGGGAGTTTTCCAGCGAGTGGCAATCTCGAGCGCGATCTTGACGTGAAGACTGTCATCGATCAGCGGCGCGCTTTGCTGGTCATTCGGATCGATCGCGATTTCGAGCGGCGCTTGCTCTCAGGTATGCCGGCGACCGTGCAAGTCATTGCCGACGGGCGCAATTCCAATACCGCCGGCACAGCGATGGGCTACGTTAATGCCATTGTCAACGAGTTCAACGCGGATTGGCGCAACCACCACGGCCAAGGTGGAGCGCCGATCCGGATCACTACCCGGGCTTGGTACAACCCGAATCTCGAGACTCGCTGGCACATGATTCCAGCTCTCATCGGCACTTTGACATTGATTCAGACGCTGCTTCTAACCGGCTTGTCAGTGGCGCGCGAGCGCGAGCAGGGGACCTTTGATCAGTTGCTGGTGACGCCGTTTCGGCCGGCGGAGATCATGGCGGGCAAGGCGCTGCCCGCGGTAGTCGTTGGAATCGTCCAGGCGACTATGGTTTTGCTGGTGGCGCAACTCTGGTTTCAAATCCCGTTTGCGGGGTCGTTTGTTACGCTTTATGTGGGTCTCGGCGTTTTTCTGCTCGCGGCGATCGGCATCGGGCTGTTGCTATCGTCGCTGGCCGCGACCATGCAGCAGGCGATGCTATTTTCTTTTCTTCTGATCATGCCCTTTTCATTGTTATCAGGGTTGACCACGCCGATCAGTAGTATGCCGATGGTTCTGCAGTACCTGACCCTGCTTAACCCGCTGCGTTATGCCATCGATATTGCTCATCGGGTGTATCTCGAGGGAGTAGGTCTGAATTTTTTAATACCTGAGCTTTGGCCCCTGGCGCTCATGGCCGCGGTCACGCTCTCGGCAGCCTCATGGATGTTTCGCCATCGGCTAACCTAAACAGAGACATGCAAGCAATACTCAGATCAAGGACAATCCAATGAGCCTCGGTAAATTCGCAAGTAATTCTCGTGCCGTCTGGGCAGTGATGATTCTGGTGGCGGGATGCTCCGTCGGCCCGAATTATAAACCGCCGGAGATCTCAGTTCCGGCAAGCTGGAATGAAGCGCAGCAATCCGACTTCGACACTGGGCCTGCGCCACTGAAGGATTGGTGGACGGAGTTCAACGATCCATTGCTCGATACGCTGGTGGCGCGAGCCGTGCAGTTGAACCTGGATATCCGCTTAGCTGAGGCACGCATTCGAGAGTCGCGGGCGCTCAGGGCAGCGACGGCAGCGGATGCATGGCCGGGCCTGGACGCTGCGGGTTCTTACAGGCGAAGCCGCTCGAGTGAGAACGCGTCTGTTTCCGGCGGAGACGGCGACGCCTTTTCAGGCGGCAATGGCGCAGGCGATCTCTTCAGGGCCGGTTTCGACGCCAGTTGGGAAGTCGATATCTTTGGCGGGGTGCGGCGGAGGGTGGAAGCGGCCGACGCCAATATCGCTGCATCGGTCGAAGAGCGGCGCAGTGCGTTGGTGACCTTGCTCGGTGACGTCGCCAGGAATTATATCGAGGTGCGTGGTTTTCAACGCCGGCTGGCAGTGGCGCGATCCAATCTTCGCGCACAACAAGAAACGTTGGAACTAACCAGAGTGCGGTTTGAAGCGGGGCTCTCGAGCGACTTCGAGGTGGCGCAGGCCGAAGGCCAGGTGAACACGACCGCGGCGCAGATCCCAGCTCTCGAAAGCGCGCTCAAGGGAAGCGTGCATCGTCTCGATGTGCTGCTCGGCCAACAACCGGGCGCGCTTTGGGCGGAACTCAGCAATGAGGCGCCGGTCCCGGCATTGCCGCCTCAGGCGCATGTCGGTATGCCTGCCGAGCTCCTCAGAAGGAGGCCGGATATCCGGCGCGCCGAGCGGGTCTTAGCCTCTACGACCGCGCAAGTCGGCGCCGCAACGGCTGATCTGTATCCGAGATTTTCGTTGACTGGAGCTTTTGGCTTCCAGAGTATCAGTGCAAGCGACTTGATCTCCGCTCCGAGCCGTTTCTGGTCGATAGGGCCGAGGATTTTCTGGCCGGTTTTCGATGCCGGCAGGATTCGCGCCAACATTGCCGTGCGCAACGCGCAGCAGGAGCAAGCTCTGACGTTGTATGAGAAAACTGTTCTGACGGCGTTCGAGGATGTGGAAAATTCTCTGGTGAACTACGCCAAGGAACAAACCCGATATCGCGCTTTGATGGATGCGGTGGCCGCCAACCGCCGCGCTGTGCAGATGGCCAACGAGCTTTATACCAGAGGTCTGGTCGATTTTCTCAATGTGCTGGAAACGCAGCGCTCGCTGTATGCGTCCGAAAGCGAGCTCGCCCAAAGCGAAACGGTCATGGCGTCGAATCTGGTTGCCCTGTATAAGGCGCTGGGCGGCGGCTGGGAGACGGACTAAGACAAGTATAAAAGATGAAAGCGGAAAGATGAAACGTCGCCCGCGCGGGCCGGTGATTACGGATTCGATTATGGATTGTTACTCGGCAGTGCCTGCGCGATTTCGATCCAGTTGCGGTGCCTGCTTACCAGCTCATGTTGCGTATTTTTCCGGTTCCATGGGCGATCCAGCAATGCAACGGGAGTCTTCATCTGAGATGCCAAATACATTGCCATGATCGGCGAGTCTTCCACAGCCCAACAGAAGCTGTGACTGATCAGGGCCTCGAGAGAGATGCATTGGCTGCCATCGGGTGCGAACCGGCCATATTTATCGACGATCAATATCCTGTTATGGGGCACCCCGTGTTTATTTAGCCATTGCACGGAAGGCTCATAGGTGTCCGGTGGGCGGCCCGTGACGATGGCAATCTCGTAGCCGGCAGCGCTCCATTGCTGCAAAACCTCGACGGCTCCTGGAATCGGCGGGATGTTTAAGAGCTCCTCACCCTGATGCACGATCCGGTACAACTGCTGTTTTTCCTCTGCCGTGAGCTCGCAAGCCTGGCCGACATCGAAATCGGTGAGTTGCTCAAAGGTAAATCTTTTCCCGAAATCTCTTTCGAGAATCGTTAGAAAGTGCTGCGCCGTTTGGCACAAGACATCATCCATGTCGACGTAAACGGATTGCATGTAGTCATTCCTTCACCACGTCAGTTGCGATGGTTGCGACGCTTCCGGTATCCGCCAGAATCGAGTAATTTTTCGCTACAATCAACCTTATCGCTTCTTGTGCGCGAGCTCATCTGCTGGATTGCTCGATCTTCTCGCCGGGCTATCTGACAGGTTAAGGTCTGATTCATCTTGCATCTTGCAGTCGGAAGTGAAACAGCGATCAATGGGCAAGCACTCCGGAGCGAACCAAGACAATGGACCTGTGCCCTGTAGCGTTTGCAATCTTTGTTGCTGCAGGGACTTTCCGGCGAATCATTAGCCATGTACCAAGCGCCAAACATGAGGTTGAATCTGCTCGCTTCTGTTTCTTTCGCTCCCCAGGTCGCGCGCTCGATCGGTCCCAAACGACTCTCTCCTGCGAAATCCGGGTTTATTCATTATTGAGTTTCCCGCGGCCTGTTTCTATACTTCTGCACTGGAGAAAATTATGTCTTTGTTGAAGATTGCTACCTGGAACGTCAATGGCATTCGCGCGCGCGAAGCCCAGGTGCTCGAATGGGTCGAGCGCGAGCGACCGGACGTTGTCTGTCTTCAGGAATTGAAATCGACCGTGGCGCAGGTTCCCGCGGCGCTTTGCGAGCTGCAGGGCTATCGATGCTACTGGCATGGCGCGCGCGCTTATTCGGGAGTCGGTCTGCACATACGCCGCGACGCTTTTGCCGAGGAGCCGCGCTTCTTTCATCCTTCCTTCGATTTCGAAACCCGTGTGGTCGCAGCGCAAATGGACGATCTGGTGGTGGTCTCGGCTTATGTTCCAAACGGCGGTAAAGATTTTGCGGCAAAAATGCAGTTCCTGCGCGATATGGAAAACTATGTTGACGAAGTTCACGCCAGTGGCGCCCGGCTGGTTTTCTGTGGCGATCTCAACATTGCGCGAAGCGAGCGCGATGTGCATCCGAAGGAGCGAAATCCCGCGATCATCGGGCAACGGCCGGAGGAGAGAGAATTGTTCGAGCGAATTCTTAATCATGGTCTTGTGGACGTTGGACGGGCGCTTGATCCGGATAATGAAAACCTTTTCACCTGGTGGGCGCCGTGGCGTCGCATGCGCGAGCGCAATATCGGCTGGCGGCTCGACTACGTTCTCGCCACCCAGTCTCTAGCAGCGCGCGCTTCGCAGTGCTTGGTCTATCGTGAAATCGGCACCAGCGATCACGCGCCGGTGGTCGCGCTATTCAATCTCGATGATGATACCGGTGAAACGGTGATGGTAGAACCCGTATGAAAAAAGATCGTGCGCAGCCGGACGATCTGAGCCACTTCGGCAGGCTGGCAGAATACAATCGCAAGCGTCACTTCGGTGTCACCCCGGAGCCCCAGGGCAAGCCCGGCCGGCCAAACAGGAAAACTTTAGAATTCGTCGTTCAAAAACACCGCGCCAGCCGGCTGCACTATGATTTTCGTTTAGAGCACGAGGGGGTCATGCTCTCATGGGCAGTGCCAAAGGGCCCATCCACCGATCCGGCGAACAAGCGATTTGCAATGCAAACCGAAGATCACCCGATGGAGTACAACCAATTTGAAGGCGTAATCCCGGAAGGGGAATACGGCGGCGGCACCGTAATGATTTGGGACCGAGGCACGTGGGAGCCCGAAGTGGATGATGTCGAGAAGGCGCTCGCCAAAGGCGACCTGAAATTTAAACTTAACGGGAAGAAGCTGCGCGGCTCCTGGGTGCTCGTGCGCATGCGGCCAAGGCAGTGGTTGTTGATTAAGCACCGTGATACCGCCGCCTCTGAGGAGGACATCACAGACGCGAAACCCCGTTCCGCTGTATCTCGTCGAAGCCTAGCAGGAATCGCGCGCAAGGCGGGCGCAACTCCTCGACAGCTGGCGCAAGCAGAAGAAGCAGACCGATCTGCGTCAATACCAGCCGAATAAACTGAAGGTTTCTTAGATTGAATGATGCGATCGCGTCGCGCACTCTAAACTGTACCTAGCGCGGGCTTTTACGGGGAGCTTAATCAAGAACTAGCGGCGCGAGGCGTTACGATCTTAGATTGTCAGCGGCAAAACCTAAATCGCTGGTATCGTACTGTAGCAACAAATCCTCCGCATCGCGGTAAATTGCCACGCAGCCGGCGCGGCGCAGTTCCTCCTGGGTCCAGCCGCCGCACAGTAAGCCAATGGTTTTTATGTTTGCCTTGGAAGCAGCCTGCGCATCGTAGGGTGTGTCGCCGATCACGACGGCATTTTCGGGCGCTACGCCTTTTAAACGAGCCAGGGCCGCCTGGAAGATATCCGGGTACGGCTTGGATCTTTCGGCGTCATCGGACGAAGTTTCACTTTCGATCAGATCGTCGATTCGAGCAATTTTCTTGTACACGTCGAGTTCATCCGCCTTTGCGGAGGATGCCAGAACGATTTGTTTGCCGTCTTTTTTTATTCGCTGGAACAATTCCCGCACTCTCGGAAATGCTCGTACGCGGGGCAGATAATCTTTTTTAAATATCTCACTACGGTATTCGTCAAGATCTTCACCGAATTGATCCAGCTCTTCCTTCGAGAAAAAAACCGGCAGTAATTGGTCGGAGCCCTTACCGATTTGGCGGCGGATCTGATGAAATGGAAAAGTCTTGCCGAACTTTTCGAAAGCAACTCTCCACGCTTCGGCATGCAGATCGACCGAATCAACGATTGTGCCATCGACATCAAATATCACGGCTTGCAACATCATTTTTTTCAACTACGGTATGTGGTCCCGATGAGACACTTGCCTTCCACTTTGTGCCAGGAACGAAACAGGGAGCATAGCGAGTTGCAGCATTGAGACAGACGAAGCAGCAAATATTCGGCTGCTTCGTCTGCCGAGCGTCCTTCAGGTCAGCGCAATCCTAAATAGCCCAAGATAAACAGCACTACGACGATGACGCCGATGATATAGAAAATATTTCCAGGCATGACGATCCTCCTTAGTAGTTGATTTTCCTGAACCCACTCCAGAGTTTTCCAAACTCTGCAGGCGAACGCAGGCAAAATAGTTGCGACAGATCCGAGACTACAAACGTGAACTGTTTGAGCAATTGATATGCCACGAGCGAAAATACTATTCGCGATCTGAGCTGCATCGAGGCGAGTTCGCGATTAGACTGAAACCTGGAGTACCGCGTCTTTAGTTAAAAATAGCGCACGAAGTCAACTTTGATCGACGTTAGCGAGACTGATGGCCTGCTTCGAGGCTGAACTCCATTCGGCAATCACAAGCGCGACCCCGAGAAGAATGCCGGCGGCATTCGCTCCGAGCCAAAGGGAAGTGGACGCGGATGGAATCAGCAACAGCCCGGCCGCAATCATCAGCGCGCGTTTTATCCAGCCCAGCCGCTGGAAGAGATAACCCGCCACGCCGACGCTTAGGAAAATGACTCCGATGATCGCCGTGATGATCGCTGCGCCGACTTCTACTGGCGTACCTTTGAAGAGCAACGCCGGATGAAAGACAAAAACAAAGGGAACGATATAAGCGACGATGCCCAGTCTCATGCCGGTCCAGCCGGATTTCCAAAAGTCGGCGCGCGCAATCGATGCCGCCGCGTAAGTCGCGATGCAGTCGGGCGGAGTAATCAGCGACAGCATCCCGAAGTAGAAGAAAAACAGGTGCGCGGCCAGCGGAGGGATGCCGACTTGTACAAGCGCCGGGCCGACCAGCACCGCAAGCATGATGTAGACCACCGTCGTCGGCAGCGACATCCCGAGAACGATCGATACTACAGCCGTGAGAATCAAAAGAATCATCGTACTACCGCCGGCCGTGTTGACCAGCAGCAGCGCGAGCTTGAAGGTCAGACCGGAAAGTTGGAAGGCGCCGATGACCAAGCCCGCCAGCGCGGTCACCACGGCGATGTCCAAAAGTATTTTGCCGGTTTCTTCGATGCTGACGAGAATGCTCTTGAAGGTCGGCCGCGTTTCCTTTTGCAGCGCGCCGACGAGAAACGTCGCGATTACGGCCGCCATGCCGGCTTTGCCCGGCTCCCAAAAAGCGAACATGAGAGTGTAAACCAGCACAGCGAGCGGAACCAGAAAGACCCAACCTCGTTTGATCACGTCCCGGAGCCTGGGAATTTCGCTTTCCGGCATGCCGACGAGCCCCAGTTTAGCGGCTTCGAGATCGATCTGGGTGAACAGGGCGACATAGTAGAGACAGGCGGGGATGGCCGCGGCAAGGGCAACTTCGCCGTAAGATATGTTGAGGAACTCGGCCATGAGAAACGCCGCCACACCCATCACCGGCGGCATGATCTGGCCGCCGTTGGACGCCACCGCTTCAATCGCTGCGGCAACATGCGGCGGATAACCGCTCTTTTTCATCATCGGGATGGTGATGGCGCCATCGACGACGACGTTCGCCACGGCGCTGCCGGACACTGTGCCGAAGAGAGTCGAGGAGACAACGGCAACTTTAGCAGTTCCGCCGCGAAAACGGCCCATGAGCACCAAAGCAATATCGGTAAGAAACTTATCGCCGCCGACCGCATACAGCGCTTGACCGAAAAAGATGAAAGCGACGATTACGCTGGCCGCCACATCCAACGGCAAGCCGAAGATGCCACTCGAATCTAAGTAAAGGTAACTGACGAGGCGTTGCCAGCTCGAGCCATTGGCGTTCAATATGCCGGGGAAGAGATAGGCGAATTTGGCGTAGAGAATAATCGGCACGGTGATCCACACCAGCGCCCAGCCGACGACCCGGCGTGTCGCTTCGAGAATTAAAAGAATTGCCGTGCCGCCCAGTATCCAGCGCTCCGGCGAGAGAACTCCCAAGCGGTACGCGATGACCGGGTACATGACTGTGACATACCCACCCACGGTCAAACCGGCGCTCGCCAGGACCCAGTCGTGCCAGGGGATCACATTGTCAGGATCGGACGTGCGCGCTTTGACGTTGATAAAAATGCTCGCGAGCACGAGGGCGAAGAAGAGCCCGAGATATTGTTCCTTAAAAAATGTCCACGAGAATGTGTCGTGAATCTCGAGCGCCCAGAGCGCGCCCAAAAGGGTCAGGGCACAAAGCAGCAGCCGCGCCAACTTCGCCGGCGCTCCGGTGAGAGACCTGAATCTGGTTGTCGGCGCGAGGTCGTCACTCATTTGGATCGCTTAAACCGGATTGCGCAATCAAAAGTAATCCAGTGATCGAGCGGTGAGCCCTCCGGAGCAAAGGCACAGACGCGGGGACTTTCTGCGCCTGGGCCGGCGCCGATACAAGCAAAAACGTCGCGATGCCGACAGCCATGAAAAAATCGCGAATGTCACCTCCCGTACCCACAAAATTCCTTGCGTTGTTGTTTTAGGATCCTCAGTTTGCCGAACTGCGAACTTTTTAGTTTAGAGACAGCAGCTTTTTCTGCACCTCATCCATTTTCGCCGGCCATGCGTCGTTCTCTTTGAAGAAGCGAATCGCGGCCGGGTGATACGGCATGGTGACTTCCGCGTCGACCGCCCGCGTCTTGGTCCACTCCGCGAAACCGGGATGAAACTGCGGAAGCTTTTCGACGTTGACCCAGATTGCTTGCAGGGCGGAGCGCACGAAGACGTCGGGCAGCGCCTTGTGACCGACAAGGTAAATGTCGTACGTGTAAGCGCAAGTGTCTTCGACGATGCCGGTTGAGGAACCCGCTTTGACGACGGAGAGATAATACCCCGGCACAGCTTTTTTGATCCGCTCTTCGCCTTGCCTGGAGCAGTCGAGCGGAATATAACGGATTCCCACGGAAGCGTCCGCCTCCCGTACTTTCGCGGAGCCAATGGCATGGGTGGTCACGTCGGCGCGTCCCTGAACGAGAGCGTCGACGCCTTCGTTCACCGCCGGAACCGGGACCACCTTCACATCCTTCCATGTCAAACCCGCGTTGGCGAGTGAACCGAACACATTGTACCAGACGGCAAGCTGCGCCGGATATTCACCGGTCACCCGTCTACCTTTGACTTCACGAATGGTCTTTATCGGCGAGTCCTTTTTGACGATCAAGCTGCTGCGCAACGGCGAGCCTCGCATGATCAGCCGAGAATTGGGCGTGTGCGGGAACGGATTTCTGCCGCCGATCTGCAAACGCTTCGGTCCCTGGTAGGCGAGACCCATGTCGACCGCGTTGACGACGCCTAGGTCCAGTTCACCGGAATCGAGCAAGGGTAAAAATGTACTGGTGCCGGAGTAGGGCTGAACTTGGGTTTGAACGCTGGTTGAATCGCTGATCACCTTGGCTAGGCCGCTAGCCAACGCATAAAACAGCGACCCTGGCGGGTTGGAACCGATGGCTGCGGATTTAGGAAGCTGTTGGGCGTTCGCTACGCCACCGAGAAGCACGAGCGCTAATAACGTGGTCATTAAGAACCGATATAGATTCAGTTGGGCATTCATCGCCAATAATCCTCCTTCGCTGCCGCTAATCCGACTGGAGCGTTTTGCCATGCCGGATAAAATTTCACATCAGCATTTCTTGTGTTCCGCCAGCGAATTTATTTGCCGCCTTATTTCGCTTCGGGGATCTCCACCTTGCCCATGCGCTTGATGGCGTCGGCGAGCATCTTGGCATCCTTGTCCCAGAATTTTTGAAACTCGGGCGCATCAAGATAGGCGATGGGCGTCTCTAATTTTTCCATGGCCGATTTGAACTCGGTTGTGTTCACCGCCTGCTTAACGGTATCGCGAATTGTTTTCATCACGGCAGCCGGCGTTCCTCTTGGGGCAAACAGTCCGGCCCAGATGTAAAATTCGACATCATATCCAAGCTCCTTGAAAGTCGGCACATCAGGAAGGGAATCGACCCTCTTCGCGCCCCATCCGGCCAGCGGTCGCAGCTTGCCTGCCTTGATGTGTGGGATCACCACTGCCGGACCTGAGGCGAGGGTGTCGACATGTCCTCCGAGAATCGCCGTGAGCGCCGGCCCCGCTCCGGCATAAGGAACGTGCTTCAATTTGATGCCCGCGGAATGAGAGAGCATCTCCATCGCCATGTGCAGCGTCCCGTACACACCAGAGGAAGAGAAAGAAATATCCGCCGGCCGTTTTTTGGCATCTTCGATAAATTCTTTAACGTCTTTCCACGGTCGACTCGCGCTCACGACGAAAATCGTCGGATCAGCGGAAATCAACGCAATCGGAATGAGCTGGTCCATGGTATAAGCGGGTTTGCGGTCGAAGAGCTTATCCGCCTCTGGAATGATGGAAATGCTGGAGAGAGCCATGAGCAGGTTGTATCCGTCAGGCTTGCTATTGCCGACGAAAGACATTCCGACAGCGCCAGCCGCTCCAGTCTTGTTCACGACCACCACCGGGGTTTTCAAAACCTTCTCCATCGCGGCGGCAACCGGCCGAGCCGTCAGATCGGCAACCCCCCCGGGAGGGAATGGAGCTACGATGGTGATCGGACGGTTCGGGTATTTCTCCTGGCTCGGCGATTCAACCGTCAGAGCGAAGAACTGAACCACCAAAACTGACAGAAAGTGAACCCAGCGCGACCGCGGCAGAATAGCTGGACTATGGTTGTTTGTCATTGTTCACCTCCCAGAGACGATATTCAGGTGCTGTCCTTTGCCGCTAATCCAAGCCGCTGGCGCCAATCCAGCCGCTTCATAAGAAACGGACGGGCGGCTAATAAGAGCAGCGACAGTCCAACGATAAGCATCACCAAGGCAATCGGCCGCTTAAGAAAGATAGCGTAGCTGCCAGACGACATCGCCAGCGACTGACGAAAGCTCATCTCCATCAGCGGCGCCAGGATAAGTCCCAATACTACCGGCGCGGTGTCGAAGTCAAATTTGCGCAACATGTAACCGAGCGCGCCCATCACTGTCATGATCCCGATATCGACGACGCTGCCATTGACCGCATAGACACCGATAAGACAAAAAATGAGAATTGCCGGATACAGAAGCGGATATGGAATTCTTAAAACACTGACAAAAATCCCGACCAGCGGCAGATTCAAGATCAAGAGCACTAAATTGCCAACGTACATGCTGGCGATGAAACCCCAGAAGAGCTCCGGTTGCTGGGCGATCAAAAGAGGACCCGGCGAAATACCATGCACCATCATCGCGGCAATCATCACGGCCGGGATCGGCCCGGAAGGCACACCCAAGGCGAGCATCGGAACGAAGGCTCCTGATGTCGCCGCATTGTTGGCCGATTCCGGTCCGGCTACTCCCTCGATGGCGCCATGACCGAAGCGCTCAGGATGTTTGGAAAGGCGCCGCTCCATCGCGTACGAGACGAACGAGGCGATAATGTGCGCCGAGCCCGGTATGATGCCGATCAAAAAACCCAAGACGGTCCCTCTACCAAGCGGCCAGAATGAATCGCGCCATTCGGCGCGCGAGGGGAGAAGCTCACGCAGCCGGGGCTGCTTCACTCGGGGCGTGGACGGTTGTCCTGCGGTCAGCAAAATTTCTGAGATGCCAAACAGCCCGACTGCGACTGGAACAACCCCGATGCCGTCACCCAGCTCGATCAATCCATAGCTAAAACGAATGAATCCGGTCATCGGATCGATGCCGATCATGCCGAGAAGCAACCCCAAGGTTGCCATAGCCAGCGACTTGAGCATGGAGCCGCCGCTCATGTATGCCAAAGCCAAGAGGCCGAGAAGTAGAAGGGCGAAATATTCCGGCGGTCCGAAGCGGAGCGCAAAGCTCGCTAAAGGCGGCGCCAAAAGCATGAGACCGACGATGCTGGCGGTACCGGCTATATAGGAAGCCACCGCAGCAATGGCCAAAGCGGCGCCGGCCCGGCCTTTGCGCGTCATCTCATAACCGTCGATACAGGTCATGACCGACGCTGCTTCACCCGGGATGCGCATCAGTATCGAAGTGGTGGATCCACCGTACATGGCTCCGTAGTAGATCCCCGCCAGAAGCACTATCGCGGAAGTGGCATCGAGACCGAACGATACAGGCAGGAGCAAACTGATTCCGGCAAGCGGACCCACGCCCGGCAAGACGCCTACGAGCGTTCCAATGACGCAGCCGACAAAGGCGTAGAATAGGACGTTGGGCGCAAGCGCGACTGAAAAGCCGACATAAAGGTTATGCAGAGTTTCAGTCATGGACGTTATCAACTCACTTCACCAGTCTCTATCTGGCGGCTTGAAGAAGTTGAACCTGGAGGCCTCACTTCGAAGTGACACTGCGATCGAAGGCATTTTGGAGCAAACGCGACACCTCTTCGAGCGATCGCGGCCTGCGACTGTGCAAAAATATCGTCGCTCCACGGTCAAGCACCACGAACCGTATTGGATTGTTTCCCTTCAGGCTCCCCTCGATGGTGTAAGTATTTCTTTTTCTCCTGCGGAATTCGAGTTTGAATCGTCACGCAAGGTGAACTCCCCTTCAGAATCCGAATGGCCCTTGAGGCAGAGGCACCCGCAGGACGGTATAGAAAAGGAAGAAGGAACCGAAAGACAACGTAAAGGCAAAAGATAAAGACACTATCCAACTGCGCTGCTCCAGTAGTTTAACCAGAAAGCCCAACACGAGCAGCACAGTGAGGCGGTAACCAAGACGCTCAATGGCGAAAACGGAGAAGAGGGATGCCGCCAAAATCGCCACGGCATGACGCCACTCGGTCCAGGTAATGGATGATAATGACGGAGCGCGATTGCTGGTGAGCACAAGGAATACCGCGAACATCAGAAGTAGCAAAGCCAGCAGTATCGGAACGAAGGCGGGGCCGGGTTGGCGTAACGTTCCGAGCGGAAGCTGACGGCTCTCCCATATTACTAGAAGAGCGAAAATGATAAGGGCGATTGCCGAGGCCCGGTCGGTTGTCATAGCGGCGCGATCTTAACCAGCCGACTACGGTACGAAATTCCGTCTACCTTCCCCACAAATGTTTTGTCGCGATGCGCGCGCCTTCGGCCATCGCTTCGAATTTCGCCCACGCAATCTGCGCATCGCCGACGCGAGGCCCGAGGCCGCAGTCGGTGCCCGCCATCACGTTCTCACGACCAACAATCCTGGCATAACGCATCAAGCGTTCGGCGATCACTTCCGGGTGCTCGACGATATCGGTGGCATGGCCAACTACGCCGGGCACGATGACTTTGCCCTGCGGAAATTTCACATCCTCCCACACGCGCCACTCGTGCTCGTGGCGTGGGTTGGACGCCTCGATTGAGTAGGTGTTGGCGTTGACTTTAAGAATGATGTCGACGATATCCCGCAGCGGAATATCGAACTTGTGCGGGCCATGATAACTGCCCCAGCAGGTATGGAAACGAACTTTCTCCGGCGGGATATCTCTCAAGCCGTGATTGAGCGCATCGACGCGCAGTTCGGCGTAACGGCGATATTCCGGCACCGACATTTGCGACATGAACTGCCAGCCGTCGGGCAGATCCGGATCGTCGATTTGCAGCAAAAATCCGGCATCGACAATTGCCTTGTACTCCTCGTGCATCGCATCGGCGATAGCGGCCAGATACGATTCATCGTCGGGATAATAGTCGTTCTTCATCCAGTGCTCGATGGTGCCGGGCGCGATCGCCGGAAGAAAAGCTTCTTCGAAGGATTGTCCTTGCAGGCCCGTTTTGAAGTCCTCGATCTCGGCTTGAAGCGAGGCATGACCGACGTATTTCAGCGGGCCATTGCAGAAGACTCTCTTGACGTTTTCGCCGCGAATGCCGCCCATGCGCCTGCGGAAATAATCGCCGAACTCGACCATGTCCCGAGCGAAGATCGAAGAAACGTGATCTTCCGGTTTCGCTTCACGCTCGATGAAGCCGCTCAGGCGCTCCCGGGCGTAGCGCGAAAAGTTGGACTTGCCGAGTTCGCCATCGTTGATGATATCGAGGCCGCAAGCCAACTGTTTCTTAATCACTTCGGCGACCGATTGGCGCACCCGCTGAGCGAAAGCGGCCTCATCGATGAGCTGGCCGCTGATTTTTGCTGTGTGCATCTGCTTGAGATCGTCGGGTTGGGGCAAGGCTCCGGCGTGGGTGGTCAGTATTCGGTCAGTGCTGAATTTCATTATTCCTCCGAATGATCATTCAGGCCGTTCAAAATGTTGAAGTGGTTCAATCCGTCAGAAGTTATATTTTTGTCTGCGTTCCCCTACTTCATCGAATCCGCAACTTTCTCAGCGAAGCTGAAGTCAAAGACACGCTCCGGTAGGACCGGATCTTTGGGTTTGACCCGTTGCGCCGCGGTGGCGATCATGTCGCGCTGCAATTTATCGTCGACCGCTCCCGACTGGAGATAGAACTGCAAAGCGGTGTCATAAACTCGATCGGCGTACTTGTCGCGTTCTTTTCCTAGGTCAAGAAACGGCCCCTTGATAAAGTCGACGGCGAATTTCTTATCATTGCGGATCAAGCGCAAGGCCTTCTGTGTTGCGCGAATGACTCTCGTGACAACCTCCGGGCGTTCGCTGATGACCGTCTTTGTAGTGGTCAGACCGCCTTGAACGGCCCGGTAAACATCGGCGCCCGAAGCGATCTTCCGATAGCCTTCTTCTTGAGCGATGAGATTCTGAGGCACTTGCAGCATGGTCGCATCGATGGTGCCGGCCTTTAGGGCGACGTACGTGACATCGCTCGTGCCCAGTGGGAGCATGGTGACCTGGTCCAGCGGGATCTTGTTTGCCAGCAGAATCTGCCGGGCAAGGATTTCCGTGAGCGAGCCGGGCGCGGAAATGCCGAGTTTCTTGCCGCGCATCTGCTGCAGGTTGGTGATGTTCGACTGCGCGATCATATCGAAGGAGGGCTTGTCTGTCAGAGCGAACACCACCCGCACATCGGCTCCATTTACCGCGGCGCTGATGGCGGTGCCGGTTGCGGTGCCAAAATCGACGCCGCCGGCAAGCATTGCCTGCACCGTCTGGATCGCCTTCATGAAGATAAACTCCACGTCCAAACCCTCCTCGCGGAAAAAACCGCGATCGCGGGCGATGACATAGGGCATATCCAAGATGCTGCGCGAAACGTAAGCGATGCGAACCGGCGTGAGTTTGCCGGTTTTTTCAGCACACCATGCGAATTCGGTTGCGCCCAGGAGAAGTGTCGATAGCACCAGAAGCCGGAGAGCCGTCGGGATCATCTTGATCATGAAAACCACCTCCAAACCGCTATCGACGTATTGACCCTTCAGCTAGTGTCCTCGAAATGCAGGCTGCAAAAAAGGCCTCAGAGACAAGGCGCGCGAAGTTCGATGAGCTGAGGCGTACACTTCAGTACGTTGAAGCGAATCGGGCGAGCGCAACGAAGTATATGAGGCCTTTTTTGCAGCCTGCTCGCGTGTCTCATGCATACGCGTCGTAGATGCCTTCGAATTTTGCCAGTTTGAAACGGACCATGTTACGCGCCGCGGCGCGGACCATCTCTTTGTCCCGGTCAGTGTTGGCATTGCGGGCGATGCTTTCGGAAGCCATGGCGGTGTGCTCTTGATCGACTTTGCTATGGACGATGAAGAATGTTCGGGCGCGGCTATCAAAACCGTAGTGCTTCTCCAAGTAGGTGTCGAATTCGCCGGAATAGCGGCAAACCATGGTTTCATTCACCAGCGCGCCGGCGCGGCTTTCGGCTTGGGTTCCTAAAAACATGCCCCGAATCACCGCCGCGGTGTGCGCCACGCATTCAAAGATCAACAGCTCTCTGTCAAAATCTTCATCGGTCAATCCAATGGCCAAACCGAACCGTTTCATCAAGCCCGGATGCGACTGCTCTTCGGTAAACAGCTCCTGAAATTGGTTGTAGAGCGGCGGGTTATTGGCGTTTCTCACCATGCAGAACGCCAGGCCCTTATTGATCGCGTGATTGCAATGATAGTGCTGTAGCGCGAAGCCTTTGAGCCGCTTCTGCGATAACTTGCCTTGCCTTAACTCGGTGAAGAAACGGTTATTGAGTAGCTGATCGACGCCTGGCTCAACGATTTCTTGGATAATAGAATCGACAAATTGGTTTTCCATGATCACCATCCTGAAGGAAAAGAATCATCGGCAGCCGAACACTCTCAAAGCAATCATAAAGTGTCAAGCGACTCAACGGGTGCGGCTGAGAGGGAAGTTCGGTCAAATTCCTAGATGCTGCTGCAGCAGTTCCGGCCGATTGCGTAATTCGCTGCCGGCGCCTTCAAAAACAACCCGGCCTTTGACCAGGATAATGTTCCGATCGGTGAGAGCCGAAACGGCGCCGAAGTTTTTGTCAACGATGATGGCAGCGATCCCACTTTCGCGAACAGTGCGGATGATGCGCCAAATTTCCTGGGCAATCAGGGGCGCGAGGCCTTCAGTGGCCTCATCGAGCACCAGCAATGTTGGATTGGTCATCAGGGCGCGGCCAATGCAAAGCATTTGTTGCTCGCCGCCGGAAAGCTGTTGTCCACCCTGTGACAAGCGCTCGCCTAGCCGGGGAAAAGTTTGCAGCACCCGCTCGTAGGTCCAGTCACACTGCCCATTCGGTCCGGGTCGCGCCATCATGAGCAGATTTTCGCGAACCGAGAGATTCGGGAAAATGCCGCGTCCCTCGGGAACGTAAGCGATGCCTTGGCGCGCGATCAGGTAGGGCGGCGCCTGAGTCATGACACGGCCGTTGATCTTAATCGCGCCATGGCGTGGCGCGATCTGACCAACCAGAGTGCGAATCAGCGTGGTCTTGCCCATGCCATTGCGTCCCATGAGACCAATGGCTTCGCCGCGGCGCACTATCAAGTTAATGCCGTGAAGAATATGGCTGGCGCCGTAATAGGTGTGCAGGCCTTCGGCCTCGATGATCGGGCAAGCCGTCATGAGTGTTCGTTGAACTTACCCAAGTACGCGCGTTGGACTTGCTCATCGGCCCGAACTTCATCCGGCTTGCCGGAAGCGAGAACCCTGCCGTCGACCATAACCGTGAGCACCCGAGCCAGTTGAAAGACCGCATCCATGTCGTGTTCCACCAAAAGAATAGCGTGCGTCTGCGCCATGCGACCGATCAGCTCGACCATTTTCGAAGACTCTTCGATACCGAGACCCGCCAACGGTTCGTCCAGCAGCAATAGTTTGGGCTGGGTGGCCAGCGACATGGCGATTTCGAGCTGGCGCTGCTCGCCATGACTGAGAGTGAAGGCTAGGGTCTCAGCGCGATTTGCCAGGCCGACATCTGCGAGCGTGGATCGGGCCGTGGCTACGATCACATCGTAGGAGCCTGCCTCGCGCAGCCAGTTCCATGGACGTGGATCGCGCGCCTGCGCTGCCAAGCGGCAGTTCTCCAGCGCGCTAAAGGCGGCAAAAATGTTTACCTTCTGATAGCTTCTGCCTATCCCTAAACGCGAGCGGCGCTCCGGTGAAAGATGCGCCACTTCCTCGCCGCCGAAGCGAATGCTGCCGGCGCTGGGCGATAGATCGCCCGACAGCATGTTAATCAGTGTGGTTTTACCGGCGCCGTTAGGTCCGATAACCGCGTGCAGTTCGCCGACATTGACGTCCAGTGAAACCTCGTCGACCGCTGCAAGGCCGCCGAATGTTTTGGCTAATCGGCGCACCTGCAGAATCGGCTCAATCATCGAGGGCCTCTTCCACCCGCGCCGGCTTAGTTGAGCGGATGCGCGACGACAGATCGAGAATCCCGGCCAGCCCGTGCGGGAAAGCCAGGACGATTAACACGATCAAGCTTCCCATCGCCAGCTGCCAGTGTTTGGCGTACGAACCAAGCAGCAACGGCGTCGACAGAATTTCTTGCAGCAAGGTATACGCCAACGCGCCGAGCACCGCGCCGTGAAGTTTGCCCAAGCCGCCCAGGATCACCATCATCAACACGCCGGCCGAATGATGCCAGGCGAGAATCTCGGGATTGACGAAACCAAACTGGCACGCCGCGAGATAACCGGCGACTCCCGCAATCGCGCCGCCGAGCACGAAAGCGCCGAGCTTGTAGCTCGATACCGGATAGCCGATAGAGCGCATTCGGTGCTCGTTGGCTTTGATGCCCGCGAGGGCGCGCCCGAACGGAGCATGAAGCACTTTACTCAACAAAGCATAAACACCCACCATGATCAGAAGCACGAAGTAATAAAATTGCACCGGGCTTTCCAGATCGAAAGCTCGGATGCCGGCTACTGCCAGTTCCGGCCGCACGTATATGTAAATCCCGTCAGAGCCGCCGCCCAGATTGGTGTCGTGAAAAATAGAATAGAGCATTTGCGCGAAGGCAAGCGTCACCATGATGAAATAGACACCGGTGGTTCGCACCACAAGAAAACCGATCACCAGCGCCGCCAGAGCGGTGATTCCAACCGCCACAGGCAAGGTCAACCAGAGATTGGCTGCTTGATATTGGGGTGAAATCAATGCCAGCACATATGCCGCCAACCCGAAATAAGCTGCGTGTCCCAGGCTCACCAGACCGGTATGGCCGACGAGAAAATCCAGGCTCAAGGCAAAGATCGCCATGATCATGATCTTAGCGCCGAGCTGAACGTAGAATGTCGAGCCCACTAGCGGGACAATGGCGATCGCCGCGGCGGCGATGAGCAAGACCGATCGCGGCAGAGTGATAGGGCTCATCGCCTCAAGCTCTACCGGCGATTCCTTGGGGCCGCCATAACAGAATCGTCGCCATCAGCAAATAAACTGCGAATGCGGAATATTCCGGCGCCATTACTTTGCCGAGGGTATCGGCCAGGCCAATCGCCAAAGCGGCGATCATTGCGCCGTTGATCGAACCGATGCCGCCGATGATCACGACTACGAAACAAATGATCACGATGTGATTGCCCATGCCGGGAGACACCGAGGCAATCGGCGCCGAGATCGTTCCGGCAAAACCGGCGAGCGCGACGCCAAATGCGAAGACCAACGCAAACAGCAGCGCAATGTTGACCCCGAGCGAAGCGGCCATTTCGCGATTGCTGGTGGCGGCCCGAATCATCATGCCGATGCGGGTCTTATGGATGATGAAGTACATGGTAAGAGCAATGGTGATGCAAACGGCCGTGACGAACAAGCGGTAAACCGGATAGGAGAGAGTCTCCGTGAGAGGAATCGAAAAATCGAGCAGCGGCGGCACCGGAACGCCATGCACGTCGTCGCCGAACAGAATACTGCGCAGTTCTTCAAACACCAGGATCAAGCCGAACGTGAGCAATACCTGATAGAGGTGGTCCCGCTTGTACAGCCGGCTGAAGATGGTTGTCTCAAGCAGCAGACCAATCGAAAAAGCGATGATAATACTGAGCGGAATGGCCAACCAGAGACTGCCCGTCGTCCTAGCCAGCCAATAAGCCAGATAGGCACCGATCATATAAAAGCTGCCGTGGGCTAGATTGATGACACCCATAATCCCAAAGATCAGGGTCAAACCGCTCGCAAGTAAAAACAATAGCAGACCGTACTGGATGCCGTTTAGAAGTTGGATCAAATAAAACATCATCAAGATGTTCAAACGTTCAAGCAGTTCAAAACGTTCAAGAGGCGCCGCCCAAGTTCGTGTCCGTGCTTTATCCAAAAGTTTTGTGTATCGCTTTGCGATTCCGATTACGGCTTGAACGGCTTGAACCATTTGAACGTTTTGAACTCCGCCACAGCCGGAGACCGGTGGCGCTCTTACATCTTACATCCCCGCGCCGGATCGGCGAGCGCTTTATGGGCGATGCTAACCATTTTGTTTTCGCGACCGACTACTCTGCGCAAGTAGATGTCTTGTACAGGATTGTGTGCTTTCGACATCGTCCAGGGTCCGCGCGGGCTGTCGATCTTGGCTTTTTCCATAGCCGCGATCATTTCTTTCTTTTTGGTGACGTCGCCCTTCACTGCATCCAGTCCGATGTTGAGGAGAAGACCGGCGTCATAGCCTTGCACCGCGTAGACGTCGGGCTCGCTCTTGTATGCTTTGTTATATGCCGCGCGGAACTCGCGATCGCGCTTGGTGTTCAGGCCATCGGCATAGTGGAGCGTGGTTTCCAGGCCTTCGGCGGCTTTATCCACGGCATCGAGCACGCCGTCGGTCAGAAAGCCCGAACCGAAGAGCGGGATCTGCCTGCGCAGCCCGGCCGCGTTATAGTCTTTGATGAACTTTGCCGCGCCGGCGCCGGCAAAAAATACGAACACCGCGTCCGGTTTGATCGAAGCGATTTCGGTGAGCAATGCTTGAAATTCCACATTGGGAAACGGAATCCAAAGTCCACGAACCGATTTGCCGCCGGCTTTGATAAAGCCTTCATTAAATCCGGCCACGGCTTCCTGTCCAGCGCCGTATTTCCAAGCCAGAGTCACAATATTGTTCATGCCGCGGTCGGCAAGCACTTTGCCCATCGGATAGGACGGCTGCCAATTGGAAAACGAAGTTCGAAAGATATTCGGCGCGCACAGCGCTCCTGTAGCGGCGTCGAGGCCGGCATTGGGAATGATCATTAAGGTATTGCTTTCTTTCGCAACTTTGACCATGCCCATCTGCACGCCGCTATGAACTGTGCCGACCAGCACGTCGACCTTGTCGCGCTGCACCAGCCTATTGGCGTTCTCCGGCGCTTTAGCCGGTTCGGATTCATCATCGACGGAAAAGTATTCCAGTTCGCGGCCGGCGAGTTTGCCGCCGCGCTCCGCCACCGCGAGTTTGAAGCCGTTGGTTATGGCGGTGCCCAGTTGGGCGTAAGTGCCGGTGTAAGGGAGCATGAGGCCAATGCGTAGCTTCGAGGTCTGTGCGAGTGCCGGCGGATTCGGCAGCAATGCGCTTGCCGTGAGCAGGCCAGCTTTGACAAGAAATTGCCGGCGGCTCGAGTTTAGATCGATGTTCATGATTGCCTCCGTGGAGTCCTAAAAGGTTCAGCGCGGGTCATGGCCCTAGTGGTTCTCGCAGTTTGAACCGTTGGATTTTGCCGGTAGCGGTTTTTGGCAGCTCGGGCACGAACTCGATCCAGCGGGGATAATTATGCGGCGCCAGATGCGTTTTTACGTGTTGCTGCAGTTCAACGGTAAGCTCCGTGGTCGGCAATATCTCAGCACGGAGTACCACGAATGCTTTGGGTTTGATCAGCCCGTTACCGTCCTCGTGGCCAACCACAGCGGCTTCCAGCACCGCTTCGTGCGAGACCAGCACTGCTTCGACCTCGAAAGGGGAGACCCAAATGCCGCTGACCTTGAGCATGTCGTCAGCACGACCACAATAGGTAAAAAAACCGTCGTTCGCTTTCGATGTATTTATCGCCGCTCCTGGTCCACGCGCCGAGAAATGTGTTGCGGCTCTTCTCGCGATTGTTCCAGTAGTACGCGGCGCTGCTGGGGCCGCTGACCTGCAATTCGCCGATCTCACCTGTGGCCACCTTGTTGCCGTCCTCATCGAGCAGCCGCACCTCATAACCCGGAACCGGTTTACCGGAAGTCCCGTAGCGCACGTCGCCCGGTCTATTGGATAAAAAGATATGAAGCATTTCGGTGGAACCAAGGCCATCGAGAATGTCTACTCCGGTATGTTCGAGCCACTTCCGGCCGACGTTTGGCGGCAAGGCTTCGCCGGCCGACGTGCAACGTCGCAGGTTAAGCTCCGCGCGGTTGGGCAGCTCCGAACTCGCCAGAAGCGCGCCATAGAGAGTCGGCACGCCATAAAAGATTGTTGGCCGGTGCTGGCGCAGAATCCGGCAAACCGCAGCAGGTGTCGGCCGCTCTCCTAGCAAAACCGTGGTCGCGCCCACTGAAAGCGGAAAACTCAGCCCATTGCCAAGACCGTAAGCGAAAAACAATTTCGCCGCCGAGAATACAACATCGCTCTCCTCTATTCCCAGGATTGGTTTGGCGTAGAGCTCTGTGGTTGCAACCATACTGGTCTGAACGTGGACCGTGCCTTTCGGCGTACCTGTGGAGCCAGAAGAGTAAAGCCAAAAGCAGGCATCGTCGGGCCGGGTCGGCGCGACGGTAAACTCGTTCTTCGCGCGTGCCATCAACTCTGCAAGCCGCGGCTCGCCGGAAGCGCTCGGGCCGGAGACCACAACATGGCTCAGGAACGGCTGTCCTGCCAGTATCGGTTTGAATACCGGTAGTAATGACGTCCGATACCACCAGGATGCGAGCGCGGCTGTCGCGCAGCATGAAGTCGTAATCGCCGCTGGTTAACAGCGTGTTCACCGCGACTGGAACGAGGCCCGCCTTGATGGCGCCAAGAAACACGCTTGGGAAATCCATCGTATCGCTCAGACAGACCATGACACGCGACTCCAACGTCGCGCCCAGCTCACAAAGGGCATGGGCGCAGCGATTTACGCGCTCTGCGAGCTCGCTAAAGGTGTAACGGCCGTTGTCGTCGATGTAGGCGATTTTTTCAGGGCGCACAGCGAGGTTGCGTTCAATCAAGTCGGCTGCGGCATTGTAGTAATGCATGTGATGACGAGCCGATCCCGACCCATGTGAATTCTCAGCCATCGTCAGTTCCTCGCAATCCGGATTGTTCGGCTAACGCTCATAGCTTGCCAGCCATGGCTAGCATCATTTTTTACTATGGAAGGGCGGCAACCATCAAGACGGCTGTTGCCAGGTTGGAAATTCCCCGAATGTGGGCGCGCGACATCGCGCAATGATGAACAAAGATGCGCGATGACCTGCTCCGATAGCATGCCAATCAAACGTGCATGATCTTTGGGATCGCGCACTTCGTTCCTGAACGCGATTAATGGTTCTCTACCCGATCAAATGCCGGCTAAAAAATTCCATGGCTTTGGGCCATGCCAAAGCCGCTGCGTGAGGCCGGTAGTTGGCGGAACCGGCGTTGGCAAAGGCGTGAGCGGCGCCGGCGTAGGTGTGAAACTCGTGCGGCTTATTCCAGCGTGTGAGTTCGGCTTCGAGCTTGCGCATGTCGTCGGGTGATGGGTTCTGATCATCCGCGCCGAAGTGTCCTTGAATCGGACAGCTGATTTCGCGGGTGCGATCAAATGGCGAGGGACCCTCGCCCAACGGCGTCATCGTGCTGCTGCCGTAAAACATCACAGCGGCTTTGAGCTCGCGAGTCGCCGCCGACATCAGATAAACGATTCGTCCGCCCATGCAAAAACCGACAATGCCTAAGCGCGCGCCGTCGACCTGGCGGTGGTTCTTCAAAAACTGCAGCGCGCCGGTAATATCCGCGATGATATTGGGATCGCGCACTCTCGATTTTTTGGTCATGTTATCGTCTTTGCAATCCGGACCATCGCGATGGTACAGGTCCGGCGCAATCGCGGCATAACCCTGTAGCGCCAGCATGTGCGTCGTTTCTTTGATGAAATTTTCCAATCCCGACTGTCCGTGGACGACGACGATGCCGGGCACCGGGCCGCCCCGTTCCGGCACGCTAAGATAGAGCGGCATTGTGCTGTTCTCGACGGTAGTACTTTCCCATAAGCTGGTCATGGCTCACCTCCGCTGTTCGTGGCAATCAAAGCCCGATGTGGCGATTATCTGGTTGTTGATTGTCGTCGAGTAAGCGCTTTCCTCCATAGTGCAGCGCTCCATACCTGTCAAGCCAGATTGTCAATCCTTGCGGAGTGCTGCGCCTGTAAGTTAGAATCGAACACTTTCTAAGAGGGAGATTAATAATGGACTTTGTCAACCTGGGCGAAAAACAATCCGAAGCGTGCGAAAACAAGAAGAGAAAGATCGACCTTTTCGGAGCCGATAATTTCCGCTCCTGGATGCTCTACTTCGTTCCGGGAGACGGAACGGACATGCATTATCATGCCAGCCCCGAGACTTTTCTCGTGCTCGAAGGATCGGGCACGGTCAAGGGCATCAAAGGCGACGAACGACCAGTGAAGAAACACGACGTGCTGTTTCTTGGCGCAAAGGATTATTACCAGATTACAAACACTGGAACCGAGCCTCTGGTGCTGTTTGGCAATCGCTCTGAAGCGTTCGGCGGCGCGCACATTCTTGCCGACGGCAAGGATAGAAACCAAGCCGAACATCGGTCGAGCGACTAGTTTCGCGCGACCTAGGCTCAATTGACAAGCCCGGTGTCGGTGATTACTTTAGCTTTTAACTATCGCGATTGAGGAATCAGCATGCCCATCTATGAATATGAGTGTCAGAAATGTGGAACTTTTGAAATGACGCAGAGAATTACCGACGAACCATTATCCAAGTGTCCGACCTGTAAGGGAAAGGTGAAGAAGTTGATCTCAAACACATCGTTTCAGCTCAAGGGCACGGGCTGGTACATCACCGATTACGCGCGCAAGGGTAAAGATGCCCCTAAGACCGAGAACGGCGCAAGTTCGTCATCTTCAGAATCCAAAAACGAGAGCAAGGAAACGAAAACCGAGACCAAGAAAGAGTCTGCTCCAGCTAAATCCGAGTCTTCGTCAACTTCCACGACTAGCACCTGACGCTACGATTCGCTCGATCGAGTAAGTTTCACCAACGCCGCGCTGATCATCAGCGCGGCGTTTTAGCTTCTGTGAACTGTTTGAATCTGTTGATCTGTGCCGGTGCCTGACTGCCGTCGTTTCGGCGCTCAATTATTTATTTCTTCCAAACAAAGTCATCCCTTCGCTGGATTTGTGAGTTGATTTTGGCTATAGCTGGGCCATTCATCACACTCGAAAGGAGAGAATTAAGATGGCTCAGACCATAGACAATATCGTTGACCCGAATGATTCCAGCCTCACGTCGGAGATGGTGCAGTTTCCTGGCAATGCGGGAACCGTCAGCGCCTATGTTTCGCGACCCAAGGATGGCAAGAACTTGGGAACGGTTATGGTGATTCATGAGAACCGAGGGCTGGTCGGTCACATCAAAGACGTTGCTCGACATTTCGCCAAGGAAGGCTTTGCGGCGATAGCGGTGGACTGTATGGGTCGCATCGGCGGTAGCGATCAATACAATGGCAGCGACGAGGCCACCGAAGCCATCAAAAAAGTAAACGGTGGTATGGTCGCGGAGGATCTGACCGCGGCTCTTAATTACATGAAGAAGCAGAGCTATGTGAACGGCAAGGTAGGCGTCGTTGGTTACTGCTGGGGTGGCGGTCAATCGCTAAATTTTGCTACCAAGAATAAGGATCTCAACGCCGCGGTGGTTTACTATGGACGCAATCCGGATCCGCTCGATTCAGTGGCAAATATTCCCTGTCCGGTGATGGGCAATTACGCTGAAGATGACCCGAACATCATGCCGGGCGTTGAACCGTTGAAAGCCGCGATGCAGAAGGCGGGAAAGTCATTCGATGTGAAGACTTACCCCGGGGCGAAACATGCGTTCAATAATAACACCAACGCTGATCGCTATAATCCGGAAGCGGCCAAGGATGCCTGGGCAAGAACAGTCAATTTTTTCAAGAAGAACCTGGCTTAATCGACCGGACGTAAGCTGATAAACCGGCACGTGGCCGCCATCCCAAAGATGGTGGTTGCGTGCCTTTTTATTTCGGCTCCCTGAGTTCGGGCCGATCGCCGATGGCCTTGCGCGCTTGTCGGGGGGTTATGAAATAAGGGCCTTCAGTGGTGTCGCGCCAAATCTGCCTTGTCAAATCGGCATTACCCCCTGTTAGCACGAAGGATAAAGCTCCGCTGACCATTCCCATCGACACGGAGATCGCTTTAGCCGGAAGGAACACGAGGTTCCCCGCTGTCACGCCAACATCGACAGCGGCTATTTCAATGGCCGCTTCCGCGTTGAGAATGGATGGGCAGAGGCTGGCGACGAATAATGCGGCGGCAACAATCAGACGGCGAATGGTTTTGGCGGTTTTCAGCATTCTAACCTCGCATGAAAAGCTTCGACCGGATTGCATTGACTCCGTGCGTTGGGTTCCAGTAACGGCGCAGGCCGAAATAGTAACAGCAGCTATCGTTATCGAGATCGTTGTTAAAGCAGCGCAGTGCGCCGTCTTGAAAGCGAATCCGGGCGAGACAGGTGCCGCCGGGCACCGAAGAAGTCATACATTCCATCACCACACCGATCCCCCAGTGTTCATAACGAAGATGCGTAACTTCGTCGCCAACCCCCAGAAAAAGCCGCTTTCGTTCCTTGAAAATTGAACTCTCTTCAGGGCGATTTTCAGTAACGGTGGGAGCAAGTTTTACTGTCGAACACGCAGGCGGCGCTTTTGCTGGCTGCTCTTGCTCCGTCTGGGTATGATTTTTACGTCGTCGAGCGGGCTTCCTCGGTGTCGCTTCGTCCTTCTCAGTGCGCTTCACAAAAATTCCTTTAGCTTCAAAACGTTCTTAAAGAATTGCTCCTCGCTCAATTCACCCCTTCATATTCACCAAAATGCAGAGTGACAGTCAAGCTCTGAAATTATGGGTAGATAAGCAGAACTCCGGCCAAGACTGAGTTGACAGCGAAAGGCGCGATCAGTATGAAGGCGAGAGGCGCGGGTTCCTTGGTAGATTTTCCTGCGGCTGAACGTTTGCGACGAGATGAACTCGTAGCATTGAAGATCATCCGCAGGGTGTCATCGCGAGCCACGCCAGTGAACATGTTTGAAGTGAGCCATGGAGACTAGGTTAAGGGAAATGATCCATACTTATGCCTGACCAGCACACGCCTTGCGGTATCGAGCTTCCTCAGGTTTTTTTCGATGGTCCCACGGACATGGAACACATTCGCAGGTTCGCGATGCAAGCGGAGATGCTGGGTTACGACGGCCTATGGCTGCAGGAGCGGATCATCGGCGACTTCACCATGCTCGAACCCGTGACACTGCTGAGCTATGTCGCCGGGATCACAACCAGACTGAAGTTGGGCACATCGGTCATTCTGTTGCCGCTGCGTAACCCGTTGCAGTTAGCCAAGGCGTATTCGAGCTTGGACGTGATGAGCCGCGGCCGCGCAATATTGGGCGTTGGGCTCGGCGGCGGTCATCTCGGATCTCATGAAGATGTCTTTGGCTATAGCCGGGAAGGGCGAGTGACACGCTTTACGGAAGCAGTGCAGATCATGAAGCTTCTTTGGACCGAGCCGACGGCGAGTTTTCAAGGCCGTTACTGGAGCTTCAAAGAAGTCTCCATGGAACCCAAACCGCTGCAGAAGCCGCACTTGCCGATCATCTTTGGCGGCCATCACGACAACGCGCTTCGCCGGGCGGTGAAGTCCGCCAATGGTTGGATGGGCGCAGGGTCGTCTTCCTCCGCATCTTTCATTCGCGAGGCGGCACGGATTCGTATTTTCTTAGACCAGGCGCAGCGCGATCCGGCTAGCTTTCATTTTGCCAAGAGAGTCTATCTCGCAGTCGACAAGGACAAGGCTCGCGGCGAGAAGCGTATCCGAGAATGGTTTGCTCGACGTTACAAAAACGCTGATTTGGGACCGAAGGTCTCGATCTGGGGTAGCAGCGCCGAATGCGCCGAAAAAATTCAAGAGATCGTCCATGCCGGCGCGCAGCACATTGTCTTTAATCCCATGTTCGATGAGATGGAGCATTTGGAAATCTGCGCCAAAGAGATCATGCCACATTTGTGTGAGTGAGATTAACTCAGAGAAATGATCGTACGAGGTCGGATTTTCTCGCGTACAGGCGTAAAGACGCCAACTGAAGAGGTAGTCTCACTAGGACGGACCCGTGGGTCTCTATATCTCCCGCTTTTTTAGAAATTGACAAAAGTTGCCGGTGACTCTTTCGGGTTAAGGCTTGTCAGGACGCCCAACGGTTATGTGCCACGTGTCAGTTGGTAATGCGACCCCGCGAACGGATGCGCGCGCCTTTCTTAGTCGCAGTGTCTGGTTCCGGTCGACCGTAAGCTTGCGGACGTGAAGCCGCTCGGGCGGTGCGCAACGTTATAGCGCATCGCCTGCCTGAGCCAGCTTCTGCGAGGGTGCAAAGCACTCCGCTCTCGCCACGAACCGGCTTCTAACAATCTTTGACTTTCAGGAGGTCAAGCAAATCGATTCCGTCCTGTGCAGCGCGCCGCGCAGTTCCGTTAAGTTGAGTTTTGATCCTTGCTTACACAAGATCGGATGCGATAGAAGCGATCCATCTGATACTCGACTCGCGTGAAGGGAGGAACTTGGGCATGTCAAAAAATGGGCTTCGCGCCTTCGACAGCGATATGCATGTCTTCGAGCCGGCCGATTTGTACACGAAGTACATGAATCCCAAATGGGGCGAGCGTATTCCGCGCGGCCAGCCGCGCACAAAGCACGGCATGACGCGCTATTTTTTAGGGAACGGCAAGCCGATTCGAGCGCCGAGCGACGTGGTGGATTTTCATGAAAGCCGCATGGCCGATCGCTTCAAGGAATCGCTGGCGCGGGATTACGACAATATTTCTCAACTGGCGGCCATGGATAAGGAAGGTTTGGACATCGCAGTCCTGTTTCGCACTTCACCGCTCCACACTAACGAAAATTTTGAGCCGGAGTACGCCAATGATCTGTGCAAAGCATGGAACGATTGGATGGCCGATTTTTGCAAAGCGGACTCCAGGCGTCTCAAAGGATCAGCGTTGATTACGCTCCACGACGTTGATCTTGCCGTGAAAGAAGCTAAACGTTCCGTAAAGAACGGCGCAGTAGGTTTGTCGCTTTGTCCGGAGCCGATCAACGGCCGGCAGATTCACGATCGCTACTTCGATCCGCTATGGCACGAAGCGCAGGAAATGAACATTCCTATCTGTTTTCATCCGCCGGCGCGCCCGCAGCAGCCGCAGGTATCGAAAGACCGGTTCGAAGGCCATCCCAACCAGGCGCTTTTGGTCAATCCGCTGCGCAATCCGATCGAGCAGATTCTGGCGGTCAGCGCCTTCACTGCCGGCGGTGTGTTGGAACGTTTCCCGAAATTGAAAGTCGCATTTCTCGAAGGCAACTGTAGCTGGCTACCCTGGCTGCTTTATCGGATTGATGAATACTGGGAGATGCAAGGCGCGATGGCAGACATTCCTTTGCGCAAGAAGCCCAGCGAGTATTTCAGGGAGCAGTGTTTTATCTCTGTGGATGTGGATGAAGCGCTGGTCAAAAACGTGATCGATTATTTGGGCGACGACAATATCGTGATCTCCACCGACTACCCGCACATTGATTGTCGCTGGCCGCATGCGCTCGATGAGTTTCTGAGGACGCCGATCAGCGAGCAATCAAAGAAAAAAATTCTCTGGGACAATTGCGTGCGGCTGTACAACCATCATTAACCAATCGCGGAGGAACTCGCTATGTGCCGTTCCGCATTCTGTGCAGCTGTAATTTTGGGCATTTTGCTGTTGGCATGCCAGACCGGCACCGCCCAAACCCGCCTGCGCGCGTCGTACGGTTCCCTAGCAGTCTCACAAGTGGTTTTGCCCTTGGGCGTCCGCGCCGGCATCTTTCAGAAAAATGGCCTCCATCTAGAACCTATCTATATCGGTGGCCGATCGGTCTCCGCCTTGATCAGCGGCGATGTGCAATTCGGCTTCATGGGTGGTCCGCCAGCCATCCTCGCGCGCGTCAGTGGTGCCGATGTAGTCATGCTTGGCGGGTTGAATGGTCTCGATCAGATTCTTGTTGCTCTGCCGATCATCAAACGCGGCGCCGATCTGGTCGGTAAGCGGGTCGGCATCAGCCGTTTCGGGACTACGGCGGATTATGGCGCTCGTATCGGGCTCAAGAAGCTGAAGCTGCAGGCGCAAAAAGATGTGACGTTGATCCAGATAGGAGACACGCCGGCGCGCATTGGAGGTATGTTGTCAGGGGCCATCGAGGCCGCGACGTTGAACAGCAGTGAAAAGGAGCTGGCCTTCAGGAATGGCTTTCACATCCTGGCTGATCCGAGCGATATCGAATTTCCCGGCAACGCAATCGTGACCACGCGGTCATTTATGAAAACAAACAGGGAGGACGTGAAAAGATTCGTCCGCGCTTTGGTCGAAGTCATCGAGTTTGTGAAAACTCAGCCTGAGCGCGGCAAAAAATTGCTGCAAGAGATTTACCGCCAGAATGACGCGGCAGTGATTGCCAAGCGCTACGATGCCATGGTGGAGATGTTTCCCGACTATCCTTATTTAACCAAAGGTTCGGTGCTGTCATTCCTGGAAATACTGCGTGACGAAGGGAAATTGAAAGATCCGCTTTATCCTGAGCCATTTCTCGATACAAGCGTGTTGTCGGAAGTGGAGCGGGAGCGAAAAAAATAGATGGTTCGGAGTTCGGGGCGAAGGCATGATCGGAGCGCTTCAGCTTGAACTTCGAACGGAAGGTGTCAGCCTTCGATCCCGTAAAATTTGACGCAGTTATCCCACAAAATCTTCCTGCGACTGTCCGCCGGCATCTCTTGATGAAAAAACTCCTGGGTGGCTTTGGGGAAGTCCGAGTCGCTGTGCGGATAGTCACTGGAGAAAACCAGATTGTCGTCGCCGATCAACTGGCAGACGTTGCCAATATCTGCTTCGTCGCCTTCGCAGCCAATTACGCACTGGCGTTGGAAATATTCACTGGGCTTCATCGTCAGCAGCGGTGCGTCATGCTTACCGAGCTGCTGCCAGTGCCGGTCCATGCGCTGCAGCCATGAAGGCGCCCAGCCGCAGTTGCATTCCAGGAAAGCGACTTTCAGCCGCTCAAATCGTTCCAACACACCGCCGACGATGATATCGACCATTGTCACCATTTGGCCGGTGACATGGGTACAGATGTGACGCAGCAAGCGGTTGCCTACGCCGAACCGTTCAAGATGGGGGTAGTGTCCTGAGTTAGTGCATTCGTGAAAGCCGACGGTCATGGCTGTCTCTTCCAGTTCCGCCCATAAAGGCTCCCAGTAGACGCTGAACCAAGTTTGTCCCGGCAAGGGCGTGGCGCGCAGGAACGCAGTTACGAATCCGAGCTTCTCTCTGGCGCGGCGTGCTTCGCGCACGGCAAGCGAAACATCGTGCGGCGGCAGCAGCGCGGCGCCGAAAAGTCGCTTGGGATTTTCCTGGCAGAAATCGTGGAGCCAGTCGTTGTAAGCGCGGCAGATCGCTTCGGCGAGCAGCGGGTCCATGTCCGGCATCGTCATGATGTGCAGGCACGCGGTGGGGAAGAGCACGGCCACGTCGATGCCTTCGATATCCATCGCTTCGAGCTGCGACTTGGCGTTGAAATTTTGCTTGCGTGCGAAGTCGATGACATCCCCGCGGGTGTTGTTTCGCCTGCCGCTGATCATGCGTACGTCGTGGGCCAAGGTCGGACTATTTTGGCGCGGTTCTTTACCGTCCACCATCAGCAGGTTTAAATCGCCGCGCGTAGGTACGCGCACCGGCCGGGGCGCGCGCTCTTTGAAGCGCGGGTCGATGTATTTTTCCCAAAGATCCAGCGGTTCCATGATATGCATGTCTGAGTCGATGATCTTAAATCCATTCTTCATTGGTCTTCCCCACTTCAAGATGACGCCGTTTCGATATTTCCAACTACAACTAGCGCGGAGGCGCTGTCAACCATCACCTTGACATGAGCGAACCGGGAGTAATAGAAATTCGCACAGCGAGTCACAGGGAGTCGGCACGATGGCATCAGACGTTTGTAAATCAGTATATCGGCGTAAACCAAGAACAGCGATCTTTCTCTCGGTCGTGATGCTGCTATTCGGTAGCGCAGTCCGAGAGGCTTTTGCCGGGAGTGCCGCCGAGCCCACGCGCTTGCGCATCAGCATTCCCGGCGTCGGCTCATCGTCTTATCCTCTGATAATGGCGCAGAAGAAAGGTTATTTTCGCGCCGAAGGCTATGAAGTCGAGCTGATCCCGATGGCAGCCGGACTCGCGGTAAAGACGTTACTCGCCGGCGAAGTCGGTGTCACTGCCGCGGGCACTGTACTGGCCAACTTGCAAGGCGCGAAGGTGCGCGTGGTGATGGGTTTTATCCGCGAACTTCCGTACGATCTCGTGGTGCCGCCGGAGATCAGACGGGTCGAAGATCTGCGCGGCAAAAAAATCGCGGTGGCCGACCGCGGCAGCGTGACTTTCTTCGTCGTGCGGGCGATTTTGCAAGCGCATGGCATGGAGCCGGATCGGGATGTCACGTTACTCAACATGGGTACGCCGGCAGTACGTCATCAAGCGCTCCTGGCCGGGATTGTTCACGGCGTAGTGGCGAACTTTGACGGTACCGCTCTGCTGGCCGACCGCGGTTACCGTTCCGTGGCGAAGGCGGGCAGGTTCATGAAAGGCTTCGCTGGGTCGCTCTCGGTGACGCAAGAACATTTGGAGAAGCGGCCTGATGAAGTGTTCCGAGCCGTACGCGCTACGCTGAAAGGTATTCGTGCCTACCTGGAGCAGCGTGACGAAGCGATCAAGTACAGTTCGGCATGGACCAAGATCTCAGCGGACAATGCGGCGAAAGTTCACGAGCTGATGTCGGCTGGCGCATTGGCGCCGGATGGTCTGCTAGATCGCGAGACCATGGAATCCGTGATACAGGAATCCCGTGAAGTCGCCGGGGTTAAACGCGCGGTCAAGCTCGACGAAGTTTTCGACTTCCGTCTTGTCCAGCGCGCCAATGACGAACTGCGGAGCTGGCGGCCATAGTTAAGCGAGCGCAAACGCGTTGCTTTAAAGTTGCGAAAAACAAAATCGCTGCGAACATTGTCGCGATGGACCTGTCTCATGGTTTCTCGCTTATGCGCGATCGAAGCCGACGACCCGCGCACACGTTTTGACGCCCGTGGCAGTATGCTAAGGCGACACAACAGGAGTTGCTTGTCGTCGTCCGAGTGAATGTGCAGCAAGGGTTATCGAGAAATCCGGTTCGATAGGACGCTTGGAACCATCGCTTAGCGAATGACACAGTCTAAAGTGGGAAAAGGATAACCATGGATCTAGGACTGCGGCGGAAGGTGGCTGTTGTGAGCGGTTCCAGTGATGGCATCGGCTATGCTGTGGCGCATTCTTTGGCCCAGGAGGGTGCGCGAATTGTTCTGTGTGCCAGACGTGAGCCGCTCCTCGCCGAGGCGCGAAGAACCATTGAGAAGGAAACTGGCGCCGAAGTTTTGGCGGTAACCTGCGATGTTCAACGCCTGGACGAGGTCCAGCATTTAGTCGCGGAAGTCATGCAGCGCTTCGGCGTGATCAATATTTTGGTCAACAACGCCGGGAGCGTTCCAAGTATACGCTTTGCCGATATCGACGATGCTCAGTGGTATCGGATGCTGGAAGGAAAATTGCTCGGCTATATTCGGATGACCCGAGAGATCGCGCCACACATGCGCAAGGTTGGGTGGGGCCGGATCATTAACATTGCCGGGACCGCCGGCTGGGAGCCAAGCGGTACCGCGATGGCAGTGGGTCTGAACAATGCCGCGGTGATGAACTGGACGAAGTCGTTGTCTCTCAATTATGCCGACGACGGCATTTTGGTGACGGCGGTGGCGCCGGGGTCCATCGAGACGCCGCGGCAAATTCGCAATCGCCAACGCGAGGCGGATATAACCGGCAGGAATCTCGAAGAGATCCGCAAGGCGCGCGCGCAGGAAATTCCGCTGCACCGGCTGGGCCGAGCCGAGGAAGTGGCTAATGTCGTTGTCTTTCTCGCATCAGAACGGTCCAGCTATATGACCGGTACCTGCGTGACCGTGGATGGCGGCGTGGTGCGGGGGATTTGATCGCACACAGGTTAGATCCGGGCTGGCCGGCGTGAGTACCACGGCTGGAGATGGCCGGCGTCATGGCATCGTCGGATGATCCAGCGAGAGTCGAAGTCAGCGCAGAGTTTTCACTACCGGAGTAGAGTAAACACTACCCTTCGGGTGTGAAGTCGCCTCCCAAATCACATCCTTGCTGTTTCAGATTCCTTGCTCATCCAAGGCCTTACTCCATCGAGATTGATCTTGTCTGAGTGGCACGACGGTTGCGCTTCCAATCGGCACCGGTAGGTTCGCTGCCTTGACGATACCGGTCATCTGATAATTCAGATCCTACTACTTCAGCAAGGAGGAGGAGCCATGACCTAACTCACTTAGCCGGCCCCGCGTAAAACGATTGATCTGAAACATGACATTTAACACAGGAGGATAGTTATGAAGTCACGATGGATTGGACTAATCGTCTTCCTTTCGTTTACAGCTATCTTCTTTTCCCTGGCCGCGATGTCCATTCGAGATCTGGGCGATCACTCTGCCTGGGCAGATGATGACGATAAGCTGCCGTTTCCGAAGAACGCGACGGTTACGACTCTGATCACAACACCCCGATCAATCGAGGGGTTGACGGGAGACAATCATGATAACTTATATACCGGTGGTTGGGGTGCGTCTCCTTGCCCTGTTTGGAAAATCAACCTCCACAAGCCTAGTCTCGTTCCAGTTGGATTTATACAATCCGCCGAAAACTGCATTCTCCTGGGAATTGCATTTAACGAGAACGGCGACCTTTTCGTGGCTGACGGCCTTGCCGGGATCGTCTACACATTTACCCCAAACAGCCAGACTCCGCCCAGCGCCGTAATTTTCGCTTCTGCTCCGGGAGCCAACAGCATGGCCTTCGATAAGAAGGGAAACCTCTGGCTGACTGATGGGACTACGGGCCAGGGCAGAGTTTGGAAAATAACCGGCCCGGGCGCCAACTGTACATCGACGCCGGCAGTTAACTGCGAAGAAGTTTTTCGTGTCCAACCGATGGCCAATGAGGTCAATCTAAATGCGGCCGGAGTGGGTGGTGTGGGACGTGACGTCCGTGTCCTGCCCCAAGGTATGATCACCGTGACACCGACGTCGCGCAACGCCGCCGACACTCTCGCTTCGCAGCCGCTGGTGGCCAATGGCATCGCCTTCGACAAAAATGGAGATACACTATTCATCGCCGATACGGCGCGAGGAGCCATCTGGAAGGCGACGTTCAGCCCCAACGGCGACTTAAAAAGCAAGACCGGCTGCGATACCACCTTCACGCCCAACACCCTTTGTCTGGACAATGTCTTTGTCGCGCATCCCTACCTCGAAAGTGCTGACGGGATCGTATTGGATCAAGGCGAAAACATATGGGTCAGTCTTCCCGAACGCCAAGCCATCGTAGTTGTGACGAAGAACGGGAAAGTGATTGAAGTGTTCCGTAATCCGGTCAACTCACCGAGCGGGATTGGTCTAAGGAACGCGGGTGATCAATCAGTAGGAAACAACCACATTCTTGAATCTCCAACGGTTCCCTTCCTGATGGGAAAGGTGTTCTGCACGGCTCAGGATGATACGGGCAGGCGGGATAATTCCCCCCGACGGGAAGGCGAAGTCAGTGGCGGCCAACCCCAAGATGGCGCAATTCCTCTGGCCAAGATCTCCTGCATGGATCAAGAGTTAAAAATTTCTGGTCTACGCTTACCCATCGACTAGCCGACGGACTTGAGGTGACCGAGTCGTCGGGATCAAATGCAATGACAACACTGCGCTTGGACGTTTCCCAAGCGGAGATGTGAGAACGAACCCGCAGTCAGCACCACACCTTGGTTCAGACGGTGTAAAGAAAAAAACGGATAGGATTCAACCAGTCAGCACAAGGAGGATGATATGAAAAAGCTAGTGATGATCACGGTAATGGCAATAACCATGATCGCAAGCGTGAGCAGAGGCATGGTCAGTGCAGATGATGGAAAAAAAGTAGCTATCAAGGGACTCGAAACCTTCGAGACTAACGCCCTCTTTCTAAGCAATCTAAGATTTGCCCCGGAAACCATCAAGGTAGAGAAGGGAGACACGGTGACCTGGAAGGATGATGCTTTGACTTCAGTGCCCCACACCATCACCATCTTTGACCCCACAGTCCTGCCCGTTGACTTTGCCACAGCCTACATCTGTAACTGGGATAAGAGAATCCTCGGCGTTGACGGCCCTTGCTTGGAGTTTATGGACGCCCACGGAGGGATACCTCCTACAATGCCGGTGGTTAGCGCCGGGCGCAACGGACTCGACGTTGCCGGCGACTCAATCTTTCTGCCACCGAATGGCTCCGTCAGTGCTCAGGTTGCGGCCGCTCCCGGCACCACACTCCACTATATTTGTATCATCCATCCGTGGATGCAGGGTTCGATTACGATAGAGGACAAGAGACGGGAGTAATAGACAAGCCCAAGCAGGGCAACGGCGAAGCGGCTGGTATCGGCCTGCAGCGATACGCGCCGCTGGGCTTATCACAGGCAGGAGCCGTTTGACAGCGAAGTTCGCGGTCGGATAGGCTCTAGACCAATCCAACAACCTCGCTTCTCCACTCATCGCGATTAGCCAAAATGACAGTTCTCTTCGCCTAGATTTAGGAGAACTTTGATGAGATCGCTCCAGTCATTAAGAATAGCAATTTGCAAGCGCCGACTGAGCAACTGGTAAGTGGCGAAGGCCAAAGTCGCTAGCGCACGTTAGATGGAGGTAACGTGCTTAGAAGGACGTCTGCTTTTACGCTGGGGTTTTTATTTCTACAGACTTTCTACCCGGCTCACGCGCAGCAGCCAACAAAGATTGCTCGGATAGGCTATCTGAACCCCGGGGATCCGGTGAGCAGAGCTTATCGCACCGAGGCATTCAGGCAAGGACTGAAAGAGCTCGGCTACATCGAGGGGAAAAACATTATTATCGAGTACCGGTTTGCAGACGCCAGGCCGGAACGGTTACCCGAATTAGCGCGGGAGTTCGTGGATCTCAAGGTCGACATCATCTTTGCAGGGAGCGGGCCAGCAACGGAGGCCGCTAAAAACGCGACACAAATTATTCCGATAGTCACAAGCAATCAAGACCCGGTTTCGTTGGGATTTGTCAACGGCTTATCGCGATCGGGCGGGAACGTTACTGGACTGACCAACCTCACCTCCGAGCTGGGCGGCAAACGGCTGGAGCTGCTCAAGGAGGCGATTCCACAGCTCTCCCGAATCGCCGTCGTTTGGACTCCCAGTACTCCCACGTCCATAACCTGGAGAAGAATTGAGGTTGCGGCTAGATCCCTCGGGGTGCAACTCCAGGCAGCGGAGGTAAGAAAGCGAGACGATTTAGAGCCCGCACTAGCAGCGCTAAAAGAATACCGTCCTGAGGCCCTGTTCATGATACGAAGTCCCATCGTTAATGACCTGACAAAACGGATCGTGAACTTGGCGGGCAAGAGTCAGCTCCCGTCCATCTACGATGAAAAGAGATTTCCAGAGCTCGGTGGCCTCATGAGTTATGGAACCGATCTGGCTGGTGTAGACCGGCGCGCGGCAGTCTACATTGATAAGATCCTCAAGGGAGCCAAGCCGGCGGAGCTCCCGATTGAACGGCCGACGAAGTTCGAGCTGGTGATCAACCTCAGGACTGCCAAACTATTGGGATTGAAAATTCCTGCGCACCTGCTCATGGAGTCAGCCGCGGTGATTGAGTGAGTCGATTTTGGATTTTCGGCTGCAAACTCTTCAGCACGCTTTTTGGACTTTGGTTGGGGAGAAGGCGAGCAATATTCGCGGATCAATGTCGTTTTGAATAGAAGGTTTTATGAACTACTCGGTTAGCGCTTCGGTGAAAGCAGTCAGCGGGCGAGTATGGCTGCACGAATTCAAAAGCTAACGTCGACAATCCAAATCAGCCAGGGTAGGCGGAAGCGCGGCCGTCTTGTTCGCCACTACTTCCTGATCTCCCTGGTTCTGATCAGCGGCGGGCTTATCACTAGCGGAGTCAGCGAACTTTATTTCCGTTATCGCGAGAGTGCGGCAGATCTTGTAAGGCTTCAACAGGAAATTACTTTAGGGGCTGCCTGGAAGATCGAGCAGTTTGTCGAAGAGATCGAGCGCACTACGAGGGGAGCCACCAAAAGCCGTGAAATCACGGAAAAAGGATTCTCACCAGATTATCAGTTCGAGTTGAGGCGGCTCCTCGTTATCGCGCCCGCCATCAGTGAAGCGGTGGCCATCGACAGCAATGGAGTGTCTCGAGTCACCGCCTCGCGGTTTCCGCGTGTTTTACCTGGAGGCACGACAACGGACACCGTCCTGCCGGCGCTTCGGGTAGTCAAAGAAGGTAAGTCCTATTTCAGCTCCGTCTATTTTCACCGCGACTCCGAGCCTTACATGACGATTGCCGTCCCCATCGAGCGATACGCGGGACGGTTGATCGGCGCGCTGCAAGTCCAAGTCAATCTAAAATACGTTTGGGAGCTGCTATCGAAGTTGAGAGTCGGAGCCAAAGGCTACGCTTATGCCGTAGCGCATAATGGCGATCTGATCGCGCACCCAGACATTAGCCTCGTCTTGCAGCGTCGCAACGTGAGCCATCTCGAGCAAGTGCGCAGCGCGTTGCGACGCGCCGGTGATGCCGAACGCGCAACATGGATTGTAGCGAATAATCTCGTCGGTCAACGGGTTTTCAGCGCCTGGGCGGCGGTGCCCACACTTGGTGCCATGGTGTATGTCGAGCGGCCGGTCGAAGAAGTCTATGGGCCGCTGTACACATCATTGATCAGGACGTCAGGACTGCTGCTGGTCGGCCTTTGCATGTCGCTCGTTGCCGCGTTGTTTGTTGCCCGACGTGTGGTCCGGCCGTTAGAGACATTGCGCGACGGGGTCGAACGGATCGGCAGCGGCGACATGAATCAACGTATTGAGCTGAAAACCGGAGATGAAATTGAAGTGCTTGCAGAAGAGTTCAACAAGATGACCGAGAATTTGCGCGAAGCTTACAGTGGTCTGGAGAAAAAGGTCCAACAGAGAACCCATGAGCTTGCTCTCGCTAACGAGAGATTGAAAGAGTTGGACCGGCTGAAGTCGGACTTCGTTTCCAATGTCTCCCATGAGCTGAGGACCCCACTCACCGCAATCAAAGGAGCGGTTGATCTTGTCCTGCGCGAGGTGACGGGTCCGCTTACGGAAAAGCAGATCCATTATCTGACTCGGGTGAGGTCGAATACGCAACAGCTCGCCGGAATGATCAACGATGTTTTGGATCTGGCAAAAATCGAGGAGGGCAAGATTGAACTCAGGCCCGTGCGCATTTCACTTGCGGGGCTGATGCACGAAGTAGTAGATACCCTACGCCCGGTGGCTGCAGAGAAGAGTATTGTCATTGACGCCGGCGCTCTAGAGCCGTCAATCCTCGTTTGGGCCGATCGAGATAAGGTTAACCAGATGCTAACGAACCTCATTGGCAACGCCATCAAGTTTACACCGCCTCTAGGCAGAGTGACCGTTGCCTCAACAAGTGGTCCTGAATGGGTCAAGGTCTCCATTTCCGATACCGGGCCCGGCGTTCCGTTGAATGAACGCACCAGGATTTTTGAGAAGTTTTACCAAGCCGGTGACGGAGGACGGAAACCCAGAGGAACAGGACTTGGTCTCACCATAACGAAGACGCTTGTTGAATTGCATGGCGGAGAGATTTGGGTCGATTCCGAGGCAGGGTGTGGCAGCAGTTTTCATTTTAGCTTGCCAATCGCACCGCCGGGAGAAACTAAATCGCCGGCGCGTCGTGAGATGAAGGTGATTCATCACGCATGAAACGTCTTAGCGCAATCGCGCTTGTCGCCGACGACGATAATGATATTCGAGATATCTTAAAGGATACACTGACGAGCGTCGGCGCGAAGGTCATTACTGTAGCAAACGGGGAAGAGTGTTTAGAGCGCATCGAAGCCGACGTTCCGGATGTGCTTCTGCTCGATATCGAGATGCCGGGGAAGAACGGACTCGAGGTCCTGAAGGAACTGCGCCGGCGGCAGTCTGATACGACCGTCATCATGATCACTGCATACGGTTCGATCGATCGCGCCGTTGAGGCAATGAAAGAAGGAGCTTTTGATTTTATCACCAAGCCTTTCGATCTCGACCACATCGTAATGGTGGTGGAAAAGGCTGTGGAGCAGCAACGGCTCAAGCGAGGGCTGGACAATTTTACGAGAGAGGCGGGCGAGCGCTACCGTCTAATCGGCGGCGAAAGCACACCGATGCGGCTCGCCATCGAAACCGCCAGGAAGGCGGCGAACAGCAAATCGACGGTCTTGCTGTTAGGCGAGAGCGGCACGGGGAAAGAGGTGTTTGCCCGGGCGATTCATCGGTGGAGCGAGCGCAAAGACGAACCGTTCATCGCTATCAATTGCGTAGGTCTGGGAAAAGATCTGCTCGAAAGTGAACTCTTCGGTCATGAAAAGGGCGCATTCACAGGTGCGCATCAGCTCAAAAAAGGCAAGTTGGAGTTAGCGCATGGCGGCACAGTATTTCTCGATGAGGTTGGCGACATATCGCAAGAGCTGCAAACCAAATTGTTGAGATGTCTCCAAGAAAGGGAGTTCGAACGCGTGGGAGGGACGCAGTCGATTGCCGTGGATGTCCGGGTGATCGCAGCTACCAATCGTGACCTCTCGACTGCGATCAAACAAGGACGATTCCGTGAGGATCTGTACTATCGTCTTAACGTTATTCCCATCTTGCTGCCGCCGTTAAGAGAGCGCCGAGAAGATATACCTGTTCTTGCTAGATATTTTTTGCAGCGATTTGCCGCGGAAACGAAGAAGAACTTTGCCGGAATCACAGCGGAGACCGAAGCAAGGTTAATCGCGTACGCATGGCCGGGCAACGTTCGTGAGCTGGCAAACGTGATTGAGCGAGCAGCCGTACTCGCCCAAGGATCCGAATTCACTCTCGAAGATCTGTCGCCGCGTGTCGCTTACCCGAGAGAGCAAGGAGCTTCCGACAGCTTGTCCTATCGGGCAGCCATGGATGCTGCCCGAGCAACTGTCATTAGGCGCGCTCTGGCAATCACTCATGGAAACCGCGCGGCCGCGGCAAGAACCCTCGGCCTGCACAAAACTCATCTTTTAAATCTAATGAAAACGCTGAGTATCAAGTAAAGATGAGCGTCGATTCCGGTGTTTGACTACAAACGGAGAAAATCGCTTATCGTCTGGGCTAATGCTTCAGGATTGTCTTGATGCACCATATGGCCGGCATTTTCGATGACGACGTGACGCCGATTTGAAATCGCTTCGAAACGTTTTTGTTTATCGGTGCGCTTGGTTTGATGGCTCTCTTTGCCTTCAATTGTAAGCGTCGGACATTCTATGCGGCGCAGGAACTCAATAGACTGCTCCGTGTAGAAGGGCTGCGGCGCGGTGGTGCGATGCAGCGGATCGAATTTCCAAACCCATTTGCCGCTAGTGTTTTGCCTCATTCCGGTTTGGGCCAACTCGAAGGCAAACTCGCTTTTCAACCGGGAATTATTCTGCTGTAACTGCCCGGCTCCGGCCTCTATGCTGGGGTACTGCCGAAAGTGATTTCGTCCTCTTCCCCCGACCTCGGAGATCCATTTCTCCATCCGGGGCGGCGCGTCTGAGAACCTTGATCCCGGAGGTCCCACGCCTTCGATCAGCACCAAACTGGCTACTCGTTGTGGGAATGTACCGGTGTAAAGAAACGATATTGTTCCGCCCATGGAATGACCGATGAGTGCGAGCCGTGACGGGCCGAGACTTTGAATCAGACAGTGGAGATCGAAAACATAGTCCGGAAAATGATAATAGCCGCCGGCGCCGACCCAGCCGCTGTCGCCGTGACCCCGACAGTCGGGTGCGACAATCCACAACGGCTTTTTACTTTTGCTTTGAAGAGATGTTACAAACGGGCGCCAGCTATGGGCATGATCCAAAAAACCATGCACAAGAAGCAATAATTCGTCTGCCGGTTCGCCCCACTCAAGATGATGAATAGCCAAACCCGCTGCGTCGATGCTTTTCTCGCGATGCCCGGGTATCAAGCTAATCTCATTTCTTATGTCGCATATCGTTGAAGCGACGAGGCTTTTGAAGCGGTAATAGTAAGTTGATATCTCCGCTGCGCGCTAAGAATTTGCGGAGGCGTTCTCTACGCTAACCTCGATAAAATCTTTGTCGTTCTCCGACCAGATATAAGCACGGATATCTTTAATTTCCCGATGATAGAGAGATATGACGATCTGGGCGGTTTCAGGAAAAATTGGTTCCCCGAAAGGGCTGGCGAAGGCTTTGTCCTCTTCGGAGAAGTACGCGTTGTGATCGGGGTGAGAGTGATAGAAGGCTTTGAGTTTGGCGCCGTTCAATGCGGCGTTGTCGATGATCCTTTCCAATTCCTTCGGATCCACGGCGTAGGCAATGGCTGCGGTTCTTGGGTAAGTCTGCGGATCGAGGGCATGGAGCTGGTTCTGAATATTATTCAGGCGCTGGACGTAGTCGGCCGTGCCGTCGGTCAGAATGATTCCGCAGCATTCCTCAGGAAACGTTTCCTCGGCGTGTTTGCAGATAGCTTTCGATGCTTCCTGTGAGAGCACCAACGACCGGCGTGTATTCATGTTCGCGCACCTGATCTTCTCTCATTAACACAAGAATGGCGGGGGTTGCCAACATAAACGATGGCGCGGTTCGTTCTCAGAACGTGAGCGGCTTGATCTTCTTGAATTTTTGATGCGCTGCGAGGACTGCGTTTGCGTATTCGTCGGTGTATTCGATCTGGTTTTCCATACGGCTTCGAAGTTCGGTAGGTCCAAGATTATAGGCGATTAGAGCTTTACTCACATTCTGAAAGCTTTTTCGGAGATCGTGCAAATAGTAAGTGCCAAGCTTGATGTTGACAATGGGATTATCAAGATGCTCGGGCGTGAATTGCTCCGCTTTGATCTCTTCGGCCAGTTCGTGCACTCTTCTGACAAGAAACTTTCCCGTCGCCGGCATGATCTGCATGATCCCTCTGGCGCCGGCGGGAGAAATCGCGCCAAATTGAAATTTGCTTTCAACGTCGATCACGGCCAGGATCAGTATCGGGTCCAGTTTATATTTGGAACTTTCCTTGAGAATGACTTCTGACAACTCCCATGCTTCCCGTTCGAAAATATCAGGCCGATTCGCCTCAATGATGGAAAAAATTTTCACGAGCTCCCGCGAGCGCGGCTTTTCGCCAGTTCCAGCTTGTAGGGCTAGAATCGGCTCTATTGCTTGGTAGTGCTGCGGTATGTATCCGGTGGCGACGAGTCCTGGCAGCAACAAGATGACGATCAGCGCGACCTTCAAGCAGTTCGTCGTCCAACACAAAGTATGAGTGGGCGTTTTCTTGGGACGTTTCTCCATACTTAGACCTCAGTGGATTTCTATTAGTGGTGGATCTGCGGGAGCGAAGATACAAAAGCTATGAGTTAGGTAGCAAAGGAGCTGATTTTTGTCAACGTAAATTTCGTGTTTTTGCATTCACGAGGAGCATCGATGGCATTGCCGAGAGTTGATTTTATTTTCTTGAACTCAGAATTTCGCTAAACGCGTCTTTTTTATTTCTCGGCGTAAAAAAACAAAGGGCAGGGGAAAATCCTGCCCTTTGTACTCGAACCCTGAGTTTGTGTGGAAACTATCTACCGGTGCGCGCCAATGAGTGTACCCAACCCTGCATCCGCGCCTTGGCGTTTTGAATATCTTTTTCGCTGAACCATTTCTTAAGATCTATTTTGCCGACAGGATAAACTGGGCGCATGAAATCGTTCTCGTAGCCGAAAGGAACGGTGGCGTCGATGCCCATGCCACCCTCGAACATCGTATTTGACGCGGTCCATTCCCGCTCGCCGGCAGTCATCCTCTCGGCCGGCATGAAGGTCTGGCCGCGGCCGCCTGGCAACGGATTGATAATGTCGGTCTTCGGGTTGACCCGAGTTGTCAGACACCACATCACGTCATCCATGTCATAGGGATCGGTGTCTTCGCTGACGGCAATGACGAGCCGAGATCCCTGCGAGGTCGCGAGAATAGCTGCCATGAAGTTGCGCTGCCAGCCTTCCTCGATCTTGTTGCGCTTCTTAACTTGAATAATCGCGCCGCCCCAATCGGTCATGCAGTAGGGAATGTTGACGTCCATGATGATGCCCGGCTGCATCCGTTCGCATAGCTCGAACATGGCCGCTTCACGTACGGTGGTGTCGATGTTGTGGTCATCGAGAGTGTGTACGCCCAGCGGGAAGATGATCGGCTTGCTTTCACGTTTGCGCGTGGTGACAGCGGTGACGTGAAAAGTCGGCGCCTTATAAGCTTTGCCCATATAGCCGGCCCATTCCGGGTGGAAGTGGTAGCGGCCTTGTATGCCGGCCTTTTCGGACTCCGCGGTCTCGAACCGTCGGTCTCTCGGGTTGATATAACCTTCGAGAACAACTTCAGCATCGGCAACGGCCAATGCGTCCACGGTGCGGGCTTTGACCAGCCGGACCGGAAAGCCCTGCACGGCTCCGGCCATACCGATTTCATCGCAGCCCTGGGGCAAAATCACGTAATCAAAACCTGAGCCTGCCAGCAGGCTCGATGATGGGGGCAAGCCAAAGTTCATCGTGATCGGCACAAGCTTGTTGTCTTTGTAGTACTTGGTAACGACTTGCCAACTATGTGACCCGGGAGAAATTTGGAAAGTGCCAACATTTCCCCAGCGGAAGTTCATGCGGTTATAACCGATGTGTGATCCACCATCGAAGTACTCACCCGAGATCAAGCCGTTGCCGGAACCAACGGTCAGCTCGGGCTCGATATCCGTGTGACGGATCGGAACGACAAACTCGTTGGCGTCAGCAGGTTTCTCATAGACTTCTTCTTGGACCGGCGCATCCTTCTGATCGATGATTATCGGCGGAATCGGATGGGTCAGAGCGTAAGCTAACTTTCTTGTGCGGTCAGCGTGATCTTTCCAGCCGAACAGCTTGCCGATGACGTTCATGTCGCCAAAAAGATTGGTGATGCAGCGATGGTGCGGCTTTCCTTTGATGTTGTTGAAAAGAATCGGGCAACCACCGTCCAATTGTTTCTGAATTCCGGTGATCTCCAGGTCGGGGTCGACCTCTTTGTCGGTCACGATGATGTCGCCGTTTTTCTTCATCCACTCTATAGCGGTCCGTAAATCCTTGACGGACTCGACCGGAGCGCTGTCTCGTTTTTCAGCCTTAGCCATTGCGTTCCTCCAGAATAATTTATCTACCTGACTATATATGGTTAATAGTTAGCACAGTATGGATACGGACAGTAAGTACCAGCCATTTCTTAAAATCGATGCCCGAATCTAGACCATGAGAGCTAAATGCGTGGAAGATCTTTTGATTGGGGTTATCTGACATCGATCGAAAAGTCAACGAAACCAGCACCGCGCAACGCTTCTATTTACGTATGTTTTTACCGGCTTATTTAGCGCTCCTGATAAGCAATCAACCCTTTACAGTCTTTGAAGGGCTTGCTATCACTGCGGATTGTTTCCGTAGGAGTTCGTCCGGGAGAAAATAATGATCGTAAGTTCCAAACGTTCGACACAAGACTGGCTCCTTATGGTCGGTCTGTTTTGTTTCTTCTTTTCCGGCGCCGCCGGCCTCGTTTATCAGGTGGTATGGACCCGGATGCTGACGCAGATCTTCGGTAATACGACCTATGCTATCGCAACGGTTCTGTCTGCATTCATGGCAGGATTGGCGATCGGCAGCTATCTGTTCGGCAAGATAGCCGATCGCGGCAAAAACGATTTCTTGCTATATGGTCTGCTCGAAGCAGGCGTGGGCATTTATGGATTCGCGGTCCCATGGCTGTTCGCTTTAGCGCAAAAAGCCTACGGTCCAATTTTCGGATTGAATGAATCGTATCCATTCCTGTTCAACCTAGTCCTTTTCTTTCTATCGTTTGTACTACTGGTTTTTCCCACCTTGTTAATGGGCGCAACTTTGCCGGTCCTGAGCCGATTTTATGTGCGCAGCTTTTCGCAGTTTGGTCGCCGGGTAGGCGACCTTTATGCGACTAACACAACCGGAGCGGTGATCGGTTGCGCGGCTGCCGGATTTTTTCTCATTCCAACTTTCGGCATGCGTACCACGGTATATGTGGCGGCGGGATTGAATTTGATCATCGCCGCGCTGATTCTCATCATCGACCGCTTGCGGGACAAGAAGCCGATGGAATTCAACACGGCTAGCGCAGACGAGATACCTGAGACACCGGCGACGGACAATTCGCCGCCGTGGCTCGGCTGGGTGGTCCTGGTTTCCTTTGGGTTGTCCGGTTTCGCCTCGCTCGTATATGAGAATGCCTGGACACGCGCGCTGACGTTGGTGATCGGCAGCTCGATCTACTCGTTCACCACTATGTTGGTGACATTTCTGATCGGCCTTGCCCTAGGAGGATTTATCTATGCCCGCTTCTTGGGCCAGCGGGAACCTCGCTTGAGTAGCTTCGGCCTGATCGAAATGTGGGTTGGATTAGCGGCGCTCGCCACGATACCGCTGTTTGAACGGCTGCCACTGATCTTTGTCAGATTGCTGCACGGCTTCGGTGATACGTTTACTGTTTTTCTCTACTTGCAAATATTTCTATCGGCTCTCGTCATGTTCGTTCCCACGGTTCTTTTGGGCATGACGTTTCCGTTAGTCGCGCGCCTGTTTACTCAGAGTCTTTACCGGGTGGGCAGCGGCGTCGGTAGCTCGTACGCCGCCAACACCATAGGAGCGGTGTTAGGCGCCTTTGCAGGCGGATTTATTTTGATTCCGACCATCGGCGTGCAGAATGCGATCATTTTCGCAGTGGTGATGAATCTGCTGATCGGTTGCGCGCTAGTCGCGAGCGATCCCAAGCTCGCACCGCTGCCGCGAGCGATGCTGGGCGTCGCGGTTTTAATTTTGGCGGTTCTGGTGCCGTTCAAAGTGCAACGTTGGGATCCGCACATCCTGACCAGCGGCGTCACTATCTACCACGACCGCTATGAGAGCTTGCCTTCGGATTCGCTGCGTATCGAGGAGATGAAACGCGATGATATTTTGTTTTATCGAGAAGGGCTGACTACCACTGTCAGTGTCCATCAAATCTCCGGCAGCGACTATATCTATTTTAAATCGAACGGCAAAATCGACGGCTCGTACGGCGACGCTCTGAGCCAATTGATGACCAGCTACATCCCGATGTTGCTTCATCCGAAAGCCGAGCAGGCGCTCACGATTGGGCTCGGCAGCGGTCACTCGGCCAAGGCGCTTGCAACTTTTGATACGGTGAAAGAGATCGAAGTCATCGAGATCGAACCGGCCATGATCGAAGCAAGCAAATATTTCGATCGCACGTCCGTCGAGCTGGAAGAATTTCCGGAGGGGGTGTCGCTTCCGAACACGCCCGCCGGTCGGATCTGGTACGACGACCAAAAGAAGCGTCTTTTCTACAAAGGCGTTATGGAAGAGGACGAACGCTCAAAGCTCATGTCTCTCTCCGAGGACAGGGAATATCGCGGCGCGGTCGATCGCCTCTATCGAAACGCGCGCCATTCGCGCCATTCCAGCGTGCTTGAAGATAAAAGGGTGAGGGTGATTCCGACCGACGGCCGCAACTATATCTTAGCCACCCCAAAATATTACGACATCATCACCGCGGAGCCTTCCAATCCGTGGATTGCCGGCATTGCCAACCTCTATACTCGGGAGTTTTATCAGGTCATCAAATCCAAGATTAAGGATGACGGGATTTTTGCGCAGTGGTTTCATAACTACTCGATGTCGCCGGACGACTTTCGCATGGTTTTCCGCACCTTCGTCGAGGCGTTTCCGCATGTTTCCTTGTGGTCGATGAAGGAGAGCGATTTCCTTCTGATCGGCAGCAAGCAGGAGCATCCGTTCGATTACGCGGCAGTCAAGAAGATCTATGACAACAATCCGATGTTAAGATCGGATTTTGAATATCTCGGTTTGTCCGATGTTTATGCTGTGCAAGGATTCTATCGAATGAATCGAGATGGGTTTCTGGCTTTCTCTAAGGATGCCGACATCAATACCGATGACGGAGCGCAACTGGAATTTTCCGCGCCAAAAAACTTGCGACGGCCGACCACCGAGCTCAATCGCCAGCTAATGACGCCGCATCTCATAGAAGCGCCATGGCTCAAATCACGCCCACCGGCGGTTTCCGAGGCCATGCACCATTACTATATGGCGGAATCGTATGTGGCGAGCATCTCGCGCAATCGGGCGCTGGCCGAGTTGGAACAAGCTATCAAGCTGGAGCCCAACAATCCGAAATTTTATTTGCTCCAGGCAAAGGTATTGTTGGATCAGGATAAGAGCACGGAAGGCGCCAAAGCCGCTTTTGCCGCTCTCGAACGCGACCAAGACGCGATCTCTCAAGTTCTGGCGATGAGCGACGAGTTCTATCTACCCGACGCCAAGGCAGTCTACAGCAGAATTATCCAGATGGGCACCAAAGAAGTTTTGCCTTATCTGGGTCTGGGTAACATCGCCCTTCACTCGGGGGAAATTCCCGAAGCGGAGAAATGGTTCTCCCAGGCTCGGGAAATTGACGTCGAGCATCCGGCGGTGCTGCTAGCATGGGGGCGGTTGATCGCCGCCCAGGCGAAGGCTCAAACCGATGAAGCCCGCGCCAAAACCCAACTTCAAGAGGCTAGAGAATTTTTGGAGAAGTCCAAATCCAAGGGCGAAAACTCGGCCACGATTCATTCCGAACTCGGCGAGATCTATTTACGATTGCAAATGTGGGATAAGGCTGCCGCCTCTTACGAGGAAGCATTGCGGCTGCGCCGGAGAAGAAATGATTGGCGACGAATACTGGGTCAGGCTTATGCCCAGCTTGGCCGGACTGGGGAGGCGGAACGAAAATTCCGCGAAGTCTTGGCGTTCAGCCCCGACGACGTCGAAGCATGGAGAGGCCTCCAATCTATCGGTAAGAAGTATTAGATTTGGCTTTGCTGTCTCATCTGGACAAAGACAAAGGCCCATTGGCTCAGTGCCATGGGCCTTTGTCTTTTGCGCTCCCGGACGACTTTGCAGTTCCTGCCAGTACGCTCTATTTTGGCAAATGACCGGAATCGGCTGAAGGAGAAACTCATGGTAACTGGAAAGGTCGGCATTGTCGGGGCGGGGAAAATCGGTTCGGCAATTGCGCGAGGTATCATTCGGTCGGGTCTCTTAACTAACGATCGCGTTATGGCCAGCGATGTCAGCGATGCTTTGCGGCGGGCCATCGGCAACGAGTTGGGAATCGCTGTAACGGCGGATAATCGACAGCTCTGTGACTTTGCCGATGTCGTGATCTTGGCCGTCAAGCCGCAGATTCTCGACTCGGTCATAAAGCAAATGGCAAAAAGTTTTGGCCCAGAGAAGCTGCTGGTTTCCGTGGCAGCGGGCGTGCCGCTTTCCCGGATTGAAGCCGGCTTGGCGCCTGGCGCTCGCGTCGTCCGTGTGATGCCCAATATTTGCTGCGTGGTTGGCGCTGGTGCCGCGGCTTACGCGGGAGGGGCGCACGCTACGCCGAAGGACTTGGAAATCGTTGGTGCGATTGTCAACAGTTTCGGGATTGGCTTGCCCCTCGAGGAAAAGGATCTGGATGCGGTCACCGGGCTGAGCGGTAGCGGGCCGGCCTATGTTTTCCTTTTCATTGAGGCTCTGACGGATGGCGGCGTCAAAGTCGGTTTATCGCGCGAGGTGGCGCTGAAGCTTGCGCTTCATACTGTCTATGGCGCTGCGCGCATGGCGCTCGATAGTGCCAAACACCTGAGCGAACTCAAAGACGAGGTGACTTCGCCGGGCGGCACTACCATCGCGGGCCTGTATGCGCTAGAGAAGAACTCTCTTAAGGGAATCGTGATGGAAGCGGTTGTCAGCGCGACTAAACGCTCGCAGGAACTGGGGAAAGGATAAAGAGGCCGAGATGAAAGCTGAAAGACGAATAATCCTATCAGTAGCAGCGTGGATTCGCGTTTACTTCCTTTTCCAATTTCCTTGCGAGTCCTGGATCCACCAGCCCGTTTGAGCCTGATCTATCCAGCTCTTGGCAAAAATTCCCTTAATCTTGGGCACCGTATCGGGCGGCATATTGTTGGCCTTTGCGATCTCCGCGTACAGCGCTTCGCGGTCGCGGTTCTCGGCTTCGATCAGCTGTTGCACTTCAGCACGCTCTTTGAGGTTTAATCCCTCACTGCTGCGAACCACCAGCAGGCCGCCTTGATTGATGCCGGCACTGCCTTTGTCCATATAGGGTTTTATGGCTCCGCTGCGGCCCTTTATCGAATCCCTCAGTGCGCGGATTGCCGGGTTGGACACATTGATATCCGCTTCTTGGGCGAAAGCCTCGCGGGTCAGGCTGAGCGAGAGGGTTGGGTGCGGGGCAAATGGCAGCAGGCTCTGAGGCTGAACGCGTTCCGATTTCCCGTTCGAACCGCCCCACGTCTCTTTAACTATTTCATCTGCGGCGCGCTGGACCGCGGCGGCGGGAAAATAAATGTTTACTGTAACGCAGGCACTCAGAATAAGTAATAAAACCACTGTAACTCGTCCCCGCATCATTCCTCCATTATTTTACTTGCGGCTTCTCCGTTGTAATCCGCTCTAGTCTTCGCAACAGCTCAGAGAAGCCGATCTCCTGCGTGTGACTGATGATATTAACCGTGGGCGGCAGCAGGGTTCCGACGACCAGAAATTCTTTGCTGTCGCGGCTTTCGACTCCTCGTAGTATCAATCTGTCGTTTCTCAGGCTCGCCCGGAAGCCCATTTTACTGTAACGGAAATTGTCGAATAATCCGGCTAAACCGCCGTAAAGCACATTCGAATCCTGTCCGGAACTCAGGATAGTGATTTTGTTCAAAGCTTCGACGCTAATCCACTGACTACTTTCCGGCCGGTCGACGGTTTCAACCTGAGCTTGGAAGCGCGCCGGTTGCCCCTCCGTGATCACGAGATCGTTAACCGCTCCCTCTAAAATGCCCGAGATCTTGCCAAATGCAAAGGTTTCGGAAACTTTCTCCAGGCGAATGTTTTGAAAGCGCGCTGCCAATTTGAGCGATGGTACGGTGGAGAACAGATTCTCGATCTCCATTTGATCAATTTGCAGTTGCCCGCCGAACAGGTCCGCGTGTACCTGACCCTCGCTGCGCAGTGTGTCTCCGGTCGAACGAATCTGCGGGATGGCTCCGCTCAATGTTCCGCTAAAGCGGGGCCATCCCAGAGCATCGGTCAATTCTTGGAGTTGTAAAAGCCTTAAGTCGAGAGCGAAAGACACCTCTTTCGGGTCGTTGACAACATCAGGCCAGGCTAAATTAGTGATCTCCATGCTGCCGCCGAAAATAACCAGTCGAACCGGCTGGTGGAAAATCAAGGTATTATTCGATAGGGAAAGTGCGCTGGTTATCGGTTCGAGCGAGCGCGAGCCAAAACGGCCGCCGCGAATCGAAAGAATTCCGGGCGGAGTGCGGTTCACAGTGTTTGATTTTTCCGGATAACTGATCTGAAACGGCAAGGTAAGAGCAAGCGGACCGATTTCCCATTCATCGGGTCCGCGGCGCAGTTCGCCGCCTTGCAAAGTCAAGCGGCCCTCGGTAATCAGGCCTTCCCAATTGCCGCGCGCATGAAGCTGAAAAGCGATTTGTCCGCCAATACTTAACTTATCAAGAATTGGATATTGACGCTTAAAGTTTTCCTGAACGAAAAAAGTAAAGAAGCCGCCGGCACTTAAATTATCGCTGTGCGCTTGGATTTCGACCGATGGCGCCCGCCCCAGCTGATTGATCGTGCCGCTAACCTCGATGTCGCCGGTGGACGCAAGAGTTAACCGGGCCTGACGTAAGCGTACGCTGTCGTCGTCGCGTAAATAATCCCCGTCGAATTCCAACACCGGTCGTTGTCCAGCCAGATCAGCGTAAAACTTCCCCCATAACATTTCACCGCGTTGTAACGACAGCTTGCCGGCGACTCGCATTAAATGGCGCTCGGTATGGGAGACAACCTTGACGCTGCCCGACAACAGGAGATTCTCACCGAGCTTAGTGCCGTCAGCCGACGCAAAGCGGCCCCCGTTTAATTGAACTCGCGCATTTACGACTAACGGCGCTTCCGGTGCGTAGGCAAGCGAACCATCGATGTGCACCTGCTCGGCGCCGGCTTGAGTACGGTCCTTTGCGTCTGATATCAGCGATTGGCCTTTGAGCGAGACGTCCTTTAGTTTGAGCGATGAAGCGGTCCAATCGATCGGGGCATGTAACGCGATATCGACGAAAGAAAAATTACCGCCATGGAGGTCCATTTTGTTGCTACTGATTGCGCCGGTCACTTGCAGAGTTTTCCAAGGTCCGTTAACGGTTAATTCCGCAGCGGCCATTCCCCGGTAAGTCCACTGATTCACAGGCCCCGGCAGGAATCTCTTAAGAACCTGCCATGGCACGTTATTGATCGACAGTTGCCCACGAGTGACAACCAAGTCGCTGTCGGTGCTAATACTACCTTGCACATGAGCCGCGCCGAGCGGGGTAGCGATTTTCAAAGCAGTCACTGAGAAGAGCTTAGCGTTGGCTGAATAGCTGCCCATGAGGGTTGCCACAGCTGCCCCCTCACGACCTTCGCTTACTTCAGTGACGACGCTAGCAAAATCGGCGATCTCAAAACGCGCCGCCACTGTCGCCTCAGTGAAACCCGGGTTGGGAACCACGCGAGCATCAAGGCCGCCGGTCAGTGGTTTTGGTCCGATTTTTAGGTCTTTGAATTTGCCGATCAGCGCCAAGCTGGCTGTACCGTTCGGAGTCCTTGTAAGCTTTGCCTCCAGACGCAACGTCTCTTTGGCTACCTTGTCTGAACCGGCAAACGGAACCAGACGCTCAGATGACGTTTCGCGGAGGACCAGATCGACTTTCGTGTCCTCGTTCTGCTGATTGACAAACAGCTCCGCTTTGGCATTTAGCCGTGGCACGTCAGCCTTCAAGCTAATGCCGCTCGTTTGCCCGAGATTTAGATCCCTGGCGCGCAAGTTGATCGAAGAGAATTCAACGCGCTTACCGTCCGCTGTATTTAGAACGACGGCGCCGTCACGAATCTCCAAGTGACGTATTCGCAGCGGTGAAGATGCTTGGGCTGGGGCTTTCAGTATCTCCTCTAAATCTAGATGAATCACCGGGCGTTCTATCGTCACTCGGTGAATCGTCTTGGACAGGAGATCCAGAGGATTGACGCTCATCGCCATGCTGGCAGCAGTAGTTATAACATGACCGGATTTTGCAATGGTCAGGGCGGCGCCGGTTATTTTAAATGGCAATCCGAACTTGATGTCGCCAAAAGTGATTTCATAACCGGCCCTAATCGAAAGCTCACGTTCCAACCACAGCTGAAATCGTGAAGAGTTAAAAATTACAGAGAGCGTTCCATAGGCCAGAATGATCAGAGTGACACCGACCAGGATTAACGTTACAAGATAACGCTTCAAAGCAGCCAGAACATACACGCTGGTCATTGCACGGGCAACAACGGGCGCGTTCGCCACAGTGCTGGAAGTATCCAAACTCTGTCGAGTAGATTATCAAGCGGGCGGACCGTGAGCAGTGACGGCAAGCATTTGAGCAAATTACTAGGAATTTTCCGACTCCCGAATTAGTCAAAGAAAATCTTTTGACTACCTGTTGTAGTCGAGAGGCGATCCTTTCCTAGATCTAGTCTACTCCCGGTAGCTCTACGGTAGTAACCTTAAAGATTACATGGAGATTGTAAATGCTTAAATTTTCTTGACAAGCACAAATTCCTATATTACGGTAGCGCAAATTTTCACTACTTTCTGGGGAGGGAGAGATGCAAAACAATAAGTATTTAGCCTTGACCGCGCTAGGCTTTTTCTTCGCTGGTTGCACGGGGATGACGCGTAATCAGGCCGCGATGGTCGGCGCATTAACGTGCGGCGCCGCGGGCGCTGGCGGTGGCGCCTATGCTGCACATCAAGGTATCAACGGTAAACACAAAAATGAGGCAGCCGGCGCCGCAATCGGCGCAGTTACCGGCGCTTTGCTTTGCGGTGGTCTAGCTTATCTCATCGCTGAGGATCCGAAACCAGCGCCAAAACCGCCACCGCCTCCTCCGCCTCCGCCGCCGCCTCCACCTCCGCCGCCTCCGCCGCCTCCTCCACCTCCGCCGCCTCCACCGGCGCCAAAACCAACACCGCCGCCACCACCACCGGCGCCCAAGGTTGAGCGAACGATTATTCTCGATGACGTACTCTTTGACTTCGACAGGAGCAACGTCAAGCCGGAAGCGGCTAAGATTCTTGATCGTCTGGTAGCTTTTATGCAGGAGAACAAGAATTCCAAGGTGACATTGTCAGGCCATACCGATAACGTCGGTTCGGATGCTTACAATCAGAAGCTGTCAGAGCGCCGGGTTACGGCAGTCAGGGAATACGTCGTGAAGAAGGGTGTCGATGCCGGACGAATCTCTGGACAGGGTTTTGGCGAGAGCAAACCGATCGCTGACAACAAAACCCGGGAGGGCCGGTCCAAGAACCGCCGGGTTGAAATCAAAGTCAACTAGAATCAACTCAGCTAGAAGGGATTGTCAATGCGGATGCCAGGAAAGACGATCGTTTTTTTCCTCGCATCCGCATTGTTTTTCCCGGTTCTCGCTCCTGCTCAGAACTTCACGTTCAAGGAAATTGAAGCTCGAGTTCTGGAATATCGGAAGTGGTTGGACCAAGTCGGATCCAGTGGTTCGCGCTATTGGATCCGATTAGATAGCAGTAAGAGACCTCACAAGCTCTACGTGGGCGAAGGTTTTATGCAGGCAGGTCCCGACGAAAAGGAGAATTTTGTCGAGATCTTCTCGCGTTTTCTCGCCGGTCATCCTGAAAAAAATATGCTTATCGACATTTACGATGCCACCAACGGTAAGCCCATTGGCGAGTATGGTTTCGGCGGTTTTAAGCTTTTCTAGTCTCCACCCTCCATCGTTTAAGGCCAACCAGCAGTTTACTGCTCCCCTTTCCTGCCCAACGCGGCATAGCGAGCTTTCATTCGCTTTGACATTTGCGTAGTACAGCGGCATGAAACCTGTTTTTTCATTACGGCAGGATGCCCGAGAAATATTCAATGCGGCGTTAACGGCGGCAGACGCGGCTAAAGCTGTTTCACATCATCTCAGAGTCGCTGGCGACGCTATCGATATCGCCGGTCGGCTTTATTCCCTGCGCGGTTATAAACGACTTTTCGTCATCGGCGCGGGGAAAGGTTCCGCTCTGATGTGTCGCGCTCTCGTAGAATTGATAGGAGATTGGCTTTACGGCGGAACCATTATAGCAAAATATGGCTATGCGGTCGCGATGAAGAAAATCGCGATCATCGAAGCCGGCCACCCGATTCCAGACGAGAATGGACTGCGAGCCACAGAACGGATAGTCCGCTTGTTGCGGCAGACCACGAGCGACGATCTAGTGATAAATCTAATCTCCGGTGGCGGCTCGGCTTTGTTATGCAGTCCAGCAGACGGTATTTCTTTTCACGAGAAACAGGAGATCACACGCCGCCTGTTAAGCTGCGGTGCGCCGATCGGCGAAATCAACGCGATCAGAAAGCACATCTCAAAAGTTAAAGGCGGCCGACTCGCCAGACTTGCTTATCCATCGACGCTGATCTCGTTGATATTGTCAGACGTGGTCGGAGACTCGATCTCAGACATCGCTTCGGGTCCCACAGCGCCGGATCCAAGCACGTTCTTTGAGTGTCAGGTCATTCTTGAAAGGTATAAGCTCCGAACAGAGAAAGCCGTCTCGATCGCTAGATTCATCGACAAGGGCAGGGCGCGAGAGATCGAAGAAACTCCCAAGCCCGGCGATCCTATATTCAGTAACGTTATGAATGTGGTGGTCGGCAGTAATCGTCTGGCGGTCATCGGCGCGAAAGAGCAGGCCGAACGCTTAGGATATACTGTCAAGGTGATCGATAAGCTAGCTGAAGGTGAGGCGACTGAACTAGCCGTGGCTCATGCCGCAATCGCCAAAAAAATTTATCACTCGGGGACGGTTCGGCGACCCGCTTGCGTCATCTCGGGAGGCGAGGCAACCGTCACGCTCCGGGGCGATGGGTTGGGCGGACGCAATCAAGAATTCGCGCTTGCGACCGCGCTGGAGATTGATGGTTTGGATGGCGTCGTCGCACTGATCGGCGCTACCGACGGCAGCGACGGCCCCACCGAGGCGGCAGGTGGGATCGTCGATGGCGGCACTGTTCGCAGGGGTGAAACTAAGGGTCTCGATGCGCGGGACTACCTCAGCAGAAACGACTCCTACCATTATCTGAAGGCAACGGATGATCTGCTAGTGACCGGACCGACCTTTACAAATGTGATGGATCTCCGCCTTTTGATCATTGATTAGGGAGCTGGATTAAGCGAAAGTCATGCGAATTATTATTTGAGCGCTGTTTCACCACGCAAATTGGGACTTGTCGACATGACTCTTAAGGGCATTCGCAGCGGGCGCTTTCACAAAACGGGTTGATTTCGAATCCGTTCATGATTAAAGTGCCCGTTTCCTGGTAATCCGGTGTACGGATCAGGACCGCGACTCAAAATAATTGCCGGGAGTTGAAAATGATTGATGTGAGTTTGCGCGGAGTCAGATGCCGGGCGGCGCAAGAAATTCTTGATACCGACGGCACGGTTGATATCGCCACCGAGGGAACAATCGTCTATGAACTCGAGGGTGAAGGCGGGCAGCTCGTGAGTGTCCAATGGGACACCGGAACAACTTGTTTAGTTTCTTCCGAGGAGATCGAAATCACCGACACCAGTGTCAGCTGGCAGTAATCACATCTGGTGGCAAGTTGGAGCGGCATGGTCAAGCTGTCGCTTAGATTGCCACGGAGCTCTATCATGACGCGGGACTCGGTAGTTTAATTGCCAGCTTTTGCGCTAGATCTTCAAAAATAGTTAGCCATTCTTCTGCTGTTTGCTCGCCTTCGATGTGACGCTTTTGCATCTGCAGATAAACCGATTGCATCAAAACATAAAAAATGTTCTGCACTCGCCATAGATCGACTGGAAAAGGCAGCTTGGCGAGTAACCCAGTTGCCTCCCGGAGTTCCCGCAGGACAGACACCGTCGGTGTTCGCGCTAAGCAATTGGCCAACCGTTCCAAATTCTGCCGATAGGCGAACTCCAAAGTAGGCGCATCGAGCGTTACCCCAGCTATTTTCGCGGACTCCAATAAAGCAGTGACACGTTCGGAACTGACCTTTCGCTTTTGAAGCGCCCGGCGCAAATCGCCATTGAGTACCAGCTCTGCGGCCGCTGTAAAGGCCCTCGGTAGCGGAATCTGCAGATCCGTCAGGTAGCGCATGACCGGCCCGCGTTGCTCGTAGATTTGCCGGTATAATGTCTCGGTTTGGCCCAAAGCCGAAGCTAAAATATTTTCAACTACGGTTCTCTGTTCTTCCCGGAAAAGCGATCGCAGAGAGTAATTCGACTCACCAAAGCAGCGATCCATGACCCGAATCACTTCAGCGAAATCTGCGCGAGTGAATGAAGCGACCGATTCACCGACCAGGCTTTGGTAGAGTCTATCCGGCATGAACTCCTGAACTCCACCGTTTACGTTGTGGTCGCCCATGTGCAGCACTCCAAAGCTCAGCATCGATGATTCCATAGTGATTTCGCTGGTTAGCTTTACCCGGCCGACGGCTAGTCTAGCTATGCCGGCGTTGAAGACCTGATAATCGTCGCGTTCTGCCCGAAAGCAGTAGATTGAAGTTTTGTCCGGGTAGCTTTCAAACAGTGAGCGTACCGCGTAATGCGCGCCGATTCGCTCCCAGTTGATCATTGCCGTGCGCACGAGCTGGTAATAAATCTCTCTTCCCCCGCCGCGGTCCGATAGATTGCTCCTTGCAACAGATAGCCTCTCAACAAACTGAGACTCAGGGGAGTCGCCGAACAACTCCTGGCTCAATTGTACAACCCGCGCGGCATACTGAATGATTTGCACGGTTTCTATCCCGAATAGATCATCGAAGAACCAACCGCAGCTGGTATACATCAGCATGGCATGCCGCTGAAGCTCAAGCAGCTTGAGCACGGTCACTCTGGCGCTGGCGTCGAGCGGACCAATCGCATGACGTGAAAAGAAGCGCTCGACGATTTCGGCCGCTCGGTTGTGGACGACATCTATATAATCGTCGCGGGCTGCCCAAGGATCCTTCAAAAACTTGCCGGCTTGTGTCTCGAAAGATTCTGAAAGCGAGTCGCGCAACCAATCCAACGCGTTGCGCAGCGGTGTTCGCCACTCCTGATTCCAGTTCGGATGCGCGCCCGTATTGCAGCCGCAGCTGCTCCACCACCGATCGATGCCATGGAAACAACTCCAGGAGCTTTTTTCGATGATTTCAACTTGTTGGGTCGGCGGGTGCCGCTCCAGGTATTCGCCATAGTTGGTCAGCCGCGCCAACTTCTTGGCTTCGATTTGGTTCAGGGCATAAGCCAAGGCCATGTCACCGAAACGATGATGATGTCCATAGCTCTCGCCGTCGGTTGCGATATGTACCAGTTGCGGCCAGACGCCGTTGATCCGAAAATGCGCCGACGAGTCTATCCGCAAGATGATCACCGCGCGTCAGTAAACCTTCAAAAGCTACGGCCCGCGCAATCGGTCCGTCATAAAAAAATAGTCCAATGCTTTTACCGGAAGCTAGCTGTTGTAGGTAGGGCCGAGTCGGATCAATTTTTGCTCCAGTCACATCCTGCCATAGCCGCGCGCCGGCACGCTGCACTCGCGACGCCTGGTGCGGCGCAAGGATCGTAAAGCGAATCCCTTCTTCCGCCAAAATCTGCAGTGTTTCCAAATCCACCGCCGTCTCCGGCAACCAAATTCCTTCGGGCCTGCGCTTGAAACGGCGTTCGAAATCACCGATCCCCCAGAGAACTTGTGTCCGTCGATCTCGCCGGCTGGCGAGCGGCAATATGATGTGGTTGTAAGGTTGAGCGATCGCTGAGCCATGGCCGGTAAACTTGTGCATGCTCAGACGATCCGCGGATAAGATTGCTTCGTAAACTTCCGGTTCGTTGTTCTCTAGCCACTGAAGCAAAGTCGGGCCGAAATTGAAACTGATTCTAGAGTAGTTGTTGACTAGCTGAACGATTTGACCCTGATCGTCCAGGATACGCGCTACGGCATTGGGCGCATAACATTCAGCGGTGATGCGCTGATTCCAATCGTGGTAGGGATAGGCGGAATCCTGGAGCTCGATTGTTTCCAACCAGGCATTTTCTCGCGGCGGCTGATAAAAGTGTCCGTGAATGCAAACGTATCGTTCCATTTAGTTGATCCGATTTGAATGATGAATGCGGGATGACATGTCAAGAAGAGTCAGCCAGGTGAAAGGAACGTTCTAATAGGAGAAACTGGGCAAGAGCGATGTTTCCGACCGAGTTACGCTGACATCAGGGGTTGGTCATGATCCAGCTGGACTTGCGTTCACCTCGAGCCACCACGACAATACCGGTTTCCGAGACGAAATAATGCTCCTTATCATGGGCGGCATCGTAGCCAATCTGGGTTCCTGAGGGGATGACATTGGACTTGTCGATGATAGCATTGCGAATCTTGCAGTTACGACCAATCTCCACCCAATCCATAATCACCGAATCGTCGATTTCGCTATAGCTATGAACCCTAACATTTCTACCGACGACACAATTTCGTACCAAGCTTCCACTCACTATGGTTCCTTCCGACACGATGGAGTTGAGCGCCATGCCTTTGCGATCGTACCAATCAAAAACAAATTTGGCCGGCGGATCGCCGGATCCCACCGTGCGCAACGGCCAACTCCGGTTGTAAAGATTGAATGATGGGTCCACCGAGCATAAATCCATATTAGCTTCGTAGTACGCTTCGATGGTTCCGAGATCACGCCAATAACTGGCTTCCTCTCCCTTGAAGGGAACCGGTACACGATTCCTGCGAAAATCATAGGCGAAAACTTTTTGATCCTTAATGAGTTCCGGGAGCAGATTCCGCCCGAAATCGTGAACGCTGCGGTTGTTCTTGGCATCGGCGATGAGAGCGGGAACCAGCACATCGGTATTGAACAGATAATTGCCCATCGAGACCAGCGCATAGTCCGGCTCGCCTGGAATAGATTTTGGCCGAATCGGCTTTTCATCAAAGCCGACGATGCGCCAATCCGCGTCCACTTCAATGACACCAAACGCGCTGGCCTCGTTAATTTTCACCGGTAGCGCGGCGACTGTAGTCGCGGCATTCCTCCGCTGGTGTTCGTCGATCATCTGCCGGATGTTCATTCGATAAATGTGATCGGCGCCGAAAATTGCCACTACCCTCGGGTTGTGCCGTTCAATCAGATAGAGATTCTGGTACACGGAGTCTGCAGTGCCCTGGTACCATTCGAAGCCCATGCGCATTTGGGCCGGCACGGCGGTGACGAAATGCTCGCCCAGGAAATCGGTGCTGCGCCACCCTCGGTCGAGGTGTTCGAGCAGGGACTGCGCTTTGAATTGGGTCAAAACATAGATCGATAGAATGCCCGAGTTAACGAAGTTTGAAAGAACGAAGTCGATGATCCGATATCTTCCGCCGAACGGCACGGCGGGCTTGGCTCGATCCTGAGTTAAAGGAAAAAGCCGTTCTCCTCTACCCCCGGCTAGCACAACTCCTAGAACGTACATTGATCGCCTCGTATCCCGGCTTAAGCCAGCAGCTCTTGATAAATCTTGCTATACGCGCGCGCGGAACGATCCCATGAGAAATCCATCGTCATCGCTCGGCGCTGCAACGCAATCCAGGATTTCTTGTCGGAAAATAGCTCCAAGACACGATCAATCGTTTTCAGAAGCTCCTGCGCTTCGTAGGCTTCGAACACAAAGCCGGTGCCGGCTGATCGCTCGGCGTTGTAATCTTCTACCGAATCCTTCAAGCCGCCAACGGCGCGCACGATCGGAATTGTACCATATTTTAAACTGAACATCTGATTCAATCCGCAGGGTTCAAAGAGCGAAGGCATCAGAAAGATGTCGGCGCCGGCTTCAATCTGGTGCGCTAGCGCTTCATCGAATCCAATGCGTACTCCCACCTTGCCTGGGAATTGCGCCGCTGCACGACGAAAAAAATTTTCATAGCGGCTTTCACCGGTTCCCAACAATACAAATTGCACATCTCGTTGGATCAGCGTTGCGAAAATTTTTTCGACGAGGTCAACGCCTTTTTGCGAGGTCAACCGCGAAATCATGCCAAACAGAGGCAAGCCGGGTTTAATCGCCAGCCCCATAGTCCGCTGCAGGTTGTCTTTGCAAAGTCGCTTACCGTCGAGACTGTGGTCGCTATACTGCTTGGCAATAAGTGGATCGACCGCGGGATTCCATTGATTGTAGTCGACGCCGTTCAAAATGCCGATGAGATCGTTCGCTCGCTGCTGGAGCACGCCTTCAAGCCCGAATCCCTGCTCCCTCGTCTTGATCTCGGCAGCGTGAGTCGGACTCACGGTGGTTATCTTGTCGGCAAAGACGAGACCTCCCTTTAGAAGACTAAAATCCTGGTAAAACTCAAGGTAGGCGGGGCTGAAGAGATACTCGTCAAGATTCAAATAATGCCAGTCTGGGCGCCAAAAATTCCCCTGAAACGCGATGTTGTGCACGGTTAAAACTGTTTTCGCCGAGGCGATCTCCGGGTACCGCAATGGTTGCGTCCTTAAGAATACCGGCGCTAGCGCCGTCTGCCAGTCATGGCAGTGAACGACCTCTACATTCTCATGACGCAAGATCTCCAATGCGCTACGGGTGAAAAAAACAAATCGGGCAAGATTATCGGAATAATCGCCTTGATTTGTGCCGTACAGAGATTCGCGATCGAAATAACGGTCGGCGCGAACTAAGTAAACAATCACGTCACGTCCCAATCCGGTTTTCAGGATGGTAGCCGTTTCCTGTCGATCTGAAACAGGAACGGAGACGTCCAGCGGTACGTCCGTCAAAGCGAAGCCGCCCTGGAGAGTCGAGCGATAAGCCGGCATGATCAAGCAAAGCTTGTGTCCGAGTTGTTCCAGAGCAACTGATAAACTTCCGACCACGTCGGCCAAACCTCCGGTTTTAGCGAATGGAGAAATCTCAGATGATATTACGCCAATTTTCATATGATCTCTCGATGTCACGTGCTCGTTTTAGTGTCATCGCGCAGTAGCCGCAGCGAGATGTCTCTTTATTGGTCCACTGAAGATGCAAGCTTGACTGCTATCGCTTTACCTTGCGGCCTCGTGGAATTTCTGTTCCGCAAATCTATTCTGTCTTGAATCTCTTTCTCGCGCTATAACTTTAAAGTTTCGTTTCAGTGGTTTGTTCCTGAGTCAACAATGCGGGTCTCCACGAATTGGCTACCGCCATTGCGGCATACGTGTAAAGCCCACCGATATATTTAGCCAGTTGACTGCCAAACGAAACAGTGGACGCAGAAAGAGAACGACAGAATCAAACGATGGTGAACAGCCTGTGAAGAAGGAACAGAGTATGATCATCCATACACGAGCCCTATGTGCCAAAAGTGGCCGATCGGCCACTTCTATCCTTTTAACTCTCATTGCCCGGTATCCGGAACCTCCCTATGTTTCAGGCAAAATCACAATAATACCAGCCTGATTTGGCCGAAATAACGAAGGACTAGGATTCCGAAAAACTACCTAAATTGACAAATTTCCATTGCTAAACAAGGACATCTGTGGGAAATTAGGCAGTGGCATCGCACTTGCTCAGTCTTTAGCCTGTCGGGGTGTATAGGATGGAGAATTTGCAACGAGATTGGTATGTCATCTACAGCAAGCCTCATAAGGAGGTACAAGCGCAGTTCCATCTTGGTCTCAAAGGCGTGGAGACTTTCTTTCCGCGATTACACTTGCCCGGACCGGTTGAAAAACAGAAACGGCTAATCCCGCTGTTTCCCAACTACCTGTTTGCCTGTATCCATCTTCCTACCGAATATCATTCTGTAATTTGGGCGCCCGGCGTTAAAAAGATCGTCTGTTTCAGCGATACGCCGGTCCCGATAGAAGACAGCGTAATTCGCTTTCTTCAGCAGAACGCAGATGACAAGGGAGTCATTCAGGCCCGGTCGCAATTACGACGGGGCCAGGAAATTGAAGTAACCGGCGGACCGTTCAATGGTTTGTTGGGGATCATTCAGGATCCTCCCGATGGCAAAGGGAGGATCAGAATTCTCCTTAAGCTTTTGAGCCGGCAAATAAGCGTGAAACTGGGTATTGAGTTTATCAAGGCAGAGCATACTGCCTTCGGCCCGCCAATCCGGGCCAATATAGGGTCTGGTTTCGTTTCAGCCACGAGCTGAAGGACCATTTCCGTTTAGGTGTTTTAAACGAAAGGATTTTAACCTGAAGGGCGGAGCTGTATCTATCTACTCCGGCTTTAATATACCCGACGAATTGGAGGATTTGAAATGAAGATAAGTCCGATTATGTCGCGTTGTATAAATGCACGTTCAGTTTTTTTGTTAGCCGTCTTACTGACTATCGGCTGTTCCAGCCCAGCGTCAAATATCCCGGAGCTCACTCCGGAACGACTGGTTGCTAAACCCGCTTCCCAGGCTCCGCTCGAGAAGACCTACAAGTTGGTTCCTTATGACCAGATCAACGTGAGATTTACCTACCATCCGGAATCCGATCCGAAGGCGCCAGTCTCGATCAGACCAGACGGGCAAATCATGCTCGACAACGTGGGTTCGATCCGCGCTGCGGGTTTAACACCGGAGGAATTAGGCAAAGAGATAGCCGCCAAAAGTTCGAAACGGCTGCGGGATCCCGAGGTGATCGTTACAGTGTCGCAGTTCACTCCCAGAAAGATCTATGTGGGGGGACAGGTAAAGACTCCGGGCATAGTTCAGTTTCAGGGTGACATGACTCCGCTTCAAGCTATTTTCGATCGGGGTGGGTTTACCCCTGAAGCGCAAATTGATAGCGTCATCCTTATACGCGACACCGGCGCTCCCGAGCCGGTTATAGGACGAATCAACGCGATGCAGAGTTTGGAAGGAGGCGTGCCTGAAAGAATTAGTCTTCTAACAAACGACGTTATTTATGTTCCGATGTCGGGGATAAGCACAACTAATCAATGGGTCAAGCAACACCTGCGTGAGATTATGCCAATCGAGCTTTTAGGTCTCGGTTATCTATTCGGCAGTTGAGAATCGCGAGTGACTTCTGTGGACACTCATTAAGGAACGCTCATGGATTTTCTTCAGGTAGACGGGAAAGAGATTCCTCTCCTAGAGGCGCCGCAAAAGTATGAAGCCCCGCCTCGACGGATTCTCTACGTTTTGTTCAAGCAAAAGAGACTAGTGTGCGCAATCTTTCTTGGGTTGACGTTGCCGGCATTCATCTATTTGCTTCTTAAGCCAATCGAGTATACGGCGCGAGCGAAAGTCTTAGTGAAGCCAAGCCGAGAGTTCCTTAATGTTTCACCGAGTGCCGGGGGCCAAACAGCGCTAAGTCTCTTGCCCTCGGCAGAGATCATAAATACGGAAATTCAGATCATTAAAAGCCCCCAGCTGGCTGAACGGCTGGTGAAGGATGTGCCGTTTCCGGATAAGGACGGCAATGTGCCGCAAACACTCAGTGATGCTGAAGTGAAAACTCAGGGACGCTGGATGAAATTTATGATCCAGGCAAATGCAGATAAGAAATCCCCGGTGATCGAAATCAGTATGACCACTCCATACCAGCAGGAGTGGACGGCGAAGGCGGTCAATCGTGCTGCCGAAATCTACCTGGAAGAACATCTTAAGGTTCATAAGACTCAAGGCATCGGTGAGTTCTATGATGAACAGGAAAAGAAGCTACAGCTGCAATTGACTCAAGCAGAAGAAGCGCTCCAGGCATTCCAGGCCAAGGAGAATATTATCGACGCTCCGGCTGAGGTGACTGCGGATCTCAACGCATGGGCGATCTTCGACAAGTCTCTGAAGCAAACTGAGTCGGAGATCCGGGAAACAGAGCAGAAGGTAGCGATTCTCGATGATCAGCTGAAGCAACAGAAAGCAACGATTTCCTCGGGAACGAACATCACAGAAAACCCGGTTTATTCGCAAATTCGCAATCGGCTCACAGCACTAGAGCTCGAGAGAGACGGTCTTTTGCAGCGCTACACCCCTGAAGATCGCATGGTCAAGGACAAGCAGAAGGAAATCGATGATTTAAAGAAAAAGTTAGAAACAGTTAAGCCAACCTCGGTTGGCTCGGAAAACATTAGCCTTAATGATGTGCACCGGAGAATCCTCAACGAGTTGTTGGGTTCGCGTGTCCAGCTCAAAGCCTTGAATGAGAAGAAAGCCGCATTGACACATCAGGTGCAAAACTATTCTTCGGCTGCGGCAGATAAAAAGCGCAAAGGTTTCGAATATGACCGTCTGCTGCGCGACGTCAATGTCAAAAAAGCAAACCTCGATCTTTATAAACAAAAAGCCGAAGAGGCAAGAATTTCCGATGCCATGGATGAGCAGAAATTCAGCAACGCTTATATCTTAGAGCGAGCTAATCCACCGCTAGGCAGGGCAGGCAGAAGTTTTTTGGTGTTAGCCATGATCACCCTGATAGGTGCAGCAGGGGCAGCAATTGCCGCGGCTTTTGGCATTGAATACTTTAATAGCACCTTGCGGAACGAGGGCGATATAGAAGATCAGATCGGCTTGCCGGTGCTGGCAACGATCCAGAGTTATGGTGATTTTAATCCTGCCCCTTTCAAATAACTTCATTCTAACTAGGTCACCGGGGGTTTTGTGAGCAGAACATTTGATGCCTTAAAGAAGGCAGAAGCCGTCGCGAAAACTAAACAGCTCGTTGATGGGAAGAAAAGCCGGCGGGTCAGCTTCCAGGCATTGAGCGTCTTCAAGGAAAAAAAGCGCCCGATTACAATTGACTTCGATTTAGATCCGTACGTTGAGGAACAATACCATAAACTGCGCCGTCACCTTTTGCCGAATTCGAAACGGGCCGCAGTCAAAGTCGTGATGGTGGCGGCCACCGATCATGGCGAAGGATGCACCACCACAGCAGCCATCTTAGCTTCTACGTTAGCGCGAGCGGGCAACTCCAAAATTTTGCTTGTTGACGCAAACCTTAGAACGCCGGCTCTAGACGAAGTTTTCGAGCCAGGACACGCCTATAAGTTGATTGGATTGTCCGACAAAGTTCTATCCCATGCGCCGCTCGATCAGACTATCTACGAAACCGATATTCCCAACCTGTTCTTTATGCCGTGCGGTAAGGCAGTGGCATCGCCTTCCTATGTATTCGCCAGCGAGCCAATTAGCGAGATGTTGTCGATGTTGCGCGAGCAGTTCGACTTCGTCATTTTTGATGGGTCGCCGTTGCGTGATTATTCGGAATCGTGCTTTCTTGCCGAGAAGATGGACGGTGTCATCTTAGTCGTGGAAGCCGAACGAACCAAAGCCGAAGTCCTGCGCAAGATCCGCAAGGATCTTGAATCGACCGGCGTGAATATTTTAGGGGTCGTTCTAAATAAGAAAAAGAATTACATCCCGGATTATCTTGAGAAGTTCCTCTAGTAGGTTTGCGGTTCTTTTATAGCTAATCACATCAAAACTTCCTTAGTTCCTCCCTCATACATACAGTTGTGAATTGTCCGGGCTTAAACGAGCTGCCGGCGCCTCCGAATGGTCGATTCGGTTGGCCATGGACAGAGGAAAGCGATCGGCTCTCGAATGAAGCCGCGGCAGCCCGGTCATTGCCCGTGATTAGTGTCATTACACCCTCTTATGATCAAGGTAACTATCTCGAGGAGACGATCCGATCGGTTCTCCTGCAGGGATATCCGAAACTTGAGTATATCGTTATGGACGGTGGCAGTACGGATGAGTCCCTCGATATTATTCAGAAGTATTCACCATGGTTGACATATTGGGTCAGCGAGCCTGATGCGGGCCAAAGCGATGCAATCAACCGAGGGCTCAGCTTTGCGTCCGGCTCGTGGGCTACGTGGATCAATAGCGACGATATGCTTTGTAAGAATGCTCTCTTAGAGCATGCAAGCCGCTTCGGATTCGATGAGAATACGGTTTATGTGGGTATCTGCGTATGTATCGACAAACTCGGGACTGTCCTCTCACATCATTGCGGCCGCGTTCAGTCGCTGGAAGATCTCCTTCAGATAGATCGAGTCTGGCGTGCCGGTGGACACATTATCCAGCCGGAGGTTATCTTCCCACGGCAGCTGGCGCTTGCGGTAGGTGGCCTAAATACCGAAAATCACTATACGATGGATTATGAGTTCTGGGGAAAGCTGCTTCTGGCTGGAGCGAAGTTTCGCTATACACAAGTACCATTCGGCACGTTCAGAGAGCATGACGCGCAGAAAACCCATGATCCCTTGCGCACGACTGCGTCGCTTTTGAAAACGGCTACTGAGCTCATTGAGCTTGCAACCTGTTTTTCAGAAGACAATAAAAAAGATCTGATGGGCGAGCTCGACGCCTATAAAGCTGATTATGATAAAAATTATTGGGACCGTAGCGGTAGGCTGGCGCGATCGGGACTGCCGCGCAGTATTGTAACGTATTTACGGAGTTTCAGATCCATTCTGCAATAGGTCATACGCGTGCTGTAGAAAATCGAAGCACAACTCGCCGTCTTTGCAATCTCCAATCGACCTCCGACTATTTTCCGAAGCATGCTCACTGGTGGAAACTGCCAGTGAGCATCGATGTCAAAAGTTATTCCATGGGCTTCATCGCAGGTCATGTAAGTAAGGGCCATCGTTATGTCGACGGTGAGTTTCTGAGGGCTATACAATTACACCGAATCATCGCCGCAGATGATCTGAACGACTATGAGAGTATCCTTGTCGAGACACCGCTGGGTTATATCGCCGCAAAACATAAGAAAGACCATCCGATACCATCAAAGATATATTGCGACAGCAATGGTAACAAGCTTCTAGTCCTGGGGTTTCTGTACTCATTCGACGGGACATTGACAGCTACAAGGCTTGAAACATACGAAGGGGAGTTTATAGCTGTATTCTTGGAGCAATCAGGCAATCTCCACATCGTAAATGATCGCTTCGGTTCTCGACCATTTTATATTTCAAAGAACAGTTCTGGCATTTACTTCTCTTCTAATTTGGCTTTCTTGCTTCAGATGCTTGGCAGAAAGCATGACCCTGATGTTCTGGGCTGGTTTCAGGTGTTTAGTTACGGACATACGTCCGAAAGCCGCACCACATTCAGCGGCGTGAAGCGGCTGCTTCCAGCAACGCATGTTACGATCGATCCTAACGGTGCATTTCAGGAGAGAACCTACTGGAAGCTTGAGTATGCGCCAGTTGCTGATCTAGATCCTGTCTCCCACAGCAAGGAGGTTTTTGCGGCGTTTAAGCGGGGCGCGGTGCTTCGTTCGAAACTTGCGGGAAAAGGAGTGGTGGCTCTAAGCGGTGGTCTGGATAGTAGGCTTGTAGCCGCTGCGCTTCCCGAGGATGTAGAGTTCTCTGCATTTACGTTTGTGAATTCGGCTGAAGCCCCTTCAACAGCAGATACGGACATCGCAGCCCAAGTTAGCAAGGTCTTAGGGCTACAGCACCGAGTCGAGCCGGTTCCAAGGCAAGAGTACTCGGCGATCGCAGACGACGTTATCCTACTGACTGGAGGTATGCGACCGCTACACCATTCCGCAACAGTAATGCCTTACATTCGGGAGCTGGAGCGGTGCGGAGTTCGATTTTTGCTCGGCGGTGGTCCAGGTGATGTGAGTGCCGGATCTAAAATCCCTTCGGTTCAATATCTGGATCCCTCGAGAACAGATGAATGCGTACAGGACTTCTGTCGGACATTAGCCGGTGGAGCTCAGCTTCTAGGAATTTTGTTCAGGCAGGAAATCGTAAAAGAATATCGAGACGATGTTTATACATCACTTTCAGAGTCGTTTCTTGATATCAGTGCGCCGACAGCGGCCCACAAAGTAACCGCATGGGAGCTGCTCAACAGATGGCCCGCATTTACTTTCACCTCAATGCTGCACAACCATCCGAACGTTAGCGAAGCGTTCTGCCATCTGGACTATCAATACATGAATTTAATGCTTAAATTACCTGCTCAATGGCTTTACGAGCGGAACTTTTATCGTGTCATGATCCACAATTGTCTACCTAAGCTCCGGGGCATTCCGTACGCAAATACGGGTCAACTCCTTTCCAGCGAAATACAACACTATGACTATGATTTAGATCTGAGAAGTCGCACTGTCGGGTTTGCTGCTCAATTCGCTCGAAAACTTATCCCCCGCAAGATAAAGCGGTTACTGAAACCCACGCCTAAAGGCGCCCGTTCGTTCTCTTACTATCTTTACCGAGACGACGGAAAGTTAATTACTGGCCTAAAAGAATGCCTACATTCTATAAGCGCCCTTCGGGAGATCCTCGACACTGATAAATGCTTACGCTTTTTGGATGACTTTCGTTCGGATAACATAACCCACCTCTCCTATGATCGACAGACGGAACTTGTAGGCAGCCTCGCAACGATGTGCCTCACATTCAAAGGTTTATCGAATAGCGAATTACATCAGCGGCACGGGACCTAAGATAAAGTTAAAGCTATCCAAGTCGCTGTTCGCGCGTATGCCAAAAAAAAACATTTGCGTCACCCTGCCTGGTTCGCTGGGATATAGCGAGACGTTTTTGCAAGCACATACGGAGAGGCTTTCGCCTTTCGTAAATTGTTTAGACGATTTTCCCATCGATGTCGATTATGTCCTTCCAAAAGAGGCTAGCGATAATGATTTTAGGCGTCGTCTGCGATCTTTTTGGTACACTTTCGGGTTAAATCCGATCAAGAAAGTCTCCCTGCGAAGATTCTTTCACAAGAATAATATAGGCCTAGTACTGGCCGAATATGGGTTAACGGGTTTAGGAATATTGAAGAGTTGCAAGGAGCTACAGATGCCGCTCGTTGTACACTTTCATGGCGCAGATGCATATCTTAAAGAGCTACTAGATTGCCATCAAGATCGATACAAGACGATGTTTGATTATGCCAGTGCGATCGTCGCTGTATCAAAACATATGACGACTCAGCTTATACGGTTAGGCGCTTCCCCCGAGAAAATTTTCTATAACGCCTATGGGGTAGAACTCGATAAATTTGCGCCTCGATGCGAAATTCCGAGCTGTTTGCAAGTGCTTTCGGTAGGACGATTCGTCGAAAAAAAAGCGCCATATCTGACGATCCTCGCGTTCAAAAAAGTATTGGAACGATTACCTGAAGCGAGGTTGGTAATGGTTGGAACGGGGCCATTATTTGACGTCTGTTCGAAAATCATAAAGTCCTTGCATATCGAAGCCAGTGTCGAGTTGAAGGGCATAGTTGATCATGATCAGATTCCTGCGCTCATGCAAAAATCTGCTGTATTCGTTCAGCACTCTTTAATGCCATTATCCGGCGACTCAGAAGGGACGCCAGTTGCTATATTAGAAGCGAGCGCAGTCGGCTTACCTATTGTAAGCACCAGGCACGCCGGTATTAGTGACGCGGTGATCCATGGTGAAACAGGTTTTTTAGTTGAAGAGGGCGACTCGGACGGTATGGCTGAATTTGTCTACCGATTGCTAACCAATTCTGAGCTGGCTCAGAACATGGGGAGGAAATCTAGAGAACATATCGCTGAGAACTTCGACATGGAGCATAGCATCAAAAGACTGAGACATATCCTGGAACAGTGTAGTTAGTTAACGGCAGTCGATGCTTTGAATCTCGAAACGCGTGATGTTCTGCCGAGCACTTGGTGAAAGTAAATCCTTCCTGAACAGAGAAATTGATCGCTCCGGCAATAGTCTGCTTAATGACGGCTCGCCCGACATGAATTCTGTGCTTATGATTGCGTATAACTTCCCGCCCGATGGGAGCGCCGGCGTACATCGTACCGTCCGTTTTGTACAGCATCTCCAGAAGTTCGGTTGGCAATCCAGCGTTCTTTCAGTGGAGGCTAAATCATACGAGCGGTATGATCCGGAGTTACTCGATGCGATTCCAAGAGAAACCGAAGTCGTCCGCGCTCGGCACCGGGACTTCTGGCATGATCTGTTAGCTCGAAGAGCCAAGCGCATTGCTAAGAAGTTAGCCAACGGTCCAGTTGAAATGGCCGCTCAAATCCAGGCGGCACATAGTGCACCCTTGCGTTCCAGGATCAGAGAATTAGTGCATTCAGCCGAAGCGTGGTGTTATCACCCCGACACAACTATGTGTTGGATCGCGCCTGCTGTGCGGGAGGCTTTAAAGATTTGCGATCGCCACCGCCCGAATGCTATTTACGCCACCGGCGGCCCGTGGTCGTCGTTTATCGTTGCCCGGCGGGTCTCGCAGCAAACCGGCATCCCCTATATCATTGATTTTCGTGACTCCTGGACCATGAGTCGCGACGACTTTGACCTTCGGCGCCCCGCTTGGGCCATCCGTCGGGATCGTCGAACTTTGTACAAGTTGCTCGAGGGAGCTCACGCAATCGTATTCCGGTACTTCGCAGAGGCCGAATGCTACTGGCGAGCCTATCGCGATGCCTTAAGCGCCTCAAAGATCCACATCATTCCTAACGGTTACAGCGGCCGCATTGACGAGTTTGTGCATGCTGAGGGAGCCAAATGCACCGTTCTTTATGCGGGCACCTTATCTCCGTACTATTACGATACTCTTCTCCAAGCTCTTTATGAATTGAAGAAGTTCGATCCTGTTCGAGCCTCAGAGCTACGCTTTGTATTCGTTGGCGAGAGCACAGACGTTCTTGACCGTGCGGCCGCGAGAGCCGGTGTTTCTGATCTTATTGAAACGACAGGCCCTGTCTCATACAGCAAAGTGATGAGGCTGCAGCAAAGTGCTCATGCACTCCTACTGCTCGGCGTCAAGCCGATGAAGGGATACGAGTTGTGCGGCAGCAAAGTCTTTGGCTATCTCAAAGCAAATCGGCCAATTCTCGGAATTGTTTCTGCTGCAGATGAAATGAGGAAGGTTCTACATCGCGTCGGCGTCTCAACGATTGCTGATAACGCGTCGACCTCGGAAATAGTTGTAGTGCTAAGGCGGCTGATAGATGCATGGTCGACGGGGAGATTATCGGATCTCCTTCCAAACCCGGCGGCGTGCGAGATTTATTCGGGGGAGCAGCAGACAGCCGCTCTCGTTCGGGCGCTCGAAGGATTGCCGGCAGCGGAGCCGTTCACCCCGGGTTCCGTGGACATTCCTCCTTCTTTACGGGAGGAAATCGGCGAGGGAGATTGGCTCAGCAGATCGACGCCACCAAACGGTTTAATGAGAATTTCTCCTCAATGAACTTCGACAAGGCTCCCTCTGGCGTCCTGTTCTCTGTAGGGCTGAAAATCGTATGACTAGCGATGTATTCGTTGTAAAAACAGCGGCTCATTATCCCTCGTTCCCTTATAATGCAGAGAACCCATTATTGAGTGCCTTACGGTCACTCTTTTTAATGTGGGGTAAAGACCCAGGAAATCCCTTCAAAGAATGGATCGGCCCCGGCGCCCGTGTGGTCATAAAGCCCAATTGGGTCCACCACCATAGCCGGGATGAAAAGAACCTCGATGCCTTAGTAACCCATACTTCACTGATCAAACATGTCATCGATCTGGTCGCTTTAGGACTAAGAGGTTCTGGCTCAATCATCATCGGCGATGCTCCGCTCCAGAGCTGTGACTTCGACGTTCTCGTGAAAAGGACCCGAATAGCAGAAATGGTGGAAGAAGCTCGTAGAAGATATTCTGGTTTAGAGATTGTCATTGAGGACTGGCGATTGACTATTCTAGAGGAGTCCGACGCGGCGCAAAAGCATAGGCCGAACTATGAAAGCCGCGTCACTGAGGATTACAAAATTGTCGATCTTGCAACCAAGAGTTTTCTTGAGGATATTTCGGACTACTCTGATAAATTCCGCGTAACCTGTTATGATCCTCATTTGATGGCGCCACACCATCATCGAGGAAAGCACGAGTATCTTGTGACGCGCAGAGTTTTCGATGCCGATCTGGTAATCAATCTTCCAAAGATGAAAACACATATCAAAGCGGGCCTCACGGGAGCTCTTAAGAACCTGGTCGGTATCAATGGTCACAAGGAGTATCTACCTCATCATATTCTCGGTGGCAGCGAAACTGGCGGTGACTGTTATTATAAAGCCCATGCCGTACGTGACATATACGATAGCGCATACGACAAATTTTGGACACGCTATGATCGTCTTCCTGAGATAAAACGTAAAGCCGGCGAGCTGATTCTTGGAGCGATATGGCGAGCCTCACGGCTGTTGACAGGTGATTCGATATCAGCCGGAAGCTGGTATGGCAACGAAACGATCTGGCGCATGACTCTTGATTTGAATCACTTACTTTATTTTTGCGATCAAGCGCCTAAGAAGATTATCTCAATCGTCGACGGTATTGTCGCGGGCGAAGGGGAGGGCCCACTGAGGCCCAAGCCTAAACTCGCCGGTTTGATCGTCGCAGGTGAAAACCCAGCCTACATTGACAGTGTGCTCGCGAAGCTAATGGGCTATAATATTTCCCGCATACCGACGGTTTACCACGCGATCTATCATCGAAAGTCGCAATTCAGCGGTCCTTATCTCGATAATCTGCAGACATACTTTTTGGAGAACGGCGACGTAGAACTGGTGCCTTTCTCCGAGTTGCCAAATTTTGATTTTGTTAAACCAGAGCATTGGAAACGAGCGACAAGCACAATTGGTTCGACGCGGTTCGACGCGGATCCGTACGCCCGAGAGCACGCATGAACCCATACGTTTTGCGTCGCGTCATTTTGCCCGCATGGCAGCAATTTAAGCGTCAGAACGGTTTGAAGCTGTTGCCTTACCTGGAAAAGACGCAGTGGCTACCGCAAAGCGAGCTTCTGGACCTGCAATGGCAGCGTATCGGCGAACTGCTCGAGCATGCCTTCGAGCATGTACCCTATTATGCGGACGTTAGGCGCTCGATCGTATTAGACCCGCGATCTTTTACTCGCGACCGTTCCTTAGACAGATTGCCGCTGTTGGGTCGATCAACCATAATCCAGCGCCTCGATCGTTTGCGAGCGACAAATATTCCGCACGACCGATTTGTGCCGAATGGCACCGGAGGCTCTACAGGCGAGCCGCTTCGCTTCTTTGATGACCATACTGCGTCTGGTTGGCTAGATGCCGCTGTTTGGCGGTCCCATCGCTGGTGCGACGTCGATGTTGGCGACCGCTGCTGTTACCTCTGGGGAGCAAACTTCGACTTAACTAGGTTTCAAGGATTGAGCGGCCGAATGCGGTCACGCGCATTGAATCTGCTGATGTTACCGGCCTGGAAACTTGGGACAGCCACATCGGACACCTTCTGGAAAAAAGTCGTGGACTTTAGACCGAAGCTGCTGGTTGCGTACAGTGGCGCGATCTACAACTGGGCGCGCCTCCTGGGCGACGACCAAGAGCCGATACCCGATCTCAGAGCGATTATTGTCTCGGCTGAAACGCTGCATGACGAATGGCGGGCGGTGATTGAGCGCTGCTTTAAAGTTCCTGTTTATAATCGTTACGGCGGACGGGACATAAAATTCATCGCTCAGGAGTGTCCTAAAAGAAAAGGCCTGCACATCAATGCAGAGAATGTGTTCGTGGAAATCGTCAAGGACGGGCGGTCCGTTGCGCCGGGCGAGATCGGCGAGGTGGTTGTCACGCGTCTTGATAACTTTGCCATGCCATTCATCCGGTATCGAAGCGGAGACTTGGGTGTAATGGCTAGTTCTGCGTGTGAGTGTGGCCGTTCTCTACCGCTACTTCAAAAAATTGAAGGGCGCATTCAGGATACGATTGTAACCGAGGATGGCAGAATCGTTTCGGGACCCTTTTTCGCACACATGATGAAGGATTGTCCGGACGTGAAAGAATTCCAAGTGCACCAGTTAGCGCTGGACCAACTCCTCATCCAAGTTGTGTTGCATGACCACACTTCCTTCTCTAGCAGATCACGGATTCAGCGATTAGTCCAAGAGTACCTGGGACATAGCGTGATGATAGGTTTTGATCTTCGGGATAGCATCCCCCTGACCGGAAGCGGCAAGAGGCGAGTCATTGTTTCCCATCTGAGTCTCGATGGCCAGGCGCAACCAGCCGTACTCGCCGGGATTCAACCTACAGGAGCTACATTTCAGTAAAGCGCATCACGCTGCGCCTAATCTTTGAAAACCGTGGCTACCGTTTACATGCTTACTACCGCCGACGAGCAGATCGCAGGATACAGTGGAGCGGATTTTCGCAGGCTTTCTGAAGCCGCGAGCTGCGACGCGTTCGGTCAGCATCGGCTGGTAGACTCACCTGAGCACGCAGACATCATCCTTTTCGTTGGATCTACTTATCCCGATCATCGCGATGTTAGATCACATCCCTTTTTGCATAAGTACCGGCAGAAATGCTTTCTATTTCATTCCGACGATTACGTGATTCCTTTTTTGCCGGGCGTTTATGTGAACATTGCTAAACGTTGGTGCAGCGAGCGGACTCTCACTGGGCCTTACCTGCAGATGACGCAGTGGGATTATGTGCCATTTGTGCCTTCACTTCAGAATTGCGAATATCTTTTCTGTTTCGTTGGGTCAACGATAACTCACCGTGTTAGGCGACGACTTATGGGCGTAAAGCATCCCCGGGCGTATCTCGAAGACACGAACACATGGCTCGAAACGGGTGAGAAGAACAGGCCCTTCGCTATGGTTAATTATCAGCAAGACGCCAAAACCCGGTACGGAGAAATCATTAGCAAAAGCAAGTTTGTCCTTTGTCCCCGAGGATACGCCTGCTCGACCTGGCGTTTGTTTGAGACTATGAAGGCCGGCAGAGTACCGGTAATTATCTCGGATCAATGGGTTCCTCCTCTCGGTCCGGAATGGGAGAGTTTTAGTATTCGGGTTAACGAGCGCAAAGTCACCCATATACCTGACCTTTTAGAACGTTACGAAGCAGAAGCGAATGCTATGGCAAAGAAGGCGAGGACCGTCTGGGAGCAGTGGTTTGCCAAGGAAACGGTTTTCCATCGAATCGTAGAGTGGTGTTTAACTCTGAAGCGCCATTCGCGCGATTCGGGTTTTCGCCAGCTTGTTCCGTACGTTCAGTTACTGCGGCCTTTTTACCTGCGCCATGTGCTACTTCCCGAAATCAAGCACCGATTGTTGGCGGCATAGTCGGTGTCAATCCTTTGTTTTCTGAATTGAGTTGATTTAGATCGAAATCGTTCGCTAGCGACCTTGCGGTGGGATGGGAGAGGATAAAACGTGGCATCCTGGGATATTCGGCAGATCGCGCTCTGTGAAGCGAAAGGAATATCCGTTCAGAAAGAGTCCCGGATTCTCGACTATGGCTGCGGGGCAGGTGGCCGTGTCTACCAGCTGATGGACGCTGGTTACCCCAATGCATCTGGATATGATGTGCTCGACTACCTTAAACTCCGCGACCCGGCAGACCGCAAGCGGTTTCATATTGCGCCGGATGGTCGGATACCTGTGGCTAACGATAGTTTCGACTTTGTCTTTAGCGATCAAGTTTTCGAGCATGTACTTGACCAAGCAATGGCTTGGCAGGAGGTCATACGGGTGCTTAAGCCGGGCGGTGTCAGCGTGCATGTAATTCCCGCGAAGTGGCAAGTTATCGAACCGCACATCAAGGTGCCGTTCGGCGGGTTGCGGTTGCTCAAAAAGCGTCCTTATTACATGCTGTGGGCGATTCTCGGTATTCGAAATGAATTTCAGAATGGTCTTTCCGCTCGCGAGGTGGCTGCCCGCAACTATCACTATGCACATACAGGCCTCAATTACTGGAGTTCGCGACAATACAGGCAGCTTTTTAATAGGCTGCCGATAAGGTGGAGCTGGGAAGAGGTTGCGTATATGGAGGCGAGCTACAAGCCTCGCATACGGCAGTTGGCGCACTTGGCACGGCGGGTGCCACTAATACCAACCGTTATTCGGACTCTCTGGGTCCGAATACTATTTCTGGTCAAGACTGGTAATGGGGAGGAATGCGCTGCGGTGCATCGCCGCCGCGCGCAAGTCGCGGTGGCGTCGGAAACACTCGGTGACAGTTCCTTTAGTTGCCGAAGCGGTGAACGGGAGAAAAAATTCAATCTGCAGAGTTGATTTCCGAAGTACCTCTGAAAACCTTTTCGCAGCCCCAACAAACGATCGCTGAGAAACTCGCGTGAATGCGATTATCACTGCAGCGACAGGCTATAGCGAAGCTGATCTGCAGCCTTTTTTACGTTCAGTGGATCGCGCCTGCCCGGAGAGCAAACTGTTTCTGATCGTGTACAAGCGGGATCTTGCGCGAGTGGAGACGTTGCGTTCTAAGTTTCCTTTCGTGGAGCCTGTCTATGTGCGGCGTAAGTTGAACCGGGGAGGCAAGATATATCGATGGATCGCTCGACGTTTCATTGACGAGGATTATCTAAAATGCGGCTTGTTTTGGAGAAGCTTGGGCAGGTATTCACTTCACATCATGTTGGACCGGTTTTTTCTGGCTTTAGAGCTCGTCCAGGCTCATCGAAATTTATTCGCGAACGTATTGTTAACAGATAGCCGTGATGTAGTGTTCCAGCGAAATCCGTTTACGCGGATTGGCCAAGGTTTGGTGTCGGGTCTAGAGGAGAAGACAATCGGCGATTGCTCGGTGAATTCCGATTGGATAACACAGGTGTACGGAACCGACGTTCATAACACCCTGTCGAAGCGCAGGATCGTCTGCGCTGGAGTTACATTGGGACCCGTCCGGGAAGTGGAGCGGTACTTAGTTGCGATGTGCGGCGAAATCTGGAGACGTTTATCCAAGGTCGCGCTTATCGCGCAGTACGATCAGGGAATTCATAATTACTTGATCTACAGCGGCAGAATCAATCTGGATCTGACAGATAATCGGGCCGGCATCATTGCCACCCTGCACTATGAGAATCCCAGCAACATTCAAATCGATTATACCGCGGGTATGGTTAAGGTGCAGGGGCGAGCGCCTGCGATGCTTCATCAATACGATCGGCATCGTAATTTGGCCGCCTTTGTCAGAGAGAGACTCGCAAATTAGTACCGACCATGTATGTAGTGATGGCAAGACGTTCTGGTAAACAGTCTTCCCGCTGAACTCATCTCCGTGCTATTTCGATCCGGGTTGTGATCTCATTCATCAAAGGCAGCACAGTGCTGACGGCCGATTGATCACCCGCTATCAACGCGAGTCCTGGAAAGTCATTTCGTGATGATTCGTTTTAAGGCTTTTGCGTTTACTTTTTTGCTATTCGTTTGCTCTATTTTTATCACCGCACTTGCATTGGAAGCCTGGCTAGCCTTGGCCCAGATCAACACCAAATCGTATGGGAGACATGTTCCCGGCAAGGGAGGCACTTACATGCCGGGTGCGTACTACCGACATACCAAGGAGGGTTTTTCTGAAGGCTATTTCAATTCCCACGGGTTTCGTGACTACGAAAGGACGTATAAAAAGGAACCCAACAGTTTTCGAATACTTGTGCTCGGGGATTCCTATGTCGAAGCGCTGCAGGTAGCGCTTCAGAATTCTTTTCCCGCGCTTCTGGAGAAAAGGCTTAATGAGGGTTCGAATTCAATCGAGTTCGAAGTGTTGAACCTGGGGCAGTCGGGTTTTGGCACTGTTGACGAGTATATGAGATACCTGAACTTTGGCGTCGAGTACTCTCCCGATCTAGTCATTGTAGCTTTTCTGACCGGAAATGATTTCCAGGACAATTCCAAGTTCCTGAACCATCAACCGAAGTTCTATTTTGTCTTCGATGACCACGGAAATCTTGTGCTCGATCGTTCTCTATTCGAGGAGTACGAGAAGAGTCTGACGCTTGCGAAAAGGGCTTTTCAAGCTATCAAACGACAATCTTACCTGGCAAGCTTAATCTCGGAACGCTTGTACCTTCTAAGAGTTCGGCTCCAGGATGATTTTTATCGCAGTCTGCTGGCGCGGCATGAGCCAACCGGGTCCGGCGCTAGGCTCGATCCGTTTTCATCTATCAATATTTATTCGACCAGCATGTCCGAGCATTGGAAAGAGGCCTTCGCCATTACCGCAGGCATCTTGCGCAAATTCAAGCACACTGTCGAATCGAACGGCAGTGGCTTTGTACTCGTGACACTCTCGAACGCCGAGCAAGTGCACCCTGAGATGCAGCAAACACTTAAAGAGAAATACGGTAATGCGATCGATTTCGAACAGCCGGACCGCTTCATCGAGGAGGTCGCCAAAAGAGAGCATATAGAGTACCTGAAGTTGATGCCCACTTTTCGCGAATACCACCTTCGAACCGGGAAATACCTTCATGGCTTTGGAGATGGAAAGGGAGGGCATTGGAACGAAGATGGCCACCGTCTAGCCGCAGAAAAAATTTTTGAGTTCTTAACGGAAAAACAGCTTGTAACCGCCGTTACTGCTCAAAACAGTCATAACCCAAATGGTTTTGCGGCACGAGCCAGTGCGACCCCGCCACTGCAACAACCCGAACTGCAGCAATGCCGCTTCAGTAGACAAATAAGTTGTCTATAACGAACGGAGTTCGTGGTTATCAACAAAACCGGGGCTTCATATGGAATTCTGTATTCGAGACGACGACACGAGCTACTTCACCTCGCCGGAAGAGTTAGACGAGGTATATGGCGAGATAGCTCGTCATGGTCCAGTTTCATTGGCGGTCGTACCTTATCATCGCGCCGGTACCAGCGGTTGTGTGCCCGAGCGATATCGCATGCGTGGCACCGTACATCCCCTCCACGAAAATAAGTCGCTAGTAAAATACCTGCGCGACGGGATTTCCAGAGGACGATTCGAAGTCATGCTTCACGGCTATCATCACGATGAATTAGATGGACGGGCAGAATTCAGCAATCGCTATGACCTTAACCAGCGAGTATCGCACGGCCGTAAATATCTCGAAGATCTACTGGGAGCACAAGTTCGGGTTTTCGTTCCGCCTGGGAATACCATTGGAGCCGCTGGTCTAAGTGCAATAGCACGCGAGGGCCTCCATCTCGGCGGAACGGCTGGGGTTCGCGCAGGTTGGTCTCCTATAGCGCCGGCAACCTGGAAAACATGGATGCGCCTCAGGCACATGGCGTCATAAGCGGTGGAATGGGAGTACCCTGGATCCTGGATCTGGGAGATCATCGCGAGATTCCAAGGAAACGCGGTAACGCCGGCAGCTAGCTTCAAAGATAACCAGGCGAGGTTCCAGACAGCGCTGGCCATGGGCGGCGTTTTTTGCCTTGCGACTCATTATTGGGAAATGAAGGCCGCGAGTGTTCATGATGGGGCGCCGCCAGTAGGCGAGCACCTGCGTCACATGGTCGAATTGGCTGCGTCAACGCCTGAGGTTGTCTGGCGCTCGGTCGGCGACGTCGTCTCCAACAGCAAATTTGTGATCTAATATGTGTGGTCTTGTAGCAATTTTGGGGTCTGATCCAACGCTGCCTCAGCGCTGGGGCAGGAAACGCCTGCTCGACTCGATCGCACATCGGGGTCCTGACGCGGAAGGAGAATGGCATGAAGGAGGGGTATACCTCGGCCATCGGCGGCTTTCCATCATCGATCTCGCAACCGGCAATCAGCCGATGGAAAGCTGGGATGGTCGTTATGTGATCGTCTTCAACGGCGAGATCTACAATTTTCTCGAGCTGCGGGAGCTTCTCAGCGCCCAGGGGGCTACATTCAGAACGCGTTCCGACACAGAGGTCATTATCGAAAGTTACCGCAAGTGGGGCGCAACGGCCGTCGATCGACTGCATGGAATGTTTGCGTTTGTCATATGGGATCGCCATCGGCGTGTGGCATTCGCTGCTCGCGATCGGCTCGGTATCAAGCCGCTTTGCTGGGCTTCCGTTCCGGGAGCGATTCTTATCGCCTCCACGCTTGAACCCTTTTCAGCGATCGGTTCGTTTCGCGATATCGATTTGGAAGCGGTTCGCGATCTCATGGTTTACGATTATATTCTAGCGCCGCGGACAATTTTCAAAAAGGTTCACAAACTCGAACCCGGCTCAAGAATGGAGTGGTCGTTGAACCAGCCTGAACCGTTGATCCAGCGCTATTGGTCAGCGCCTCTCATATCCGATAATTTTACACCTCCTGAGCCGGAAGAGCTGGAGAGCTTGCTTGGTAATGCAGTAAGACGCCAGATGATCAGCGATGTACCCATCGGGGTCTTTTTGTCGGGCGGCATCGATTCGTCACTAATAGTCGCGCTGATGGCGCGTCACTCAAGCAGGCCCGTACGGACGTTTTCCGTCGGTTTCAAAGAAGGGGCCGTGGATGAATCGCCGATAGCGAAAACGGTAGCACAACAATACGGCACCGATCACACCGTGCTCTATGGGGAAGAAGTGGGCGCGGAAGAACTGTTGGAACTGCTGGCACGCCTTGATGAGCCATTCTGCGATCCTGCCTTTGTACCAACGTACGCACTTTCATTGTTGACGAGGCAGCACGTCAAAGTAGCGCTTTCCGGCGATGGCGGTGATGAGGTATTCGGGGGGTATCCGAAATATCTCAACGCGGAGAATGTTCAGTTGCCGCTGCCATTTTCATCGTGGGTCGGACCGCTGTTGAGAAGGACAATGTGGCGACCACGAGGGATGGATCGACTTTATTGGCGAACACTTGAACCCAACGATCAGCTTCAGTACGGATGGGTACACTACGGGGATTTTCCCGTTTTTCGCAAAGATCTACGGCAGTTGTTGAGTACTGACTTTCACAGCGCGGCCAAGATCGAGGATTATTTCAAACCATGGCAGATGAGAGCGGGCCGCTATGGGACTGGCTTTGACACGGACGTAGTTATGCGCGCCGATCTCGACACCTATCTCAGCGAAAACTGCTTGGTAAAGACGGATCGGGCGAGCATGCTCGCGTCACTAGAGGTCCGCGTCCCTTATCTTGACGAGACCGTGCTCGATCGTGTTCTTCCTCTTCCGGCAAGCGCTAAGATTTGCAACAAACAATTAAAGGCTCTTCTGCTGCCTGTTGCTCAACGCCTTCTGCCCAGAGCTGTTTGGGATCGGCCGAAGCAGGGCTTCGGCGTACCGTTCAGCTTAAGGCTCTCGGGCGCTTGGGGATCCGCTCTCGATGCGGCATTAAGTTGGGGAGAATCCAATCTGGAGATTTTTGATTATGGGTACCTCCGTCGACTTCAAAGGATCAATGCCAGCAAAGGAGGAGCCGGTATGGCCCTGTGGAATCCGTTTGTATTTCTATCGTGGTCCATGGCGCATTCCTTTCGGCTATGAAGATCGTTTTCCTCAATGACCTGATCTATGCGTATGCGACAGGCGCGCCTTCGGCCGTGGGCGGAGCGGAGCGGCAACAGTGGCTTCTGGCGCGCGCGCTTGCAGCAGCCGGATGGCAAGTCACGGTAGGCGTTAAGCGAGCCGAAGAATGTCAACGGAAAATCAGCATTGAGGGAGTTGAGTTCGTCAACATTGGTCAAAAACATTTCTTACGGGCTTGGTATCGCTTTTTATCATCCGAACAGCCGGACTGGTGGTACTGGCGATGCGCGAGCCACCTTTTAGGTTTCGCGGTTCTGATAGCAAAGTTTGCCAGAGTTCGCATAATCTTTGCAGTCGGGTTTGATAGTGATGTTAAGGTACGCCATGCGCTGTTTAGTCGTTCTAAATGGTGGCCGCTTTACGGTCTTGGCCTTTCTCTAGCCAACAGGATACTGGTTCAAAACGAAAAGCAATTTGAAAGCCTTCCGCGAAGATGGCGTTCAAAAACAAAGAAAGTTCCAAGCATCACGCCCATAATCGAACGCGTAATGCCGCACATCGAGAGGCCTCACTACGTCGCCTGGATAGCTATGTTACGGAAATTCAAACGTCCCGACTTGTTGGCTGAAATTGCTCGCCGAGCACCTGACATTCGGTTTGTGGTTTGTGGCGGGACGACAACCTTTACCGCTGAGCCGGGATACGGGGAAGCCATTGTCGAGGCTCTCCAGTCGTTGCCGAATGTGGAATATCGCGGTCAGGTCTCGCCGGATGAAGCTTCGCAGATTATTGCCCATGCGGCTTTGTTTCTTTCCACGTCCGACGAGGAAGGATTTCCGAATACGTTCCTACAAGCATGGTCCGCCGGCACCCCCGTGGTCAGCTTAAGAATAGACCCGGATCAGATAATAGAACGTCACGCGCTAGGGAAGGTTTCCTGTACGGCCGAACAAGCGATTGTCGATATCAAGCAGTTGATAGGTTCTCCGGAAGCGCGAGAGGGTATTTCTTCTCGTGCCAGGCGATATGTAGCAAATAATCACAGTTCTGCTGCTGTCGTCGCAATGTTCGAAGCTGGCACGCGTCGTAGTCTTTCGCCTGAAGCTTTGCAGACTCATTCCGCGAGTGTAGTTCGCTAGCTGACGTGAGGCGACTCGCCGGATGAAAGTTTTGATCCTTCACTCAGAACTCGGCGTCCTTAGGGGTGGTGGGGAAAATTTCACGAGAAGTTTGTTTACTGCGTTTGCCGAAAGAGGCCACCAGATAGATGCAGCGTTTGTCGCAGACATTTTCCAGAGATATCCCATTCCACTCCCGGCCGGTATTCGGCCGATTCCCATGGCCGGCTGGTGGTGGCGAGATCTTGCGCAACATGAGCTGTCGGCGGTAGGCCGTTGGATACCGAGGGAAACCCGGCTGCATAGGGAGTGGGATCGTATTCAACAGGGCGTGGCCTGGCGTAGTTTTAAGTGGCATAGTGCACGTTTCAAGCACCGCGTCCAGCGCCGGTTTAAAAAGCATTGGTCACATTTTGATGCGGCGTATGTACATGGCGACCCAGTCCTGGCAAGCGAAGTTGCGCATAACATCCCGACAACCTTGTTTCTACCGGGGCCGGTAAGCGCTGAACTCGCTCCGAATCTGCTTGCAACCCAGGCTGTATGCTCTAATGGCGACGCTTTATTACAGATACGAAGATTCCTGGGGAACCACGCTATCGAGCTTCCGGTCGGTCTCGATCATCACATGTTTAAGCCGGGTCCGACGACAGTTCGTCAAAGATTGAGATGGTCCGAGAATGATCCGGTCATCGGTTACGTCGGACGCTTACACCATATAAAAGGTGTGGATCTTCTTGCGAGTGCATTCCGACACATCGTTAAATCCATGCCGCATGCGAGACTGCTAATAGTTGGCTCGGGCAACGAGGAAAAAAATATCCGATTAGAATTATCAGATGAAATCTCACGAGGAGTTGTTCATCTGGAACGCGACGTGGACCATGAACAACTGTCGGCATGGTATCGCGCCATGGATCTTGTGGTGATGCCAAGTAGATATGAGAACTTTTCGAACACCCTTCTCGAAGGAATGGCTTGTGAGAAGCCATTCTTGGGCGCCGATGTCGGAGGCAACAGAATGATGGCAGAAACGGGCGCTGGTTGGCTGTTTGAACCGCAATCTGCCTCATCCCTTACTTCATCTCTTCGTGACATACTGGAAAACAAACCTGAGATGATAGCTCGCGGAAAAGCCGGCAGGTGTTATGTCCGAAAATATCATAGCTGGGCTTCCAGTGCTGAATGTTTGGAAGGCATCATTAACTCTCATTTGAGTGCAACCGAGTAAGTATGCAGCGGCCAGAGATATACGCGCAGCCAATCGGTCTGAAGCATTCTTCCGCTTGGACACCCCCATGGATGGTTGAGGCAGGCTATTATCTGTATTTGTTTCATGCGGTATTTGGGTCGCTTTGGGGCATATCGGTGCCGCTCATAGGTGGAGGTGCGATCGCGGGGTTGGCCGCTATCTGCCTGTGGAGACTCAAATCCGAGCTGAAGAAACTGCTATCGCCAATCGCTCTGCTACTTGGATGCGCCATCTCATTCATAGTAATACAGATCGTCTTCCACGAGGAATCTATAACCGGTGATTCCGTTCGAAGCTTCGTGATTTGGATCCTGGGCCTTGTTTTGGTTCGATCGCTTTGCCTACGCCCGGGTCTTGGACACCGATTTACGCTTGTACTTTTCACTATTGGGCTAATAACCTTGCCGTACATAGGATTCAAGGTAGATGCTGATAGAGCTTATGTTGCCGAGGCGGTTTCTGGTAATTTGTCAAACGCAAATGGCCTCGGTGAGTGGTTCGGCTTCTGTGCGGTCTATTTCGCGGTGGTAGGCCTGGAGACCACCAGGCTTTCGGGCACGACGTGAACGATGTCGGCGTCGTCCCAACGGGTCGGCAGATCGACAAAGTCGACCGGGCTGCCGGCCTGCGTGCGGATGCGAACAAACAGGCCGTTGATCGAGTTGCTGACCAGGAAGTTGTCGTGGATGTCCGGGCCGATGCGGCGGTTGTCGAACGAGATCGACGGAACAGGCCGTCATCGTCAAAGGAGTTGGGATCGGCGGAAATCCCGGCGGTGCGCTCAGTTGGATGTCGTTGTAGGAGAGCGTGGGACGCGCGGTGGAGACTTGAATCGGGTCGTAAACCTCTTCCACCGAATCGACAAAGACTTTGCCGCCGCCATACTTCATGCGGGCGTGATTGACATAATTCAAATAGACGGGCATGGCCAGGTTGAGCGGGTTGGCCGTGCTGCCCAGGGGGAGAGAAAATCGCGCTCGTGATCGGAGTCGTCGCGATAGACGATGCCGCCGTATCGCCGCCCAGGGGGCCGCGTGGAAGGGCCGTCGTCATTGCCGCCCACGGTGTCGTCGGCCCAGGAAGTAAACACCACCGGCGTGTTGGGCGTGCCGAGCACTTGGATCGCGCCGCCGCTTCGGGATAGCAGGCCTTGCGAGGTCGTGCCCGCATTCAGGTCGCGCGCCGCATCTTGAACGTCGCGCCGGCGTCGATCATCAACGTCACATTCTGCGGAACCCGGATTTCGCCGCCGTCGCCAGTTGGGCAGCGGCGTAGTGCGGTTGGCATCCGCGAACCCCACGCGGTATTCCGTGTTGTCGTCAAACGTGTTCGGGTTGCCTCGGTACCGCCGTTGCCCATAACGCGGACGATTTTTCTCGCGGTCGATGTGTTGGCGGCGTTCAGTGCTTGCGTCAGGTTGGTGTAGGGATTGGTGATCGTCCCCAAAACGCCGGTGGGCGAGTTGGGAGGCGTCTTATCGACGTAAATCGTGTTCGTGGCGGTGTTCGACTGGAACCAGAACTGATAGGTGCCGCCGGGAACGCCATCTGCGTCGCCGTCGAAGGCGACATTGGTGGGTCGCGCATCGAGGTCGTGCCGCGTCGGGCTTGAGCGTCATGCTCAGGCTGTACGCCCCCTCGGTGCGGCCCTCCATGCCGCTGTCGAGGATGGCCGGATTGAATTCCGTGTTTCCGACGCTCGTGACGGCGATGAAATACGTGCCGGTGCTCGAGCTGAACCTCCAGATAGGAATCGTTGCCGTAGTAGTCGTCGTTGCGGGCGATGACGCGTTTTGCCGCACCGTGGCGTCGATCCTGCTTGTAAAGCGTCAGCACCGTGTTCAGCAGGCTGGAATCGGGCAGCCGCTCGGCGACGGTCTCCGCGCGGAACAGGCCGCCCCGGAGCGACCGCGAACCGGAACAGGTCGATGTCGCGGCCTTCAGGACGGTGCACAGCCTGGCCATAGACGATGTCGGGGTCGCCGGGAAAGACGGTTCGCCATTCTGGGCACCTGGTCATTCACTTCCCCGCCGTTCATGATCGTCAGGCTGGGGCTTCGAAGTTGTCCCCCAGCCCAGCACGTGGCCGATCTCGTGCATGATCGTGCGGAAGTAGACCGCCGCTGTACTGCGCACTTCCACGAGACGAGCGAGTTGGCCAGGGCCAGGTTGCGGGAAATATTGAGCAACCGCCACGTTCCGCCTCCCGCATAAGCGCCATTGGCAGTGGAGCCGATCAGCGAGAAGCGGTTCTGATCGATGACAGCAATCGCCACGTGCCATTGGCGCTGCTATTGGAATCCGCCGGTCGGGCCGGTCTAAGCCCCCGTAATTTGCACCACCGAGCCGCTCTTCAGCCCGTGATTGGCGCTGGTGATGACAATGGAGCTGAGTGTTGAGCGTTGAATGCAGGCGTCGGCCGCGGCAGTGATCGCGCCGGTCGTCGAGGTGTGCAGCTCGGGCGTGATGACCGCGTTGCTGGGGATATTGTGATCCCGGCAATGCCGTGACCCCGTATCGGCGTTGCCGGTGCCCGTGGAGATCGTGGGGGCGACGGCGGCGGCTCGCCGGTGGCGACGGTCATATCGGCGATTTCGCCTGCGGCCACTTCGCGGAACTGCACCCCCAGATAGCGGCTCCACAATTCCATGCCCTCACGCTGCTTGCGCGCTTTGTTGTCGGTGATGGCGTTGAAAAATTGCTGTCCGTCCGGCGAGAAGCCATACACAATTGAAAGTCGTAGGTAATGGTCTCAATGCCGGAGCTCGGAACGGGAATTCGGCCGGGAAGGGTCGTAAAGTGGCTTTGGAAGGGAATGTTCCGATCGCCTGGTGCGTCGCCCACGCGGGAACTGCACGCCATATTCCTGGGCCGATTGCGGCTGGAGCTGATTCGGCCGCCGGTGATGTTCCGGCCGGCAGTGCCCAGCACGCCTACATCGGTGGCCGTCTCGAAGCTGGAATCCTGTTCATCGTGACCGTGTCGTCGAGCGTCTGCGGCAGATCGCCAAAGGTGACTTGGATCGAGTAACCGCCGGTCGACTTCCGCCTGTGGCGCCGCTCCATCCAGGGCGACATAAGAGTTGTTGCCTTCCGCCGAGATGCCGACGTAGTAAGTGCCCGCCTCCAGGTGACGAGGGTGCCCGATTCGGCCTGGCCGATGCCGCCGCTGTTGGTAAACGGCACGTCGGTCTCCCCGTCGGCTTCGAAAATGCGGACGCGGGCGTTGAGCGGGGCTACCGGTGGCGCTGTCGAGGGAGTGACGTTGACCGAGAAATCGGTCTGGGAGTGAACTTCGAAGCGGTACAGATCGACGTCGTTGGCCGCTTGCGACCAGGAAGATGTTGTCGCCGATAAACGCCTGAATCGGCGAGGCCATGCCGTTGCCGACGTGCTGCGTGTTGCCGTTGAACTGACCTTTTCGATGTCCCTCGGCTCGGTGGTGGTGCCGACTTCGAGCTTATAGGTGCCCGCGGCGAATCGGGGCCGGCGAACTTCAGCGTGACCTTGGAATGCTCGTGGCCGAATCGATGACCGGGGCGAGACCGATTGCGGCAGCGTGATGCCGCCGACTTTCACGTCGGTTGTCCCGTCGAATGATCGGCCGCAATTTCTTCGCCGTCGGCACCCGGGCCGAAATCCGAAAATCGTCAAAGGCGGCGTTGCTGGGTTGCAATCCCGGTATAATCCGCGCCAATCGCCATGTCGGTTTCGCGTAAACGCCGAAATCATAGGGCTGGACGTGAAGGTCCCCCGCGAGCTGCTCCGTCCACGAACAGAGACATCTCATTGACGGTCTCGTTCCTAGTCGCTGCGACATGATGCCATTCGCCCGCCACCCAATCGCTGATATCGAAATTCACTCGGAACTGAAATCGATTTCTAAGCCTCCGGTGTTCGGATCGTCGCCCCAGGATAAAGCTCAAGTTGTTAAGGCGTATCCGTGGAGCCAGCATTCCGTTGTTGGCGCGTCGCCAACCTGGTAAAATATTCGTTTCGTTCCATCGGAATTCCGTTGGGCTTGATCCAAAACTCCACGGTGCCTTCGGACCGGGTCATGTTGCCGGCCTGCGGATAGATGGCGTCTCCCGCTCGCTCCAAAGTCGACGGCCTGACCCGTTGGCCAGCGACAAACGAAGTGCCCGATGCTCGAAGTGGGAGTTTCACCGTCGGCGCCGTTTAACGAGCCGTTGAAGTGCAACAGCAGGCTCGTGTCGGCGTCGTTGGCCAACTCCACGCCTGGAATGGCCGGGTTGGCCGTGTTGATCAGCCGATAGAAGCGGGGCTGCGAATGTCACCGTTGAGCGTCTGGTCGAAATAGACGTCGATCGTGTCGTAGCTCTGCTGTTCAACGTTCAGACTGCCGCGCGTGATCGCTGTGGGACCACGGCTTCGATTTCGCCCCAGGTCAAGCCGGAAGGAGATCGACCTGATTGGCAGCCGCGCCGTTGACGATAAACGGAATCCCGCTGGTGTCTTTCAGTCGCGGATCGGTCGTGCTGCCGGAGGGCTGCAGGCCGACGAGCGTGACTTGATACAAGTCGTCCGGCAGATTTCGCAAACCGCATCACGACTTCGCACCCCGTGTCGCCCAAACCGATGAACCCGGGACGTGACCGACACATCTGCCGTGGCGCCGATGCCCCGAAAGCGCCGCCGCCATGCCGCTGCGCAGACCTGAATGCCGGTGGCCAGCGTGGCCGGATCGATGGAGCTTCCCTGGGCGAACAGAAACGTGATCTCGCGCGGGGCACTTGGAGAACGTTGTTCTCCAAAAAGACGCCGCTATTCGGGACCACCGAAACCAGCGAAGGTCCCACGGCGAACAACCGGCGGTCTTCCAGCGACTCCAAATGAAGGTGACGCTTTTTCGCGACGGGTTTTCGTCCGACAGCCCGCGAGTACGTCGGCCCGGCGGCTTCGTTTAAGTTCAGAGAGTGATTTCGAAGGGCGGAGCAGCCATGAAGGAACCTCAAAACTTGGCGCTGCCCCTTCTGCAACCCCCGCTGCCGATGGGAAACCAAACTTGCTAACTGGGATTTTCCGGACGAATCGTACCGCGGAGTCGTCATTCGCCGCAAGGTGGTAGCGGCCAACGAATTGCGGCGGGCGTAAAACGAAAAAACCACGGAACAATCACCCCAGACTGACAATCTCGGATTATAGTTGCACCCGATCCCCATGCAACGAAATTGCAGTCTGGGCGTGCCCACCAGCAGGCCGGCGAAACGGCTAGACCGGCTTTGACGCCTTTACCGGGTGTAAAGTTCCAGTTGGCGGATGAGCATTCCTCACGAGGCAGTCGCCCCACGAGCCATTCAGCAGCCGACCGGCTGCAACGACGGGCTTGAATGATACCGCCGCAACTGACCACTCCAACCCCTACCCCCCCGCCTGCCATTTGCACGGGATATCCACTATTTCGCTATTCTATAAAATTTCAGTTTTATACATGATAACAATACTCTATACGGGGG
>CAVSLC010000019.1:0-252333 GCA_963728565.1 uncultured delta proteobacterium
ACCAATAAGGCCGCGGCGATGAAGAGTCTGGCCCGCTATATGCGCACGGACGATCAGGAGGTGCTCGACTATTCGTATGAGCATTATCTGAAAAGAACGCCGAAGAAACCGTATCCGACGATGAAGGGTATTCAAAATCTCATCGACATGTCGACGCCGCAGGTAGCGCAGGCGAAAACGGCCAAGCCGGAGCAATTCGTCGATCTGAGTTTTCTTCAGGAGCTGGAAACGGAGCGGTTCTTTGAGGAGATGGGGAGACGATACAAGTAGCCGTTCCACAGTTCAATCGTTCAAATGTTCAAGGTTTAAAACCACTCGGACGAAATCCTTCTGGGCGCAACGTCATTTTTTCTGCGAATTTGGACGTTCGAATTTCCGAATCATTGAACCTTTGAACTTTTGAACCGTTGAACTAACAATTCAGAGTTTAAGCAGCCGTCGCGCGTTGCCCTGCAAGATGGCGTCTTTGTCGGATTCGGAGCAACTCAAGGCTTGTACCTTATCCGCCGCGAGCCAATCGCCGAGGGTATACGGATAATCGGTCCCGAGCATAAGACGATCATTGCCGACTTTGGATCTCAGGTATTCCAGGGTATCGATGTCGTATACCAGCGTGTCGAAGTAGAGGTTTTTCAAATAAGCGCTGGGCGGCTTGGCCGATTGCGCCGGCCGAACGTTTTGGCCGGTCACGAATTCTTTGTCGAAGCGACCGAGATGGTAAGGCAAAAAGCCGCCGCCGTGGAGAGCGCATAATTTCAAATCAGGAAAACGATCGAACAAGCCGCTGTACAACATATAACCAAGGGAGAGCGTCGAGTCGGCTGGATTGCCGCACACCGCGTTCAACCCGAAAGCGCCCATTCGCTCGGCGCCGGCGATGTGCTCCGGGTGCATCACGATCATCACGTCGAGTTCCTGCGCTTTAGCCCAAAACGGATCGAGCTCTTTGGTGTTGTAGTATTGGCCATTGACATTGGTGCCGATAAAGGCGCCGCGGAATTCCATATCTATAATGGAATGCTCCAGCACCTTGGCCGCCCGAGCCGCGTCCTGGAGCGGAACGGTAGCCATGCCGGCAAACCGGTCGGGTTGTTGTGTGATTAATTCGTGCATGCAGTCGTTGTAAAGTTTGCACCAAGTTTCCCCATGCTCCCCCGTGAGCCGGTAGCCAAGGCTGTTGGTATTGGCTTCCAGGGTCGCAAGCGCAACCTGGCCTTCGTCCATGATTTCAATCCGCCGTTCGACGTCCATCAATGCGGGCTGCAATCTATGTGGTTTGCTGCCGGCAAAGGAAAGAGCGTGGCTGCCCTTGTCTTCAGTGATGTCGACTCCGAGCGCTTTGCCGTGACGTTTGGTTTCTTCGATCAGCTGTTTCGGCACGTAATGATGATGAATATCGATCGCTTGGTTTTGCATTGCTATTTCTTTCTCGCCTTATGCCTTTGGTTGATCGCCTCCGCTTATTTTCCAAATACACCGCTCTTCTCCAGTTCGATCAAATATCTGCGGTCGATCAGTTCCTGCGGCTTAACCGATTTGGCGCGCGCATCGCTCTGGGCTATTTCATCCAAGGTGGCTTGCAGCGCCGACTCGCGGATTTCCAAACGCTGCTCTAGTGCGGGGCTCTCCGATTGATAAGATGCATCAAGGATCTTCGTGTCCGTAACCCGTAGGTATTTGCCCAGCACTTTGTAAACAAACGGTTTGTCGGTATGCAGGATTCTCGATGCCTCTGCCATCACGCGCATGAATCGTCCAAACACCAGGCCACGTTTGTTGAGCAAGGAGCGCAAGGTGACGAAGGATGTTGCCGCATAAGGAATGCGCAGTTCGGGGCCATTGATGACGAAGCGATAGCCTTGCGCTACCGCTCTAACGTCGGCAGGCGCCGTCATCGCCGCCGCATCCAGGCCACCGCTGACCAGGGCCGCCAGCGTCTCCGGCCCGCCGCCGGTTTGAATGGGCTGAATATCCTTGTTGGCGTCCATGCCGAATCGCCTGAGCGCCTGGACGACGAAATAATGCGTATTGCTGCCGATGCGGCCGACGCCGACCCGTTTGCCTTTGAGATCTTCCGGTCGTTTGATTTCCGATTTGCCGAGGAGACTATGAGTCAGGATATTTTTCACGCCGCCGATAAACGCGATATCGGTGGCGCCTTGAACGTAGGCCCGTACATTGCCGATTCCGCCAGTCAAGGCGATCTCCGCATCGCCCCCTAGCGTTGCCGCGGTTGCAACCCCTGATGACGAAATGAAGATCAGCTGGAAATCCAGATCGTATTTCTTGAAGAGACCCGCTTCCTGCGCGATCCACGGCATCGACTGGGACATGACTTGAGCGGAGTGAAGGCCGACGAGTTTATCGGCCGCATGAACCCGCCAGGCGATGGATACCGGTGATACCAGCAACAAAGAAATAAGATGGGGATAAAAGTTTCTGCGGTCGATCATCTTGTTGCTCCCAATTGCAGTCTTACGTTCTCAAAACCCTTGGCCATGGCGTATGTGGGCTTGGATGAACAAAGATAGTTGTAGGGCTCCGCGGTTATGATTTTCTCAAGCAGAACCCTTGCAGTTCCAGTGCCGAGAATAGGTGCGACGGATTGGAATTGTCAATCGGGTCTATCCCACCAAGGTAGCGATCGCTTCGACGTGAAAGGTGTGTGGAAATAGATCGATGGGCTGGACGGTCCGCAGTGAGTAGCCCTGCTTGGCCAGGGCCGCCAGATCGCGGGCGAGCGTAGTCGGGTTACATGAGATGTAGAGGATCTTTTCGGCGCCGAGCGCAGCCAGGTCGCCTTCCAGACCTTTGGCGCCACTGCGCGGCGGGTCGAGAACGATTTTTGAGAAGCGCTGGCGCTGCTTTTTCAGTTGCCCCAGCGCGGCGGGAACCGGCGAGCAAATCCAGTAAATATTGGTCATCCCTTTTGCTTCCGCGCTGTGCTTGCCGCTTTCGAAGCCCGGACGATAGCCTTCCACCGCGACGACGTTGCCGACGCGCGTGGCGATGGACTGTGTAAAATTCCCGGCGCCGCTGTATAGCTCGAGCACGCGATCGTCGCGATTGAAATCGGCCGCCGCCAACAGTTCCCTGAGAAGTTGTCGATTGCCTTGGCTGTTGACTTGGGTAAATACGTCGCCATCGACTCGCACGCACAGGCCGTCTTCAGGAATTACTGAAACCGCCACTTCTCCCCACGTCTGGCGCCAGTCAGGGCCGCGCACAATCAAGCCATTGATCAACTGATTTTCTTCCAGCAAGCGTACGCAGATCGAACTGTCGCGCGAGTTAAATCCGCCTGCTGATTGCCCCACGATGACGATTTCGTTCGGTTGATCGCCGGTGACAACCTCCAGATGCTCGACATCGGTGATCAACTCCTCGCTCCACCGCCGCAACTGTTCGATGAGACCATTGAGCTTGTCATCGGCGATCAAACACCTGTCAATCTCGATCATGTGGTGCGAAAACGAAGTAAAGAAGCCGAGACGTTTGGATCCATCCCGTTGCAAGCGAATACGTCGACGGTAGTTATAGGGAGACGGGGAAGCAATGATCGGTTTGACTTCGAATCCCTCGAGTTTGCCGATGCGCCGTAGTGCGTCTTCAACACTCTTCTGCTTTGCGCCTAGCTGGCTCTCGTAGCGCACGTGCTGCCAGGGACAGCCGCCGCACTGAGCTACATACGGACAGGGCGGTTCCTGACGCAGGGATGACCGCTTTAGTATCCGGACTATTTCGCCGACCGAATATCGCTCCTTCGCTTCGACAATACGCGCGGCGACGGTATCACCGGGCGCTGTCTTGGGAATCATCACTGCCTTTCCCTGATGGCGCCCGATTCCATACGGCCCATATGAAAGCGCGTCGATATCTAGCGTGAGCTCATTTTTCGCGTTAGTCTGTATCATTAAGTTCGCAATCTTAACTGGCTCTTGGATCCTCTAGTGACTATACAAGCTGTGGACGAGGTTGCCACTGTCGGAGCTGCTTAGTCGATTAGGGAACGCATCTGATGGAAGCACAAGACGATCCGCGCCTTCAAAAAGGCATTGACGAGTTTAATCAGCAGCTCTTCTTTGAGTGTCATGAAACCCTGGAGGAGATCTGGTTGGAGGAGCGCGGCGAAGATCGTAAGTTTTATCAAGGGATTATTCAGATTGCCGCAGGTTATTTCAAGTTGCAGCAAGGCGTGCCCGCCGGAGCGATCAAGCTTTGGCGCATGGGACTGGAAAAGATCGAGCCCTACAGCCCGGCTTATCTGGGCGTTGAGCTGGCCTCGTTCAGCGCAGCGGTCAAACGAAACCTCGATGAGCTGGAAACCGTTCAGAAAACGGGGTCGGATTCTCCGGCCGTCGCTGCTCCTACGCTCTACCGCGTCAGTTAATCATCGCACCGCATGATTCGCTGTCTCGACGTGCGCAAAAGCTACCGCCAGGGCGATAACGAAGTTACCGTTCTATCCGGAATTACCCTCGATATTCCGCAGGGTCAGTTCTCGACGATTATGGGACCCAGCGGGTCGGGGAAGAGCACGCTGCTGCATCTTATGGGCGGCCTGGATCGTCCCAGCGCCGGAGATGTCTTGGTCGGTGAGCGTATCATATCGCAAATGGCGGATGATCAAGTAACCCTTTTCCGCCGAACCCAGATCGGCTTTGTCTTCCAATTTTTCAATCTACTGCCGACTCTGACGGCGCTGGAGAACATCACTTTGCCTTTCGTGCTCGATGGCCGTCCTAGAGCGAAAGCCGCTCAGCGAGCGCAGTTTCTTCTCGACAAGGTTGGCTTGGCGCATCGCCGATCCCACTTGCCTGAAGCCATGTCCGGTGGAGAAATCCAGCGACTGGCTATCGCTCGAGCTTTAGCCTTCGAGCCGCCAATTATCCTCGCGGACGAGCCCACCGGCAATCTGGATTCTAAAAACGGCGAGATTGTTCTCAACCTGTTGCGTCGAATTAACCAGGAGGATCGTTGTACTGTCGTCATGGTGACCCACAGCCCGGAGGCTGCCAAAATCGGCGATCGAACCATTCTCTTGCGTGACGGCCTGATCGAGAAAGATTTCTGATGCTGCGCTTGCTTGAGACCGTCTCTTGGCGCCATCTGAAACTGCACCGGCTGAGAACTCTCTTAACATTTCTCGGTATCGCTTTAGGTGTGGCGGTCATCGTTGCTATCGCGATTGTCAATAGATCTCTAACCACATCGTTTCAGTCGACCATCGATCAGATTGCCGGCAAGGCCGTGTTGCAAGTCGCCAACGGTGAAAGCGGCATCCGCGAAGATCTTTTCCCAATGATTCGGGATACGCCCGGCGTCAAGGATGCGGCCGCCGCCGTGGATGGCTTCTTACCCGTAAGCGGCGCGACAGCCGAACGTCTTTATGTTTATGGCGTGGACTTGCTGACCGATTTTGCCATCCGCGATCATCAGTTTACCGGCGCCGGCTTCGAGTTCGACCAGGCGCTTGATTTCATTGCCGCGCCTGACTCGATTGCCGTAACTGAAACGTTTGCCCGCCGTCTCGAGCTCAGCTTGGGGTCCCCGCTCACCGTGATCACCAGCCGGGGAAAGCAGACCTACACGGTGCGTGCGTTGTTGAAGGAGGAAGGAACCGCCAAAGTATTCGGCGGCAACTTTGCCTTGATGGATCTGCCGGTGGCACAAAGGGCATTCGGCAAACAGGGAAAGCTCGATATCGTCGATCTCACCATAGAGCCAGGTGCAACCGCCGAAGATGTGCAGCAGAAATTACGCCAGCGTCTGCAAGGAATGGCCGATGTCGAACGGCCGCGCAAGCGGGGCGAGCAGATCGAATCCTTACTAACGTCTTTTCGGGTCGGTCTATTCTTCGTCAGTCTAATCGCGCTGTTTGTCGGATTTTTTCTCATCTACAACACCGTATCGGTCTCGGTGGTGCAAAGAAAAAGGGAAATCGGCGCGTTGCGCTGCATCGGCATGAGACGCGGTGAGTTGCTCCGCTGGATTATCTCAGAGGCGCTGATCCTTGCTCTAGTCGGCGCGCTGGCCGGGTGCTGTGTTTGGATGGCTGCTGGCGCAGGCGGCGCTGGTGGCAGTCGGCGAAACTGTGCGCAATCTGTTTTCGTCGATCGGTCTGACAACCGGCGGTTTGACCTTGCAAGAGCTGGCGTTGGCAGTTGCCAGCGGCGTCGGAGTGGCCGTCCTCGCTGCGCTTCATCCCGCCATCGAAGCCGTGCGCGTGAGTCCGTTGGAAAATGCCCGGCAAGCCGCCTGGCGTCCCGGATTTCACGGTAGAAATTCCTTGGCTACCCGCCTTGGCATAATCTGCCTTGTGCTATCTCCAATGATTATTGTTTTCGCTGCCGTTCTGCGGAGCCCCATCCGACAGTTCAGCGCCGGGGTAATCGGCATGCTGATTTTACTGCTTGGCTTGGCATTTCTTTGCCCGCTGATCATCAACTCCTGTGTTAAGTGGTTCTGGCGCGCCGACATAACTATTCCGGGCTTTTCCTGGGCGGAAACCAGGCTCGCATCCGATAGCCTGCGAAAAAACCCGATCAGATCTGGCATCACGGTGGCTACGATCGTGATTAGCCTTGCCGCAATCTTCACCATCGCCGCATTCGTTAACAGCGTGCGTGGATCTCTGCTCGCCTGGATCGATCAAATGGTCACCGCTGACCTGATCGTCAGCTCCGGCGCGCGCACCGCGGGGCCAAAAAATGTGCCGCTTAGGGAAGATCCGTTACCGGGGCTTAAATCGGTGCCGGGTGTCAAGATCGTCGATCTCTATCGTTTGATCCGTTCGACCTACAATGGAATGCCGATTCTGATCGAATCGTTTTCAGCGGTGGAATCCGCTAGCGTGCGCAGTCTGCCGACTCCCGGAGGAGACGGCAAGAAAACGTTGAGCGAAATGGCCGCTGGTAAGGGTGTTATCGTTAGCGAGAGCTTTCAGAGCAAGTTCGGCAAGGACGCCAACGACACCATCGAGCTTGCCACTCCGGCCGGTCTCATTGCTTTCAAGGTGCTGGGCGTTTACATCGATTATTCTTCCGATATCGGCAGCGTCTTGATCGATCGCGGTTTGTACAAGAAATTTTGGCAGGACGAGTTGGTAGATGCGTTTGATATATGGTTGGAACCGGGCGCCGATCAAAGCGTCGTTATTGAAAAGATCAAGGAAGATTATGGCGAGCAGTACGAGCTGTTCATCAGCACTCATCGGCAGCTAAAAGAGTCGGTGGTGCGCATCATGGAGCAATCGTTCGTGGTCAACTATGCCGTCGAAATTGTTGCCGTGGTCGTGGCGGTCTTTAGCGTCATCAACACTTTGTTGGCTTCGGTTCTGGATCGCGCGCGAGAGATCGGCGTGTTACGCGCCATCGGCGCAACACAAGCTCAGATTCGCCGGATGATTATCTTCGAGGCTGCATGGATCGGGCTCATCGGCGGGTTCTTGGGTTTGATCGCCGGCACCATCATGTCCTATCACCACGTGGTTTATAACACGAAAGTACTGACCGGTTGGACCTTTGAATACTACTATCCCTATCATCTGTCAGCGCTATCGATTTTTATATCTGTGATTCTCTGCCTGCTAGCCGGCTATTGGCCGGCCAAACAAGCCGCCGCCACGCCGATTGTCTCCGCCATCGGTTATGAGTGAGGCGAATTAGGAATCTCAATCTGTGCGCACTCCTTTTCTGGTGCAAGAATCAGAGTTATTCACCGCTGAGGTGCAGAGGCCGGCGAGTCGCAGAGTCTAAAAAGTGAAATCTCTGCGAACTCTGTGTCTCTGCGGTGTTAAGATCCGAATGTGCGATAAGGAGGCGGAGCGGGAGTTTTGGAAACGAACCTCTGGGTTGTCTGCGCCTCTTCCGGTGAAAAGTCTTCTGACATTCTGGGATTACGAAGTTGGCAGCTCGGTAAACGTCACAAAACGGGCGCGGCGGTTTTTGACCCGGCATTCTTCGTTGCGATCGAAACACGCGGGCGCTTCTTTGCCGTAACTGATCGTGACCAGTCGATCGGGCGCGATGCCTTCCTGCACAAGAAAATCCCTGGCCGTTTGAGCGCGTTTGGCGCCCAACGCCAAATTATATTCGGCTGATCCGACGTCGTCACAGTGTCCTTCGACTTCAACCCGGGCCAACGGATTGGCTTTCATCCATTCAGCATTCTTCTTGAGGATAGCCTCGGCCTCGGCTTTCAGATCGACGCTATCAAATTCGTAATAAACGTCTTGCAGCGCCGCACCTGGGGGAGTGATAACGGCAAGGCCGCGGCTCAACGCCTCCATAGCCGACGGCGAATATGAGGCTCCCTTCAGGAGATCCGGCGGCATGAAGTTTGTGGCGGTGACTGCCGGTCCGCTGTCGGAGCTCGAGCAAGCAGAGGAAAGGCTAAGGAGAATGAGCAGGCCGGCCAAACGAGTTAAAAATGTCATCGAGGGGAGAGGATCATGAGTTGTTTAATCAGGTTTTTCAGGCGAAATCACCGTCCTGAGCATCGTGGATAGTTACCGTTAGGTTGTCAAGGTTTTTCAGCCCGTAGAGACAATTCCTCCAGCGCGCTACGACGCCATTTGGCTCTCTCGCTCATCTGAGGCGCAGATATCTCCAAAAAGTTCCACAAACCGCCCCGAAGCCGTCGATCATAACGTCGACAATGCTTGCGGTTCGACTTGGCACCAGAGACTGATGAAACTCGTCCGTTATTGCCCAGACGAGCGCAAGAAATATGGTCAATACCGCGGGGCGCATGGAACTTTTGCCGCTACTCTCTGCGTATAAAGCGCGATAGAGCAACACGGCTAGGACAAAGTATTCGAACCAATGACCGAGCTTGCGAACGACAAATTGCACGAACGACACCTGTTCCGGAGTGATGCCCGGCAAGAGCCAGTGCAGCAGCGGTCCCAAAATCCGCGAAGATTGCGGCGCTGCAAAGTGCTCGGTTGAAAATAAAAATATGACGCAGGCCCACAGGAGCACCGGTAGCCATTTATTAACGAACTTGATGCCGTTGTGCTTGCTCAATTGATTCACAAGATTAGCTAAGAGGAAGAAGAACGGGAGCTCGGTTTGACCAGTACAGCATAGATGAGCGCTGTCACCCAACACAAACTGATCAGTCCCCACATCAATGGACTGTAGCTTTGGGTGCGATCGTACACAGCGCCGGCCATCACCGGACCTATGACGCTACCCCACATGTAAAGAAAACTCATGCTGCCGCGAACTTTGGCGAAATTATTCCGGCCAAAAAAATCGCCTACCGTCGCCCACGTAACGGGAAAAAGCCCTTCCACTACGGTGAAGAGCACCAGCGCCAGCCAGAGTTGCCATTCCGCGGTGTATGAAAACAGCAAATAGACCGACAAGCTTGCAATGATCATACACGTGGTCATTAGCCTGGGCTTGCTAAGGCGATCGCCGAGCCAGCCAATCAGGAGATGCGCCGGCATGCCGAGCAGAGCGATAAACGCCAGGAAAACGGCGGCGCGCTGCTCGGTCAAACCGCGCCAAACCAGGATCGGCACGAAATGAACCAGGACACAGCTGGAGCAAACTACGCGTAAGGTGGTGGCGAGCGCGAGCAACCAGAACTGGCGCGAGCGCAAGGTTTGCTGCAGAGAAAAATTTGCTTCCTCGCCGGAGTGGGTTGATTCTTTTGCGTCGGTTGCTTTGGGCAACGGCTCGCCATCCGGCAACAAGCCCATACTCTCCGGCGAGCGGCGCAGCAGCAGGGAGAGGGGCAGACCACCGATAAGAAAGGCCACTCCGGCGGCCATCGCAGCGCTGCGCCAACCCCACGTGTGCACGGCGTAAGCGAGAAACGGCGTGACCAGGGTGCCGCCAAGCGCGATGGAACCGCTGGTGAGCGACATGGCCAGAGCTCGTTTGCGAATAAACCAGCTGTTGGCGACCACCATGGTGGCGTCCATAAACCCGGCTTGGTAGGAGAGCGAGATGATCCCCATGTAGACAATCAGCAGTGCGGTATAACTGTGCACTCCGGCCAGGAGCATATAGCCTATACCGGCCAAAAGAGTTGCGACAAAAATTACCGGTCGCGGTCCATACCGGTCGATACAATAGCCAGCCACCGGTCCTTCAATCGCGCCTTGAGCGCGCGCTAATGAGAAAACCAACGAAGTCGCTGCCCGTGACAGGCCTAACTCTTGAGTGATGGGTAGAAAGAAAACGGTAAAACCGTATGCATGGAGCCCGCCGCCGAGAAGGCGGATAGCGCAACTGACGCCAACCATGCGCCAGCCATAAAATAGACCGGCCAGCCGGTCGCGAAGTTTTCGAAACATCGATCAATCAAATGCGGACGTTAAATTGAATCGAAGGCTTCAGGGAGTGGTGAGCAGGGATATGTAGACATTCATAAAAATAGCTGACACATGATTATCATGTCAACGTGCGGAATGAATCTACCTGAGAGATAACACTAGAGCTTGACTGTGGCTTGTCCGTAGAAAGATTTCAGGCAAGGAGCGCGAAGATGGACCAGCTGAGGCGCACGTTTCAGTACGTTGGAGGCGAGTGGCGCGAGCGCAACGAAGTCTATGAGGCTGTTTCGGCAGCCGAGAGGTTAGCGCGCTTCGGCGGGGCCATCATTGCATAGAGGCAGCCCGCGATCACCGACAGCGCGATATACGCCGACATCATCGGCGCATAACTTTGATATCGATCGTAGATCGCGCCGGTGATGACAGGCCCCAGCGCCGGTCCCCATAAGTAGAAAAAACTCATCGTGCCGCGGATCGTCGCGAAAGATTTCCGGCCAAAAAAATCGCCTACGGTTGCCCAGCCGACCGGAAAGATTGCTTCCATGATCGTAAACAGTAGAACGAACATCCAGAGTGACCATTCTCCTTCGCCATAGGCCAAGAAGGCAATCGACAGCGCGCCCACGCCCATGCAAGCCGCCATCAGCCGTGGTTTGCTGACATGATCCGCGATCCAGCCGACCAGCAAATGCGATGGTAAACTCATCAGCGCCATCGTCGCCAGCAGCGCCGCGGCGCGCTGCTCGCTGGCGCCTTTCCAGACCATGATCGGCACGAAGTGAACCGTAATCGCATTGAACACGCCAACTCGCGTGGTGGTGGCCAGGATCATGATCCAGAAGGCGGCGGTGCGCATCGCTTGCCGAAGAGTGAACTCAATTTCCCCCTCATTAACTTTCCCGTTACTTTTACGTGTGGTTTTGACCGGCGTCGCGTCTTTCTCTTCCGGCGCGGCACCGTCGGGCGCCAAGCCCATGCTTTCGGGTGAACGTTTGACCAGGAGCGCCACAGGCACGCCGATCAGGATCAATCCGAGGCCGGACAAAAAAGCTCCATAACGCCAACCCCACGTCTGGACGCTGAAGGCCAGCAGTGGCGTGATCAGAGTACCGCCAATACCGATGGAGCTGCTGATCAAGGTCATCGCCAAGGCCCTGCGCCGAATGAACCAGCTATTGGCGAGGACCATGGGAGAATGCATGAAGCCGGCCGAGAAGGACAATGAGATCACGCCCAGATAGATCGCGATCAAGCCATAATAGGTTTCGACTCCGGCGAGCAGCATGTAACCCACGCCTGACAAGATCACCCCGGCGAGCATCATCGGGCGCGGCCCGAAGCGATCGATTAAGTAACCCGCCAACGGGCCTTCGATGGCGCCTTCAGCCCTGGCTAACGAGAAGACCAGGGAAGTCGCCGCCCGAGACAATCCCAACTCTTGGGTGATCGGCAAGAAAAAAATCGTAAAGCCGTAGAGATGAAAGCCGCCGCCGAGCATGCGCATGCCGCAACCCACAGCCACCATCCACCAGCCGTAAAAAAATCCCTTGGATCGAGCCGTGATTTTGTCAAACATATTGCGTGATGGTCCGGCCCGACGACAGTTATCTTCACGACGCGGTTGCTTGGAACTGGCGCGCCCTGGAGCGGTTAACCGCGCAAGGATCGTTTGTTTTTGTGTTCTTTTGGAGCAGCTTCACGCTAGCTGACGGTGAACGATAATGTCAACGTCTGCATATATGTGAGAACGATGCGCTGCTATTTGGCGGTGCGGATCGTGTATAAACTAAAGGATTACCGCCTGCAGCATTCATGACACGGAAGGACTGCGAGTGAAAAGACACAGGATCACTTTGATACCCGGCGACGGAATCGGCCCCGAAGTAATGAAACCCACTTTGAAACTCATTGAAGCCGCGGGAGTTGACATCGAATGGGACAGCCACCTGGCCGGCGCCGACGCATTGAAAAAACACCGAACCACGTTGCCGAAGCAGATGATGGACTCGTTTGCCAAAAACAGAGTCGCTCTAAAGGGACCGGTGACAACACCGGTCGGCGAAGGCTTTGCCAGCGTCAATGTCGAGCTGCGCCAGAGTTTCGATCTCTACGCCAATCTCAGGCCGGTCAAAAATCTTCCCGGTGTCAAAGCCCGCTATGAAAATGTCGATTTGATCGTTGTTCGCGAGAATACCGAGGGCCTCTATTCGGGCATCGAGCATGAAGTGGTGCCCGGGGTGATGGAGAGTCTGAAAATCATCACCGAAAAGGCTTCTACGCGTATCGCCAAGTTTGCTTTCGACTATGCCGTCGCCAACCGCCGAAAAAAAATTGCCGCGGTGCACAAGGCCAACATCATGAAGCTCACCGACGGCCTATTCTTACAGTGCGCCCGGGATATGTCACAAAAATACAAAAAAATCGGCTTTAGCGATCTAATCGTCGATAATGCTTGCCTGCAATTGGTTTTGGATCCGACTCGGCTCGATGTTCTATTGCTGGAGAATCTTTACGGCGACATCGTCTCGGATCTCGCGGCCGGGTTGGTCGGCGGGCTGGGGGTTGTTCCCGGCGCCAATCTCGGCGATACCCACGCGCTCTTTGAAAGTGTTCATGGCAGCGCGCCGGATATCAAAGGAAAAAACATCGCCAATCCGACGGCCATCGTATTGGCCGCCGCCATGATGCTCGACTACATTTCGGAAGCGAAGGCGGCCGCCCGCCTGCGAACCGCGCTGCACGCCGTGCTGATCCGAGGCGAGTGTCTGACCCGGGATCTCGGCGGATCCGCCAGCACCCGTCAATTTGCCGATGCGATTCGCCGCGAAATGGAAAAGTAATCTTCGCCCTTGCCGCTCTCACAGCTCCGCGCAGCTCAATGTGGTTCGACATTCCAGCTCAACTTATCGCCCTGGCGGCGTCCATTTCTTACGCCGCTTCGGGAATCGCCGCCAAACGCGGTTTGCGTTACTCGACGCCGATTACGGTCACCCTGGTCTCGGTCACGATTCATGCAGTGACACTATCGGCCGCCGTGTTGCTGACCGGCGGTATCCCCGCGGTATCGTGGTGGGTGTTGTTCCTGTTTGCTCTTACCGGGACGCTTCAGCCGATCATTCGGCTGTTCACCTACGCCGGTATCCATTACATCGGCGCCTCGCGCGGCACGACTTTGCGCGGCGCGCATCCACTGTTCAGCACATCGTTGGCGATCATTTTTCTCGGTGAACAGGCGACTGTGCCGGTGATCGCCGGCACGGTCCTGATCGTCGGCGGGATTACATTGATCTCATGGCAAGACAGAAGCGCAGCGCAGCAACTTTTCGCTGGTGGCATATCGGTTATCCTCTCGGCGCTGCTTTTCTGGCCGGGATCAGCCATCCGCTGCGTCGTTATGCACTTGGGTCTGGCCAACGAACCACTGTATCTCGCCGCGGTAATCGGTGTCGTCGCGCTCCCCTGGCTCGCTAGCTATGTAGTTTTGCCCAGGCAAGGAGCAGAGCAACCGGTCTGGAACCGGCAGTCGATGGGTGCGTTTTTGTTCGCCGGTGTGTTTGAAACTTTGGGAATCGTCCTGGTGATTGCCGCTCTGAGCGTCGGCGCGGTGGTCATCGTCTCGCCGATCGTCGCCACGAGTCCCTTGTGGATTTTATTCGGCACTTGGCTGTTCCTGCGCGGCATCGAAGGCTTAAGCTTGCGCACCATCGCCGGCGCGTTATCTGTCGTCGCCGGAACGATTGCGATATCGCTGGTGCCGTAACCCCCTCTGTACCGTTCGTTACTCCTGACAGGTAACCCATTCTCGCGGATAGGCATTCAAAGTCTCGCAGCCTTTTTTCGTGACCACCAAGGTTTCGCCGAATTGCAGTCCCATTTTTTCATCTTCGGTGATCAGGTTGGGTTGGATGACGATTACCATATTTTCCCGAAATACCAGCTCCTTGGATTCATGACGCTTCCGGGTCTTGGTTTGAAAGATCGGCGGGTACTGATTGACGCCGTGGACCAGATCGTCATAGGTGCTGTAACCGCGCCGATGAATGATCTCGGCGGCTTCTTCGGCTTCGGTGGTGGTGGCGCCGTCCTTGATCACCTCGGCCAGAATCTCGAAGGATTCGACTGCGGCGGCATGCATCTTTTGCCATTCCGGGGTTGGCCCTTCGCCGAGGGAAAACGTCCGGTGAATCTGCCCGCTATAGCCTGAATAGGCGCCGCTGATTTCGGTAATCAGGCAATCACCTTTTTGCAGCTTACGACTGGACTGGAACTGCGCCGGTACCGGGAAATCCGGATCGCGCATCGGCATGCTGCTCATAAAGTGAATGCCGGCGTAACCGCCTCTCTTTAAATAAGCCGGCTCGATCAGCGCGGCAATCTCGTCCTCGCGCATTCCTGCTTTGAGGCCGTTGGCCAACGCCTCAATCGATTCATCGGTTAGCTTGGAGGCAAAGCGGATACGCTCGATTTCCTCCGGGCTCCTGATGGTCCGCATCATCCGCAATTTGCCGCTGAGATCGCTCAAGGCGGCTCCGCGAAATTGTTCCGCGATCTTCAGATAGACTTGAAATGGAATCGAGCCGACGAGACCGATCTTCTTGGATTCCAAGCCGCGCTCGCGGATGAGTTCGAGCGACGCTGGTGGTGGTATTCGCTCCGGCCCAGCGCACGTCTTTAATCCTCGACATTACTTTGGCCATCGGAAAATGATTGAACAGCTGCATCAGAATGACCGGCTCTTTGCCGGTTTGAAAAAGCACATAGGCTTCGCGGCTGCTCGGCCAATCACTTAACCAATAGACGTCCGAGGCGTAGCGCCCGCTGCCGTAGACGAGAAGCGCATCGACATTCTCTTGTTCCATGAGCCGGTAAACCGCTTGATGTCTACTGGTGATCTCCTGATCGGAAAATGTCGGGTAGTCGGATCGTTGCCGCATTTGGAAGTCCTCCTGTGTGTGCTCGATGATTTGGATTCGATTAACCGCGGTGCGGTTAGCAGAAATTTTTTATATCGAAAGAATCTGGAATCAAATAGGTACAATTGATTACTCGGACGCCGATTACCTTCAAGCCGCGTCAACCTAGACATTTTCTGCTGCCCGTGCGACTCTCCAGGATCGAAATTTGCTCAAACAAAATAGGAGACTCACATGAAAGCATTGCGTATTTGTCATCGATTGTTTCTGGTGTTGTTTCTCGCCGCGCTGAGCGCCGGCGCTGCCGCGCAGGCGCAGCCGGCCAAGCAGGAGTTTAAACCCGAGGTCGGCCAGGAAGGCAAGGATGTGATCTGGGTGCCGACGCCGCAGGAGTTGGTGGAAAAGATGCTCGATATGGCCAAGGTGACGCCGAAGGATTATGTGATCGATCTTGGCTCGGGCGATGGCCGCACCGTCATCACCGCGGCCAAGCGCGGCGCCAAGGCGATCGGCATCGAATACAATCCCGATATGGTGGAGCTGTCCAAGCGCAATGCGGCGAAGGAAGGTGTCAGTGAGAAAGCCACCTTCATGAAAGCGGATTTGTTCGAAGCCGATCTCTCCCAGGCGCAGGTCATCACGATGTTTTTGTTGCCGGACATCAATTTAAAATTGCGTCCCAAGCTGCTCAATCTCAGACCAGGCACTCGAGTGGTTTCGAATTCGTTTACGATGGGCGAATGGCAGGCGGATGAAACTGCCAATGTCAAAAATGGTTGCGCCTCCTATTGCACGGCATATCTCTGGATCGTTCCCGCCAAAGTGGACGGCACCTGGCAGCTGTCCGCAGGGAGAGCTCGATTTCAAACAAACGTTCCAGATGATCTCGGGCACCTTGAAGACCGGCAACAAAGCTGTGCCGCTAAACGGCAAGGTCACCGGCGATCAGATCAGATTCACGGCTGGCGGCGCGGAATATCAGGGCCGGATCAGCGGTAACACCATCGAGGGAAACTCGAAGTCCGAAGGCAGTTTCAAGGCCAACCGCGCCGGCAAGTAAACTTACTCTTTTGATTCATCAAAACTGAACACAGGAGATCATCATGAATATTCGTCACGAAGGTCTCGTCCGTTGCTGTTGGCGCTTTGCGTTTCGGTTTTCGCCGCATGTGCCGGCGCTCAGCCGCAGCCGAAAAGCCAAAGCTACGAGCCCAGAGTCGGCCAACAGGGTAAAGATGTGGTGTGGGTGCCGACGCCTCAGGAATTAGTCGATAAGATGCTCGACATGGCCAAAGTGACGCCGAAGGATTATTTGATCGATCTGGGCTCGGGTGACGGGCGCACCGTGATCACCGCGGCCAAGCGCGGCCTGCGCGCGCACGGCATCGAATACAATCCGGACATGGTCGAGCTGTCCAAGAGCAACGCCGCCAAAGCGGGCGTGAGCGACAAGGCGACGTTTGCCAAAGCCGACCTGTTCGAAAGCGATTTCTCTGAAGCCCAGGTGATCACGATGTTTCTTCTGCCGCAGATAAATTTGAAGCTCCGGCCAAAGATTCTCGATCTCAAGCCCGGAACGCGCATCGTCTCGAACTCGTTCACGATGGGCGAGTGGGAGGCGGACGAAAGTGCCACGGTGGGAGGGGAGTGCGATCACTGGTGCACCGCGCTCCTCTGGATCGTCCCGGCCAAGGTAGAAGGGACCTGGCAACTACCGCAAGGAGAGCTGAGCTTGAAGCAAACCTTTCAGATGCTTTCCGGCACGATCAAGACCGGCAACAGCGTCGCGCAGATCAGTAACGGCAAGATGATCGGCGATCAAATCGTTTTCACCGCCGGCGGCAATCAGTACACCGGCCGGGTCAACGGGAATGTCATCGAAGGGAAGAGCGGGTCGGGAAGTTGGAAGGCGACGCGGACAAAATAAATAAATCCCCTTTACCGGTTCAAACGTTCAACAGTTCAACGCGGGCTAAGGCCATAGGTAAACGGTTCTACTGTTCAAAGTCGGAGTGGAATCAATTCCAACGAGATGGAGGAAGTAAACCGAAGGCGGTTCATCGCCAGCGGCCGTGGAAGAAATCGGCCGCTTGTCCCACGTTTATTCATCGCGCGGTGAAACGGGTTGACATGCCCGCGCAGCATCCCATATGTTCGAACGATTGAATATACCTGCGGAGGAAACGAACATGGCCAGCACTGCGACTGATCTGATCATCGATGCCGATGCTCACGTCGTCGAGTCGGATCATACCTGGGATTATCTTGATCCATCGGACCGGCAGTATCGACCGCAACCTTTGGAGAGCCGCGAGGACGCCGGCGTCAAGCTGCAATTCTGGCTTATCGACGGGAAAGTGAGAGGATTTCGCTTCCCCGCTTTTTCTGCCGAAGAGCTGGAACGGCGCTCTCATCAGGTCGGTCGCAAATTTGCGGACGTCCAAGAGTCTCGTGAAATGGGCAATGTTGGCTTGCGCATAGAATATATGGACCAGAGCGGCGTGGACATTCAGGTGCTGCACAACACGATGTTTATTGAGTCCGCGACCGAACGGGCTCCGGTAGAGGTTGCGCTGTGCAAAAGTTGGAACCGCTGGCTGGCTGATATTTGGCGCCAGGGCAAAGGTCGCCTGCGCTGGTCCTGTATGGCGCCGACCCTGAGCATGACCGACGCGCTGGATCAGATTCGCTTTGCCAAGGAGAACGGCGCGTGCGCGGTACTGATGCGTCCGGTGGAAGGCACGCGCTTGCTGGCGGATCCCTATTTCTACCCGGTCTATGACGAAGCGCAAAAGCTCGACATGGCTATCGCCGTTCACATTGCCAATGGCAGCGCCTGGCTCAATGATCTCTATCGCCATCCGGTGCCGATTGCCGCCACCTTGCATCGATTTAGAATACCGACGGTGGCGGCTTTCAACGATGTACTGCTCAGCGAAATACCACACCAGTTCCCCAAGCTGAGATGGGGCTTTGTCGAAGCCAGTTCCCAGTGGCTTCCTTGGGTGTTGCACGAAGCTAAGAACCGCTTCAAGACTTTAGGGCGCGAATGGCGGGACAACATCGCGCGCGAGTATCGTATGTTCGTGACCTGCGAGAACTCCGACGATTTGCCGTATATCGTAAATGAGGCGGGGGAGGACTGCTTGGTGGTTGGTACCGATTACGGCCATACGGATATATCGAGCGACATCGATGCGATCAAGCTCTTTAGGCAACGAACCGATTTGCCGGAGCATGTGAAACGTAAAATCCTTAGCGACAATGCCCGCGCGCTCTATGCAATCTAATTCTTCAAGGAAAGAGATACGTACGATGAAACACTTGGTGAACAGGGTTTTGCTAACTGCTATGGTTCTGGGTTTGTGCATCCCCGCCTGGGCGCAGGATATCCCTTTTGTTCCGTCGCCGATGATAGTGGTCGACCGGATGCTCGAGCTCGCGGAAGTGAAGAAAGACGACATCATCTATGATTTGGGCAGCGGCGATGGCCGGATTTTGATTCAGGCGGCGAAAAAGTATGGCGCTCGAGGAGTCGGGATCGATATGAACCCGAAGCTGGTGGCGGATGCTACCCGCAAAGCCGCCGAAGAAAATGTTAGCCACTTGGTGCAGTTCCGCGCGGCGGATGGACTCACCGTCGATATTTCCGACGCGACGGTGGTCACGCTCTATATGTTCAAGTGGTTCAACAATCAGATGCGGCCGAAATTGCAGCAGCTACAGCCGGGCTCGCGGGTGGTCGCGCATGATTTCGATATCGATGAATGGATCCCTAACAAGGTTGAAAATGTCGATCCTAAGTCGGATCCTTCAGGCGAGTTGACTCACGCCCGCACACTGTACCTATGGAAAGTTGGAACTCCGGCGCAAATTCCCTAGGATCGAATCATTGCGAGTTAACAACCAGGCCCGAGGGATTCCCTCGGGCCTGGTTGTTTGTAAGATCCACCTTTAACTTTGTTTAGGAGTTTGGCCCTGTCTTTTTCGCAACCCACCATGATTCGAACCGACCAGGTTCTTTAACTGATCTTTCTGCGCTGCCGTTAAGATCGATTTGCCATTTTCCAACGCTTCTTCGCGCAGGTAACGCAGCTCCGAGCGAAGCTTCTCGGATTGTTCGATCTTTAACTTGATCTGGATCAAGTTAGCCGGGCTTTGCTGGCGCAATTCCGAGATCTCGCCCTCGAAGGCTCGCAACTGCTGTTGAAGGGGAGCACTCTGGTTTTGGTAGTGAGTTCTGATCTTCTCCAGACCTGCCACTTGCTCGTTCGAGAGATCCAATTCTGTGCGATGCTTGAGCGCGATGCTGATCAGCGGCGCACCAGCGCCGGACATGCGATGCATCCGCTGACGGTGCGCAAAACCGCCTTTGCCTGCTGATTCATTCTGAGCGAATGTGGCCCATGGCGATGACATGACTGCGCCGGTGGCCGCGATTAAAATGGCAGTGCCAACGATAAACGAACGAACCTTTTTCATAGAGACCCCTCCTCGGGTGAAAGAATTTGAATGGTTAGACGCGCTCTGCGCCGGAAGGTTTACATCATCGCTATTAGTGGCGAATTAGCCTCAGATTAGCCTAAAGGGTAAGCGAGATCGGAATATCCCTCCGCGAGATCGGAGGAGGAAGCAAAGGGAGCGAGGTTTGATGGTGGCTAGATCGAAACGTCAGCTCCGCGCTTATGCGGCTGTTCGAAGGTGAGCTAGATCAGGTCCGATCGGCACGATACCGGTGGGATTGATGTTTCGCTGGCTGTAGTATCCGGCCTTGATCTTCTGGAGATCGAAGGTCTCTCTGATCCCCGGCCACTGATAAAGCTCGCGCAAATATTCTACCAGATGACGATAATCCTGAATCCGGCGCAAATTGCATTTGAAGTGACTGTAGTAAACCAGATCGAAGCGCAACATGGTGGGAAAGGCACGCCAGTCCGCCTCGGTGATCCGTTCGCCGGCAAGATAACGAGTCCTGCCTAGTCTCTCGTCCAGGGAATCGAGTCCGTGAAATACTTTTCGCGCCGCTTCTTCGTAGGCCTGCTGGTTTCGGGCGAAGCCGGCGCGATAAACCCCATTGTTCAAGTGTTCGTAAACAAAATCGTTGATCGAATCGATTTCGTGACGCAGTCCTTCGGGATAAAAGTCGTACTCCACGTCGGTCCACATGGCGAACGCGGAATTTAGCATGCGAATGATTTCCGATGATTCGTTGTTGACGATGGTGCGACGCTCCCGGTCCCACAGGGTTGGCACGGTCACTTTGCCGCTGTAATCGCCATCAGCCGCTTTATAGACTTGATGCAGGCGAAAAGTACCGTCGGCAGATGGCTGGAGATCGTCTATTCCGCGGGAATAGGACCAGCCTTCGGTCTTGGGTCGGTCGGCGAGAGACATCGAAACGACATCTTCGAGTTTCTTGAGCTTGCGCATGATGATTGCGCGATGCGCCCAGGGGCAATTGTAAGAAACGAATAGATGATAGCGGCCAGGTTCGGCTTTAAAACCGCTGTCGCCGGACGGTCCGGCTGCGCCATCGGCCGTGATCCAGTGACGGAACCGAGAAGCGGCCCGGATGAAATTGCCACGCGCGTCGCTCGGGATCGCATCGTCGTCGTGCCATTCGCCATGCACCATTAAGCCCATACGCAGCTACTCCCTGAACGGTTTGATCTAAGTCCGACTAAGCAGAAAGCAGCGAAACGATCGGCAACTTCATCCCAAAGATCATGCTGGCTTGTTCGCTCGCAGCGCTGGGCTTTGCCCACGGATCTCAGCTCTCATACCGCCCGCGTTGTCAATCTAGCGAAGCTTGAAGATTTCCTTCCAAAGTTTGTTGTACCTCGGAAACTCCTTGTAGTCGGCAACCGTCAAGGCATAAATCTTTTCAGGTCGCACCTTGTCGGTAGGTTCGACTTTCGGATGTGCGGGTATGCGGCCGCCCAGGGCCATGGCTTTTTGTCCTTCCTCAGTGAGGACCCAGCGGTACCAGAGTAAGGCCGTACTTGGATGCGGCGCATTCTTCGCCATCGCCACTGCAATGACATTTCCCATGCCTTCGGTAAGCATGAAATTCAACGGCGCTCCCCGCTTCATCCTGGTTGGGAAATGATGAGCATAGCAGGTGACGCACAGTGCGCCTTGGCCGGCGACAAGAAATTCGGCGAGCTCCGAATGGCCCTTATGAAACTCGACGTCGTTCGCCGCGATCTGTTTGAGAATAGCGACCGCCTTTTCTTCGCTGCCGTACTTCTGCTTGAGACCAACGAGAAGCTCGACATCCCGCGGTTCGGCAATCAGGCGGCCCTTCCATCGCGCATCGACGAAGTCTTCAAATTGTTTCGGTTCTTCGTCTTTTTTTACCAAATTGGTATTCCATGCTGCGATGATGAATTGGAGATCTGTAGCCACGTAGTACGACCCTTTTAAGTTGGCGGGATAAGCCGCCGATTCAGGCGGTAATCGATCTACGAGCAAGCCCTGATCGTTGGCTTGCCCTAAGTTCTCCAGATTCAGCTGGAAGACATCGACGAAAGTTTTTCCGCCGCGCGCTTCAGTAATCGCCCGGGCGATCAGCTTGTCGGCAGTGGCGTCGACGTGGTTAACCTTCAAACCCGGGAAGCGCTTTTCAAATGCTGGAAGAACCTTTTCGGCATTGATTTGCGCCAAGGTCCCATAGAAGGTAAGCGAGCCGCCTTCCTGAAGCGCCTTTTTGTGTAGTTGATCTAGGCTCTCTTGCGCGTGAGCCGTTCCCAGCAGGAGAAGCGCGCCCAGCGAAAGGCTTACAAGCGCTGAAATGGCATAATTGCGTCTACGATTCATTCTCGACCTCCATGTTGATGTCGCGTCAGCGTCTTCGAAATGAGAAGGTACATCAAAAACTGCCGCACACTACCGTTTGAGATAAAGCTCGTCAACAACCTTTCAAAGGCGGCCAAGTGCCAACTCTGACTGGTCCTAGCCGAGATTGTTTATTTTTGTTTGCCGTCGGCTCGCAAGCCTGTCGATCACGTCTGCGATTGCCGGGAGCGGCTCGGTCTGATCTTTGAACGGCGCGAGCCGCTCCCAGAGCTCAGCGGCGGCGTTGTGAAAGCCCGTAGGCAGGCCGGCGGCTTCGAAGGTTGCGGCGATTTCTTTCATCTCACCGACGTAGCGCCATGCCTTCGGGGTTGCTACTGCTGCGGCTTGTTGACTACGCCGCTCGAGGTCGGGTTGCGAGATGGCCCATTCCTGAAGCAGCGCCTGGTCCACCCCTTCGGACGCCGCAAAAGTTCGGATCGCCAGAAGCAGCGCATCACTGCATTTTGTCCAGGCGGCATAAGCGACTTTCAAAGCGGAAGCCGCGCCCGGCTCAGCGCCGATGGTCTTGGCGTCCAGCATGCTATCAGCAAACAGCGCGGCAATCTCCGGGGCGTGCTCACCGGACAGATACATCCGCGTTGTTCCCGGCCGTTTGACGGGTGAACCGATGATCCCGCCGTCAACGAAAGTGGCGCCGGCTCTGGTGACGATTTCACAGATCTGCTGCGCCGTAGCTCGAGAAACCGCGTTAGCGTCAACGTAGATTCCTTTGAAGCGGTGCTGCGCAACATTGCGGGCAAGATTGAGAGCCGCATCCGGCGGGCACACAGAAAGAATGACTTCGCTTTCATTGACGGCGTTAGTTAATGTTTTGACATCGCGAAGCCCCGCATCGCGAGCCCGATCCTGGCTTGCTTTGCTGCGCCCCTCCGATACCCAAACCATGCGAGCGCCGCTGGTCGCTGCAGCCACGCCGATCGTCGTTCCCATATTGCCGGGATGAAGCAGCGCAACAGTTTTATTCGTCATGATCATTCCTCCGGAGCACTGACAAAACGCGCTAGCCGTTATAAAAATCCGTCATCGATATGCGCGCTTGCTTAAGGTGCCCTAACATTGTGAATAAAGCTAACCTAGTCGACGCCGAGCATGCGAGTCAAGAATCGAGCTCTACTGTTAACAACCATCGCCCCGCGGCTTGCTCTAACCCTTGTTCGTTGTACACGGGGGATGGCTTGGGCCGGCTTGAGCCAATGGCTCGGATGCTACGGAGATAACTCCTGAATCGAGGTTGCATGGTAATCCATCTTGGTATCGCGCTGCTGGCAGTCGTGCTGACGGCCTCGACAGCGGTGGCTCAAGAGAAAGCCAAAAGCTATCTTGGCGCATCGAGCAAGAAGCTGGGCTATAGTCCTCCCTGGCTCGCCACCAAGAAAGGTGCTTTGAGCAGCAGGGCCTCGATGTTCAACTGGTTCTCTCGCGCGGAATGCCGATGACAGCGCAGGCCCTGGCGGCAGGTTCGTTGCATTTCGGCTCGGGAGGGCCGGAGCCTTATATTGAAGCAGCCGAGCGCGGTCTCGATTTTGTCATCACCGGCGGAGTCATCAACGGGACCGCTCAATTCATCATTGCCGGCAAGAACTACAAAAGCTACGAAGATTTACGCGGCGCGACCTTCGGCACGGCGTCTTTAACCGGCGGCACCATCACCGCATTGCGCGAAGCATTGAAGGTCAAGGGGCTTGAGTATCCGCGTGATTATAAGTTGCTAATCGTTGCCGGAGGCTCTTCCGCCAACCTGGCGGCACTGCAGTCCGGGCAGATCGCCGCCACAACCGTCGCGGTGCCGCTGAATTATGCGGCGGAGGAGGCAGGTTTCAATATCATCGGTCGGATCATCGATGGTGTTCCCAATTTCCAAACTAACGTTATCGCAACCAGACGCTCGTGGGCGGAAAAGAATCGGCCGGTTATGGTGCGCTTCATGAAGGGGGTTGTTCAGGCGCTGCGCTGGCTGCATGACAATAAGGAACCGGCCATCGAGTTTCTGTCGCGAGAAATTCAGCTCAAACCGACTCACGCGCGCAAAGGATGGGAGTTCTATACGCAGAATCATCTCTGGCCGGCCGATGGCGCGGTCACGCTCGAAGGAATGAAATACAACATCCGTATCTATGCCGACCAAACCGGCATGAAAGGGCCGTTGCCCGATCCCGCCAAGTTCGTCGATCAAAGCTATTTGTCTGAGGCACTGAGAGAATTACCCAAGCAGTGATCGTTCAGTTGTTTGTTCTTTATCTACTCAGCATCGCAGTGGAGGCTACGGAGCAAATTCAGCCAAGCGTCGCAGGGCGTTTAGCTGAAGGCGGTGGTAGAGCGCAGATTCGAGGACCCGATCCCGCGCTCGGCAGGCGAGATCACCTTCCAACTGAAACATTCTTCCGAAGATTCGGGACGCCCGCACGAAACTATTGGCGCGCCGAATGCGACGGCTTTCGTAGTTGCGCAGCGCCGAAACGGGATCGCTGGCTTTCTCCAAGCAGCGGGTCAGGACGGCGGCATCTTCGAGAGCCTGACACGCGCCTTGGCCGAGATCCGGGGTCATTGGGTGCGCTGCATCGCCGAGCAGTGTCACTCTCTCATGGCTCCAGCGTTTCAAGGGCGATCGATCATAGATCTCCGTCCGGATAATGACGCTCTCCTCGGTAGCTTCGATCAGCTCGGGAATCGGTTTGTGCCATGGATAAAAAGTTTCAAGTAGATCGCCCTTACAGTTGCCCGATGGGCCTCTTCCATGGGGTAGATTTTTGGTAGCAAACCAGTAAGCCCGATTAGCTTGTTTCAACGGTACCTGCCCGAACTGACTGCCACGACCCAGCGAAATACTGGGCAATATCCGTTGATGTTCGAATTTCGTGACGCCCCTCCAGGCGACGTAACCTGCGTATCTCGGCTCGCTCGCGCCGAAGAGTTGCGCGCGACAACCGAACGGAGACCGTCAGCGCCAAGCAGAAGGTCACCTTCAACAGCGGTGCCGTCTGACAGCAAGGCCTTCACCCGCTGGCCGTTCTGCTCCAAGCCTATACAGCGGGCGCCCAGGCGTATGTCGGCAGCGGCTGCTAGGTCGCGCAACGTCGAAAGCAACTCGCCTCGGTGCAGTATGAAGGTGACGTCTCCGAGCTCACGCCGTAGCTCCTGTAGGTCTAGTTGAAACAGCAGCCTGCCGCGCCACGAGCGTATGCCACCGCCGCCTTCTTCTATGGCGAGTCGCCGGACCGGACCGTCAATCCCCAGACTCGCTAATGCCTTCAGCGCATTGGGCCATAGAGAAATACCCGAACCAACTTCACCAATCTCGCTGGCCTGCTCGATTATCAAAGTCTCGAGATTTAGCCGGCGAAGTCCTATGGCGGCTGCCATCCCGGCGATGCCCGCGCCAATGACGATGACCCTAGCCATAATCGCTAGTGATCAGGTAATCTGACGCTATCGCGGCGATGGCGCGTGCAGCGAGCGAATCACTCCAGTGTATCCAGCAATTCCAAAGTGATTTCCTTGAGAGAACTGCAGACCCGAGTCGCTTTCGAGAAATCATGATGGCGGGTATGACGGTTCGGTATGGCGATGCAGCGGATGCCGGCGAGGCTTGCCGCAATTACGCCTTTCTCGGCGTCTTCCAAAACCACGCATTGCGATGGTGCCGCGCCAAGCCGTTGGGCCGCGGCGAGGAAGATATCCGGTGCTGGTTTGACCTGCGCCACATCCAAACCGGTGACGATTACCTGGAAATAATGAGCGATACCCAGACCCGCTAAGACACCCTCTACCGCATCCGGATATGACGATGAGGCGAGCGCCAGTTTTTTTCGGCTATACATTTGCTCCAAGAGAGCCAGCGCGCCTTCCATCGGGCGCAGCTCCGATCTCAGCAGATCCAAATAGCAGCGGGACTTGTGGGCGCGCAGCGCAATCGGATCCAAAGTTAAACCGCGTTCGCTAATCCATTCGGTGATTCCTCTGCCGCTGCGAACCCAATGCTCGGCATACTCATAATCGCTGACGGCGGCGCCGTGCGCGTGTAGGGCCTCCTGATAGGCGATACAGTGAAGGCGCTCGGTATCGGCCAAGAGCCCATCGAGATCAAAGATAATACTCGTTATCATGTTTACGGAATACGGCAGGGACATAGCCGACACTTTATCAGCCACAGCAAGTCGTTTGAAGCTCGGGCCGGCCGATAAGTCAACGTGATAGTGTATTAACGTAATTAAACTGAGAGAAAGCGCCGGATGAATCCGCCTTCATCCAGCAGTGCATGAAATACGCGACATCCCAATTGAATCATGATTCGATTTAGCTGAATCACCAGCTCCCCGCTGTGTCGATTGTGAAATCCTTGGCAGTATCTGTCCCAGCTCTAGCACGCTAGCATGGAGCGAAGACCACTTTAACCGCGCAACGTCGAAAGATCGCCGAAGCAGGATATTTCGTTATCCGAGGCATGTCTAGAGACTGTGTCCCATGCGGGTCACTGGCATACCGGTTGCGATTACCAACGTGGGCGCAACGTTCTGGAATTGGCACGTAAAAAGGAGGGTAAATAATGGGAAAGAAAAAATCAGCTTTAACAGCAGCGATAATTTTTGGAGTTGGGTTGGCCGCGACACCGGCTTTCTCGCAGAGCGCGCCAGGGGGTAAAAGCGTACCGCCGAATCTTGACCGCAATCCGACGACACCGGGTCGCGAACAGCAATTACCTCCCAGTGGAAGGGAGATCCCGAAGGGCACAGAAGGAATGTCCGCTTCGGATATCAAGCAGGTACAGCAAGCCCTAAAGGCGAAAGGTCACGATGCGGGAACATCGGGTGTGATGGATGATAAAACGCGTGAGGCTATTCGCGCTTTTCAGAAGACAGAAGGCTTGACGATGACCGGAACTGTTGATGACAAGACCGCCCAAGCGTTGGGCGTGAGCGGCAAGTCATCCAGCGGTCAGGTGCGAGCGGGTCGCGCGGTTCATCGGGTTCGTCAGGATCAACCGGTGGTGGGGCGTCAGGGAAATCGTCCGGTTCTTCCGGTTCTACGGATAAATCGCCTAGCCGGTAAACACCGGTAAACAGTAGATAGTTAACGTTGCGTTCGCGCAATGCCGCTTGCGTGCAGAGGCCGGGTTTTATCCCGGCCTCTGCACATTAATATTCTTCTGCCGCGTCTATCAAACCGCATATTCTTCCCAAAACAGCGATTAGAAAAATCCAAGTCTCTGAGCGCGCATCGGTGTCACTGATCCGTCCCCGCCATTTCGAATTGTCTCGGTCCATCACCAGATGCTACGATCGGATCGACATGATAATTGTGATCACGGGTGTAACCGGCTCCGGCAAAACTACCGATAGGAAAGCTGTTGGCCGCCGAGCTGCATTGGAAGTTCTACGAGGGCGATGATTTTCATCCGCTGGTTAATATAGAAAAACTAAGACGGGGCGAGCCGCTCGATGATCAGGATCGTCTCCCTTGGCTTCTAGCAATCAGGGATACCATTCGTGCGGCAATCGATCGAGGCGAGAATGCGGTCATAGCCTGTTCCGCCCTGAAGGAGTCGTACCGGCGAATGCTTCGAATCAGCCCGGAAGTGATTTTGATACACCTAGAAGCAAATCCCGAATTGATCGAAAATCGATTGAAGCACCGCACCGGGCACTTCATGAATCCGGCTTTGGTTCGAAGTCAATTTCAGACGCTCGAGGAACCCGAGGCTGCGCTGCAGATCGACGCCGGCATGAGGCCCGGAGAAATCGTCGGCGCCATTAAAGCTCGTTTCGCGTTATAAACGTACGCAGTTCGGTGGTTGCCTGCGGCAACCGGCAGAGATGGCCCAAACACGAGTAACTCCGCCGCATTTCATTCGTCCCGGATCGATCGCCCGCGCGATAAATCGGTTCTACGGCTCACTGACGAAGCTTGGACTGAGCATGCCTTACAGTTTTTTATTGTCGGTACCCGGCCGGAGAACGGGCGAGACGCGCTCGGTACCTGTGAATCTTCTGGAGAGCAACGGCAAGTTGTTTTTAGTCGCCACCCGCGGAAATACTCAATGGGCGCGCAACGCCCGCGCGAGCCGAAAAATATTGTTAACGCGCGGAAGATTACGGATGGAGTTTTCGTTGCGACTGGTCCCGGACAACGAAAAGCCTGCCGTATTGCAAACTTATTTAAGTCGATTCAAGTGGATGGCTTGGCGCTTTTTTCCATTGCCCGCCGGTTCGTCGCCGGCGAGTTTTGAGCCTATCGCCGCGCGTTATCCGGTGTTCGAACTGAGTCGTATTCGCCCAGAAAGTTCTCCCGAATCGCCGGATTTAAAGGAGTAGTCCGCTCGGTCGATGCCTACCTGGTTTAGATACTTACTATTTCAAGTTCCGGGGTGGTGCATGGCGGCGCTGGTGTTGCTGCTCCTTGGACATTACCAAATGATCTCGTTTTCAGGTGCGGCTGATTTGTTTCGCTGCCTGGATGCTGAAGGATTGGATTCTCTATCCATGGCTCAGAAGCGTCTACCAGGTTTCCAGTCGGACAGGTTCAAAGACGCTTATAGGTTGTAAGGGCATGGCCGAGAGTCATCTCGCGCCGGAAGGTTTGATTCGCGTTCGCGGTGAGCTCTGGCGCGCCGTTGCCATCCCCCGCGATCTGCCAATTCAAAGGGGAATTGCAGTGGAAATAATCGATGCCGACGGTATGACGGTTTTTGTTCGGCCGCTCAGTGACCCAGCCACCAACGACTCCATGTAGAACGAATGATTTCACCTTTTGCCTGAAGCAGGCCTTTGTCGCAGCGCAATTGTCCGCTGTGTTCTCAGACCCCATCACTGCCTCCGTTGCACCTGCTCAACGCATGCCTTGCTTGACCTCTTTCCATCCCATTGATATGCCAGCAAGCATGCTAATTTTAAGCAACGAAGAAATCGAATCATTTCTCTCGATCGATAAGTGCATCAATGCGTTGGAGAAAGCCTACGCCAGTTGGGACGAGGGCAAGGCGATCAACCGGCCGCGCACCGATTTGGTCATGCCCTCATCGAACGGCAGCGGTGTTTACGCTTTTAAATCGATGGAAGCGGGGCTTTATGATCCGCCTATCGTGGCGATGCGCATCAATTCCGACATCATCCGCTGGCAGCAGCAGGGCAGTCGAGTGATCAAAACCAAAGTGCCCGCAGCGCCCGGGGACAAGTATGTCGGGCTGGTGATGTTATTTTCTACTGTAACCGGCGAGCCGCTCGCCATTTTTCCCGACGGCGTGGTTCAGCGAATGCGTGTGGCATCGAGCAGCGCTTTGGCGGCGCGCTATCTGGCGCGCCCAGATGCGAGCACCTTGGCGATTTTTGGTTCCGGCTGGCAGGCCGGCAGCCATCTGCCGGCGATGTGCGCGGTACGAAGCATCAAAAGAGTCAATGTTTTTAGTCCGACCAAGACCAACCGAGAAGCATTCGTAAAAGAAATCACCCAGAAGGTCAGCGCGGACGTTCGTCCGGTGGACAGCGCCGAAGAGGCGGTTCGGGATGCGGATATTATTGCGGCGACGACCAACTCCTTGACCCGGGTTATCAATCCTGAATGGGTAAGACCGGGCATTCACCTGACCTGTGTGCGGGTTCCCGAATTGGGCGACGAAACGATCCAGAAGATAGATCGCCTGGTAATTCATTCGCGCCAGCACGCCCCAGAAAATTACATTGCCGGATTTGGCGATCAGGGCATTGAATCGCACGATGCCATCGACATCATTCGCAAGGGACCGGCGCAAGCTCGCGAAGCAAAAGTCGAACATCCATTCTGGTTAGCCTCACCGGAATTAAGAGATCTTGTCATTGGACGAGCTCAAGGCCGGGAAAATGCGCAGGAGTCCACTTGCTTTCTCAACAATATCGGTATCGGTCTGCAGTTTGCCGCCGTCGGCGCCGCGGTTTTGGCCGAGGCAAAGAAAAAGGGCGCGGGTCACGAAATTCCCACCGACTGGTTTTTAGAAACGGTCCATCCTTGATTGTTCAAGCGGCATCCTCGAAACTCAGATCTTACAGATTAGCTCGGCAAGAACTCTCCATAGAGAACAGTCCAATGGCGGATCTGCACGTGACCGGTTCGAAGGATCTAGGGGAAGGGTAGGAGTGTGATCGTGTTGCTTAGAATCGTTGTTGTTATTCTGTTTGCCGGCTTTGTTGTCTCTTCCGCATCGGCGCAGGAGAAGCTGCGCTTTTATCTCGGCGCCTCGAGTAAAACTCTAGGTTACAGCCCGCTTTGGGTGGCGGCGAAAAAGGGCTTTTTTGAGCAACAAGGTTTGGACGTGCAGCTTCTCCTTCTTCGCGGCACGCCGATGACAGTTCAAGCTTTGGCCGGGGCTTCACTCAATGTCGGTTCGGGCAGCCCGGAAGCGTTTATCGAAGCCTCGGAGCGCGGCTTGGATTTGGTGATTATTGGCGGCATCATCAACGGGCTAACGCATTACATTGTCGGAGGCAAAAACTACAAAACGTATCAGGACCTGCGCGGCGCCACTTTAGGCGCCTCTTCGTTGACTAGCGGCACGGTGACGGCATTTAAGCAAGCGCTCAAGGTCAAAGGACTCGAGTACCCGAGAGATTATAAAATACTTGTGGTTGCCGGCGGCTCTTCGGCCAATCTCGCGGCGTTACAAGCAGGGCAGATCGCCGCCACCACGGTAGCGATTCCGCTTAACTATTTGGCAGAGGAAGCAGGTTTCAGTGTGATCGGCAGGCTAATCGATGCTGTGCCCGATTTCCAATTGACGGTAATCGCGTCCAAGCGGTCTTGGGCGGACAAGAACCGCTCGTCAATGGTGCGCTTCATGAAGGGCATGGCGCAAGCGAATCGTTGGCTCTACGACAACAAAGAACCGGCCATCGATTTCCTCACGCGCGAAATGCAACTGAAGCCAAACCATGCTGCGCGCGGGTGGGAATACTACACGCAGAATCGTATTTGGCATCCGGACGGCGATCTTAATCTTGAAGGTATGAAATACAATCTGCGGATTTATGCGGAGCAGACCGGAGCAAAGGGACCATCTGATTACGCCAAGTACATCGACCAGAGCTACCTCTACGATGCATTGAAAGAGTTGAGAAGAAATAAACCTGGAGAGTGTTGATGTGGATGGAGCCTGACCGTCTGCATGGCGCAGGCGGTCAGGCCGTGAGTTGGGTTATCGTTTGTGCAGAGCGTCCTTTAGCTCGCCGCGCGCGTCTCGCAGCTCAGCTTGATCCTGTCGAAGATCTCTTCTGTCCCTGGCGATTTCCTTGTAGTCATCGCGGATCTCTTGCCGATCTCGAAGGATTTCCTCTTTGCTGGCGCCGTTGCGGATATCTCGGCGAAGCTCGGCTCTATCCTTTCTCAGCTCTTTGAAGTCACCTCGTAATTCGCGCCGGCCTTCCTGCACGTCTTTTCGGGCGTCGCGTACGTTGCTGAATTTCTCTCGAACCAGCGGTTTATTGTGATGACCGCGATTGCCCTGGTATTTTCCGTGGCGCCCATCACGCAGGGAGCGGGAACCATCAAACCGGGCGTATCGCGCCTCTCCGGGACGGTAATTGCGGTGGCGATTGAAGCGATGATCGTTACTTCTTCCATGCCGGCCATCGAATCTGCGGTAATCGCCGTCGCGCCTGCTATGCTTGTATCGGTCATTGTCCTTGGCGTCGGCAGTGGTCGGTAGCGCCGGAAGCATCAGCGCCACCCCCGTAAGTCCCGTTAGAATCATTTTACTTAAAAGTTTCATTTAACCCTCCTTCTGTTCAAATCTTGCCGTTTAGTTCACAAAGAAAATTATGCGTTAACCATAACCGCGTGGTGCGATGCTCGATTAGTATTCCTGTCGTTGGCGCTGCGTCTGGACCTCATTACGATTGCGTTCGATGACCCGCTGGTTCTGCTGGATCTGCTGCTGATTGTATTGGTACTGTGCTTCGTCCTGTCCTTGCATGTAATCTCCAATGAGCGCGCCCGCGCCGAGCCCGACTCCGCCACCAATCGCGGCGCCCAATCCCGGACGGCCCGCAGCGGCACCGATAAGCCCGCCCGCGGCAGCTCCCCCAACTGCGCCGATGCCGGCGCCTTTTTCCCTCGGCGTCAGGGGGCCGCCGGCACAGCCGATAGCGGTGAGTGCGGCAAAGCCGAGAGCAATCGTCCATCGAGATGACCTTAGCTGATTTGAATTACCTTTCATTCCGCCTCCAATCTTGTTTGTGGTTGACTGCATTGGGTTGTATGCAGCTAGAGCAACGCATATGCCAGTAGCGCGGTACTTGTAAGTGGCGGATATTGCCGCCCTGGTTCGGCAGTGGGATGGAAGGGTCCATGAAATTTTTACCGAGTTGCACCGAAATTGTTGCGACAGCTCACGATTCGGATGAACCGATCAGCTCGCGTGCTCAATCAGAGGCAGGGAGGTAAGATCTGTGCTCAATCGTGGACAAGATTGCATGAGAGTGCTTGCATACGGAGCAGCCAATCCCCGGCTCGAATCTCCGGTACGTAGCACGTTTACTTGTCACGCTGGCGGCAGCATTGCCGAGGTCTTTTTTACGCGGAATAGGAAGCTGCGGCGATAACGGAAGGATGTTAATTATTGAAGATCCGTTAGTAGAGGCAAAAGTTCACAGATAAATCGAAGTTCTTTAGGCGCAATGAATCCATCGCGTGCTCCGAAGCGCGGAGACGCGGCAATTAGCCTAGCCTCAGAGCTCAACAAAGAATCAGCGCGCCTTCTTGCGTTGTTCGGCGATAAAACCGCCGCTCTCAAGCGTGCGCACGAAGCTGCTATCCATGATCTGCTCGACATCAACTTGTGCGATCTTGGGATTTACGCTAGCGACGATCCTCTGGACCGATTTGTAGGCCGCCGGATTTGGCGCGATATCGAGGGTTGCCATCAATCGTAACACTTTGTAGGAGGCGTCGACTTCATCGGCTTTCTGCAGGCGAAGATGCTTTTGCAAGGTTTTCATAACCTCAGGTTTGTTATTGGCGTCCAGAATGTAAGCGGTTGCTTCGACCAGTCCTTTGGTCAAGCGCAGGAAGAAATCCTGTCGGTTGGCGATGACGTCTTTGAGCGCGCAAATGCTCGGTCCTTGATACGGCGCTTTCAGTTCCGCGGCATCGGCCAGCGATCTAAAGCCCGCCTTGAGCGGCGCTTCGCTTAAACTGTAGGTCAGGGCCGCTGCATCGATATTGCCGTTCAGTAATGCTTGTGCGATCACCGGTCCATCGCCGATGACGCGCATCTTTAATCCGTGTTTGTCTGGATCGACGCCGAGGTGGTCCAGGATAATCATGGTCTGCAGCCAGAACCCGCCGCCGATGCTCTGTACCCCGATGATGCGACCGCGTAACTCCTCGATGCTCTTGATTTCCTTACGGGCGATGAGCTGGCGCGGAATTTTGTTGGTGGCGCTGGCAATGCAGCCCAACTTAACCCCGCCGGCCACGGTGCTCAAGATCGTCGATTGCGCCGGCCATACGGCTTCAACTTCCCTCGACACCAACGCAGCAATGCTGAGCGCGCCGCTGCGCACCTGAATCATAGAAGCATCGATTCCGTATTTTTTGAACAAACCCTTATCGATACCGACCCACATCGGCGCCGCGGTTTCGTTATAGCCGCCATAGGACACGCGAAAATTTTCCTGACCGTAGGCGATTGTGGTCACATAGACCGTAAAGACGAATAGGAACGCGCCAAGCAGCGCATTAACTCTTCTGGTAAAAGCCATGGCAGTCCTCCTGTTATTCATCATGCGGCGGATCTGGCATTTCAACAGCTCAACATTCAACGATTTTATAATTAGCAAATGTAATCAGCTGTCCTCATATATGATTTTCGCTTGTAAGAAAACGTCGCAGGAGTTTTTATGCTTTAGAGTGAGATGGTCGTTGGCCGCGGCCAAAAGCATGAAGCCGGGGACTCATCATGTGGTGATGCAGTTCAACGGAGCTTGTTTAGAAAAATGCCTGCAGGTTAAACAGAAGCTCCTGACTCCGGGCGCGCTGATTGAAATCAAATCGCAAAGCGAAATTTCTTGTCAAAGTATAGCGCTGCTGCGCCGCCAACCTCCACTCGTCGGATTTATCTCCTAATGGGAAATTCATATAGCTACCGGATATTGCGAATTTCCATCGATCGGTGATGTCGGCCATGGCGCCAACGGTGAGGCCGCCGCCGACCCGATGATTGCCGTGAAAGACCCGCCCTACTTCGGTAGCAAATTCAGCCAAGCCGAAATAAACCTCGCGATTTAACCAGGATCTCTCCGTAGCTAGGCCGATTCCAACGTTTAGGTTGCCGATGCGGCAAAAGTGACAGTTGTGATGCTGTATCGTGTCGAGCGCTGCGTTGATCTTCCAGGAAGGACTAGCAAAGAGGGAGTCGACAGGGGAAAGAGACAAGATGTCGAGCAGGGTAAATTTTTCGATCCTGGTATGATCGCTTCGGCTATAGTGCCGCAAAGTCACTTCTAACGCCTGGATTTGTGCGCCGGGCGTATAGCCGTATTCCGGATCGAGCAGATCGTGAAAAGCCAGGCGAAAATTCGCCTCGTTGAAGAACTCGCCCTCACGCCAGCCGACGCCCAGACCCGCTCTCATGGTCTTGTGCCCTTGATCCGGCGCCCCGCTAATCGGCGTGATCTCCACCGGAACCGGTTTGACGTTGAGCTTGCTGCGAGCAAGCAAAATGCCCCTGTTGCGCGCTTCGAAGGATGCGCTGTTCTCTCCCGTCGCCGCTTTGTACAGGAGATAATCCGATACGACTTCCAGTATTGCTGCCCGGCGCTCGGGCGGCAGGCGGGTGAACGCATCGGACTGAGACAGCTTCGGATCAGCGACCATCTTCGAGAGCCAGCTCTTTTCTTCGGCTGAAAGAGCCTCACGGCCGCGGCGAATCCTGGTGCTCCGGGAGGCGCGAAAGGTCACGTCTTTAACTAAACCGGGTTTGTCGGCGATCATGCGGATACCGTCGGAAGGGAAGGTATAGAACCAGAACCGCTCGGCCAGCTGCAGATCCGGATCGGCAACGTCCAGCAGAGACAAAATCTGATAAGCGCAATTTTCTTTGAAATAAAAATAATCGAAGGCGGCGTTGCCCAACTCCCAGCCGTGCATTAGCAGTCGTTGCATCTGATCTTCTGTGAGATTGAGCCGGTATTCCCAAATATCTCGGTTTTCAAAATCACCGTATTCCTTGGCTTTGATGTAATACGGATGTGTCGAAAAGTATCCTTTGAATCCTCCAGTCAGCCCCAACACAGCAAAGAGAATACCGTTGTCCGTGGTAACATCGGCGGCATAATTGATTGTATACGCGAGAATGCTGGTTCGCTCCGTTTGACCCTTTTGGTCAACCCGCAAGAGCAAGTGGCCGAACATCGAAGAGGGATTGTTCATAAACGCCGACGGAAAGATGACGGTGATCGAGGCCGGATTGAGTTCGGCAAGCCATGATTGAAATCGCTCGCATGACTGCGGCGGCAAACGGCTTTCGTCGATGGCCAGAGCGCTCTTCAGCCAATGGTAACGCGCGATAAAAGCGCAACGCGCCGGCTGGCTCGAACGACCGACCGGATCGGTCGAAAAAAAGTGAGAGAGGGTAGCCTGCAGCTCGGCTTCCGGATCGGTTTTCCCGTGCCGCGAAAGAAAGAATGCGGGTTCGTCGGCCTCGCTTTCAACGCCGCCGGCAAGGGCCGCTCGATAATGCAAAAGCAGATGCCAATAGCGTTGCTCGTGCAGCGCCATCGCCTTTGCGCGATCAAGCAGCAGTTGAAGGTAGGGTTTAGCGCTGTCTTGGCCGCCTGCTGTGTTTGGGAGAAGACACAGGACGAGAAGCGCGATGCTGCGGATCACCGACAAGGGAAAGTGAGCCCCGGCAATCGCCGAGGCTCGTAGATGGGTTATCTCACACTGCTGGCGAGAAGCGGGTGCGAGGACATCGCACTGGTTAAAGCCTTGAGCAGCGCCGCCGGAGTAGATTCCCCCGACTGAAGCATACTCTGGTACTGCAGTTGCGCGAGAGCATAGAACTCGGGGCGATTTTCCTGCGGGATGTTCATCAGTTCAGCCAGCGAGCTCAGGTGTTCACCGTCGCCCTTGGCCATATCTTGAGAGAGGTTCTCAAAATTTAGCGCGGCAAAAACGCTGGTTTTATGTTCCGACATAATCACGCCGTTATTGGTGCAGCCCGAAGTGCCGAAGCTAATGCCGAAGGTCTGGCTGCCGAACGTGCCGTTAGTCGTCGACTGCATCACTTGAGGCGCGATGTCCTTCTGGTTCCCATATTCCCCCCAAGCGAGCTTTCCGAGGCCGCAACCCGGTCCCGTATCTGGGTTTGGTGCTGCCCAAACCTGCGCCGCATATAAAGGCAGCAGAGCGACGCTCAACCTGAGCCATTGTTTTTTGATCATACATTCCTCCTCTTTATGGTGTTTTCTATGACTTTGAATGTAACTTGAAGAACATATTCGAGCAAGGACATTTTTCAACTAATCTGAAAATACTCGTTTGCTTCGTGGACGATCACGGACATGCATCGGTGGCATGGCCGTCTCGCTGTCAAATTAAATCTAGCGCGGCGGCAGAGGACCCGGTCCAGCAAATTTTTTGAGCGTCTCGATGGTCTCGGCGTCACGAGGCATGTCGGCGACGACCTTCTTTAGTTCCGCCGCTTCCATCGGAGATGCATCATCGGTAACCAATTTTTTGAAATATGGAGCAAACTCGGGGTCTTTGAAAGTCTTGCGCATTGCTTCTTCGAGAGTTGCCACTCTCTCTTTGGGGGTGCCAGGAGGTAATATGTAAGGCGATCCGACAGATCGAAAAGCGCGCCAGAGTGTAAGAAGCTTGGTCTCCCGTTCGTTTTTGGCAAAGCTGCCGATCTCCGGAAGGTGACCCAACCGCGGATGCTTGTCACCTTTCGGAACCTCCATGATCGAATGAAAATTCATCAGCCCTTTATCCACCCAATCGGAATTTCGTCGGATGACCGAGCTTGCATTATTGGCCCTGCTGTCGAGCTCGCCTTGCGTCAAGGCGACGTCCAGTTCATGGGCAGTATAACCGGCAATAAACTTTGGCTCTTTCAAGTTTAGAAAATACGCGAATAGTCTCCCCGCTACATAAGATACATGGCCAACGGTTTGCGCCCCGATCCTGAGGCCAGGCTTGGATGCCAGTTTCTCCAGATTGTCGAGCCCAAGTTCTTTTCGGGTGTAAATGATGTAATGGTTTTCGCTTTCGGGTGAGCCCAGATAAATAAACTTGTCGATGTCATAAGAAACGCCGGTTTCGCCCATGACAGCCAGGCCGATGATCGCTCCGCTCGCGGCGCCTATTGTCAGGCCATCGGGACGAGCGTTGCTGTATAAATAATTCGTTCCCTTGCGGCCGCCGCCGCCGTCGATGTACTGGATTACAACCGTTGGATTTCCCGGAATATGTTTCTTGAGGAACGGCACCATGGCTTTCACCCGGAGATCCCCGGTGCCGCCTGCAGACGTGGTCGCGATCAGGGTGACAGTCTTGCCTTCATAGAAATGGCTCTGGGCCAGCGCATAACCAGATAGCATGCAACAGAGTAGCCCAAAGATAGAAAGGTTCCGCAACAGCTGTTTGCCCAAGATCATGAAAGCTCCTCCAGATAAAAAGAGTCTCTGTCCCGTCTCTTATCTAAAATCTTGGCGTTTTTTACAAGCAGATTCTCGTCGGCCTAACCGACAAGCGCCAGCTCTACAGCTCGTGCTCTGAATTGACCAGCACGACAGCGCCGTGTTAGAAGCCGCTTATGTCGCTACTCCTAGTTGAGAAGCCGCTGCGAGCCTGCGCCAGGGGCAAGCCATGCGAAAGAATGGCACCGACATATTTGCGCTACGGTCTACTATGCCTGTTGGCTTTGATGGTGACAGTTCTATTTGCTCACAGCGGGTTAACTCAAGAAACGAAACGGATCCGGTTTGCGTTGACGACTCCGCCGCATTTTCTGCCCATCTGGGTTGCTAAAGATCTTGGGCTGTTCTCAAAACATGGGCTCGACGTAGAAGTGATCTTCATGCGTGGCGGCGCATTGATTACGATGGGCGTGATCAGCGGCGAGCTGCAGCTCTCGGGCATCGGCGCGGAATCGGTCGTGGCGGCAAGAGCCGAGGGCGGAGATGTTACGCTTCTGGCGTGTCCACTGGACTTGGATCTTGTTTACTTGATCAGCAGGCCGGAAATCAAGACGGCTGCACAGCTAAAGGGCAAAGCAACCGCCGTTACACGGCTTGGATCGACGACTCACTTTTATCTGCGTTCAGCTTTTAAGCATCTGGGCATGGATGCGGACAAAGACATGACGATCCTGCAATTGGGCGCCGGGCCGGAGATCGCAATGGCTTTGCAGCAGGGACAAATCGCCGCCGCCGTCCTCAGTTACCGCAATGCGCTGTCCTTTCTGGAGCGGGGCTGGCCGATACTGGTGAATTTAACTCAAACCGGTTTCAAGTACCCGCCATCATGTGTCGCCGGGGGCGGCGCTTTTATTCGAAAGAATCCAGGCACCGTGGACGCATTTCTCAAAGCTTATATCGAAGCGATCCACATGATCAAAAGAGACCTGAATCTGACGAAACGCGTTTACGCGAAGTATTATCGGGAGTCCGATGCGGCGGTTACCGACAAGGTGGCTCGTGCTTATGCGGAACTTTTCAAGCCCATTCCGAATGTGCCAGAAGAAGGCATCGAGGTCGTGGTCCGGGATTTCGCATCCCGACGGCCGCTGCAAAAGGATCTGCTAAAGACCAGCCTCTACAAAGACGATGGGCCGTTGGAGAGGATCATCAAACAAGGCTGGGTCAATCAACTGCAGAGATAAACCATCGCGATCCCGCCTAGATATCGACCGAGCCAAGGCTAAGAGGAGAGCATGATGCAGATCGAACTGAACTATCCCGACCCTGTGCCCCTTGAGTTGGACGCAAGCAAGACATTGCTCCTGATTGTCGATATGGAGAATGAAGACGCGCATCCTTCGGGTAAGCGTTTCGGGGGCGAAGCCGTCACCAGCATTATTCCGAAAATTGCGAGCTTGCGACGGAAAGTGCGTAACGCCGGGGGATTGGTGGTCCATACTCAATCGGTGCGCAAACCCGACGCGCTGGAATTTACCTTGTTCCATAACGTGGTCCGTAAAATCGAAGGTACCTGGGGCGCGGAGTTCGTGGAAGAGTTAAAGCCCGAACGTGACGAGCCGGTCGTGGTTAAGTACACGCACGATTGTTTTTATCGCACCGAGATGGAATCCGTCCTGGAGCGACTAGAGATGCGCCCCGGTGACGCTCGCATCATTGTCACTGGAATAGCGTCCCGCGGTTGCGTGCAGTGCGCCGTGACAGGATTTAGCATCCGTGATTATTACGTTTATGTTCCGCTGGACTGCACCGCCCAGCGAGAGGAGAAGGAGAAGCTGCAAGCGTTTTCTCTTTTCGCTAGTTTCGGATACCGCTACAACGTGACGGTTACACAGTCCGACTTGATCCGGTTTATAGACAGCAGGCAAGCATCGTACGATTCGCAATCGCCAATCCAAACCCGTTAATCGAATGTGACGAATATGGGAATGACTATTACTGAAAAGATTTGCGCGCGAGCCGCCGGTAGAGCACCAAGTTCGTCCCGGAGACATGATCGACGCGGAGGTGGATAAACTTTACATCAAAGACTTGCGGTTTTCGAAAGCGGAAGATCCCAAGGGCCTTTACGGTGTATTCAAAGAAATCCTCAAGGAGATGGGTATCAGCAAGGCCTGGGATCCGGACAAGATCATCATCAATTTCGATGAGCAACCGGCGCGCAGCACGAGACGCGCCGAAGGTCAGGAGCGGGCCAAGCAATTTTCCGAGGAGCATGGCGCGGTCATTTACGAAGGTTATCAAGGCGGCATCGGTCATAATGTCATGGTCGAAAAGGGACATGTCAGACCCGGCGAGTTCATCGTCGGCGCCGACTCGCATTCCTGCACCTACGGCGCGTTGGCCTGCTTTGCCACGGGCATAGGTTTTACGGAAACCGTCGGAGTGCTGGCAACCGGAAGGATCTGGCTAAAAGTTCCACCGGCTATTTATGTCGAGCTCACGGGCGCGCGACCGCAGTGGATTTGGGGAAAAGACATTGCGCTGCGGCTAATGGCAGAGATGGGAGCCAACGGCGCAGTCAATAAAACTATCGAATACGGCGGCAGCGCGGTTGCTGAGATCAGCGTCGAAAGCCGTCTCTCGATGTGCAATATGGCAGTCGAAAGCCTGGCGCTGAATGCCGTCTTCCCGCCCGATGCAGCGGCGATCGATTACGTGAAGCAAGTCAGCAATGCAACCTTTGCTGCGGTTGAAAGTGATGCCGATGCCGAATATGAATCGCGCCTGCGCTTCGATTTAACCGATATGGAACCTTTTGTTGCTGCTCCCGGCGTGCCCTCCAACGGCCAGCCGGTTCACGAATTCGTCGGAACCAAGATCAATCAGGCCTTCATCGGAACCTGCTCCAACTCGCGAATCGAAGATTTGCGCGTCGCAGCCAAGATTCTCAAAGGCAAGACGGTGCATCCCGGAGTGCGCATGATCGTCACGCCCGCTTCGTATGCCGCGTATTTTCAAGCACGCGAAGAGGGACTTCTGCAAATTTTCGAAAAATCAAAAGTACTGCTCACCGCTTCAGAATGCGGCATCTGCACCCGTCCTTCGCTGGCCACCGGTGAAGTCTGCATCTCGTCCGGTAATCGAAACTTTCCCGGCCGCATGGGTCACCGCGATGCCCGGATATTCTTGGGGAGCCCGGCGACGGTGGCCGCCAGCGCTATCGCAGGTGAGATCGTCGATCCCAGGGAGTTTCTGCCGTCATGAAGCGAGTTTTTACCGGCAGAGTATGGAAATTCGGCGACTGTATCGACTCCGGCAACATCAAAGGTGTAATGGCCGGCCTTGATCCCGAGTTCCATCTGAAGGTAAAGCCCGGCGATCTGATAGTTGCCGGAATCAATTTCGGCATGGGCTCGAGCGCAGAGGATGCGCCCCGGTCGCTGCGCGATGCCGGCATCGCCGCCGTGCTCGCCGAATCCATTTCGAACATCTATCTCCGCACTCTGATCAACCTCGGCTTGCCGGCGATCGAATGTGCAGGTATAGCGACCCTTGTAGAACAAGGAGAGGACATCGAAGTCGACCTGGAATCCGGCAGCATTCGCAATGTCAGCAACGGAACTGCACGCAGGTTTCCACCTTTCTCGGATCATGCGCTCGCTATCCTGGACAAAGGCGGTTTGATTCCTTACTTGAAATCCTCACTATCTAGGTAAGAGAAGCGGCACTAAATTTTTGAGGAGGAGCAATGAAAGCAACGACTAAGCTTAGAGAATTGCTGAAGAGCGATGACATTGTCATCACACCCGGCGTTTATGATTGCCTAACGGCGCGGCTCGCGGAAACGACGGGTTTTACCGCAGTTAAACTCTTGGGCAATGTCACCTGCGCCAGCCTGCTCGGGCTTCCCGATCTGGGTCTTATCGGACTGAACGAGATGGCCAATCATGCCAGGAACGTGGCCGCTGCCGTCGATATTCCAGTGATGGTTGACGCCGACACGGGCTATTCGGGGGGGCCGCTTGGAATCGCCCGGACGATCAAGGAATTCGAGCGCGCCGGTATCGCCGGCATCGGCATGGAAGATCAGGTGACGCCGAAAAAGTGCGCTCTGATCCCGGGAGGAACTCCGGTTGTGCCGATCAAAGAGCAAGTGAAGAAGCTCCAGGCGGCAGTCGAAGCCAAGGAGGATCCGGATTTTGTCATCAGCGCCCGGACCGATGCGGAGTCTGTGAATGGGTTGGATGATGCGTTGAATCGGATAAAGGCCTACGAGGAAGTCGGCATCGACATGGTCGGCGTTGCCATGTCCTGGGTCCGAAAGGAAGGCATGCGCCAACGGACCCTCGACGCGTTGAAGCGCATTCGCGATGCGGTGAAGGTGCCGGTGAATTGCATGTTCATGGACGAAGCCATTCAGGTCGGTAACATTACGTTGGACGAGCTTAAACAGATCGGTTTCAATATGGGTGGGAGTAACGCGGTGCGCTACACAGTGGTCAAGGCAGTCACGGAGATGCTGACAATTCTAAAAAACGAGGGTTCGACGAAGAACTATGCGCACAGACTGGCTTCTCTCAAGGACTATGAGGCCTTGGTCCGCTTGCCGGAGTTTTTGGAAATGGAACTGCGTTATTCCGTCTAACGGAGTGCTCGGGAGAATTCAATCATCACAGCCGTTGGGATAACCGCAGCTCAATCACATGTCATTCGATTAAGCGCGGATTGCCTCATTGTCGTGGGCCGATACGGAGGCTGATGGTACCTACATAGATCTCGCGCAAGAACCATAGCAGCCCGAGAACGAATGTGGACATGGCTGCGATGAAAAGCAGGGCGACGACCACCGAAGCATCAAACTGCAAGAAGGCGCTTACGAACAGGAATGCGATTACTGCGCACACGAGCAACGCCGTCGTCGTGCAAAGAGCGATCGCCAAATAGATGAGCTTGGCACGCCGAGAAAGCATTCTGAGATCGGTTTGTAAAGTTGAGAAGAACTCCGGAGATGCATCGACTAACCGCTCCTCAAGATCGCGCGCGCGGTCGATGATGCGGCCTAATCGGCTGGTCATAACCGCTAGCATCGCGCCGATTCCTGAAAGAAGAAATACCGGCGCTACTGCTAGCTGAATCGCGTGCGCCACGGCAACGTCGGTGAACTCAAGCTCGATCACATTCCCCTACCTGCATCACCCTAGCACGGTCTAGGACGATCTAGATCTTTACTTTAGTAAAAACCTTCAGAGGATTCTTCTGAAAAATTTTCAGCTTGTCTTCAGCAGTCAAGAATCCGAGGCTATGTATGACTGGGATCAAGTCGTCGGATGGCATGCCGGTTTCCGGACGAATAGCGCCGCCGGAGCCGGGAGATTCGGTGCCAAAAAGAATCTGATCAACACCGCGCTGCTTGATCGCGGCTTCGAGATAGTGAAGATCGTAGACACAGGAATCGTAGAAGAGATTCTTGCTGAAATCCCCCTGTCCGACGTGCTTGTCGGTTGGGATAAAACGGTTCAGGCCGCCACCGCAGTGACAGATGGTAATTTTTAATTTTGGAAAGATCTCAAAGACTTTGCCGTGGGTTAGTAACTGCATGGCGATGAATTCTTCCAGATAGTTGTTCATCTGATAGTTTGCCGGAATGATTTCCAGTCTCCGGTCGTAGGTTACCGACGGATGGATCATCAGCGGCACATCGAGCTCCACGGCTTTTTCGTATAACGGAAACCAATACTCCTCGTGCACGCCCGGAGTTTGTTTGTCGCCCCCCGGATCAGGGTTTAAATATGCCCCGACAAAGCCTAATTCTTTCACGCAGCGCTCGAATTCAGGCAAACAGTTGCGCGTGTCCTTGCTTGTCGAGCACTGTGGCAGCTGGGCCATGCCGCGAAACCGGTCGGGGTGGAGCCTGACGATACGCGCAATCACATTGTTGGTGGTTTGTGCCCAGAATTCCTGTAGGAACGGGCGCATCCAGTGCCACATGGCTATCGGTCTCGGTCCAATGAGCTGAACGTCGACATTGCGATCATCCATGAATTTGAGATGACGCTGTTGCGCGTTCTCCAACTGTTCGTCGGTAACCTCCAATTTTCGTCCCGGCGTGTTTTGGGAGACAATCTCCGCCAGAAATTGGCGAAACCCTGCCGGGGTGGTCATGTGACCGTGAACATCGACGACGGTTTGTCCGTTGTACATTAGAACTCCTCAGAATCGGTCAGTGTTCTCTTACATAACAGAGCCGAACCCGCCTCTGTCAAGCGACGCAGATTGCGGCTTCAGGGGAGAGGCTGCTATAGCGGGGTGAACTCGCCGAGACTGAGGTTGATGGAAAAAATCTTCCAGGGGGAGCTTGCCGCACGGTAACCGGAAATGCAGTGCAGTTAGGAAAGTGGCGAGAGAGAAGGCGCCACTCTCGCGCTTTCGGCGCCTCTAGCCAGAAAGATACTATTGTCGGACGGTGAGCACGGGGCAGGTCGCCGTCGATACGACTCGACCGGCGACGCTCCCCATGAATAGTTTGGACAGCCCAGTGCGACCATGCGTGCCGATCACGATGATGTCGACTTTTTTGCTTTTAGCGGCTTTGATGATCTGGTCATGCGGCGATCCTCTTAGCAGCAGGCTCTTGGCTTTGATTTTCGCCTTTTCCAGTGTTGTCATGAGCCGCTTCATCGAACTCTCGGCCTGCTGCTTGGCGCTCTCTTCCAGCTTCATATAGAGCTCGGCGCCGACGAATTCTTGTTCGGTAAGGTAAGCGGTGGTCGGCGCAATCACATGAACCACCCAGAGCTCCGCGTCGTAATCTTTAGCAAGCTCGACAGCTTTCTCTCTCGCGCGCCCTGATGCTTTGGAGTAATCCGTTGCGTATAAAATCCGGCGGATGCCTGTCACGATGTTTTCTCCCTTGGATGTTCGTTTAAGCTGATGCTCCAACCGCTTGCGTCGCCAGCGCCGCTTTGGCGATGCCGGTCGGCACCTTCGACATGTCGAGGTTGTATAACTTACAGACATTGGTTGCTAGAACTTTGGTTTGAACTTCCACCGGCAGGTGCCCAAGATCGCGTTGAATAATCTTCAGCGAGTTAGGCCAAGTTGAATTAGGATGGGGGAAGTCGTTGGACCACATGATATTATCCTGGCCCCACCACTGCAGATTGTGGCCGCACACCGAATCGTTGAAGAAGCAGGAATAGATCTGCTTGCGAAAGTACTCGCTGGGATCCTTGCTGAATGGCGGGGGATTAGCATTGCGGAAGCGGCGGTAATAGTAATCCCATTGCTGGGTGATCCAGGGCAACCAACCCGCTTCGTTCTCGACGGAAACAATCTTGAGCCTGGGATAGCGCTCCAGCACGCCATAGAAAATCAGCTCGAAAAGCGCGTTGGCGATGTCCATCAGCTTCAAATTGACGCTGCCGCGGTAACGCTCGACACCGTTGCGGCTCTTGTCTTTGTTGTAGCTGTGGCCCGTCAGGATGTGCAGGCTGACCGGCGACTCGAGATCCTGAGCGGCAGCCCAAAATTTATCATAATGGCTGGAATGGAACGGCAGATCGGGATGGGGCGCTTGCCAGATGATCGCCCCTTTCAGCCCCGCCTTGCGGCAACGTTCGAGCTCTTTAATGCCATTGTCGATGTTATAGACAGGGATGGCCGGGATGCCGATCAATCGGTTGGTATCGACGCTGCAATAATCGATCAGCCAATCGTTGTACACGCGAAAACACGCTTCCTGCATGCCCGGATCGTCTAGCGCGAACAGATCCAACATCAGCGTCGGATACAGCACTTCGCCGCTGAGACCGTCCTTTTCCATCTCTTGAATTCTTGCGTGCGGGTCCCAACCGCCGGCATGTTGTTGAAAGCCCTCGCCGACTTTGTGCGGCGGAAAGACCGGAGCCTCAGCGCGGTATTTTTCCGGGACTCCCTTTTTCCAAAGATCCACCGGCTCCATGACATGGGAGTCGGATGAGATGATGACGCCACTGATACCTTGACCGTGACCGTTTCCTATAGCCATTATCTGAGTCCTCCTTAAGGAAACGTTGCCGATTGCTCTCTATAATCGACCGAACTTATTCGATAAGCCGATAACATGTCAATTCGAATTGATGCGATGACCAGCCGGCTCGACCGTCTTGCGCCACAGTGAGGCCAGCCATGGCTGCTCCGCTCGGGGCACTCCCGGCGGCCGATAGTAATGAGTGATCTCGATGAATTTGGCTGCATTCATGAATTTACGCCATTGTTCGAGATCGTAATAGGCCCCATAGCGTTTGCCATTCCAGCCTTCCTGATTATCACCCCGTGGATTGGAGCTGAAGAGCACGCCCTGCGGTTTCAACGTCTGCCACAGCTCCTTCAGAATGCGTGGCAATTCCTGACTGGGGATATGAAAGAGCGAGGCATTGGCGAAAATACCGTCGAAAAAACTTTCCGGCAGCTCCAGTCTTAAAAAATCCTGGCGCCAGACTTCACAACCGCTGAAGCCGCGGGCAATTTGGACAAAGCGTTCGGCGCCATCGAGGCCGATTACTTCATGTCCCATGTCTTTGAAGGCTTTTAAGTCGCGGCCCGGACCGCAGCCGAAGTCGAGAATGCGAAAAGGACCTGTACCCGGTATATGCTCGAGCAACGCGGCGCGGTTTTGTGTGACGTCATGATCGCGCGTGCCTTCCCAGAAACTATCCGCGTGCCGATTGTAGTGATCGAGAGTGATGGTTGATGTCTTGGTGAGTTCGTCCTCTGTTAGGGCGTCCTTACGGGTCATGTTCGCTCCGAACGCCATCATGGCAACAGGCGAGACGACATTCAAGCACGGCATAAACAGCGCCGAACTATAAGACATCACGGGTTAAAGCCGTTCCAGTCGTTCAAGTCGCGGGAAGGCAGATCTCATCGCCGCGATCTATTGAGCAGGCTGCGCAGCGAAGTAGCAATTTATTCTGATACCTCAGCTGTTCTCGGCGTAGATGGTTTGAACGATTGACGGGCTGGAAGGAGCTCGAACTCTTTATTTCGGAAGAACTTCCGGATTCAACAGCTTTACCGGACGGCCGTCGAGATAATCGAGTATGTTGGCCATCGCTTGTTGATAGCGCTCGCTGAGAACCTCGACAGTGGCGTAGCCGCGATGCGACAGCAAGACAGCATCGTCGAATCGGCGTAAAGGATGATCCATCGGCAGGGGTTCAACGTCAAAGACGTCAAGCCCAACACCGCCGAGTTGGCCGCTTTCGAGTGCTCTGATCATGGCCGGTTCCGAAACGATCGGTCCCCGTGCCGTGTTCACTAGGAAAGCGCCGCGCTTCATCATGGCAAATTCCTTGATCGCCAATGATGCCTCGGGTCTGCGCGTTCGAATTGATGTGGATGGTGATGATGTCAGACTCTCGAATCAGAGTGTCCATGCCGACACACTCGGCGCCTACTTCCGCCGCTCTTTCCGGCGTGAGAGTTCGAGAGTAGCCTAAAACCCGAGTATTAAGAATTTTCATAACCCGCGCCACTTCTTTGCCGATTCTGCCGAAGCCAAATACGCCGACAGTTTTGCCCTCCAGCGTCCGACCCGGAATCGGGGGCCAACTCTCGATGCGCATGCGCCGGTCGACCTGCGGGATTTTGCGCATCAATGATAAGATCAGTCCGATGGTTAGCTCTTTGGTGGTGGCGCCGGTGTCGGTTGAAGTGCCGGTCACGGCGATGCCGTGGCGGGTGGCCGAGGGCAGATCGAGATGCACGGTGGTGCGTCCGGTCTGTGAGATAAATCTTAAATTGGGTAGTTGGCGGTATTCATTGCCTGTGAACGAGGTTCGCTCGCGCATCAGCAGGATTATGTCGAAAGGCAGCAAGGTTTGAACAACCTTCTCGGAAGTGTCTAACCTTTCTCGTAACAGCATGATGTCGGCGCGGGCTTTCAGTTTCTCAAAGCCGGGAACAGTGTCAGCGACTTTTTCAAAATCATCGAGTATAGCAATACGAGCGCGCTTAGTCTCAGATTTACTCATGGAAACTCCCAACGCGACTGCTTGATAAACGGGATCTCGAAAGTTGATTTAACAAAGGACTTTCCGATCTCATTCTGTAGTCGCCGTCACTTCGACCTCGCATAGTTTTCCGATCGAGGAGTAGCCGTCGACAAAGCAGTATTCCCGTTGAGCTGTCGGCGCTTTGATGCGGTCATCGAATAGCCGGTTCAAGTTATCGATCGTTTGGCTTCGGTGCAGATAAAAGGAAATCCGCGCAACTCTCTCCCAGGAACTGCCGCTGTCTTTCAAAGAAGCGGTAATACGCGGCAGGATATTGTCAAACTGTTGTTCGAGCGTGGGCAGGACAGTCGTTACTCCGGAAAGCACCACCACCGAATCATAAACCAGGAACCGAATCGGCACGATAGGCGGATCGTATTCGACGATGCGCTTTCGCATGTCTTGCCTGGACGGTTTCATCGCCAGTAGGTCCACCGCAATCTTTGCATCAGAATCAAAATAATCGGGAGCGATATAGCTCGAGCTTGCCGAGCGTGCTTTGCCGGAAAGCACTTTGACCCGCTCGTCGCTTCCTAGATCGCGGCTTTCACGGTCGCGCCCCCACAGCCGAGTACGCACGGTGTTGTCTAATGACAGCTCATGTAGCCTTGAGCTCCTGATCGAAACGCCGGAACAGTTCCCGGGCCTCGCTGGTCGCGCTTGCCGCAGATTGGGCTTCGCCCGACAGCTCGATAAAATCTTTGCCAAGCCAGGAAAAAAATCTTTTGCGCATGGCTGACCTCCTTTCATTCGGAACAATGCGCTGACCCCACGCTATATCAGCCAATGCACAGAGTTGTGAAGAGGCACCTCTGCCGAATCGTGAAGATTCGATGAACCGGGAGGACGACAGCAAGGGATCGTCAACAAAGGGCGCTGGAGATTTCCGGAGCAGGTAAAGACACTTTCAGCGTCCGATTGAAAACTGCGATCAGGTTGGCTAAGCGATCGTCCGGAGCTGCATTTTTCTCAGCTATGGGGATTGCTCGAAAATCCAGCGGTTACCCGGGACTACAACAAAACGCTTTAGCTGATTTGGGCGCTTGCATCTCCGTAGCTTCCCAAATAGCACGGAGGTCAGCGGAGTAGGGATAGCGGATACCATTCTCTTCGAGGATCTTGCCGGTAGCTTCGATAAGATCGGATCGATTAAATACCATTGTTTCATGGGTGAGCACGCCGGCGCTGGCGAATTTGAAACTGATTTGCTGGTCCCGCGAATCACGCAGTATCTCCACCAAGTGTCGCAAATTCTTCACGCGGATATTATTGACTTCGGTAAGCACGCCTCGATTGGGGTCATCATAGCCTTGAGTGATTCGATGAGGAAACAGGGGAGAGGCAACCATGACGAGCTCTTCATCATCAAACGCCGGTCGATCGTAACGCCGGGTGACCAGCGGGCTGGCGGCCCGTCCGAAACTGCCAGCCGAAGAGGAGCGTTGGTTACCAAGCCGTTCAAGATAGTCTTGTGTAGTCTGGGAGAATACAAATGGGCCAAAGATGAAGTAGCGGGGATTCGAATTCAAAAGGTAAGGAATGACCAGACTCGCGTCGTGTTTTAACGGGCAATTCAATCTGAGCCAACTTGCCGTCTCGATAGATCGTCAGTGGCAACATACCGTTTTTGGCGAATTTCTGCGCCAGATAAGAGGCTGACAACCGGAGATCATAGCGCACTGCCACTTTACCGTCGCTATCGACTGGGGTGCCGCCGATGTGCGTGATGACGTCCCACTCCTTCAAAGGGTAAGCATCGTCGTCCCGATACGGTTGTGCTACCATGACCCCGCTTAGCCCTTTAGGTAACCCGAGCCTCTGCCGGAGCGCTGCATTCTCTACTGTTTGTATTAGATCATGCGTTTGTGGTTTGCCGTCGTATACGCCGTCCTTCACATCGTCGAGGAATAGTTGAATCTCCTCCACTGGGATTAGATAGCCGATGTTCTGCGCGTTTTGAATCAAACTAAACACCAGGCCGACAAGTTTTCCGTCCGAGACCGCGGGTCCACCGCTGTTGCCGAAATTGAGCGCCGCATCGACCTGAATCCGTAGACCTGCCGCCTGATAGTAATAGTCGGTGTATTCGATGCGGGAAACAATTCCTTGGGTTACCGAAAGCTCTGTGCCGCCGGTCGGATATCCGTAAACGTTGATGTTGTCCTTGACGCGAGGTAGCTCTTTGGCAAAAGGAAGCGAACCACGCTTCTCAAAAAAAGCTTCATCGTCCAACTTCAATATGGCAAGGTCCATCGATGGGGTAATGGCATCAACCCGTGCCGGTAAATGCCGCGACGATTGATTGGGCTGGACATAGATCTGGCTTGCATAGCGAACCACGTGGGCATTGGTGAGAATGCGGTTGCCGTCGATGACCACTCCCGAACCCTTAATCTGTTGCGGGGTATTTCGGCTCCAGGGACGCAACACATCGGGGGTGTGATGAACCGCGTGAATCTTGACGACCAAATCACGGATTTGGTCCTGCGCCCGCAAGTCGGACGCCCCTAGATTGACTAAAAGCAGCATCAGCAAAACAATGACGAGTCGGCCCATAATCTCTCCTGAATATTCGATTAAAATTCGGCATAGTATACGCCAAAGGGGGGCTGAGTTAAACGATCTTTTCACCTTCACCTTCGACTCAATTCAGATGGTCTAGTACACCCAAACAAATTGTTTTGCCATGCCTGTTGAGCTGATCTCACTTGCAGGTGTCTCGTAAGGGCTGTTGACCGGCTACTGCCTGGATCGGGAAAAGCTCAATGGGAGGACCTCGCTCGATACCATTGCCGTAATCCGGCGGTATGATTGCGATCACACTCGGCAGGTAAGGTATTGCCCCGATCTTGACACGATCGAATTAGAGGAAGTATCCATAATTGGGCTTCGAACGTGTTTCCCATCCGCCAATTCGATTCAATTTAATTAAGGAGTCTGCCATGTGGTATTTAGTTATGCGTCGTCCTGTAAAGCCACGCGAGGACTGGACAGTCAATCTCGACCAACACCTAGTCTGGATGAAGCAACAGCACGATAACGGCTCGATCCTTTTTTCAGGTCCGACACCTGATCGAAAGTTCGGCATCTATGTGATCAGGGCCGCATCCAAAGCTCAAGCCGAGGAAATTGCCAGTACCGATCCGTATACGGCAGCGGGTTTTTGCGCCTACGAACTCTATGAATGGGACGTCCATCAGATCATGGGCGTCGGACCATTCACCGCTGCGGAGCTACGCGCGTATCATTAGGAACTTAGGCAACTTAGTGGAGTGCTGAACTTAGCCGTGCAAAAGTTTGCCCAAGCGCGGGATTGGGACCTTGATTCCAAGAACGTGCATGGCCCACCAGAGCGAGGCCGCGGTGCTCGATACGTCAGGTTTTTGCGTATCGTCTTCGAGCCCCTGAATGTACGCGACTGAGCGCCAACGTCCTTGGATCAGCAGACTGTCAATCGTTGAATGCTGCCATTTGTAAGCACATCCGAAGAACCACTGGTAACGTCAACGAGTGATCGTTGACGTTGCATTCTTATGGCATCTTCTGGCAGGAAGCTCTACTTGAGATATAATAAAGAATGTGGAGGTTCGAACAGGATCTCCAATTGGGGTTAATCCTGGCCGCGGTAGGGGCGGTTTGGTTGTTTGTGGTGTCACAATTCTACTGTCGTGATAATTGGGTAGTAGCTTGACGCATCGGCCCGATCAGGCCGATGCGTTGCTGTTCTTATATACGAATATACGAACTCAGTGGAAGTTCTAGATGGATGACCTTGTCGAGCGAATATTAAGTGGGCAGAACCAAGACGGAGGCTGGGGATTTTTGCCAGGCAAGAGCAGTAACACGGAATGTACATCCCTTTGCTTACTGGCTTTGGAGAGTCTCGGAGCGAAGCAGCCGGTGGCAAGCACAAAACGGGGCTTGGACTGGCTCCTTCAACGTCAACGCGCGGATGGCAGCTGGCCACTCAGTGATTCTACAAAAGAGGCTTCTTGGACGACTGCTCTGGCGATCATAGCGCTAAACCGATTCCGGGAATATCAGCTAAAAACGAGGATGGCGTCTGATTGGCTGTTGAAACAGGAGGGTAGGACCCCAGGCCTACTGGCTCGGCTGATTGGGGCATTCGTATCTCATAGTAATACCGTTGCTTTGAATCCGGATCTGAAAGGGTGGGCTTGGCTTCCGCGAACATTTAGTTGGGTTGAGCCGACCAGCTACGCTCTTGTTGCCTTGAAGCAAGTACGAACCCATGTTGCCGCCAAGAATCTAGAGGAACGAATTCAGCAAGGCGAGATGATGATTTATGATCGTATGTGCAGTGGCGGAGGCTGGAACTATGGCAACTCGAAGGTTTTTGGCGATGCGCTGTGGCCTTATCCTGACGTGACGGCGGTGGCATTGATTGCCTTGCAAGACCACCAACTCAATCAAGCTAATCAGGAAAGTCTCAGTGCGCTGCGAAAGATGATGCAAGAAACCGATTCCGGATTAGCGTTATGTTGGGGTACTATCTGCTTGTCCATATATGGCGACGAGACATCCGGATGGAAGCGACAAATCGAAAAACGGTTTCAAGCGACGGGCTTTCTCGGCGAAACCAAGACACTTGCATTAGCCCTTGTTGCCTCGGTCGATCATGTCAAAGCTTTTAGATTGTAGACCATGATAAGTCGGCGAAGCTTCCTCAAGTATTCAACCCTTGCCACTGTTACTCCTTTCGTAGGCGGCTGTGGTCAAAGTCATAGGTGGCGCGCACAAGCATTTCGCAAAGAGAGGATATCGCAGGTGGCGGTTCTGCGAGCCTTGCGCTATGACTTATCGCTGCGGGAGATCATAACCAAAGGGATAAAGCTTTGCGGGTTGGAGGTAGGAGGAAAAACAATCGTTCTAAAGCCGAATCTTGTCGAATTTGACCCCAATGGGGTTATCAATACTAATCCGCTAGTAATCGAAGCTGCCATCGATGGCTTTCGGACGCTCGGCGCCCGAGAAGTCTTGGTCGCTGAAGGCCCGGGACATCGTCGTGACAACGAGTACCTTCTCACCGCGTCTGGCATTTACGGCGTAATAAAGGAGCACCGTGTTCCTTACGTTGATTTGAATAGCGACGATGTACGGCCGACGCGCCTGCTTAGTAGTTTTACTAAATTGGAGCAGCTTTATCTGCCGGAGACTCTCTTCAATGCCGATCTACTGGTATCGATGCCCAAGTTAAAAACACATCATTGGGCGGGGGTCACGCTATCGTTGAAAAACATGTTCGGTGTGGTTCCGGGCTCGGTTTATGGGTGGCCCAAAAACATTCTTCACTGGCAGGGGATTCACAATAGCATTCTGGATATCAATAGCTCGCTGCCGGTTCGGCAGTTTGCGATTGTCGATGGCATCGTTGGAATGGAGGGGAATGGACCTCTACAAGGTCAGGCAATAGATAGCGGAGTTTTGATTTTTGGTGAAGACCTTGTAGCAGTGGACGCGACCGCAGCTAGGTTGATGAAAATCGAACCAAAGAAAATCAAGTATTTGGCTGAAGCCGGCGCGTTTCTAGGCAACGTGAACTATGAGAGCATTGAGCAGATCGGCGAGAACCTTGAGCGGTTGCAAAAGGATTTTCGCGTTATTGAGGAATTTCAGGACCTGAAAGTTCTGACTCAGTAAAAGTTGCTAAAGGTTGGGGCGGGGGCCGAAGCCAAGTTGGTAGTTCGAGCCTAGACCCGAAGATAACTTAATATCCCAAGGACAAAGGGGCCAACGGTATCGATCCGTTCGGCCCCTCTTGTTCATCGCTCTTCTGCTGAATTAACTGGCTTGATCGTCAGCGGGAATTACCAGCTTCATTCCCACATAGATGTAGTTAGGATTTTTGAGATTTTCTCGGTTCGCTTCAAAAATTTTCTCCCATTTAGATGTAGAATTGTAGAAGCGCTCAGCCAATTTGCTGAGGGTATCACCGACTTTGACTACGTAGTGCTGATCGACCGAAACGGCAGATTTGAGCGGCTTAGCAGTATTAGCAACTGAGAGCTGCGGTTTTTCTACCGCCGGCGCAATGACCTTAGCGACCTCATTAACTTTATTCTCTACTGCGGCCGGTTTTACCTTCGTATCTACGGTTACCGGCTTCTCCTTGGCGGCAACTACCACCGGCACAGAAATAGCGCGTGGCGCCGCTTTAGCAAGGTTTTGAGTCTTATACAGGTGATCAACGAACCCAGAACTGTCGAGTTCTTTCATGAACGTCAGATCTACGAACTGCTCAGGGCGCGCACTTCGAGCTGCGGGTTCTTTGATACCCATTTCGCGGAGCATGATTTGAATTCCTTTGATTGTTGGATAGGGCTTTTCTGGAATCAGTGAATTGAGAACAGAGTCGTAGGCTTCATCTAAAGCTTCCATATCGTCGGATTTCAGATACTTCGCCAAAATTCCAATTGTCTCTTGCCGGCGGGTCTTCATGAAATGGATACTCTCGACAAAAGCTTTTAAGACGTTGCGAACGAGCTCCGGTTGTTTTTTGATGGTGTCTTGACTAAAGGCCAGCCCGGTATGCTGGTATTCTAGCCCGAGCATTTGAAGGTCCGCCAGAGTGTTCAGGCCGATCTTTTTTGCTTTAGCAGTTAATGGGATAGCGATCATAACCCCGTGTATTTTGCCGCTTTCCAAGGCTGAGAAGCGGGCTGGTTGACTACCGATCTGAACAATGGCGACATCCTTATCCGGTGCTAATCCGTATTTCTCAAGCGCATACCGAGTTGCAAAGTCCGAAGAAGAGCCGATGCGACTGACTGCCATTATTTTACCTTTGAGTTGATCCGGTCGGGTAATGTCACGCGATACGATCAACTTGTAATCCATCGTATTGAGAAATCCGGCGACCATTACGACTCCCGATCCTTGCAGATTGCTTTGAAGCACAGATGACCCTGCTACCTGAGCGGCGAGCACATCACCTGAGATAAGCGTCTGAACGGTCCGGCTTCCTCCCTCAACGAAAAGAAGCTGTGAGTCCAGACCGTACTTGCGGAAAAATCCCTGATCCTGCGCGATCCAAGCCGGCGCTTGACTTGGTGAAATGGCGCTATAGCCGATCATAACTTTTCTGAGCGGTTGGGTTGCGGTACTTTCTGCAGAGTTCGTATCGCTCACCACCGCGCCGAAAGGGAGCGCAGCCAAGGCAGTCACTGTAAGCACTCTGGTTAAAGTCTGTTTGATAGATTGCAGCATTTTGGATCCTCCCACGTTATCGAGTCCTCCGAACACCTATTCGCGATTCAATCTGACCATTGCCGCTTTGAGGCTTGCTCTCATGCGCTCAAGTGATCGCGCCAGCTCACCGATCTCATCCGTAGATTGAATTGTGACAGGCGTGTCCAGCTGTCCCCGGCTAATTTCATCTGCGCTTGCCTTCAAATCCAGTAGGGGTCGAATCGCCTTGGCGGCGAGCAGAAGCGAGATAACGATACCAACCGCAAGGCACCCGGCGATCAAAGTAATGATAGTGAATACCGTCCCACGAACGTCTGCCTGGACTGAATCCGCCCAAAGCCCTACATGAACGGTGCCGAGCTGACCCTCAAGAAGAGGAACCCGAGTGTCGTAAATTGATTTTCCGCGAATATTCGTCACTCGCGAATTGGCCGTGCGACGTTCCACCGCGGCTAGGTCTTTTAGCTCGGCTGGGAACGGCTGAAGACTAGTCGCGACGATCTCTCCCTTGGGGTCTTGGATATAGGCGTAGGCCACACCATCAAGACGACCGTATTTCGCAATCAAGACGTCCAATTCAAGGGTGTTCCGCCGGGATACATAAGCCGCTGACGCGTCACTTAAATTGGTGGCGATTGCCATCGCGCGAAGGTCAACTTGTCGGTGCAAAGCTTTATCCGTCATGAAATAGACAATCCCAATGACCAGCACTCCGAGCAGTAGAATTAAGCCGCTAAATGCAACGCTGATCTTCCACCTGAGGCCGCCTCCCTGCCATGATATATTCAGCGGCTTATTGACCTTTGTCGTTTCAATTGAGATGGATTCTTGTGACATCATTCCTCCGAATCGATTGCAGGATTACTAGAATCGTTTGAGAGTGGAGATTTCCTGATAGGCAGAGTCTTCAAACTTCTGCCGGAGGTTTACGTCGCCGATTTCCTTAGCGACATGTTCAATCAGATCATGGAGCTTGGATTCCGGAAATTGAGATTGCGTCTCACCGAGTGCTTCGATTTGATCGCGTACGACGAGCGATGCCATGGGACCCATAATCTCAGTGAGGAGTTCTACGACGCGCCCCATTGCCGTTGCCGGGACCAAATCAGTTGCCGGTCGGGACGATGGTGCAACGATTTCAACCAAGCCGGACTTTTGTAGGTTGAAGATAACTTTCGCCGTATAGGCATAAGGGATTCTAAGAGTCTCGGCGATTTCCTGAACTGAGCGGTTGCCGTCGATTTTGCTGAGCACGCGCCAGCCAACGTGGGGAACGGTTACCGGACCGTTTTGTTCCTCACCCAAATCAGCTATACGAAGAATGGTCTTTCCGGTCGGAATGACTTCGAGAATGTTCTCCCATTCGCGACTCATCGCCTTCACTTCGTCGAGGATTTCAGATGACGACTTCTTTATGGTCGCCGAGGGCGGAGTTCCTGCAGGCAGTAAAGCGAAGTTACCTTCTCCCCACGTCACCGGATACAGAAGTGCCTTTTCCCCATCCCCGATCGGACATGTGGCGTGAATAATGCTGCCATCGACGAGATAAACCTCTACTGTCTCCTTTCCGCGCGAGAGTTTAAGAACGCCGGACTTCTTGCCGCCGGTAGCGAGCATCAAAATATCATTAAGACTAATTTGTGAGAGGTTTCCTTGCATTTCTAATCCCGGTATAAGGGTGAAGGTCTAACGATCTTCCAACGAACGCCGCGTGGTCGTATTGGTCTGAGTCTTCTTTACACTCTCCAGGACTTCATCGCTGCTGTTGAGCGTGATTTTCAGCGTCTTTATTACGCCAAGGCTCTTGCTGATGCCGACCATCTGTTCCAGCGTCGACTTAATCTGTGTTTGGAGGAGATCGACCTCCTCGGTCGAGATACCTAGCAACTGAGTTTGTAACTCATCATAAAGCCGAGTGATGCTATCAATCTGTCCCAGCGATTCGGTTTTCTGGGTGATTTCTTCATATAGGCGGGAAATATCCTCAGTGAGATTTTGCAGCTCGTTCTTCATAAATGTTCTGCCTTCTTTCTTATTTTTTTACATTCGGAGACTTACTGTTTGTCTTTGTTTCACTGGCTTTTGCCGCTTGTTTCAACTCGCGCACTCCGGAACTGTTCTCGTCAGATGTTCTTGAGACGGCTTCGGTGGCTGCGGGTGGACTCGACGGCTCTTGTGATTTCGATGATGACAGGAGATATACGCCGGAAAGAACTGCGACTACTAGTAAGAATGCGCCCACCCCGGCAAACTTTAGGTTAATCCGACTATTATGTGAGTAAATGTCGTATTCCCCATAATCCTTGATTATCTTTTTCAACTCGCGATCGATGTCCCCTTCCTTTTTCAAAGGTGAACTCCGAGCTGTTTTGTTTTTTGGACTTTCAACGCCCGGCTTCTCAAGGATGATGGGTTTGCTGCCCGCTTGGACAGGGTCGATATTAGCCCGGAGCACAACCTTCGAGGGCGAATCAGATGAGCTGAAAAACTCGCCGTAATTTTTGATGAGATCATCTAAAAGCCGCTGATCGAAATCGCCGCCAGTTGGAACAAGCGCTGTCGATATGGGTGTGATCGGCTCTTCCGACAGCGGTAATTTTTGGACGACCTCGGGAACGCTTATATCTGACTGTGGGTTGTTGATTTTCTCGCTTCCCGGCCGTACTGCGGTTGTTTGGAATTCCTGTTCGTACTGAATGCTATCGCCAATGGTCTTGACGGAATCGGAATCTTTGTCCCATGAAAACTCCGCTGAGGGAACTCCTGCGTCTGCTTCGATTTCAGTCGTGCCGAAGACGAATGCCGGCTCTTCCGGTGAATCTGTTGCTTCGCGGCGATCCGCGGCTGAGTCTTGTCTGCTGGCGTCTTTGTTTGATTCCGATGTATCCGTGGCTCCGGATATCGTCTCACCAGAAGCGGAGGCAGTAATTACAGTATGTTCGGGTCTCTTAGGCAAAGTTCGTTTGAGTCCCGGAAACTTGATTAGGTTACTGGCCTGAATGATGTCGCCCAGGTGAATGGGTTTGCCCGTGGTGTCGATGACGCTTAGCTTTATGTCTTCAGATGCTGTTTTCTCGACCGCTTCGTACACGACAGTCATGGATCGCTTAATTGCAACGAGAGATCCAACACGTGACTGCAAGTTCAAAAGACCAAGCAGTAAAGTGCGTGACCTATTTTCCGCGGCGGCTACCTCTTCCAAAGTGTAGTCGTTCAGGCGCTGCTGCAGACCCTGAATGGAGTTGACTGCTTTCCCTACGGTTCCGGCGCTTGGTGAGCTTACCCTCGAAGCCGTGGGGCCCGCGCGGTTTTCATCTTGTTTTGCTGACAACATTTCAACTCAGGAGATGCTATTTGGCCTTTTCTCAGGCGTAGAGGATAAGCTATTGAAAGCAAAAGAGTTGCCATGAACGTCATGGGTAAAATGTTCGTAGTTTCACGTAGATCGATACGGCCTTTTCCTGTAATTGCTAGATAACTCCCCCAGTTCTGTTCACCTGAACCAAATTGTGTACAGGGTTGTTCTGTATGTACTTAGGGCTCTTGAAAAGTCCATGCCACACTCTTCAGAAGGTGAAGATAAATTAAGGAACGGGTTCGCCCATCGGCGACTGATTTTGGAATCTCAAATTCTAGAGTGGTCCAAGAAGGATTTTACAAGGTTCAGTTGACCTAAGCAGCGGAGCTGAGACTTGAGTCGCATTGAGAAAAGAACGGTGGGATTCCTAAGCCAGAGTGGACTGATGTATCTGATTACTCCTGCAAGAGCTCGAACCTTTCGATCTTTCGGTAGAGCGTGCGTGTTGATATGCCGAGGGCTTCGGCGGCTTTGGCTTTGTTACCGTTGGTTTGCCGGAGCGCATCCTCGATTAGAATTCTCTCACCTTCCTCGATATTTTTGATCGCCTTGGTTCCGATCTCCTCTCGGTGTCCGGTCGCATAGTGCTGCAGGTTCATTGGTAAATCGGCAATTGTGATGTATTGACCATCTGAAACCATCGCGGCACTTTCAACGACGCTTTTAAGTTCTCTGATGTTGCCTGGCCACGGATACTCTAGGAATAAGGCTTTGGCGGAACTGCTCAGCTTTTTGAGCGGCTTGTGGAATTGCTTACAAGCTTGATAGACGAAGTTTGCAACCATCAGAATGATATCTTCCTTGCGGCCTCGTAGAGGGGGCAGAATGATACGAGCGCTGTTCAGACGAAAATACAAATCCTTTCGAAATCCGGTTCCCTGAATAGCCTCCTCGAGCTCTTTATTGGTGGCAGCAACGATTCTGACGTCGCTGGATTTTGGCGTGGACTCGCCTACACGATAGTACTGACGAGTTTCGAGGAAGCGCAGAAGTTTCAGCTGAATGGCCGGCGCGAGCTCGCCGATTTCATCCAAAAAAAGCGTGCCGCCCTCGGCAGCTTCAATGAGTCCCTTCTTGTTCTTTTCCGCACCCGTAAACGCGCCTCGCACGTAACCGAAAAGTTCACTTTCGACGAGAGTTTCAGGAATCGCAGTCATGTTACAAGCAACAAACGGCTTCGTCGCCCGAGAACCGCTTGAATGTATATATTGGGCCATGACCTCCTTGCCCGTCCCAGTTTCACCGGTAATGAGAACGGTGATATCGTGCATAGCATACCGATTCGCCAGGTTTATCACTTCATAGAACTGCGGGGTTTCGCCGATCATCAGAGGTAACTTAATTGCGTGCGGCGTAAGCAAATCGGTTGAAGGGTGGCTGGCTTGCCCCAAGAGCGTGTAAAGCGCGTGCGGATTCTGAGGATGATAACAAACCAGAGTCACTTGTGTGCCCAGTTGGTAGATCCTATCCAAGAACCGAGGCCATGTGTTACTACGACAAAGTGTTAGGTCTGCGAAGACAAACTTCAATTGATCAATTGGAAACGCGTTGAATGCGTGCTCGGCCTCTTCGAGGGAGCGCGTTTCGTGGATAAAACAGTCACGGGCCTCCAAAAGTCTGGATAAGCCGGAGACGGAAGAGTCAATTGAATAGATGAGTAGAGCCAGCTGTCTCGACATTAGGTGATTACTCTTTAGAGAGCGAGGAATTAGGCAGAACCACCATGTTTTCGAGTGAATCGGTTAGCAGTTGACGCGTAATACGTGGCTGAGTGTCCAAATAGTTGCAGGCAGCGATGACATGCTCGGCGATGAATTTCGGGTGGAATCCGGCAAAGGGAACTTTGTGCTTGATGTAAAATGAGTTGAGCAGGTATGCAATGATTTCTTCCGAAAATTCTAATCCATAGGATTCACAGACGCGTTGGAATATCTCTCTATACTCGTCAGCGGTGGGTGGGCTGATCTTAATCTTGTAATGAACACGGCGTAACTGCGCTGCATCCATAAGTTCTTCTGGTGGAAAATTGGTGGCAAAAATGACGAGCTGATCGAACAGTACGGAAAACTTTTTGCCCGTGTGAAGCGTCAAGTAATCGAGTTTACGCTCCAAAGGAAAAATCCACCGGTTCAATAGTTCATGAGGTCGCACACGCTGACGTCCGAAGTCATCGATAACGAATATTCCGCCAATTGCCTTCATCTGAAGGGGCGCCTCATAGTATTTTGAATGAATGTCGAAGTCCAAATCGAGCATTGCTAACGTCAATTCACCGCCGGAAATAATATAGGGCCGCCTACAGCGGACCCAGCGAGGATCATAGGGGAGGTGAGGCAAAAACATAGGATGCTTGTCGCTACTGATGGCGGGCTGCTCCGGGCTAAACGGGACGTGAACGGAAGGATCAAATATTTTGATAATCTGGCCGTCTGCTTCGATGCAATAAGGAATGTAAACGGCTTGCTCGAAGGCGCTTATTAGAGCTTCTGCCATAGCAGTTTTGCCGTTCCCGGCAGCACCGTAGATCAAGATTGCTCTGCCTGAGTTCGCCGCGGGACCGAGTCTCCTGACGACTTCCTCCGACAATACTAGGTGAGACATCGACTTTTTAAGTTTATCTATGCTGACGATCTCATTTGTGATCGTCTGTTTTTGCACCTGCAGCTGATAGGTCTGCAGCGGCACGGGAATCGGTCCAATGTATTCGCAAAGCCGCAGGGCCTCACTAGCGCGCTCCTTACCGGCATTCGTAAGTGCATAACGCATAACGTTGTGGTTTTTTTCCGACGGTCCACGAATTTCTACAAGAGCCTCCTTTTTGGCTATCGTAAGCAGTTCCTCGACCACAGCTCGAGTTAACTTGATGTGTTCGGATACCTCCGGGATAGTTTGCAGTGCCGACACGTACATCGTCCGCAAAAGACAATTAAGTAGAAAATTGCCTTCTAGCCCGGTTTCGTCAGCGGTTTTTGGAATGTGCGGGGGCTCGTGAAGAATGCCATCTAAACTCTCGCGGCTAATGTATCCGAGCGAAATAAGATTATCGCCGAGGCGACCGCCGGCGACCTTCTGTCGCCGTAGCACAGTCTGCAGTTGCTCGTCGGTTATAATGCCTCTAGCTCTAAGTAACTCGCCAATTGCCATACATTAATCTCGTTGTGTCAAAAAAAGATTGTCTTTGCGGTAATTTGCAACTATCTTTGTTGATATATTCTTCATAAAACCGTTTCATTATAATTTAAGAAGGACCCCTGTCAAGCAAAGTTCTCACCGATTCGAGTCGAGGTTATAGGAGCGAGGAATGCTGTTAAAAATACGCGGTGCATGGATAGCTCTCTTGTGGATGATGTTTGCGATCGTGGTTGGCGGTTGCACAATTCAAGATCGTGATACAAAGCGACAGCTTTCCGCTGCCAGGCTAATTGCTACGCCGGCGTCGCATTATAGCACCCAGAAAGCCCGCTATCTGGGGGAGAAGTACCAAGAGAGACTAGATCGTTTGATCGAAAGGATCATGGCTAATCCAAAAACGTCGAAGTTGCAATTTGCGAACAATCTTGAGTCCTCAGGAGGCATGGGGTTTTTTACGCATTCTGCAGTTAAATTTCCTGACGAACGTTTTCTTGAGGTTGTGCTTGGAACGGGAGAGAACTTCGAGGCCGGGGAGTACAGCGAAAAAGTGGCGCGGCTGTTTTCCCTCTATGGCAGAGAGCTACTTGTGATCCTCGCCAGTGATTCCGAAATCTATAACGATCGAGGGCTGTCCGGTTACGGCTTGAATTTTACCTGGCGAATTTTGGGTTCCCGCATGAGCACGGAGCGCGCGATCGTCTATCTGCCCAAGGAGAAAGTAAGGGCATTCTTAAAACAAGATCTAGGTGAGAATACGCTGCTGGCTGAGTCAGTTATTTTCGTTATGGAGCGGGAGGGCCAGGCGAATCTTTTGTCTTTCCGTGCACAACGGACCGCGCCCGACATACGTGCGCCGATTCAGGAACAAGTTCTGTTGCCGGAGCCGCCCAAAGCAAAACCGGACCCGAATCCGGTGCTAGCACAGAAGCCGGCCGATAATGAAGTTGTCAAACCCGCGAGTGACGGCGAGAGCTCAGTTGGGGTGAAGAAGAAATCGATATCAGCTCGTGAAAGCGAAACTGTCCGTAAAACGACAACTCCGAATGGGAGTCTAGGGACTAAGGAAGAGATCATTCCAGAGGGAAAGATCAGTCCGATTGTTGGTGAGAAAATCGAGGCGGTTGGAATAAATTCTACCGAAGAATCAGCAGCCCAATCTGATCAGGATCTCATGCCCCCGGCGGGAGTCGCTGGGGCAACGCGAGCCGCTCCCAGTACCGTGGAGTTTTCCCACGGGCAAGTCGAAGCGGAAGCGATAGAGTCAACGCTTCAGCTTGAAAAGAAAGAACAAAAAACACCCGAATTGATAAGCTTGGTTGGAGTACCTAAAGAAAAAAAACCAAACGAAATGCGTCCGGACATGGCCGGTTCTCGGCGTCCGGCTGCAATGGGGGAAACGCGGCCAAATGAAGTTTCACAACCGGATTTGGGAATACATGCAATTCCCGCACTTGGATCGACTGAAGTGCCTTCATCGTCTGCTACAACCTCAAAGCCTGGCAGCGAAGTCGAGCGGCTAGCTGATATAGCATCACTTACGGCAGATAAATCCGAAAGCCGCACATCCGGAGAAGACGGTGCCGGCGCTGATCACAGGGTCAGAGCTGCAGAGCGGTGAGGCAGAAACCGTTGAAGAGCAAGCTATACCTGTTCCCGGCAAACATATGGAAAACCTACCGGAAATGAAGCCCCTCATGAGACCTAAGCCGAAAGCTCTTGAAGGTTACATTATTCAAGTAGCCTTTAAGGATCGCTATGAAGCGCGGAGTTGGGCAGACACTTTCGAACAGCGCGGCTATGCTGTCTCAATGACTGAAGCTAGCGCAGGCGAGTCGTTAAGAGTCCGAGTTGGGAATTTTCGACTACGAGATGAGGCTGAGCGGCAACTTAAAAGTATGCGGGATAATGGGCTAACCGGAATCATTCTCAATCTTCCCCAGGCTTATCGGCCGGAGGTTCGTTCTTCTCTACCGTAAGTTTTCAACCTAAGATTTAGCTTAAATAGGTCTGTTCGAATCGATCATTCAAGAAAGTTTTGCTTTTAGCAGTTCATTGACCTTTTGCGGATTAGCTTTCCCCTGTGAAGCCTTCATGACCTGCCCCACAAGAAAGCCGAAAATTTTTTCATTACCGCCGCGATAAGCCGCGACCTGTTGCGCATGATTCGTTAAAACCTGGTCTATTGACCTCTCGAGGCTTGCGGGATCTGAGACCTGCTCCAAGCCGCGTGCGGTTATAATACGCTGCGGCGATTCGCTCGTATCGAGCAAGGCATCAAAGATCACTTTCGCGATTTTTCCGCTGATTTTGCCTTGATCGATCAGTTGCACCAGCTCGCCCAATTGTGTTGGCTGGAGCGGCCAATTGTCGATTCGGAGCTGTTCATCAAGCCTCCGGGCTTTTAGGACGCGGAACAGATCACCCACTATCCAATTGCTCAGCGCTTTGGCATTCGGGCAAATGGTAATCGCGACCTCAAAATAGTCGGCAACATCTCTGCGGCTGGTGAGCAGCTCGGCATCATAGGGTGGAAGTCCATACTGCGACATGAAACGTACTTTTCGCGCGTCTGGAAGCTCAGGCAAAGTGCTACAGAGTTGTTGAATCCAGGCTTTATCTAGATTGATCGGTAATAGATCAGGGTCCGGAAAATATCTATAATCGTGAGCCGACTCCTTAGATCGCATAGAGCGAGTTTGCTCATTGTTTTCGTCCCACAGCCGGGTTTCCTGAACCAAGGCTCCACCTTCCGAAAGCGTATCGATCTGCCGTTCTGTCTCATACTGCAGCGCTCTCTCAATGGCTTTAAAAGAGTTCAGGTTCTTGATTTCAACTTTGGTTCCTAAGGCCTCGGTTCCAATGATGCGTACCGAAATGTTTGCGTCACAGCGAAAGCTGCCTTCCTCCATGTTACCATCGCAGACTTCCAGATACCGAAGAATTGCACGTAAGCTTTTCAGATACGTTACGCCTTCAGCAGCATCCCGGATATCGGGTTCACTGACAATCTCCAGCAGCGGCACTCCGGAACGGTTTAGATCGATCAAACTCGAGTCATCATAGGCATTGTGAATATTTTTTCCCGCATCCTCCTCGATATGGATCCGCGTTAAACGAACGCGTTTCGTAGAGTCCTCCACGCTGATATCGATGTAGCCGTTGGTGCAGATTGGAAGCTCGTACTGGCTAATCTGATAGCCCTTGGGCAAATCAGGATAGAAATAGTGTTTTCTCGCCAAGCGACTGTAGCCAGCGATTTTACAATTCATCGCGAGCCCGGACCGAACGGCAAACTCTACAACCTTTTTGTTCAAGACCGGTAAGGCACCAGGAAATCCAGCGCACACAGGGCAAGTATTGTGGTTTGGTGCCGCACCATATTTGGTGGAGCAGCCGCAGAAAATTTTCGAGTCGGTCAGAAGTTGAGCATGAACTTCAAGTCCGATAATGGTTTCGTATTTCATGCCGTAGATAAAGCAGGTTTTTTCCTGTGCCACTCTGTTTGTTGCTCGTAAGCGTAAGCGATGCGCAAGATGGTCGCCTCGTCAAAAGGTTTTCCGATGACCTGCATTCCGATCGGCAATCCTTCACCGTCCAGACCGCAGGGCACCGAGATCGCGGGCACACCGGCGAGATTGATCGAAATCGTGCAGATGTCTGATAGATACATTTGAAGCGGATTTTGTATTTTCTCGCTGATCTTGAATGCCGTGGTCGGCGAGGTCGGAGTGATGATCGCGTCGCAATGTTTAAACACCGCGGCAAAATCCCGATGGATCAAAGCGCGGACTTTTTGTGCCTTGAGATAATACTCATCGTAGTATCCGGCTGAAAGTGCGTAGGTGCCAAGCATAATACGTCGCTTCACCTCCGGCCCGAACCCTTGTGCTCGACTTAGCATATAGGCTTCTGTCAAAACGCTGCCAGCGGCGCGATGGCCATAGCGCATTCCATCGTAGCGGGCGAGGTTTGAGCTGGCCTCAGCAGTTGCAATGATATAGTACACGGCCACAGCGTATTCGGTATGCGGCAATGAGACTTCTTCTATAATGGCGCCGCGTTTTTCAAGCTGACGAATGGCGGTCACAACGGCTTCATCAACGGCCGGCTGTAATCCTGCGGTGAAATATTCCCTGGGAATACCCAGACGTAACCCGGCAATTTCGCCGGTTAACGATCGCGAGTACGATGGAGCGGAGAATGCGGCTGAAGTTGAGTCCGCTGGGTCGTGCCCGCTTATGGCTTCGAGCAGCAGCGCGCAGTCGCGAACGTCCTTAGTCATCGGACCTACTTGGTCCATGGAAGAAGCAAAGGCGATGACGCCGTAGCGGCTGACCCGGCCGTACGTTGGCTTCAGGCCAACGATACCGCAAAAAGCCGCTGGTTGGCGAATCGAACCACCCGTGTCGGTTCCTAAAGCCGCGATGCACTGATCAGCGGCCACCGATGCTGCGGATCCGCCTGAAGATCCTCCGGGTACGCGTTCCAAGTCCCAGGGATTGCGCGTTGAGAAGAACGCAGAGTTTTCAGCAGATGAACCCATCGTGAACTCATCCAGGTTCGTCTTGCCGGTAATTACCGCACCAGCCGAACGAACTTTTGCCACGGCAGTAGCATCATAGGGGGGAATAAAGTTCTCCAATATTCTTGACGCGCAGGTTGTCCGTAAACCCTGCGTCAGTAAATTATCTTTCAGAGCGACTGGTATGCCGAGTAAAGGAGAAGCGGATGTTTCGCGCTTGAGACGTTCATCGGCTTGTTTTGCCTGTGCGATCGCCGCATCACGGCAAAGCGTGATGTAGGAGCGGATAATACCGTCCGTTTGCGCAACTCGTTGGAAAACGGCTTCAGTCAGCTCCTGCGATGAAACTTCGCGCTTACGCAGTTTATCGCTTGCTTCATGAAGCGTCATTGAGGATAAATTCATTCGATGATTTTTGGAACTTTAAAAAAGCTCTTCGCCTTTGCGGGCGCATTCGACAATATTCTATCTGGATCCGAGGTGTTGGTAACTACATCTTCTCGAAGTGCATTGGATGTGTCTACGGCTTGGGTGAAAGGCTCTACTTCCGAGATATCCAGCTCCCGGAGTTTGTCCATGTACTGCAAAATACTCTGAAGCTCGACAGTTAGCTGATCGAGTTCCTCAGGCAGCAAGCGCAAGCGGGCCAGTAGCGCTATTTGTGCAACGTCCTCGCGTGTGAGCATCGAGATTTTCTAACACATGGACAGTGCCAATTCCAACGCGAATCGTTAGATGTGACGCATCTATGCTTTGGAAAGGCGGCTCTCTTCAACAGCATATCCGTTGCGGTGAATTGACCGCCTTAACCTTCTTATTTGCAGTTGTTTTCTCTTTTGGCTAAAAGGGAAAGACAATGGGCGGCAAACAATTCACCTTGTCGGAAGACTTCGACCGGCCTGTAAAGCAGGGCGCCATCGAACGACAGTCATACTTGCGTGGCTTCAAGTGCGTTGCCGGACTGGATGAAGTGGGCCGAGGCCCTTTGGCAGGGCCGGTGGTAGCCGCGGCAGTCGTGCTGCCGCAGGGTTTTACGCATTCCGCCATTAGAGATTCGAAAATGTTAACACCGCAGCAGCGCGAAAGTTTGCTGCCGACAATTAGAGAGTCAGCTCTATGCTGGGGCGTGGGTGTCGTTGAGGTTGAGGAGATCGATCGCATCAATATTCTCCAGGCGAGTTTGCTTGCAATGGTCAAGGCCTTTCGCGCCTTGCGGCCGGCGCCCGATTGTTTGCTCATCGACGGGAACCAAAAGATCCCGGCCGAATTGTTTCAAATCAACGCGGTTTTCAAGCAATTGCCCTTTCAGAGAACCATCATAAAAGGCGATCAGCTTTGTGTCTCGGTTGCTGCCGCCTCGATCATAGCTAAAGTTGCGCGTGACACGATGATGGTTGAACTCGATAAAAGTTATCCCGAGTACGGCTTTGCGCATCACAAGGGATATAGCTGCGCCGCACATATGGAAGCTTTGCGGCGATTTGGACCATCGCCGATTCATCGCCGGAGCTTCCGGCCGGTCCGCGCAATGTGCTCCCTCGAGCTTGGAACCGATCTAGATTTGCCGTTCGTCATGCCGTGATCCTAAAGAAAGCAAAACTCATATTAGGTAAAGAGGGTGAGCGAATTGCCGAGATCTTCTTGAGAAAGAAAGGTTACAAGCTCGTCGAGCGCAACTATCGTTGCGCCGCGGGAGAGCTGGATCTCATTATGTTGGACCAGCGGGTGATCGTGTTTGTCGAAGTTAAGACGCGCACCGGAATACGATACGGGACGCCGCTGGAAGCTGTCGAAGGTAGGAAGCAGCAGAAAATGATCTACGCGGCGCAGTTCTTTTTAAGCGCGAAAAAGCTCAGTCAGCGTGAGGCTAGGTTCGATGTTGTTGGTATTTCCTGGGCTGGTGCGCAGCCATCGCTGGAACACATTGAGAACGCATTCGAGCTAATCTAGAGATAATTAAATGTTAGACATAAGGCTGCTGCGGGATGATCTGGAGCAAGTGAAAAAGCGGATGGCGACCCGCGGTATAGAAATTGATTGGGGAGAATTTCTCTCGCTCGACCGGCAACGTCGCGATGTGTTGAGTAGATTGGAAAAGCTCAAAGAGCAGAAAAATCGACTCTCCGGTGAGATTGGCAGATTGAAAAAAAATGGCGCAGATGCCACGGAGTTGATGCGGGAAGTTGAGCAACTTAGTGAGGAAATTCGTGGTACGGAAAGGCCGCTGGCGGAAGTAGAAGCAGGATTCGAACAGTTCATGCTAACCGTCCCGAATCTTCCTCACCTCGATGTTAAGGTTGGCAAGAATTCAGCCGACAATAGAGAAGTTCGCCGCTGGGGTGAGCGGCCTCAGTTTGATTTCCCTGCGAGAAATCACTGGGAAATCGGTGAGGAGCTAGACATTTTGGATTTCCAGCGCGCCGCAAAACTGGCCGGGGCACGTTTCGTAATCTATAAGGGGGCGGCTGCGCGGCTTGAGCGTGCGTTGATTAATTTCATGCTGGATCTGCATACGCGCGAACACGGCTACAAAGAGATCATTCCGCCCACGCTGGTGAACCGCGCTGCGCTTACGGGAACCGGCAATCTCCCGAAATTCGAAGAGGATCTGTTTCAGATTCAAAGGCCGGAATATTTCTTAATCCCAACCGCCGAAGTGCCTCTCACAAACGTGCACCGCGAGGAGGTACTCCAACGTGAGGCATTGCCAATAAAGTATACAGCGGTGAGTCTGTGTTTTCGCCGTGAAGCGGGTTCGTACGGTAAAGATGTGCGTGGGCTGATTCGGCAACATCAGTTCAATAAAGTCGAAATGGTGAAGCTCTGCGAGCCGGAATCATCCTATGATGAGTTGGAGACCATGGTAGAGAACGCTGAAGAAGTTTTGAAGCGACTTGAACTGGCTTACCGCGTCGTAGAACTTTGTACCGGCGATATGGGATTTGCCTCCGCAAAAACCTACGACATCGAAGTGTGGCTGCCGGGGCAGGATACGTATCGTGAGATTAGTTCCTGTTCGAATTGCGAGGATTTTCAAGCCCGTCGTGCGCAAATCCGTTATCGCAAGGAGAAAGGCAAGCCGAATTTTGTTCACACGCTAAACGGCTCCGGACTTGCTGTAGGCCGAACCCTCGTGGCTATTTTGGAGAATTATCAGCAAAAGAATGGTAGTGTCCTCATTCCGAAGGCTCTTCGGCCGTACATGGGTGGACTAGATAGGATCAGTTGACATCGCTGTGCAGGATCGACCACTTAACCATTCCAGCATGTTTGCTGACGGCTACGTAGACTCACAGGGGCATTGCCTCTCGATGACCTGACGCTGGAAGCAGCAGTTCGACTGGATTAATCCACAGACTCTTGAGCAAAGCTAGCCTTAAGTGCAAGAAGTCGAATACTATCGCCACGACGTGTCGCCGAATTGAGAGTGTACCGATGGTGGAAGCTTGAGGACCGCCTCCGTTGGTGAAAGCGGATTAGAGACTGCGAAGAACAATCAACTCTCCGGAAGGATCAAAAGCACACGTGAAGGATATGCATTTATCAGACGCCTTCCGCGGGGCACAACGACTCCGCTATTGCTCCAACGTCGCATTCGTCCCGATTGTGCGCATCACGATGAGTGATGCTCGCAACATTTTCTAGGCACGCATTTCCCAGCGCCACTTCTTGGCCAGGAGAGCGGGCGGGACGATAAGTTCGCAGATGAGGCATAGTGACAGGATTAGGGATAAGTAAACGACGGAGAACGTTGTTGTAATAAACAGAGTTTGGATACAACGGCTTCACTTGTAAAACTCATCAGGATGGCTGTGCGCGCGTACGATTCAGGTTTTTATATGCGTCGATTTCTTGAAGTGCTGCCTTTTCGATCCGGAGTTTGCTTTTCGCCTCCAATGCCCTGATATCGGCTTCGATTTGATCCCTTTTTTCGTAAAGTTGTTGAATTTCTCTTAGCAGTCTAGCTTGAACTTCCTTATCAGCAAACGTCGGCATTTTATTCCTCCTTCGAATAGTGTCCGCTCCAGCAGCAATAAAAAGACCACGTGTAAGTTGATGAATTTCAAACTTTTGCTCTTCGACTGACACTTTCAAATCGTCAATCTATTGTCAAAATGACATCGACGACGAAAGCCAGCGTATAGGCGAAGGCAATTAAACCGTAAAGGGGAGCAATCAAACTACTATGAAATCTCCATTGGAATGGCAAGTAGCGGAAATGTGTTTTTTGGAGCGGATGAGAGTAGGGAGCGCAGTGTTGATGCTTGATCGGGTAATGACCAAGGCATTGATATTTTGGACTGAAACCGGGGAATGTTCGCTTGCAGAGCCCGGACATTGCAAAAGCCTTCAGGACCGTGCAGAATTTCTTTCTGCTCCTAAGAAGGCGTACGGAGCGCGCCAGCGCTTATGTAATTCAATTCGATCGTAGGGAGGGGTGGGTGAGCGGTTGAAACCACCGGTCTTGAAAACCGGCGTGCATCACATGCACCGCGAGTTCGAATCTCGCCCCCTCCGCCAAGGCTTGCCGATGGGTGTTTCTGAATGAATCGTTAGAGCTTTAGTTGGATCAGTCCGTTCGGCGTTATTACAAGAAGCTCGTGCGGCAGCTTCGTTTGACGGAGCTGCCGCACATCAGAATGGGGCGTCTTCGATTTACCATTTGCCAACGACGGGAACATCTCCAGGTTCACCGTATGACAACTGTAGATCAATACCATTCATCCCACTTGCCATTGCCGTTTAGATCCAAGAACCATTCGCCGGTTGCCGGTCTAAACACGCCGATTTTGCTTATGCCTGTCCCATTCCAATCGCCGATCACAGGCAGGTCGCCAGCCTCACCGAAATTGGTAATGCAGGTATCCTTTTTACAGTTATTCCAGGATCTATTGCCGTCCCGATTGAGAAACCATTCGCCAGTGCTCGGACGAAACAGACCCAATTGAGTGGTCCCGCTGCCGGTCCAATCGCCTGCTAACAGGTATATCGCCGTTGACGTAGATACTGAAGACGGGCATTCGTCGGTGCGGCATCCATCCCAAACTTTATTGCGATTGATATCGAGATACCATTTCTTTTCTGACCGTCTAAAAACGCCGATCGAATCGCCGGGAGTGGTGGTCCACTGTCCGACCGCTGGCAGATCCGTTGACTGGCCGAACGATTTTACGCAAACATCCACTCCACAGTCCTCCCAAATCCCGTTGCCATTGAGATCCAAGAACCATTGTGATGTCTCTAGGTACGAACAAGCCGACTTTAGTTTTGCCTGAGCCGTTCCAATCGCCGACTACGGGGATTCCGTATGATTCGCCAAACGTTTCGGCGTAAATATCAGCGGCGTCCCACCGCCATTGCCGTTGCGGTCCAAGAACCACTCACCGGTGGACGGCCGGTAAATACCGATCCTATCGCTCAAGCTGTTAACAAAATTTGCTGTGACGGTTGTATTGGACGATAGCGTTAACTTGCAATCCGCTGTTCCGGTACAGCCTCCGGTCCAGCCGCCGAATGCAAAACCTGCGTCAGGGGTGGCCTTTAACGTTACGGCTGTTCCCGCGACAAAGTTAAAGGAACAAACGGTGCCGCAATTGATGCCAGAGGGAGTGCTGGTAACGGTACCATTGCCCGTCTTCGAAACAGAAAGGCTTAGTGTGTTAAGGGTAAATGTTGCTGTACAGGTTTTGTTCGCATCCATATTGACGGAACCGTCGGAGCAATCGGCATGTCCTGTCCACGACTTAAACTTAGAATTGGCTGCGGGCTTCGGTGTTAAAGTAACTATCTGTCCCGCAGGATAGTTTTCTGTAGCAGTCCGTCCCGCAGTTTATTCCGGCCGGGTTGCTGACGATTGTTCCACCTGCGGTTCCGCTTGATGTCACTTCATTAACAACAGTGCTCGTTAGAGTATAACCAGAGCGAATTGAAAGTCGCTGTGCAACCCATGTTGCCAGTCATCGTAACGCTTCCGGCCGCGGTGCAGTTGCCTGACCAGCCGGCGAATGTCGAACCCGAAGCAGCCGTGGCAACAAGACTGACGTTTGTGCCGCTGCTAAGACTTGCCGTGCATGCACTGCCGCAGTTGATTCCCGTGGGGCTGCTGGTCACAGTGCCGGTGCCGGTACCGGCGCGGCTTACTGAAAGCGTATAGGTACTTATGAGATTGAATAATGCCGTGCAATGTTATGTTGGCGTTCATTGTGACACTACCGTCGCTGCAGTCTGCATCTCCGGACCAGTTTGCGAAAGTAGAACCTGTGGCGGGCGCAGCAGTTAATTTTACGACGCTACCGGCGGTGTAGACCTCAGTGCAATCGCTTCCACAGCTGATGCCACTGGGAGAACTGGTGACCGTACCATTCCCCGAACGGTTTAAGGTCAGTGTGAAACTTGCGGCCAGAGTCGTACCGCAAATCTCATTGGTGTATGCAGAACTGCCGGCCGAGTTGAACGCGTTAACACGATAACAATACGTAGTACTACTTGCCAGGTTGGGATCTGTGTACGTGCTAACGTTAGGTGAAACACTCGCAACGCGCGCGAAGGTCCCGCTAGTACCGGTTCGCCGTTCGATACTGAAACCATCCTCATTATCCGAAGCGTCAGTCCAACTAAGTGTTAGCTGAGCGGCAGAGACAATGTGGCTTGGGAGTAAATTCGACACGATTGCAAGTGCGAGAATGAACCAAAAGCTTGAGTGGAAATACAGCATTACTGTCCTCCGAAAATATGAATTCAATGGATGCACTATTGTCGCATCCTTACGTATGATCGATGTTTCTTTATCGGCTATCACTTGGTACGAAAGATGGCTGCGGCCCTGTTCGAAGGCACCGGACCAGCATCAATCAAATTTTTAAGGCTGCTTTGTATTTGTGGCTCTGTTGCGGATCTCGACGTTGCGAGAACTGTTTCAGCAACACATATGCCATGGAACTGCTACTTCTTTGCTTCTCCCGCATGAGTCAGTTTAAGGGTTCGAAGGAAGTTTTCGTCTGATATTGCGCACGAAGTCTTTGCGCTGTTGGAGACATTACTGTTCGCTTAGTTCCCTGGGCGCGCTCGTGGGAGGGAAGAGCCGGAAGATTCCTCTAAGATGAGCCGAACGATGTGTAACGCTGAATGCTCTTCTAATGAGTGAGGTTGAGGCAGGTGCTTACAACTGGATTACTGCATTAATGACATTGATGCGCGCTCAGTTAGCGGTAGATGGCAACCTGTTATGTTTCCTTTGAGCACTTAGCAGCGTTAAATGGGAAAAACCGTGTCAACGAAGTCCATCGACTCATGACAAACGCTACAATTCCGTATAACTCGAGACATACTTGCGCGAGCTTGGCGCGCAAAATTATCTCGGCGCAATTATCATGTGACAGGCGAAAATAAGTAGGAACCAAAACGCAACTGCTTCGCAACGTTTATCACGTAACACATAGTGCTCCAGGGCGGATTTCAATCGATAGAGCCAATGAAGAGAGGTCCGTTATATCGCGCGGAGTAGCTCGTGTCGGCCTCCAATCCAATGTAATCGCAGCGCGTTGATGACGCTCAGCTGATGCGATTGAAATGAAGTGGCGTCCTGAGTTTGCTTCGCGGACTCGCCAATGTGTAGGTGAGTTGATGAGAGAACGTGATAAGCAAGCAGCCTCCCAAGCCTGCCGATGCTGCTGAAGGATCTAGTTCTCGTGGTGGACTCTTTCGGACGCTATTTTTTCGAATTGTCTTGCATGTTTTCTCCCGCCTTCTGCATGGACTCGCCCACTCGTTCCATTAGCTTACCGGTCTCCTGCCCGGCTTTTTCGAGAAGGTTGTCGATCTTTCGACCGGCTTGTTCTGCAGAGCCTTCACCATCCTCACTCCTCTTACAACCCGCAGGCGCAATCATAACCGCCGCAATTACGAAGATCAGCAGTTGTTTCTTGATCGTCTTCATGGAAATCACAGCCTCCATTTATAATGTAATATCCAGTTGCTGATTTGCCAACTTGCATTGGGATCCAAACAGGCGGGGAGTTTCTCTGAATCAACAGGATGTGACTGCGCGGCTAGTCTTCATTAAAGTCGTCCGCGATCGCTGTTTGATTTCAATTTCCCCCTTAGTTGATAACAACGTGCGGCGTCCAAAGCGCATCACTCGCCAAAGCGACGCGCGGTTAACTTTCCCAGCGAACTTGAAAGCCGTCTTTGCTCAACTGGTTTCTAATCCGTTCGACATGATCTAAGCCGGCTGTCTCGACCACTAGTTCGACTTCCGTTTGATCAATGGCAATTCGGCCGAAGCCGCGGCTCTGGCCGATTTGCAAGATATTGGCATCGAAGTCGGCGATTCGTTGAGTGAGCCTTGCCAGATTCCCCGGCCGATCCGAGATTACCACGGAGAAGCGGCTCAATCGTCCATCTTGAATGAGTCCTTTTTCAATAATCCGCGATATCAGATTGACGTCGATGTTGCCGCCGGAAACGATCAGGGCAATGTTCTTGTCTCGTAAAGAGACCTTCTTGTTGATGAGCGCGGCGAGGGGAGCCGCAGCGGCGCCTTCGGCGACGGTCTTTTCTATCTCCAGTAAAAGCAGCACAGCATTGGCAATTTCACCTTCGGTTACTGTGACAATCTCATCGACGTGCTGTTTGACCAGCTCCAATGCTGTCTCGCCAACTCTGCGCACGGCAATGCCGTCGGCGATCGTGGTTGCCGGCGCGAGCCTAATCGGCGCACCTATTTCCAGTGCCGCTTTCATAGAGGGCATGGCCTCCGCCTGTACGCCGATGATTTGAATATGCGGATTGAGAACCTTGAGGACCAGTGCGGTACCGGCAATTAAACCGCCGCCGCCCACCGGGACGATGACGGCGTCTAAATGTGAATTTTGCTCGTAGAGTTCGAGGCCGATGGTGCCTTGACCCGCGATGATTGTTGGATCGTTGAACGCATGAAGGAAAGTCAACCCTCTTTCCTGGCTCAGTCGCTGGGCTTCGGTGAAAGCTCCATCGTAATCTTCGCCATGCAATATGGTCTGTGCGCCGTATAGTCGCACCCGTCCCACTTTGATCAGCGGCGCATGAACCGGCATGACTATCGTGGACTCCACATTCAGGCGCCGGCTGTGAAATGCCACTGCCATACCGTGATTGCCGGCGCTGGCGGCAATCACACCGCGCTCGGCCTCGTCGGTCGTCAGGGTCAGCAAACGGTTGAGCGCGCCCCGTTCTTTGAATGAACCGGTCATTTGCAAGTTATCCAACTTGAAAAAGACTTTACTGCTGGTCATCCGGCTAATGGTTTCGGAATAGGAGAGGGGCGAGAGGTAGATTTGGTCGCGGATGCGTCTTCGTGCTTCTTCAATGTCGAAAAAAGCCAGCATGGTGCTAACCTAGAATGAATTTATCAGCGCATGCAAGTCGAATGAATAAATTTGACTAGGCAAGCCGCCCTGTGGCAAGGATGAAGCTTGCGGGGAGTCCGAGCAATTCCCTGGATCACCGATGCCGAAATAGGATACCAAGAAATGAAGCGAAGCTACGGTTTGGTAAAGAGCGCGTGATGCCTACCCAGGAGATCAGTGCAGCGGATGTTGCGCGTTACCGACAAAACTATCTCGTCGAAATGGACGGTATTGAGCTCTATCGCGCATTGGCCGCCGCTGAAAAAGACGAGAAGCGCGCGGTGATTTTCCGAAAAATGGCGCAGACCGAGGAGCGACATGCGCGGCGGTGGGTGCGGCTTATCGAGACGGCCGGCTATCAAGTGCCGGAATATCGTCCCACAGTCCGGGTGCGGGTGCTGGGTTGGATGGCGAAGCATTTCGGCACCCATCGAGTGATTCCAATTATTAGTAGCCTGGAAGCCAGCGATGAGCCGGGATACTTAAATCAGCCGGAGGCAGCTGGATTGCCAGCCGAGGAGAGAGCGCACAGCCGCGCATTGCGCGCCATGGACGAAGGGATCTCCAGCCAGGACGCAATTATCGGCAGCGAACGATGGCACGTGATATCGCGTGGTGGCAGCCTGCGCGCCGCTGTTTTCGGCATCAACGATGGACTGGTTTCGAATTTCAGTTTGGTCATGGGCTTTGCGGGCGCCGATGCGAGGCCTGAGTACATTCTGCTCGCGGGCGTGGCCGGCTTATTGGCGGGATCGTTCTCAATGGCAGCGGGTGAATATGTCTCGATGCGCGCCCAGCGCGAACTTTTCGAGCAGCAGATCGCTATGGAACAACAAGAGTTGGAGATGTCACCCAAGGAAGAAGAGGAGGAGCTCTCGTTAATTTACCAAGCCAAGGGAATCCCCGAGAGAGAGGCTGCGATGCTGGCCCGACGCATTATCTCCAATCCAAAGACCGCTATTGACACGCTCGCGCGTGAAGAGTTGGGCTTGAATCCTTCGGAGCTGGGATCACCTTGGACCGCGGCGCTGAGCTCGTTTCTAGCTTTCATAGTCGGCGCGTTGATTCCGGTGCTGCCTTATCTGGTTAGTTCCGGACAAGTTGCTTGGCTCGCGAGTGGGTTGCTTAGCTGTCTAGCTCTGGTAGGCGTGGGCGCGATTATTTCGATCTTTACCGCCAAGGGGCCATGGATAAGCGGGCTGCGCATGCTGGGTATCGGCTTGCTGGCGTCGGCAATCACCTATGGTGCGGGCTGGTTGTTTGGAGTATCGGTGGCGGGGTAAGTTAACCACGCCTCCGGCCGACCCGGATACACCATAGGATCGTTGGCTGCCGGCTAGCGCCGGAGTAAGGTTCTGCTGTCGTCCAGGAGCGCCAACAATTTCTTGCCGAAATCGGCGTTGTCGTAATATCCTTTGAATTGTTCTGAGCCGACTCCAAGTGCCGCGACCGCAACCGGATTGTTGGTATGAGAGGATGTCTGCCAATAAGCCTGGGTGTTGTTGGCGATCATCAATCCGAGAGCATGAGCGGTTGGATCGATATACAGCGTGCGCGACGGCGGCTGGCGGGCGATGATCGCTTGTTTGAATTCCGGCGCCAGCGTGAATCCGCTGAAGTGCTCCCGCATCAGTTTATCGATGGCCTCTTCCGTAGGCGCCGGTCCGAGAATTCGCGACGCTTGCTGAAGCGAAATGGTGATGGCTTGAAGCTTCTTTAGGTCCGCGTTGGTGGCGGCTGCCTGGTTGTCCGATCTTGTGCTGCTTAGATCTTTTAAAGCCATGGTAAAACCCAACCCGCCGGTCTCATGATCCGAGGTAACCAGGATCAGGGTCTCGCGCGGGTACTTCTTGTAAAACTCGTAGGCGAGTGCGACGGCGCGGTCGAATTCGCGGTAATCATGGATCACGGCCGCGATATCGGAGAGATGGCTCGCGGTATCGATGTTCTCGTTTTCTATGAATGCGAAAAATCCATGTGGATTAGCATCGTGCAGATTACGAATCGCGGCATGGGTCATGTCGTAGACCGATGGCTCAATGTTTTTTTTGCGTTCAATCTCAAAGCTCATCTCTTTATCGCTGAACAGGCCGAGAAGTTTGCCACCTGAAGCCCGCTCAAGCTCGAGTTTGTTGCTAACCTTCTGATAGCCCTTTTTTTGAAAGGCGGCGATCGCATCGGTTTCGTCGTTGCGCCGGCTTCCGGGTTGGCCCTTGGGCACAAAGTGCTCTTTGCCACCGCCGAGAATGACATCCGGCTCGAGCTCAAGATAACGATCGATGATCGAGGCGAAATGCCGACGATTGGGAACATGGCAGACAAATGCCGCGGGACTGGCGTCGTAGACGGTTGAATTCGTTACAAGGCCGATGCGCATGCCGCGTTTTTTCGCCTGCTCCATCACGGTACTCGGTACGGAGCCGTCGGCGCACACACCCAAGGCGCCGATGTTGGCTTTACACCCACTGGCCAGAGCGGTGGCCGCGGCGGCGGAATCCGTGGAAAGAGAATTCGCCGCATGCGTAGTCATTAGCCCGACGCTTCCTTCCTTCATGATCCTGTCGCTGATCACCATTCCTTCATTATACACTTGTCGGTTGTATTGCCGGGTGATTTCGAGGTGGGCGATGCCGCCGCCGTCAGCAAGGAATAAAAAAACGTACTTAGGAGACGCCGATTGGCTTTGCCCCGCGCCCGCTCTGATTGCCAGCCAGCCGCCAACTAGCAGCGAGAGCGCGACAGCGCTGGCGAGTGAGCGACGAAAAAATTGCGTCATCCTAACCTGGACTTTCGTTATGTTTGATTCTGACCCGGCGCAATTCAAGCCAGAAGGAAAGGCAGAGGTAGTAAACTGGAAAGATAAGAGAGACCAAGACAATTGTACGCGGTGGGTCAGGCAGCCAGTAAATTATAGCCAAAATCGCAAGGCCCCAGAGAATGCCCAGAGTGTTTGTCCATGAACGCAAGTACGGGCTCCGGCTTGGATAAATATATCTAATCGGCACGAACACAAGGATCGCTAACGCCAGAACCAAAAAGGCGTTGAACCAAAGCGGCGCCCTCAGAACGTAGAGGTACAAAGCCACAATATTCCAGTACGAGGGAAACCCCAAGAAAAAATGATCGGCCGTTTTGGCTTGTTTCTGACAGAAGCCGTAAGCGCTTGCCAGCAAAGGAAAAGCAATCAACCAGAGCGCATCCTGAGGCGGCAACAAATTGGCGCGGATCAGCAACAGACACGGCACGACGACATAGTTAAAGTAATCAATGATGTCTTCCAGGCGGTCTCCATCGAAGTTCGGCAGCAACTCTTTGACCCGCGCGGCTCTCGCCAGAGTGCCATCCGAAGCGTCGATGGCGACGGCTAATGTCATTAGAAAAAAAGCTTCTTGAAAACGAAGTTCTTCGATGAAGAGAATCGCTATAAAGGCGATGACTGCCCCGAGGGCGCTGAAAAGATGAACTAGCCAAGCGAAGATCAGGCGGGCGGTCATCCAACCGCTTATGTCGCTGAAGCGGCAAAGCTGGGCCGCGCTTTCAGACGTTCGATCCAGCCAATTGTGTTTTTATACTTCGGATCGACAGCGATACCAAAACGATCCAGCAGGTCGATGTTCGGCATAAAAGCTATATCGCCAAGACTGAAAGCTCCGGCCAAATACTCTTTCCCTTCCAATTCCCGTTCGATTCGGTCGAACGCCTTTGCAATTTCTGCCTTCGCGGCGTCCATCCGCTGGCTATCCCTTTCGGCTTCCGGTTTGCGAATTTCTTGAATGATGTGAACAAAGTAAGCATTGAAGTGATTGTCGCGAAAATCCTCCATCAAGCGCGCCCGGGCACGTCCTTCCGAGTCTTCGGGCATTAATGGCGGATAAGGATACTCATCTTCGAGGTATTCGTTGATGATGGTCGAATCGTAGATAATAAATCCTTCGTCGTCCAAAGTTGGAATCTGACCGAACGGATGAAGTTTGAGGTACTCCGGGTTTTTCTGCTCTCGCTTGGTAAGATCCACATTGACTCGCTCGAATTCCAATCCTTTCTCAATCAGCGCGATTCTAACTTTGCGGGAATTGGTCGACGGGGGGAAAGTATACAACTTGATCATCATCAGCCTCCTAGAAGTGTCACCACAGCCTTCAGTGAAATTATACTAACATAAGGTATTACACGCTGCGAGCATTTTTCCTAAGGCTGGCGCCGAAAACATGTGTATTTACCGGCGCAGATTCGGGAGGATGGTCCCTCCAAGAGGAAGAGTTATCGCTTCCGCCGGTGCTTGATCTAGTTCTTCGTTCAACATCGAAGCAGTTTTTACGCCGGCGACTCACCGCACGGGCTAACCCCGAGCCCGAAGCACTGCCTTAAGCTTGAGCGGTTGCCTTTCTCTAAGCACGATGATCTCGACCTCATCACCAGGTTTCTTGCTGACTAAGGCGAGCATCAAATCCTCCAGATTCTGAACCTTGGTTTCAGCCAACATGACGATCACATCTCCCTCACGAAGACCGGCTAGCGCAGCCGGGCTTCCGGCCGAAACTCCGGCGAGCCGCACCCCTTCATCCGCCCCCGAATAGTCCGGAATACTGCCAAGATAGCTCGTCGAAGCCGGGCCTTCGCTGATCGCCTGTGCGCGCGGTAATGATGGCGGGCTGACAAATTTCAATGGTGCATTGGTGTTGGCAATTGACCGAATCGTAGCCACAAGCAGCTCGCTAATCTTCGCCATTCCTTCCAGATTGAGCTTGTCCCAAGTATCGCCGGGCGCATGATAATCGGAATGCACGCCAGTAAAGAAATGAAGCGCGGGAATCTTTTTGCTGTAAAAAGACATGTGATCGCTCCGTCCGATCCCATCGGCCTCGACAATCTCCAGTCCCAATTCCGTAGCCGCACTCTTTACGATGCCGCTAAATTCTTGGGCAGTACGTGTGCCGAAAACGGTCACTCGTCGCTCGCGTAAACGGCCCACCATGTCGAGGTTGATCATCGCCTTCGTCGAAGCTAGCGGGACGGCGGGATGATTGACATAGTGTCGCGATCCGAACAGTCCTAACTCCTCCGCCGAGAAGGCGGCAAAGACGATCGTCCTTGCCGGTTTGATATCGCTTTCGCTCAGTTGCCGCGCGAGATCCAGCAGTACAGCAGTGCCCGAGGCATTGTCATCGGCGCCATGATGAATCTGTCCCTCAGTGCTCGAATTGCGCGTGCCATAGTGGCCAAAGCCGATGTGATCGTAATGCGCGCCAATCACCACACTCTCATTTCTTAGATGAGGATCCGAACCGGGAAGAACGGCGACAACGTTCTCCGTGGGCTGGCGAATCTCTTCCAGATTCACCTCTAATTTCACCGTACTGGCGGGCACCTCCATGCGACGCCGGTTTTCCCTCAGAATCGATTTTGCCGCGCAACTCTGTTAGCGAAACACCATGGCTCTCCAACCATTTTTCGATTGGTGCGCGCCGCGCCTGCGCGGCTACCAAACCGGTGCCGCCGCGCCACAAGCTGTTTTTGGTGGAGATGAGTTCACCTTTGGCATTGTCTTGATGATGCAAATCCACCAAGATCATGCCGATAGCGCCGTGATCCCGCGCATTATTTGCTTTGGTACGGAGCGCAGCGTGAACCGAATTGTTAGGATAGTTACGGAACGGACTGTTGGCGTGCTTGGGCGGCGGTTCGTACCGCAGGACAATGACAATTTTTCCTTTGGCATCAATGTCCCGATAGTCATCATAGCCATACTCTTTTATGGTAATGCCATAGCCGGCGAAAACGACTGGGGCTTCTACTTTTTTTGAAGCGGAAAAACCTAATGGAGTCCAATCCTGGTTCAATGTCAGAGCTGGTTGATTGTCCAACGCGAGACTTGTAGGCTGATTAACCCTTACACCCGTGGCAACTTCAAAGGATTGCAGGTAGCTGCCGTTGTCACCTCCAGGTGTCAGGCCGAGCCTGGCAAACTCACTGGCGATGTAGTCACGGGCAACCCTTATACCAGGAGTATCGATGCCTCGGCCCGTGAGCTTCTCGGATGCGAGGAAGCGGGCATGAGTTGTCAGAAAGTTAACGCTCGAGGTTAGAGACGGGATATCGAGAGGCCAAGCAGAAAACGCAAACAGTAAGCCGAGACCAACAGAAAGTCTCAAGTACGCAAGCTCGCTTGGAGTCATAATGTTTTGCAATTCGCATATTTATTTTTTAAGTCTCTGTTCAGAGATGACAAAGCTGTCAGTAAATTAACAAACCGGCTCAGCCTTTGAAACATGCAACCCGCATCGGCAATGCACCGAAGCTTATTCGGTGATTGGAGGTAACCTTGCGATAGCCGACGCAACGTCTTTCATCACAAGTTGCAAAAAGATACTATGAGTGGAAATTGCTCATGGAGGTAAGGAATGGCGGCAAAAACAATCGTCGTCTACACGCAGCCGGGTTGAGGACCTTGTCACAAGGAGGTGGAGTTTCTATCTCAAAAGGGCGTCGAGTTCGTGGAAAAAAATGTGCGCGCCGATAAGGCGGCATTAAAAGAGTTGATTGACATGGGCTATCAAAGCACGCCTGTGACGATCGTCGACGGGGAAGCGGTAGTCGGCTTTGATCAGATTAAAATAATGGAGCTCATCGGCATCAAAACCTGAGCGGTCGAACTTTGCGCAGCAGGCATGAGTCTAGAAGTCGCGGGACTAGATTCGAAATGACTCTCAATGGGTCCACTATCGGATGTGAGAATCAGAATGTATGCTTTGCGGTGAGGAGCAGTTTGTTCAAATTTTATCACTGATGGCTTCTCGGTTCGTTCTGACCCGCGCATCGCTGCAAGTTAATAACCCAGCTTTTCGATTTGATCGTCGTCCATACCGAAGTAGTGGCCGATCTCGTGTATCACGGTAAGTCGAATCTGTTCGCGCAGTTCGTCGGGATCGGGGAAGTCGATGCGCAGAGGTTCGGAGAACAGAGTTATTTTGTCCGGCAGGATAAGGCGGATCGAACGCGGACCGGTGGGGCAAAGGGACTCCTTCGTAGAGCCCGTAGATGACCTCTTCGTGAGAATCTAAATCCATTTCCGCCAACTGATGTCTGCTCGGTCTTTTCTGCACTACGATCTCGAGATTATGCAACTGCCTTCGGAACTCCTCGGGTAATTCGTCGAGCACGCGGGCAGCTTCTTCTCTTAATTCTTTGTCATTCAATGCTAGAATGCTTGCACGAATGGACGGTCGAGTTCAAGGAGTATCCCTGCGGAAATCATTCCTCGCGCTGTGCGGTCTGTTTGCCTGGTTGTTACTCGGAATTCAACTGGTTCATGGCCAGATCGTCGCATCCCCGCTGCCGATCACGGACGACCTCGATCGTGAGTCACTCCGGCTCGCTATCGATCGCAGCATATCGTATCTGAGGAAGCTTCCAGCGGATCGCGTCGTCGGAGAGCAACCCCGGCAAGTTAGCGCCGGACAAGTCCTGACCAGCCTTGCCGCTCTCCATCGAGTGCTTGATCGCTGGAGTTGTTGGCAGTGTTTCGTTGAAGAATTTCAATCCCGTTTTGAATTGGTACCGTCAAGCCAAGATGAGCAGCAGAGAGAAGTGTTGTTTACCGGCTACTATCAACCGGTCATCGAAGGCAACCTTGTCGAAACCAGCGAATACCGCTATCCGATCTATGGCAAACCGACGGATCTGGTAACCCTTGGTGGCGTTGCGGCAGGTTCCGACGAAACTGCAAGAAAAATCACCGGGCGAGTCGAGGGCGAGCAATTCGTTCCTTACTACACTCGCCGTGAGATCGACCACGCTAAGTTGTTGCGCGGGCGCGGGCTTGAGATCGCCTGGGTCAAGGATCCCATCGAGTTATTCTTTCTTCACATCCAGGGTTCAGGTGTTTTGCGCCTGCCGGATGGAAGGCAGGTGCATATCGGTTATGCCGGTCAAAACGGCCGTCCGTATCGGAGCATCGGCCGGCTACTCATCGACCAAGGCAAAATCTCCCAAACCGAGATGTCGATGCAGCGCTTACGCCGTCACTTGGCGGAAAATCCTGAGCAGCGCGACGAGATCATGGCGCATAATGAGAGCTACGTCTTTTTCCGGGTTACTGAAAGCGGTCCTTTTGGCAGTCTCGAAGTGCCGGTGACTGCGGGACGATCGATTGCGACCGATTCTCGTCTTTTTCCAAAGGGAGCCGCGGCGCTGATCTACAGTGAAAGTCCGGTTCTGAATGGCGCCGGGCGATTGATCGGTTGGCGGCCTTTTGTTCGCTTCGTGCTCAATCAAGATACCGGCGGGGCGATCCGCGGTTTTCATCGGGCGGATCTGTATATGGGCAGCGGTGATGATGCGGGCGCTCACGCGGGTTATATGAATAGCCCCGGGAAGATTTATTTTCTGATGTTGAAGAACTCAGGCCGGGGAGCGCTACCTCGTTAAAGAGAGAGGCAGACTCCCCGTTCATCCTGAGCGCGGTTTGCTCTTGAAACTATACTGGCCGGAAGAGTAGCGTACTGAAATACTTCGAATATGGAACGACACAGCGAGACGCGGCGGCTCAAGTTGGCGCTCGCCATCAGCCTCGGCTACTTCTTCGCGGAGCTAATTGCGGGTTTTCTCACCAATAGCCTGGCCTTGCTTTCTGATGCCGGGCATATGCTGTCCGATATTGGCGCCATTGTCGTCAGTCTTTTTGCCTTTCGAATGGCGCGGCGGCCGGCTACGGCGGAGAGCACCTACGGCTATCATCGCGCGGAAATTTTAGCCGCCCTTTTTAATGGTCTGGCACTCTGGCTGATTGTTGGGGTGATTTTTGCCGCGGCGTACAATCGACTCAACAATCCACCGGAAGTAGAGAGCCTCGGCATGATCATTGTCGCTACAGTCGGTCTGATGGTGAACATTGCCGCCGGCTTCATTCTCTACGAATCGCATCACCATAATCTCAATCTTCACGGCGCGTTCATGCATGTGATCAGTGATGCCATTGGCTCCGTGGGCGCCATTGTCGCCGGGCTTATGATGTATTTTACCGCTTGGTATCTGGCCGATCCGTTGATCAGTGTCTTTATCGGCTTGTTGATCCTGTACTCGTCATGGAACTTGATTAGAGAGGCATTGAGTATTCTTATGCAGTCGGTTCCCAAAACGATTCGACTCGAAGAAGTCCAGCGCACCATCGAGGATGTGAAAGGTGTCATGGCGGTTCACGATCTTCATGTTTGGGCGGTGACTTCGGGGATCTTCACCCTCAGCGCACACGCCGTCATTGTCAACGGCGAAGATTTCCATGAAGTTTTGAACGGTATTGAAGAAACCCTCAAGCAGCGTTTCGGCATCGAGCACACGACCATCCAATTGGAAACCGAAAGCCGCGAAGAGACGGAGTTCAAAGGTTTTTAGTGCAGCCCGGAAGTTTGGTCGGAAGATTTTCTGGAGGCGCGGCAATTAACACTGCTTCGACTCAGGAGACGCTTGGGCTAACCAGAGCGGACTTGCGTGACGGCAGCAAGAGCGCCATTAACGCTACGCTGACTAAAGAAAGCAATCCAAGTATCCAGAAAATTGTCGGCAGCTCTGCGGTTATCAAGAGCAAGCCGACCACGGACGTTGAGATAGTTTTGGAAGCCTGTTGAATCAAGCGATCGAAAGACACGATGCCGCCGCGCATTTGAAGCGGGGCATTCTGCGTGAGCAGGCTCTTTTGCATCGGCGAGATGACACCGTTGGCGATGCCATAAAAAAATAACGCGCCGCCTACCAACCAGACGCCGGGCATAAACGGCACCGCCACCAACGCGATGCCACTGACCAAGAAGGCGATAAACAGTACCCGGGCCTTGTCTCTGCCCGCCGCCAGTCTCCCTGCCTGACTGGAAGTAATCATAGCGCCCGCTGAAAAAAAGACATACAACAAGCCCGCTGTTGCCGTTGAGATGCCATGGGTGCGCACAAGAAAAAGGGGAAAGTAAGTCAGAAATCCATAGTCAAGGAAGAAGCGCAAGAAACCCGCCGAAAAAGCTACGACTAATCGGGGATGGCGCATTAGCTTGAGCATCTCGCCCAAATAGGCGCGGGTTCCGCTGGTTACCCTGCCTTTGGTTTCGGGCATCCAGAAAAACGTCATGATCCCCAACGGCACGGTGATGATATAAAGAGTGAAAGGCCAGTACCAGGCAAACGCAGCCAACAGTCCGCCCAGCGGCGGCAGGATCATGTAGCCGATGCGATCGAGAAACACCTTCAAACCTTGTCCGGCGATCTCCTCGTCGCCATCGAGCAGATCGCCTATCAGCACAATCGTGAGCGGAATGACGGCGCTGAAACCAATTCCCTGAATCGCGCGAAACACCAGCAGCCAGGTAAAGCTGGTCGCCAGTGCCATCGCCGTACCGCTGATGCCGAATAATATGAGACCGCCGGCGAGAAGCAATCTTCTGCCGTACATATCGGCGATCACGCCAAAGATCGGTGACAGCACAATGGCCGGCGCGGTGAAAACAGTCATGATCAGCGAGAGAGCCGAATCGCTGATGCCGAAGGGCTCGGTCATTGCCGGCAAGGCGGGTTGTATGAAATTGACGCCCATCATGAGCGCCAGGCTTGCGGCATAAACCAAGCTTAGCGAGCGTCGCTTCTCCGGTGCCAGCATACCCAAGCCAAAAAAGCCGGCGATGGCAGACATCCGCCGCACGCTAGACCAATGCAGCGAGTGAGTCAAACGTATTTGCTGAAGTGCTGAAGTGATAAGGAGAGTTGCGAAAGAGCCGTGATGATTCTGTCTTAATTCTCCGAGGCGAAAAGCCTCTGCAGCCTTTTTAGCGCGTTCTCTTTCTCGTTTTTGTCAATTCGCGCTCGCTCCAATGTGCGGCGCAGAAATTCAACTGAGTCGTCGTATAGCTTGCAATCAACCGGATAGGGATGCCCGTCCTTGCCGCCGTGCGCGAAGCTAAATTTTACCGGGTCTTTCCAGGATGCGGCAGTGCCGTAGGCAAGATCAGCGATAAGAGTGAGAGCTCGCAAAGTTTTGGCGCCGACTCCCGGCATGCTCAATAGTTCTTCGAAGTTCGCGACTTTACGTTCGTAGGTTTTCAGCAGAATCTTTTCGATCGACTTCGGGTGAATGTCGCTGACGGAAACTTGATGATGCGAAGGCAACGACAATGTTTGCAGCCGTTGGATTTCGCCGATGAGTTTTTCCGGCCGCTCATGAGAGAGATCGGCAATCACCGACTGCGCCGCTTGACTCTCCGACGCAACAAGATTGAGCGCCCGCTCTTTGCGCAGATTGCTGCAGATCGCCGTGTGGGGCTCGAGAGTCATGGTCCGGACGTCTTCGCAGAACCAGTGGTAGCGCCGGGCAAACCGCTCGTTCATGCCTTGCTGCACCACTGCCCAGGAGCCGTTGAAAGTGCAAAAGAAACTGTGGTGATAAAGCTGGAATCCATCCTGAATTGCGTTGTTATCGATTTTAGCGGTGAGCCGGCTCAGGTAAACCAGGGCGTCGGCACTGCAATCCAGAGGATATTTCTCGCCTGCGGCGATAATCTCGCCAGGGGTTTTTCGGGAAGTCGCGCCTTTACCGCCGGCGATAAATAAGCCGAGTTCCTTCTCCCTGCCTTTGAGGCCTTCTTTAAGCGCGCCGCATACCGTGGTGGTCACGCCGGAAGAATGCCAGTCAAAGCCAAGAACGCAACCGAGAGACTGTAGCCAGTATGGATCGGCTATGCGTCGGAGGAATGCCTGGGGTCCGTCGTTTTCGATTATAAGGCGGGTGATCTCGCGGCCCAGCCTGACCATTCTTTGAAATAGCCATACAGGCGCCTTGCCGCCGTGGAGCGGGAGTTGAGCAATCCCGGTTTGTCGCATGGCCTACGTTATTCATCCGTCTCGCCGAAGTAGTCTCGTAGAATTCGCTCTTTTATGTAAGAAATTGCTCCCAGATCTTGGATGATATCGCCGCCCGTATCGTAAAAGAAAATATCGCCTTTCTTGTTGCGGCCGATGGCTACGAGCCATTCAAGTTCGTCACGGTCTTCCAACAGATAATTGATAGCTTGGTTGGCTCCTTTGCTGGCGATGATAGTGACTTTAGGGTTTGCGGATTTCTTCGGTTGGTTCATGAAGGCGCCTCCTGAATCGCGATGAGTTTATACCAGAAGATTAAGCTACACAACTTAAGGCTGAGAAATGTCTTTGCGCGCTTGTCCGCGCAAGTTGCGTCCGGGAAATGATCAGAGGTAAAAGATCACCTGAGAGAAAAATCGACGCGGCTGGGTTTGCCCTTTAGCTTGGCTTTCTCGTCACTGGTGAGCGGCTTGGCGGGAACAATAGACAGCCGGTCTGCGCTCACCTGCCCGGTCGTCACTAACGCATCTCGCACAGTCTGAGCCCTCTGATTGGCAAGCTCACGTAAATTCTCCTCGCCAATGATGGCATGCTGGATCATCAGTTTCTCCATTTCTACAACGGGTAAATCGCGCAGCAGGCCGATGGCATTGCGCGGCTTTGGAAAACTCTCCTGGCGGTATGCTTGTCTTAGGTATTGCGGATACTCGCCGCTTTCGATTTGGACCTCATCAACCGATTTAGGAGCGTCTGCCTTGCCTGATAGCTCTTGTAATTTCTGTGCCTTCACTTTTCGCTCCATCGAAACCCGTTTAAGCCCATCGACGTCCGTGACCGGATCGGCGCGACCGCTCAGTTGGAGGCGTAAGGCCGGACGATTGTTCATCGCCTTGGCCAACGTCTCAATCTTGCTTTGAGCAGTTTGGCTGAGGCTGGCGCGACCACTATCGAATTCAATGTAGCTCAGTTCTTCGCCGCCACCGCTTGCGCCGCCACTGAAGGCGGAGCCGAGAAGCGCGAACGGCGCAGTCACTGCACGAGTGATGATGTTAATCACCAGCCGCAGCACGATGCCGCCGATACTGAACTGCGGGTCATCGAGAGAGCCGCTGATTGGAAGGTCGACGTCGATGACGCCGTTTCGATCTTTGAGCAATGCCACCGCGAGCAACACCGGTAGCTTGGTGGCTTGGGGGCTCTCGACCCTCTCGCCGAAGGTCAGCTGATTAAGAATAATTTTGTTTTGGGCGGTTAATTTACGGTCTTCGACCTTGTATTTGACATTGAACGAGAGCTTGCCTGATTCGATCCCATAACCGACGTATTTTCCGGAGTAAGGTGAAAGCGGATTCATTTCAATCTCGCGAGCGTCGGCGACGATGTCTAAAAACAGCTCTTTACCCAGCGGGTTGATTTTGCCGTCGATATCGACGGGCGCAGATCCATCCAATTTAGCTTGAATGTCGATATCGCCCGGGGCTTCCGGTTTGAGCTCTGAAATGGTTCCCTGCACATCGGTCAGGTTAGCCGAATAGTTGGGTTTGACCAGGAAGTCGCTGAAATTGATATTGCCGCCGTGAAGATTGATTTTGCCGATGGTGACCCGCTTCTCAGTACCCGCTGTACCCGCGGCGGGGGTGGCAGCTGCCTGCGCTGCTGGGGTCTCCTCTTGGTTCTGCGCCTTAGGCGCGGTTAGGTTTTGCAAATTGATCTTGCCGTCGGGACCGATGATCAGGCGCGAATAGAAATCGGTGATGTCGATTTGACCGATGCGCACTTGCAGCGGTTCTGATGTCAACTCGAACTGATGGAGCCCGAGGTTCCTCCATTTCACCAAATCCTGTTTATTGTCCTTTTCTATACTGGCGAAATCATAGAGCTCTATTCCGCCCTGATAATCTGCTTTTGCCGGAGCGTTGCCGCCGCGAGCTAACGCAAAGCTGCCCTTTGTGCTGATTCGCCCCCCGGTCAATATAAAATTGACCTGATCGCCGAAGTAAGGCTGCAGAGACAGAACATCGATATCGTAGGCCTCGACTGCGAGCTTAGCCGCGACCGGATTGGTGGACGCGGTACCGTTCAACCGCAATGAACCATTTTTGTTGATGCGAGTACGCAGCCTGGTCTTACCAAATTGATTTTTCGCGTTTGAGAAGTTATCGATGCGGACGAAAAGATCGGACAGGGCGAACTTCGCCGGAGCGGCGGCGCCGCGGTCGTCGACGTCGATTTTGAAGCTATCCAGAGCAATCTGTTTGGCTTCCACCTTCCACTCGGTCTCGTCGTTTTTTATCGGCTCTTTAACAGGGGCCGTGGATGATTGGGCCTTCACAATGCGTGCATAGTTCAGAGTGCCATCTTTATCCCGCTGGACGTGCCCGATGCCATCTTTGCCGTGGATCGCGCCGATGACGACTGTTTTACCTGAGACGTCGACGCTACCGTCTTTAATGTTCAATGATGGAATGCGCCAAAGCGGTTCCGGGTGCCCCGGGAAATCCAACCGCGCCGTTCTTAGATTGGCATTCAAATTGGTGAACTTTAGATCCGATCCATCGTCTTTAGCTTCGAATCTGTATTGAGTGGTGAGGTCTAATAAGCCTTCCTTGATCTCCAGGGCCAAGGCATTCTGGTAATACGGGCTTAGATTTCCTGGCTTAAAACTCTCGATAGCTACTTTTCCTTCCGCCACAAACGGCGCCAGCTGGATTTTGCCAGTTTGACTGACCCGCTCTTTCGCATCCGATTCAAACGAGACTTCCACATCGGCCTCTTTGGTCGGCTCATTGGTCAATCCCTTTACTGCGATGCGAATGTTATCGAGGCGGGTCTTATAGGGCCGCTGCAAAGTCTCATCGATGAAGTGCAGGGTGCCCGAATCGATCAGAATGTCATCAACTTCGTAGCCTAGCGGTTTAGTGTTTTTCGTGGATTCGACGGAAGGCGTTTTCGGCGAGCTCGTTATCAAATCGGCGGTATTCAAAGATCCATCGCGATTTCGCGCTAGATGTAACTCCAGGCCGTGAGCTTTGATCGATTTTAAGCGCGTCTTATGGTTGAGTACGTCGATCGACTCGACTACTACGTCGAGGTTGGCAATCGTGCCAAATGGCGTGCCGCCATTTTTCTCGACTGTAAGCTCCGTTAGTGCCAGGTTACCGGTGATCGTGAATACCGACGGACTCTCCTTGGCGGTCTTAAAGGATGCATTGAGCTTGCCGTTCAGTTCGCCGGAAGGAACTTTAAAATTCAGAGCTACTGGCGAATATTCGAGATACTTGTTGATCTGCAGTTTGTCGATGTTCAAATCGACTGTGCTTTCGTGAGAGCTGTGAAATGGCTTGGAGGCTCCGCCGATATGCAAAGGGGCCCCATTGATATTTGCCGAGAACGAAGGTTTGACGAAGATATCCGTATAGGACGGCAGGCTGGAGATAAACGGCACGCCGATATTGATCGATGAAATCAAATGCTTGGTCTGCTCAGGCCGGTCGTCGAATTCAATTCGGCCATCGATCAACTGAATGTTGTTCAAGGCGAACTTCGGCGTTGGACCACCGGACGGTCCCGTGGCTAGGTCTTCGATTATATCCTGGAAGTTGTACTTAAAATCCTCGTTGCGCACGAGATTGACGTAAGGCTTTAGCAGACGAAGCTCTTTGATTACCGGACTCAGACGGAAAATAGATCGCAGTTCCAGGTTGACGTGCAGCTCATCAAAGGATACCGCGGTGGCTTGGCTCTGACGCTCTTTCATCAGAAAACCGCGTATGGTCGCGGTCATGGCGTAGGGATTCAAACGGATCTGCTCGATGGTGACTTCGCGGTGCAATTTTTGCGAGAGGTCGCCGGCTATTTTGCCGCGTAGTAGCGGCGGCGCAACTAATCCCAGCAGCACACCAAAGGCGACAACGAGGGAGACCGTCCAAATGGCGATTTTGCGGGTACGCGGATGAACGGTGAAATCGCGCCCCCGACTGAAGAGCTGCGTTGCGTTAAATGCCATTGGTAAAAAATAGCTTTTAGAACTAGCGGGATATTACTCTAGCAAGTAAGGCTTGTCCACGAAGAGACGCTGATTTGGTAGCCGAAACGGACGATGTCGGGGATGCTCGATGAGGCGTCTAATTCTCGCAAAGTTTTTTGGTGCTGATCGCTGACCGGATTATCCTGCTGCCTTTATCTCCTCGAGTATCGAAAGATAGAGGCTAGGCAGCTTCCAATGTTTGGCACCTTCTAAAATCAATTGCTTGTATTCGGCATTGGGCAATGGCACATCGAGCTCCAGTTCGGCGACATAAACCAGCGCCTGAAGCGGCGCCTCGCCGCCGCTTAGGCCAAAAACCGGCAAAATCTCGCGGCGATAACCGTCTTCAAAGCTATCCAACCTGAGCAAATCCTCATCACAGATGTCGTATACGGCGCCCCAAACTTCCTTGCCCCGGGCTGCAATCACATTGGCCGTGCCGCAGTTGCGCAAGCGCGAATGGCGGGTGATGCTGAATTGATAATCCGGCAACCTGGCGATGCAAATGAAACGTGACGACGGGCAACGACGTTGCATCTGTGGCCAGTTCAGATTCGAGCCGTAGGCAAAATAATACACTGACCCTATCCTCCTATTCGTATCCCGTAACAAACAATTATGTGGCGCCAAAGAGAGTTGTCAACAGAGGCGAGATCAGTGATGGAGTTCCGCCGAAGGCAGTCATTAACGACAGTTGTATTATTCTTTGCTCGACGGTTCCATTGGCGGTTTAGCAAACAAGATCAAAAACGCGCATGCGAATAGAGCGCAGGAAAAGATCGTGAAGGATATATTGTAACTGCCCATGCGATCGTGAAGAAATCCGAAGAAAGGCGCACCGCTAGCCGCGAATAGATGAGAAAAGAATAGCGACAGTCCGCGCACCTTCCCTAGAGACGCGCGGCCGAAGAAATTAGCCCAGATCACTTCACGCAGAACAAAGCTCCCCGCCAATCCGGTGCCATAGAGAAAAAACCCCACATAAACGAGACGAATATCGACGTTAACTATGGCGATCACCAGTCCTACTCCCTGGATCAAGAACTGGATGCAGGATACCTTCCTAAGATCGAATCTGTCCGCGAGTACGCCCCAAACAAGGGTGGAGCCGAGTTGAGTCAGCGCTATTGTGCTCATAAAAGAAGCCGCGATCAGCGGTGAGTAGCCGATATCTGTGACGTAAGAAAAAATGTGCAGATTGAGACCGGCGATACCGACACTGGCGATACCGAAGGTGACTACGAGAAGCCAAAATACCGGCAATCGCACGACCTCGGACCGGCTCCATGAGGCTTCACTGAACAGACTTCTTGGTCGGGCAATTGAGGATCTTTGACCGTTAGCTGGCAATAGTTCAGAGCTTTGAGCCGACGCTGCTCCGTCCGGCTGAAGTCCCATGTCCTCGGGTCGTCTACGTACAAAGATCAGCGCCGGCGCCACCACCAGAATAGGCGCGATGATGCCGAATACCGCCCAGGTGCCGCGCCAACCGACTAGGACAAACAACGATGCCGCGATCAGCGGTATGCCGAGCTTGGCAATGCCGGTTCCCAAGTTGGCGATGCCCATGGCGCGTCCGCGGTTGCGCACGAACCACTGAGCGATGGTGACGTTGATGACCAAGGAGCCCAATAAAGCTTCCCCGGCGATTACAAGCGAGCAGCGCACCAGAACAAACTGCCAGAAACTATGCACCAGGCTGGAAAGCAACAAGCCCGTCCCCTCCATCAGTACTCCGACGACGAGGATGCCCCGTCCGCCGTGCCGATCGAGCCACGGGCCCAGGAGCGGCACGATCATAGCGGCGATGCCGATCTCGAAAGTGCGGATCAACGAAAATGCGCCGCGTGTAACTCCCAACTCCTCAGTGATCGGCTTGAGAAAAATGCTCAACGTGCTCGAGAAGGCAAATGTTCCGGCGATGTTGACCAAGATCGCGACTCCAACGATGTACCAACCGTAGAAGAATCGCCGCCGCTTCGGCTGTAGATGGCTGGTCATAGTCAGGCGAGGTGCTGTTAGCGCTCAGGTCAACCGGGTGTGGGAAGAGTTACTTGGACAGACTACTTGAATAGATGTGGTGCGCGAACCAAACCGCATCCGGATCTCAACGTGCTTAATGAGCCGACGGTCATATCATCGATAAACATCCGGTCGTCTGATATGACAACAGCACTAGCCCGGTGTCAACAACCGCGCGCGCGTGAAGGCTTTGAAAAAAATCCTTCCACGGCAATAACTATGGCGGCGCCGACCGCTTGGAGGTAGCCAATGCTCATTTTATCGAACGAGGATATTGAGAAGATTCTGCCGGTGGGCGCTTGTCTCGAAGTCCTAGAAGAGGCCTATCGCGATCTCGGCAGTGGCATGGCAGCGACGGTGCCGCGCTATGATGTTTTCAGTCCGACCAAGCCAAATGAATTCTACGAATACAAAACCATGAGCGGTGTTCTGCCGAATCGCAAAATCGCGGCATTGCGCCTCAATTCAAGCGTGGTTACGTGGTACGAAAAGGCTGGCGGCATGCGCAAAGATAAGCTTCCAGTTGCCGGGGGCGATCGTTACGTTGGCCTGGTCATGCTTTTCAGCACTGAAACCGGTGAGCCGCTGGCGATTTTTCCCGACGGTTATGTGCAGAAACTCCGCGTCGCAGGGGCCAGCGCAATCGCCGCGCGTCATCTCGCGCGCAAGAACGCATCTGTGATGGCGCTGCTCGGAAGCGGGTGGCAAGCCAGCGCTCATCTAATTACGCTTAGTTTGGTGCGTGATCTCAAGAAAGTCAGGGTCTTCAGCCCCAACGCAGACTCCCGGCGTCGTTTCCTGGATGAGTGGAGCAACAATATTTCCGCGGAACTAGTCGAAGCCGGTAGCGCCGCTGAGGCCATCGACGGCGCGGATATCGTTACCTGCACCACGAATTCAATTTCCGCTCTGTTCCCTGGTGAGTTGCTCAAGCCGGGCGTCCATGTATCCTGCGTCAAGCCTTGCGAGCTGGACGCGTCCACATACCAGCGATCGGACCCGCTCATCATCCACTGGAAAGAGGCCAAGCCGTTTCAAATCGTCATTGGCGGCGTCGATCCGCAATCGATTCCGGATGTCGCCGAAGGATGGCCGCATCCGCTTACACGGGAAGATACTCCGCTGTGGGACTTGCCGACGATTTCGCAGTTAGTAAACGGGCAGCATCCGGGAAGAACCAACGACCAGGCGATCAGCTGTTTTTGTAATAACGTAGGTCTCGGCTTGCAGTTCGCCGCAGTTGGCAGCGAAGTGCTGGCGCGTGCTCGGGAGGCCCGAGTGGGACGAGAGATTCCGACCGATTGGTTTTTGGAATCGGTTCACCCATAGGGGTCCGGCATCAGGTGTTGGGTGTTAAAGTCGACTTCCGCTTTGCGCTTGATCCGAGATCGTTCATTCGGCGGCTGCGTGAGCTATCGAGACCGAAATCTGCTCGCGCAATCCAAAGCCCCAAATCCCAAAGCCATTTCACAACGAGGTGCTCGTGAAGATAAAGATAGCATGTTTCGCATTGCTGCTAGCCTGCGGCACCAAGCCTTGGTCTGGGATCGCACAGACCATCAAACTTAATGTTGCCTATCCGACCACCGTCGGTTCCATGGCTGTGCTTTGGGTCACCAAAGAAGCGCGACTTTTCGAGAAGCACGGACTGCAAGTCGAGCTTATCTACATCGGCGGCAGCTCCAAGGTTGTTCAAGCCATGTTGGCTAGAGAGATCCCGATCGCGGAGATCGCAATTCCAGCGGTGATTCAGGCCAATTTGGCAGGCGCTGACTTGGTAATGCTTGCCGGGCCTAATCACAAGCCCGGGCAGAAAATCATGGTCAGGCCGGAGATAAAGAAACCGGAGGAGCTAAAGGGTAAAAAGATCGGCGTGACGCGTTTCGGTACATCGGACGATTTTCTCTTGCGTTACGTATTGGGACAATGGGGGATAGCGCCCGACCGGGAGGTGGCGCTAATTCAGATGGGCGGCTCACAAGAGACATTGGCTGGAATGATCGCCAAAAGCGTTGACGGGGGCTTACTGTCATCGCCGCTACATCTCCGGGCCGGCAAGCTGGGTTTTTCTATGTTGGCGGACCTGAGCGCCATCGGTGTTGATTATCAGGGCGCCGGTGTGGTTACCACACAGCGCTATCTCGGTGAAAATCCGGAAACGGTTCGTCGCTACTTGCGCGCGTATGTCGAAGGTTTGCATCGGTTGAAGACCGATAAAGCCTTTTCCATGAAGGTTATCGGTAAGTATTCGCGCATCAGCGAAGCGGATGCCCTGGAAGAGACCTACCAGCATTATGCGGTCAAAGTGATGCCGCGGGTGCCGTATCCAACCACCAAAGGCATTCAGATGGTGCTTGATGAGATGAGCTCGCGAAATCCAAAGGCTAAAAGTCTTCAGCCCGGCAGCTTTATCGATGTGGCGAATTTGCGAGAGCTCGAGCAGAGCGGCTTTATCAAGAATCTGTATGGTGAGTGACGCCGGCCTGACTGATCCTTGATCTAGAGATTGAACTTTGAATATTAAACCGTTCTTCCAACCTCATTAGATTCACACGATCGATAATAGGCCCCCGCGGAAGTGATCGTTGCTTCAACCGAGCTTTCTTCTTGATTCCGATGCGGAAACTGCGCAAACTCCCACGTAGTATGGATTTGCCGAGAAAATTTAAACAAACGATCGAGAAACAGCGGATGCTGTCTCCTGGCCAGCGGATTTTAGTCGCTGTCTCGGGCGGGCCGGATTCTGTAGCGCTGCTTTATCTTCTCTATGATCTGCGCGAAGAATTTGAGCTTACAATCGAAGTTGCCCATCTACAGCATGGAATTCGTGGCGAAGAAGCGATCGAGGACGCGCGATTTGTTGCTCGACTGGCGGAGCGATTAGGTTTGATCTGTCATCTAAAAGAAATCGATCTGCCGCAGCTGAAAATAGCTTCCCGTAAAACTAGCCTCGAAGAGATCGGCCGATTCGAAAGGTACAAGTTTTTTGGTGAAACAGCTGAACTACGTCGCCTCGATGCGGTGGCAACGGCCCATACCGCGGACGATCAAGCCGAGACGATTGTCATGCGGCTATTCCGTGGCGCAGGTCGAACCGGCCTCCGCGGCATCGCGCCAATGCGTCAACTAACGGTTGGGGGTGATCGCCGTTGCGCAAATGTGCTGCTGATTCGGCCCTTGCTTAATGCCCTGCGAAGAGAGGTGATGGATTTTCTTGAGCAGCGGAAACTCCCTTATCGTACGGACAGCAGTAATAGGGATTTGTTCTTTTTGCGCAACTGGATCCGTCTAAAGCTCATGCCGCAAGTGAGCGAGAGATTCGGCGCTAAACTGCCGGCACGACTTTGCGCTCAAGCACAGGTGCTGGGCGACGAGGAGAACTACCTTGCGGAGCTGACCCGGCAGCAGCTGGAGAACGTGAGCGACGGACACAAATTAAGCCGTAAGCTCTTTCTCAACCTCAACAAGGCTCTTCAGAGGCGAGTGATACGGCTTTGGTTAGAACAGAGACGCGGTCACTTGCGGGCCATCGACTTCGATCATGTAGAATCAGCGCTGTCGTTGATCGCTGCTGGGGCGCCTCAGGGCCGTCTGGCTCTTCCCGGCGGTTGGCAATTGGCACGCGAATACGAAACGATCAGCTTTGATCGTCCAAATGTCAAACCGAGATGTTATAGCTATCAGTTTAAACCTGGATCGACTCTAACGGTGATAGAGGCCGGCATCACGATTGTCAGCGAATTGATTGATCCCGGGGCGGGAAAATTGCCGGATAATTTGATGGAAGCAGTGTTCGACGCCGATCTCTTGAAGGGCAACCTGCTAGTGCGAAATTTCCGCAATGGTGATCGATTTCAGCCCTTGGGAATGAGCGGACATAAGAAGGTCAAAGACTTATTCATTGCCAATCAATTGCCGTTGCGTACACGAGCGGCCTTAGCTTTGCTCGTCATGGATGGCGAAATCCTGTGGATACCCGGATACGGCCGGAGTGATTCCGCCAGGATTGGATCGGCGACCAAGATTTCTCTGCATTTGAAGGTAATTCCTCAACCTAGGTAGGAAAACTCTATATTGATCTAACTGGTTGCGTGTGTTAGTCTTTTCTGGTTCTTGAAATCGGAGGATTCGGGTTGAGTCAATCATCAAAACATATCGCTCTCTGGTTGGTCCTGCTGCTGGTTCTTCTCGGCATCTTCAGCGTTTTTAGTAAGCAGGCCGGCCGCGATCCTGAAGTTGTTTTTAGTGAATTTCTGTTGGCTGTGGAACGTGGAGAGGTTCAAGAAGTCGTTATTCAGGGTCACAATATTCAAGGCAAATACAAAAATGGCGAGCGTTTCCGCACTTTCGCCCCTGATGACCCTGAGTTGGTTAAGAGTCTGCGTGATAAGAAAGTTAAGATTGCCGCCAAGCCGGAGGATGATTCGCCTTGGTACTACGTGCTGCTGATCAACTGGTTTCCAATGCTACTGCTGATCGGCGTCTGGGTCTTCTTTATGCGCCAGATGCAAGTCGGCGGCGGCAAGGCGATGTCGTTTGGCAAAAGCCGGGCGAAACTGCTTACGGAGAATCAACACCGAGTTACGTTTTCTGATGTAGCCGGCGCGGAAGAAGCTAAGGACGATCTCCAGGAAATCATCGCGTTTTTAAAAGATCCGAAAAAGTTTACCAGGTTGGGCGGTCGCATTCCTAAAGGTTGCTTGCTTGTGGGTCCTCCGGGAACGGGGAAGACTCTGCTGGCGCGCGCAATCGCAGGCGAGGCGGGGGTGCCATTTTTTAGCATCAGTGGTTCGGATTTCGTTGAGATGTTCGTCGGCGTGGGCGCGTCACGAGTACGTGATCTTTTTGTACAAGGTAAGAAAAACGCGCCTTGTATTATCTTCATCGATGAAATTGATGCGGTGGGACGGCATCGCGGTGCCGGTCTCGGCGGCGGCCATGATGAGCGGGAGCAAACCCTCAATCAGTTGTTAGTAGAGATGGACGGCTTTGAAGCCAATGAAGGTGTCATCTTGATTGCCGCGACCAACCGGCCCGATGTTTTGGACCCGGCGCTGTTGCGACCAGGGCGTTTCGACCGTCGGGTGGTGGTGCCCCGGCCGGATGTAAAAGGCCGCGAGGGAATCTTGCAGGTGCATACCCGCAAGGTTCCAGTCGCCTCGGATGTCGACATCGCGGTGCTGGCGCGAGCGACGCCGGGCTTTGCCGGCGCGGACCTCGAGAACTTGGTCAATGAAGCCGCTCTGCTAGCGGCGCGCAACAACAAAGACAAAGTCGATATGCGCGACTTTGAGCTGGCTAAAGACAAAGTAATGATGGGCGCCGAGCGGCGCAGCATGATTATCAGCGACGAAGAAAAGCGCATTACCGCATTTCACGAAGCAGGGCACGCGCTTGTGGCCAAGCTGCTTCCCGGCGCGGATCCGATTCACAAAGTCACCATCATCCCCCGCGGCATGGCCTTGGGTTTGACCCAGCAACTGCCGATGGATGAGAAGCACACGTACCCGAAAGAGTATCTGCTCAATAATCTTGTGATTCTCTTTGGCGGTCGGGTCGCTGAGGAACTGGTCCTCAATCATATGACAACCGGCGCTGGAAACGACATCGAAAAGGCCACTGAACTCGCGCACCGGATGGTCTGTGAATGGGGTATGAGCGAAAAACTCGGTCCGATGACTTTCGGTAAGAAGGAAGAAGAAATCTTTTTAGGGCGGGATTTCACTCAGACGGCTGACTACTCTGAAAGCACAGCCATTGAGATCGATGGTGAGGTTCGACGCATTATCCAGGAGAGTTATCACAAGGCCAAAGATCTTCTTAAAACGAATCTGGCGCTGCTTCACAAAGTCGCCGAATCGCTTCTTGAACGAGAAGTTTTGGACGGCTCGGAAATCGACGCCATCGTTAGAGACTTTAGTGGCAACGGCGGCGACCCGCTGAACCCGACACGGGCGGCAGCCGTTGCTTGATTCGGGTTAAATACTCTACTCTCAGTCTTATCTTTGACATCGCAGGATCGTTTTGTGACGGCGCGAAACGATCCTGCTTCTTTGGACCTGTGGTCAGGTTAAGTTGCGGACAATGCCATGGCAATTCAGACTCGCAATAGCCGAGTCCTCTGCCGCTTCAGCCAGGCGCAGTGAGGGCAGGAAACGACTACCCATTGTCATAGCTGCCTGGTGCAGGGCTCACCGCGTAGATTACAGCGGCAGCGGATTGTAGACCCGAGACAAACCAAAGGCCGGTTCTGTTTGAACGGCAAACTTATTTGCTCTGTCATTTCGGACTGGGCAATGCACGCTCGGCAGAGCGCCGCGTCGTAGACTGTTCTGATGTGAATTCCACCATAGATCCTATCGATAGTTCCCATCATGTGCCGAGGCGAGTTCTAGCTACTCGGCATGGCCGCATAGATATTACGTCTCATACGGTTGTCATGGGTATCGTCAATGTAACACCGGACTCCTTCTATGACGGCGGCAAACGATTCGACAGTGCAAGAGCAGTTGCTGATGGAATGGAGATGATCGAAACGGGTGCCGAAATCCTCGATATTGGCGGCGAGTCAACCAGGCCAGGGGCGCAACCAGTATCCCTCGACGAGGAATTAAGGCGCGTGCTTCCGGTGATTCGAGAGCTGCGTAAAGGATCCAGCGTGCCGATTTCCGTCGATACCTACAAAGAAGCTGTCGCCCGCGCCGCTTTGGACGTGGGTGCCGACATCGTCAATGATATCAGCGCGCTGCGATTTGATCCGGCGATGGCCGCGCTGGTTGCCCGTGAAGGCGTGCCGATCATTCTCATGCACATGCAGGGAGAGCCTCGAACCATGCAACGGGAGCCGCACTACGGTGATGTCGTCCGGGAAGTGCGAGAATTTCTGGCGGAGCGCGTTCGTAGCGCTAACCAGGCGGGAATTGGTCAGGAACAGATTATTATCGATCCGGGCATCGGCTTCGGTAAGACCTTGGCGCACAATCTCACGCTGCTCAAGGATTTACAGTCATTGAAATCGGTTGGGCAGCCACTGTTGATCGGCGTCTCACGAAAAGCATTTATCGGGAAGATTTTAAATGCGGCGGGTGCAGAGGAGCGGCTTGAAGGGAGTCTGGCCGCGGCAGTAGCGGCGGCATTGACCGGCGCCAACATTTTGCGCGTCCACGATGTGAGCGAAACCGTTCGCGCTGTCCGCGTCGCCGACGCGATCCGGCTTGGGCGTTTGCGTGATCAGGTGGGCGATAACGAAACTGCTGGGTAATTACTTGATTTCGGGTGGGCGATGACGGAAGTTTTGGGTCAACTGCGTTGGCAGGACGGCTTAGACATCAGCATTATCTGGTATCTGATTTACCGCTTGTTGCAGATGCTTCGCGGCAGTCGCGCGATGCAGATGATGATCGGCCTAGCCGTCATTTTAATGGCCTACGTCCTATCCCGCGTTCTCGGTTTGTTCACGCTCAACTGGATTTTAGATAATTTCTTAGCGTCGATCATTCTCGTTATAATCGTTATCTTTCAGAGCGATATTCGTCGCGCCTTGACCCAGGTGGGAACCGCGCCACTTTTCGGCGCCGAGAGGATGGTGCAGCGGCGCGAGGACATCATTGAAGAAGTTACCGAGGCCATTCGCAATCTTGCTTCCAGGCGAGTCGGAGCCCTGATCGTGCTGGAGCGCGAAGTCGGTTTGAACGAATACATCGAAATCGGCACCCGGTTGGATGCTCGAGTCAGCCGCGAGCTTATTGAAAGCGTCTTTCTACCAGGATCGCCAATTCATGATGGCGCGCTGGTGATTCAGAAACGACGCGTAACCGCAGTCCGCTGTCTCCTGCCATTGAGCGCAACCCCTAATCTTCGCCCGACCCTGGGTACTCGCCATCGCGCCGCGATCGGAGTGACGGAAGAAACCGATGCCGTAGCAATTGTGGTTTCCGAACAAGAGGGTACGATCGCGCTGGTCGTTGGCGGCAATCTCACCGAGAGGCTCGAGGCATCGCGGCTGCGCAACGCACTCGAGGGTCTCGTGAAGCTATGACGGAGATCTGGCGGCAAATCGGTTCAACGGCATCGAGCAATGTCGGCCTGGCGGTGCTCTCGTTCATCATAGCCTTAGGGCTATGGATTGCCGGCCATCGGGATATCGAGCGAGCCATTGAGGTTCCCGTTGAGTTTCGTAATATCCCATCCGATTTAATGGTGCTCGATAACCGTGTCGATTACGTCGTTTTACGACTCAGTGGTCCCCGAACCTTAGTCTCCACTCTCGATGCCGACGATTTGAAGTTGCCGGTGGACCTTTACGGAAGCAAATCGGGCTCGTTGAGCTTTCCCTTGGGACCGAGCTCGTTTAACATTCCGCGCGGAGTGACCGTTGCGCGCATCACGCCGCCGATCCTTCACTTGCGACTCGACCCGGTGATTAAACGGGAACTGCCCGTGAGCCTAAGGCTTTCTGGCAAGCCTTTGGCCGGCTACAAAATCGAGGAAACGGCGGTGCAGCCCGAGTCGATTTCAGTGCGGGGCCCGGCTGACGAAATTCGGCGCATGAGTTTAGTCGAGACATTGCCGATCGACGTCGAAGGAAGCCGCAGTTCAATCAAGCGCACCGTTCGGCTTTCAACCGATGGAAAGCCATTGTCATTTATGCCTGAGCAAGTATCGGTCACGATCACGATTCTAGAAGAGGATTCGATCAAAGACTTCAAAAACGTCGAGATTGGCGCGCGCGGAGCTAGCGGCGACTTCGTGATAACACCGAAATTTGCTCAGGTGCGGCTATTCGGGCCGCGCAGAATTCTCGATAAACTGGAGCTTGGCGCAGATCAGGTGTATGTGGATCTTGATGGCTTGCCGCCGGGCGAGCATTCTGTGGATCTGAAGTTCAATCTCCCGGCTGAAATTAAAGTGGCGGAGCAAAAGCCGGCGCACTTTAAAGTTAGAATCAGTAAATCTCATTCATAGGGCGGTTAGGAGTGACATCATGGCTCAAGTCTCAAAAACAAAAGCGACGCCTGTTCGGCACTGATGGTGTCCGTGGTATTGCCAATCAGGAGCCCATGACATCGGAGATGGCTTTGAAAGCTAGGGCGAGCCATTGCCAAGGTATTGCATGATCCCATCGCTCAGCCTAGTCAGGGATCGGGCCGGTCGAAATCGCCATCATTGGTGAAAACTCTCGGCGGCGATACCGCGCATCGCTACAAGATTCTTATCGGCAAAGATACTCGCCTATCCGGTTATATGCTGGAAACCGCGCTGGCTTCCGGGATTTGCTCAATGGGGGCGGACGTTCAACTGGTCGGTCCGTTACCTACACCCGCGGTGGCGTTTCTTACCCGCACCATGCGCGCCGATGCGGGAGTAGTGATCTCGGCCTCTCATAACCCCTATCAAGATAACGGAATAAAGTTTTTTTCCTTCGACGGTTTCAAGCTGCCCGACGAAGTCGAAGCGCGCATGGAAGAGATGATTTTCAGTGGAGAAGCCGATCGCGAGCGGCCCACCGCGTCACAAATCGGCAAGGCGTTTCGCATTTCCGACGCGGTAGGGCGTTACAATGTCTTCGTCAAGAATAGTTTTCCGCGTCATTTGACCCTGGAGGGCCTGCGCATCGTGGTGGATTGCGGTCACGGCGCGGCCTATCGAGTGGTTCCCGAAATGTTATCGGAACTGGGCGCTCAGGTGATTCCCATAGGGGTGCATCCCGACGGCGAGAATATCAATCATCACTGCGGCGCTCTCTACCCTGAAACCGCGCGCGACGTGTTGCTCCACGAGAAAGCCGATTTTGCCGTTTCTCTGGATGGCGATGCCGACCGCGCTATCTTTATCGACGAATCGGGTGAGGTTCTCGATGGCGATCAAGTCTTGGCCATTTGCGCCAAAGACATGCAGGAAAAGGGCACCCTCAAAGGACACACGGTCGTGGCCACGGTGATGAGCAATCTCGGGCTCGATCTTGCCCTTAAATCGATCGGGGTGAATCTCGAGCGAACCGAGGTGGGCGATCGCTACGTGGTCGAGCGCATGCTCGAACGTGGCTACAATCTCGGCGGCGAACAGTCCGGGCACATTCTGTTTTTGGACCACAATACCACCGGGGATGGTGCCATTACCTGCTTGCAGGTGCTCGCGCTCATGGTCGAAAAAGGTAAACGCCTGGGCGAGTTGAAGCGTATTTTTACGCGCATGCCGCAAATTTTGTTAAACGTTCGGGTGACGGAAAGAAAAGAATTTCAGGCGATGCCAAAGGTGAGTCGGGCGATTGCCTCTGTGGAGCAATCACTGAACGGCCGCGGCCGCACGCTGGTGCGCTATTCCGGCACGGAGATGCTGGCCCGGATTATGTTGGAAGGGGAAGACGAAGATAAGATTTGCGCCATGGCGCAGGAGATCGCCGATGAAATCCGTACGGAAATAGGAGTGAAGGAGTGATTCGTTTAGGGAGTCAATGTCGACCATGTTGCGACCGTGCGCCAAGCACGGCGGGTGGACGTACCGGATCCGGTTGAGGCCGCTTTACTGGCCGAAGCGGCCGGTGCCGACGGCATTACCGTGCACCTTCGCGAGGACCGCCGCCATATTCAAGAGCGGGATGTGCGGATCCTGCGCCAGCGCCTGCACACCAAACTCAATCTGGAGATGGCCGTAACGCCGGCGATGCTCGCCTTTGCCGAAAATGTCCGTCCCGATGACGCTTGCTTCGTGCCGGAGAAGCGGGAAGAGCTCACCACTGAAGGCGGCTTGGATGTCGTTTCTCATCGACAAAAGATTCGCGAGGGGACGCAGCGATTGCAGAGCCTCGCTGTGCGCGTAAGTTTATTTGTCGACCCGGAAACGGCGCAGATCGAAGCCAGCCGCGACGTTGGCGCGCATGCGGTTGAAATTCATACCGGCGCCTATTGCAACGCTCTAAGCGTCGAGCGCGAGAAGCAACTGCAGGCAATTCTCGAAGCTTCTAAGCTTGCGCAGAGTCTCGGACTCGAGGTTCACGGCGGCCACGGCCTCAATTACGACAATGTTCTGGCCATCGCGCAGATCCCCGAGATGGCCGAGCTCAATATCGGCCACAGTATCATTGCTCGAGCGATTATCGTCGGCATCGAGCAAGCGGTCCGCGAGATGAAGGATCTGCTTAGCAAGGCTAAAGAATAAACAGGTTCAAACCGTTCAAGCGGTTCAAGCCGTTCAAATCGTTTAGATCCGGCGGCTTTAACGCTTTGAGCATTTTGAACGGCTTAAACGATCTAATTATGATTGTCGTTACCTCCGAGCAGATGCGCGAGATGGATCGATTAACGATCCAGAAGTATGGCACTCCGAGTCTTACGCTGATGGAGCGCGCCGGCGCGGGAGTTGTGAAGGCCATTCTTGAGCGTTTCGTCGAACCGGCGAGCAAAGGTGTCTTGGTCGTTGCCGGCAAAGGTAACAATGGCGGCGACGGTTTTGTGGTGGGCCGCTTGCTCAGAGAGCAAGGGGTATCCTGTGCAATCGCCCTGTTGGCCAAGCCCAACGAGATTTCCAGTGACGCAGCGCACAACCTAAAGGGGTATTTGACAGCCGGAGGCAAGGTGAGTCGGCATCAATGCCGATCATCTGGGATTGCTCACCGAATCAATCGCCGGCAAAGGATTGCTGGTCGATGCGATTCTGGGTACCGGCACAAAGAATGAGATCCGCGGAATTTACGCTGACGTTATCCGCGCAATGAACGGATCCGGATTGCCGATTGTCGCCGTTGATATACCTTCCGGGCTGGATGCTGACAAAGGAACACCGCTGGGGGTGGTGCATTCAAGCTGCCATGACCGTTTCGCTGGGTTATCCCAAGCTCGGGCAAGTGATCTATCCGGCCGTGCGATATGTCGGCGAGCTTGTAGTTGCCGACATCGGCATCGAGCCAGCCGCGGTAGCCGAGGTGGCGCCCGCTGCAGAACTTCTGACCCCTGAAGAAATACGTCCGTTAATTCCGGTCCGTAAACCGGATTCGCACAAGGGAACGTATGGACACGTCGTGGTGATCGCCGGTTCCCGGGGAAAAACAGGCGCGGCCATTCTCGCCAGCCGCGCATGCATGCGCGCCGGCGCGGGATTGACTAGTTTGGCAGCGCCGCGATCGCTTAACAATGTTTTTGCCGGCGCCATGATCGAGGTGATGACCGAACCGTTGCGAGACACTGCCGATGAGGAGATCGAATCTCTGACTGACGATGAGTGGCGACGGCTGTTGGAACGAAAGACGGTGGCGTTATTTGGTCCCGGCATCGGCGTCACCGATTCTACGCGAAACAACCTGCGTTGGTTATTGCGCCATTTGAGTATTCCCTGGGTGATCGACGCCGACGGATTGAATAATCTCGCCCTCGATATCGATCGGCTGCGCAAGGCAAGGACTGCGCCGATCTTGACGCCTCATCCAGGTGAGATGGCGCGGCTCCTCGGCAAAAACGCACGGGAGCGTGAACAAGGACCGCATCGGCGTAGCGCGTGCATTTGCGATCGAACATCGCTGCTATGTAGTACTTAAGGGCGCGCGCACAGTTCTCGCCACACCTGCCGGCAAAATTTCCATCAATCCGACTGGCAATCCGGGAATGGCCAGCGGTGGCATGGGGGACGTTCTCGCGGGCATCTTGGCAGCGCTCCTCGCCCAGGGGCTCGCTCCTGAAGAGGCGATGAAGTTGGCGGTTTATCTGCATGGCTTTATCGCGGACCGAATCGCTGCGAAGCGAGGGATGCTCGGCATGATTGCTTCCGATATCATCGACGGATTACCCGCTGGCCTTCGCAGCCTATCGGCTGCCGTTTAGACTCGAAATTTCCTGCAAAATATACTAGTTGTGTTTATGGAGCGGCGTTGCTGATGCATTGGGCGGTTATTTCGCGCTCCGCCGAGCATACCCGACGCTTGGGCAATAGCTTAGGAAAGCTGTTGCAAGGCGGTGAAATTATTGGTCTTGTCGGGGAACTGGGAACGGGCAAGACGTGCTTTGTGAGAGGCTTGACGGAGGGGTTGGGGGTCAGCCAAGAGACGTGGATTCGCAGCCCCACGTTTACACTCGTCAATGAGTATCATGGTCGCTTACCCATTTATCACATCGATCTTTACCGAATCGAAAGCACGGCCGAGCTCGAAGAATTAAATCTCCGAGAGTATCTCTACTCGAACGGCGTCAGCCTGATCGAGTGGTTCGAGTATTTTCCTGCCGACGAGGTCGACGATCATCTCGAAATTAAGCTGGCGTATCGCGAGGGCAGCAAACGTCAGGTGACGTTTATACCTCGCGGCGCGCGCTATGAGGAATTGGTCAACGCACTGCGGCAAACAGGTAAGTCTTAACGAAAGATTAAGGTTTAGCCGTTAACTAATCGGATTACTGCTCGTGAGAACTAAGCCTTTGAAAGGCTTGGCGGCGTATTGAGTATGTCATTGTTGGTTCAGAAATACGGCGGTTCTTCGGTCGCAACGATAGAGCGCATCAAGCATGTAGCCGAGAAAATCCGCGCCGCCAAGCGCGCCGGTCATGACGTGGTCGTGGTGGTCTCGGCGATGGCCGGAGAAACCAACCGGCTTCTGGGGCTGGCACATGAGATTTCAGAGATGCCCGACGAGCGTGAAAAAGATGTTTTGCTGGCCTCGGGCGAGCAGGTGTCGATTGCCTTGCTAAGCCTAGCACTGAAAGAGCGGGGGCAGCCGTCGCGCTCATTTCTTGGTCATCAGGTGAGAATAGAAACCGATAACGCATACGGCAAGGCGCGCATCCGCAACATCGATTCCAGGAGAATCTTGCAATCGTTGAAAGAGGGCGAAGTCGTGGTCGTGGCCGGATTCCAGGGGATCGACGAGGACGACAATATCACCACCCTGGGACGCGGCGGATCGGACACCACTGCGGTGGCGTTGGCGGCGTTTCTCAATGCCAGCGCGTGCGAAATCTATACAGATGTCGAGGGGGTTTTTACCACCGATCCGGGGATCTGTGCCGATGCGCAAAAATTGCCGCGAATTTCCTATGAGGAAATGATCGAGCTTGCCAGCACCGGCGCCAAAGTCCTGGAGATCCGTTCGGTCGAATTCGCCAAAAGATTCGCTGTTCCGGTGCACGTCCGTTCTACATTTAGCGATATCGAAGGGACATGGGTAGTCAAGGAGGATGAGAGCATGGAAGATTTGCTGGTCTCGGGGGTGAGCTATGACAAGAACGAGGTGAAAATTACCATCCTTCGTGTACCCGACCGGCCCGGTCTTGCCGCCCAGGTGTTCGGCCCCATCGCCGACGCCCACATCGTCGTCGATATGATAATACAAAATGCCAGCGCCGATGGCACCACAGATTTGACTTTCACCGTTTCTAAAGCGGATTATAAAAAGGCTCTATCCATCGTTGAGAAAACCGCCCCTGCTATAGCGGCGAAAGGGGTTGATGTCGATACCGATATCGCCAAGGTCTCGGTCGTTGGTGTGGGTATGCGTACGCACGCCGGAGTGGCGGCAAAGATGTTCCGGGTTCTGGCCGAGGAGGGAGTCAATATCGAGATGATTTCGACTTCGGAGATTAAGATCTCGGTCGTCATCGACGCCAAGTACACAGAGCTGGCGGTGCGGGTGTTGCACGAGGCATTTATCGGCAAACAGGGGAATGTATGAAGGATGTTTTGATCTACGACACGACACTGCGGGATGGCTGTCAAGCGGAGGATATCTCATTTACCTTGGAGGACAAGCTGCGCATCGCGGAGAAGCTCGAGGAGTTGGGAGTAGACTACATTGAGGGCGGCTATCCCGGATCGAATAGCCGGGATGCCGACTTTTTCAAAGAGATAAAGAAGCTCAATCTTAAGAACGCCAAAATTGCCTCCTTCGGCACCACCCGCAAACCCAGCGCAAAAGCAGCGCAGGATCTGAGCCTCAAAATTCTCCTGAGCGCCGATGCACCGGTAGTTACCTTGGTCGGCAAAACTTGGGATCTGCATGTGCGCGATGATCTAAGGATCAGTAAGAAGGCGAATCTGGAAGTTATCGCCGACTCGATCGCTTACGTGAAACGCCGCGTCGATCAGGTGATTTTCGACGCCGAGCATTTTTTCGACGGATTTCGCTCCAATCCGGAATATGCGCTGGAGTGCTTGCAGGCGGCTCAACAAGGCGGCGCCGATTGGATCGTCCTATGTGATACCAACGGCGGCCGCTTGCCTGGGGAAATTCGTGAGGCCATTGCCAAAGTGAATGAGTCAGTCAGGACGCCGCTCGGAATTCATTGCCATAATGACGGCGAGCTCGCGGTCGCCAACACCATGGCGGCAGTTGAAATGGGAGTGCGCCAGGTGCAAGGAACGATCAACGGTTTTGGCGAACGCTGCGGCAATCTCAATCTCATCTCATTGATTCCCAATCTGCAGTTGAAGATGGGCAAGAACTGCATCAAGCCGAACCAGCTGAGAAAGCTGCGCGAGGTATCGCATTTCTTTTATGAACTCGCGAACATTCAACCGAATAAACGGCAGCCTTACGTTGGCGACAGCGCCTTTGCGCATAAAGGTGGCCTCCATGTATCCGGCGTATTGAAGAACCGCGAGACCTACGAGCATATCGATCCGGATTTCGTCGGTAATCGGCAAAGGGTGCTGGTTTCGGATCTCTCGGGGCGGAGCAACGTTGTTTACAAAGGCAAAGAGTACGGCATCGATCTCGAGGGTCAAGATAAAGCGGTGCAAGAAATTCTGCGGCGGACCAAGGAACTGGAAAGCCAAGGATACGAGTTCGAGGCGGCGGAAGCCTCATTCGAGCTGCTGATCCAGCAAGCGCTGGGTAGAAAAAAGAAAAATTTCAAACTGGTGGGTTTTCGCGTCATCGACGAAAAAAGACAGGAAGGCGAAGCGCCGCGCTCGGAGGCGACCATTATGGTAGAAGTGGACGGCGTGATGGAGCACGCGGCGGCGATGGGCAATGGCCCGGTTAACGCTCTCGACCAGGCACTGCGCCGGGCATTGACAAAGTTTTACCCCGGTCTCAAGGATGTTGAGTTGTTGGATTATAAAGTCCGGGTGCTATCCTCGGGAGAAGGAACCGCCGCTTCGGTGCGAGTCCTGATCGAGTCCGGCGATGGCAAAGCCCGTTGGGGTACTGTTGGCGTTTCGCACAACGTAATTGAGGCGAGTTGGCAGGCTCTGGTCGACAGCATCGACTACAAACTCTATAAGGACGCCCGGCGCCGGGCCAACTAAACGGGGTCGTGGTGACGTTAACGTGGTCATTTGGCGACTCCGGCTAATCTTATGTTTGATGTGCTCAAAGAAGACATCCGGGTCGTTTTCGATCGCGATCCGGCAGCCCGTAATGTCTGGGAGATCGTTTTTACCTATCCTGGATTTCACGCGCTATTCTTTTATCGGGTCGCTCATTCGACCTGGATCAACGGCTTCAAAGGCCTAGCTCGATTCGCCAGCAATCTCGGCCGCTTCTTCACCGGCATTGAAATTCATCCGGGAGCCCGGATCGGCCGGCGCTTCTTCATCGATCACGGTATGGGGGTAGTGATCGGCGAGACCACCGAGATCAAAGATGATGTGACTATTTACCAAGGAGTCACTCTCGGCGGCACCAGTTTGAGAAAGGAAAAGCGCCACCCGACGGTCGAAGATTGGGTTGTTATTGGCGCCGGCGCTACGGTGCTCGGGCCGGTGACGATCGGTCATAACAGTAGAATAGGTTCAGGATCGGTTGTGGTTTCCAGCGTGCCGCCGCATTCGACAGTGGTGGGGATCCCGGGACGGGTAGTGGAAGGCGAAGCCGCCCGCCGAGACGCTCATGTTCATATCATCGATCTGGATCACGCGCGTTTACCTGATCCCATCGCCAAAGCTATTGGCGCGCTCGCAGATTACATTCAGAAGTTGGAAAGGCGGGTCGACGAATTGACCGACCGGCAAGGCGGACTTGAGGAGCAGCGGGCCGAGCAGAGTGAGGTCATAGATAAAGTTAAAGAGCTGCTGAAACATTCGAGTTGAATAGCCCGGGCTGCCAATCCGGCATCGGTGCCAAGGAGAGATTTTCTCAGTGAAAACGGGGCGCGTTAAATTTGTTCCATCGCGCTGCCCGGATTCCGTTCTATTCCAGAGCATTAAAAAAATCTTCTCAGAGTTTAATGACTAAGAGAAAGCAAAAGGTTGTCGTTGCCATGAGCGGCGGTGTCGACAGTTCGGTCACAGCGGGCTTGCTGGTGGAGCAAGGCTACGACGTGCAAGGCGTGTCGCTGCGTATGTGGGAAGGACGGCGCGGGCCGCGCGTTTGTTCCGACCATCGCGGCGCCAAGGAAGTCGCGGAGTTCCTGGGGATTCCTCACGAGCTTCTGGATTTGCGTTCGCAGTTCGTCGAAACCGTCGTCAAACCATTTACGCAGGAGTATATTCGCGGCCGCACGCCCAATCCGTGCGTCGCCTGCAATCGCGATTTCAAGCTCGGCAGTCTGCTGCAGTGGGCGAAGCAGCAACAGGCGGACTACGTGGCCACCGGTCATTATGCCCGGGTCGAGCGCGACAACGCATCCGGGCAAAGCTCACTGCTGCGTGGCGTCGATAAGATAAAAGACCAGTCGTACTTCTTGTTCGCTCTTTCCCAGGATCAACTGGCGCACACGATTTTTCCTCTCGGCCATATGCATAAGAACCAGGTCCGGGAAAAAGCGCGCTGCTTTGGTTTGTCGGTGGCGGATCGTCCCGAGAGCCAGGACATTTGTTTCGGCGACTATAAAGCGCTGGTCCAATCCCATGCGAATGCCGAAGATCTCGGCGCCGGTGATATCGTCGACAGTTCCGGGAAAGTACTTGGCAGGCACAGCGGCATTCACAGCCTGACCATCGGCCAACGCCGCGGTCTCGGGATTGCGGCGCCGCAACCGTCTTATGTTCTCGATATTGATCACCCATCCAAGCGAGTGCTGGTGGGCACCAAAAGCGAACTTGCTTGCAGCGGTCTGACAATGCAGGGAATGAATTGGCTCGAGCCGCCGGATGTCCAAGAGTTCGAAGCGCAGGTGCAAGTCCGTTATCGTTCGCCGGCGATTCCCTCTGTCATACGTCTAGCCAAAAACAACCGGTGCCAGGTGCGCTTCAATGAACCACATCCGGGGATAGCCCCGGGACAGGCCGCGGTCATTTACCGCGGAGAAAAGCTCCTTGGCGGCGGCTGGATTGAACACGCGATTCGGTCTGAGGCATTAGCCCCTCGGGAATGAGCAACTATTACTTTTGCCTAATGCCCATTGCCTAAGCCTATGCGGATAGCGCTGACAACACTCGGTTGTAAAATCAACCAATATGATTCGGCGGTGATTCGGTCGCGCTTGGAAGAGAAGCATTCCTTTGTGCCTTTCGACGAGCAAGCGGATTGTTATATCATCAATACCTGCACGGTCACCGATCGCGCCGATTGGGAAGCGCGGCAATTGGTGCGCCGCGCTAAACGCCGGTGCCCGAGCAGCAAGGTGCTGCTGACCGGTTGTTACGCGCAGGTAAGTCCGGCGGAGGTGGTGCGAGTTCAAGGGGTAGATTTCGTCGTCGGGCTCAACCGGCTCGATGACTTGGTCCGCCTGGTCGAAACGACAGACTTAAATTCTCCCCGAATTCACGTCAGCGATGTGCAACGGCAGCGCGGCGTGCCGGTCCTCGGCACCCGGGCTTTGCCAGGACATACTCGGGCATTTTTGAAGATTCAAGAAGGTTGCAACTACACCTGTACGTATTGCATTATCCCGGCGGCCCGCGGTCTCGGTCGCAGTGTCGCGCCGCGGGAGGTTTTGAATCAAGTTCGTTTGCTGGCCGATGCGGGTTATGCGGAAGTCGTCCTGACCGGAATTCATCTCGGCGGATACGGCCAAGATTTAACTCCAAAGATGGATCTCACCGCTCTGGTGGAAATGCTCGGCGACAGCAGTCTGGTTCGACGAATTCGCCTCAGCTCTCTCGATCCGCGCGAGGTGCCGGACCGATTGCTCGCTCTCATTGCCGGCTCGGAGGTCATCTGCCCGCACCTGCATGTCTGCGCCCAGGCGGGTGAGGACACCATTCTCAAACGGATGAGGCGCAATTACGATACCGCCTATTACCGCGAGCTGCTAAGTAAAACCCGCGAGCGATTGCCCGAAGCGGCGTTAGGCAGTGATATCATCGTCGGCTTTCCGGGTGAGAGCGATGAGCAGTTCGAAAGCTCATTGACTTACTTCGCATCGCTGCCGCTGACTTATTTTCACGTCTTTCCGTATTCGGCACGACGCGGCACTGCCGCATCGATCTTGCCGGACCCGGTGCCTATTCCGATGAAGAAGGCGCGCGCCCAAAGGATGCGACAACTCGGAGCCCAGAAAAAAGAGCAATTCTGCCAAACGTTCCGCGGCCGGCGCATGCCGGTTCTAGTCGAAGAGAAGATCGACCGCGGCAGCGGCGGTCACCGCGGTTTTACCAGAAATTATCTGCCTGTTATCGTCAGGGGTGGAAATCACCGAGTAAACGAAGAGGTGGATGTACAGATCGACGGATTCGCCGGCAATTGCTTGACCGGCGCTGCCATCTGTCCTGAGAGCGCGAAGACCGAAGCAGGGCCGGCGCATAGCAAGCGGATTTGAAGATTTCATCACAGCTAGAAGCGCTTCAAAAGGAGCTGGGTTATAGCTTCAAAGACCCGTCTCTGTTGGTGAAGGCTCTGACGCACGTTTCTTACGATCGAAAAAAAACCGGAACCAATAACGAAGTCCTGGAGTTTCTCGGCGACGCGGTACTGGATCTGGCGATCAGTGATTTGTTGATCCGGCGTTTTCCCGAGAGGAGCGAGGGCGACCTGTCGCGTATGCGCGCAGGGCTGGTCAACTCTGCTGTTTTGGCCGAGAAGGGCAGCGCGCTGGCGCTCGGTCCCATTTTGTTTTTAGGCAAGGGCGAAGAGCGCAGTGCCGGGAGAAAAAAGCAATCGATTCTTGCGGGCGCATTTGAAGCCTTACTGGGCGGAGTTTATCGGGATGGCGGCTACGATCCGGCTCGGCGCATCATCGAACGCTATTTCGCCGCTGATGTGATCGAACGAACGCTGGGCCAACAGGATTATAAAACCAGACTCCAAGAAATCAGCCAGCTACTTTTCCGAGCGCCGCCGGTTTATCGTTTGCTCTCCGAAACCGGTCCCGATCACGACAAGTGTTTTGTCACAGAGATCACCGTAGGTGGCAAGGTGCTGGGTAGCGGCGAAGGCAGGTCAAAAAAGCAGTCCGAACAGGAAGCCGCCAAACAAGCACTGAACGAGCTACAAAAAAGCGACAATCTTAAGCTTTGATCATCGCAGGTGCCTTTGAGTCGTTTGAGCGGAGTTTATAGATGCGGCAAGTCTCAACCGATGTCTTGATTGTAGGCGCAGGCGGCGCAGGTATGTATGCGGCGATTTCAGCCGCGCGGCAAGGCGCTTCGGTGCTGCTCCTGGATAAAAGCTTGGTCGGCCGCGGCGGCGCGACCATCATGGCGCAGATGACGGTGGCCGCAGCGCTTGGCCAGGAAGAGCCGGATGACTGCGCCACCCATCTCAAGGATACTCTCGAAGCGGGCCGCGGGCTCTGTAATGAAGATCTGTCCGCGCTGTTATGCTATGACGGGCCGGAGCGCATTTTTGAGATGGAAGAGTGGGGTACCCGCTGGGCGCGTGCGGGTGACCGCATAAGGCAGGAAATAGCGCCGGGCCATAGCCGAAAGCGCTGCTGCTACGTTGACTTTCTCAATACCGGTCCCGCCGTCGCGGCTACTCTGCGCCGCAAGGTGAGCGAACTTGCCGCAGTTCGGCGCCTCAGCAACATCGCGGTGGTTGATCTTATCATCAAAGACGGCCGCGCCATCGGCGCTATCGGCTTGAATCTCGCTGAGGGCGAACTGGTCACCTGCCATGCCAAAGCAATCATTCTTGCCGCGGGCGGCCTTACCAAGCTCTACGAACGTAATAGCGCATCATCGAACATGGGTGGGGAAGCTTACGCTCTGGCTTTGTGGGCTGGCGCTGAGCTGATCGACATGGAATTTGTGCAGTTTTTCCCCATCGGTCATCTTGCGCCGAGATTGGTGGGCATGGATCCGATCATGTGGGATCCGTTTCGCTATAAGCTTGGCGGAAAACTCCTTAACGGCAGCTTCGTTGAATTCGTCGATCGCTATGGCGCCGTCGATTTTGGAAAATATACCGTCACTCGCGATATCGCCGCGTACGCCATTCTCAAGGAAGTCGAAGCCGGCCGGGGAACGCCGCATGGCGGTGCTTATCTCGACTTCCGCCACATTCCCGAAGCGCAGTTGCGCTCGGCCTTCGGACCGGTGATCGATCGCTTGCTTGCCAACGGCATCGACCTCGCCAAGACGCCGGTCGAAGTGGGTCCAACGGCGCACTATCATATGGGCGGTATCCGAGTGAACGCGCGTATGGAAACCTGCATCCAAGGATTGTATGCGGCCGGTGAAGCGGTTGGCGGCGCCAACGGCGCTAATCGTTTGTCCGGTAATGCGATCACGGAAGCGTTCGTCTTCGGCGCGCGCGCCGGCGCATGTGCCGGCAGAACAGGTCAAGACCATCTCAAGGGATGAGGATCGTAAGCTAACTCGGATTGCGCTCGATCGGACCGCCGCGCTGGTGCCGCGCGGATCGAAACGAGGAATGGCGCCGGTTGGCCTTCAGGCCGAATTGCAAAAGCTGATGTGGGAGAAGGCCGGACCGTTTCGTACCGGCGAAAAGCTCTCGAACGCCTTGCGGCGGATCCGCGAGATGCGCGAGCAAGAACTGCCCGGGCTCGAAATCGCGACTGAGGGCGCGTTCAATATGGATATCCAGGATTGGTTCGAACTGCGTGCCATGCTGACGACTGCTGAAGCGGTGGTAACATCGGCGCTGTCGCGAACCGAAAGCCGTGGCGCGCATCAAAGAGAGGACTATCCGAACCCGGACCCGCTGTATCTGCGAAATCAAGTCTTACGACTGAAGAACGGCGCTCTGATATCCAGCTGGGTCACTCCGGTCCGGCTCAATGCGGGGCTACCCAGAAATGGTTGAAGTCGCGATTGACAAAACCGTTTTGCGTGTCCGCCGCGGTGGCCCCGGCGATGCTCCCCGCTTCGATGAGTTCGAAGTTCCCTTCGAAAACGGCATGTCGGTGCTCGATGCGCTACGCTGGATCCGGATCCACCGGGACAGCACACTGGCGATTCGTTACAGCTGCATCAACGCCAATGCCTGTAAGACCTGCATGGCGCTAATCGATGGGCAGGTAGAATATACCTGCATCGCCAAACTGCTGCCCGGCATTGTGACCGTCGAGCCACTGCCAAAGCGCCGGCTGATTCGCGATCTGGTTACCGATGTTGTGCCGGATGAGGAAAAAGCGTTGCTGGCAGCGAAACAACCAGACTGATGAAGCTGTCTGCCGAAACAAGCTCGGAAGTCAGGCGCGTGATGGCGATTAATGCGCCCATGAGACTTCGGTCGGTGTCATTTGCTCGGGCGGCATGCTTGTAAGTGAACTCTCTATTCTAAACCCATCAACTTTGCCGGATTGGTACAGGCGACCTGCTTTACTTCATCCTTGCTGAGACCGCCTTCGTGCAGCATGCCAAGAAACATCCGGAAGAGCTCGGCGGGATTCGGACTATACGGGCGAAAGTAATCGGTGCTCGCGATAATTTGCTGCAACCCGATCTGGCGAAACTGTTGCACGAGCTCAGGTGAATCCATCCGCCCGGGGGCAAGCGCATTCCAGCAGGTCTCAAGAAACGCTCCCATCCCGGCAGCGCGCTGCATGGCATCCAGCGGCATCGCGATGATATGGCTTTGCACGTGGTTGACGATGATGCGATGGCTATAACCCATGTCGCGCGCTGCTTCGATAAAAGCGAGGGATTCCTGCCAGGAGACATGGCCCATGCCAAGAGTTAGGTCGTGGGCCTTACAGCACTCGATAATTTCGTAGCCCAGCGAACTCAGCTTTCCTTTGTCGTCCAGGAAGTAATAGTTGGGATTATCGAGCTGCGCGTGACTCTTATAATAGGATTTGAGGCGGTTGCTAAAGCCTTTGCGTTCCACGTCGTTGCGCGCGCTCCAGGTCGGAAGAAAAACCATTTTGCCGCCAAGCTGGGCGCAGGATTCGATGATGCATGGGTTGGGACCGCCGGCTGTGCTGTTGAGCGCGACGCTGGACCACAAACGGACCCGCGTCTGGACCGACGAAAGAATATAAGGGACGACATTAATTGTCGGCCACCAGTGCGATTTGAGAACCACACCCCGCATCCCCATGGCCTCGGCTTTGGGCAACCAGAGAAATTCCGGTTCGCGCTTTCTTTCTTTGGCCGAAAATTCAAAATCGATATGGCAATGAACGTCGATGCCTCCTTCGATCATCTCGTCGTATAGGCTCATGCGCGGACTCCTTCGAAACTCAATTTTAAGAGCGTAATCCTTGTCCTGCCGGTGAGTGTTACCGGAGACTAGCGGGTCGTAGCCTCGGCTGTCCTACAGCGTTACCGAGGCCCGCGATCTGGATTTGCCGGCGCCACAGCATCGTTTGTATTTTTTACCGCTGCCGCAGGGGCAGGGATCATTGCGGGCGGCTTGAGGAGCGATGTTTTTGGCGTCGGCGGCGCGGACGATTTGCATGAGTTTTTCGCCCGGTTCGCCGGCATCGGCAAGTTCCGCGAATTTTTTCAAATAGGGCTTGCTGTGAATGAAGAAGCTCTTCAGTCCGGCACAAAGATAATTCAACCCCTCTTCGCCATCCGGTGTTTTAATGAAGCGGTCCTTGGGACAGCCGCCGTTGCACATGCTGCGAACCTCGCATTCCATGCAATACCTGGGCAGGCTCGTCCATTTCTTCCTGCCGAACTCGTGCTGGGCGGGATGATCGATCATCGATGCGAGAGTCTGTTCATAGATGTTGCCTATTTTGTATTCTGGCTCAACGTAGTGGTCGCAAGAGTAAAAATCGCCATTGTGCTCGATGACTGGCACGTCGCCGCAAGTCTCACGGTAAATGCAGAGCGCGTGCTCCATGCCGAGAAAGGGCCGAACCGACTCATCGAATAGTTGAATGAAAACTTTGCCGATATCGTGGCGCACCCATTCATCGAAGATCGCCGAGAGAAATTCGCCGTAACCGGCCGCCGGTACCGAGCGCGAGCCGGCAGGATCGCCGGGTTTCTCGGGCTTTTCTACCAGCGGCAGAAATTGTAGGTACTGCGCGCCGATTTCTTTGAGGTAACGGTACACGGCAATGGGATGTTTCACGTTGATGTCGTGAACGACGCAGAGCAAATCGACATGAACTTTGTGCCGGCGCAACATCTGGAAAGCATGGACAACTTGCTTATGGGTGGGCTTCTGTCCCTTGGTGACACGGTAGTGGTCGTGCAGATCCTGCGGGCCGTCCAGGCTTAGCCCGACGTAGAACGTTTCTTTGGCAAAAAATTCGCACCATTCCTCATCCAGGGTCGTGCCATTGGTCTGAATGCCGTTGATGATTTTTTTGTCCGCCGGCAAGTGCTTTTTTTGCAACTCCACGGCCTTGCGGAAAAAATCGACGCCCAGCAGGGTTGGCTCGCCGCCATGCCACGAGAAGCTGACGATCTCTTTGGGTGTCGCCTCAATATGCTGGATGATGTAGCGCTCGAGAGTTTCATCACTAAGGCGGAAGTTGGAGTTCTTGGGATAAAGCTCCTCTTTTTTCAGATAATAGCAGTAATGGCAGTCCAGATTACAGATGGCACCGACCGTCTTTACCATGATCTGAAATTCACGAGACGCTGTATCCAACCTATACCTCCGAAGGATCAAAAACTCGCCCGCGCCGCGGGACGCAATCCATTGCGAGGACTCTACTCAAAAACAGTTCGGATGTCATCCCCTGGTTACGCTTGAAGCTCTCACCTGCGCTGCGCTACTAAACTGCTGGGCATTGTCAGCGGCGCATGAGCCAAAGAAAAGAATCGGATCGAACTCACGAGCGAATTAAGCGTAGGTTTCTTGCGCTTCTACTGATCCGTCGGTCTGGCGGTATTTAGCTGCAGTGTGCGTGACGTTTCGCTCGCCGATTGCGCATAGGGACGGGATCCCCAGTTCCCGGCTGTCGCCGATTGCGCGCCATCCTACAATACGCGCACAGGCGCGTTCCTTAAAGCGTAGTTGCCTCGCCCTGTATTGGATTGCGCGGGTTACGCGAGGGGATGCCCTAGCGCGGCTCGCTGCCCGAATCGAGCGCCTTTCCGAGGGCTTTCAAATGATTGGAGAGATGTTGCACCATCATGGTTTCGGCCAGCTGGGGGTTCTTCTTGAGAAAGGCATCCATGATCTGATCATGCTCGCGCATGGAATAGTCGAGTCGCTGCGGCATATGCAACGAAAGTAGACGGGTTTTCTGAATTTCACGCCGCAGTTCCTCTATCAACTGGTAGAGCCGCTCGTTGTGCGACAGCTCGGCGATGAAGCGATGAAAATTGCTGTTGGCGTCGAAATACTGAAGCACGTCGCCCTTATGGCATGCTTCTCTGAGAAGCTGATGCAGTTCGCGCAGGCGGGCGATCTCGTCCGGCTGCGCTCTCTCTACGGCAAGCCGCGCCGCCAAGCCTTCCAGCACGCCGGCGATCGTGTAGTAGTCGTGCATGTCATCGCGCGACGGATTGCTGGCGACTACATGATTGTTGGGTAAAAACGTCACGTAGCCCTGAGTTTCCAATGCTCGTAACGCTTCTCGAAGCACCACCCGGCCGGCGCGGAGAGAGGCCGCCAGCTTTTCTTCCGAGAGCTGCTCCCCGGGCAATATCTTGCCTTGGAGGATTGCCTTTCGAATCTCGCCGGCGGCGTCCTCAACCGACGCTCTGAATTTTTTTTCGGCTCGATGGGCGCCTAGCATAATTATAATTTACCGTCTGCGGAAATCGGCTTTCTTACGAGAGCTCTGGCGCGTTGCCAAAGATTTCTTTTCAGAGAGTCCTGGACCATCTTGAAACGTCCCTTGAGGGTAAAGAGATAGTAGTCCTCGGTTCGCTTTAGGTAAACTTCACGGCCGATCTTCAGGTGTCTGCTTTCTTCTCCCTGCGCCAAGATCAGGCGACCGTTCTGTTCCCGAACCAACGCCAGCGCCAGCGGCGGCAAAAATCCGTCCGGGGTGACATAAAGGATCGTGAAGGTTTCGATCACGCCCTCGTTGCTCATCGGCATCTTCGCCTGGCGGCTCTTCGCGACTTGTCGAGCGGGCTGCGGAAATCCAGGAGTGCGCGGCAACGATGCGTCAGTGCGCTCGAGAATGGTGACGAAGTTATTGCTGGCAAGACCGCCGGTGCTCTGTGTCAGGCCTCGGTTAAATTGACGTTTTGAAGCGCTCTCGCCGCGCAGCCTTTTCACCGCTTCGACGATCTGCGCGAGTCCGCTCGCCCCAACGGGATGCCCGCGCGCTTTCAAACCGCCTGACGGGTTTATCGGCAACCGTCCGTCGCTTGCGGTGACGCCTTCCAAGACCGCATCGCCGCCTTTGCCTGGGGCAAAAAACCCTAGATCTTCGGTGGTGATAATCTCGAAGGGGGTGAACGCATCGTGCACCTCGGCAAACTCGATTCCCTGCGGCGAAGTCTCAGCCATCTGATAGGCGCGCGCCGCCGCCATCCGGGTGGCCGGAAATGAGGTAAAAATCTCTCGTCCTCGCAGGCTGAGCGGGCCGGTTCCCTGAGCGACGCCCGCCAACCGCACGTCTGTTTTTTCGCAGGTAAGCACGACTGCCGCGGCGCCGTCGGTAATCGGCGAACAGTCATAAAGACGCAGCGGGGTGGCGACGTACTTGCTCGCCAGATAGGTCTCGCGGCTGATCGGCTTCTGAAATTGCGCCATCGGGTTATGCGCGCCATTGCCGTGATTCTTCACCGCGACGGCGCACAACATCGTTTCCAACCGGGACTGTGACAGATTGAATTTCTCGCGATATTTTTCAGTAATCATCGCCGCCAACGCCGGCATGGTGGCGCCGCACTGGCGTTCCTCTTTGTCGATGACGCCGGCCAAAACTCTTGTGGTCGCGCTGGTGCTCAGGTGGGTCATCTTCTCACCGCCGAGAATCAGAACCCGGCGGTAATAACCCGATGCCACGGCTTGGAAACCGGCTTGAATCGCCGCCGCTCCGGCGGAAGACGCAGTTTCGATACGCACCGCCGGAATCCCGGTTAACCCAAGGGCGTCGGCAATGTGCGAAGCAATATTGCTGTCACCGGTAAATTCCTCCGGATTCATGACGCCGATATAAATTGCGTCCACTTCCTGTATTTCGCAAGAGGTTAGCGCCGTTTGAGCCGCGTCATGGCAAATCTCGGCCAACGACCTCGGATCCTTGCCGAACTTCGTCATACCGATTCCGGCGACATAAACCGATTGCATACAACACAATTATACTGACCAAGGCGCTAATTCCAAGTGAGTGGTACAGCGCATCGTCGCAATTGAATCGGAATAGATTGAGTTCGAAGGAAGCTCTAAACCCAAGCAGCGCGGCTGCTGATGAGAATTTCTGCGCGTTGGGTCGTGAAATGCCGCTGGGTCGTCGAAGAATCTTCCTTTGGTGACAGAACGGCGCAGGTTCAGCGATTTACGTTGGCTGAGATGAAAAAGGCAATCAGTGAGGAAGAATTTGGCTTAACTGGAGGATCTGATCGCGGGTTTCGATAATTTTATTTCCGATCCTGTCGGCGCCGGCATCGGTCAGCGCGTTGCTATTGTCGGTTCGGCCACCCCATCGACCGACGATAAGTTTGCTGTCGGGAAATCGCGTGCGTAATCGTTTGCACAGGTATCGCGTTTGAGCTAAGCCGCCAGGCGGCAGCGAAGCAAGACAAACCAAAGCAGGCTTTTTCTCGGCGATCTGGTCGATAATCTCGGCCGCCAGCAGCTCATCGGCAATAATCTCAAGTTCATAACGGAGAGGATCGAGTAACTGTCGAAGCATCAGCAAAGACAGCTCGTCGGCTTCATCGCGAACCGGACAGCCCATGATGTGGACCTTGGACGTGTCCTCCGGAGTTGGCGTTGCCGTTGCCATTTCCGCGGAGGCTGCCGGCAACGACCCGTGTTCCGTTTTGAAGACGTCAAGATCCTCGATTATCTGGCGGGTCGCTTGCAAAACAAATTGTTGCTCGTTGTCCGCCATCCTACCGAAGGCGAAATCTCTCTTGAGATAGTTCAACGCAGGCACCAGGAGATCGTCAAAGATCTGCTCTTTAGGATGTGACTTTAGGTGCTCTTCGACTATTTCCGCCGCTTCGTCCTGATCCATGGCGAGCAGTCTCTGATAATAGCTGATGCTTGGCTCGATCACCGGCTCGTCGCTCATCAGAACTCCGATGAAATCCAATTGAGGCATATATTTGCTGATTACGACAACGCAGACTGTCAGCGGCGTCGAGAGAACAAGACCGATGGGTCCCCAAAGCCAAGTCCAGAACGCAACCGCTATGAGAAGACCGACTTCAGATACGCCGGCGCTTTCACCGTAGAGGAGAGGCTCCAGAATCATATTGTTGATCAGTTCTAGGACAATGATCGTCGCGATCACCAGGAGCGGCCAAGTCCACCCTGGAAAAACCGCCATGCTAAGGACGCTCGGCAGGAGCGCCGCGGCAACGGGTCCGACATAGGGAATAAACCGCAGTACCGCAGCCAAGAATCCCCACAGGAACGCGTAAGGCAGGCCGAACAAGTAAAGCGCGATGCAGACCGCGATTCCAAATGACGCGTTGATTATTGATTGCATGAGCAGATAGCGGCTGATTCGCTGCGCCGCTTCTTCGAGAGCCTTGGTGGTAATCGTCAGCCGACCATAACCGACCAGACGGATCAGACGATTGCGCAGGTTTTCGCGTTGGATGAGCATAAAAATCACCAGCACGATCACCAGGCCGCTTGAAGCCATCCGTTCCAACATCGGCGCGGTGGCCAAGGGCATCGGCCAGAACGTCGACGATTCCTCAGATTGAACGACAACTTCGCGGGGCTTTGATGCGGCCGCTGCCGGCTCGTCTTTGCTAAATTCTTCTTTCACTTCTTCGGCAGTCTCGCGGATCTTCTCGAGAGCCCCTCCCTTACCGGCGCCGCGTATATCGCTAATCTTTTCTCGGATGTTGCTTCTATAGGTCGGCAACTCGTTGGCGACGCTGGTCAGCTGAACAGTCACCAGCCAACCGATTGCGGCGAGCAGCGAAAATGCCAGAACGACGATAATCATCACCGAAGCCAGTCGGCCCAAGCCCACCCGTTCTAAAGCATCGGCAACCGGCGTTAATAGAAACGTCAGCAAGATCGACAGCGCAACCGGGATTAGAAACGCTTGCCCCCAATAGAGCGTGGCAATGATTAAAACTAGGGTTGGAAGAATTAGTACCGATGGCAATTTGTCGCCGCGGACGGCACTAGCCCGAGCAAGACTACCTCGCGGCTTCGGACCTCTTGCGCCGGACGTTTTGTTGAAAGTGCTCAATCAGTGGTCCTTCTCAGAGGTTCTAAAAACCAGACATCCGCATTTTTGGCCGCGAACTCGTCGAGCCTCAGTTGATTTACAGCACGGGCCTCGTCTGCACAAGGCGGTTACCTTCCAGCATACTTGACCGCGGGCACGATATCGGGCCGGTAAAAAGTGTGACGGCAGCGCCAGTGAGTGGACGGAGCCTTCTCTCGGCGTGAGTACTCGAGAAAGGCGCACGGCCGTCAATTTAGCCTGTGCTAGTGAATTCATTGATCGTTGTCCTTGATAAGGCAGGGGCATGCCAAGCGGGAATTGTCGTTCCACTACGAAGGGGAGCGCGGCGTTAACGAGCTGCGCCAAGCCGAGCGGCCTCACGCCTGATCAGATCAAAAGCCTTCGCCAGGTGACGCTCAGTGGTTAGGATGTTGCCGACGGCTAGCCGCATTGCAAGATGGCCATTTAATGTGGTGTAGGTCAGATAGGCTTTGCCGGTGCGATTGACTGCTTCGACGAGCCGTCGATTAAGAGCTATTAAGCTCTTGGTCCACCGCCGGTTTAGTTCCAAGCCCATGCGGCGCTATGCGGAAGCAGACCACAGCCATTGTCACCGGCGCTAGCAGCTGGAACTCCGGATCGGCATCGAGCCAGGATGCGAACAAGCGCGCCAGGCGAATGTGCTCCCGGATCCGAGCGGCAAGCCCTTCGGTGCCGAAACTGCGGATAACCATCCAGGCCTTGAGAGCGCGAAAGCGGCGGCCAAGCTGTATGCCGTAGTCCATATAGTTGCGCTCGGCCTGTCCGGCATCGCCGCGCAGGTACTCGGGGACGAGCGAGAAGGTCGCGCGCAAGAGTTCCGGCCTTCTGAGGTACAGCGCGCTGAAGTCGAGCGGGACGAATAACCATTTATGCGCATTGACTACAATGGAGTCAGCCGCCTCGACTCCCTTCATCACGGAACGACCTTCCGGCAAGAGAGCCATCGCTCCACCATACGCCGCGTCAACATGCAGCCATAACCGGTGCTCGTCACATAGCGCGGCAATTTCATCGACCGGATCGACGCTGGTTGTCGAAGTTGTGCCGACGGTGGCAATGACTGCCATCGGCAGCAGGCCGGCGCGCAAGTCCGTGTCGATGACGCTGCGGAGCGCAGAGACGTCCATGCGATAGGTCGTCTCGCATGGCACGCGGCGCACATTTTGTTCGCCGATGCCAAGGGTGATAGCCGCTTTCTCAACTGAGCTGTGCGCCTGATCTGAGGCATAAATCCGCAATCCAGGAACGTCGGGCCGCCCGCACAAACCGCGCGCGCGGACATCGAGACCGAGATTCTCACGCGCAGCTGCCAAGGCATGCATGACAGCTACTGAAGCGGTGTCGTAAACGACACCTGTATAGTCCATGGGAAGGCCAAGCATCTGGCGCAGCCAGTCGAGCACCACGGTTTCAAGTTCGGTTGCGGAAGGCGAGGTGCGCCACGTCATCGCACTGACATTGAGTGCTCCCATCAGCATTTCGCCCAGGATTCCCGTAGCCGTTGTCGTCGAGCCGAAATAGCCGAAGAACGCAGGATGTCCCCAGTGCACGACGCCAGGAATTATCGATTTTTGAAAGTCTCGAAAGATATCACTGAACCGTTCGGGAGCCTCGGGCGGAACTTGCGGCAGCCGAGCGCTGATCTCGCCAGGCGCAATGTCTGGCGAAATTCTCAGCTCTTCGATGCTCTCACGATAGTCTGCCACCCATTCGGCAACCCGATGCAGAGCTTCGCGGAACTCCGCGGCTGGCATGTCTCCGAGCTCGGCGAAACCTGGCGCATCATTGCTGTCGAGCATCGTTAGCTCCGGTTGATTTTAGTCACCACTGGGTTTAGTCCGGGCGCGGCGGATTCGTGAAAGGATGCGGCTTTCGCATAAACGAGCGCCCCCCGCTCCATGCTCGCCCGGTTCCCTTGGATAACAATTGCTCGCCGAACGGGTAGCCGCCGTGAACCAATCGCCAGTACAGCGCCCAGTATACGCTCAGTGAACGCTCCAATAGCCAGAGCGGCGCGTAGAGGATCACATGAGCAGGAAAAAAACGATACGCTTGATCGCCGCAACAGGCCGCGGCCGGCAACGACCGCCGCGCACGTCGATACTACGAAAAGGAACGCCAGCGCAGCACCCGTGCCACTGAACACCGCAAGCGCGAGCGCCGCGGGTAGCAGGGACATAAACAGGAGAGTCTTGGCGCGCATAATGAAGTCTTCGTAAGCTTGACGCGGACGTTGCTCGAACCATTTGCGCAAGGTTGGGGGCCGCTTCAGGATAAAAAAATCGAGCGCGTAGCAGACATCGGCTCCATTTAAGATGAAGTGGCGCACGATCTCTTCATTGTCAAACAAGACGTCCCCGTCATAGTGGCCGAAGCGCACGAAAGCGGAACGGCGAAAGGCGCAGGTGCCTGGATAATCTCCGGTCCACAGAACGCCTCGATTGATCAGCATCCGCGCCGCCTCTGTCTTCCCCCACCATGGTAGCGGCGCCAGATAGTTCTGCGGCCTCACCATATCGTGCCGCTTAAGCAGCGCTAACGCGCGCCGGATATCTTCGGATGTATAACGGATGTCGTCATCGGCGAGAATGATGCTCTCGCAGCTCGCGAGGTCAACGCCGGTGTGGACGCCATTCACTTTGCCATTGAGATAAGTGTACCTTCGATCCACTGGAACGTGGCGGCACAGCTCGCGCCAGGCGTGATCGTGCCGTGCGAAGATCTCAGGAGAAGAGCCGTCCACAATAAGGACCTCGCAGTCTTCACGCGCAAGCTTACCGAAGTATTCCGCCAAATCATCAACCTCCCGGTGCAGCGCGTCTATCCGACGGATCGGCAGGATATACGTGCAACGAAAGGCGCCGGACTCAGCGTGGCTCATGCCGCACTCTGGCGCAGAGTTCGTTGATGCGCCGCTTCGACTTCCGCGGCCCGCGCCGATCGAGCGACGCCTGCGCCGGAACGCTCGCTGATCAACTTCTGTTGATCATAACCGAGCGTGATCTCCCAGGCTTCCGCCGGATATCTCGCCGCCAGCGGCAACGCTATTTCGTAAAGCATCCACTGCCCGTGCCGCTTATCTTCTCTGATATGCAGCTCCCAGTAGCCGCGAGCGGCTTTTGGCAACATGAGCCGCTCGGCCGCCGCGCGATAATTATCGAACGCGGCAGGAACTGAGATTTCGGTGTAGAGCAACCCGCCCACGTAGCGCAAATAAAACCGTTTGCGTTCCGACAGCAGGAAGCTGTGGTTGATGCCCGCGAGCACCTCCCACGGAACCAGGTCGAAATAGGCCTCCGGTTCTGTGCGCATCTGGAGCTCGCTTAGCATCGCGGTAAAAAAAGTAGAATGCTTACGATTGAGCTTCCCGCCGCCGTACTCCTCGACCAGGACGCGCGTCAGCATTGAGTGTATGTCGTTTGAAACTCCGCCAAGGGTGCGCGACAGCTGGCTCGCTTCGACCAAGCCATCCAGAGATGCGATGGCCAGGAGGCGCCGATAACCGATCTGACCCATATGATCTCGAAAATAGAGGCCGGTTGTGGACAGCGGGGGTGAGACATCGTATGCCGCGCGCCGCCGCAGCGCCTCGTCTACGTTCTCACCGCTGAGAGCGGCCACATCCAAGAACGAGAGTTCCCATGCTTGCCAGGCCTGCTCAATCCTTGCTCGCAGCTGATGCAGATAGGCGGAGCGTTCACTATCGTAATTCTGAAGATCGTCATACCAGAAAAGTTTCAGACGATTGATCCGGTAAAGCACTCGCTGCAAGAACAGCCGGGCACTCTCGTCAGCTTGGCTCGAATGCGACTTGACGCCCTTATCACCGGCCGAATAGATCGAACTTAGCGCTTTCTCAACTGTGGCTTCGAATAGCCGAACGGGCGCAGGGCGGTCTGTGACGTAGTGGTCCAGGCACTTCGATTTTATGAGTGCGGCAAAGCTCTCTTCCGCTTCTGCATACTCTGCTGGCAATATTTGCTTTTCCATCGCGGCATACCTCGAGCGCGCGCAGTTAATGTATTCGGCTTGTTCACTCTGCATTCATCGCCTCCCTTGCCGCTCGATAAAGCTTGTTCTTGCAATATAGAAAGCCGCGGTGGCTTTTATCCTCACGAATTCCTTCGATGATTGCCGGTTCCGCTTTGTCGAGGCGGACGCATGGCTTCCGCGCCTTGCTCGACGCAGCGCGAGAGCAGAACGCAGCTCCTTATCATCGGATACGCAATTTACGAAGGTGTAGGATCATAGGTTGAAGAGCGGGCGATGCTCTTTCAACGATTCCTGCTTCGGAGGTATCAGCCTGATCAAGCAGATTCTGCAGCGCCGTCAGCTTGATCTCGGCGGGCAATCCGACAAGGAACTCAGGCAGGTTTGTTAAACCCCTACGATCCTCAATCGTTCCAGAGTGCAAGATTCACGCCCGCGTCGCTCATGAAGTTCGAAAGTTGCCTTCGATCCAGTTGCCCTGAACTTTCTTATGTCTCAAGAAACCAACTTGAGGCACGAACCGCAGCTGTCTTCGGCAGCGCTGCTCGGATCATGCGTGCCCTCCTTCTGAAATGCGACCGTGTAGCGTTCCTGGGATAGGGTATCGATAACGGATGTTCCAGATTCGCACAGTAATCGGTTGTGACTAGATGGAAAATAGAAACGCCTCAAATGTCGTGCAAGGCACCAGCAGTCGATCGGTCGAATGAGGTCACGAATGACGAAGACACTCGCGCGCCGTTTGGAGCGCAATCGAAGTGACCTCAGCTGCTCAACTACGATGCAGCGTTGGCAGCCCGCCAGCGGGTGGCATTCGTTTTGCTGAATCAAGATGTTCAACCAGCATAGATTCCAACAAAAAATCGAAGCATCACCGTCGAATGACACCGAGGCACGCTCCAGTCTCCGGCTGATCATTCGAAAGCACCGCGTGGGAGTTGTGTAATGAAGCTTTGGCCGGGGAATAATTATCCTCTAGGCGCGTCGTATGACGGCGCCGGTACGAATTTTTCAGTTTTCTCCGAGGTAGCCGAACGAGTCGAGCTCTGTTTGTTCGATGAACAGGGAAATGAGACACGTTGCGACCTTGCGGAGACAACCAGTCTTTGCTGGCACGGCTACCTGCCTAACATCGTTCCTGGTCAACGTTACGGCTTCCGCGTTCATGGACCCTGGGCTCCAGGAGACGGCATTCGCTGTAGTCCGGCGAAACTGTTGCTCGATCCCTATGCGCGGGCAGTCGAAGGCCAAGTGAATTGGAATGAAGCAGTGTTCTCGTACCGCTTCGATGATCCCGATGGCCCTCTCAACGAAGCTGACAGCGCTCCCTTCATGCCCAAATCCGTGGTGATCAATCCTTTTTTTGATTGGGGCAACGATCGCCATCCCCGTACCCGGTGGAGCGAGACAATCATTTACGAAATGCACGTCAAAGGTTTTTCAAAAAAGCTCGAGGACATTCCGGAAGAATTGCGGGGAAGCTATGCCGCCCTCAGTCACCCCAAAGCGATCGATTATCTAACGCGTCTCGGCATTACCGCAGTGGAGCTCATGCCTGTCCATCAGTTTGTTCACGATTCGCATCTTCTCGAGCGCAACCTGCGCAACTACTGGGGGTACAATTCCATCGGTTTCTTGGCGCCGCACAATGAATACTCCTCGAGCGGTCAAACCGGCCAGCAGGTTCAGGAGTTCAAACAGATGGTCAAGTCGCTTCATGAAGCCGGCATCGAGGTGATTCTCGATGTGGTTTACAACCATACCGCCGAGGGCAATCATCTGGGGCCGACGATATCTTTTAAAGGACTCGACAACGCAGCCTATTACCGCTTGATGAATGACGATCGCCGTTTCTATATGGACTACACCGGAACCGGCAATACTCTAAACATGCGCCACCCTCACGTGCTGCAGCTGATCATGGATTCGCTGCGCTATTGGGTGCTCGAAATGCATGTCGACGGGTTTCGGTTCGATCTGGCGTCCACATTGGCGCGGGGCCTCCACGATGTCGACCGGCTTTCGGCTTTCTTTGACATTATTCAACAGGATCCGGTTATCAGCCAAACCAAGCTTATCGCCGAACCGTGGGATGTTGGCGAAGGCGGTTACCAGGTGGGAAACTTTCCGCCCTTGTGGCTGGAATGGAACGGCAAGTACCGCGACTGCGTACGCGATTATTGGCGCGGCCAGGATCAGACGCTGGGTGAGTTCGCTTTCCGCTTCACCGGCAGCTCCGATCTTTACGAGGGGACGGGGCGGCGGCCGTATGCAAGCGTGAACTTCATTACCGCCCACGACGGCTTTACCCTCAACGATCTGGTCTCGTACAACGATAAGCATAACGAGGCCAATGGCGAAGAAAACCGTGACGGCGAAAGTCACAATCGTTCGTGGAACTGCGGCGCGGAGGGACCCACCGACGATCCGGCAGTCAATGCGCTGCGTAACCGTCAAAAGCGCAACTTTCTATCGACCCTGTTCTTATCCCAAGGCATTCCCATGCTGCTCGGCGGCGACGAGATCGGCCGCACCCAAACGGGCAACAACAACGGCTATTGCCAGGACAACGAGATCTCCTGGTTTGATTGGCAGTCCGCTGATCACGATTTGCTTGCATTCACGACTAAATTGATCGAACTGCGCAAACAGCATCCGGTCTTCCGTAGACGCCGCTGGTTTCAAGGCCGTCCGATTCACGGCGCCGCGGTTACCGACCTCGGCTGGTTTACGCCCGAAGGGGTGGAGATGGCCGAGGAACACTGGGGCGAGGGATTTGCAAAAGCGGTCGGAGTTTTTCTCAATGGAGAAGCTATCGGTGATCCGGACCCGCGCGGCGAGCGGATAGTCGATGACAGCTATTACGTTCTCTTCAATGCTCACCATGAGCCATTGCCCTTTGTTCTCCCGAAAGAAAACTGGGGCAAAGAATGGACGGTGGTTTTGGACACCGCCGTCACACCAGCGGAGGACGAACAGGAGTCGCACAAGGCGGGCGAGGAAGTTGGTGTCGAGGCGCGATCGCTGAAGGTGCTGCGGCGTGTCACCTGATCTCCGGGCTACGTACCGCATTCAGTTGCATCCGGGCTTCGGCTTCACCGATGCCGCCGCGATCGCCGATTACCTGGCTGAACTTGGCATCAGCCATCTTTATTGCTCACCTTACCTGCAAGCAGCTCCCGGCAGCACGCACGGTTATGACGTGGTTAACCCGCAGCAAGTTAACCGGGAACTCGGCGGTGTCAGCGGCCATGCGCGCTTATGCGCCGCGCTCGAAGAAAATGGGCTCAAGCAGGTGCTTGATATCGTGCCCAACCACATGGCCATCGGCGGCAGAGAAAATCCCTGGTGGTGGGATGTTCTCGAGAACGGGCCTTCGAGCCGCTATGCGGCATTTTTTGACGTCGACTGGGATCCGCCCGAAGTCAAGCTGCGTAACACGGTTCTTCTGCCGGTGCTGGGTGATCATTACGGACGAGTGCTCGAAAAAGGCGAATTCGCGCTGCAAAGAGAAGGCGGGCAGTTTATTGTCCGTTATCATGATCATGTGTTCCCGGTTTCGCCGCGCTCTCTGGATGAGCTAGTCGCCAATGCCGCGCGCCGGTGTGATTCGGACGATTTAGCATTTATCGCGGAGGCATTGCGTCAGCTGCCGCCGTCGACGGCGACCGACTGGGCCGCGGTGCAGAGGCGGCACCGCAACAAAGAGGTCCTGCGCGGCCAATTGGTGCGGCTCTGTGAAGAGCAGCCGCAAGTCGCCCGGGCTCTGGAACAGATCGTCGCTGAGGTGAATTCCGATCCCGATCAGCTGGATGCGCTATTAGAGCGCCAGAACTATCGCCTGGCATTCTGGCGCACGGCAGGACGCGAATTCGGGTACCGTCGTTTCTTCGACATCAATACACTGGCGGGTTTGCAGGCGGAGCACGAGCAGGTGTTCGAGCAAACCCATGCGCTTATCCTCGATTGGCTTAATCGCGGGATGCTGGACGGCGTCCGCGTCGATCACCCGGACGGGCTGCGCGATCCTGAACAGTACTTTGATCGCCTGCATACGGCGTGCCCGCGGGCGTGGATCGTAGCGGAAAAAATTCTCGAGCCTGGCGAAAGCCTTCCCGAATCATGGCCGATAGCCGGAACCACAGGCTACGACTTTATCTATCGCCTGAACAATCTTTTTGTCGATCCCGCTGCAGAGGCGGCGCTAACCGAGTTTTACCGCGAGTTCACCGGCGAGCCCACGGACTTTGCTGCGCTTGTGCATGACAAAAAACATTTCGTCTTGCGCGAGGTTCTGGCCAGCGATCTCAACCGTCTGACCGCCTTATTGGTCGATATATGCGAACGCCATCGCCGGCATCGGGACTACACGCGCCATGAGCTGCACGAGGCGCTCCGCGAATTGATCGCGTGCTTCCCGATTTATCGAACTTACGTGCGCGCTGAAGCGGGAGTTATAAGCGATGAGGATGCGCGAATCATCAACCGCACCATCGATGATGCCAAGGCGCGCCGCTCCGACCTGGATGGTGAGTTGTTCGACTTCTTTCGCGGCATTCTTCTCATGCGCCACCGCGGCCAGCTCGAGACCGAGTGGGTGATGCGTTTGCAGCAACTGACCGGGCCGGTGATGGCCAAAGGTCTCGAAGACACCGCTTTTTATTGTTTTAACCGCCTAGTTTCATTAAACGAAGTGGGCGGCGATCCGGGACACTTCGGCCTCTCCCCGGATGAATTCCACACGGCCTGCACCGCGGCCCAGGGACGCTGGCCGCGCACAATGCTGGCCTCTTCGACACATGACACCAAGCGCAGCGAGGATGTGCGCGCGCGCATCAATTTGCTTTCGGAGATTCCACAGCATTGGATGGAGGCGGTGAGAGGATGGGCCGAGCTCAACGGCGGCTATCGCCGCGAGAGTTTTCCCGATCGCAATACCGAGTACCTGCTCTATCAGACCCTGGTCGGCGCCTGGCCTATCGAGATCGAACGCGTACTTGCCTACATGGAAAAGGCTTCCCGCGAGGCCAAGGCCCAAACCTCCTGGACCGATCCGAATCCGATCTACGACGACGCTTTGCGAGCTTTCGTCGAAGGCATCATGAATAATTCCGAGTTCACAGAAAGTCTGGAACGTTTCGTTAGACCGCTGATCGAGCCCGGCCGGATCAATTCACTGGCGCAGACACTGATCAAACTCACCGCCCCCGGTATTCCCGATTTTTACCAAGGCACTGAACTATGGGATCTAAGTCTGGTCGATCCCGACAACCGACGCCCGGTCGACTATCAAGTAAGGCGCCGGTTGCTTGCCGAGATAAAAAGCATGTCACCCGAGCAGATATGGGCAGGGGCGGAGGCGGGTCTGCCCAAATTGTGGTTGATCCGGCAAACTCTCAAAGCACGGCACGAGCGGAATCTATTTCAGCCGCAGGATAGTTACCGCGCGTTGACGCCCGCCGGAGCAAAGAGCGTGCACGTCGTTGCGTTCGCGCGCAACCAGCGCGCAATCACCGTCGTGCCGCGCTTCCCTTTAAAGCTCGCCGGAGACTGGGGCGACAGCGCCATCGAAATCCCCAGCGGACGTTGGCGCAATCACCTCACCGGCGAAACGTCGGCTGGCGGCGTCGCTCCAGTGGCTAAGCTGTTAAAGCGTTTTCCGGTAGCGCTTCTGTTACGAGAGGAAGAAATTTGATGATTCCGCTCCGAGTTTGGGCGCCTCATGCGCGACGGGTTGAACTTGATGTTGGCGGCGATCGGCGCCCTATGACTGCCGCTGATTACGGATGGTGGCACGCCGAGCTCGCAATAGGCGCAAATAGCGTCGACTATGCGTTCGTGCTCGATGGTGGCGAGCCGCTGCCAGACCCACGCTCGCCCTGGCAACCCCGGGGGATCCACGGCGCCTCCCGCATGGTCGATCACCGAGCATTTTCATGGAGCGATCAGCGCTGGCAGGCCGGGCCACTTGCTGCGGCCATTATCTATGAGCTCCATGTCGGTACTTTCACGGCGCAAGGAACTTTCGCCGCGGTGATCGATAAGCTCGACTATTTAGTCGAGCTCGGCATCACCCATGTCGAGTTGATGCCGGTGGCCGAGTTCTCCGGTAGCCGTGGTTGGGGCTATGACGGCGCCGACCTGTACGCGCCGCACCATGCTTACGGCGAGCCGGATGAGCTGAAGCGTCTGGTAGATGCCTGTCACGGGCGCGGCTTGGCAGTGATCCTCGATGTGGTTTACAACCACTTGGGACCGGCGGGGAATTATCTGGCGCGCTTTGCCCCGTATTTCACCGAGCGTTATGCCACGCCCTGGGGGCAGGCGATAAATTTCGACGGACCTGACAGCGATGAAGTTCGGCGTTTTGTATGCGATAACGCTTTGATGTGGCTGCGCGATTATCATTTTGATGGGCTGCGACTCGATGCGGTGCACGCGCTGATCGACACCTCTGCTACCCATCTGCTTGAACAGCTGGCCTGCGAAGTGACCGAATTGGAGGCCCAAAGCGGCCGGCATTTGATCCTGATCGCCGAGAGCGATCTCAACGATCCCAGAATTGTCCGCTCCCAGGAGATCGGCGGTTACGGCATCCACGCCCAGTGGAGCGATGATTTCCATCATGCGTTGCATACTGTGCTCACCGGCGAGCGCGATGGCTACTATGCCGATTTCGGCTCGCTGGCTGATTTGGCCAAGGCAATCGAGCGGGTATTCGTCCACGACGGCAGTTATTCGGCATTTCGCAGGCGCGGACATGGAAGACCTCCCACGGGAATTCTCGGCCATTCTTTTCTCGGCTACTCGCAGAATCACGATCAGGTTGGTAATCGCGCCAAAGGAGAACGGAGCAGTCATCTCTTGAGCCTCGGGAGGCTCAAGATCGCCGCTGCCTTGGTGCTGAGCGCGCCTTTCATCCCGATGTTGTTCCAAGGTGAAGAATGGGCGGCGAGCTCGCCGTTCTTATATTTCACCAATCACGAAGATGCCGAACTCGGTCGCTTAGTAACCGAGGGCCGCCGCCGGGAATTTGCCGCCTTCAGCGCGCACTCGGACGATGTACCTGATCCGCAAGCGCTCGAGACCTTCGAACGTTCCAAGCTCGTGTGGAACGAATGCGGCCGCGCGCCGAATGCTGAGATGCTCGATTGGCACCGCCAACTGATCCGGCTGCGCCATGAATACGCCGCGCTCTCCGATGGTCGTCTGAACCGTGTCAGTGTGACCTTTGACGAGCAAGCGAAATGGCTGGTCATGGCCCGTGGTCCGATCGCGGTAGCTTGTAATTTAAGCGAGCGCCGGCAGCAAACGCCGTTAAGCACCGGCAAAAATGCGCACATCCTCCTTGCTTCGGAGAAAGAGATTCAACTCGTCGGCGAGGGCGTCGAACTGCCGCCGGACTCAGTGGCCATCGTTGAGGCGATCGGCAATCGCGGTTCTGCGATGAGGCAATGACCATGGCTGAGCGCGGACAACTCAGCAGCTATCGTCAAGCGATACCAGGATGCTTTCGGCAACTGGCGTGAAGCCAGTGAAGAGACCTGCGCGGCGATCCTCGCAGCGATGGGGCAAACGCCGGAAGAAGAGGACGCGCCGGTCTGGGTTTTTCGGCGCGGCGATCCAAGACATCTGTCCGGGCCGGCGGAAATCACCCTGGAGGACAGCACAGCTCTGCAAGTGGAAAGTGAGCTGCCGGAGGATCTGCCGCTCGGCTATCACACCTTGCGCTATCTGGATCGTGAGCGCGAAACTAGATTAATCGTCAGCCCGGGAGTCTGTTATCTGCCCGAGCATCTGCGGATTTGGGGTTGGTCGGCGCAGCTCTATGCGCTTCGATCCGCTGGGAGCTGGGGAATCGGGGATTTTGCCGATCTGCGTGAATTGGGCCGCTGGTCGGCACGGGAGCTAGATGCCGGATTGCTTTTAATCAATCCGCTGGGCGCAGCATCGCCCTATGCGCAGCAGGAGCGGAGTCCTTATTTTCCCAGTAGCCGCCGTTTTCGCAACCCATTGTACCTGCGAATCGAGGAGATCCCGGGCGCCGCTGAGCTTCAGCTTGATCTGGAACGAATCGCGGCCGCCGGCAAAGCTCTTAATCGCCAGCAACGCATCGATCGTGATTTGGGGCGAAGCGGAGAAGGGGACGCGCCGGTTGGGTTGTTCGGCGCGGCGAGCGAAGGCGTCTGACCGGGCCGGCGGAAATAACGCTGGAGGACAGCACAGCTCGCTGCAAGTGGAAAGTGAACTGCCGGAGGATCTGCCGCTCGGCTATCACACCCTGCGCTATCTGGATCGTGAGCGCGAAACTAGATTAATCGTCAGTCCGGGAGTCTGTTATCTGCCCGAACATCTGCGCATTTGGGGTTGGTCGGCGCAGCTCTATGCGCTGCGATCCGCTGGGAGCTGGGGAATCGGCGATTTTGCCGATCTGCGTGCGTTGGGCCGCTGGTCGGCACGGGAGCACGATGCCGGGTTGCTTTTAATCAATCCGCTGGGCGCAGCATCCCCCTATGCGCAGCAGGAGCGGAGCCCGTATTATCCCAGTAGCCGCCGTTTCCGAAACCCCTTGTACCTGCGAATCGAGGAGATCCCGGGGTCCGCCGAGCTTCAGCTCGATCTGGAACGAATCGCGGCCGCCGGCAAAGCTCTTAATCGGCAGCAAAGCATTGATCGTGATTTGGTATTCAAGCTCAAAAAAGATGCGCTAGACATACTCTGGCAGCATTTTTCAGGCGATTCCCGGTTCGAAAAGTTCTGCCGCGACCAAGGAGAACCGCTACAACAATTTGCCGCCTTTTGCGCGCTCGCTGAGCACTATCAAGCGGGCTGGCGCCAGTGGCCCGGCGAGTATCGCACACCGGATTCACCTGCGGTGAGCCGTTTTGCCGGCGAGCGGTCGGACCGCGTGCGCTATTTTCAGTGGCTGCAGTGGCTGCTCGATGAGCAATTGGCAAAAGCCGCCGTCGAAATTTCCTTGATGCAAGATCTGCCCATCGGAGTTGATGCCAACGGCGCCGATGCCTGGGCGTGGCAGGAGGTGTTTGCCGAGGGATTCAGCATCGGCAGCCCCCCGGACGAATACAATATGCAAGGTCAAGATTGGGGGTTGCCGCCGTTTATTCCATCAAAGCTGCGCGCCGCCGGTTATGATCCGTTCATCCAGACGCTAAGGGGAGCGTTGCGACATGCCGGCGGCCTTCGAATTGATCATGTCATGGGATTGTTCCGTTTGTTCTGGATTGCGCAAGGCGGAGGTCCCACTACCGGGGCTTACGTTCGTTATCCTGAGCACGAGTTACTAGCCATACTGGCTTTGGAAAGCGAACGGTCGAAAGCGTATATCGTCGGCGAAGATCTCGGCACGGTGGAAGAGGGTGTTCGTAAGCAGCTCGCCGAAAGCCGCATCTTGTCTTATCGGCTACTCTGGTTCGAGAGCGAGCCGCCGGCGCGATATCCTGAACTGGCGCTTGCGGCGGTGACCACCCACGATTTGCCGACGGTTGCCGGTTTGTGGAGCGGCGCTGATCTCAAGGCGCAGCGTGAACTGGGGCTGGAGCCCAACGAAGAAGGGACTTTGAAAATCGCCGAACGGCTGAGCGCGATGACGGGGATTACCGACGAGACTCCGGTCGAAGAAGTGATCACCCGGACCTACGAGCTTCTCGCGCAAGCGCCTTCGGCGATCGTCACGGCGACATTGGAAGATGCTTTGGCCGTGGAAGAGCGACCCAACATCCCGGGCACCACAGAGACATCGTGGTCGCTAGCATTGCCTGAATCCCTGGAAGCCCTCGAGGCCAGTCCCCTCGCGCGCGCCATCGGTGAACGACTGCGCAATCGCTGAGGTCACGATAGAGCCAATCGACGGTACGATCAATCAACGCTGTGCGCCGAACAACCTTCGTGTTCCGGAACGTATCGTACTTCCGCTGCCCGTTGCACTTTGCGCTCCTTCATCCTAGCCTACCTGCCGTAGGGCGAATCCATAAATTCATACGACGGATTGAGCGCCGCACAAAGTTGATCGTGGGTAGACCGCAGAATTTACCGATGGCCGACGGCGAGAATTCGCCTCGACTTTCGAGATGGCGGAGAGTTGCGCATCCATCGGCCTTTGACATAGTCTCCACTCTATGACCGATCACACAGAACGTTCGCACAGGGTGCGCGGCTACTGTGCGCTTTGCACGGCTCACTGCGCAACTATCGCAACAGTCGAAGACGGTAAGGTAACTCGCCTCGATGCGGACCATGATCATCCCAACGGGGGCGTGCTGTGCATCAAAGGCAAAGCGGCGCCTGAGTTGGTTTATCATCCCGATCGACTGAATTATCCGCTCAAGCGCACACGCCCGAAAGGCGATGCCGATCCCGGCTGGCAACGGGTCAGCTGGGATCAGGCCCTGGACGAAATCGCCGAGCGGCTGATTTCTATTCGCGAGCGCTTCGGTGCGCGCGCAGTCGCCTTGGCCAAAGGCACACGCGGCGGCACATCCGTTTCCGATGCCGAGCGCTGGCTGGCGCGCTTTCTCAACAGCTTTGGAAGCCCCAACTGGGTTTCCACTACGCATGTTTGTAACTGGCACAAGGATACCGGTTTTAGCTACACGTTCGGCGTGGAAATTCCCACGCCCGACGTAGCTCAAAGCAACGCCTTTCTTCTCTGGGGTCACAACCCGAGCTCGACGTCTTTGATTCTAGCTCATGACATCGTTGCGGCGAAAAAACGCGGCATGAAAATCGTCGCCGTCGATCCACGGCGCATAGGAACTGCGGCGCAAGCGGACGTTCTGCTGCAAGTTAGGCCCGGCGCGGATGGCGCATTGGCGTTGGCTCTGATCGATGTTGTCATCGAAGAAAAACTCTACGACCGCAAGTTCGTGAGTCAATGGACTAACGGGCCGCTTCTCGTGCGAACCGATACCGGGACGGCTTTGACGGAAGCCGATCTCATGATCGATGGATCACCGCAACGATTTATCGTATGGGACGAAAGCGCCGATGCTCCTGTTATGTATGATGCAAGCTCCGGTAGTTTCGAAAAGTCGTCGGTCCGGCCTGCACTGATGGGTGAGCGCAGTATCAAAACGAAAACCGGCCAAGAAATTCTCTGCCAGCCGGTGTTCGCCTCGCTTGCGGTCGCTTGCAGCGACTCATAATGCTGCGCGCTCCCAAGCTATCACTTGGGTGTCCCGTGAGAAAGTCAGGCAGGCGGCGCATCTGCTGGCGGCGAATCGACCGGTCAGCTTGTATATGCACAATGGCGTGGGGCAGCACACCAATGCGACACAGACCAGTCGGGCGATTGCAACGCTGTACGCGCTTTTAGGGGATTTTGACCGGCCCGGCGGCAACGTAGTTTTCCCTAAGGCGCCGGTCAACGCTGTCTCGGGTAAAGAATTTCTGCCACAGGAAGTCGCACTCCAGAGAATTGGGCGCGAGCGCAAACCGCTTGGACCACCGGCGAAACCCGGCAATTGCGCCGCGTACGACATTTTTACCGCCATCCTCGAAGGCATTCCGTATCCGGTCAAGGCAGTTTTGAATTTCGGCTCCAATACCATTATGTCTACCGGCGATTCCCAGCGGGCGCGTGAGGCATTTCGCGCTCTCGACTTTGCTGTGGCCACCGAGCTATTCATGACGCCTACAGCGGAACTCTGCGATTATGTCTTGCCGGCCACAAGCTTTCTTGAGATGGGCAATTTAGCCGCCGGATTTGAGCACCGGCCAAAAGGAAAACTTCATTTACAATATCGCCCGGCAGTGGTTCCCCCTCTGGCTGAGCGACGTTCGGATACCTGGATGATCTTCGAATTAGCTAAACGCGTGGGTCGCGGCCGTGAGTTCTGGGAAGGCGATATAGAAGCTGGCTACGAGCACGAGTTGCAGCCGACCGGCGTAACCCTTGCGCAACTCGAAAGGTCTGCCGGAGGAATCAGCGTTGCCGCGACGCCGCGTTATCGAAAATTCGCCGCAAACAATGAGCACGGCATTGCTCGCGGGTTTAACACGCCGGATAAGAAAGTGGAGATCTACTCGCATACGTTTGCCGCTCATGGCTTTTCGCCTCTGCCCGAGTATGTGGAACCTTTGATCGGCCCAGTCAGCCGGCGCGATCTGGCCGACGAATACCCGCTGGTGCTGACCAACGCAAAATTTACAACTTACATCCATAGCCAGCTGCGCGGTCTCTCCAGTCTGCGTAAGTCATCGCCGGAGCCAACCGCGGATATTCATCCCGATACAGCAGCGCCTTACGGAATCAAGAATCGTGACTGGATGATCATCGAAAGCCCTCGTGGCGCGATCACCGCACGGGCGCGTGTCACGGACGCTATAGCGCCGGGTGTCGTCTGTTGCCAGCATGGGTGGTGGCAGGACTGTAAGCAACTCGACCTTCCCGGCTACGCCTCGGTCGGGATTGGTTCGGCAAACCCGAGCCTGCTAATTGGCTCTGATGTCGCCGATCCGATCAGCGGCTCGCTGCCGCATCGATCTTATCTCTGTCGTGTGCGACCGGCAGAGTAACACTTGCCAGCTGGCCGTCCGGTTGGCAAAGAGCGACGAAAAACTTAGAGTTCGTTCATCGTATCTTAAGAGAGGTCTAAATTACGTTTTTCGTAAAAGAGTCAGTGAAAGCGCATCCGACGAAGAGAGCTTAGCGAAATAAACTTCGTTGACATCTGCCGCAGTCCGGGAGAGTATCGTCTATGCTCCGAAAACGGCTGGCGCTGTTGCTCGCTCTTTCGTGGGTGATTCTTTCCGGATACGACGTCATTGAAGATTTGGATTTCCCGGACCGGATTGGGCTCCACAATTCCGCCGATACTCTTTTCCGCGGCTCCGGATCAGCGGGTCTCCTCGCTGGCAACATCGTCGAATCTGCGGACCGCCCGCTTCTGCGTTACGCGAGCTTGCCCGAGCATTATCTTGAGTTCACTGCCAGCTATGTCCCCGGCCTCTCTCACAAAGTCTTCAAGCTTCACAAAGTCAACCAAGTCTATTTGATCTGAGCGCTTCATCTGTCTTTCGTTCTCCCACTCTAGACTCCGCTAAGTTTCGCCCCAGAGAGCGCGATCGGCTGCGGCTGGTTGGTGCTAAAAGTATCGAGACGCAAGGAGACGATGATGGCTGATTTCCCGTTATGGTTGAAAGGTATGGTCTGGTTGGTCGTAGGTTCTACGGCCTTTTATGCGGCTGCTCAGATTCTATACTCGTTGTTAAATTAACCGGCGTTTGTAGATAGCGCAGCAGTGTGGCGCGTTTTTCTACCGTTTGCCTAACTGCTTGCTGCGTTTCATCTTGCATCGGTCACTTGCCGTGGTCGAAAAAATGGCAAGTCCGCCTACGACGATTTTGCCGCCAGTGAATAGCGTGCCGCTCTAAAAACACGCTCGTTGGATCCGCTCAAGTCGGACATCATTCTCTACCCGTCAGTCTGTGGATCAAGTTAAGCCTCCTCCGGGCTCTCTTCATTTGTCACGTGTGATACAAGTACTTTATCAATGCGCTTGCCGTCCATATCGACGATCTCAAACCGCAAACCATTCCACTCAAAGAATTCCGATACCGACGGCACGCGACCCATCCTGGTAAAGATAAAACCGCCCAGGGTTTGATAGGCGTCTTGCTTTTCTCCTGGGAGGCTGTCGAGATCAAAAATTTCTTTGAACTCGTCGACCGGGATCATTCCATCCACCAGCCATGAGCCGTCGGGGCGTTGCACAGCCTTCGGCGGCGTTACGGTTTCGCCGAACGGCATATCGCCGGCGATAGCTTCGAGGACATCGTGATGGGTCAGCAACCCCTCAATGCCCCCATACTCGTCTACTACCAGCACCAGATGGCTGCCTGAGCGTTTGATATAGTCGAGCACCTGCAACGCGGTCAATGTGCGCGGCACCAGCACCGGTGCCTGTAAAGATGACGATAGGTCTATTGGCTTGCCGTACAGCGCGTTCGACAGAAGATCCTTGGCCTGGGTGACGCCGACTAAATTATCGAGGCTGCCGTTGCCGACCGGAAACCGGGAATGTCCGCTCTCGGAGATCCTGCTGCGAATCTCTTCAATCGAATCGCTTTGATCCAACCAAACGATCTGGGTGCGCGGCGTCATCAGCGCGCGCGCGCTTTTATCGCCCAGCTCAATAACCGCCTCGATCATATCCTGCTCGCTCTCTTCGAAAACTCCCGCTGCGGTTCCTTGTTGAATCAATCTTTTGATTTCTTCTTCGGTGACCGGAGGCTCCTGAGAGGGCGGACTGCCGAGCAACCTGAAGATCACATCCGTTGACGCTGTCAAAAGCCGAACGATGGGCGAAGAGATGGCCGACAACAGTCGCATCGGTCCCGCCATAAAAGTTGCGATTGTCTCCGCATGACTCAAGGCGATTCGTTTGGGGACCAATTCGCCGAGCACGACGGAGAAGTACGTAATGCAAATGACGACGGCGCCGAGAGCGATTGTCCTGCTGTAAGGTTCGATGGCGGGAATTCCTGCCAAGAATGCAGCGAGTTCCGAAGCTAGGGTCCGCCCGCCGAAGGCGCCGGCGAGAATACCTACAAGCGTGATGCCGATCTGAACCGTGGAAAAGAATTGGTTGGGATTCTCGGCTAGCTCTAAAGCTGATCTGGCGCTGGCGCTGCCTTTTTCCGCCCAATCTCGAAGCCGTGATTTGCGCGCGGCGACGATTGCAAGTTCAGACATGGCGAACAGTCCGTTGGCGATAATCAAGAAGATTATCACGATGGATTCAAATGCGATGGTTGTCATCTATTTCGATCCTGGGTTGGTATGGAAACCGGTTTCCTTGGAGTTTGGCCTTGCCTATGGGAGAAAAAGGGGTGCACGCTGGCGGCTGGAAAGTAGCCAATGCGGAGTTGCATAAGTTCGACGAGCCGACGATCAATCAACAATCTCTCGAACGACTTGGAATATTGAAGCGATTCTATTCAGCCGAGGCCGTCCTGAGTGAGTGATTCACAAATCGATCACTGCCCAATTCGAAATCTCGAGCGAGTTGACCGGAGATAGATTTGGTCAAGGGCGCGGCGGAGTTGTGAAGCTTTGATATTTTGCCAAAGTGCCGCAGAGCCAACCGGTAGCTGAGCCGGAAGATAGTGCTCGAACCGCTCGGAAGGTCGGGGTCTCCTATAGATGTCAAAATCGGCAACGCGGAACCAAGATATTCCCGTCAGTGGAAGCGCCAGAAACTTTCGCGCCATGGCGGCAATATTCATCCGCCAGCGCAGCTTGTCAAACGGAGGCTTGGAAATTCTTACCCCCGTGTCACTGCTGCGGGAATCGGCACGCCGGATTCGTCGAGCTGATAGGCATAAGCCTCCTTCATCTGCACGTTGCCGCTGTCGGTATAGACCAGTAGACGTTTACCATCCGTGCGAGTTTGCACGAGTCCGAAAGCGGAGCGGCTAAAGCCGAAAAAGTCACCCCGGGTTTTTGCCTTTTTTACATCGGTGAGTCGTGACCATCCTTCTACGTTGAAAAAGGCCACCAGCTCGGTGACGAACACCAGGGGTTCCGGCACACGCGACCAGCGTCCCAGGGCGCCCATCAACGTGGCCCGCGGATGGATGTATTCCTTGCGCGCATTCTCGTCGCCACTGGAAACGATATTGACCACCGGCGATACGGCCTGAAAGAAACCACCGGAGAAGTCGGCGGAACCGTGATGGGGAACTTTGAAGACCTCCGATCGCAGGTTGAGCGCGCCGCGGTTGTGCTCGCGCGCGAGAAAGCGGCTGGCTTCCTCATTGAGATCACCGGCAAACAGGAAACTAAAGCCGCCATAAGAGAGTCGGAAAACGACTGAGTGACCATTGATCGTGTGCCCGGCGGACAAGCCTGTGAATCCTTCTTCTGCCACATCAAGAGAGGCGTGTCCCACGCGCGGTCCTTTGGGCGGTGTGCCGAGAAATCTGAGCCCGCGCACGTTGCCGCTCTCGGTTATGGAGGGGCCGAGAACGTCGATGCGCAGCTTGCCATTGTTGAAGAAGCCGAATGCTTCACTGTCGCCGAATTCAAGCCGCCGAAAAGACACAGCGCCGCGGGAGCTGTATTCTTTTAGTGCGGCTTTCCACCGACGAAACGGCTGGTTCAACTCATCGTCCGAAACTTGCAGTAAATCATCGACAAGCCCAGTGATGATAACGTTCTTGCCGATTTGCTTGGTCGGGCCAAGCAGCTCTCGATCGGCAACCGGTTTATTATTCTTTGTCGCCGGCCGCTTCACCAGCCCGTTGTGGTATATCCTCTGCGGGTGGATGAAGATCCGCTTGAGCTTGTTTTTGTGGATCTCTGATTTATGAATTTCGACCAGTCCTGAAAAATGGTCGGCATCGCCATGGGTGATAAGAATGCAGTCGACGCGTTTAGGTTTGTCGAGGCTGGTGCCGCGAAACCGGGCCGCCAGGTAACGCGCGAATAGTTGGTTGTCGCCGCCATCGACCAAAATGATCTTTCCATCGGGAGATTCGATGATACTGCCATCGCCTTGCTGGACATCGACGAAGTTTACCTTAAGCACCTGATTTTGTTCTCGCGGCACGATAATGTCAGCAGGTTTGATGCGCGATGCTTTTGTCGGTTCGATGAATCCGCCTCGGGTGGAGGGGATTAAGCTCCCGTCGGAACCTGTCTTGAAGCTAGTGACCTCAACTTCCAGATGAGTGCTCTTCTGATCAGTGACCGTGATCTCGTCGCCCCATGCCAGGGTGCGGCGCAACGATTTGCGTCCGCGCTTGTCCCAAACGTCAGCCAAGTCGAGGTTGATGACACATTGAGTAGACATTTCCGGTCCTTCTTTACGGCAGCCAAGCGCTGGCTCGATGCTGCCCGGTCGACAACAGTGACAAGGCCATCATAGATGGGTTCACGGAGTGCGTTGCATGCTTTGTCTGTTCGATTACCGATCTCTACGCGAATCGGTATGAAAAAACAAAAAGCAGGGATTTAAAACTCTCTCCGGCATGAGACATTACGACGGCTAAGCGCAATCAAAGCTTGGAACTCACAGCCGCTGCCCTAAATAAATAAACTTGACGTTCGAAACCTGCCGTTTTATTGGAGCGGTATCCGATTCGTGAAAGGAGAAGTTATGTGGAAACGTATTCTCATCGCGGCGATCGGTGTGTTTCGCGCTTGTCGATCAAGCTGCCAGCCAATCGGTTCGCGGCGCTTTTCCTTCGCCCAGCATCCAAATTCTGCCGATGATGGTTGGCGCTGAAAAAGGTTTTTACAAGCGCGAGGGGCTGGATATGGAGCTGGTCTTCGTGCGCGGCGCTTCCACCGCCGTACAAGCGCTTCTGGCCAATCAGATCCACTTCATTTTTTCGGTTGGACCCCAAATGCCCGCCGTCTGGGAAGGAAACGATATCATGTTACTGGCGCAACAAGTGGGACGGCCGACTTTCTCGCTCGTGGTTACGCCGGATATCCAAAAAATCGCGGATCTCAGAGGCAAGAAAATCGGTGTCACCTTCGGCGGTTCGACAGCAGCGGGCACCAAGGCGCTGCTCGAGCTCAACAAGATCAATCCCGACAAGGAGGTCGAGTACATAAGCCTTCCCGGGAACGAACCCAAGATTGCGGCGTTGAAGCAGGGAATTATTTCCGCCGCATTGCTGGCGCCTCCGGCAGATTATCTGGCCATGAAGGCGGGAATGAAGCGGCTCGTGAGCCTTGCCGACATTTTCAAGGACACGGCGTTTACCGGCCTTGCGGCTACCAGCAGGATGATCAAGGAAAATCCGCAAACGGTGAAAAAGATGGTCCGCGCCATGGTTCGCTCGGTCATCCACACGCGCGATCATCCTGAAGACGCGCTCCAGGTTTCGATGAAGCGTCTCGGCCTTGAGCGCGACGCCGCCCAGGACGCCTATCAGATGATTCGGCAAGCCCTGGTACCGGTGCCTACGGAAAATGGCGTGGAGTTGATGGCCCAGTGGCAAGCCATCGCGTTAAATACAAAGCCGAAACGAAAGCCCAGTGAGTACATGGATTTGCGCTTCGTTAATGAGGTCATGGCTGAGCTGGGGCACAAATAGGGCGCCGTTCAAAATTGCGCCGCGTTAAATCGCGCTGCCGCTGAGTTATGCGCTCTCAGGCTCGCAGCGCTTCGGTCCCCGGTGCCATAACTCGTGGAAAAGCTCCACCGAGCCCGGCGCAAAGCCCGCATAGTGATTGCTGAAAAAAACGTACGCTCGCGAAGCTCGCTCGGCGATTTTTTTGAGCTCTTCGATCCAGACTATCAATTCAGAGGTTTTGTCCTCAGTCAGATGGTCCCAGCGCTGAGCTTTGGCTTCTTTTCGATCGCCGATGAAGCGAGCATAAAGGAAGTCGCCGCAGAGGAGATCGAGCTGCGCGAGCGAGCACATCAATGCTTGGCATCCAAGCCTGGGCGACAACCACGAAAGCCACCGAGTGGTCTCTTAACATTTCGAGAAAGTCCCAGCTGATCCAATTCTTATTTCGTATCTCCACGGCAAACTTAAATTCCTTTGGCAGCGTTTTCAGAAACGGCTGCAGCAGCTTGTCGAACTGAGCTCGTGAAGCGAAAGCATTTTGGTTGAAGTAGGGAAATTGAAGCAGCAGCGGGCCCAGGCGGTCGCCTAGAAGATCGAGGCTATTTAAAAACGTCGTGAGCTCGCGCTGGCAATCCTTCATCACTTTCTGGTGCGTAATGACTCCTGGCACCTGGGCCGCAAAAACAAATCCCGCTGGAGTGTTTTCCTTCCATCCGGCCACGCACTGCGCGCGCTGGAATGGTAGAGTACGTGGAGTCGAGTTCGACGGCGCGAAAGGCGCGCGCATAATGTTGAATCAAATCCTGAGGCTTTGAGTCCGCCGGATAAAACGATCCGATCCAATCCGGGTATGTCCAACCGGAAGTTCCAACATAGACATTGGTCGGAAAAGCCATCAATGCTAGTGTTCACCACATGTCGTGGCGATGGTCAACGGGAGCACGAATTTGTTGACATTGTTGGAGCGGCCGTTTAACGTGGAAACCACTCTTGTTTTCATTCTTGCTTTGCGATGGAAACCTACAACAGCAAGGAAGCCAGCCGGATCGCCGGCGTTTCTCTCCGTCAGATTCAGTATTGGGACGAGCGCGGCTTTATTCGCCCGTCGGTAAAGGCCGCGCAGGGGCGGGGTAGCAAAAGGCTTTACTCTTTCCACGATCTGCTGTGCCTCAAAGTGATGAAGGATCTGACGCATCGAGGGCTGAGCTTGCGGAAGGTTCGGCGCTGCTTGCAACCGTTGAGACGTTACAGCGCCGAACACGGGCGAGCTCTGGAATCACTCAGATATCTCACCGATGGCGAAAAGCTTTTCGTCATCACCAGCGACCGGGAAAAGATTTTCGATGCAATCGATCGGCAGTTCGTATTTTCCGTCGGCATCGGCAACCTGGTGCGCGAGCTGAATAACTCCCTCAGGCGGGCTGCCGCCGCAACCGGCCGAGCAAACGCGAGGACAATGCGCCGGTACGTCGAAAAACAGGCCGGGTCGCGCCTGACCAACGATGGAGCCCGCCAAGATCACTCCGATGATGCAGCAGTACCTGCAAATCAAGGAGAGGTACCGCGATGCGATTCTGTTTTTCCGGCTCGGTGATTTCTATGAAATGTTCTTCGAGGACGCGCAAACCGCGTCTCGAATCCTCGATATCGCCCTGACCTCGCGGCACAAGAGCGAAGAGTCGCCGGTGCCGCTTTGCGGCGTGCCTTATCATGCAGCCGAACCGTATATCCAGAAATTACTAGACGCAGGACATAAGGTCGCCGTTTGCGAGCAAATTGAAGATCCTAAGACAGCCAAAGGAGTTGTTCAACGTGAAGTTGTCCGGGTCATCACGCCCGGCACCGTTACCGCCGCGGAAGCGCTCGATGCGCGCGGCAACAACTTCTTGATTGCCGTGTGCCAGGATAATCGGAATTTCGGCTTGGCGGTAACCGATATCACCACCGGCGAATTTCGTTGCACGCAATTTGCCGAGGAACAGTCGTTTCTCGACGAGATCGGCCGTATCGCACCAAGCGAAATCATTGCGCCGCGCAACGTCGCCGGGCTCTTGAGATTGCTGCGCAAAGAATTTTCCAGCCTCCATATCACGGCAGCGCCGGAAGAGTTTTTTTCCGGGGACGCGGCGCGCAAGCTGATGACGGCCGAGGACTCCAACGGACAGAGCCGGCGCCCGGCATCAGGGTGTTTTTGCGGCTTCCGGGATCATCAACTATTTGGCAGTCAACGTCGGCGAATTCCTTAAAGTGATCGGCGGCCTGGAGTTCTACGTTGCCTCGCATTATTTGGTCCTTGACGAGAATACCCGGCGCAATCTCGAGCTCGCCAACGATAACGATGGAACTCGCAAAGGCTCGCTACTCTCGGTGCTCGATCGAACTGAAACTCCCATGGGCGCGCGCCGCCTGCGCCAATGGCTCTTTTACCCTCTGCTGGATGTCGCCGCCATTCGCGAGCGACAAGCGGGTGTCCAGGCGCTGGTTGAAAATTACCGGTTGCGCCAGGATTTAAAAAGAGCCTTGCACAATGTACAGGACCTCGAGCGCTTGGCCGCGCGCACGGTCGCGGGCACGGCATCGCCAAGGGATCTGGTGGCGATTAAACAGACGCTTCTCGCATTAGCGGATTTGCGGAGATTATTGGCGGGGGAGAACACCGACATCTTGTGCGTCCTGCGCGAGCAACTTTCAGAGTTGCCGGAAATCGTCGAAACTCATCAGCACGGCGGTCGTCGATGATCCGCCTTTTTCACTGAAGGACGGCGGTTACATTCGCCAGGGTTTCGACCCGGAACTCGATGACATTCGCAGCGGCAGAAGCCAAGCCAAGCAATGGATTGCCGCATTCGAAACGGCTGAACGGCGTCGCACGGGTATCAACTCCCTGAAGGTGCGCTATAATCGTGTATTTGGCTATTACATCGAGGTAACCAGCTCGAACTTAAAAGCGGTGCCCGAGGATTACATTCGTAAACAGACTCTGGTTAATGGCGAACGCTATATCACGCCGGAACTAAAGGAATACGAAACCAGAGTTCTTAATTCCCAAAGCCTGTTGGAAAAATTGGAAGCCGAGTTGCTCGGCGGCGTCCGCGGGCAGGTCGCGGGCGCTTATCCCGGGCTGAAACAATCCGGAACAGCGCTGGCTTGCATCGATGTTTTGCTGTCGTTTGCTGAAGTCGCCGAGTCCTGCCATTGGGTCGCTCCGTCAGTCGACGACGGCTTGATCCTGACTGTCCGTGAAGGCCGCCACCCGGTGGTCGAAGCGGCCATTGGCCGCGGCGCTTTTGTGCCTAATGACTGCGTTATCGATCCCAACGATCAGCAGATTTTGATGCTGACCGGCCCCAACATGGCAGGCAAGTCGACCTACATGCGCCAGGTCGCCTTGATCACGATTCTGGCCCAGATGGGAAGTTTTGTGCCGGCCAGCGAAGCTCGGATCGGCCTGGTTGACCGTGTGTTTACTCGAATCGGCGCCAGCGATTCTCTATCGCGCGGTGAATCGACTTTTATGATCGAGATGAAGGAAACCGCTGCCATTTTGGAGCATGCGACGCAGCGAAGCTTAATACTGTTGGACGAAGTCGGTCGCGGCACCAGCACCTTCGACGGGATCTCCATTGCCTGGGCTGTCGCAGAATCGCTGCACGAGCGCGCCGAGCGCCCGCGGACGTTATTTGCCACCCATTATCATGAGCTCACCGATCTCGCGCGCACCAAAGAACGAATCAAGAATTACAACTTCGCCGTCAAAGAGTGGCAGGGCGATATCATTTTTTTAAGAAACCTGGCGTTGAAGGCGCGGCCAGCCGCAGTTACGGCATTCACGTGGCCCGTTTAGCCGGCTTGCCGGCGCCGGTGATTGACCATGCCAAAGCCATTCTCGCGCGACTCGAGGGCGGCGGGGATGAGTGTCGCGGACGCTTGACATCCATGGGCATCGGCCGCCGGCGACCAGCCCCTGCAGATGACATTATTTACAAGCGCCGGGGATCGGTTTCGGGAGCGACTGCGGAGTATCGACGTATCAACGATTACTCCGGTGGAAGCGCTCAATATCCTCTTCAAGCTCACCGAAGATGCTAAGAAATGATTCCCATCGCATGAGGTATCTGATGACGAGAAGAAGCTTCCGCTACAGTCGCGACCGCTATTGAGGTGTTGTCGCTTTGCTCGGGATGTCTTTGGCTCATTTCGATTCTTTTGCCGCGGCGCAAAGCAACAAAAGAACCGGCGCGGTATCGCCGGGTAAGTCAACGAAAGCTGACATGCCGTCGGCACGCGAGCAGGCGCAACCGACCGAGGAACCAAAGCCCGAGCCCTCGGCTTTCGCCGGGCGCTAGCGGACAAGAGCTTAGTGAGTTCGGTGCGCTTCATCTCCACTTCGCGCTATACTCGCGTGCTGCTCGACTTATCCAAAGAAGCTAAATATCGAAATTCACCGGCTTGAGGGAGATAAGTCGAAAGGGTTGGCGCCGCGAACTTACATCGACATCTCAGGGGCGCAACTGCTGACGCATTCTAAAGAACCGCTCGCGGTTGGCGACCGGCTTTTGCGCCAGATACGCGTCGGCCAGTATAGCGATGATGTCGTGCGGGTAGTTTTGGACTTGGCCGATGATCAGGACCGCTTATGAAATTTCGTTACTTCCCGATTTGTATCGACTGGTCATCCATATCCAGCCTCAACGGACCGGTGAGACGGTTAAATCAGGCGCCGATAAGGCGGTTATCAGGACAACTGCAAAAACTAAGCAACCGGCGAAGACAACGGTGTCCGGCATCCGTAAAATCGTACTGGATCCGGGCCACGGCGGCAAGGATCCGGGCGCCATCGGTGTCGGCGGAGTAGCTGAGAAAGATCTGGTGCTGTCAATCGCCAAGAAACTGGCGATCAAGCTCACACGTGAATTGGGGATCGAAGTGATCTTGACGCGCAAAGACGATCGCTACATTCCGCTGGAAGACCGCACCGCCACCGCAAATGCCGAAGACGCCGATTTGTTCGTCTCGCTTCACATGAACGCCAGTCCGAACCTAGAAGCCAGAGGACTGGAAACCTATTATCTCGACAACACCAGCGATGAAGCCTCGATCCGGCTGGCCGCCCGGGAAAACAGCACGTCGCGAAAAAATATTTCGGATCTGCAGTTCATCTTGAGCGACATGATGCAGAATGTGAAGCTTGAAGACTCGATCAGTCTGGCGCACCATCTCCAGGGCGCCGTGGTCAGCGGCATGTCGCGCAAGATGAGCGATGTCAAAGATCTGGGCGTTAAGAAAGCACTGTTTTACGTGCTGGTCGGCGCCCGGATGCCGAGCGTTTTAGTGGAAATGTTTTTCATCACCAATCGTGTTGAAGGCCGGGCGATGAACGATGAAGGACATCAGGACGCAATGGTCGACGCGCTGCTGGAGGGCATTCGCAGATACAATCAGGGCACAGTGGCGACTAGAACACTTGTAGAGGTAAACTTACTCGTGGACTCTGTCTCATCGCCTCATTCTTTGCTCCAGGAAACCAAGGACATCACGGGCCTGACTGGTTTGACCCGCAGCTATGTGCAAAAGGCGCGTACCGCCTTGTTCGAGAAGCACCGCGCCGGCGGCGGCGGGCTCGAAATCGCTGCCGCCTATTCAAAAATGATGGACGAGCTGATTTGCCATCTCTTCGCCGCAATCAGCAAGGATTTTTTGCGCCGTTATCCCACCGGCAATCCACAATGCGCGATTATTGCTCAGGGAGGCTATGGTCGAAGCGAGCTTAATCCGCACTCGGATATCGATCTCCTGTTTATCTACTCATGGAAAGTTTCGCCGTTCGTCGAGGCGGTCACCGAGAAACTCCTCTATTCGCTATGGGACGCCGGGCTTCAGGTGGGTCATGCCATTCGTAGCATCAGTGAGTCGATGCGCTTGGCCAGCACCGATATGAAAGTCAGGACGGCGCTTCTCGATAGCACGATACGTCTGCGGCGACCAAACCCTCTACAACGAATTTGAGAAAGCCGTCCAGAGCCGTTTGGCCAGAAAAAGGGTCAACGGGTTTGTCGGCGAAAAGCTCGCCGAAAACGACGCACGCCATGCCGGCTACGGCGGTTCGGTTTATCTGTTGGAACCCGACGTCAAGGAGAGCGAGGGAGGGTTGCGGGATATCCATACCGCGCGTTGGATGGCGCGTGTCAAAATGCAGGCGAAAGATCTCGATGAGCTGGCGGCCAAGGGCATCATCAGCGCGGCGGATATCGCGAAACTGAAGGCCTCCCATGATTTTCTCCTGCGAGTCCGCAATGAGCTGCATTTTTCCACCGGCAAACACCAGGACCAGTTGACTTTCGAAGAACAGGAGAAGGTGAGTCAGGCGCTGGGTTTTCAAGGCGAAGGCAGCCTCAAAGCGGTCGAAGTATTCATGAGCCATTATTATCGGCACGCTTCAGAAATCAGCCGCCTCACCGCCTTGATCACGCATCGCTTGACCGATAGTGGCTGGCCGCTTATCGGCGGGATGGTCGGCCTCGGGCGAAATATACGGGAGGGAGTAAGGATCTCCAGAGACCACATCACGATCACCAAACCGGAGATTCTTACGACGGGATCGCGGCAATCTGATGGGCATCTTCGAAGAGATGCAAAAGCATCGCTGCTCGCTCAGTCACGAAAGCCGAGAGCTGCTGCGCGCCCATCTCCATTTGATCGATGATGCCTTTCGAGCTTCGGCCGCCGCCAACTTGCCTTTTTTCCGGATTCTCAAATGGAAGGAAGGCGTTTACGACACGCTGTTCGAAATGCATCGGGCCGGAGTTCTCGGCGCCTTCATTCCCGAATTCGGCAGGCTTCTTTGCATGGTTTTGCACGATGCCTATCACATCTACACTGTCGACCAACACTCGTTGCGCTTGATTCAGGAAATCGAGCGGCTTAAAGCCGGGGAGTTCAAGGAATCGCTGCCGTTGCTGACGCAGTTAGCGCGAGAAGCCGAAAAGATCGAGCTGCTCTATCTCGGGCTCATGTTTACACGATATCGGCAAAGGCTTCGGTGGCGGTCATTCCGAACGGGGCGCCGTGATGGTGCGCCAGATCGCCGATCGCATGCGGCTTAATGTCGACGACGGCGCGCTGGTGGAATTCTTGGTTCGGCATCATCTGCTGATGACTAATACCGCTTTTCGCCGCGATCTGGAAGACGAGAAAACCATATGTGACTTCGCTCAAACGATGGGCAGTGTTAACAATCTCAAGATGCTCTATCTGCTCACCTATGCCGACGTTCGAGGCGTCGGGCCCGACGTTTGGAATCCGTGGAAGGCATCGCTGCTGGGCGAACTCTATGTAAAGACGCTGACGGTGTTGGAGGACATGGAGAAAGGCGAGTTTCACCATCAAGACATTCGCGCCGCTCTGGGTCGCATTCAGACTCGCGTGCCGCGAAGAATTATCGGCGAGTTCCTCATCCGAAGAAGTCGATCGTTTTATCGAGGTAATGCCCGAACGTTACTTTTTATCAGTGGCGGAAGACGAAATTCCTGCGCATTTCGCTCTGATGCAAGAATTTAAAGGCCGCTGGCGCGGCGGTTTCCATTGAGCACTTTCCGGAAAAAGATTGCAGCACCGTAGCCATCTGCACCGCCGATCGTCCCGGGCTGTTTGCTTCAATCGCCGGGGTTATGGCGGCGATGAGATTGGATATTCTCAACGCCCGAATTTTCACCGCCAGCGATGGCCGGATTCTCGACATCTTTCGAGTATCGCACGGCGGGCGCTCGGAAATTGCCATGTCCGAGCAGAGCTGGAGCCGTTTCGCTCGACTTTGGAAGCGGTTTTGGATGGAAACATCGACGTTGAACGGCTGGTGGAAAAATCACAATCGACGCTTTTTCGAAAGCGCATGCCTAAAGTGATGACCTCCATCCAAGTAGACAATGAAGCCTCGGCTCTTTACACGGTCGTCGAAGTATATACCGCGGATCGCCTCGGCATCTTGTTTAGGATAACTTATACGCTGCACCAGCTTGGCCTTTCGATTCATGTGGCAAAGATATCGACCAATGTCGATCAGGTGGCCGACGTATTTTTTGTCACCACTGAGCGAGGCGGCAAGGTTGAAGACTCCGCGCGCATTGAAGCGATTCGCCAGACACTCTACGCTAGCCTCGTTCCCGATGATGAAAGAATCGCTGCACCCTTACATTGATTCATTTCTGACGATGATCAGTGTCGAGAAGGGGCTTGCCAAAAACACCGTGGAGGCCTATAGCCGCGATCTCTCCGGACTGGCGGAGTTTCATGCTCGAACAGAAGATAACCTGCTGGGATGCGGTGGAGCCGATTCATCTTCGTTCGTTCGTGTCATCTTTGCGCGTCCGCAATCTGAGCAGTCGTTCGATCGCCCGACAGATTGTCACCTTAAGGCGGTTCTATCGTTTTCTGCAAATGAAGGGTTGGTGGAGTAGTCCTCCGATTCCGGAGTTTCATTTAAGCAGTGCAGCGCGAAAATTGCCGCATGCTCTTAACGGGGACGATGTCCGCTGCTCTCTTGAATCAACCGGATCCCCAATCAAGTTCTGGGAGCGCGCGACCAGGCGATGTTGGAACTACTCTATGCAACTGGCCTGCGGGTCTCGGAGTTGGTGCTGATCAAGCTCCAACAGGTCGATTTCCAAGGCGATTACCTAACCGTCAGCGGCAAAGGATCCAAGATGCGGGCTGTGCCGTTTGGCAAATGGGCGCGGGAAAAACTACTGCGGTACATTCAAGAAACTAGGCCGCGTCTGCTGAAGGGCAAATCCAGCGCATTTCTATTCCTCAACCGTTCCGGTCAAGCGCTCACCCGGCAGGGATTCTGGAAGATCATTCGGGGTTACGCCCGGGCTGCCGGCATCGATAAAAAGGTTTCGCCCCATACGTTGCGCCATTCTTTCGCCACCCATTTGCTGGCAGGCGGCGCTGATCTTCGCTCGGTGCAAACGATGCTCGGCCATGCGGATATTTCGACGACACAGATCTATACTCACGTCGATGCCAATCGCCTGAAACAGGCCCACCAACGCTATCACCCGCGCGAAAGCGGCGCGCAACGTAAGCCAAAACTGGCGATCGAGTAGCGCAAGTCCTGCGTATATCGGACATTGAAGTGTTCTCGTTTCATCTTGTGTTTTAATAAGCTTTACCGTACGTTTTTAAACTATTTCTCGAAAGATATAAACTTTGGAAGAAACCATAAGACAGATTGCGATCTGGGCCCTTCCGGTATTGCTGGCGATTGTGTTTCATGAGGTGGCGCATGGCTGGGTGGCTTACCACCTGGGCGATTCGACTGCCGCACAAATGGGCCGCCTTACCTTGAATCCCATTGCCCATGTCGATCTGTTCGGGACTATTCTGATTCCTCTGCTGCTGATCATTTCAAATGCGCCGTTTCTGTTCGGCTACGCCAAGCCGGTGCCGGTGAATTTTCAAAACCTGCGAAACCCCAAACGAGACATGATCTGGGTGGCGTTGGCCGGCCCGGCGACCAATTTTCTACTGGCGTTGATGTGCGTCTTGTTGCTCAAGTTTCTCGTCCCGATGATCGGCAAAAGCTCTCCGGCTTGGACATGTCCGCGTCGCTTGTTGATTTTTTTGTGCCGATCATTTTCATGCTCGAGAGAGGAATTTTGATCAATATCGTGTTGGCCGTCTTTAACCTGCTGCCGCTGCCGCCGCTCGACGGCGGGCGCGTGTTGGTGGGTTTGCTGCCCGAGCCTTTTTCTACGCTGCTGGCGCGTATCGAACCGTTTGGCTTTCTCATTCTGCTGGTGCTGCTCATGACCCGGTCCTTGAGCTGGATCATCGGACCGCCGCTCGATTTTTTGCTAAAAGTTTTCCTCGAATTGATTTAGGATTGGACTATTATGGAAATCATCGTTAGCGGCGCCAGACCCACCGGGCGCTTGCACCTCGGACACCTGCACGGCGCGCTCAAGAACTGGATTCGTTTGCAGGAAAATTATCGGTGCTATTTCTTTGTCGCCGACTGGCATGCGCTCACCACCGATTACGCCGACTCCCCAAGGAATCAGGCAAAGCACGATTGAAATGGTCATGGACTGGCTTAGCGTCGGCCTTGATCCGGCGCGCTCCGTGCTGTTTCGCCAATCCCGGGTGAAAGAACACGCCGAGTTGCATTTGATTTACTCGATGATTACCCCGGTGCCGTGGCTCGAGCGCAACCCCACCTATAAAGAGCAGATCAAGGAGCTCACCGGCAAAGACCTTTCGACCTACGGGTTTCTTGGCTATCCGGTGCTGCAGGCGGCCGACATCACCATTTATAAAGCGAACAAGGTTCCCGTCGGCGTGGATCAGGCGCCGCACGTGGAGTTGACCCGGGAAATTGTCCGGCGTTTTAATCAACTCTATCGTTCGATATTTCCCGAACCCGAAGTGTTGCTCACCGAGACGCAGAAATTGCCCGGTTTGGATGGCCGCAAAATGAGCAAGAGTTACGGCAACGCAGTTTTTCTCTCCGATCCTGCGGAGGAAATCGACCGCAAGCTCAGCCGGATGATGACCGACCCGGCGCGGGTCAAGCGCACCGATCCGGGGGAGCCGGAGAAGTGCCCGGCATTTCAGCTGCACAAAATCTACTGCACGCCTGAAGAGATCGAATTTGTCAGCACGGGCTGCCGCACCGCGGGCATCGGTTGTCTCGAATGCAAAAAGGTTATGATCAAGCATGTGATCGAAGATCTTGCGCCATTCAGAGAAAAGCGAGCGCAGCTGGAAAAAACCCCTGAAGTGGTCGAAGAAGTCTTGCAGGCCGGCCATGAAGCCGCGCAGAAGAAGGCGAGTGAAACCATGAGCGAAGTGCGGGAAACATTGGGACTGTGAGCACCCGAGTTCAATTAGAGATATTCGAGGGTCCTCTGGATCTGCTGCTTCATTTGATCAAAAAAAATGAGGTGAGCATCACCGACATTCCCATTGCCAGCATCACCGAGCAGTATTTGGCCACCCTGGAGCTGATGGAGACGCTCAGTCTCGGATGTCGCCGGAGAATTTCTGGTGATGGCCGCCACCTTGATTCATATCAAATCGCGAATGCTTCTCCCGGCAGGCGCTGACGAGGCGGAGGAGGACGAGGGCAATGACCCGCGCGACGAGCTGGTGCGCCGACTGTTGGATTACCAGCGCTTCAAGGATGCCGCGAATCAGCTCGAACAGAGAGAAATGTTGAGCCGCGACGTGTTTGTCCGTTCGGCGACGCCGGTTGAAGAAGCCGCTGCGCCGACGTTCCGCGAGTTGTCGGTTTTCGAGCTGTTAAATGCTCTGCGGCGAGTCATCGATCGTTTGCCGAAGGATGTGTTCCATCAGGTGGAACTCGAGAAGGTCACGGTGCGCGAGAAGATGACTCTGCTTCTGGATAAATTGCGCGCCCAGGGCCGGGTATTATTTGAGGAACTGTTCAACGAGGCCAAGACGCGCATGGATGTGGTGGTGACGTTTCTGGCGATGTTGGAGCTGGTGAAAGTGCGCGCGGTAAGAATTTTCCAGGAAGAATTGACGGGACCGATCATTATCGAAGCTGCCGCCTCCATGGAACAAGCCGCGGAACTGGCGAATGCTGAGGAGCCCGAGGAAGAGCAACATGGAACGTGAAGATGTGAAGTCGATACTCGAGAGCCTGCTGTTTGTCGCCGATGGCCCGTTGACGGTGCAACGTTTGACCGAAGTCATCGACGGCGCCGGCAAAGACGACATCCGCTCTATTCTCGAAGAGCTGGATAACGAGCTGCAAGACAACCGCCGCGGCATTCGTTTGGTCGAGGTCGCCGGCGGCTACCAGTTGCGTACCGCCAAGGCGAATGCGGAATGGGTTAAAAAACTTCTCGGCGGCCGGCCGGCGCGAATGGGCCGGGCAACGCTGGAGACATTGGCAATCGTCGCCTATCGCCAGCCCATCACCAAGGCTGAGATCGAGGCGATCCGCGGCGTCGACGTCGACGGCGTGATTACAACACTGCTGGAGCGCAATCTGGTCCGCGCCGTTGCGCGCAAGGATGTGCCGGGCAGGCCCTTTCTATATGGGACGACGCCGGAGTTTTTGGAGCTGTTCAATCTCAAGGATCTGGCGCAACTGCCGACCTTGAAGGAGATGGAAGAGATGACGTTGCCGGAAATTCCGGACGACCAGGTAGCCATTGAACAGCTTGAAGACGCGGAGCAGCCCCAAGAAGCCGAACAGGAGAAGCGGGATTAAGCGGTCATGGAACGCTTGCAGAAAATTCTCGCGCGCGCGGGTCTGGCCTCGCGGCGCGAAGCGGAGCGTTGGATTCTAGAGGGGCGGGTCAGTGTCAACGGCACCGTGGTGCGCAAATTGGGCACTCAAGCCGAACCATCCAGAGATAGCATCCGCGTCGACGGCAAACGAATCAAACTAGCCGCGGAACCGGTTTATCTGGCGCTGAACAAACCCGCCGGCGTTATTACCACCCTCAACGATCCGCAACAGCGGCCCGATATCACTCAGTTCTTGGAACCGCTCGGGGAAAAGCAAAGAGTCTTTCCGGTCGGACGCCTGGATTTCAATTCCTCGGGCCTGATTCTGCTGACCAACGATGGCGAGCTGGCGCAGCGCCTGATGCATCCGCGCTTTGGCGTCAAGAAACTCTATCATGTCAAGCTCAGCGCGTGCCCGACCGAAATAGAGCTGGGCCGGCTGCGCAAAGGCATTCGCCTGGAAGATGGCATGACCGCGCCGGCGCGCGTGCGCGTGCTGGAGAAACTAAAGAAGAACGCCTGGGTGGAAATTGAAATTCACGAAGGCCGCAACCGCGAAGTCCGCCGCATGTTCGAAGCGCTGGGCTATTTCGTCGAAAAGTTGATCCGCGTGCGCATCGGCAATGTCGAGCTGGGGCCGCTCGCCCCGGGCGAAATCCGCCCGTTGATGCGCACAGAAATCATCAAGCTTAAGCGCGCCGTCGGGCTACAAGATAGCCGGTCAGAGCCCGAGAGGCCTGAGAGAAGAAGGCGCGCCGGCTCTCGCCGTTGAGTTTTGCCGTCACGGTACAGACAACCCTGTGCGGCTCTTTCCTGTTCTTCCCACGATTGACAACTTCAGTTTCGAACCTACGTATCGTCCAATCAAACGCGGGAAACTGCTCTGAGACACTGGGTTGCCGAACCAGCCATCGCAGTGGACCGGTCAGCTACGGGATTGCGCTAACACCTTCACGAAGAATTTAGTTGACGTGATCCAAGGCTGTGATAAATCGGCGATAGAAAAATCACTTTTTACTCGTGGCTGCTGTGTGTGCTGTTTCTGTCGTGGTCGTTGATGACTGGTCGCACGATGAAAGGCATGCCGATGAAGCCATCGCTCATTCTCCGGCTCGATTGCTGTCGGGGTGCATGTAATATTCCCGTCAGAATCTACTCTCTCCCTATACAGCAACTCAGTAGCCGCGCCCGAGGTCCTCCCCGATGTGCGCAAGTGTTACGAACTCCTAGTTCAAGGACAATCGCGGGTAGCAGGTTACTGGTCGGCTGTACTGCAAAAAATGGAGAGAGAAAATATGGAAGCAAAAGCAAAAATAAAAGTACTTCTCTTGTCAACGCTAGGATTACTCTTGACCGTTTCAATCAGCGAGTCAGCGAGCGACCAGCTGGCATGCGGTAGCCAACGAACAATTAGCGAGGCACTGCGGCAGTTGAAACCAGGCGACACACTTCTTGTCAGCGGCGCCTGTAATGAAAACCTGGTGATACCGGAGGAGGTAGTCAACGTCATATTGGACGGTCAGGGAACGGCAACGATTAATGCCCGAGATCCAAGTGATCCGACTATCAATGTACGAGGTAACGGGATTACGATAAGGAATTTTGTTTCGATTGCAGGCGGCGAAACTGGAATCCTGGTGACAAGGGGAGGTGCAGCCACCATCGATCGGAATATCATCCACAACGCGGGGAATAATGGCGTCGTTGTAAATCTGAATAGTTCAGCCCGCATCGTTGACAACACCATCCAGGGCAACCCTCAAACTGGAATTCTTATCACTGATAGCTCATCCGCCCGTATTGGATTTCTGATGACGGGTGACACGGTGGCGCGTCCTAATGTCATTCAAAACAATGGCGAGAACGGAATCGCCATTGCGCGCAGTTCTCATGCCCGGATTGTAGGGAATACGATAAGCGGCAACGGAGACAATGGAGTCATCGTCAACCGTGTAGCCCATGCCGATGTATCGTCTAACACAATTGACAGTAACGGCGGTGATGGCGTGTTCGTGTTTCGAAATTCCGGTGTCAATCTCGGCGAGGATACAGGGAGCGGGATCTTTGATTCAGCAAATACAACGAACGCTAATAATATGGGCTTTGGGATCAGGTGCGCCATCAACTCCTATGGTGACGGACGCATAGGCACTCTAAATGGCGTCAGTGGGACGGTTTCCTTTTCGCCCAACTGTGTCAATGCGACGGCGCCTTGAGTCAGCTCTGCTATCTCGAGCACCGTTGCGACCAAAATACTGAAACGCGTCGTTAAGGACGCGGAGTTCTCAAACAAATTATTGGGGAAAGTGCGATATGAGGCATCCAACAGGAACGAAACTAATTAATTAGTTAGTTAAAGCGCGAAGCAGATAGCTCAAGTCTGGCAGGACAGCCATTCTTCTAGCCTACTTTGTCGAGAAGTTAAGCCGCGGGTGAATCGGCAATCGAGCTGGGGAGGCTTGCGCCGAAATAAATTCGCTCTTTGATGCCGAAGTTCTTAAACTTAAACGCGCTGTCGGTATTCCGGACAGCCCGTCCGAACGCGAAAAAGAAAGCGCGCCGGCTCTCGTTGAGTCTCGCCTTCGCAATGCAATAACAACGCTTTGCGGTGTTTTGCATTTAGAAGAGGCCAATCATGTCGACTTTTAATGGCAGTCAAACCGACCGACGAACAGGCTCGTTCATGGGCAACATGGCTTTGTCATGCGGCTCGATTTAACAGCCGGTCCGAGCGCTTTCGTTTTCGCCTATGATGTAGGTGAGCTTAAAGGCTCCTGGTAGCTTTCTCAGGAGTCAATCATTGTGTGTCCTTGACAGCTCTGCGCATTGAGGGTCGCATCTTGCTTTTTGACATTGACCATTGAACCTAGATCGTTCCGGATACCTGCGTACGGTTAGACACCACAATCTTTCGCGAACCACAAACCGTGAATAGGTCGATTTCGTCATCGTCGATTTTTTATTGTGTGCGAACTCCAACTCAGTGCGGCATAGCTAACGATGCGACAAAAAATCAAACCTTCTTATCGGGACCTGAGCGGTCACTTTCTCAGCTCCGCGGCTTTCGCCGCCATATACGGTTCCTTACTCGCCAAGATAATTTCCGTGAGGTAGTTGACGTAGTTGATCTCCGCCCAGCGCCGGGTCGGTTTACACCGCGCTCAACGATCCGTTATCGACCCGCAATCTTCTGTATTCATTCAGCGGCAATTTCATATAGTGGCACAAAATCACCCGGATAACTTCGCCAGGCGAAAAGAAATCGGCCGCCCGGCACTGTTCGTCGTTTTGAACAAGTCAGACATCGTGGCGGGCGGCCGAGGCTTTTTTACTTGTCATCTCGGCAGTCAGATCCGATCCTGATATTCGATTCGGCCCTGGGGAATCAGTTACGAGCTACTTGCCGGAGTTGTTGATCTTAGCGAACTCCTCAACGAAGGATTTCGCTTTGAAGCTGTCGTTGATCTTAGGTTTATCGCCCTTGTAGATGATATTCAGTTCTCCCAGATATTCCTGCAGCGGTAGCGGTTTGATGGCAAATGCCATGGCAGGTTCGTCGCTGGTGATATGATGCTGATGCCACACGCCTTGACCGACATAGAGAGTATCGCCTGGTTTCCAATCGATCCGCTCGCCATCCAGAATGCTATACCCGGTGCCACGAAGGATAATAATAATCGCTTCGTTGTGTTTGTGCGTAACCGAGTTGGAATGAGGCGGATAGATGTGACAGTCGACCTCGATGATGCGGTTGTCGAAGCCCAGCTCCTGGGTGCAAAGGCTGCCAAACCAAACGCCGTTGGTTGGTTCCCATTCCATTTTGACGTCTTCCGCCTTGAGCGCCTTGCGCCCGGCTTTGCGTTTGGCTGCATCTGCCTTGCGGCGATCCATCCGCGCCTTGAAAAGCGAACACTCGCCCTGCTCCCATAGTTCCTTATTTTCGGTATCTGCCATTTGTAAATGCCTCCTTGAATATTGTCGATCCTGATTCTTGCACTATAGCAACGTCCAGCACTGAGATCTCGCTTGGCGGAATAACGATTGCCCATCCTTACGTCGTCATTCAACGGGGAGAATCGTAATTCGAAGCTCCGATCGAAGCAATTCAAAGTCCGAATGATTGGCAGTAACAACGGTTGCTCCATAGCGCCGTGCGGTGAGTGCAATTAAAGCGTCGTTCTGAAAATCCCGACGCTTGTGTATGTCCCAATTCTGCTTATCGCCGAGTTTTCTGATAAGCCTCCCTGCCTCCCACCAGTCAGCTACCGAAGGCTCCCAGCGCACCGTGGCCAGTTCAAATAGGGCGAGCACGAGTCGCTCGGGCTCACTCCCACGAGCACCGCGCCGAAGCTCGGACAACACCACTGCTGAATGGCGAATAATGTAGGCTCGCCTGAGACTCTCCATAGTTTCCTGATACAACCCGCGCTCCCAATGATCGATGTAGATACTGGTGTCCAGAATCGCTACAGCCATGTCAGGACTTTTCCACGCTGCCCGGTCTGAGAGAACGGCGCGTTTTTATCATAAACTCCCAAAACTCCTCCATTTCTGCGACGCGCTCAACGGACAATCGAATGACTTCCGCCTCCGTCTTTACCCCAAGGGCTTTTTTGGCGCGCTTAAGCGCGCGTTCATCGACAAAATAAGATTTGCGTTTTAGTTTCGCTCTCGGTGCCATTTGACCTCCAGATTATTTCAGGTGGTGTGCATACATCATAGAAGAGATAGGCATATCCATCAAGCCGCTGGTTGGCTCACCACGGTGTTTGAGCAGTTGCGTTGGTTCGCAGAGGTGCCCCAAAGTTCTTGTTTTTGGTGAAGAAGGAAGAATTAGCCGAGGCTTGACCGAATCATCGGCGATTACTTTCTCAATGCCGTGGCTTTCGCTGCCATATAGGGTTCTTTACTCGCCAAGATGATTTCGTGGAGATAATTGACATATTTGATTTCCGCCCACCGTCCGTTTGTTTGCAGAGCGCTCAACGATCCGTTGTCGACCCGTAGTCTTCTATATTCATTGAGCGGCAATTTCATGTAGTGGCAAAGAATCGCCCGGATGACGTCGCCATGGGAAACGAAAAGAAATCGGCCGTCCGGGACTTTGTGCGCGGCTTCGTCGATCACCTTCAAGCCGCGCCTCTGCACGTCGGAGATGGTTTCTCCCCCCAGCAGGAGAGTCTTTGCCGGCGACTTGATGAAGCGGCGATAAAGCTCGTCATCGATCAGATCTTCGAAATACCGGCCCGCCCATTCGCCGTAGGCGATCTCGTTCAATCCTTCGCTCTTGCAAATTGGTAACTTCGTTTCCGCCGCGACGACTTTGGCGGTTTGCACCGCCCGCCGTAGCGGACTGCTGTAGATGCCATCGAGCTCCAGCGTTGCAACCAGCGGCGCAATCTTTTGTATCTGTTGGACTCCATCGGCACCGAGTGGCACCTGGGTGCGCCCCATGACTCGTCCTAACTTGTTCCAGGCAGTTTCACCGTGACGCAGTAAAAAGACAGTTACCATTTACACGAAGCTCCAAAAAAAAGGGCCGGCTTCGCGCCGGCCCTGCATGTACCGATTGATTTAAGACCTAGACTCAGTGTCGCAAACTGCAGAACTCTTCGTAATCGATCAATTCCTTGATCGTCGGGTTATCGCCGCACATCGGGCACTTCGGATCGCGGCGCAACTTCAAGGTATTGATTTCCATCGTCAAGGTGTTGAAGCACAGCAGCCGGCCGATCAAGCTGTCGCCTTTGTCGAGAATGAGCTTGATGGCTTCCAACGCTTCAATGACGCCGATCAATCCCGGCAGGACGCCCAATACCCCGGCTTCCGCGCAACTCGGCGCCATCTCGGCCGGTGGCGGTTCCGGGTACAAGCAGCGATAGCAGGGGCCTTTGCCCGGATAAAAAACCGTTGCCTGCCCTTCGAACTGAAAAATGCTGCCATGAACGTTTGGCTTGCCCATCAAAACGCAAGCATCGTTGACCAGATATCGGGTGGGGAAATTATCGCAACCGTCGACGACGAAATCGTAATCTTTAAGGATCTCCATGATGTTTTCGGAGGTGAGCTTTGCCTGATAGGGGATCACCTTCACGTCGGGATTGAGACCTTCCAGAGTTTTTTTCGCCGACTCGACCTTGGGTGTGCCGACCCGATCGTTTGCATGGAGTATCTGGCGCTGCAAATTGGAAATATCGACGACGTCGTTGTCGATGATACCCAAAGTGCCGACTCCGGCGGCTGCCAGATAATACGCCGCCGGTGAACCTAGACCGCCGGCGCCGACCATTAGAATTTTTGCTCCGAGGAGTTTGGCTTGCCCTTCCTCACCGACTTCCGGCAGCAGGAAATGCCGGCTGTAGCGAACCAGTTGCTCGGGCGTGTATTGAAAATCTTGCACCCATTTGTAACCGGCGTTCTTCCAGGCGGCGTATCCTCCGGACATCGACGTAACGTTTTGATAACCCATCTCTTTTAAAATTTTGCCTGCCAGAAGCGATCGGGTTCCGCCGGCGCAGTACGCAATGATCGGCGTGTTCTTTTCCGGCACTGCGGTTTCAACTTTAATCTCGAGGAAACCGCGTGGCAGTGAAAGCGCTCCCTCGAGATGCCCCTCACGCCATTCATCTTTTTCTCGAACATCGAGCAGAACGTGGCCTTTGCCGTTGTTGGTCAAAAGGTCGTTTACCTGTTGCGCCGTGACCTCCGGAATTTCCTTGCGCGCGTCGGCCATAATCTCTTGGAACGTCTTGGCCATGATTCCTCCTTCTTGGACCTAGAAGGTCTAAGTTAAGCCTCGCCAAAAACAATGTCAAGGAAGGGAAGACACAACTGAACCGCCCATCACAAACTATAACTGTTCAAAGCCGCCAGTGTTCATCTTGTCCTCGGATCGAGCAGATCGCGCAATGCATTACCGACCGTGTTGAACGCCAGTATGGTCAGAACAATGGCGGCGGCGGGGAAAAAAATAATGTGCGGGTACGCGCGCATCGCGCGCCAGCCGTCCTGCGCCAGCGTTCCCCAGCTGGTGCCCCAGCCGCTGTACGGATCGTTGATTCCCAAGCCGATAAAGCTAAGCGTCGATTCGGCCAGAATCGCCGCCGGGATGCTGAAGGTCAAGGTGACCAGGATCGGACCGAGAATGTTGGGCAGAATGTGGCGCATCAATATCCTGCGCCGGGGCGCGCCCATGGCGCGCGCGCCCTCAACGTAGACAAATTCCTTGGCCTGCAAAACTTGCCCCCGGGTGATGCGCGCGAAGCGCACCCAGGTTACCAAACCCAAGGCAACCAAGAGGCCGCCGATGCTCTTGCCGAACAGCAGCGACAATAGAATAAAGATCAACAGGTCGGGCAATCCATAGAAGATGTCGACAAGCCGCATCATGAAGTCGTCGATGTGGCCGCCTTTGAATCCCGAGACCAGTCCATAGGTTGTGCCGATGATTAAGGCGATCAACGCGGTTCCGATTCCCACGGTCATCGACACTCTCGCACCATATAAGACGCGGGTTAACAGGTCGCGACCGAGCGCGTCCGTGCCCATCGGATGAGTCCATGACGGTCCCGCGAGAAGATTGTCTTCTCGCAGCTCGCCTGAACCGTACGGCGAGATCCAGGGCACGGCAAATCCGCTAAGCAAAACGATCATGATAAAAACAGCGCTGGCGCCGGCCAACGCATCAAAGCGGCGGAAGTTGCGAATCTGGGTGGTTGCTGTCGTCATGCGCCGCTCATTGGCTGCGGATTCGCGGATCGACAATTCCATAAAGCAGGTCGACGATAAGATTCGCGCTGACCAGGAGAGCCGTATAGATAAGCGTCACACCCATGATCAACGGATAATCCCGATCGGTCACCGCGGTGATGAAGAAACGCCCCATGCCGGGAATCGCAAAGACGTATTCGACCACGAAAGACCCGGTGAGGAGCGTCGCGGTCAGCGGTCCCATGACCGTGAGCATGGGAATCAGCGACTGACTAAGGGCGTGCTTGAACAGCACACCGGCTTCGGTGATGCCCTTGGCGCGGGCGGTACGGATAAAATCTTCGCCCAAGGTTTCGATCAATGACGAACGCAGCAGCGCCGAGAGATACGCAGCCGGCGCGGCGCCCAACGTAATAGTCGGTAGGACCGCGCTGCTGAGAGCGTCCCAACGAGCTGCGTGAAACCAATTGAGCTGGAGAGCCAGCGCCCATATCAATACTGCGCCGAGAATAAAATGAGGCACGGATATTCCGATGGATGCCGAGATCATCAACCATCGATCAATCCATGAGCCGCGGCAATAGGCGGCGAACAGGCCGACGGGAATCGAGACTGCAAGCGCGAAGCCGATCGCGAGCGCTCCCAGGAGCGCCGAGGTCGGCAAGGTATCGCGGACAATATCATTGACGCCCCGATCCAAATACTTATACGAAGGTCCGAGGTCGCCGCGGAGGACGCCGGCGAGATAGCGGAGATACTGCTTGAAGAAAGATTCGTCGAGATGATACTTGGCTTCGAGATTGGCAACGACTTGCGGCGGAAGTTTGCGCTCGCGGTCAAAAGGCCCGCCCGGGGTCAAGCGCAAAAGCACGAATGTCAAGCTGGCGACGACCCAGAGAACGGCAACGCCGTGGCAAATTCGTTTCAGCAGAAACGGCGCCATGAATATTCGATCAGTTCGGTTACCGAAAGACCGCCCGTCTTAGGCGTAAAGATTACCGCGGGCGCGGCCGCTCTTTTTTCAAGCGCCAAGGTCATTCCTTTGGTTTGGACATAGATCTGACTGCATTCGCGCCGGGTAAGTTGTTGCAGCAGCATCAGCAGAGGCGTTCTTGCGCTGATGTACTCTTTCGGAGCGCCGGCATCGCGCAGCGCATCGACATCGTCTTTGCCGACGACATAATACATCAGCAACTGGTCGTCGTTGACAGAGGAGCCGCCAAATTTGTCTCGAACCTCTTCGAGGGTCGGTTGCGGCGGCACCCAAGCGGCAAACTCTTTGGCGCGCGGACCGCTTAGCAACTTGTCTTTGATATTGGGATCGACTTCGGATGCTGCTTCTTCGCCCCATAAGCCGGTTGCATATTGAATCACTTGATCGGTGACTTGGCCGTATCGTTCTCCCTTGATCACGTTGATGGCAGCCTGGCTGCCGACGAACTGCGAAAAAGGCGTGACCATGATCGGATAACCGAGATCGGCGCGGACTTGCACCGCCTCCTCGAGGATCTTCGGCAGTAAATGGATCAATCCCAAATTGCGCAGCTGATGATGAAAGTTAGAGATCATGCCGCCGGGGACCTGGTGGACATACTGGGCATAGTCGTATTCCACGGGCGCGCCGAGAGGCAACTCTTCCTGCTTGGCGAAAACCGTGAGATCACGGGCTACCGATCCGAGCTCTTGCTCGTCGATGACCGGTGAGTAACCCAAAGCCCGGGCATTCTGGGCGACGTTGAAAATCGATGGATTCGAAGAAGCGTTGGCCAGGGGCGGAACCGATGTGTCTATTACCTGGACGCCCAGTTTCACCGCTTCCAGCGCGCACAGCGGACCTAAGCCGGTGGTGCAGTGAACATGGAGCTCGATAGGAAAACCGGGCGCTTGTTCTTGAATCACTTTGATCAGGGCAGCCGTGCGCTCGGGAGTCAGCAGTCCGCCGGGATCTTTTAAGCAGATGTAGTCCGGTTTGAGCGCCGGCGGCTTCGCCTGCCTTACGCCGGTAGTAATCCATCGGTGTGTTTGGGCGAAACTGAAAAGATTAGATTCAGCACCGTGCCGAGGCCGTTGCGCTTGGCCCGGCTGACGGATTTACGCCAACCCGCGGGATCGTTGGCGGGATCGGAGATTCGTAGCTGCTTGATGCCATTGGCGACCAGGCGCTCAAACCAGAGCTCGACAACCGAATCCGGGGTCAACTCGAATGCGCTGATGCGTTCGGCGCCGATTGCGCGCAGCGGAGTTTTCCTGATTTTATCGGCAACCAGGCGAATGCGCTCAAAGGGATCTTCCTTGAGCTCGCGCACGCATTTTTTGATGTGACTGGAAGCGATCAGCTCGATGGCTTGAAAGCCGGCATTGTCGATGCGTTCCGCTACCGCCAACATCATGCCAGTGCGCATATTCTCCGCCCACAGGCTGGCTTGCCCATCGCGCAGGGTTGTATCGACGAATCTTACTTCACTCATGTTCTATCCTTGGCAGGCTGTTGAAAAAGGCTCACCTGCGTCGTTGCGCTTGCTCGACTCGCTTCAACGTACTGCAAGCGTACGTTCCGCTCGTCGATTTATCGCGCGCCTCGCATCTGAGACCTTTTTGAACAGCCTGTAATTTCAGCTTGGATGATACGGTGCCGCAAAAGAGTTATTCCCATCTTTTAAAATCGCGTCATTCCCGAATGCTTTAGCGGGAGTCCACGCCGGACCGGAACTGGACCCAGCGATTAAACTAGTCGGCAGTGACGTCCTGAAGTAAATTCTATCATTATACTCTAATAACTCTGCAGCTTTCACGTATAATTCATTGCATTCAAGCCGGTGAGTATTCCTCCAGCTTCTTTTCGAGCCAGCGGGTATTCACATGACCGCTCTGATAGTCCTGGTCATCGATGACGGTTTGCAGAAACGGAATTCCGGTGTCGATGCCGGCGACATGGAAGGAAGCCAGGGCTTGCCGCGTTTTGTTGATTGCCTCGATCGCGATTGGCGCCATGGACGATCAGCTTGGCCAATAACGAATCATAATAGGGCGGCACGAAGTAACCGGAGTAGCAGTGGCTGTCGACGCGAACGCCCGCGCCATCTGGAGCCTGCCAGTTGGAGATCCGACCGGGGCAGGGGCGGAAACCGTGTTGCGGCGATTCGGCGTTGATGCGGCATTCGATAGCATGGCCGGTGAAAGTGATATCCGACTGCTCCAACGACAGCGGTTGGCCGCCGGCGATCAAGTAGTTGTTGCGCGACCAGATCGACGCCGGTAATCATTTCAGTGACCGGATGCTCGACCTGAATTCTGGTATTCATCTCGAGAAAGAAAAATTCCTGCGTTTCGTTATCGTAAATGAATTCGATGGTGCCGGCGTTGCGATAGCCGATGCTGCGAGCCAAAGTCGCCGCGGCATCACAAATCTTTGCCCGCACGTCGGCGGCGAGGGCATAGGCGGGCGCCTCTTCGATAATTTTTTGATGACGGCGCTGCAGCGAGCAGTCACGTTCGCCCAGGTGAACGACCTTGCCGAAATGATCGCCCAATATCTGAACTTCGATATGCCGCGCATCGCCGACGTAGCGTTCCATGTAAAGCGTGTTGTTGCCAAATGCCGCTTGCGCCTCTGCGGCTGCCGTTTTGAAGGTCATTTCCATTTCCGCGGCGTTCGAGACCAGCTTGATGCCCCGGCCTCCGCCGCCGGCCGATGCTTTGAGCAAGATGGGATAGCCGACGTTCTCGGCCAGCTGAGCAGCTTCCTCTGGAGTCCTGGCGTGGTCGGATCCCGGCACCGTAGGAACACCGGAGGAGCCGGCGATTTGCCTGGCTTGAAGCTTGTCGCCCATGACGGTGATGTTTTCGACACTGGGCCCGACAAATGTCAGTTTGTTATCGGCGCAAGCTTGCGCGAGCTCGGCTCGCTCGGAGAGAAAGCCGTAGCCTGGATGAAGCGCGTCGCAACCGGTAGCCTGGGCGGCGGCGACCAAGGTTGCCGTTCTCAAATAGCTGTCGGTCGACCGCGGCGGGCCGATGCATACCGATCGGCTGGCTAATTTTGCCGCGAGACTTTCGCGATCCGCTTCGGAAACGGCGGCAACGGTTTCGATCCCCAAAGACTGGCAGGCCTTGATAATACGGACGGCGATTTCGCCGCGATTGGCAACGAGAACTCGGTTAACGCTCATGGTTTAACGAGAAAGAGCGTCTGACCGTATTCGACGAATTGACCATTTTGAGCGACAGCTTCAACGATGGTTCCTTTGACGCCGGCGCGAACGCTATTGAAAACCTTCATCACTTCGATGAGTCCGACGGTTGTGTCTTCGGTGACATTGGCGCCGACGTGAGTGAACGGCGGGGCGCCGGGCTCCGGGGCTACATAAAACGTCCCGAGAAGCGGGGCCGTGACCGTGAGCAGTCCTTCGGCGGCGGCGCGGGCTTCCACGCTGGCGGGCGCGGTTGTGCGCAGGCGCAGCGGCGGCCGCTGCCGGTGCAGCTGCCGGTTTCGCGCTCACAGGCGCGGGTGGCGCGGTGGTCGCCGTAGCGACCTGCTGCGGCGAGGAGTTGAGCGGGATCGGCTCCCCTTTGCTAACGGTAATTTTGAGCTCGCCTACTTCAAGCTGGAAGTAATCGAATTTGGATTCATCGATCAGTTTCAATATATGCAGCACATCATCTTCGCTGAGTTCCATACCGTCTACCTTTCTCGTGATGTTTGTTGCACTGCGGAAGGATTCCGGAAGCGCTGGGTTCTAATGGCACCTACATGATTTTATGCGCCATGGCAACAATAGTCGCTGGCTCCGGTTCCAATCATTCCAGACGTTCCAGTCGCTGCGCTCGTTCGATACGTGCGACTGATGAGATACTTGCTACGCTTCGGTTTTAGACGCGTCAGCATAACGATTTGAACGATTTGAGCTGCTTGAACGTTTTGAACCTCGCCGTTTTTCCTAATCCGCTGGCCGGACATTTCTGAGATCGATGCGCGCCATTGAGTTGAACTCGAGGCCGGTGAAGCGGGGATTGAGCAGGGTGCTTTCGCTGGTCCAGAAAAGAGGCACGATCGGCAGATCGGTTTCAACAAGGATTTTTTGCGCCTCGTCGTAAAGTTTTACCCGTTTTTTACCATCGAGCTCCCGGGCAGCGAGATCGAGCAGTTGATCATAACGAGGATTCTTCCAGCGGGTATTGTTGTTGCCGCTGCCGGCGGTAAAGAGTTTCATGAAATTGTCCGGGTCCGGATAATCGGCACCCCAGCCCAAACGGAAAATATGCGGCGGATCGTTTTGCAGATTTTTTAAATAAACTTTCCACTCCTGATTATCGAGCCTGACGATCACGCCGAGATTGCGCTGCCACATGCTCTGCACCGCCTCGGCCACGAGTTTGTGATCTTCTTCCGTATTGTATGCCAACACGACTTGAGGAAATCCTTTGCCATCCGGATAGCCGGCTTCGCGCAGCAGGCGGCGCGCTTCCGGCGGATTGAAATGCACGCCGATCTTTGAGTTGTGCGCCAGCATCCCCGGCGGAATCCAAGAGGAAGCCGGTTTCTCCCCGCCCTGAAGAATTTTCGGGAAAGTGTCGCGATCGATGGCCATCGCGAAGGCTTTCCTCACGCGCGGATCGTTAAACGGTTTTCGATGGGTCGCAAAGCCATAGTAGTAGCCGCGCAGTTGCGGCACGTGATGAAAACCGCGTTGTTTGGCGATGCGCTTTTTTTCCAATGTCGGGATGCTGCGATTGTCGATGAAATCCAACTGTCCCTGCTCATACATCGCTAGGGCAGTGGTCTTCTCGCTCACCATCAACATGGTAATTCGATCCATGACCGGCTTGCCGAGGAAATATTTGGGATTGGCGCGCAGCTGAATCTCGTTCTCATGTTTCCAAGCCGCCAGCGTGAACGGTCCGTTGGTGACGATGTGTTCCGGATCGGTCCAACGCGATGCGAATTTTTCAACGATGTCTTGCCGCTGAGGAAAAGTGACTTCGAAAGTGGTGAGCGAGAGAAAGTAGGAAGCGGAATGGCGTAATTTCACCTCAAGAGTGACGTCATCGAGCGCTCGAACGCCGACCTCTCCGGCATCGGCAAGTTTGCCCTCGTGATACTCCTGCGCATTGACGATGTCGAAAAGAATATAGGCGTATTCCGATGCGGTTTTGGGATCGAGAAGCCTCTTCCAAGAGTACTCGAAATCCCGAGCGCGGACTTTTATGACCGTCACTCCACAAGGCATCATCACGCAGATGGAAAATGATCCGCTTGCCGCCATCGGCTATATCCCAAGACCTGGCGATCACCGGCGCCGGCTTGAGATCTCGGGTAAATTCGGTCAGCCCGACCATCAAGTTGGCGATGACATTAAACGAAACACCATCGGTGGCTAGCGACCAATCCAGGCTCGGTGGTTCGGTGCCGAGATTAACGCGAAAATGGGTGGCGGAGGGACTCGAATCGGAGTCCGGCGCCGTCTTGCAGGAAACGAAACTCAGCAGCAGCGCCAGAGTGACGGCGGAATAGAGCAATCGTGGTTTTCTGATACCTAAAGTCAAAGGATGGCTTGCTAATGAATAATGCAACTATTACTATCCGAAGGCGCGCAGATCTTCAAGAAAAGATGGGAGAATCTATGGACGCCAAAGAGCTTCTGCAAACCCATGTCGTGGTCGAAGGACATCGGGACGTTTATGAGCAGCTCTACAGGACCTCGATCGGCGAATCGATGCCAATCCGCGATGCGATTGCGCCGCGATTGATTCGTGACGGCATCAATCTCTCCGTCTACGCTATCAGCGGCGATTCTTATTCTCATTCGCAAAATACCGGCCGCTACCTGGAGACCGCGCTCGAAAACATCGACCAGTTTCTGCAGGAAGCGCCCAAATCCGAGGGCATGATCTCGATGGTCAGAACCCGCGGCGATCTGCCGGAAAAAGTCGAGCCCGGGACGATAAAATTTTTGCTCCACTTCGAAGGCTGCATGCCTTTGCGCGGCAGCATCCAAAATCTCAGAAACTTCTATCGCCTGGGGCTGCGCTCGTTGCAGCCGGTTTGGAATTTTCGCAACGAGCTCGGCGACGGCGTCTGGGAGAATCGAACCGGGGGAGGGCTCACGAACTTTGGCGTCGAAGTGATTAAGGAGGCCAATCGCCTGGGCATGATCGTCGATTTGTCGCACATGAATCGGGAAGGTTTTTTCCAGAGCCTCGACGTCGCCACCGCGCCGCTCATCGTCAGTCACGCCAACGCCTGCGGCATGCTCGACAGCGTGAGAAATCTCGCCGACGATCAAATCAAAGCGATTGCCGAGCAGGGCGGCCTGGTAGGCATTCTCGCCTTGCCGGAGCGGGTCGGCCAAGGCGAAGTCGTTATCGAGGATATGCTGAGGCACATGGACTACATGATCAAACTAGTGGGCGTCGAGCATCTGGCTCTGGGCATGGATTTCGTCAAATATGACGGGCCGCGCACGCTTAAAGATCGTCATCATCCGTTGCACAAAGACCCGTTGATCAAGGGATTCGAAGAGATCGAAGATTTGCCCAATCTGATTGACGGCCTGCAGAAGCACGGTTATCACGAAAACGAAATTGCTCTGATCCTGGGCGGCAACTATCTGCGGGTGTTGAAGACGATCCTCCCGGAACAGTCCATCATCTAATCAACCATTGTTGGTATGATAGGCGGTCAGAAGGCTTCTCGCGTCGACGGTTTCGAGAAAGTTACCGGCGAGGCGAAATATACCGGCGATCTGAATCTGCCCGGTCTGCTGGAGGCAAAAGTCCTGCGCAGCCCCTTTCCCCATGCGCGCATCGAATCGATTAATACCGAGAAGGCTGCTGCTCTTTCCGGAGTGGTGGCGATACTGACCCGCGACGACCTCAAAGACATCAATCCCTTTTATGGTAATTGTCTGCGCGATCGCCCGCTGGTGGCGTTGGACAAAGTTCGGTTTGTCGGCGAGCCGGTGGCGGTGGTCGCTGCTGAAGATCCATTGATTGCCGAGGAAGCGCTGGCTCTGATCGACGTGCGCTATCAGGAGCTGCCGTGCCTTGGGACGGTTGAAGACGCGCTCGCCGCCGGCGCCCCGCTTGTGCACGAAAGCATCGCCGGCACCGGCGAATTCCACGACATCGCCACCGTCGGCGCGGTGATGAAGCCCAACGTCTGTCATTTTGAATTCTTTGAAAGAGGAGATGTGACCCGCGGCTTTGCCCAAGCCGACCAGATTCTCGAGGAAGCTTTCCAGTTCCCGATGATCTATCAGTACGCCATGGAGCCGCACACTTCAGTGGCGCGGGTCACCGACGGCGGCATTACCCTGTGGAGCTCTTCGGCTCATCCGTTTCTGGTTCGCTCCGAACTGGCGCACATGTTCGGCTTGCCACATGCAAAAGTCGAGGTCATTGTGCCGTACGTCGGCGGCGCTTACGGCAGCAAATCTTATTTCAAGATCGAACCGTTGATCGTCGCCATGGCGCGCAAGACCGCCGGTCGACCGGTGCGCCTTGCGCAAAGCGTGCCGGAGGCGATGCTGACGACGCGGCGCCACTCCGCCAATGTGCGCATCAAGACCGGCTTTAACCGCGACGGGACCCTGGTGGCGCGGGAGGCCGAAGTGGTGCTGGATACCGGCGCGTATGCCGATAACGGACCGCGCGTGGCCAAGCGCGCGATCAGCCGCATGATCGGCCCCTACAAATTGGGCGATTGCAAAGTCGAGGTCTCAGCGGTTTACACCAACACGGTTCCGGCCGGTTCGATGCGTTCCATTGGCGGGCCGCAGACGATCTGGGCCTTGGAATCGCACATGGACAGTATCGCTCATCGACTCAACTTGGACCCGCTGCAATTTCGCATGCGCAATTTACTCAAGCGCGGCGAAGAGCTAAAAAGCGGCGCCACGCCGGTCGACGCCGATCTGCGGCAAGGAACCAAAGTCGCCGCCGATTATGTCTGCTGGAGCGAGCGACCCAGTCGAATAGGCAAGGGCCGGGGTGTTGCCGTTGGGGTTTCCGACTCCGAAGCGATGCCGGTTTCGGTGGCCCTGCTCAGGCTTCTTGCCGACGGCAGCGTTCTCTTGCTAGCCGGCACCACTGAAGTGGGTCAGGGCGCGCGCACGATCCTCAGCCAAATCGTCGCGCGGGAACTGGATGTTCCGATTCAATCCGTGATCATGCGCGGCACCGATACCTTGGCGACCCCTTTCGACCGTTCTACCGGCGCTAGCCGCTCAACCACAGTGATGGGAAGCGCAGTCCAACTCGCCGCGCGCGATTTGCGCAAGCAGTTGATCGCCGCCGCCGCCGAAGCGCTCGGCGTCAACACTAGCTCGATTACCTTGCGCAACGGCACCGCCAGTTGCGGCGATCGTTGTCTGACTTATAGCGATGTGGTCAGCAGGTATTTTGGCATGCCCGGCGGCGAACTCATCGGCCGTGGCACCATGCGCCCGGGACAGGGCCTGGGTCCGAAGTTACCCCTATTCTGGGAAACCGGCATGGGCGCCGCGGAAATTTCACTGGATATCGAAACCGGGGCGATCCGAGTCGATCGCTACATCACAGTTGCCGACGTCGGCAAGGCTATCAATCTTGTGCAAGCCGAAGGTCAGGATGAAGGCGCCGCCATTCAGGGATTGGGGCACACGTCTGTTTGAGTCACTGTACTACGAGAACGGCCAGCCGGTGAACGCCAATCTGGTCGACTACCGCGTGCCGCGGTTCACCGATATGCCCGAGCACTTCGATTCAGCATTGATCGAAAATGAAGACGGCCCAGGGCCCTATGGCGCCAAAGGAATGGGTGAATCGGGGATCGTCTCGATAGCGCCGGCAATCGGCAACGCGATCTTCCAAGCGACCGGAGTGCGGATTCGCACTTTGCCGTTGACTCCGGAACGAATCTGGCGCGCGCTTAACGACGCAAAGCGCGGCATGTGAAGCCAAAGGATAGGCAAAACGATATGGAACAGAATCCGGCATTCGATAGGGTCAGCGCAATCATTGAGCGAGCGCGTGCCGAACTGATCGATCTTTGTTTGCAGTTGGGGAATATCCCGAGTCCCCATGGCCAGGAGCGCGATGTCGGAGAGGCAGTGCTCGATTGGTTGAAGCAGTATCAAATCCACGGCCAACTGCAGTTTATCACCCAACGAAGCGTTAACGCGGTAGCGACTATCCTGGGCAGCGGTCGAGGACCCAGTCTTATCTTCAACGCGCACATGGATACCGGTCCGGAACTGCCGGCAGACGCAAGCGCGGATGCCAGAAAGCTCGAGACCGCTTGGGTTGAAGGCGAGATGCTTTTTGGCAAAGGAATGATCAATGACAAGGCGCAGCTATGCGCCTTCATGATCGCCATGAGCGCGCTCAGACGCGCCGGAGTTCAGCTCAAAGGAGATTTGACCCTGACGGCGGTGGCATCCGAAACCGGCAATCCCTCGATCGATGAGTTTCAGGGCATCGATTTTCCCGGTGAGGGATTCGGCACCAAATGGCTCGTCGACCGCGGCGCCATTGCCGATTATGCGCTGGTCGGCGAGACCTCAGGTTTCGGCATCGTTCAGGCCGAATGTGGCGCGGCGTGGTTCAAGATTCGGGTCAAAGGCAGAGAGGTCTATACCCCGCGTTATGAGCGGGGCGCATCGATTCAGGAAAATCCCAACGCATTTGCCAAGGCTGCCCATGTAATTCAGGCCTTCGAAGAGTGGGCGATCCAGTATGAAAAGAGAGAAACCATCGAGTTTGCCGGCGGAACGATCATACCCAAAGCACAAATCGTCGAGGTGCGAGGCGGCGCCGGAGTGGGGCGGCCAAATGCCACCTGTGATATTTTCACCGACGTAAGAATTGCGCCTGGCCGAAATCCACTTACGGTTCAAAGGGAGCTTGTCGCTGCCATCCGGAAGGTGAATCTAGATTGTGATATTTCCTTGTTCCAGTATTCTCGCGGCCACATCGCCGAAAATGCCGAGCCTTTGATCGACGCCGTTAGATCCGCGCACCGCTATCTCTTCGGTGCTGAGCCGCCGCAACCGCCATCGGCGGAAACCAGCATGTGGCGCGACCTGAACGTTTTTAACGAAATCGGCATTCCGTCCATCTGCTATGGGCCGCCCCGGCAAAGAGAGCGCCTGAGTGGCGCCCAGAACCGCGCGATGAAGATCGACGATCTAGTACAAGCGACCAAGGTCTACGCGCTCAGCGCGATGATTCTGTGTGGCATCGAATGACCAAACTTTATTGCCGGAGGTGCGTGTGAAGCGACTCGTCTGCTTGCTCTCTTGCTGCATCATGCTCGGTTTAGCTCATCCCTATCAGGCACCGGCTGAAGCTCTCAGGGTCGGCGTCTCCGGTTTGAGCGCTGAATTCACTCCCGTTTGGGCCGCCAACGAGCGCGGCATATTCAAAAAGTATGGTTTCGAAAGCGAAGTCATCGCGATGCAGGGCGGCACTCAATTGGCGCAAGCTATTATCGGCGGCACCATTCCTATCGGTGTCATGGGTGGGGCCTACTTGACCGCTGCCGTGCGCGGTGCTGATCTGGTAATGATCGCCACCCATATGGACAAGTTTCCGTATTCGCTCATCGTCAAGCCGGCGATCAAAAGAACCGAAGATCTGAAAGGAACCAAGCTTGCCATCAGCCGCTTTGGCTCTGCCAGCGATGCCGGATTGCGCGTCTCACTGCAGCGACTCGGGCTCAATCCTGATAAGGATGTAACCATTTTGCAGGTGGGAGGGCAGACATCACGCTTCGCCGCGCTCAAAGCCGGCACGGTAGATGGCACAGTGGTGATTCCGCCGCTTAGCGGAGCGGCGCAGCGTCTGGGATTCAATGCAATCATCAACATGACCAAGCTGGGCATTCCATATCCGCAAGAGGGTGTGGTGGTGACCCGGCAGCTACTGGCGAGCCGTCGCGATACGGTCATGAGATTTCTCAAAGCTTATCTGGAAGGGGTCAGAGAGCTCAAGGTCGACAAAGAGTTCGCCGTTTTCGTGATCGCCAAGTATCTGCGCATGGATCCGAAAAAAGACCGTGAGGCGCTGGAGGACAGCTTCCAAGAGGTCATCATCGAACAGATGCTTAAAGTTCCGCACATCAATCTGGAAGCCACCAAAGTGGCGCTGGATTTGCTCGGAAAAGAACGACCGGCGAATGCCTCGACCGATCCCAGAGATTATGTCGATGGAAGCCTGATGCAGGAGCTTATCAAGAGCGGCTTCATCGACAACCTCTATAGGTAAGCTTGCTGGAGAAGTGATGAAATTCTGCGTGCAATTAAACCCTCAAGTATCGATCGACAAGCCCGGCGCGCAACTGATGCCCACATTGATTGAGCAGGTCCGCATAGCTGACGCCGTAGGTTTTGACGCTTTTTCCATGGGCGATCATTACAACATCCCCGGCTTGCAGCGACTTAATCAAGTCCCTGCCTTGGCGCGGCTCTGCGCCGAAGCCAAGCGTTGCGCCGTCGGCACCGCCGTGATGCTATTGGGCTTGCGTCATCCGGTCACCGTCGCCAGCGAGTTGGCGAGTCTCGACGTCCTCAACGATGGCAAATCTTTCTTTGCTTTCGGCCTGGGCTACCGTGATGATGAACTGAATGCTTTTAATCTCACCAAGGCGCAGCGGTTTCATCGGTTCGTCGAGGGAGTTGAGATCATCAAGCGACTCTGGACCGAGAATAATGTGAATTATGACGGCACAGCATTCAAGCTCAAGAATGTCAGCGTCGATCCCAAACCGCTGCAAAAACCGCGGCCGCCGATTTGGATCGCCGCCAATTCCGATGCCGCGGTTGCTCGTGCCGCCACCATCGGTGACGGCTGGATGATCGGGCCGCATTCCGCCATCGATGAATTGGTACATCAGGTGGAGCTCTGCCGCCAAACTTGGAGCGCTGCCGGGAAGCCAGGTTCGCCCGACATACCGATAATTCGTGAGACGTTTGTCGCTAAGACAAGAAAAGAAGCAACGGAAAAGGCGCGTCCCTGTTTGGAACAGCTCTACCGGACGATATACGTCAAATGGAAGCAGAACGAAGCCATGAGCGATTCGAGCGAATTGAGCTGGGCCTTCGATCGTCTAAGTAAGGGGCGGTTCATCCTCGGCTCGCCCGAGGAGTGCGCCGAGCAGATCAAAGAATACCAAAATCGGTTGGGAACCGATTACATCTTACCGCGCTTCGACTGGACGCCGGGATTGCCGCAGGAGGAGATTTTGAATTCAATGCGGCTGTTCGGCGAAAAGGTAATTCAAAAATTGTAGGCAACAGGTTCCAAGGAGGAGATATATGAAACGAAGCATGCTTGCATTCGTGGCATTTGCGGCGCTGCTCTCGATGCTCAGCTTGCCGCAGCTGAGCTCGGCCAAAATCGTCGTCGGTCTGTCATCGGTCAACGTGGCATTCTTGCCGGTGTACGTGGCTCAGGAAAAAGGGTTTTTCAAAGACGCCGGGGTAGAAGTCGTGTTCGTTATGTTTAATGCCGGTTCGACTAACCTACAGGCGCTTGCCGGCGGCGACATCCAGATCATGGGCAGCGCTTTCGTCGAAACCATCGGCGGTCGCGCTGCGGGCATGGATATCAAAAACTTTTGGGGAATTTGTAATCTTATGCCGTTCCAGCTTTATTCACAGCCCGATTTTAAATCGATGAAGGCGGCCAAAGGCAAGCGCTTCGCCATCAGTCGTTTCGGGTCTCTCACCGATTATTTGACCCGGGCGACTTTGCAGCATTTCAACCTCGATTCCAAAGACGTGACTATCCTGCAGATCGGCAGCACGCCGGCGCGTTACGCGGCATTGACGGCCAAGGCGGTGGATGCCTCGATTGTCTGGTTCCCCGTGACCGAAATCGCCAAATCACAAGGTTACACCAAGTTGCTTGATCTCAAGGAGGTGTTTCCGGAATGGCCCTACGAGACTTTTGCCGCGCGTGAGTCTTGGCTCAAAACAGAAAAAGACCAAGTCACAAAGTTTCTCCAGGCATACCAGAAGGGTGTGAAATACACGCGCGACAACAAAATCGATTCAGTAAAGATCATGCAGAAATACGTAAAAATGGATCCTGCCTACGCTCCGGCGGGGTATGACGAATACCGCGATTCGTTCCCAATCAACGGCCAGATCGCCGAGAAGGTGATCCCCCAGGTTATCGCGGAGGAAGCCGCTACCGGTCGGATCAAGAGAAAGATCTCCCTCGATGAGCTGATCGACCGTTCCTATATCCAGGCAATTGGAGGTAAATAGTCACTTCGACTGAGCGCATTTTCCTGGCATGCGGCAAAAGGCAAGATCGGCCCGGTGAAGCTGCTCAATCTATGATCGCCGCCGCGGAACTTAAGTTAAATGAAATTGAAGCGCCGGTTGGGAAGAGAGTCTTCCCGACCGGCCCGTTACCAGCCTCTTGTGCACGGCTTCTTGCATCATCGAGTAGTAAAAGCGAAACGGCAATCAGAAAATGCGAAATTACCCACCCTGGACGGTGGTTCAGAGGGTGAACCTGTCCCCTTTCGATAATTAACGCACCAGCTCTAAAAGGGTGACACATGATCAAAAATGACGAGGCCGGCGCCGATAAAAAATTCAGTGATCGAATGGAGCCTTTGGGACGCGTCATCGGCCGCACGCGATATGTGGTGCTGTTGGCGGTTATCGCCGTGCTCCTCGTCGCGCTCTCACTGTTTCTGCTTGGAACGATTTTGGCGATCATCGGCATATGGGAGGCATGGGCGGCTTTGCTTCAAGGCCGGATCGAAGCCACGGATTTAACCGTAGAATTTCTGGAGATCGTCAGCCTGATGCTGAAGGCGGTCTTCTTTTACTTAATCGGTGTGGGATTTTACAGCCTGTTCATTGCACCGCTGAACATTGCAACCTCGTTAGGAGTAGAAACTCTCAACGACCTGGAAACCAAAATTATCAGCGTCGTAGTCGTGATCCTGGCGGTGAGATTTCTGGAGGAATTCATTAGCGGAAAGCAGGCATTGGAAATATTGCAGTACGGCGGCGCGCTGGCGGTGACCGTGGGCGCGCTGGTTTTTTTTCAGTTCTATAATCACCGCGCCAAAGAAGATCAGCAGGAACACGGGACGACTGAACAGTCGAAAAAAGATTTGTTCGAACGTGACCAAGAACAGGACCAAAGCAGACCGGGCGAAAGGCAGACGGACAAGACAGGCGAGGCAGGTAGCGTTTCACTCAAGCGATCCGATTAGCGCCATGCTCGGCGGGCGAGCCCCCGCGTCGTGAAAGCCGTGATTTACTGTCGAGGCGATGCGCAACCGTTGGAAGTATCTCTAACCCGATTCTAGACGCCGTTCCTGGGGATCAACCAGGTCATGACCTGCGCCGACTTCCCGGTGTTTCACCCGTCCGATTAATAAATTGGTTTAAGAAACGGTGCATGCGAGCAGAAAGCTCTCGACCAAGCTCAGTCTGCGCACAACATGACCGTACGAGCTATAAACCCGAAACGCGAACGGCACTGCTCAGGGGGCGACTTTTTCGGCGGGCTTAGGTTCTTCCAGTATCACGGCATCGCTTAGAAGCCATTTACGCAGAGCGGGATTGGGTTTAAAAGTGTTTAACCTCGCTGCGCCAGACAACAACAAGAAGAGAACGTGGTTAGTAAAAGCGATGACCAGGGCTACCACGGACATCGCGAGCAAGATGAAAATCAAGCTCAGCGCGACTGCCAGCAGGATGTTCGCGATGAGCACCTTCCGAAACCCTCCTTATCCTTTATCGATCTCGCGCACGGAACATAATCACCGCCGAGCGTTCTGTCAATAATGGCAATCCGTGCATCGGTGCCGGACGGAGACATCTGTTGAGCTTTGCGGCAAAGCCATGGGGGATTTCCTGCGCTCGAACCCGCTGACAAGATTTATCCTGCTCTATGCCGCAATGTATGCCGCGTTCGGCGTGGCTTCTCCCTTCCTGCCTTCTTTCTTGAGCGCGCGAGGCTTGCCGCCCGAGCAGCTTGGTCTCGTGCTCGGCGCCGGCACCGCCGTCCGGTTGCTCACGGCGCCCCTGGCGGGCCGGATCGGTGATCTAATCCAGGCTCTCCGCGTGGTGCTTGTCGTATGCACCGCGCTGGCCGCCTCAGCGACGTTGGGCTATCTCGCGGCCCATGAAATATGGATTCTGCTTGGGGTAGGCTTGCTGCATGCCGCATCGCTAGCGCCGATTACTATTTTGGCAGACGCACTGGCGGTAGGATCTGCCACTCCGCCAGCGCATACTACGGCGCCGGGGATTCGAATATGGATGGGTCCGGGGCACCGGCTCGGCTGCCTTCATCATCGGCACCTTGCTTTCCGGGCAGGCGGTCAGCGTATTTGGTCTCGACATCATTATCCGGCTCCAGGCCTTGCTACTCGGCATGGCAGCTTGCGCCGGGATTCTGGTGCCGGAACTGATTCACCCTCGCACAGCCGATGTCGTGCGGTCACCGGCGGGCGGTGTTCGTGTTCTGCTCCGGATTGCGCAGTTTCGGAATCTTGTCATCGTAGCAGCGATGATCCTCGGCAGCCACGCCATGCACGATGCATTTGCCGTGATCCGCTGGAGTGCCGCTGGCATCAGCCCGGCTACCGCAAGCTTACTCTGGTCAGAGTCGGTGGCGGCAGAGGTGTTCGTGTTCTTCGTTGTTGGCCCAGGGCTGGTCAACCGGCTGACCCCCGCCGGCGCGCTGGCCACAGCCGCACTGGCTGGCATGCTGCGTTGGGCAGTGGCGGCGCAGACGACCGATGTGATTGCGCTTGGATTAGTACAGCCGCTGCACGGCATCACTTTCGCGCTGCTGCATCTCGCTTGCATGCGTCTAATTTCCCGCATCGTGCCGCAAGGTCTCGAGGGTACGGCGCAGGCGATCTACGGTACCGTCGGCATCGGCGCGGCCACGGCGTTGCTCACCTTCGTGTCCGGCGCGCTGTACGAGCGCCTGGGCGCGCAAGGCTTTTGGGTTATGGCGGCGCTGTGCGCGCTTGCGTTGCCGGTGACCTGGAAGCTCAGAGAACCAGTGCTCGGCGAAAGTCGCACTCGATAACCGCCTTAAACACTCAACATTCGCATTGTCACTGAACTTTGCGCGGCTCCGATGCCGGGTTACCTGCACTGCATCTACCTACGAAATTCCGCTGGTCGCGTTATCGTTCTGCTCAGCCCACGTAAGCTTGAAGCCAGCGGCTTTTTGGCCGAGGCCGGAAGAAATTGATGATACAGATATCAAGTGTGGCACTGAACGTCGCGATCGAATAAAAGCTGACATGTTCCAGGGGTACGCATTTCGTAGACTGCTAAATCGAGAAGGAGAATTTATGTTGAACCTAAAGATGATCGTGACGCTATTGATCGCTGCCGGTCATTGTCTGATAGCGCCAAGGCTCGACGCGGCCGATGCGGCGCTTAAGAAGCTCCGGATCGGCTATCCATCGCATAGCGCCAGCATGTATCCGATCTATGTTACCAAGGAAGCTAAGCTGTTGGAAAAGCATGGGCTAGACGGTGAGTCTGATTTACGTTCAAGGGGTGCAGATGGTGCAAGTCCATGTTGCCGGGCAATTGGATGTGACGACGACATCCGGCTTGGTTACCTTGCAATCGTCGGTTTCGGGAGCGGATCTGATATTGCTGGCAAATTCTATTGACATGCATCTAATGAAGCTCACCGCACATCCCGGCATCAACGCCCTGCAGACCTCAAGGGTAAATCTATTGCCGTGACACGCTTCGGCTCTTTGACCGACCTGATCGTGCGCCCGCTGTTGGTGAGCTGGGGATTGGATCCGAAAAAGGACGTGACACTTTTGCAGATCGGCAGCCAGCGCGATATTGCCGCGGCGATAGCGCTCAAGAAAGTTGACGCCGGCGTGCTTTCCTTTCCCACGTCTTACTACGCCGAGAGAACCGGTCTCAAGACGCTCTACGACTTTACTGAATCAGGCAGCGAAATACCGACGACTACTGTGGCAATCAGCCGAGAATATGGCAGAAAGAACCGGGACTCGGTACTGAGATTTTTACGAGCCTACCTCGAGGGACACAAGAAATTACTCACCGATCGCGCCTTAAGCATACGCGCTCTCCGGCAATACGGCGGCATCGCCGATGAGGAAACTCTGGCTTACACTTACGATCTTTTCAGCACGAGAATCGTGCGCAAAATCCCGACGATCACCATGCAGAGCGTCGACAATGCGCTGAAATTACTCGCTGAGACCATGCCTAAAGCAAAAGAACGCAAAGCCAGCGAATTCATCGATTCCAGTTACATGGAAGAGCTGGAGCGCACGGGTTTCATCAAGTCCCTATGGCCGTGACGGATTGGCGGTTCCGCATTCTAAGTTGATTTTTTCGCCGCCCGTCCGCCTCTGTTGTCGCGCCTCCGGGCAGAGGCACCTAACTCTTCTCCGGACAATGGAGGCTGCGCAAACATTCTTCCCTGTGCACGTTCTAGTTGGTTGCTGTTACGACGTTACGGTTCGCGGCCGGCGGATAGAGAAAATCATGAATTTCCTCTCCTGATGGGCCGACCAGATGAACGGTGTCAGGCGTATTGTCTGGTTCCATCGGCGGTTCGCTTGTTTTGATATTTCTATCTTTGGCTTCAACGACTGGTTTATCGGTTTTGCCCCTCGTCAGCGTATAGCTGCGGGAATTCGCTAGCAGCAGAGCTAGAAAACCCGCTGCAAACCAATAGAGTGCGGCGCATTTGGTTGTATTTTGTTTTCATTTTCTCCACATTCCCGAATGCGATAGAAGTAATCCCCACGAGAGGGATTCCATTCATGCTAGAGAGCTAAGCGCAATTTCAGTACCAGGAACTCGGAACAGAGGTATCCCAATAGGGATGCTCGAAAAGACACGACTCCATCAATAATGAATTCCCGAAGATGCGTGGGTCTAAAATTGAGTTGACGGCACTGTCTACTCAGTTCACGCAGAAATGATGCTATTGGAACTGAAACCCGGATTCTCCAGTAGAGTTGGATACATGTGTATCGACCAAGCGGCGCGCCTGAAGGAGCGAAGGCATGGAAGCGAACAATTTCAAATGCCTTTTATGGCTCTTGTCTCAGGGCTGGGAATTTTTCTCCGGGAGTCCGCGGCCATCGGAGATTGCATCCGCTGCAGGCGGCTGGCCAATTGCCTTGGATCAGGAGGGCTTGCCGCTGGATCAAGGTGTCAGTTTGAATTGCGAAATCCAGCTGTAAGGCATGATTGGCGAGTTCAACGGATAGTTACTGCTTAGCCATCCGAGTCACTTGCTCGGGTCGTTCATACAACGCCGCGGTTGGTCCGGTAAGAGATTCCGCCGTTTTTCCCACGGGTGATCTACCAGGCCGGCTGTGCTAAGTTATTTTGTTTCTCGAGCAAGCTTTAGCTACAGGAGAACCTAGGTCGTCGAATGCCTGAAAAAACCTCCGTTCGAGATACTGATGCTGGTTCTACTGTCACTGCGGTTCAGTCCGGTTCGGCAGCGGTTCGTTTGCGCGAGGCGCGCCGTTTCCTGGACCAGTTCGAACCGGGCGCAGAGGTGCTTCTCCTCGGCGCATCCCGCGGTTCGGTCGACGATCTCGCGCGCGCGATTACGAACGAAAGAGGGGCGACATTTGGACTGCATCGACTCTCGTTCACGCAGCTCGCGGCCCGGCTGGCTGCCCTAGAACTTGCTTCTCGCGAGCGGGCTCCCACGACTGCTCTGGGGCACGAAGCGGTTGCGACCCGGGCGGCGTTCGAGGCCGGCACCGACGACGCGTTGGAATATTTCTCGCCCGTCTCCCAGACGCCGGGTTTTCCCAAGGCGCTGGCGCGTACCTTACTCGACTTAAGACTTGCTTCTGTAGACGGCGGTGATCTGGTCCGGCTGCCACGCAGCGGAACTGATTTAGCCGCCTTGCTGGATCGAGTCGAAGACCTTCTGAACGAGGCTGGGGCCAGCGACCGGGCCGCATTGTTCGAGATCGCGACCATGGCGTTGGGCTCGCCTGTGATTGGCTGGCCGCCGATGCCGCTGCTGCTGCTCGATGTTCCGTTCCAATCTGAAATCGAAGCTCGGTTTCTCTGGGCTCTAATCCAGCAATCGCCACGCGTGATTGATTACCGTCCCGATGGGGGACGCGTCTGCCGTCACTCAACTGGAGAAACGCGGCGCCCGGCTCCAGAACATGGAGGAAGCCGGGGAGACCGATCTGACCCAGCTTGCGCGTTATCTTTTTTCCAAAGATCCACCGCCAGAGCGAGCCCGTTCCGGTGAACTGGTGTGGTTTTCCGCGCCCGGCGAAGGGCGCGAATGTGTGGAGATTGCGCGCCGTATTCTGAAAGAAGCCGATCGCGGTGTACGCTTCGATGAAATGGCAATCGTCATCCGCCCGGCGCAGCACTACATCGGACTACTGGAGCATGCTCTCACCCGGGCCGGGATTCCCGCGTATTTCGAGCGTGGCACGCGACGTCCCGATCCCGCAGGGCGGGCCTTACTGGCGATTCTCAGTTGTGCAACCGAAAATTTCTCAGCCAAACGCTTTGCCGAGTATCTTTCGTTGGCTCAAGTGCCATCCCTGGACGATTTCGGCAAGGTTCCGGTGCGATCCGGTGATTCGACGTGGGTGGCCTCTCGCGATGACGTCTTCGGAATCCTCTCCGAAGCTGCATTCGATCAAGCCGATCATGGCGACATCGAAGACGATGAAGACTCGCTGACGGCCGGCAGCTGCAATGACGATCACGCCGTTATGGCCGGAACGCTCAGAGCGCCTTGGAAGTGGGAAAGTCTCCTCGTTGAATCGGCTGTTATCGGTGGCAGTGACCGCTGGGCGCGGCGGCTAAACGGCTTGGCTGCGGAATACGAAGTGAAAATTCGCGAGCTAACATCCGAGCAGCCAGACTCACCCCGTATTGCTCACCTGGAGCGCGAGCGGCAGAACCTTGCGCATCTGCGGAACTTTGCCCTGCCGCTCATCGAAACCATGTCTGCCTGGCCGCAACAGGCCGCGTGGGGCGATTGGATCAAGCGCCTTGAAGAGTTTGCGCCGCAGGTGTTGCGGCGCGCCGAGTTCGTGTTGCGCGTGTTAGCCGATCTGCGACCGATGGCTGCAGTGGGTCCGGTGACCCTGGCCGAGGTGCGCGCGGTGCTGGCCGATCGCCTGGCAACGCTGGAACTGGAACCGCCCCTGCATCGTTACGGCCGGGTATTCGTCTGCAGCGCCGATCAGGCGCGCGGCCGCGCCTTTCGAGTGGCGTTTGTGCCGGGATTGGCCGAGCGGCTTTTTCCCCAAAAGCTGCATGAAGATCCACTATTGCTGGATGATCTTCGACGTGAAATCGGCATCGCGCTAGCTCTGCAAGAGGATCGCGCCGAGCATGAGCGGCTCTTGCTGCGCCTGGCCGTCGGTGCCGCGGCTGAACGCTTGTATGTCTCGTTCCCGCGCATCGAAACCGTCGACGCTCGCGCGCGGGTGCCGTCGTTTTACGCGCTCGAAGTTATGCGCGCCGTGACCGGACGCATCCCGGACCATCAGACGCTCGAATCTGAAGCTTCAGAAGAGGCCAACGCGAGCCTCGGATGGCCGGCGCCGCAGCGCCCGGAAGACGCCATTGACGATTTCGAGCATGATCTCTCGGTGCTGCGCCTATTGATGCGCAGCGAAAAGGATGTGAAAGGTCATGCCCATTACATGCTCCGCCTCAACGACTGCGTTCGGCGCTCGGCCAGCGAGCGTTGGGCGCGCGCACGGCAGCCATGGTCCTCCTATGATGGTCTCGTCCGGGTCACGGACGCCACCAAGCCGTTTCTCCAGTCGCAACGGTTGACAGCGCGCCCGTACTCCGTCTCTGCGCTGCAGAATTACGCGTACTGTCCTTATCGATTCCTGTTATCGGCGATGTACCGCTTCGAACCACTCGAGGAGCCTGAGCCGCTCGAGCGCATGGATCCGCTCACGAAGGGGAGCTTGTTTCACGAGGTGCTGGCTGAATTCTTTCGCGCCTTACAGCAGCGGCAAATGGCAATGGCAACGACCTCGATGGATGCGGTGCTCGAACTCCTGGACGCGACTCTCACACGGGTTGCGGCAAACTATGCAGAGCGGCTCGCGCCGGCGGTGGACCGCGTATGGCAGGACGAGATTGCAAGCATCCGCACCGATCTGCATATCTGGGCCCGCGATCTCGCTCACAACACCGGCTGGGAGCCGTGGCTATTCGAATTTGGCTTCGGCCTGCCTGATTCGCCCGAGCGTGATCCAAATAGCCGGCGTGAGCCGGTTATAATTGACGGGCGATTTATCCTGCGCGGGGCGATTGATTTGATCGAACGAAAGCCGGAGACGAATCTTCTTAGAGTAACCGATCACAAGACATCGAAGAACCGGTCCGAGCGCGGTTCAATCATCGGCCAAGGACGGCAACTTCAGCCGGTGATCTATAGCCTCGCGGTTGAGGCGGCAACCGGTTTTACCGTGGAAAGCGCGCGCTTCTCATACTGCACGACTGCGGGCGGATTTACTGAACATAGTGTTGCCATCAATGAGCGGACTCGCAGGATGGGCATCGAAGCGCTGGAGATCATCGACCGAGCCGTCGAGCTTGGCATGCTGCCGCCGGCGCCGGCCGAGAAGGCATGCGCCTATTGCGACTTCTTATCCGTATGCGGTCCGAACCAGGAGCGCCGCTCGCGCCGAAAATCGCGCAAGGAGATCGCCGATCTGATCGAGCTGAGGGGACGACAATGACGCTGCCGGGTCTCGCTGATCAAGCCGATCGTGATCAGATTGCTACAGCGTTGGACGATACCCTGATCGTCGAGGCCGCCGCCGGCACCGGCAAAACCACCGAGCTGGTGCGGCGCATTGTGCGCGTCATCGAAACAGGCCGCGCCGAAATGACCGGGATCGTCGCCGTTACTTTCACGGAAAAGGCCGCCGGCGAGCTCAAGCTGCGCCTGCGCGAAGCGCTCGAAGAGGCAAGAGGAGGATCCGCCAACGATTCCGCAGAGCGCCGCCGGCTCGACGCGGCGGTCGGCAGGCTCGAGGAAGCGCAAATCAGCACTATTCACGGATTCTGCGCCGATCTTTTGAGAGAGCGTCCGATCGAAGCGCGGATCGATCCGTTATTTAGAGTACTCACCGAGGCCCAGGCGGCGAGCATGTATGATGAAGGATTTCACCGCTGGATCGAGACTCAGCTCGCAAATCCATCGGAAGGTGTCAAGCGCTCGCTGCGCCGCGCGGTGTTCGGCGGTTTCGGGATTCAGACCGACGGTGGTGACGGTCCCATCGAGAGGCTGCGGCGCGCAGGCTGGGAGCTAATCCAATGGCGTGATTTCGAGGGCGACTGGCAGCGACCGAGTTTGGACCGCTTGTCTCGCATCGACGGGCTGGTTCAGCTCTTAGATGGGTTCAGCGAATTGCTCGAACCCCCCGGTGATGCCCGAGACTCACTGTACGCCGACACTTGGGCGGCGAGGAAACTCGCAGAAGAGATCCGGCGAACCGAATCGGTGGCGCCGCGGGATTACGACCGGCTCGAAGCCGGCCTTATCGAGCTTAGCCGGAATCGTAACTTTAAGGATGCGCGAAAAGGGAGCGGTAAAAGCTATCGCACCGGAGTCCTGCGCGAGAATGTTTGCCGGGCGCTTGAAAACCTGTATCAAGCTCTGACCGAGTTCAAAGATGACGCCGATGCCGATCTTGCCGCGGCACTGCGCGACGAACTGCGTGGCTGCGTTGGCGCCTATGAAGCCGCAAAAGCCAAGGCGGGCGCCCTGGATTTTCTCGATCTCCTGCTCAAGGCGCGAGATCTCATCCGGGATACCGCGGAGGTGCGTTCCACCTTTCAATTGCGCTTCAAGCGCATCTTTGTGGATGAGTTCCAGGATACCGATCCGCTGCAGGCTGAGATCCTTTTGCTTCTGGCTGCCGATGATCCGGCTGCGACCCACTGGCGTCTAACTCACCCGGTTTCCGGCAAGCTCTTTCTAGTCGGTGACCCGAAACAGTCGATCTATCGCTTCCGCCGCGCCGATGTCGGGATTTATCGCAGCGTGTACGAGATGCTTCAGGCGGCGGGCGCCAGAAGGGTAACGTTGCGGACCAGTTTTCGCGCACGTCCAAATATGCAGCGTGCCATCAACGCCGCCTTCGAGCCGGTGATGACCGGCGATGGCGACGTGCTGCAGCCGGCTTATGTGCCGCTCGAGCCGTTTCGTCCGGAATCCCAGGAACAGCCGTCCATGGTCGTGCTTCCCGTGCCTGAGCCGTACGGCTATCGGAGACTTTCCAATGCCGCGATCGAGAAGTCGCTTCCGGATGCGGTTGGCGGTTTTATCGACTGGCTGATTAACGACAGCGGCTGGAAAGTCGCCGAACGGCCGACCACGGCGAAATCGTCTCTGGCGCCAACTACGGCGCGGGGTTTTCGGCCGGGCGAAACCGAGCATCTCGTGCGGATCCAGCCGCGCCATATCTGCCTGCTGTTTCGCCGCTTCACCAGCTTTGGCGAGGACATGACGCGCCCTTACGTGGAAGCTCTCGAAGCGCGCGGGATTGCCCATCTGTTGGTCGGCGGCCGCTCGTTTCACAATCGCGCGGAGATCGAGACGTTGCGCGCCGCGCTGGCCGCCATCGAGTGGCCTGAAGATGAGTTATCGGTATTTGCAACTTTGCGCGGTTCGCTGTTTGCGATCAGCGACGAGGAACTGCTGGAATACCGCCATCGCATCGGCCGTCTCCATCCATTTCGCATCCCGACCGAGTTTCCGGCAAATCTTGCCGTTATCGTCGAGGGTCTCAAATTGTTGCAAGCGCTCCACCGCCATCGCAATCGGGTATCAGTGGCGACAACGATTGCCTCGCTGCTCGAGGCTACACGGGCGCATGTCGGCTTTGCGCTGGAGCACGGCGGTGAACAGGTGCTTGCGAATGTTGCGCACGTCATCGACTTGGCGCGCCGCTACGAGACCGAAGGCGGCATCTCATTTCGCGGCTTCATCGAGGCGCTACGCGAGCAGGCCGAAAGCGGCGAGGCCGGGGAAGCTCCGATTCTCGAGGAAGGCAGCGACGGCGTGCGGTTGATGACGGTGCATAAAGCCAAAGGGCTGGAATTCCCGGTGGTGATCCTCGCCGACATGACTGCGAAGCTGCGCCCGTCCGTCGCTAGCCGGTATCTCGATTCCGAGCGCAACGTGTGCGCGATCAGACTCGGCGGATGCGCGCCGGCCGATTTGCTCGATCACGAAGACGAAGAATTGCTGCGCGATGAGGCCGAGGGTATCCGCGTGGCGTACGTAGCGGCAACTCGCGCGCGCGATCTTCTGGTGATTCCGGCCGTTGGCGATGAGGAGAGAGAAGGCTGGATCCAGCCGCTCAACACAGCGGTTTATCCTGCGAAGGAGGCGCGTCGTCAGCAGGTTCAAGCGCCCGGATGTGTGGAGTTCCAATCCAAAGATTCCGTATGGGTCCGGCCCGGCGGCAGCGCGGCCAGCGCGAGCACGGTGTGTCCTGGCCTGCACGTTTGTAGGGGAAGAGGCCCTTCACAGATAAGCGAGTTTTCGGTGGTCTGGTGGGATCCACGCACGCTGAAGCTTGGCGCTGAGGCGCCGCTCGGTCTTCGCCGGCCGGAGCTGATCGTAAGAGACGTCGCGCCCGCGATTGTCGATTCAGGTCTTGCCGCTTACAATTCTTGGCGCGAGCGACACCAGCAAGCCATTGCCGCCGGCAGTCATAGCTCGGTGGCACCGAGGACTGTCACCCAGGCGGCGAAGAGCGGCGACGAATCAGCGCCCGACTTGAAGCTCGCGGCGTGTAGAAATTGTCGAGCTGCCGCGCGCCAGCCAACCGGCCGTCGGGACGACGTTTCGGCACCCTGGTACACGCCGTTCTTGCGAGCGTCCCGCTCGATGGCGATCTGAACATCATCCAACGTCTCGCAACCATTCACGGCCGCATCCTGGGTGCACCTCAGGACGAAGTCGATGCTGCCAGTGAGAGTGTGCGGGTTGCGCTGGCGCATCGAGTCTTCGAGCATGCGCGCCAAGCTGCTCAACAAGGCCGTTGTCGCCGTGAAGTGCCGATCGCTTGGCGCGATCCTGACGGCTTGCTCATTGAAGGTGTAATCGATCTTGCCTTTGAGCATGCCGGCGGCTGGACAGTGATCGATTATAAGACTGACGAAGAGTTTCGTGGGGATGAACCCGCCTATCGGCGGCAAGTGGGAATGTACGCAGCCGCGATCAACGCGGCCAATGGTGCGCCAGTTGCGGCGCTTGCTAATGCGAGTGTAACAAATGCCAAGCCAATGTAGTGCAGGCAAGATTCAAATCAACTGGCTGAGATGGCGGTAGGCTGCGAGATTGATGTAGATTTTTTTCCACGTCGCCGTCCTTGATGTTTTCCCGAGTAGCAAGCTGACTACTAATGCGGTGACCGGGTCCAAGTTGTGCCATTCTGCCATTCGATCCGGTCGCGCTTGACATCGCCTCTCAATCCGCCTTCCCAATCGAGAGCGCGAATATCGCCATCACGAACTGTTTGTATTCGGCTCGTCTGACCGCGTTCGTTTCTCGCTTGAAGACCGTCCCGCGAAGACACAATTTCGACTCGTTTGTCATGGGCGCCATTTAAATACCAGGTTCCGGTCAAATTCCGTCGATGAGACGGCGCGCGCGTCCACGTTGACCCATTCGCCCATTCGATAGTATCCCGTCTGATATGCCCGCGCAGTCCACCTTCCCAATCCAAAGCCCGGACATTGTTGCCGCGCGTTTCCAATCGACTTGTTGCGCCATGTTCGTTTCTAGCTTGAAGGCCCCGGCGCGAGGTGCGGATCTCCACAGGCTTATCGCGCTCGCCGTTTGAGTACCATTTGCCGAGAAGGTTTGCCTCACGCCTGTCGGGTCCACCTCTTTCGTACGGCTGTGCAGAAACCAGAACGGGAGCGGCGAGAAGAGCTGTGAGCAGACCGGCATAGAGTAATTTCAAGTGTCTCATCTAGACCTCCTTCAGAGATAAAGCCGCATACTCTGACTATTCTCTAGAAAACATTCGGCCAAGTTTGGTTCTGCACGGCGACGTCCGTCATACGGATAATGGCGGATTGGTTGGTGATCCGAACAATAGTTTTGGGGTTGAAATCGTGCTCATTTACGCTCCGCGCCGATTTGGCTTGGTAACTCCGATGAGCGGTGAGCCGGATGAATGACGGAGCGGTGGATTACGTGTGCCGTACCGAAGTCAACAGCAGTTCCACCCAGGATAGCGAATCTGATTGTGCCATGGATCGATTCCGAGCTGATTGCCCACCGTGACATCGGAGTTACCCCACAAGCTCTAAGCGCAAGGAAAATGCCACAGTAAAATCCGGGGTACTTTGGCGGTCGTTTGATGTTGAGGAAGCGCTGCGGCGTCTACTTTTGGGTTCCTCGGGCATCGAATCAGTACGACACCGGTAAAATCCCAACAAAATTGCCGGGCAAAGAACCTTGTAGACAACCGCTATCCAACAGCAGTAAAACTCAGAAAACTCGAGATCCGGCAACTTGGAGCCACAAGGGACAGGCTCGCCATCGCGCCGTCCCCGGCGGGCGCCAAACCGGAGTGATTTAGTCAAGAGGCTCCGGCGGAAGTTAAAAGTTGAAAGTGTTGATGAAATGCGCATCTTTATGTCAGAGCGAAATTGTATTTCAATGATCTCTAAGGGCAAGAATGCTATGCATGCGGAGAAGACGTATGGCGAAACTTACGTTTTTGCTCGGTTTGTGCGGGTCCGGTAAGACCTTTATTGCTGAACGGCTCGCTACACAGACAGGAGCGGAGCTCTTCAGTGATTTTCTGCAGGACCAGAACAAGAACTTTCCTGCGCTTGTAAAGAATCTCAGCAGCGGAGTCGACTGCATTATAGATGAGTGGAAATATTCTATTCCCAGATTCCGGGACAAGATCTTGGCGGATCTGGTAAATGTACCCAATCTCGAAGTGGAGTGGATTTGCTTCGTGAATGATCGCGCCAGCGCAGATTGGAATGTTGTTCACCGAACCAACAAAGCCGATATCGAGGGACATCTCAGGATCAACGAGTTTCTTTCCGATGTATACCAGTACCCTGCGCAGGCGCAGATCTTGAAAATTACGCGCATCGATGCCGGGTGAACAGTTCATCCCGTTGTGTCTGCTTGGATTTGGGGTCTTGTATGTTCTGTTTCGTGCAAGCGATAAGCGCATATGATCAAGCCGAGCGAATGAGTCAGGAGGTATACCATGGACGAACTAACTGCATTAGCCATCTTGGCGAATACCCTTGAAACTTGCCTGAATACGGATCTGGGCGCGTCTGAAGTCTTTGCCGCTCTTAGTTTTCTCGCGGCGCGTGTTCCGGTAAAGTGGCCTTTCGTGGAATTTCGTCAAGGCTTGGACAGCGGTGATGAAATCGTTCGTCGTCAAATTCTCAACTCTGCGTTAGCCGCGATCAAGTTACTCCTCAGGGCTCGGCAACGATAAAGCAGTGCTACGCCTCATCCTCGGGTCGTTGCTCGAGCGTTGTCGAGAGCATTTTCGGGTACAAAGTCTCGGAGAATAACTAATGGAAAATTGCAAATGCACAGCGCGGGGACACGGTCACCCTGACAATCAATGCCATAATATCGCCGACACCGCCGACGGCTACTGTCAAACATGCTCCGAAAAAATCGGTAAGGCGACACAGGAATCGGAACGGTCCGGGCCCAAGTCACCGATGGGGCAGTAGTCTTGCCGGCGTGGCGGAGCGTTGCCCGCAGAGCATCTGCCGCGGTTGAGGTAAATATCAATTTCTGTTTGTAAGGTAGCGCTACAGCATACAGGATCGATAAAAGAAACTGCCTGCCGGCTGGCCGCTGATGAACATGCGCGATGAGATGCAGCGTTATCGAATCCAGCGTTTAGCGATATCCAACTAGCGTTGCAAGTTTCTTTATTCCGTTTTGCAAAACCTTCGATTGACTAATCACCCACGCCTCTGTTATTCCGGCAACAGATTCCGCGGCTGAGATTTTTCACAGCTTTGCTGGCGTATTCCTATTCGAAACTTGAATTTGAAGGTGGTCACCCGCATGTGGCGTTTTTTCACTCGAATCTTTTCGATTGTTTGTGTTTTTGCGATCCAACCTGATGCCGGCTTCAGCCAAACCCGCCCCAAAGTTGTCGTCGGCTATGCATCGATGAGTACCGTGGCAACGACGCTTTGGGTGGCGCAGGAGCGGGGGTTCTTTGCGAAAAACGGTCTCGATGTGCAGGCGATTTTTATCCCTGGATCGCCGACCTTGATTGCCTCGCTTAATACCGGCGACGTGCACTTCGGTTATACTGGCGGAACAGCGACCTTGGGCGCCGCGGTGGGCGGCCTCGATATCAAAATGATCGCCGCCTTTGCCAATCACGTTCAAACCGATCTCGTAGTGCGGCCGGAGATCAAAACACCCGCCGATTTGCGGGGCAAGCGGATCGGCGTCACCAGCATCGGCGGCACCGGCTGGATGTCGGCGATGCTCGGACTCGAACAGATCGGTTTGAACCCTGACCGCGATAAAATCTTGCTTGCCGCTTTCGGCGATCAGCGGGTGATCACCCAGGCGCTTGAGACGGGCACGATTCAGGGCGCGTCCCTGGCCGGCGTTTTCGGCCAACGTTTGAAACGCGCCGGCTATCATTTCATGGGCGACCTGGAAAAAATTCCGCTGGTCGGCACCAGCATTGTGGTCAAATCGGACTATCTGGCGAAGCAGCAGTCGATTGCGCGTAATACTCTAAAAGCGATGATCGAGAGCCATGCTTTTGTTCACAATCCCGCGAACAAGGCCGCGGTTATCGAAATCACCTCGAAAAAGCTGGGCATCACCGATCCGGTTGCGGCTAACGACGGCTATGAAGATTACCTGCGGCGCACCGATCGGAAAGCCTCTATCTCCATCGAAGGCGTGAAAAATATTCAGCGCTTCATGAAGTTACGCAATCCCAAGATCGCAGATGTCAATCTCGAGCGTTTGATCGACGAAAGTCTTTTACGCGAGCTCGAGAAAAGCGGCTTGATGGAGCAGTCGTCCCGGGGGGAAACGGTTCGCTGACAAATAATTAATTCCACTTAGATTCGCAAAAGGAGGAAGCAATTATGGCGATTGATGGAATGAAAGTGATCGATCTCGACAGCCACCTGGTGGGTGACTTGGAGAGTTGGGATCAAACAGTCGAAGCAAAATACAAAGAGTTCTTGCCGCGTAAACTGCCGACCAAAGACAACGAAAGGCGCAAGACTCTCGTCGGCAATCAGATCATGATCGGCTCCGAGCTCGGCCGCCAGAAGGCGGAGAAAAAAGAGTGGGTCACCCCGAATGATCTGACGGCGCACGGGCGGGTTCGCAACATGGATCTTGACGGCATCGATGTCGCCGTACTTTCGCCCAATTCGCCGGCGCTCGATATTCTGTGGTTTGTCGATGATCCGGAGTTGGCGGCCGCTTATGCCCGGGCGCAGAATAATTACATGAACTACTACGCTTCGCAGCAACCGGGGCGGCTGATGTGGGCCGGCGTGATTCCTCTTCAGGATCCTAAGGAGGCAATCAAGGAACTGCACCGGTCGCGCGAAATGGGCAGCAAAGCGCTCAATGTAAAAGCCACTCCGATTCCCGGCAAGGAGTGGTGGGATCCGCACTTCGATCCGATCTTCGACGAGCTGGAAAAAACCAACACGCCGATTATTTTCCATGATACCAAGACCGGTTCCATGGGCCACGAGCGCTTCGCTGACAATTTTTTCTTCTCGCACATGGTCGGTCGCACCATTGAAAGCATGGTCTGTTTAATGATCTATCTTTGCGGCGGCGTGATGGAAAAACACCCGGATCTGAAAATCATTTGCCTCGAAACCGGCGCGTCGCAGATGCCATGGTGGTTATCGCGGATGGATGAGCATTGGGAGAAGCTGCCGCACTTGGTTCCTTGGCAGAAGCGCAAGCCCAGTGATATTTTTAATGAGAGTGTCTATGTCGGTTGCGAGCCATTCGAAGACGGGTTGTTTGAATGGGCGGTTGAATATCTCGGCGGCGATCGGCTTGTGCTTGGCAACCGATTCTCCTCATTGGGATTCGTCACAGCCGGGGCAGGTGACCGGTCCGGTGGCAAAGAGCACCAAGATTTCCCAAGATAACAAGCGCAAGGTCTTGGGCGAAAACGCCATCAATTTATTGGGGCTCGGCCTTTGACGAGCCGTCTTATCACATAATCGGCGCGACTTACCGGCGCGATGAGGCGCAGAAGCTAAAGCGGTGAAGCGCATCCGTAAAGAAAGGAGACTGCATGACTAGGTGGCTAATCGCTGTTGTCGTGATCTTTGGTTTCCTGGGTGCTCCAGGCCAATTTTATGCCGCAGCGGCAGGCAAGCAGGTGGTTATCGCTCATGCGGCGATGAACGCGCGAGTCGCGCCTCTCTGGGTTGCCCGCGAGCGCGGCTTTTTTGCCAAGTACGGCGTCGAAGCGGATACCATCTTCGTACGCGGCGCGCCGACTCTGGTGGCAGCCATGCAGTCGAACGAGATTGACGTCGGCTACACCGGAGGCACGGCTGTGGTGGGGGCGGTCGCCAATGGCGCCGATCTGAAGGTTCTTTCAGCGTTCACCAATCGCATCACTTACGATTTGATGGTGAAGCCCGGGATCAAACGACCGGAGGATTTACGCGGTAAGATATTCGGCATTCAAAGTATCGGCGGCACCGTTTGGATGGGAGCCATTCTGGCCTTGGAGCACTTAAAATTGGACGCCGAGCGTGACAAGATCAATATCATCGCTGTCGGCGATCAGAATGTACTGGCGCAAGCGCTGGAAACAGGCACTATCGACGCGACGGTGTTGGACGGTGTGCAAAGCCGTCGTCTGAACGCTCTGGGTTTTCCGACGCTCGCCGATTTAAATAAAGCGAATCTGCCGATCCTAAGCTCCGGCTTCGTCATGCGAGAGCCCAATTTGCAGAAAAACCCACAGCTGGCGGAAAATCTGATGAAGGCGGTCATCGAAGGGGCTGCGTTTTCGCTATCGATGTCGCAGAAACCCAGCACACTAAAAATTTTGCAAAAGTATCTTCGAATCACTGAAAAGGACGCCGAAGAAGGCTATCGAGATCTGGTTTCGGGCACGGACAAGAAACCCTATGCTGCACCGGCGGGTGTCACCAATGTCGTTCGATTGATGAAACGAAGTAATCCAAAGGTTGAAAAAGTGAAACCGGAACAACTGATCGATGACCGGATTTTGAAAAAACTCGATCAGAGCGGTTTTATCGACGAGGTGCTGGCCAAATACGGAGTGAAATGATTGAGCAGGTGGAAATTTCCCATCTGCTTCGTTGCGCTTGCTTCGCCTTGGAATCGTGCCCGTGGGACGTATTCGATTCGTTCGGAATCTCGTCACGTTCGGCGAAGTCAGGCTCGCGCCTCGCATCTGGAATGTTTTGACTTGCTCGTGAATGCAGATAGAACAAAGGAGTAGTAAAACAATGTATATCGACGGTGATACTCATTACTGGCCATTGCGATTTATCGATAAGAGTTTCGCATCCGGGAAAAGGGCATGTCGAAATTACCGATGATACCGGCGACTATCTTCGTTACGGGCATGCAGTGCCGGGCAAAGTCGCAACTTATTATCGCGACGGCAAAAAGATTCATTCGTTCAAAGAGGGTCGCTGGAGCATCCCGCTGCGCGCTGAGTTCATGAAAAAGGACGGTTTTGATATCCAGGTTTTGATTCCCGATAATCGGCCATTGATCTACGAGTGCGATGCCGAGCTCGGTCGGCAGTTGGCGCGAGCGTATAACGATACCGTTGCCGAAGATATTCAAGGCGACGACCGGTTCATCGGCGTTGCCTGGATTTATTTGCCGGACATCAAGGAGTCCGTTAAAGAGCTGCGTCGCGCGGTGAAAGATCTCGGGCTTAAGGCGGTAAAGCTCAACGGCGGCTGGGGCGACGGTGATCTCGACAATGAGGTCTTATGGCCGCTTTACGAAGAGATCGCCGATCTCGACATACCGATACTACTTCATCCGGCAGCCCGGGTATTCGAGTTGCAGCATAGCCATCCCTGGCTTGTCGGCAGCGAGCGGTTTCAGGGGTATCAACACTTTCCCACTGCGTTGGGATTTTCATTGACCTACATGGTTAGCGCTTCACGTTTGATATTTGGCGGAGTACTGGATCGCTTTCCGACGCTTGAAGTTTGCTTTTTTTGAAGGGGGCATCGGCTGGGTGCCGTGGTTGATGCACACACTAAACGCCCATACTCCAAACGAAGCGGGCGTCTCGGTCGCCGTGCAACAGTTCTTCGAAGGCAAACAGGCGATCAAGAAACTACCGAGCGAGTACTTCAACCAATTTTACATCGCGGCGGTATCTTGGGAATCCTACTTAGCCGAGACGATCAAAGGTTGGCCTAATCATAACATTATCATCGGCAGCGATTTTGATCATGGCGATGCCGTCGCCACTTGGCCGAAAACGGTTGAAGTGATCAAGGGAATGAAAGAGTTATCGGAGCAGGACAAGGAACGAGTTCTCGGTGGCAATGCGATGCGCTTATTTGGCATGAATGGCAATGGCGCGCGGCGACAAGCGGCTCAGGCTCGTAACTAGATTCGGTTTTTGTCACCGAGGCTTTTGGAGATCAATTATCCTGGCTCATCCGGTCGTCTGTTAGACGACTTTTCAACTGCTGACATATCGAATTGCGGTTCTATGGCTCGGTGATCCTAACGCCTTGACGAGCACTGTTCGTGAGCTCGCGGAGACACTCGCTCTAAAGCGCCTGAATTGACAATGAAGAGGGCATTGGATAATGATTTTGCATAAAATATTTCATACATTCGTGTAGGAGGAGTCGATGGCGAAGGATCTTAGGACGTTTATTGCAGATTGCCAGCGTGAGTTACCTGGCGAGGTGATTCACATCAAAAAAGAAGTAAATCCAGCAAACTATGATGTCACGGCGATCATCAAGCATCTCGGCGCGCAAAAGAAATTTCCGATTATCATTTTTGACAATCCGCTGAATCTCAACGGCAAAGTTGGTCCGATAAAGCTTACGATGAACTGTGAGATTTCTCAGGGAAAGACCCAGATCGCTTTAGGCATGCCCAAGACTGCGAGCCGGCCGCAGATGGCTGAAAAATGTCTGGAGATGGAAGAACATCGAATTCCTCCCAGCATCGTCGACAAAAAACAGGCTCCGGTAAAAGAAAACATCATGGTGGGTAAGGACGTTGATCTTTATCAGATTCCGATTATGAGACACCACGAGATGGACGGCGGGCCTTATATTGTTCTGTCGACGATCACCAAAGACCGGAAGTCAGGAATTTATAACTGTTCGTATCACCGCATGGAGGTCAAATCCAAGAATTCCACCGCTCTGTATGCGTCGCCGCGCCATTTGTGGAAAATCTACAAGGATTACGAGGAGAACAACATGGAGATGCCGGTGGCGACGGTGCTTGGCCATCATCCGGCGTATCACATGGGCGCATGCTACAGCGGGCCGTTCGAAGTGAGCGAGTATGATGTTATCGGCGGCTATCTCGGCGAACCCTTGCGGCTGGTTGCTTCGGAAACCTTCGGCGAGGATTTGCTCATTCCAGCCGATGCCGAAATCGTAATCGAAGGCGTATTGAAGCCGGGCAAGCGGGTCGTCGAAGGTCCGTTCGGCGAAGCGCCCGGCTATCTAGGCCCGCAGCGTTATACTACTTGCGTGGACTATGAAGTCCGCGCCATCAATTATCGTAACGGCGCGATGTACCAGTCGGTCATCACACCGGAAGGCGATAAGCCGTGGATGGATTTGCCGCGCGAGGGCGCTTATCTGCGTCGTTGCCGCGAAGCCGTTCCCGGTGTAACCGCGGTCTGTAAGCAGGGCCGGCACGCGCACTACAATGTGTTCATTTCCATGAATAAAATGTCGGAGGGCGATCCGGGTCGCGCCGCCGCCGCTGCTCTGACGTTCGACCATACCAAAAACGTGTTCGTGTTCGACGACGATATCGACGTTTTCAACCCTACGGATATTCTTTGGGCTTTTGCCACCCGTGTACAGCCGCACAAGCAGATAAGCATCCTGCAGCCATTGTTCCGCGGCAATTTCCTGGATCCTTCCTTGTTGGACGAGATCAAAACCTCAGGCATGATCGTCGATGCGACCAAGCCGCTGGACCGGCCGTTCTCGCCGGTATCGAAATGTCCCGACGAAGCCATGGCCCGCATCAAGCTGGAGGAATACGTGCCCGGAGAAGTCTTGCAGCATATCCCGATGGATCGGACGACTTACTGGGCATAATCGAGTATCTAAGAAAATTATCCAGCTTTTTGAGGAGGAATCATGGGCCAGGCGGTTGAAGTGACTTGTCCGACGTGTAAGAAAACCTTTGTTGTCAATCCGCACATGCTGGGATCCGGTATGAACTTCCATTGTCCGTACTGCGATCTGTATTTTCCGGAAAAAGATAGTCCAAAAATCCGCAAGTGATATTGGGGCTACGGTGTATCAACACCGTGGCTCGCTGTTTAATTCCGATCATGAACTACACGCGAACCTTTACTATCGCCGGTACGGACGCGCACCGAGTCGACGGTATCGAGAAGGTGACGGGCAAGGCCGTCTATACCGGAGACATTCAGCTTCCGGGGATGGGTTACGCCAAGATACTTCGCAGCCCGGTGGCGCATGCTCGCTTGCTCAAGGTCGATGCCGCTAAGGCGAAAGAACTGCCAGGGGTGATCGCCACGCTGACTCGCGACGATATTAAAGAATTTAATTACAAATACGGCGCAACCTACAAAGATCAGTCGATCGTCGCTGTGGACAAGGTCAGATACGTCGGCGATCCGGTTGCCGCGGTCATGGCCGAGGATCCGTCGATTGCCGAAGCCGCTTTGGATCTTATCGAAGTAGAGTACGAAGAGCTGCCCAAGGTAACCGACATCGAGGAAGCGACAGCGCCGGGGGCTATTCAGGTGCATGAAGGCGATGTGGCGCGCGCGGAACTGCGCGGCTCGACGTATGGAGCGCCACCGAGATTCAACGGCACCAACATTTGCTACTACCTTGGCTTCGGCAGGGGCGATGTCGATAAAGCCTTCGCTCAGGCCGATCACGTTTTCGAAGACACCTTTCGCTTTCAAAAGGTACAACATTACTCTCTGGAAGCGCACATCAATATCGCCAGCTACGACGGCGAAAAGCTGACAGTGTGGGCTTCGTGCCAGGATCCCTTCACCTTGCGCGATCATTTGTCGGGAATCTTTCGTCTGCCGCTTAGCCGTATCCGCGTCATCGTTCCGTACGTCGGCGGCGGATATGGCGGCAAATTGTATGTCAAAGCCGAGCCTATTGCCGCGGCCTTGACCTGGAAGACTCGGCGGCCGGTAAAGCTCGCGCTCTCGGTGAATGAAAGTTTTAAAACCGTAACGCGACATCCGGCGCGCGTCACTGTCAAAACTGCGGTAAGCAAAGAGGGTCTACTGGTCGCGAGAGAGTGCCAGATTTATATGGACACCGGCGCTTATGCCGATGCCGGGCCGCGGGTTACTCAAAAGGCCGGTTATCGTTCACTCGGTCCTTATAAAATTCCCCACGCCAAAGTCGAAGCTCATGGAGTTTACACCAACACCGTTCCGGCAGGCGCTTTCCGCGGTTTTGGCGCGTTGCAGGTTACTTGGGCGTATGAATCACAAATGGATATGATGGCCGACCGGCTGGGTATCGATCCCCTCGAGTTTCGCTTGAAGAATCTGCTCAAGAAGGGCGATCTCTATACTGCCGGCGACACGCCGGTGGATTGCGATCTGGAGGAAGGACTGCGCAAAGTCGCCGAAACCATCAAGTGGCAGGAGCGCGACACCCAACCCAATCGAGCCAAAGGCCTCAGCTGCTGCATCAAGGATGGGGGCGGCACTTATAAAGTCGCCGGCGCGACCGTTAAGATGTCGTCCGACGGCAGCGTCGTGCTGTTAACCGGCACCGTTGAAGTCGGACAGGGCCCGCGCACCGCCTTGAGCCAGGTGGTCGCGGAGGAGCTCGGCCTCAGCCTCGACCAGATTACGGTTGCCCAACTCGATACCGATGTGACTCCTTACGACATCTCCACCAGTGCGAGTAGCTCGATGGTGGTGATGGGCCTGGCGGTGCAGCGCGCCGCGCAGGATGCCAAACGCCAACTTTTTCAATGCGCCGGCAAAGTTCTCAAACAGAAACCTGAGGATCTGTTTATTCAGAACGGCGAGATCCACTCGCAAAACGGTCAAAGCATTAGCTATAGCAAGGTGATCGTCGATTTCTTCGGCAGCAAAGCCGGAGAGATCATCGCCAAAGGGTTGTATAAAGACAAACGAAGCAAAAAGGCGGTCTTGGGGTCCACGGCGACGTTTTGGGAAGTAGGCTGGGGCGGCGTTGATCTCGAGGTAGATCCCGAAACCGGCGTCGTTCGCCTGCTCAACTATGTTTCCGTTTGCGACACAGGCAAGGCGATCAACCCCGATCAGTGCATCGGCCAGGACGAAGGCGCCGTAATGTTCGGCATTGGCCACTCGTTGATGGAAGAGATGGTTTACGAAGATGGTCAGTTGTTGAATGGTAATCTGGTGGATTATCGGGTGCCGACCTTCCGCGATCTGCCCGATGGTTTGCATACTATCCTGCTTGAGAATGGCAACGGGCCCGGACCGTTCGGATCAAAGGGCATTGGCGAGGGCGGCTTGCTGCCGGTGGCGTCGGCGATTGCCAATGCGGTTTCGCGCGCGGTGGGCGTGAGAATTCAGGATTTGCCGTTAACGCCGCCAAAGGTCTGGCGCGCTTTGCGAGCTAAAGCGGAAGAACAAACGAAGGATCAAGCCGAAGCTAGATTGAAAACCGGGTGAGTTTCAGAGCCTACCCAGCGTTTATCGAATACCAGGCGATCTTTCTTGCAGGTTAGGTTCATCTGAGAACTACAGCTCGAGAACAGCACCGCAGCTTTTACAGGTCGCCAGATTTTTATCGCTGCGCATCGCCTCGCTCGCTTTTGTCACCGCATCTGAAGGATCCTCGAAGCGCAGCTCGGTCTCATAGAGACTCTTCTGGCATTCTTCGCAAACCCATATAAAAAGATCCCTTTCGTCGTGAGTGCGCTTCCTTTCAACCACAAACGTCCAGGAACCTTCGCGCCGCCTCGGCGAGTGGGGCACTCTCGCGGGCATAAGAAAAAGATCGCCGGTGTTGAGTACCGCGAGTTCCGGCTTGCCGTCGCATAAGTAGTGAAGATTGAGTTCGCCTTGGAGTTGATAGAAGATTTCATCACCGGGGTTGATGTGAAAATCTTTGCGCCGGTTGGGACCGCGGGTAACGAAGGCGATGAAATCCGAATCATTCCAGATCACCCGGCGTTGTCCCCAGTTGTTGCGGTTTTCGTCGATCCATCGCTGTAAGTTGAAGCCTTTCAGATGGGGGAACATACAACCTCCTTGGCCGCAGTCGAATATAGAATCGAGGCCAGCCAGGAATCAAGAGCGACCATGGCAGCACGAAAACAGCGGCGGATCGCGCTGAAGCAAGGGCGCATCGGCTTAATTTCCGACACCCACGGGTTGGTTCGACCGGAAGCTCTCGCGGCACTAAACGGCGTCGAGCTCATCGTGCATGCTGGGGATATAGGGAAGCCTGAAGTGTTGGATTGCTTGCAGGCCATTGCACCCTTAGCAGCCATCAAAGGCAACAACGATCTCGCACCATGGTCGCGGCACATTCCCGAAGCGCTCGATCTGCTCCTTAACCACACAGGCGTACGGGTGATTCATAATGTTCATGATCTAGAAAACAAGTTGCCGCCCGCGGGTGTTCAGGTCGTGATCAGCGGCCATTCTCATAAACCGTCAGTCGTGAGACGAGACAATGTGCTTTTTGTAAACCCCGGAAGCGCCGGCCCGCGACGTTTCAAACTGCCGGTGACCGTAGGGCTGTTACTATTGCAAAACGCTGACGTGCACGCAGAAATTATTCACTTGTTCTGAGCTTGGACTGTTGAACATGAAGCCATTTCTCTTGCGACCGTATTTTCATCGTTGACTTTGGCTCTCCGTCAGGCGATAAATAGCAAATCCTTTTAAACCGGTCCTGTGAGATCGGTAAGGGAGCCATGCGGATAGTTACACCCCCAAGATTTTCCGGATTCTTCGGGCCTCCTCAACGCGGTTGAGGGGGTCTTTTTTTATCTATGGCCAGTGAAAAACAAATCGTCCTGACCAAGCAGGAGTTGGCCAAAGCGATTACCCGCATGGCTCATGAGATGCTTGAGAAAGCCGACAGCTTTGATGAGTTGACGCTCATCGGCATACGTTCCCGCGGCGTGCATATCGCTCGGCGTTTGGCCCGTAAGATCGAAGAGCTTACCGAGCACGCACCGCCACTAGGTGTCCTCGATGTGACGCTTTTTCGTGATGATAAGACGCAAACACAAGCTTCCGCTGCGGCAACCGCGGGTGAAATCTCGGTCACGCTGGAAAACAGGATCGCCGTCTTAGTCGACGATGTTATTTTTCGTGGGCGGACGATCCGCGCGGCCCTGGAAGCGGTCGAGCGTCTCGGCCATGCCAAACGGATCATCCTGGCGGTTCTGATCGATCGCGGCGCGCGGGAGTTGCCAATCCGGGCCGATATCGTCGGCAAGAATATCGAAGCTTCGGATTCGCAACGAGTGAACGTCTTGCTGGAAGAATCCGATGGCATCGATCAAGTGATTGTGACGCCCTGGAATCCAGCTTGAGGAATCGAACGTGACCACGGCTAACCTAGTTTCCATCGCGGATCTCACCAATGACGAGATCGAAGAGATTTTCGATTTAGCAGACGCATCCGACAGGTTGCGCAGTAAAAAGGTCGGCCATGGCAAGATCATGGCCACTTTGTTCTACGAACCGAGTACTCGCACTCGTTTATCGTTCGAATCCTCAATGCAGCGGCTCGGCGGCACTGTGATCAGCTGTTCGGATATGCAGGCCTCGTCGGCTGCCAAGGGGGAGAGTGTCGCCGACACCGCCAAAGTAGTCTCGAGTTATGCCGACGTTCTCGTGGTTCGGCATTACTGGGACGGCGCAGTCCAGGCTGTGGCTGAGCACGCCGACGTTCAGGTGATCAATGCCGGGGACGGCGGCCATGAACATCCGAGTCAGACGCTTTGCGATCTCTATACGCTGCGCAAAGAGAAGGGCGAGCTCAAGGGTCTCAACGTGGTTATTTGCGGCGACTTAAAAAACGGTCGAACAATTCATTCTCTGGTGTATGCATTGGCCAGGTTCGGCGCCAATATTGTGACTCTGGCAGCCAACGGGATGGAGCTGCCCCACTACGTTCTGGAGCGATTGGAGCGCGAGTTTCAGTATACCTTAGCGCCGGTTGCCGGCGACGATCTGAGCGCCGTGGTTACCGAGACCGATGCTTTTTATCTCACTCCCAAGCAGCCGCATCAGCTGGCTTTGTTTACCGCGCTGGACAGCACGATTCAGACTCGGATTACGAGTCTGGTATCGGGATTGCGCTATGACGCTTTTTACATGACGAGAAAGCAAAAAGAGCGCATGACAAACTCTGCGGCGGCGGGTGACTATCCCACCATCGGATCTAAGTTTCTCAAAGAGCAGCGCTTCAAAGATACAGTGGTGATGCATCCCTTGCCGCGGGTCGACGAGCTTTCGCCGGAGCTTGACAAGGATCGGCGCGGCATCTATTTCAAGCAAGCCGCGTATGGGGTGCCTATTCGTATGGCGCTGCTACATTTTCTGTTTGAGAAAAGGCGCCGAGCAGGGATCGGCAAGATGGCAAAAAGCTCGGTGCTATTCGAAAGCCCGCACCCGATCGGCCCGCATTGCCCTAATCTCAAGTGCATTACTGTCAACGAGCCGGGTTCGACGCGGCTTCGGTTTGAGCTTCAATCCGAAGGCCCCGCCGGCGCGTTGATTTTGCGATGCCTTTACTGCGACCACCGCTTCAAAGTGCAGCTCGTCGGTCAAGTGACCTCAAAGAAGTATTGCGCCTACGATATCGCGCTTGCGGATAACATTGCGCGTTGGCTTAAGGACGGTGAACTGGCAATCTTTGATTCCATCAAGCAAGCTGAAGAGCTTGGCTATGGACCTTACGAGAGCGGTCCGCGCCGTGCCATTATGGGTCAAGCTGAAGTAGATTCTGCAATACAGCAGATAAGTGCCCAGATTTTAGGCGATTACGCCAATCCGGACCGCTTGCTGATTGTCGGCGTCAAAACCAACGGATCGATGATCGCCCAACGAATCGCCGCCAATCTAGAAAGAGCACAAAAGCGAAAATTTGAACTGGCCGAGCTTGAAACCTATGGAGCGGGCGAAGACCTTCGCCGCGTGTTTCCCGCGGATCCCGAGTTAGGACCGATCCAATTGCGCGATCGATCCATCATTCTGGTTGATGACGTCATTCATACCGGACGAACGGTGAAGACCGCCTTGAGCATCATTTTTAGATCGGGGCGGCCCCAATCGGTGCGTCTGGCGGTTTTGATTGACCGCGGGCATCGGCAGATTCCGGTCAAACCTAATTACGTCGGTAAACATATACCCACCGCAGACCACGAGCGCGTGCGTGTTCATTTGCGAGAACTGGAGCCCGATGGGCAAGATAAGGTGCTGGTTTATTCCATCATCAACCCAGGCGAGAACCGCCGCTGATTATAAATTGCGCGATTTTCTATTATGCTTACCTTTCAATTTTTGTTTTGATTTCTCATTCTTTTACACGAGGTTTTTCAGCAGACGCGGGAACGGGAATCCATGTTAAGAAAAGCAATATTGGCGCTGGCCGACGGCCGAGCTTTCGACGGCTTGTCTTTTGGAGCCGAAGGTGAAGTCGCGGGTGAAGTGGTGTTTAACACCAGTATGACCGGGTATCAGGAGATTCTCACCGACCCCTCATACGAAGGCCAGCTCGTGGCCATGACTTATCCGCAGATCGGCAACGTCGGCATCAACCCGGAGGACGTAGAATCCCACAAGCCTTTTGTCAAAGGTTTCATCGTCAAAGAGTATACGGCGATGCCGAGCAATTGGCGCGCGACACAGCCGTTGCATGTTTATATGCAGCAGCACGGCATCGTCGGAATCCAAGGGATCGATACACGTTCTCTGGTCCGTCATCTGCGCGATTGTGGCGCGCAGGTGGGCGTGATCACAACTAGTTCCCAGAATACTGACGAGGCGATTGCAAAAGCCAAGGCTGCTCCAGGACTCGAGGGCCGTGATCTAGTGCGCAACGTGAGCTGTGCGAGTGCCTATGAATGGCATCAGGGTTTGTGGCGACTGGGCGAAGGATATCGCAATCCGCCGGACGAGCCGCGGCGAAAAAAAAATGCCACGGATCGGGGACGCTCTGCTGTCCCTGTGCGTTCCGTCGTGGCTTACGATTTCGGCATCAAGTACAACATCTTGCGAAATCTCGCCGAGAGCGGTTGCCGGGTGAGAGTCGTTCCCGCCCATACTTCCGCAGAAGATGTTCTGGCCTTAAACCCCGACGGCATATTTCTATCCAATGGACCGGGCGATCCGGACGCGGTGTCTTATGCCAAAGACAACATCCGCAAGTTGATCGGCAGGAAACCAATCTTTGGTATCTGCCTCGGCCATCAAATTTTGGGTTTGGCCCTGGGTGGCAAGACTTATAAACTCAAATTCGGTCACCATGGCGGTAATCAGCCGGTGATGGACTTAACCACGCGTAAAGTAGAGATCACATCGCAGAACCACGGCTTCGCCGTGGATGCCGATTCTTTAAAAGGTTCGGTCCAAGTTACCCATCTCAATCTTAACGACAACACGGTGGAGGGGCTGGTGCATCGAGATTTGCCGATCTTCTCGGTGCAATATCATCCCGAGTCGTCACCCGGGCCGCACGATGCCAGCTACCTTTTCAAACGCTTCATCGAATTAATGGACCAGCACCAGGGTTAACATTTTCGATGCCGAAACGCACCGACATCAAGTCGATCCTGCTGATAAGTTCAGGTCCGATTATAATCGGCCAAGCTTGCGAGTTCGATTATTCCGGCACACAGGCGCTCAAGGCGCTTAAAGAAGAGGGCTATCGGGTCATTCTCGTCAACTCCAATCCGGCAACCATCATGACCGATCCGGAGTTCGCGCATCGGACCTACATCGAGCCTATTACCGCTGATATTGTCGAGAAGGTGATTGCCAAGGAGCGGCCGGACGCGCTTCTGCCCACGTTGGGCGGACAAACGGCGCTCAATTTGGCCATCGATCTGGCGGAGAAGGGGGTCTTGGCGCGTTACGGCGTCGAGATGATCGGCGCCAAATTGGAATCAATCAAGAAGGCCGAAGACCGCGATCTGTTCAAGGAAGCGATGAAACGAGCCGGTTTGGATCTGCCGCGCAGCGGCTACGCGCGCAGCATGCGCGATGCCATGCGCATTCAGAAGCGGCTCGATTTTCCAGTCATCATCCGCGCCTCGCGCACGCTCGGCGGCAGCGGCGGCAGTTTTGCCTTTGGCCCGGAGGAGTTCCAAGAGGTGGTGCAAGCGGGCTTGAGCATCTCACCGGTTCACGAAGTGTTGATCGAAGAGTCGATCATCGGCTGGAAAGAGTTCGAGCTCGAGGTCATGCGTGATCACAAGGACAACGTGGTGATCATCTGCTCCATCGAAAACTTCGACCCTATGGGCGTGCACACAGGGGACTCGATCACAGTCGCGCCGGCGCAGACCCTGACCGACAAAGAATATCAGATCATGCGCGATGCCTCGTTGCGCGTGATTCGAGAAATCGGCGTCGAAACCGGCGGTTCCAATATTCAATTCGCGGTCAATCCGAAGGATGGCCGCATGGTGGTTATCGAGATGAACCCCCGGGTATCGCGAAGCTCGGCATTGGCGAGCAAAGCAACCGGTTTCCCCATCGCCAAAATTGCCGCGAAGCTGGCAATCGGCTACACGTTGGATGAGATCCGCAACGACATCACCCGGGAAACGCCGGCTTGCTTCGAACCGACTATCGACTATGTCGTGGTCAAAGTTCCACGCTTCACCTTCGAAAAGTTTCCCCAAGCCAAAGATTTGCTGACGCCGCAGATGAAGTCCGTGGGCGAAGCCATGGCCATTGGCCGCACCTTTAAGGAGGCGCTGCAAAAATCCATGCGTTCTCTCGAGATCGGTTCGTTTGGCTTTGAGCCTCGGGTAGACCTATCGCTTGATCGACGTGATCATGCCTTGAACACGGTTCGTGAGAAACTGAAAAATCCCAATTCACAACGGCTATGGTACTTGGCCGATGCGTTCCGGCTCGACATGCCCGCCGAAGAGATCTATGAGCTGTCCCGTTTCGATCCATGGTTCGTCGAAAAGGTGCGCGAGATCGTCGCTACCGAGAGCGAGATCGCGGCGCATCGCGGCAAGTTGAATGAAGTCAGTAGCGAGGCGATGCGGGATTGGAAACAGATGGGCTTTGCCGACGTGCGCCTTGCCGATCTAACGGGAACGACTGAAGCCGAGGTGCGCCGTCTACGAAAGTCTCAGGGCATCGAAGCTGTATTTTGTTCGGTGGATACTTGCGGCGCCGAATTCAAAGCGTTTACCCCTTACCTCTATTCGACTTACGAAGGCGAAGATGAGTCGAAGCCGACGCATCGCAGGAAAGTCATGATTCTCGGCGGCGGGCCCAATCGGATCGGCCAGGGTATCGAGTTTGATTACTGCTGCGTGCATGCCGCCTTTGCTCTCAAAGAAGACGGTTACGAGACTATCATGGTCAATTGCAACCCGGAGACTGTCAGCACGGACTATGACACGTCGGACAAGCTATACTTCGAGCCCCTGACCTTGGAAGAGGTTCTGAATATTGTCGATCGGGAAAATCCCGACGGTGTCATCGTTCAATTCGGCGGGCAAACGCCGCTTAAACTGGCATTGCCGCTAGAACGCGCCGGAGTAAAAATAATCGGCACCTCGCCGGACAGCATCGACCTCGCCGAAGACCGCGAGCGCTTTTCCGCGCTGCTCAAAAGACTCGGCATTAGACAACCCGATAACGGCATCGCGCGCTCCTATGAAGAGGCCTTTAACATCGCCGGGCGCTTGGGATATCCGGTGCTGGTTCGACCCTCGTACGTGCTCGGCGGGCGGGCAATGGAGATCGTTTATGATGCGGAATCGTTGCGGCGCTACATGACCTACGCCGTGTCGGCATCGCCGGAGCACCCGGTTCTGGTAGATAAATTTCTCGATGATGCCATCGAAGTCGATGTCGATGCTTTGGCGGACGGGGATGAGGTCATCATCGGCGGGATCATGGAACACATCGAGCGGGCCGGCGTGCACTCTGGCGACAGCGCGTGTAGTTTGCCGCCGAAGTCGATCGGTGCAGAGGTCCAAGACACAATCCGGCAACATAGCATCCTCCTGGCCAAAGCTCTCAACGTCCGCGGCCTGATGAATGTTCAGTTCGCGGTCCAAGACAATAATGTGTTCGTGCTCGAGGTCAATCCGCGGGCCTCCCGTACGGTTCCTTTCGTCAGCAAAGCCACCGGCGTGCCTTTGGCAAAGATCGCCGCTCGAGTCATGGTCGGCCGCAAGCTACGCGAACTTGGCCTCACCAATGAGGTAGTGCCAAAGCACATTTCGGTTAAGGAGGCCGTCTTTCCCTTCAACAAATTTCCCGGAGTCGATACTTTGCTCGGCCCGGAGATGAAATCCACCGGAGAAGTGATGGGGATCGATGCCAATTTCGGAGTTGCGTTCGCGAAAGCGCAACTAGGCGGCGGTATGCGGTTGCCGCGTAAAGGGCGGGTGTTTATCAGCGTGCGTGACGAAGACAAAAAAATCGCCGCGGCCATTGCGCAGAGACTGCAGCACAGCGGATTTCGGATTATCGCAACACGGGGCACCGCGGCTTTTTTCACAGAGCGCGGCATCGCCACCGAGATCGTCAACAAAGTTCAGGACGGCAGCCCGCATATCGGTGATAAGATCAGAACAGGGAAGATTGCCATGGTGGTCAATACGCCGGCTGATGCGAATTCCCAGGCCGATTCCTATGATCTCCGGCGTGGCGCGCTGGATTTTAATATTCCTTACTTTACGACCATGGCTGGCGCGCAGGCCGCTGCCGAGGCTATCGAGTATCTGCGCAACAACGACTTCGAAGTTCAAGCGTTACAGGATTATCTCACTCATCCGCTACCGTAACGCCTTCATGAATCTGCCGCGCCGCCGCGCTATAAAATCGCCGCCAGCAACGAAGGGCAGCGTTTCATCGACGCAAGCCGCCGCCCGCAATCTTCAAACGCCCCTGCGCTATCTCAAAGGTATCGGTCCCAAGCGCGCCGAGCAGTTGGCCGCCTTCGGGCTGCAAACAGTTGAAGATCTTTTGTACCATCTGCCGTTTCGGTACGAGGACCGGCGCCATGTTAAGAACATAGACCAAGGCATCGTCGGCCAAGAGGAAACTTTTATCGGCGCGCTGGCGGCAGTTCAAAAAAAATACAACCCGCGCCGACGCTCACAGATTTTGACTGGTCGATTAACTGACCAGAGCGGCGCCATCGGTCTGGTCTGGTATCGCGCGCCTTCGTACCTGGTCAATGCTTTGACTCCCGGACAACGTTTGGCCGTTCATGGCAGGGTAGAAGCGGGAGTGGGCGGGTTGAGACAGCTTGTCCATCCAGAATTCGACATACTCGAGGGCGACGATTCTTGGAAGGAGCCAAAGATTCTTCCGGTGTACGAACATCCCGCAACAGTCCCGCTTTCGTTGATGCGCAAGTGGGTTAGCCAAGCGCTTATCGCCTATGGAGGCAAGTTAGGGAGTCATCTGCCGCTGTCAACCATGCAGCGCCAAAAGTTGATCGATCCAACCGACGCGCTGGTTCAGCTCCATCAGCCGCCGGCGCAGGCAAGCGTGGCGGCACTCAATAGCTTTTCCTCACCGGCGCATCGCTCGATCATCTTCGATGAACTCTTTTACCTTCAACTGGGCCTGGCAATCAGGAAGAGAAAGAATCTTGGCAGCCGCGGCGTTCTTGTCAAACGTGGCGGCGGCCAGTTGACGCAAAAAATGGCGGCGCTCTTGCCCTTTAAGCTGACCGGCGCGCAGCAGCGAGTCTTAGCGGAGATCACCGACAATATGGAATCTGCCCAGATGATGCAGCGTTTGGTTCAAGGCGACGTCGGCGCCGGCAAGACTATGATTGCCTGGTTCAGTTCGTTGCGCGTCATTGAAAACGGATTCCAAGCCGTATGGATGGCCCCTACCGAGCTTTTAGCCGAACAACATTATCGCAGTATCCAACCCTACGTCGAGAAACTTGCAATAAAAGCGAGGCTGGTGACCGGTTCGTTAACGGCCAAAGAACGCAACGCTGCCATCGATGAGATCTCCAAGGGCGGTATTCAGTTGGTCATCGGTACCCACGCGCTGATTCAGGAAGGCGTGCAGGTGCCGCGCATGGCCCTGGGTGTCATCGACGAACAGCATCGTTTCGGGGTGGTTCAGCGCCTGGCCCTGCAACGCATTACCGGCCGCGCCGATACTGCGATTTCCCTCACAGGACAGCCGCACATGCTGCTGATGAGCGCGACGCCGATTCCCCGCAGTCTCGCGATGGTGCTCTACGGCGATATGGATATCTCGGTGATCGACGAAATGCCGCCTGGACGACTGCCGGTAAAAACCAAGGTGTTTACCGAGTCACAAAGAAAAACGGTTTACTTACGGGTTCTGGATGAATTGCGCCTGGGCCATCAAGTTTTCGTTGTTTACCCGCTGGTGGAAGCCTCGGAACAACTTCAGCATGTTCGCGACGCCACACAGATGGCCGAGAAAATGCGCCAGTCGGTGTTCAAAGATTTTGGCGTTGGCCTGGTACATGGTCGCATGGCTAGCGCCGAGCGAGACCAGATGATGCGCGCGTTTCGCGACGGAAGCATCCGGGTCTTGGTATCGACCACCGTGATCGAAGTGGGCATCGATATTCCCAACGCCACGGTGATGGTGATTGAGCACGCTGAGCGGTTCGGCTTGTCGCAATTGCACCAACTCCGCGGCCGCGTCGGCCGCGGCAGCGCGGCCGCCTACTGTCTCCTGGTCAACCGTACGCCGAGAAATCCGGTTGCGCAGCAACGACTGCGTGTGATGGAGCGCGAGTCGGACGGTTTTCGCATCGCCGAAGCCGATTTGGCGCTGCGCGGGCCGGGCGAATTCTTGGGCACACGACAGTCCGGTCTGAGCGATTTTCGTCTTGCCAATCTGGCCCGCGATAGCCGATTGTTGGTCGACGCACGAGCCGAAGCGCAGGCTTGGCTGCAAAGTGATCCGGAGCTCAAAAGCCGCGAGTCGCAAGAGATGCGCCGGATTCTGCTCCAGCGTTGGGGTCAACGTTTACAGTTGGGCGCCGTCGGTTAGCAAAGCAGATAGACGATCAAGACGCGAGCCTTCAGGTATACTTGGAGACAATCCGAGCGCCAAGCCAGCTCAAAGCAGGTCATTGAAGCTGTTCGTTCCGATGCTTTCACCGCTCCAGCTGGCGCCTTGATCGCGCAATGGCGGATCTTGTTCAGGGAGCAATGATCACGATTTCAACTGCCGGCGAAACGGTCAGATCGTCGAAACTGCGTGTCTTTTGCGCTGCTTCATGTCAGAATTGGCGCGGTCTAAAGTTGCGCCAGAATGGCCGATAGCCTATAAAAGCAACGAAAGGTTTTTACCAGAAACGAGGTAGCGTCGAGTGGAATTTCAGCGCATCAAGCGGCTGCCGCCGTATGTGTTTAGCATCATCGATGGCATGAAGATGCAGGCGCGTCACCGCGGCGAAGACATTGTTGACTTCGGTATGGGTAACCCCGATCTGCCGACGCCGCCCCATGTGGTGGCAAAGCTTATCGAAGCGGCAAGCAAACCGCAGAACCATCGGTATTCGGTGTCGCGCGGCATCTACAAACTGCGCGTGGCAATCTCAGATTGGTATCAGCGGCGCTACCAAGTCGATATTGATCCAGATGCCGAAGCCATCGTCACCATCGGCGCCAAAGAAGGATTGTCTCATCTAGCTTGGGCCACCATCGATCCCGGCGACGTGGTGTTGTGCCCCAGCCCGACTTATCCGATTCACCAGTACGCGGTGGTTCTGGCCGGAGGGGATCTTCGTTGCATTCCGCTGATTACCAGTGAAGACTTTTTCGGCCATCTCGAAGAAGCCATCAAGCAGACCTGGCCCAAGCCGAAAATGTTGATCATCAGTTTCCCCCATAATCCGACCACTGAAGTCGTCGAGCTGGGCTTTTTTGAGCGCATCGTCCAGTTTGCCAAAGAGTACGACCTAATCGTTGTACACGATTTGGCGTACGCCGATCTCACATTTGACGGCTATCGGGCGCCGAGTTTTCTGCAGGTACCCGGAGCGAAGGAGGTTGGGGTAGAGTTCTTCTCGCTTTCCAAAAGCTACAACATGCCAGGTTGGCGCGTCGGCTTCGCCGTCGGCAACAAAGATGTCATTCATGCGCTGGCACGGATCAAAAGCTATCTCGACTACGGGATCTTCCAGCCGGTGCAAATCGCGGCCATACAGGCGTTAAACGGACCGCAGGATTGTGTCGAGGAAATACGCTTAATGTATCAAAGACGGCGTGACTGCTTGATCGATGGTCTGGTCCGCGCCGGTTGGCCGATCAGAAAACCGAAGGGCACGATGTTCGTGTGGGCCGAAATTCCCCAAGCCGCGAAAAAAATGGGTTCCATCGAATTTGCCAAATTTATCCTGCAAGAAGCCAAAGTGGCGGTATCCCCCGGCATCGGATTCGGACAGTATGGCGACGATCACGTCCGGTTCGCCTTGATCGAGAACGAGCATCGAACTAAGCAGGCGGTTCGCAACATCAAGCGCGCTCTCGGCAGGTTGCTGGATTAGCGCGCCGCTAAAACGGCTCAGGCGGAACTCCAAATAGCTTTCATACTTCGATGACTGCACGGCGTAAAATAGGCGTCGGTTTGTTGGGTGCCGGTGTCGTCGGCGAAGCCATTCAGGACGCTCTTCTCGGCGGATCCCAGGGTAGAGTCGGCGATGATTTGGAACTCGAAGTCCGCAAGATCTACACTCGCAATCCCAACAGCAAAAAGTGGTTCAAGCTTCGTCCCGAGCTCTTCAGCTCGCAAGCAATCGAGGTGATTGACGATCCTACAGTGGAAATCGTCATAGAAACGCTGGGATTTCAGGAGCCCGGTGATCTCGCGATTTTCCGTGATTACATCCTGCGAGCTTTCGAAAAGGGCAAATCGGTGGTGACCTCCGATAAGGCGGTACTGGCGCGCTATGGCGCGGAAATCTGGGCAGCGGCGCAGCGGAGCGGACGGCACTTGCGTTTCGAGGCCTGCGTTGGCGGGGGCATTCCGGTCATTCGATCGCTCACTGAAAGCTTCGCCATCGAAGAACCCGAAGCGGTCTTTGGCATTGTCAACGGCACCTGCAATTACATCCTGTCGCAAATGGAGAAGACCGCCAAACCCTATGCCGAAGCGCTCAAGGAGGCGCAGCAGAAAGGCTATGCTGAAACCAATCCGACGGCGGACGTAAGCGGCAGCGACGCCGAAGCCAAGTTAATGTTATTGAGCGCAGTGGTCTTCGGACTTCAACTGCAGCCGGGTACCACGTGGCGCAAGGGTATAGAAGATATTCATGCGGTCGATTTTCGCTACGCCGGACGTACCGGGTCGAGCACGATCAAACATCTGGCAGTGGCAAAGCGAATCGGCTCGTCGGTTCAGGTGTTTGTCTCCCCGGTTTTGATGCCGCACGGCAATCTCCTCGCCGATATCGATGGCGCAACTAACGCAATCTGCTTTAGTGGCAAAAAAAGCGGCGGCATACGTCGGGATCGCGATTGCGACTATGTGCTGGTCGGTCCGGGCGCAGGCGGTGGTCCGACGGCTGTCGCCGTACTTGGCGACGTCTGTGAACTGGCGCGAGCCCAACCGGCGTGGTTTACCGGCTTGCCGAGCCTGGTGCAGTCGGGAAGACTTGCGCTGCAGCCGCAAGACGATATCGATGGCTCTTTCTATGTTCGTTTTATCGTCAAGGATCGCCCTGGCATCGTTGGCGACATCGGTCAAACGTTTGGCGCTCTCGGAGTAAATATCGCAGAGATCTGGCAGCTCAGACACAGCGATGACGAGCGGCAAGGCTTGGCCCGCAGTTATAATCTAAAAGAAAACTTCAAGGAACTTTTGCCTTTCGTGATAACTCTCGAGCGAGCGACCTTGCGTCAAGTCCGTGCCGCTCTGGATTCGGTGCGCGCTCGAGATTATATCGTAGTTGATCCTGTTTGGTTTCCGATCTGGGCCGCGAGGTGAGATTGTCCAGGTTGTGCCGAGGTGAAGAAATTAAACATCCGCAGTAAGTTGCGGGGAATCAAACGCAGCGATGAGAGTTTTCTTCGTCACCGCCCAATGTTTCAATCGGGGCCCAGTCAGAGTTTGCCTGGATTCCCGCTAAAAGCATGCGGGAATGACGGCGTAAGGATTCACTCTTGCGCGAGAATTAACGGCAGCGCTCAAAGCGGAATCAGCACAAATGAAATTCATCATTCTTCAGGGTGACGGCATGGCGGACTATCCGCTCGACGTTCTTGGCGGCAAGACTCCTCTCGAAGCTGCCAGGACGCCGAACATGGATTGGCTCGCGGCGCGCGGCGTGTTTGGCTTGGCTCACGTGATTCCGAAAGGCTTCCCGCCCGGCAGCGACGTCGGCAATATGAGTATCATGGGCTACGATCCCGCGCTGTATCACACCGGGCGTTCGCCTTTGGAAGCTGCCAGCATGGGAGTTGCGCTTGGACCCAGGGATATCGCGTTCCGCTGTAATCTGGTTACTTTGACCGGCTCCGGCAGTGATATCGTGATGCAGGACTTTACCGCCGGTCATATCACCACTGAAGAAGCTCGAACGATTATAGCCGACCTGGCAGGCGCGCTCGGTGGTGATGGTATCGAGTTCTTTGCCGGCGTCAGCTACCGGCACCTGATGGTTTGGCGCGACGGCAAGGAAAAGATGCGAACAACCCCGCCGCACGATATCACCGATCAAAAAATTTGCGGCTTCATGCCCGCCGGCGATGGCGCTGATCGATTGCTCAAGCTCATGGAAGCTTCGCAGGCGGTTCTCGCCGATCACCCAGTCAATCAAACGCGCCAGACTCAAGGTCAACGAAGCGCCACCAGCATTTGGTTGTGGGGGCAGGGCCGGGCGCCGGCGCTGCCCCCTTTGACGAAGCGCTTCGGCATCAAAGGCGGCGTTATCTCCGCGGTAGACATTATTCACGGTCTTGGCGTTTACGCCGGCCTCCAACGGATCGATGTGCCGGGCATCACCGGGTTTTTGGATACTAATTATCGTGGCAAAGGTGAGTACGGCGTCAAATCGCTCGAGAACAACGATTTCGTTTTTATCCACGTCGAAGCCACCGACGAGGCCGGCCATATGGGTGATGTCGAGAAAAAAATCCAGGCGCTCGAGGATTTCGATGAAAAGGTTGTCGGCACCGTGCTCAAAGGAATGGCCCACAGAAAGGATTGGCGTGTTCTATTGATGCCCGACCATCCAACTGCGATCGCGCTCAAGACCCACGTTTCTGATCCAGTGCCCTTCGTGCTTTATTCTCCGCAAGAGCCTCGCAATAACGGCGCTGTCGGGTACAATGAGAGGGACGCTGCGAAAACCGGCGTGGTCGCCAAGCAAGCCTTCAAGCTCATGGAGGCGTTAATCGAGGGGAGGCAAACGTGGACCGAAATTTAGCTTTGGAAGCGATCCGAGTTACCGAAGCGGCCGCCTTGAGTTGTGCTCGTTTAACCGGACGTGGAGATGAAAAAGCCGCAGATCAGGCGGCGGTGGACGCGATGCGCAGGGCGTTTGATGCGCTGCCTATCGATGGCACGGTGGTCATCGGCGAAGGTGAACGCGACGAAGCACCGATGCTCTATATCGGCGAGAAGGTCGGTTCCGGTGGTCCGAAAGTCGACATCGCCCTGGACCCGCTGGAAGGCACGACGATTTGCGCCACCGGGGCGCCCAATGCTTTGGCGGTTATCGCCATGGCCGACGGCGGCAACCTGCTGCACTGCCCGGACACCTACATGGAGAAGATTGCCGTCGGACCAGTCGGTAAAGGTGTCGTCGATTTGAACAAAACGCCGACTCAGAATCTTCAGGCTCTGGCGGAGGCTAAACGCTGCAACATCGAGGACCTCACGGTTATCATTTTATCCCGCCCCAGACATGAAGCGATCATCAAAGAAGTGCGCCAGGCGGGAGCGCGGATTCGCCTCATCGGTGATGGCGATGTCTCTGCAGCGATTGCGACGACCAAGCCGGAGACCGGCATCGATCTCTTGCTTGGCATTGGCGGCGCGCCGGAAGGCGTGCTCGCCGCGGCGGCGTTGCGCTGTGTCGGCGGCGAATTCCAAGGTCGCCTGGCGCCGCGCAACAATGAAGAAATCGAGCGCGCAAAAAAAATGGGCGTTGGCGACATCAAGAAGAAGTTTTCGATCGAGGAATTGGCCGCGGGCGACGTGATGTTCGCGGCCACCGGGGTCACCGATGGCGATTATCTCGATGGCGTCCATTTCTTCCCCGGCGGCGCGACGACGCAATCGGTGGTGATGCGTTCGAAGACTCGCACGATTCGCATTATCAACGCCACCCACTATTTCGATCATAAGCCGAATTACTAAAATCCCGCGCAGAAGAACAATTGGCCTCGTTGGCGCAATCGCCTCGGTTCGACGTACTGAGCAGTACGCTCTCGCTCCTCGATATTTTCGAAATATCTGAGCACCCTGCAGAGTCAGTGAAGTGATCGGTGATCGATTTCTACTGTGGCAAAACGGAAAACAAGGAAAATAAGAAAGAGAAGCGCGGTTAAAACCCTTCTCCTTTTCGTGCTTGGGCCCCTGATTATCTGGGCGCTAGCTTTCCTTGGTTGGCTATATTGGAACGAGATTGCAAAGGGTTTGGCACCGGGAGAAGATCATCCTGCGCCTGCCGCCAAGACCGTGCGCAGCTTAGACAAAGATGAAAGCCGTGGTCGCTCGAATGATACGCGCGCAAAGGAAAAGATTTCGGACGCGGACCGGAAGAAGTTGGACGAGATTATTCGAAAAGAAAATCGCTGAGGCATACGCGGTCTTCTAGGCAGCGATCGCGCTTACGATCGCGGTTTGCCTGGCCGAATCGTTTGAGCGCCATTGGTCGCATGACCCGATCGCGCAGGATCAGCAAGATCCCTAACGTTCAAAGCTGGGGTCTCAGACATTCATTGCTCTTTCCAAACTTTGCAATCGAGTTGACGGTGGCCTATTGCCGTAGATGAGGCCCAGGGCCGGACAGGTATCGAGTGAAGATTCAAGTTCTTTCGAAAGAAATGGCGAGCCGTATCGCGGCGGGAGAAGTGGTCGAGCGGCCGGCGTCGGTCGTTAAAGAGCTGCTGGAGAATTCCATCGACGCACGAGCCACCGAGATTACCGTCTCGATCGAGAAGAGCGGAACCTCCTTGATCCGGGTAACCGATGATGGCGAGGGCATCGCGCCCGAAGATCTGCCGCTTGCGCTTGAGCGCCATGCAACCAGCAAACTACGCAACGACGAGGATCTTTTTCGGATTTCGACATTGGGTTTTCGCGGCGAGGCGTTGCCGAGCATCGCTTCGGTATCTCGGTTTGAGATCACCTCCAGACCGGCGGGTTATGATTCCGCCTGCCGATTGCGCGTCGACGGCGAAAGCAAGATCTCGGCCCAGATGGCTGCCGCTGCAACGGGTACTAGGATCGAGCTGAAAGACCTGTTTTACAATGTTCCGGCCCGGCGAAAGTTTTTGAAATCTCTTCCTACAGAGTTTAGCCACATTTGCGATATCGTTAACCGGCTGGCGCTCGCCTACCCCGACATTCATTTCCGTCTCGAACATAACGGAAAGACTCTAATCGATTTTGTCGCAGTGCGTGAGTTGCGCGAACGCTTGTACCAAGTGTTCGGAAGGGAAGTCGTCGACTCCTTACGCCCATTCGAGTACAGGCAGGGCGTCCTCTCTGTCAGCGGTTACCTGAGCTCGGCTCCAACGGCGTTTCCGAACTCGCGTCATCTGATGACGTTTGTGAATCACCGTTATGTTCGCGATAAGATCCTCACGCACGCGGTTCTGCACGGCTACGAGACTCTCTTGATGAAGGGCCAATACCCCGCGGTGGTGCTGCTGTTGGATATTCCCTTTGACGAAGTGGACGTCAACGTGCACCCGGCCAAGTACGAAGTGAGATTTCGCCGTCAGTCCGACGTGCATGAAGCCGTTGCCCGCGCGATACGGGAGGCTCTCAGAGCGGAGGCTCAACAGCCATCCGGGCGCAGCTTTGCGCCGTGGCCGCAATATTCTCCTGCGGATATGGAAGCCGTGTTGCCGTACGCGAGTTCCGTTTCTACTTTCGCGGAATCGTTTGTTTCAGAATCGAGCCGGGACATTTTTGTTCTTCCAAACCAGTCAAGTCAAATGCGCCCAGGATTTTTTTCGTCGCTCAATGTCCTCGGCCAAATTCTCGGCTGTTATTTGGTTTGTTCATCTGATCAGGGTTTGGCGCTGATCGACCAGCACGCCGCGCACGAAAGGGTCGCCTTCGAACGGCTACGAAAGCAGATGCGCGCCAATGCAGTGGAACGACAAACACTGTTGCTTCATCAGACGGTCGAGTTATCGGCCGGTGAAATGATTCTGCTAGAAAAACAGCTCGATGTCTTGGAGCGCTATGGCTTTACGCTCGAGCCCTTTGGGCCCAACTCGTATGCGATCATCGCGGTTCCGGCTCTATTGGCGGAAGGGGACTACCGGCCGGTGGTGCTCCAGATGGTGGCGGAATTGGCAGAGATAGACAAATCCGAGAAGCTGGGGCAGCACTTGGAGGAGCGCTTGGCAACTATCGCCTGCCACAGCGTTATTCGGGCCAATCGCCAATTGGAAATTCACGAGATGCGCGCGCTGTTGCGGGATCTCGACGACACCGACTTCGCGACCCAATGCCCGCACGGCCGGCCGGTCCTGCTCGAGTTCAGCCGTGAAGAGCTGGAGCGAATGTTTAAACGGGTTTTATAGCTGGCCGCGCGATTCTTTGGTCTGCCGTCGCCGCAATCGTTACTTGGCTGCAGTGAAACCCAAACTCGTCATTGTTCTTGGTCCCACAGCCGTCGGCAAAAGCGATACAGTGTTGGATCTGGCATTGCAATTTGGCGCGGAGATTATCAGCGCTGATTCGCAGCAGGTCTACCGCCACATGGACATCGGCACGGCAAAGCCATCCAGCGAGCAAAGAGAAAAGGTTGCCCACCATCTAATCGATATCGTCGATCCCGACGAGGAGTTCAACGCTGCCATGTTTCGCAATCGAGCCTCTGAGGTCGCATACCAGCTGGCCAATCGCGACAAGAGGATCATTGTTTGCGGCGGCACCGGACTCTACATCAAAGCTCTTACCAAAGGATTATTCGAGGGACCCGGAAGGGATCCGCAGATCAGACAAGCGCTTGAACGGGAGATTGAGAAGCATGGAACCGGAGCGCTTTATCATCGGCTCGAGCAGGTCGATCCAGAGTCGGCTAGGCGAATTCACCCCAATGACCGGCAGCGAATCACCCGGGCGCTGGAAGTTTACGATGCGACCGGGCGAAAAATCACTGAGTGGCAGAGCGAGCATAGGTTTAATGATTTGCTGTTCGACGTGCTTAAAATCGGTTTGGATCGGCAGCGTAGTGAACTCTATGGTCGGATCGACCGGCGCTGCGAGCTCATGATCACAGCCGGTCTGCTCGATGAAGTCAAGAATCTCGTTGCCATGGGCTATGGCTTGGATTTGAAACCCATGCAAAGTGTCGGTTATCGCCACCTTGGGCTGTTTCTCCGGGATCGCATGTCTCTAGACAACGCGGTGCATCTGATGAAGCGAGACACGCGGCGGTTAGCCAAGCGGCAGCTCACCTGGTTTCATAGCGACCGCGAAATACGCTGGTTTGATCCGGAGGGTCAGCTCGGTGCCATTGAAGACGCGATGAGGAGTTTTTTTGACTGATCTTTTTACTCAGTCGAGAACATTTTCAGTTTGGAGGAGGGATTGTGAGAATATCCGGATGCCGCACCCTGTTGCTGATGTTTCGAATGACTCTGCTGGTTGTGTTTTTGAGCGGCGACGGCTTGACAGCAGAAAAATCTTTGCCCGCCAATGCGTTTGAACAGGAAGCGGTGTCGCTACTGAGCCGCTATATCCAAATAGACACCACCAATCCACCGGGAAACGAGACCAAGGCCGCGCGATTTTTTAAAGAGATCTTCGACAGGGAAGGGATCGAAGCGCGGATCATCGAGTCTGCTCCCGGACGCGGCAACATTTACGCCAGACTGCGGGGCAGCGGCGCGAAGAAAGCCGTAATTCTGCTGAATCACATGGATGTGGTACCGGCGGATGCCAATCTGTGGAAAGAAGCGCCGTTCAGCGGTTCCGTCAAGGACGGATATATTTGGGGCCGCGGCGCTCTCGATATGAAGGGCCCCGCTATCGCCGAGCTGATGACGCTCTTGGCGTTCAAGCGCAACAATGTAGCCCTGCGAGGGGACCTGATTTTTCTCGGCACTGCAGATGAAGAGGCGGGCGGCGCGCTAGGAGCCGGGTTTTTACTCGAAAAACATCCGGACTTGTTTGCAAATGTCGGCGTGGTTTTAAACGAAGGTGGCGGAGTACGCTTGGGCAAAGATGGCAAGGTGCAGAGTTACAGCGTCAGCATCGCGGAAAAGACCCCGCTCTGGTTGCGGCTGATTGCGAACGGCGCACCGGGCCATGGCTCGACGCCAGGAAGAGACGCCGCGGTCGATAAGTTGGTGCTTGCCCTGGGACGGCTTCTGGCTCATCAAACGCCGATTAAAGTTGTCCCGGAGGTGCAGAAGTTCTTCGCCGACACCGCTGCTGGAGAACCCGAGAGCCGCCGCCAGCAATACCAAGACCTGCGAACCGCGCTCAAAGATCCGGCCTTTGCCGCGGATTTCACCACTAACCCGCGTAACAATGCGAACGTGAGAAACACGATTGCGGTTACGGGCCTGAGGGCATCGGACAAGGTCAATGTTATTCCGGCGCAGGCCTCCGCCGATATCGATGCTCGACTGCTGCCGGGCGAAAATCCTCAATCGTTTATCGCCGAAGTGCGGCGGGTAATCGGCGATGAGAGTATAAAGATCGAAGTGCTTTTATCTTTCCCCGCGGCCGCCTCCCCGGCCGATCCGGAAGCGATGAGGGCAATACAGGCATTGGCAAAAGCGCGCGATAACGATGCTCCCGTGGTGGCGCCGCTGGTGCGCGGCTTTACCGACTGCCACTTCTTTCGCGCTAAAGGGATTTCCTGTTTGGGCTTTATGCCGCTCCGCAATATCCCTTCAGAAGAAGGCCTGGTGCATGGCGTCAACGAAAGAATCTCTCTGGATAGCCTGCGCTCAGGCATGCAATCGCTGTACGAACTGGTGCACAAGCTCACCGCCGAGTAGGCCGCTCAAACCCACGGGGAGTTGGGTTCAATGTGCCGAGGATCTCATGCGCGACAGGCTGCAAGACTAAAAGCTATCTCATTTTGGAACGTCCGTCAGGATTCCAAGTAAATTATAGCCACCCGAGGACACATTTTTAAATTTCCGGCGACCAGCCGACGTGGAGCGTCAATGTCGCAGTTGCCCCAGCGCCTGGCGAAAACCTTTTCAGGATTGTGGCATGAGCGGCCGGATATTTGTGCCGGAATTCTTCCAGCAGCGGACTTTAAGCATTCCGGTGGCATTCGCAAGGGTTCGATGATGTAGCGATAAACAAAGAACTGACGAGTCAGAGATTCATAAGCTATAATGCTTCTGGATCAGTATCGACCAAGTTAGCAGTCCGACTATGACGACGATGCAATGTTCGTAACAAGGACCCTCGCCAATGACCCTCCCGCTCGGTTTAATCTTCATGTTTCTATTGACGCTTTCTTTAATTGCGCGGCCCGAGGCGTGGGCCGCCTCCAGGTTGCAAACGTCCCCGGAACCGACAGTAGTTGAGATTTTTATAGCGCCCGACGAGTCATCCCTCGTGATCGAGTCGCTTGGAGATGGACAGTCGTTGTCGCCGATGGCGGAAATGACGGGGGCCGGCGGGTTGAAATGGTTTATGGTGAAGACGAGCAAGGGCAACATCGGTTGGATCAAAGCAGGCGAGAACAATGCGGCAAAGAAAATCGACAGTCATTTCCGTTCTTTGCCCAGGGAAAACCCGGTTATTCGCCCGACAAGCCCGGCTGAGACTTCGAACTCGTCGCCGGAAGGCGCGCACGCTATTCCTGTCAAGGTGAACGGTTCGAAAGTGATTGTTTCTGTAAATTTCAATAATAGCACTGCCGCCAACCTGCTATTGGACACCGGTGCGTCTCGCACCATGATTTCTTCCCGGATCGCCAAGATTCTTCGGCTTGAATCGATCGGCTCTGGCATGGGATATGGCATTGGGGGCATCGTGACTGTGTCGGCAGCGCGCGTTGAATCAGTCAAACTGGGCGAAGTGGAGAGGCAGAACTTGTTAGTGATGATCCATGATTTCTCTCCTGATGCCAGCTACGAGGGATTATTGGGATTTGACTTCTTGAGCCACTTCCATATGTCACTGGATTTACAAAAGGCGTTATTAGTGCTGACACCGCGGAAGGGCTAACGACTAAAGCTGCGGCACCGTAAGTGAACCGTCGCAACCGGCGATCAGCAACACGGCAGCGGGTTTTCGATGAGATTATAAACGTGATCGAAGGTTACTTGGTGCACCCGCGCTAGAATTTTAAAGACTCGCGGCGGCTCGTTTTTGAGGAAGACCATAATGGCAGTCTCCACCGGAGGACAACCTTCTTTGACGCAGGGTACTTCTTTGATGACGATGGGCGCGTCGGGTGGAAACTCTAGAATCGTCTGCACCCAGTAACGGATCTGATCGAAAACAAAGCTCGAGACATCGATCTTTTGGCCGAACGGGTCGACTTCGGCTAAACCGTTACCGTCCTCGGTCGTCAGGCAAGCTTGAAAGCCGGTGGTAATCTTTTCCCCGTCCAGACTCCGCCCGATGAACACCAAGCGATTGGTCCGCTCCTCGCCTTCGGCCCAAGCTCGTCCAGGACGGCCTTCGAACAGCAGATGAACGCCCTGGAAGACAAACTGGTCCGGGTCGTTGCGCAGGTTGAGAATTCCTTTCATACGCATGATACTCTGGCCGTACTCGGCTAGCAGTTGGCGGAACCACTGGCTAAGTTTGACCCCGTCGAGATCCCCCGGCGTGACGATCGAAACAGTGGAAATGTCATCGGTGTGCTTGTGGTTGTCGTCGTGATCTTGCGCCTTAACTTCGATGTCGAGACTGCGAAGATCTAAGACTTTGGCGATTTCGATGTCCGAGTTCCTGGTTTGGTAAATGCGCGCCGCTCGGTTCAAGTTTTTGATTTTGTATTCGAGCTCCTGCAGATCTTCCGGGCTGATTAGATCCAGTTTATTAAGTAGGACCAGATCGGCAAAGGCAATCTGTTCGCGGGCTTCCGTGGAGTGGTCGATTTGTTGCACGATATGCTTGGAATCGACCACGGTTACGACTCCATTGAGTTGAAATTGGCTTTTGATTCGTTCATCGGCGAAGAACGTTTGTACGACCGGCGCCGGGTCGGCAAGTCCGGTGGTTTCGATCATCAGCGTGTCGAACTTGGACCTGTGCTCGAGAAGCTGAAACAGGCTGCGCAGCAGATCGCCGCGAACTGTGCAGCAGATACAGCCGTTGCTCATTTCGACGATTTCTTGTTCCGACGAAATCAGTAGATGATGGTCGATGCCAACCTCGCCGAATTCATTAACGATGACGGCAACCCGCCGGCCGTGCTCAGCAGTCAATATGCGGTTCAACAGTGTTGTCTTGCCGGCGCCGAGAAATCCGGTCAAAACGGTTACTGGAACTCTTTCATCATTTGTTTCGGCCATCGACTTGAAATCCTTTCACAATTGTTCTGTAAAGGTAACACACACTTGGGCCGAGTCAACTTTGATGCGATAAAGTATGCCCCCTTGGGACTACGGAACGCTTGGAATGCATAAGGAGGGAAGACTTTGATTGAGTTTAGACCCATAGGCATCGAGCAATACGTCGAACGCCACTCTAAGCCGATGTCCTTGTTTCACGACAAGATCTGGTTGGAAACCTATAGGCAAACCGGAAATCCAACCACCATGGTCGGCCCTCTGGCGGCTCAACTGTTGAAGATGCTCGTGCTCATGACCGGGGCGCGCCGCATTTTAGAAATCGGCATGTACACAGGGTACAGCACCTTGGCTTTTGCCGAGGCGTTACCGAAGGACGGTAGGGTTGTGACCTGCGAGATCAATCCTGAAACGACCGCAATCGCAAAGCAGTGTTTTGCCGAGAGTCAGCACGGCCGAAAAATCGAGGTGAAACTGGGACCCGCTTTGAATTCGTTGAAAGTAATTTCAGGCCCGTTCGATCTTTGTTTCATCGACGCCGACAAGGACCGTTATGGCGAATACTTCGACGCCAGTATGCAATTAGTTCGGTCAAAGGGTGTGATCGTCTTGGACAATATGCTGCGCAGCGGTAAGGTCATGCATCCAAGCGATCCCGGCAGTCAGGCCGTTGATGCGTTGAACAAACGCATTCGCAACGACCCGCGGGTTGAGAACGTTCTGTTGCCGGTGCGTGACGGTATCATGTTGGTGGTAAAGCTCTGACAGACAATGAGGAAAGCTGAAAACCTAAAGACGAAATCAAGCCGCTACAAAAGCCAAAGCGGGAGCATGAGGCTCGGAGCAATGTGCCAGGAGCTCAGACTATTCTAAAAATTTCATTCGGCGACGTTTTCCTCCGATCGTAGCGCGTCAAGGACATACTGAAGATCTTTGGGGATCTGTGCGCTCCAGACGTATGTTTTTCCGCCGTGTTCAATCTTGAGGCGCCGAGCGTGCAGAAACTGCCGCTTCAGTCCGTACTTTTTGCTAAACTGTTTGTTGAAGTTAAAATCGCCGTGTTGATCATCCAGCACAACGGGATAACCGAGCGCTGCGAAGTGAAGACGGATCTGATGCAGGCGCCCAGTTTCAATGTTCACGCGCGTTAACGTGGTTTGTGAAAAGCGCTCCAATACTTTAAAGCGCGTAAGCGCCCGTACCGGCGCGCCTTCCCGACCGGGCAACGCTAAATCGATCCTACCCTGATGATCTTGAAGACGTCCGGCAACGAGGCAGAGATATTCCTTATCCGCGTCTCTGCCCTCGGCAAAGATTGCCTCCAGTGCCGCCGCCGTTAATTCGTCCTTGGCGATCAGCAAAACGCCCGAAGTATCTTTATCGAGGCGATGCACTAATTGGAGTCTAACTCCCTGTTCTCGATATGTGCGTTCGAGCGCGCCGATGACCGAATGACGCTTCAGGACGTGCTTACCTTCGTGAACGGCCATGCCGGCCGGCTTGTTGATCACCAGAAGCCGGGTATCTTCATAAATCACGGGAAACTTCGGCGCTGCGACTGACGGCGTATCGCTGTGCCGGACGGTTTTCTCAAACGGTATATAGAGCTGGATTCGATCGCCGGCTCGAACCAGATACTCGGGCTTGGACCGTTTGCCGTTGACCCGCAAACCGTTTTTCCGAAAAACTTTGCGCACGTAGCCAATCGGGAATCGGCTCTTGAGGAAACTCTGCAGTTTTTTATCGTTTTCAGCCGCAGGTACGACGATTTCTTGGTTCACCACGGTCAATCTGCGATACACTTCTGGGTTCGTCAAGCGAAGATTTGAGCAATATTTGCAATTCTTTAGGAATTAAGATAGGTTACGCCGGTATTTCTAAAAGAGTCTGCGCGCCGGGTGCGCGCCCCAGCGAGGTTGTCTTTGAGTCGTAATGAGTCGGTCGATGTTCTCCGCAAAAAAATCGATCAAATTGATGAAAAAATCGTTGCCCTGCTAAACGATCGGGCCTTCCTTGCGCAAAAAATCGGCCGTAGCAAGAGCCAAAACAATCAAGAAGTTTATGTTCCGCATCGGGAGAAGCAAATCCTTCAGCGCCTCTCCCGGTTGAACCAAGGTCCGCTTCCCGAACACTCCATCCGCGCTATTTTCAGAGAAGTTGTCTCCGCTTGCCGCTCCATCGAAGCGCCTCTTAAGATTGCCTTCTTCGGGGCCGAAGGAACCTATTCGCATCTTGCTGCCCGAGAGAAATTTGGTTCCACAGTAACGCTGCTGCCGACTGCCAGTATCAGCGAAGTGTTTCAGGAGGTGAGCCAGGAGAGAGTTTCGTTCGGCGTTGTGCCGATTGAGAATTCCACCGAAGGCGTGGTGGCGCACACCCTCGACGTACTGGTCGATTCCGAGCTCAAGATCTGCGCCGAAATTTATCTCGAGATTCATCACAATCTCTTGTCACGCACCGGGCGAGAACAGGATGTCAAGCGCGTCGTGTCTCATCCCCAGGCTCTCGCGCAATGCCGGCAGTGGCTAACGCGCCATTTGTCGAGCGCGAAGCTGGACGAGGTGGCGAGCACCGCGCACGCGGCCATGATCGCTGCCGGTGATAGATCCGTCGGCGCAATCTCCAGCGCGTTGGCGAAGGAGGCGTACGACCTGCAAGTCATTGCAGCCAATATCGAGGACCACCCAAACAACATCACAAGATTTCTCGTCATTGGCGCACAAGAGACGGTTCCCAGCGGCGATGATAAAACCTCTCTGGTTTTCTCGGTAAAAGACAAGCCGGGGGTTTTGCACCGGATGCTCCAGCCGTTCGCGCGAAGTCGGATCAACCTGACCAAAATCGAATCGCGGCCGATCAAAAACAAGCCATGGGAATACATGTTCTTTATCGACTTTAAAGGGCATCAAAAGGAAGCCAGGATCATGCGAGCGCTACAAACGCTTGATGCCAGCTGCGACTTTATCAAAATCCTGGGCTCTTATCCGAGCGGAAAATGAAAGTTACAGATCAAGTCCCGGAATATATTCGCACGTTGATTCCGTATGCGCCGGGAAAACCCATTGAAGAGGTGGAGCGCGAACTCGGTATTTTCAATTCGATCAAACTAGCATCCAACGAGAACCCGCTGGGGCCCTCGCCGTTGGCGCTTGACGCCATGCGCGAAAAATTGGCGCAACTCCATCTCTACCCGGACGGCGATTGTTTCTACCTGAAGCGCGCTTTGACGGCGAAACTTAATGTAACGCCCGAGCAGCTGATCTTCGGTAACGGCTCCAACGAGATCATCGAGCTGGCAATCCGCACCTTTATGCGCCCAGGCGACGAAGCGGTTATGGCGCGCCAGGCATTCGTTGTTTATAAACTGACAGTGCAGGCGGTGGGCGGAATCTCGCAAGAAGTGCCGCTGCGGAATTTTACCCATGATCTCGAAGCGATCGGCGCAGCCATCAGCGCCAGAACCCGAATCGTGTTTCTGGCCAATCCGAACAATCCCACCGGAACTATTTTTCGCAAGAGAGCTTGGGAGACGTTTTTAAAGCAGGTCCCGTCTGATGTTTTGATCATCCTCGACGAAGCCTACTTCGAGTACGTCGAAGCCGCCGATTACCCCAACTCGTTAGATTATCATCAGCAGGGCAAGGCGTTGCTGACTTTGCGCACCTTCTCCAAACTCTATGGTCTTGCCGGCCTGAGAATCGGGTACGGCATTGCCGATAAGGAAATTATCAGCTTGATGCATCGGGTGCGGCAGCCGTTCAATGTAAATGCGCCGGCGCAGTGGGGCGCCTTAGCCGCCTTGGATGATCGCGAGCATGTGCGACGTAGCCTCGAAAACAACCGGCAAGGACTTGAGTATCTGACCGCGGAGTTTGCCAGGTTGGGTATCGAATACGTTCCGAGTCACGCCAACTTTATCTTGTTACGCGTCGGTAAAGGGGAAGAAGTTTTCAATCGCCTGCTCGCTCAGGGCATCATCGTTCGACCCATGGCAGGATATCAGTTTCCAGAGTACCTCAGGGTGACTATTGGAACTATGGACGAAAACCGAAAGTTTATCGATGGGCTCGGGAAAGCGGTTGGGGCGTAGCGTAAGACCGGCGATGCCTTATGGATTGCGCCGGCATCGGGTAAGGAAGTTTGATGGCTGTTATTTTTCGCAAGATGGTGGTGGCTGGTGTCGGACTGATCTGCGGGTCGTTGGCTCTGGACATGCGCCGGCACAAATTGGTGGACGAAATTATCGGTTACGGGCGAAGCGAAGTCGGTCTGCGCTGGGCTAAGAAGCAGGGGATTATCGACAGCTATTTTTTGCGCGAAGACGAGATGCCCGAGGACGTGAATTTTTTGATGATAGGCACACCGGTGCAGACCAGCGTCCCGCTAACGGCGGCTTTTCTTCCCAGGTTGAAAGCCGGTTGCGTGATCAGCGATGTCGGCAGTGTCAAAGCCGAGATCGTTCGAGGCATGGACCGGTTGCTGCCGAAAAATATCCGGTTTGTTCCCGGCCATCCGATCGCCGGCAGCGAACAGTGGGGCGCGCGGGCGGCCAAGCCGGACTTGTTCCTGGGTCGCCGGACGATTCTGACACCAACCAGAAAAACCGATAAGGCGGCGTTGAAAAAAGTTGCGATGGTCTGGCGCAAGGTCGGCGCCAAAGTCGAGCTTATGGATCCGGAAGTTCACGATCGCGTGCTCGGATTGATCAGTCATTTGCCCCACGTTCTGGTCTATGCTCTGGTGAATGCGCTCGAACATTCGCCAGTGCCTGGTGTCGATCTGAAGTCCTATTGCGCCGGTGGATTCAAAGATTTTACCCGTATCGCTTCAAGCCGGCCGGAGTTGTGGCGCGACATCTGTTTGATGAACCGACAGGCTGTGGGCCAATCGCTTGACGACTATATCAACAGTTTGAAGCAGCTGAGGCGTTGGATCGCCGAAGGTAAAGGGGCTTTTTTGGAGAAAGAGTTTGCCCGCGCCAATGAGATTCGGCAAAAGATCGCCTGACGTTTGGTGGAAATGAAACGGGTCCTGCAAAGCAAAAAACCGCTACACGGGGAAATCTCCGTTCCTGGCGATAAGTCGATCGGGCATCGCGCCGTGATCTTTGGCAGTATCGCCCAGGGTTCAAGTCGGATCAGCAATCTTTCCGGCGGCGAGGATAACCAGCGCACGGTCCAAGCATTCAAGGATCTGGGTGTGAAGATCTCAAGCGACGGCGAAACGTTACATATCGACGGCATCGGCTGGGAAGGACTTACGGCGCCGAAGACTACTATTGATTGCGGTAACTCAGGTACGACGATGCGTTTGCTTTCCGGGGTTTTGGCGGGCCGTCCGTTTACCACGATCCTTGACGGCGATCAGTCGCTGCGACGGCGACCGATGCAAAGGATAATCGAGCCGCTGAGCCGTATGGGCGCCAACCTCGTCGGCCAGGAAGGCAGAGGATTGGCGCCGCTAGAGATTAACGGAGGCAATCTTAAAGGCATCGAATATTCGATGCCGATTGCCAGCGCGCAGGTGAAATCCGCTATCTTGCTGGCCGGTCTTCAGGCCGAGGGAGTGACGATCATCGAAGAGCCGCAAAACTCGCGCAACCATACCGAATTGATGATTAAAGGCTTTGGCGGTGAAGTAGGGTTGGATGGGCGGCACGTTTCGGTTCAGGGAGGCCAAACCCTTCATGGAAAAGACGTGCGCATCCCTGGCGACATATCCTCGGCGGCATTCTTCCTGGTGGCCGCTGCCCTGATACCGGCATCGCGAATTGTCGTGCGCCGCGTCGGTGTCAATCCGACCAGGGATGGTGTTATCGAGATACTTCGGCGCATGGGAGCGGAGATAGAACTGCTGAACGCCACGATCGAGACTGGTGAGCCGGTCGCCGATCTAAAGGTAATCGGCAACAGGCTCAAGGGTGTCGAGATCGGGGCGGAATTAGTGGCGCGCACCATCGATGAATATCCGGTTCTTGCGATTGCCGCGGCTCTGGCGGAAGGTGACACAGTGATCAGCGGTGTCAAGGAGCTTCGCTTCAAAGAGTCAGATCGCATTTCGGCGATGAGCGAAGGATTGCGCAGGCTTGGCGTGGACGTGGACGAACGCGAAGACGGCCTGACTATACGCGGCCGCAAAACACTCCAGGGGAATAAAGTGCGCAGCTTTGGCGATCATCGGATCGCTATGTCACTGGCCATCGCCGGGCTTTGCGCCGAAGGCGGGGTGGAAATTGACGATGCCCAATGCGTCGCTATATCGTTCCCGACGTTCTTCGATTTGCTCGATGAGATTTGTTTGCCATAGCGGTTCGTTAGCGGTAGTAGGTCAAGTGGGGCGTAAATGATTGTAGCGATCGATGGTCCTTCCGGCGCGGGAAAAAGCACCTTGGCAAAACGTGTCGCCAAGGAGTTACGCTTTACCTACCTCGATACCGGCGCCATTTACCGAGCGCTCGCCTTGAAGATATTGAGCCGGCGCGTTGATCTAAATGACACCGCAGCCCTGAGTGCTATAGTACAGAATAGCGACATCGATCTTCGAGGTAGAGATGGTCAGCTCCAGGTGATTCTCGACGGCGAGGATGTGTCGGCATTGATTCGAACTCCTGAAGTTAGTCAGATGGCATCCAAAGCGTCTGCGATTCCGATGGTTCGTCACCGGCTCTTGGATCTCCAGCGCGAACTCGGAAGCCGCGGCAATGTCGTGGCGGAAGGTCGGGATATCGGTACTGTCGTCTTTCCGGACGCGCAAGTGAAGATCTATCTTGATGCATCCATCGAGGAGAGGGCCCGGCGCCGTTGCCATGAATTGAGCGCGGCGGGTCGAGAGGTGAGCCTTGCCGAAACCATCGGCGAGATGAAGGAGCGAGACAAAAGGGACAGCGAACGTGACATCGCGCCTTTACGCAAAGCCGACGACGCTTTTGCGATTGACTCCTCGGGACTGACTGCGGATGGGGTGGCCGAAAAGGTCTTGCAACTAATTAAAAGTGAGTCTTCAAAATTAAAAAACGATCGGAGTTTGGGTATATGATTCAGAGTGATGAAGGAAAAAGTAGCGCCGCGGCGGGAGGCGCTAATGATTTCGAAGCCATGTTCGAGGAGAGCCTGCGGTCTGTCAAACCCGGCGGTATCGTCAAAGGGATGGTCGTGGGAATCACGGCGACGCACGTGCTAATCGACGTGGGCTACAAATCCGAAGGGCAAATTCCGATCCATGAGTTCCAGAATCGCCAGGGCGATCTAGAGGTAAAAGTCGGCGAGGAGGTCGATGTCTACTTCGACTCTTCGGAGAACGAGGGCGGCGGCATCAATTTGTCGCGGCAACGGGCCCAGAGCATGAAGGTCTGGGAAGTCATCGAAAAAGCATTTAACGATGGTACGCCTGTCCAAGGAACTATTACCGGCAAGGTCAAAGGCGGATTCAAAGTCGACGTCGGCGGAGTCATGGGATTCCTGCCAGGGTCGCATGTCGATATCCGGCCGACGCGCAATTTGGACAAATTCCTCGGCACAAAGGACTCCTTTGCCGTGCTCAAGTTCAACCGGCCGCGAGGAAACGTCGTGCTCTCCCGGCGGGCGCTGTTAGAGAAGGAACGAGACGTTCTCAAGCAGGAAGTGCTAAAGGTCCTCGAGGAGGGTGTCATTCTTGAAGGCACCGTCAAGAACATCACCGGCTATGGCGCGTTCGTCGATCTCGGCGGCATCGACGGTATCCTCCATATTAGCGATATGTCCTGGGGCCGTATCAGCCATCCCTCGGAACTTCTTCAGGTCGGCCAGAAAGTGAACGTCGTTGTTCTGAAGTTTGATTCCGAAAAGGAACGTATTTCCCTGGGTATGAAGCAGTTGATGCCCGATCCCTGGCACAGCGTGGCGGAAAAGTTTCCGATTGGAATGCGCGTCCAGGGAAAAGTGATCAGCATCATGGACTACGGCGCTTTTGTCGAGCTGGAAAGCGGCATCGAAGGGTTGATCCATATTTCCGAGATGTCGTGGACGCGAAAGATCGCGCACCCGTCGAAGATTCTTCAGGTTGGGCAGCCGGTTGAAGTCGTCATTCTTAATGTCGATCCGGAACACCGGCGGATTTCATTAGGTTTGAAGCAGGTGATGCCGAATCCCTGGGAAGAGGCGAAACAAAAATATCCGGTTGGCAGCGTGGTCAAGGGACCGGTGCGGAATATTACCGATTTCGGTATTTTCGTCGGCATTGAGGAGGGAATCGACGGTCTGGTTCACGTTTCGGATTTGCACTGGACGAAGAAGGTCAAGCATCCATCCGAGCTATTTAAAAAGGGCGACATGGTTGAAGCCAAAGTGTTGGGCGTCAACGTCGAGAACGAGAGATTCTCCCTTGGCATCAAGCAACTGGCCACCGACCCGTGGAAAGTTATCGCCGAGCGCTTCCCTGTTGGCACGAGAGTGAAGGGGCAGGTCACGAGTGTTCCCGAATTTGGCGTGTTCGTCCGACTCGACGAAGGTGTGGAAGGTTTGATCCATGTGTCGCAGCTGAGCACCGAACGCGTCGAAAAGCCATCGGCCTTGTATAAAGTTGGCGATGAGGTCGAGGCCGAGGTTGTCAATATCGATCTGACGGAACGAAAGATTGGCCTCAGCATCCGCGCCTTGCGCAAGAGCGAAGAGCGCCAGGAGATGGAAAGCTATCTCACCCGCGACAAACAAGGCGGAATGTTTTCTTTCAATACCCTGCTGAATGAAGAGTTGCGACTTGACCGGGATGAAGAGGGGCAGGGACGCAACAAGGGCAAAAGTAACTCATAAGAATTAGGAGCACAGTCGGCAAAAATGGCAAAAAAGCATCCGATCCTCAAAGGCTTGGGTCTGCTTACGGGTTTTGTCCTGGTGGTCTTTGCGGTCGCCTTTTTTTACGCTTATCTCACCGGCGGCGACGCCAAGGCTTTGTCGCTTCTCGCTGGCGACGGTGTCGGCATTCTACAGGTTGAGGGGACGATCAACGATTCACGGGACGTTCTGACAGAGCTGCGGCGATTTCGTGAAGCACCGTGGATCAAAGCGATCGTGCTGCGCATCGATTCTCCGGGCGGCGCCGTGGCGCCAACGCAGGAAATTTTCGATGAGCTGCAAAAGGTACGAAGCAAAAAACCTTTGATCGCCTCCATGGGTGGAATGGCGACCTCGGGAGGCTACTACATCGCCAGCGCCTGTGAGAAAATCGTCGCCAACCCGGGAACCATGACCGGCTCGATCGGCGTGATTATGCAGCTCAACAATATTGAAGAGCTGATGAAGAAGGTCGGTGTAAAGGGACAGAACATCAAAAGCGGCGCCAATAAAGATATCGGCTCGCCCTTTCAAGCTCTTTCTCCTGAAGGACAGGCTATTTTGCAGTCGCTTGTCGACAACGTTCACGGCCAATTTGTCAGCGCCGTGGCTACCGGAAGAGGCATGGACGAGGCTGTCGTCAAGAAGCTTGCCGATGGCCGGGTGTATTCCGGAGCTCAGGCGAGAGATCTCGGCTTGGTGGATGAATTGGGTAATTTGGAGTATGCAGTGGATCTGGCGGCGAAGCGGGTTGGACTGGAAGAGAGTCCGGTCGTTTACTACTCACGATTGGAGCAGGAACGCTGGTGGGGCAGATTATTTTTTTCCCTGACTGGTATTCAGTGGTCCGGTAGCGACAAACCGGGACTTCGCTACGAGTGGTCGTTGTCGCTGCTACGCTGAGCCATGCAGCCGCCGCTGTTCCAGCCAAGAGATTTTTGTTAGGTCGCGAGGGGAGCGTTATGACGAAAAGGGACTTGATAGACGAGGTCAACAAACGGTTTCCGCATCTTTCCCGAAGAGATTCGGAAGTCATCATCAACGCCATCTTCGATTCGATGGTCGAAGCTCTCGCCCAAGGTGATCGGATCGAGATCCGCGGCTTTGGCAGCTTTGTCGTAAAGCATCGGCGGGCTCGTCAGGGGCGCAATCCCAAAAGCGGCGTATTGGTATCGGTGGCGGCAAAACGAGTTCCATTTTTCAAAGTCGGCAAGGAATTGCGCTTTAGAGTCGATGGAAAACCCTTCGAGGGAGAAGAAGAGGAAGCTACTACATGAAGCAGCTCTGGGCTCCTTGGAGAATGGTCTATATCGACCACGACTCCATCGACACAGGCTGCGTATTTTGTAATCGGAACCGCGGGGTGGAAGAAAGCCGCCAGGCTCTTGTCCTGGCGCGCACTACGCACAGCATGGTGATGCTCAACAAGTACCCCTATAACAATGGCCATCTTCTTTTATCTCCTCAGCAGCACGAGAAGGATTTGTCCAAACTGTCGGTCTCGGAACATGCCGATCTTAACGAAGCGCTAAGACAAACGGTCGACATCGTTCGGCGTGTGCTGAATCCTTCCGGAATAAATCTAGGCATGAACCTGGGAAAATGCGCCGGTGCGGGGATCGAGGATCATCTTCATTGGCATATCGTGCCGCGCTGGGAGGGCGATACCAACTTCATGCCGGTGATTGCCGACACCCGGGTGATGCCCCAGCATCTGTTGGACAGTTACGATCGTCTAGCGCCGCATTTTCAGAATTTTCATCGTGAGGTGTCCCAAAACGCCCGTGGGTAGTGTAGGCTGCTAATCAGGACAGCTCACTCAAATCCGATTACAGCAATACTTCGACGCATTCATCACTTATTATTTGCTAAAAGGGAGGCCGGTCAACGTGAATGACGCGAAAACGATAGGAGAGCTTAAGAAAAGCGGTGTCGCGGTATTGCCGATTCGCGAGGAGATGCGCAAGAATCTCGTCCATTGCCTCGAAACCGAAAAACGGATTCTGCCCGGGATTGTAGGCTACGACGAAACGGTCATTCCCGAAATAGAAAATGCCATTTTGTCGGGACATCATATGGTCTTCCTCGGAGAACGCGGACAGGGCAAGTCGCGCATCATTCGCGGTCTGATGAACCTGCTGGATGAACGCATTCCAATCATTCAAGGCTGTGAAATCAACGACAATCCGTACCATCCGATTTGCCGTGGCTGTCGCAAAAAGCTTCAGGAGTTGGGCGATAACACGCCGATTCAGTGGATCGATCGCGATACCCGATACGGCGAAAAATTGGCGACCCCCGATGTTTCCATTGCCGATCTGGTGGGTGAAATCGATCCTATCAAAGTGGCCGAAGGGCGTTATCTCGCCGATGAGGAAACGATTCACTATGGTCTCGTGCCTCGCACGAACCGCGGCATCTTCGCGATCAATGAATTGCCTGACCTTACCGAAAAAGTACAGGTGGGTCTGTTTAACTTGATGGAAGAAAAAGACGTTCAGATAAAGGGTTACAAAATCCGGCTGCCCTTGGATGTGGTGATCGTCGCCAGCGCCAATCCGGAGGATTATACCAGCCGCGGCCGCATTATCACGCCGTTGAAGGACCGCTTTGACGTGCAGATTCGCACCCACTATCCCAAGAACATGGAGGACGAGCTGGCGATCATGGAGCAGGAAGCCGCGCCCATGGACCGGCGCAGCCGCAAGGTCGAGGTGCCGCGATTCATCAAAGAGATCTTGGGGCAATTGACCTTCGAAGCGCGCAAATCCAACGAGATCAATCAATCTTCCGGTGTCAGCGTGCGTGTCACTATTAATAATTTCGAAAGCCTGATCAGCAATGCCGAGAAGCGGGCGCTCAAGTGCAAAGAGAATGAAATCGTGCCCCGGGTTAGTGATTTGCATGCGGTGATGGCGTCAATGACCGGCAAGATTGAGATGGAGTATGTCGGCGAGGACAAGAAGGAGGACGAGCTGGTCGAGAAGCTGCTCAATCGCTCCATTCTAAAAGTTTTTGATCAGTACTTCAGTCTCAATTCGCTGCAAAAAGTCGTGGAGTATTTTAACTCCGGTTGGGGAGTTGAAGTTTCCGATCAAATGGCATCGCACGATTATCTCGAAGGCATCAAAGAAATTCCCGGATTGAAGGAAGCGGTGAAAACCCTTGGAACTCAGGAATCACCCAGCCTGATGGCCTCGGCCACGGAATTCGTCCTCGAGGGCCTCCATTTGCATCAAAAGTTAAACAAGGAGATTGAAGGCGGCAGGGTCACCTACGGCAAGTAATCTTCCGACCACTCCGTAAGCAGCCAGTCCATCATGGTGCACATCCGCTATAGCCGATGGGATATTACCCAGCGTGACTCCCTGGATTCGGACGACGTGTTCGATCAGCTTAATGACAACATGAACGACACCGGCGACCTGCAGCAGGCAATGCGCCGGCTTATGCAGAAAGGGATCAAGCAGGGAGACAAACAGACCAAAGGCATCGATGATTTGCTGTCTCAGGTCGCCAAGGAAATGCGCAAGCTCTATGACCAGTATCGGCTGCAGTCCGCGATGGACGAAGTTCAGGAGCAATTAGAACAGGTGCTGGAGCAAGAGCAGCAGACCCTCGAAGATCTCGATCAGTCCGGACAAGACGTTAAGGCCAATCAGCAGTTCCTCAACGACCTGCCGAGCAAAACCAGCGAAGCGGTGGAAAAGTTAACCTCCTATTCTTTCCAGAATCCAGATGCTGAGAAACAATTCGAACAATTGCTCGCCCAGCTGGATCAGATCCGCAAACTCGAAAATTGGTTACGGCGCGAAGGAAGTTTGTTTCGCGGCCAGACCCCGATGGAGTTCCAGCAGTCTCAGGAATTGATGGAACGTATGGAAGACTTGCGCCGACTCGAAGGGCAATTATCGAGCATGCAGCTCAAGGACGTCGACATGGAGCTTTTGGAGAAGCTTCTCGGCGGCGAACCCAAGCAGGATTTCGAGGGCGTGATGCGCATGCAGTCTCTGCTCGAGGAAGGCGGATATATTCTAGAGCAAGGAGATCGCTTTGAATTAACTCCGCGCGGCATCCGGCGCGTCGGCCAGTTAGCGCTGCGCGATATTTATCAGCAGCTGCGCCGCGATGGCATGGGCCGGCACGCTACCCGCAATCGTGGCAGCCAGGAGTTGATGACCGAAAATAGCCGCCCTTATGTTCAGGGGGACCCGCTCCATATCAACATGATTCATACTCTGAAAAATGCCTTGCTGCACGGCGGCGGTGTTCCGGTAAAGATTCGTCCGGGAGACTTTGCCGTATACGAGTCCGAGCACTCGACCCGCGCCGCCACGGTATTGCTTCTGGATATGAGCTGGTCGATGAGTTGGGAAGGGCGTTTTGCCGCGGCAAAAAAAGTCGCCCTGGCCATGGAGACTCTCGTGCGTTCAATGCATCCGCGGGATTACTTCGGGATTGTCGGTTTTTTTACGCGCGCCGTCGAATTGAAAGCCAAGGACTTGCCGCAAGCGACCTGGAATATGGGCGATCCGTTTACCAATCTTCAGGATGGATTGCATCTGGCGTCGCAACTCTTGGAACGGAAGCCCAGCGTCAATCAGCAGATGATCGTTATCACCGACGGGCAACCGACCGCCTATTGCCGTCAAGGGCGGCTTTATTGCGAATGGCCACTAAGTTTTGGCGGCATCAGTCAACGCGCCGCGGAAGAGACCTTGAAAGAGGCCGAGCGCATCACCCGCAAAGGCATCACCATCAATACCTTCATGTTGGACGACAGCCCCGTGCTGCGCGGCTTCGTCGACGACCTCACCCGTATCAACAAGGGCCGCGCCTTTTACACTCGCCCCGATCGGCTCGGAGAATATCTCCTGGTCGATTATCTCTCGCATCAGCGGAAGAAAGTCTAACGCCGAGCGTTAGACTTTCTTTGTTCAAACCGTTCAAAAGTTCAACCGTTCAACGTCTGAGGCCTCAGCCCTTTTAAGCGTCAAGCTTCAGAGATGTTTGCACGGCGTTTTGGCCGGCGTCCCTTTCTGACCTTGAACCTTGAACTATTGAACCCGGCCGTTTCATTGTGAACCGGCCGCAGACCTTGACTACTGAAAATATATTCAGTATATCTGGCTTTATGCTGCCTGCGCTGACACCCCGGCAAAAAACGATCTACGAATTCGTGCTCAAGACGATTCGGGAGAAGGGCTATGCTCCTTCGATCCAGGAGATCGGCAGCCGCTTCAAGATCGCCTCAACTAATGGGGTTTCAGATCATCTCAAAGCTCTTGAAAGAAAAGGTTACATTCGCCGCATCGGTAAACGGGCCATCGAGGTTTTGTCGGCTTTGGGCAAACCCGTTCTAACCGCCACTCGCGAGATCCAGGTCCTCGGCAGGGTTCCGGCAGGAAAGCCATTTTTTAGCGAAGAAAATTCGGAAGGCCTTTTAACCATACCAATGGACATGGGAGCCGGAAAACTTTTCGCGCTTCAAGTTAAGGGCGATAGCATGATCGATGCCGGCATTCTCGACGGCGACCGGGTGATCGTAAAGCAGCAGGGAACAGCCGAAAACGGCGAAATCGTCTGCGCTATCATCGATGGCGAAGCAACGTTGAAGCGGTTTTATCAAGAAGACGGCGTGATCACGCTTAAGGCAGAAAACGAAAAATATGCGCCGATCACCGTTTCGGAAGGAGAATTCCGGATCGCCGGGCGGGTGGTCGGGCTGCTTAGGAAATTCTGAAGATGATAAAGATTGTTCAAGTAGTTCAAACCGTTCAAGCCGTTTAAGAATGCTTTAAAATCCTATGCGATGAAAGATACGGTCAGTGATTTTTATTGTGAGCTCTGAACCGTCTTGAACGGGTTAGACGGCTTGAACATTTTGAACGAATTGAACGGCTTGAACCATTATTTTAATGCTTTCCCCCGTTAAAAATCTGCAACCAGCGTTAAATCGCTGGACGCTCACCGAGGTCGCCGGACGATTAGTTGAAATCTCCGCTTCGGTTTCTTCGGCGGCGTTGACTATGACGTTTGGCTTGGTGCGGGAAGCGCAGCAGCGCGGCGAACCGGTGGGCTGGGTTACTTCGATGGCCAGTTGCTTTTATCCTCCCGACGCGGCTCAAAGCGGCACCGATTTGGCCGCGCTGGTGGTGATCCGCATACCATCAGCGGAAAAAATTGCGCGCGCCGGCGAGAAACTGTTGCGCTCCGGCGGCTTTGGTTTGCTGGTATTCGATCTCGGCACGGCCGATATTCCCATGCCGCTGCAGAGCCGACTGACCGGACTCGCCCATCATCACCAGACAGCATTGGTTTGTCTCACCGAAAAACAGCGCAAGACGTTTTCTCTGGGATCGCTGGTGTCGCTGCGCCTCCACGCCGAAAAGAAACGCGCTTCGGAGAATCGTTTTGCCTGCATGCTCAATGTTCTCAAGGACAAACGTCGTGGACCGACTTGGAACCATGAAGAGCTCCGCTTCGGACCGGCTGGCCTGTGTTGATCTGCCGGCGTTTGCACTGCAGCTGCTGCTCAAGCGCCATCCCGAGTGGCGCGCTTATCCGGCGGCGGTGGTGGCCGAGGACAAACCGCAGGGATTGATTCTGCAGATCAATGAGAGAGCCCGGCGTTGCGGCGTACTTCCCGGGGTGCGCTATGCCGCGGCTTTTTCTTTAGCGCGTGGGCTGCGCGCCGGGGAGGTTCGACCGGATGAAATTCACCAAGCGGTCGACGTCTTGACCCAACGGTTGATGCGCTTCACGCCCGAAGTCGAGCCCTCGGCGCCGGAGCCGGGAGTATTCTGGTTAAACGGCAAAGGTCTGCAGCGCCTTTATGCGTCACCGCAAGAATGGGGCGGCGCTATTTATCAAGACATTAAAACGCAAGGATTACAGGCTAGCCTGGTTGTCGGTTTTAGTCGTTTCGGCAGTTATGCAGTCGCTAAAGAAAAACCGGGGATAACGATTTTCGACGATCCCGCCGACGAGGGCAACGCGGCGCGCAAAGTGCCGCTGGATCGTCTGGACATCGAAGCTAAGTTTCGCGATACGCTTTTCAAGCTCGGCATCAAAACGGTAGGCGGTCTGCTTTCGCTTCCATCGGCAGGGTTGCGCGAACGTTTCGGCGCTCAGGCTCATCGTCTCTACCGGATGGCCGCCGGCGATCTCTGGCTTCCGCTCGACCCATGCGCGCCGGAAGAGACCGTTGCGCAACGGCACCTGCTCGACGATCCTGAAACTGATATTACCCGGTTGCTCTTCCTCATCAAACAACTGCTTCACCCAATGCTGGCGACGCTTGCCGTGCGCACCCAGGCGCTCAGCGCGCTAGGGCTTGGTTTTCTGATCGATAAGGGCGAATGGCTCAAAGAGCAAATTCGCCCCGCCGTGCCCACCCTCGAAGCGATTCAGATACTCGATCTGGTGCGCCTGCGCTTGGAGTCGTTAAAATTTCCCGCCGGCGTTATTGAAATCGAATTAACAGCCGAGGCCTGCGCCGCCACCGTCGAGCAACTCCGCCTGTTCACCGAGCAACCGAAGCGCGACTTCGATTCGGCCAATCGCGCGCTGGCGCGCTTGCGCGCTGAATTCGGCGCCGAGGCGGTCGTCCAGGCAAAATTAAAAGACGGACATCTTCCCGAAGCGCGATTTACTTGGGAACCGCTCGACTCAAGTTAAGATTACCCCAGAACAGTTTGAACGGAGCGAAGCGTTTGAACAATTTGAACGAATTGAACCTGGCCGCTCCCAATATGTTGGTGCGCCGCATCACCGAAAAACCGATCATGCTCGCCGGCGGACCGTTTAATAGGCACGAGGACGGCTGGCTGCTCTTGGGCCCCAAGCACGGCAGCATCGACAAGCTGACCGGCCCCTATGTCTATTCCGGCGGCTGGTGGAATCGCGAAATTCAACGCGACTACTACTTCGCCGAAACCCGCCGCGGCGATCTCCTATGGCTCTACTATGATCGGGTCAGAAGAAGGTGGTTCTTACAAGGAACTATAGAATAACAGCCGTTCAACGGTTCAACAGTTCAACTGTTCAACGTATGAGAAACCATAACAGCAGCGGAATATAAAACCCTTACGTTCGCGGAGGCTACATGACGGTACAAACTTTCGAAGACTTGCAAATCTGGAAGGAAGCGCGTCGCTTGACTCAAGAAATTTACCGTCTCACCAGGGCGGCGACTTTCTCGAAGGATTTCAGCCTGACCAACCAAATGCAACGTGCCGCAATCTCGATGATGTCTAACATCGCCGAGGGTTATGAACGCGGTGGAAATCAGGAACTTTCTCAGTTCCTGTATATCGCCAAAGGCTCCTGTGGTGAGCTGCGAGCTCAACTTTATTTAGCATTCGATCAGGGCTATGTGACGCAGGCAAGAGCTGACGAACTCAACAACTCACTTAAGCGACTGTCGAGCATGATTAGTAATTTCATCAGCTATCTACGTGAAAGCGGCATGAAAGGCGAAAAATTCAAAAATTCAAAAACCATGTCTAGGATCTAAAGTTTAGATTCTTTGGATTGGCTTACGTTGAACATTTGAACGGTTGAACGGTTGAACGACTTATAAAACACGAAGGAGTTACCATGCTACCAAAACGTATAGCGATAATCCACCCGGGTAGAGTTGTTCTAGAAGAGTTTCTCGCTCCGAAAGGTATCAGCGTATTTCGCCTCGCAAACGAAATCGGCGTCTCGCCGCGACGCCTCTACGAGATCGTGCAGGGGCAACGTCCGATCAACGCGGATATTGCGCACCGATTGGCGCATTACTTCGGCATGTCCGAGCGCTACTGGCTGGACTTGCAGGCGCGGTACAATTTAAGTGCAGCGAATGATGTGTATCGTAAAATCACGGTGAATCGTTGTCTGACAGCAGCCAAATAGACTAATGAATCTGACAAGGAACAGCACTAACACCATTAGTCTCTTCCCCTGAAGGGAGTACGAGATGGCACAGGATACCAGTCCAAGCTATTGGTCGGAGTACAGCAATCTTCAGCACGTGAAGCACGCGCTGATAGGGGAGTATCTTAAGGGTTGGTTTCCAAAGCTTGGCCTGTGGAGTGGACGTATCGTATACCTGGATACGCATGCCGGGCGTGGTAGGCACGCAGCCGGGCAAACTGGGTCTCCTGTAATGGCGCTCGCCACATTGCTATCCCATACCTACCGTGATCGGATTTTAGACAGAAGTGAAGTCACATTTTTACTGATTGAGCACGATCCCAAAAACGTCGATTCATTGCGGGCTGAGGTTGCCGCTTTAGGGCCACTTCCAGCGCGAATTCAGGCGCACATCAGTTGTGATGATTGCTTCACGCAGCTAGAACGGGTCCTATTGCATATTAGAGAAAAAGGCAGAAGGCTCGCTCCCGCTTTCGTGTTTGTTGATCCATACGGTTTTAAAGTCCCGGGAGATCTCATTCGACAACTTTTGGCTGCGGGTCGAGTGGAAGTTTTCGTGAATATCATCTGGCGCGAGTTGGATATGGCGATGGCTCAAGCGCGGCATCAATCCGATGGGCGGATGGTGGATACACTTAACCTAGTGTTTGGTGGAAGCGGGTGGCGTAACATAACGAATGAATCGTCTTTCGACGTTCGGGCAGATAAGGCGATTGATCTTTTACGTGAGCTATATGGTGCGCGGTGGGTAACGTCCATGCGAATGCTCGGTGATAACAAAGTTACAAGATACGTTTTAGCGCATTTCACCAACCACGAGGCAGGTCGCGATCTCATGAAGGATTGCATGTGGGCTGTTTGTCCTGATGGTGGGTTTTATGCACGCCGATCAGATAATCCAAATCAAACTTTACTTATCGAGGTTAAGCCGAATTTAGCTCCACTGGATAATTGGCTTATGGAACAGCTTGAAGAAGGAGCCATCCGTTGGTCAGCTCTGTCGGAGTGTGTGCGCAGTGAGTTGTGGCGACAAGCCCATCTGTCGCAGTTGATCCGAAAACGACGACGTGAGGGATCGATCGTGGCGTTTAAATTCACTGGTCGATTTTCTGAGAAACCTGATCCGTGTTTGGCTATCTCAGCTGAGAAAGGACATTAGTTATGGCAGGAGACAGCCGAATTGAATGGACCGATGCAACCTGGAATCCGGTTACCGGGTGCACGAAGATCAGTCCTGGATGTAAGAACTGTTATGCGCATCGGATGGCGCGTAGATTATATGCGATGGGGCAGGTGAGATACAGGAATAATTTTGCTGTTACTCTACAGCCGGATGTAGTTGACCAGCCTTTGCACTGGAATCAGTCCCGGACAATCTTCGTCAATTCGATGAGCGATCTTTTTCACCCCGATGTTCCGTACGAATTCATACACCGGGTTTTCAATGTGATGGCGAAAGCCAATTGGCACACATTTCAGATCTTAACCAAGCGATCCGAGCGACTGGTGGAACTCGCGGGAAAACTTCCCTGGCATAATAACGTCTGGATGGGCGTGAGTGTTGAGAATGCGGACTATACCTATCGCATCGAACAGTTGCGGAAGGTGCCTGTGGCCGTTCGGTTTCTATCAGTCGAGCCATTGCTAGGACCTATTCCTCGACTGCCGCTTCAAGGAATTCACTGGGTAATAGTCGGCGGGGAGTCCGGTCCAGGAGCGCGCAACATCGATCCGCGATGGGTGAGAAAGATTAGAGATCGGTGCATTGCGCAAGGAGTTCCGTTTTTCTTCAAGCAGTGGGGCGGGATGAGAAAGAAGTTAACCGGTCGTGACCTCGACGGCAGGACATGGGATGAAATGCCAGAATTAGATCCGAAAAGGTCTAAGCGAGGTTTGGGTTAAAGATACTGTTGAATCTTCTACTGAACGGCTTGATCGATTGGAACGGCTGAAACTTTGGAACGATAGAGCCACGTAAGCTTTGTTGAAAGTTAAACATCGAACCTTGAATGGCGTCGACTACGGGAGGAAACAACATGGAAAACGCCAAAGTATATGAACTAAACCGAGACCGAATCTCCGCGAGCCAGCCAGCACTAACGGTCAGCTCGCTATCATCAGCGAAACCCAAGCTCCTCGATCAGGTCCGCCAGGCGATTCGCACGCGCCACTATAGTTACCGAACGGAAAAAGCATATGTTCATTGGATGAAGCGCTATATCTTCTTTCATAACAAACGCCGTCCACAGGAAATGGGCGAGGCTGAGATTGCACGATTTCTATCAAGTCTGGCCAGTGACGGGCACGTTAGTGCATCAACACAGAATCAAGCCTTGAACGCGCTGCTCTTTCTTTATCGAGAGGTTCTAGGCAAAAATATCGGCTACGTCGACGGAGTCGTCAGAGCCAAAAGGCAGCCGCGCCTGCCAACTGTGCTGACCCGAGATGAAATCAAGGCGATACTGAGCCAGCTTCAGGGTGTCGAATGGCTGATGGCCGCTATACTTTACTGCGCAGGCGTTCGCCTCATGGAATGTTGTCGCCTCAGAGTAAAGGACGTTGACTTCTCCCGAAATCAAATAACAGTGCGGTCCGGCAAGGGTAATAAAGATCGATACACGATGCTCCCTCTGGCAACGAAAGACCCGCTCATCAAACAGTTTGGAATAGCGAAGCGGCAACACGAACTCGATGCGGAACGAGGAATGGGCCGAGTCGTTCTGCCGAATGCCTTAGCTCGCAAATATCCAAACGCTGGGAAAGAATGGGGATGGCAATGGGTTTTTCCGCTACCCGGTATTACGTGGATCGGTCGACTGGGGTGCAGTACAAGCATCATTTGCACGAGTCGGTGAAAAAAGCCCTAATGGCTGCCTCCATAAGAGCTTTTCGAATCCGGCTACATGCCATTCCTTGCGACATTCGTTTGCGACGCAGTTACTGGAGGATGGCTACGACATCTGAACGGTACAAGAACTGCTCGGGCACAAAGACGTGAGCACGACGATGATCTACACTCATGTCTTGAACCGTGGCGGGCGCGGCGTATTGAGCCCAGCGGATCGGCTCTGATTGATTTTGATATACCTGCGGGCTGATATCCGGATATGCCGCAAACTCGCGGCGTTTGCTCTAAGGAATATCCTTGACAGATTTTGGCAATCTAGGTGATATCTTGCGTGGTTTTAGCGATATCAGATGAGAACCATCGGGCGTGATATCCCGCCGAACTCAGGCGGTTCACTTATTAGTTAGGCCTCACGGAGCGGTGCACCGATAAAAAATCAAACCAACAGAAAGGACGTCTATGAAATACATGCTCACCTGGTCCGAACGTCCGCAAGGTTCGCCTATCGAGTACGAGAATGCCCAGAAGCGGATTCTGGAGGTTTTCACTCAATGGAAGGCGCCCGCCAATTTCAAGATCGAGTTGTTCGTGATCCGGGTTGGCGACTGGGGCGGGTATATGATGCTGGACTGCGACGATCCGTTGGCGGTTCACAAGTTCTGCTCGATGTTGCCTGCTTTTGTATTCGAAGCTCGGCCAGTGGTTCCCGTCATGGACGCTGTCCGGGTGGAGCTTGAAGCGATTGCCTTCCGTGATGGGCTCAAAGGCAAGTAAAATTCGAGACGATCGAATCGCAATTACCGAGCCTGCGAAAGATGTATTCAAGATGAGGTTGACAGACGAGGCGTGGCCTAACCCGCGGCTTAAAACTGATGTCGAAAACGCTCGCCTTAAGGCTCGCTTTTTTCGCCACGGCTTAGCCGCATCGCGTTAGCTCCTAGGAGATTGCGCATGTTCCAAACTTTGCTCGCGTGGATCGCAATGGCGCTAGCGGCCAGTTTGGCGGCCGTTACTCCCACCGCGACGGCTCAATCACCATCGCCAAGCATCGGCATAGTGATCATGCATGGCAAGGGAGGCTCACCCAACAGGCGCGTCTCGGACCTCGCGTCATCACTTGAGGCGAGAAGCTATCTGGTGATTAATCTTGAGATGCCTTGGTCCGGAAGACGCGAGTACGATGTCAGCGTCGACGCCGCAACAAAGGAAGTCCAATCCGCGCTCGACGCACTGCGAAGCCGAGGCGCTAAGAGGCTGTACGTCGCGGGGCACAGCCTCGGAGCGCTGTTCGCGCTCTATTACGCTGGAAAGCAGTTGGTTGATGGAGTTATCGCGATTGCGCCGGGCGGCAGCGTGAGCACCCCCATCTACCGGGAGAAACTTGGCGAGTCGGTAGAGATCGCACGCAGGCTCATCGCCGAGGGGAAGGCAAACGAAAAGACAAGATTCACCGACTATGAGGGCGCCAGGGGAACTTATCCCGTGGTCACGACGCCCAGTGCTTACCTCAGCTGGTTCGATCCCGACGGTGCGATGAGTCTCATTAAAGCGGTGAAGGCGATGGACCCGGCAATTCCGGTCTTATATGTGGCGCCAAAAGGTGACTATCCGATCTTGCTCAAAGCCAAACAGGTGATCTTCGGTGCTCTCCCGCCTCATCCGATGACGAAGCTCTACGAGCCGGATTCGACTCATTTAGACGCGCCGTCCGCCTCACGCGACGAGATTCTTCGATGGACGTCGCAGAGAGCAGGCGGGGGCTAACTCAACGCTTCAAGGGACGCCCTCAAGCGCGCGCCCCTGAGCTTTACGTTAGGCGTATCGATTACCGGACGGCGGTGATCTCTGCTGGGAGAGCCCAAGCCTCACGAATGGAACTTTAAAGAGATCCGTAGCGCAAAGCATTAGGCTAATGACTGTACAGTACAGCTGAGATGAATCGATATATCCAGAATCAGATGATCTTCACCGTTATTGAAACGCTTCGACGAATTTTAACGCTTGTTGTCCGGCCAATTTTAAGGACTGTGATAATGAAGCGTCACAATTCCTCCAGAGCAAACAATAATCGAAAAACAGACGAGTCATAAGAGTATTTGTCTGATTATCGACAAAGTTGAAGCACACGCATAACCCGCCCGCTTGAGCCGACGGCGACATTGGTGGTGAATGAAGCTTTTTAGCTGTAGCGGCTCAGCGGCGTAGCGTAGGCGTAGGAGATCAACGCAAAGGGGGGCGACTAAGCAATGGCATTGCCGATCCGTGCGACCTTGGAGGATATCACACAGACATGTGCCTACCTGGCGAGCAAACCGACAGGTGCGACACTGAAGGACATCTCCTCCGTCGTTGGTGAGAAGCTTGCAGACTCAAGACGCATCTCTGCCCTACAGACATGGGAGCTTATCGAGTCGCAGGACGACGGTCGGTACAAAGTAACCGAGGAAAGGGAGACGCTGCGGAAAGAGCGATTCCGACCGGGTCGTCGTCCTGCAGGCTGTCATTCGCCGCATTGCGCCGTACCTAGCTGTAGTCGAACGAGCAGCACACCGTCGAGAGGATGCTCTAACGAGTAATGAGGTGGGCGCCCATTGGCACGACCACTTCAAGAGCGAGGCCAGCGACTCTGAAGACATGCTCAAGGCTCAGGCGATTTCTTCTTCCGAGTCGCTGAAGGCGCGGGCCTTGGGACCATGATCATCGGCCGTCGCGGGGCGGAGACCCGGTTCAGTTTCAATGCCGACGCTCTGGCAAAGTTCGTTGGCGCATCGCCATTGCCGGGAGTCGAAACAAGTATGGAGCCATCGCCCCCCGGTGAGACCAAGCCAGCCGGCGAAGCTGAATTCCAAGCTGATGAGCTCTCCCATATCCCCTTCAGCAAGAAGACTTCGGGGCAAGGGATCTTCATCGCGCATGGCAAGAACAAGAAACCGCTTGAGCAGCTCACGAAGATACTGGAACAGTTCAGAATTCCTTACAAAGTAGCTACAGAGGAGCCCAACCTCGGTCGTCCGATCACCGGAAAGATTCGCGAGATCATGGAGGCCTGTAACTGTGCGATCTTGATCTTCACCGCCGACGAGGAGTTCAGGAACGTGAAAGGCGAAGTAATCTGGCGACCGAGTGAGAACGTCGTCTACGAATTGGGTGCGTCGGGATACTTGTACGACAACCGGCTCGTTATCATGAAAGAGGAGACGGTAACGTTTCCCAGCAACTTCAGAGACATCGGCTACATCTCCTTCGAGAAGGACCAGCTTGAAGCGAAGGCGATGGATGTTTTGAAGGAGCTAATTGGCTTCGGAATCGTCAAGGTCTCGACATAGTGCAGATCGCCCGAGGGCGGCAACAGCACAGCATGCCGCCTAACAAACGGGTTGAGTCGGATCGTCAGCCTGCTCGCTTGCGCTCGCGAGCTGCGTCCCGCTCACCCTGAGCGTTAGGCAAAAGGAAAGTTACGCTGAGTAAACCTCGCCATGCCAGTCCTCGATGATATAGCCGAAGGTGCTCCAAAACTCCTCCTTCATTTTTTCATTGAGATTGTTTTCTTTTACACCGGAGAATGCGTCTTGTATGTCGTTACCTTTGGATGGAAAAAACCTCGTTGGGACTACTATTCAAATGAAAGTCTCCGAAGTGGGCAGTTCTTACGGAAATCAGTTGGTGGATCGGATTCTTTTTATGGATTTTTGCCATTGGATTGATAGCGAGGCAGTTGCTGAAGTGAACTCACGGCTGTTTATGCCTAACGACCGGCTTGAGACAGATCTTCGGACCCGCTCGCAAACCTCGCGGGCCTCGACTTCTCAGCCTCAGCGTTATCCGAATGAACGATGAAACTTCCGGAAGCACATCGGGCGGTCATCGCGCCAGCTAAACTTCGGGACTATCTTCTTTCAAGCTCGCATCCGGTGGGTCGGTTCAAGGTGCCTTTTTTCGCCAGCCTGGGATATACCGCTACTGACTGTCAGCGTCTCGAACAAGATCTCCTTACGATCGCGAGTTGGGCGATGCGGAGCCCGGAAGGAAAAGTCCGTATGGCCAAAAGTACGAACTTCGTGGTACTTTGAATGGGCCGTCTGAGAAGTCTGCGAGTGTGTTAACCGTCTGGATCATACGATTTGAAACCGATATTCCCGAGTTTGTGACCGCTTACCCAGGAGACACTGAATGAAGTACAAGCTTCTCGACACAGTAGTCCTCGACGAGACCTGCCGCAGCATGGGCTTCGTGCGGGAGATTTAGGGGCTGTCGTGGAGGTGTATGAGCCCGATGGCTTGGAGGTTGAGTTCGTCACAGCATCCGGCAAAACTCAAGCTCTTATTACTCTAAACGTTAACGACGTGAGGCCAGTGCAAGAAAACGATCTTGTTGCTGTTAGGTCCGTTGCTTAACTCTCTTGCATCTATTCTCCGCCGCAACATCGGATAACAATCGGCTTGAGAAGGATCTTAGACCCGCTCGCTGTGCTCGCTGGTCTCGCCCGCTCAGCCTAATTAGTTAGACCGAGAACATGTTACGGAAACTCTTCAAAGGATATGTCATTCTCGACACAATTCTTGATATCCTCTTCATGGTTTTCCTTTTGTTCGTCCTGTGCGGGCTGGTTTATTATAGAGAACTTTACCAGAATCCACTCTACTTGCTTATAGCCGCCGTGATTTTCGTCGCATTGTTAATCGGCATATACAGCACGATACGAAAAGTCGTGAACATCGAATGATCAGGGGTGGAAAGAGTTCTATCTTGGACCGCTCGTGAGCGTGCACGGTCCAACCCGCCGCTTGAGCCGACGGCGAGAATACTGCTGAATGAAAGGTTCTGCCGTAGCGGCTCAGCGGCATCCCGTTTGGCAGGAAACGACGGAGGAGAACGCTAGCGTGGGTGAAGACTGGCACTTTCTTGAATGCGTAGCGGCCCTCGTTCTTAAAGATGCCACGGTGCTCGCGGAGGAGCGGAAACCCACGAAGAGGGTGGTACCAGGTGCGGTCGCCCTTCCAGGCGGCCACGTGGAGCCTGGGGAGGGCATCGAGGAGCGCTCCGGCGTGAACTCATGGAGGAGTTGGGAATCACGCCTCTCGAAGTACGGTACGTCTGTACCCCTCTCCATCGATCAGCAGAGTTCCGGAGGCTTCGCTACTTCGCGGTCCCGCAATGGGAAGGCAAGATGGAGAACCACGAGGCTGCCTCCTTGCGGTGGGTGCCGTTGACCGCGCCGAACGATCTCGACCTTGAGGTCGATCGGCTTGCCCTGGCGGAGTATCAGCGGGTCTACCGTGGTGCGTAGGAGCCAGATAGATGAAGGCGTCGACGCCGTGGTCTGCCGAACCACGCAGTGCACCGGACCGGGGGCTCGCGCTGCTCGCCTTGCGGCCGGTGACCGCCGGCGTTAGACGCTCCGAGAAACTTCAGCTATACATGAACTGTGGCCGATCGAACCCTTCCTGACGACGCTCTATCCTTCATTCGGAATTGTGTTCGCGGGGGTCGGATTCTCTGGACTTATCACGTCAACATGCGCCTTGGAGAGAGGTTCATTGCCCGTGAGACGATCATCCAAGCGGCAGATACCTATGAAATCGTCGAGGCCTATCCGGAGGACAAATACTTTCCGAGCTATTTGTTGCTCGGGCAGGAGGGCGACGTTGCGTTTCATATACTGTTTGGTGTCGATGTAGAAGGTCAGAATGTACGAATCGTCACCGCATAGCCAGTCCCGATGAGTGGGAAATGGATTTGAAGACGCGAAGGAGGTCATCATGAAGTGCACCGTTTGCGGTGCTGGCATGCGTGCGATCACCACTGATTTGCCATTCAAACTGTCAGAGGAGCGCATTGTAATCTTGAAGCAACTGCCGATCCTGCAGTGCGAAGCGTGCCGCGAGTATCT